>JACKDN010000015.1 GCA_020633465.1 Myxococcales bacterium
TCGACGCTGACCGCGTAGGGGCCGGCGGGATCGTTGCCCTCGACGCTGCCCCACACGCGGCGCGCGTCCCAGCACACCTCGACCACCCGGTCCTCTTTGAAGTACCCGACGCCGCGCGCCACCACGCGCTTGGACGCCAGCTGCAGCAGGCGTTCGTGGTCGACGTTCAGGCCGGATTCGGGCGACGGGCTCGCGCGCATGGGGCACCTCCGGCGCGCCTCGTACCGCGTCCGTCGGCGCGCCGCAAGGGGCCCCTTACACAACTATTACGCTTCGTGACGGAACGTCGGACGGGCGCCCGGGGCGAGGGGACTAGGGTGGAGATGCGCCCGGAACAGACCGGGTCGCGTTGGTTCTACCCCCTCGCCGCGGAGGCATGAATGAGGGACGCCCGTATCCGCTTCGACACCCGCTCGGACTTCTTCACCGACCTCAAGGGCCGCGTGGACGCCTACTTCGATACGTCGGGTGAGTCCCGGCGCGGCAACCTGCGCATGTACCTGAAGACGGCCACCATCATGGGGTGGTGGCTGTCGGCGTGGGTGGCGTTCCTGGTGTTGGACGTCGGCTACCTGGGCGCGGTCGCGCTGGCGGTGGTGATGGGCGGCGGCATGGCGGGCATCGGCATGTCGGTCATGCACGACGGCGGCCACAAGGCCTACGCCGACGGCCGCCGGCTGAACGCCCTGATGAGCTGGGGCCTCGATCTGATGGGTGGCAGCGCCTACATCTGGAACCACAAGCACAACGTGCAGCACCACACGTACCCCAACGTGGTGGGCTCGGACGACGACGTCGATCTGGGGCCCTTGGCGCGCCTGGCGCCCGAGTCGCCGCGCTACGCCCTGCACCGCTTCCAGCACCTGTACATGTGGCCGCTGTACGGCCTGATCACCATCAAGTGGCACTGGATCGACGACTTCTACCAGCTGGCCCGCGGCCGCATCGGCGAGCACGCCTTCCCCCGGCCGAAGGGCACCGATGCCGTGGTGTTCTGGGTGGGCAAGCTGGTGTTCTTCTCGTGGGCGCTGATCATCCCCATCCTGGTCAAGCCCGTGGGGCTGGCGGTCACCTTCTACCTGGTCGCCCAGATGGTGCAGGGCGTCGTGCTCGCCATCACCTTCCAGATGGCCCACTGCGTCGAAGAGGCCGCCTACTTCGAGGCGCCCGCCGACGGCAAGCCGGTGACGCTCGACTTCGCCCGCCACCAGCTGGCGACCACCATCGACTTCGCCACCACCAACCGCTTCGCCACCTGGTACATGGGCGGCCTGAACTTCCAGGCCATCCACCACCTGTTCCCGCGCATCTGCCACGTGCACTACCCGGCGCTGTCGGCCATCGTGCGCGAGACGGCGCGCGACCACGGCGTGCCCTACTCGCCGACGCCGTCGGTGCGCGCGGCGCTCGGTTCGCACTACCGCTGGCTGAAGGCGCTGGGCACGACCGACGAGGTCGTCGCGCCGGCGCGGGCCCCGGCCGTCCCCGCCTGAGCAGGCCGGGCGGCGACGCTCAGTCGCAGGCCACCCGGAAGCTGTCGTCCAGATCCAACGGCATGATCAGCGTCCGCAGACCCAGCGTGGCCGAGGCGGGACACACCGTCTCGGCCAGCGTCGCCGCGGCCGCGGCGTCGGGCGCGTACTCGACGTTCAGGGCGGCCTTGCCCGCGTCGACGAAGGGCTTCAGCTGGGCGCACTCGCCGAAGGCGTGACACTCCTCGTTCAGCGCGAAGTCGAAGTCGCCCACCAGCTGGGGGATCTGGTCGCCGTCGTTCTTCAGCCCGATGGCCAGCCCCCGGGCGTGCGCCGCGGCCGCCAGCCGGCGGTTGAACGCCAGCTGATCGTCCGGGCGCAGCGGGAACCCGCTGTCGTTCGCGAAGACGTTCACGTTGTCGGGCTCGACGCCGTCACAGCCCTTCTCGCGCGCGAGGTCGAGCCGCCCCTCCATCACCCGCCACACGGCCTCGCTGCGGATGTCGAGCCAGCGCTCGCCCGGCCAGTCGCCCAGCGGCTTGCCCAGCGCGGCGGCGGGCAGCATCGCGTGGTCGGGCCGCCAGTCCTCGCCGCTGCCGGCCGAGAAGTAGCAGATCACCTTGCGGCCCGCCGCCTGGAGGCCGCCGACGGCGCTCGCGGGCTGGTCGAACAGGTCGATGTCGTACATCTGCACGTCGTAGTTGGCGCCGAGGCGGTCGCCGTCGAGCTGCCACTGCCAGGTCAGATCGGCGGGCGGCTGCCAGACGTCGACCGGCGGCGTCGCGGCGTCGAGGCGGGGCGCCAGGGCGGCGTCGGCCGTCTGCTCGCCGTCGTCGTCGTCGTCGCAGGCGGTCTGGCAGGCCACCAGCATCGCGCAGGCGGGCAGCAGGCGGGGGATCAGGGCGCGCATGGGCGATGCCTCCGCGGCGGGGTCGTCGCGGAGCATCGCACAGCGGCCCCCGTCAGTTGAAGCGAGCCGGTCAGTTGAAGCGCGCGTCGTCGCCGTCGGAGGTCTCGGGCAGCATCTCGTCGAGCGGCACGCCGCCCACCACGCCGAAGTCGAGCGTGCGGATGGGGAAGGGGATGGTGATGTCGTGGGCGTCGTAGGCCGCCTTGACCGCCTTGATGGCCTCGGAGCGGGCCTTCAGGAAGTCGGCGCGTTCGCCCGACGGGATCCAGAACCGGCCCACCAGATCGATGCTGCTGCCGCCGAAGCCCTCGAAGAACACCTCGACCTGCTTGCCGGGCGTCCGCCCCTCGACGGACTCGAGGGCGGTGCGGGTGACCTGCTCGACGAGCGGCAGGTCGTCCCCGTAGGCCACGCCCACCTGCAGGTCGACGCGGCGCTTGCTGTCGGCGGTGAAGTTGACGATGGCGTCGTCGAGCACCTTGCGGTTGGGCAGGATCACCTTCTGGCCGGTGGGCGCGCGCAGGGTGGTCGTGCGCAGGTCGACGGCCTCGATGCGGCCGAAGTGGCCCATGACCTCGACCTGATCGCCGGTGGCGAACTGGTGGCGCACCGCCATGATGATGCCCGACATGAAGTTCGCGGCCAGGTCCTGGAAGGCGAAGCCCAGGGCCAGGCCGACGACGCCGACGCCGGCCAGCAGCGACGTGACCGTCTTGTCGAGATCGAGGATGCCGAGCGCGACCACCAGGCCGGCGGCCATCACGGCCACGCGGGCGACGGTGACCAGCAGCTCGACCACCTGCACGTTGTCCATCACGCGGCCGAGGCCGCGCTTCAACAGCGCGGTCGATCCGCGGGCCAGCCAGTAGAAGGCCACCAACACCAGCACCGCGACGGCCAGGTTGGGCAGCATCAGGGCGAGCGACTCACCCCACTCGACCAGCTTGTCGGTGACGAGGCCGAAGGTCTGCTGAAGCGTCTCCATGGGTCTCCCTGCTCATCGTTGGGGGCGCGGCGCGGCGCCCGGGCTGTCGGTCAGCGGCGCGCGGCGTGGGCCGCGCCGTCGTCCTTCAGCCGTGGATCGTTGAGCAGGCTGGCGAGGTCGTCGGCGTGCTCCTCCTCCTGCGCGAGGATGGTCTCGAGGATGCGGCGCGTGGTCGGATCGCTGTCGCCGATGCCCTGGATGGCCTCGCGGTAGGTCTGGATGGCGATGCGCTCGGCGAGCAGATCCTCTTCGATCATCGCGCGCAGATCCCCGACGGTGCCGTAGGTGGCGTGGCCGCGCTCGACGGCGGTGGTGGGGTCGAGGTCGGGCTTGCCGCCGAGCTGGGTGATGCGCTCGGCGAGCATGTCCTGGTGGGACTGCTCCTCGGCGGCGTGCTCGGCGAACTCGGCCTTGACGACCTCGGCCAGCACGCCCTCGGCGGCGTACGCGTGGGCCTTGTAGCGCAGGGTGCAGACGATCTCGGTCGCCAGCAGCGCGTCCAGCAGCGCGAGCAGGCTGTCGCTGTCGACGCTGTCGCCGACCACCGCACCCTGGTCCATGGCCTCGCGGGCGCGGGCGCGCAGCGTCTGCATGTCGCTGAGGAACGGGTGGGTCTCGTGCGTGGTCTCCATGATGTCCTTCCTGGCTGAGCGCCCGCGGGGTGCCGGCGCGGTGACGCCGCCAGGGAGGAGCAACGCGTGTGCCACCGGGGGCGTGGGCGCGCGGCGACGACCGTTCGGGGCAGGCCGCCCCGACGGGCGCCGCGCGCGCGCCGATCAGCCCCGCTCGACCAGCACCAGCAGGGCCTCGTCGGCGGGCGCGTCCGGCAGCCGCTCGACGACGACGTACCACGTGCCCGCGGCCAGGCTGGCCTCGATGCGCTCGGTGGACGTGGCCAGGGCCGGGGCGTGCCCGCGCACGTCGGCCACCAGGGACACCTTGGCCGGCCGGCCGTGCCGACCGACCAGCCAGGCGTCGATCAGCGCGGGGCGGTCGAGCTGCAGGCGGTACACGCGCTCGGGCCGGTCGTGCGCCGGGCGCAGATCGCTGAAGGGCAGGGCGCCCACCTGCACCGGGTAGTACCAGCTGCCGTCGCCGGTGGGCGCGGCGGGCGGCGGATCGGGGGGCGCCTGGCCGTCGATCAGCACGCGCTTGACGGCGTGCAGCGCCGCGAGCGTGAGCAGGTTGCGCACGTTGTAGCCGCGGCGCAGGCCCTCGGGCCCGAAGTCACAGGCGGCGGGCCGGCCGGCGCGGTACAGGGCGGCGGGGTGCAGGCGGTCGGCCGACAGCCCGTGGCCGGGCAGGGCGTCGAGGGCCAGGCGCAGATCGACGAGCGGGACGCGGAGGCCCTGGGCGACGCCGCGCACGAGGCCGTTGTAGATGGGCACCAGCGCGTCGGCGCGGTGATCGTCGTCGCGCGGGGGGATGGTCGAGAGGATCGGCACGACGCCGCGGGCGGTGAGGCGGTCGACGAGGCGCCAGAGGTCGCGGGCGAAGACGGCGGGCTCGCCGAAGGCCGTGTCGTTGGTGCCGAACATCGTGACGGCGAAGCGGGGGTCGAGGGCGTCGAGCTCGACGTCGAGGGGCGAGGGATCGCCGCGCAGGGCGTGCTGGACGCGCCAGCCGCGGTGGGTGGCGCGGCTCTGCCGGCGGAAGGGATCGGTGCCGGCGGCGTCGCCGGCGCGGAAGAAGTCGAGCGTGGCGCGCAGGTGCTCGAAGGGGCCGAGATCGACGGTCGGGGCGCCGAAGCAGCGCAGGAAGTGCAGGCTGTGGCTGATCGAGCAGCCCACCTTGGCGAAGACGTCGTCCTGGCGGGGGGCGCGGGCGGCGACGGCGCGCAGGTGGTCGACGACGCCGGGGGAGAGGGGGCTGAGCAGACGGCCGGCGGGGTAGTGCTCGGCCGGCGGGGCGTCGCGGGCCTGGGCGAGGGCCGCGGCGAGCAACAAGAGCGGGGACACGGCGAGGGGCGCGCGTGGCATGGGAGCCTCCAGCTTTCGATGACCCGTCCACCGTAGCGAGGGGCCCGAGGTCGGCGCACGCGGCCGGCGATCTTCCAACTGTGCAGAAAGATTGCGCTCTCGGCGGACGCTGCGTCGGAGGGCTTGCGGCCGTCGCCGGGCTCGCGCACGCTGCGCCGCATGCTGAACGCACTCCTGACGCTGGTGATGCTGGCCGCGCCGTCGGTGGAGATCCCCCACCAACGCTTCACCCTGGACAACGGCCTGGTGGTCATCCTGCACGTCGACCACCGCGTGCCCCTGGTGACGGTCAACCTGAACTACGACGTGGGATCCAAGGACGAGCCGCCCGGGCGCACCGGCTTCGCGCACCTGTTCGAGCACCTGATGTTCATGGGCACCGAGCGCGCGCCGCAGGGCAAGTTCGACACCTGGATGGAGGCCGAAGGCGCCTGGAACAACGCCTGGACCAGCGAGGATCGCACCGACTACTACGCGGTGGGGCCCACGCACACGCTGCCGCTGCTGCTGTGGCTCGAGGCGGATCGGCTGAGCGCGCTGGGCGGGCAGATCGACCAGAAGAAGCTCGACCTGCAGCGCGACGTCGTGCGCAACGAGCGCCGCCAGACCAGCGAGAACACACCCTACGGCGTCGCCTACCTGACGCTGCCGGGCATGCTGTACCCCGAGGGCCACCCCTATCACCACCCGGTCATCGGCTCGCACGCGGATCTGCAGGCGGCGACCGTGAAGGACGTGCAGGACTTCTTCGACGCCTGGTACGTCGCGGGCAACGCGTCGCTGGTGGTGGCCGGCGACTTCGATCCGGCGGCCACGCGGGCCGACATCGAGCGCCTGTTCGGCTGGCTGCCGGCGCGCGAGCCGCCGCGCGCCGTGCCGGCGGATCCGCGCCCGCCGCAGCCGGCGGCCGAGACCGCGCCGAAGACGCTGGAGGATCGGGTCGATCAGCCGCGGGTGATCTTCGCCTGGCAGAGCCCCGCGCACTTCGAGCCGGGCGACGCCGCGCTGGACGTGCTGGCCGACGTGCTGGCCGACGGCAAGGCGAGCCTGCTGTTCCAGGATCTGGTGTTCGGGCAGGAGGTGGCGCAGGACGTCTACGCCGGGCAGTGGTCGGGGCGGCTGGGCTCGCAGTTCGTCGTGTGGGCCACCGCGCGGCCGGGCGTCGACGTCGACCGGCTGCAGGCGGCGCTCGAGGCCTCGCTGGCCAAGGCGATCGAGGGGGTCGACGCGGACGGCGTCGCGCGGGCGCGGGCGAAGGCCGAGACCGGCTTCGTCCAGCAGCTTCAGGCGGTGCACAACCGGGCCAGCCTGCTGAACACCTACCAGTCGCTGAAGGGGCGGCCCGACTTCGTGGCCGAGGATCTGGCGCGGTACGCCGCGCTGACCGCCGAGGACGTGAAGGCGGCCGCCGCGCCGCTGCTGACGCCGGCGCGGCGCGCGACGCTGCGGGTGGTGCCGAAGGCGGCCGAGGAGGAGGCGAAGTGAGAGCGCTGCTGCTGGTCCCGATCGCGACGCTGACGCTGGCCTGCGGCTCGACCCCGCCGCCGCCGGCGTCGGCCCCGGCGCCCGCGCCCGCCGCCGATCCGCTGGGGCCGAAGCCCACGCTGCCGGCGCCCACCGCCTTCACGCCGCCGGTGGCCGAGGTGCTGAAGCCGAAGGGCGCGCCGCCGGTGTGGCTGCTGGCGCGCGACGATCTGCCGCTGGTGACGGTGCAGGTGGTGATCCCCTACGGATCGGCCGCCGATCCCGCCGGCAAGGGCGGCGTGGCCGCGCTGACCGCCGAGATGATGGAGCAGGGCGCCGGGCGCCGCGGGGCGCTCGAGCTGAGCCACGCGGTCGATCGGCTGGGGGCCAGCCTCACCGTGACCGCCGATCGCGATCTGAGCGCGGCGCGCCTGGTGGTGCTGAAGCAGAACCTGAAGCCGGCGCTGGCGCTGCTGGCGGACGTCGTCGGGCGCCCGCGCTTCGAGGACGCCGAGTGGGGCCGGACGCACCCGGTGTGGCTGGCGGGGCTGCGTACGCGGGCCTTCGAGCCGTCCGCCGTGGCGAGCGTGGCGGCGGACGCGGCGCTGTTCGGGGCGGGTCATCCCTACGCCCACCCGGTGGACGGGACGGTCGAGAGCGTCGAGGGCGTGACGCTGGCCGACGTGAAGGCCTTCCACGCGCGCCACTGGCGGCCCGATCGCGCCACGGTGGTGGTGGGCGGCGCGGTGACGGCGGCCGAGCTCGAGGCGCTGCTGCCCGAGGCCTTCCTCGGCTGGGCCGGGGCGGGTGAGCCGCCGCCGGCGCCCACCGCGCCGCCCGCGCCGACGACGCCGACCACGCCCGTCCTGGTCGAGCGCCCGGACAGCCCGCAGACGATGCTGTTGGTGGTCGCGCCCGGCCCGGCGGCCGGCGCCGCGGGGCGGCCCGCCGAGGCGCTCGTGTACACGGTGCTGGGGGGCACCTTCACGTCGCGGCTGAACCAGGTGCTGCGCGAGGACAAGGGCTACACCTACGGCGCGCGGGCGCGGCTGCCCTTTCAGCGCGGGCCGGGGCGGGCGACGGCGGGCGCGTCGGTGCAGACGAAGGTGACGCAGCCCGCGCTGAGCGATCTGAGGGCGCAGATCGCGAAGATGCAGGCCGAGGGGCCGACGGCGGCCGAGCTGGAGAAGGCGCGGGCGACCGCGCGCAACGGTGACGTGCAGGCCTACGAGGCGGTGGACGACGCGGCGGATCGGCTGGCGCTGCTGGCCGGGCTGGGGCTGGCGCCCGAGTACGACGCGGCGGCGGCGAAGCTGACCGAGGCGGTGGATCTCGAGGCCGCCAAGAAGGCCGCGGCGGGGCTGACGCTGCCGGCGGGCGCGGTGGTGGCGGTGGGCGATCCGGCGGTGGTGCGGGCCGCGCTGCAGGGGCTGGGGCTGCCGGCGCCGCAGGTCCGGGACGCGTCGGGGGCGGTGGCCGAGTAGGCGTATTTCAGAGGGCGAAGCCGACCTGCAGGGCGACGCGGCGGCGGTTCTGGCGGACGGCGACGTCGCCGGCGGTGCCGGTGCGGCGGATGCCCTCGAGGCCGACGCGCACGTGGGTCAGGGCCTCGCGGTCAGCCCAGCCCAGCCACCCGCCCCACTCGTAGAGATCGTCCCCCAGGTTCAGGTCCTTGGTGATGCTCTCCTGCTCGCGGTCGAGGCCGTCGATCGAGTCGTAGTGGCTGTAGCGCACGCGGCCGCCGAGCTCGACGCCGTGCCAGCTGCCGCTGGCCTCGAAGCGGGCCGATCCGCCGAACGCGTAGTAGTAGTAGAACTCCTCGGTGACGCTCTTGGTGGTCTCGCCCGGGTTGAGCGCCTTCCACAGCGGGAACGCGATGCCGTCGAGGGCCGCGAAGTCGGGGCTCAGGTCGACCTGCATGCGGCCCTGCAGGGCGCCGTTGCGGCCGCGCAGCTCGAGGGACGGGCCGGGCAGGTGCAGCGTGCTGATGCGGTCCGAGGGCTCGGGGTGCCAGCGCTGGATGTGCTCGAAGCCCAGCCCCAGGCGCGCGGCGGCCGAGGCGCCGTCGCCCAGGCGATCGAAGGACTGGCTGTAGTAGCCGATCACGCCGATGTCGCTGCGCAGGTCGAGCTCGGTGGCGCCGTTGTCGTTGAAGCCGGCCCGCACGCGCAGATCGACGTGGTTGCCGTCGGCGAAGAACAGGCGAAAGTTCCCCGGACGATCGTGCCCGCGCAGGCTGTCGAGGCGGATCTGCACGTTCAGGCCGTGGCTCGGCGGGCCGCCGTTGGGCCGCAGCGACTCGTAGGCCACCCGGAAGTCGTGCCGCCGGCGCGCCGCGAAGCCGAGGTTGTCGACGGGGCCGTCGGGCGGGTGGCGGCCATCGAGGGCGTCGTGCACCCGCACCGGGAAGCCGAGGGTCCAGGCGGCCAGCTCGTGGGCCCAGCTGCCGCGGTCGGGCGCGCTGGACAGGTAGTCGGCCAGCTGGAACGTGGCCTCGCCCAGCACCATGCCGCCGCCCGGCGTGAAGATCATGTCGTTGATGCTGACGCGCTCGCGGTACTCGAGGATGTACTCCCAGAACGTGGACGCCATGGCCGACATGGCGAAGGCCTCGTGCACCGGCAGGCCGTTCGCGCGCGCGAAGAGGTAGTAGGCGCCGCCGTCGAGGGGGTGCACCAGGTTGTTGATGGTGTAATGGTTGTTGTCGAAGCGGATGTGCCCGTCCTGGAAGCGGCTGCTGAGCGAGTTGTAATCCCAGTCCCGGCTGTTCTCGTCGCGGTTGGCCCAGTACCAGGCGGTGCCCGCGCCGAGGAAGAGGGTGGTCTCGCCCATGGCGCGCCAGTACGAGGGCTGGGGGCGGGGCGGGGTGCGGCTGCGCGAGGCGCTCGCTTCACCCGAGGCTTCGTCCGGGGCGGCTTGCCCCGGTCGGGGCGCGCTGACCGCCCCCAAGAGGGTCGCGATCAGCAACGGACCGGCCCAGCGTTCGGAGATCCGCTTCATGCCCCCTAGAGCACCGCAAGAAGCTTGCCGTGGCACCCGACGTGCACGCCGGCCGGGCATGCGCCGTCGCCTGCTGGCCCTGCTGTTGGTCGCGACCGCGGACCTGGCCGGGTGCGCGCCGGCGGGCAGTTTCCGCCCCCTGATCCCCCTGCAACCCGACCGTAACCTGGAGGTGGGCGCCGGCTACGTCGCGATCTCGCCGCGGCCGGTCGGGCAGGATCCCTGGCGATACGGCGCCCAGGGCTGGACCACCGTGCCGCTGTCGATCTTCGACCTGGCGCTGATCGGCGCCTTCGACTTCGAGGGCCGCGCGACCGCGGGCCTGGGCGTGCGGGTGCGCGCCTTCGAGAGCGAGCACGCCAACGTCGGCGCGGGCATCGAGCTGGGCTACGGCTGGGTCGCGTTCGAGCTGCCGATGGCGGTGGGCAGCGATCGCGTCTGGCTCTACACGGCCCCGCAGCTGGGCACCTGGGGGCGCGACGAGACCGCGCGCCTGCCCGTCGGGGTCGATCTGCGGGTGCACGACGCGCTGCACGTGCGCACCGAGGCGCAGGTGAACTATCCGGAGCTCGACGGCTATCAGCGCCGCGTCCACCTGGGGGTGGGGCTCGCCTACGAGATGTGACTCACCCGCTCAGCGGGGCGCCTCGAACATCGCGACCACCGGCAGGTGATCGCTGTTGCCGACGTAGCTGACGGTGGCGTTCAGGGGCACGAAGGCCTGGGTGTCGTAGACGATGTGGTCGAGGGTGTCGACGGTCTGGCCGTAGAGCGACTTGGCGTAGCGCCAGGTCTCCTGGCCCGGGCGGAACTGCGGCAGGATGCTGCGATAGCCACGGGCGGTCAGCCAGGTGATGGCGCCGCCGTCCTCGGCCTCGTTGAAGTCGCCCACCACCAGCGTCGGCGTGTCCTCGAGGCAGCGATCGCTGAAGGTCTCGACCTCGAGGGCGTGGATCTCGTCGATCTCGAAGTACGAGCCGACGCCGCCCCGCCGGCTGATGGGCGGCCGGAGGTGCACCTGCAGCACCTGCACGGGACCCATGGGGGTCTCGACCAGGACGTGCCAGGCGGGGTGCCAGCCCTCGAAGCCGTCGGCGACGCCGAGATCCTCGAAGGGCCACTTCGAGAGGATGGCCAGCCCGCCGGTGTGCTCGCCCTGGAACGCCATGTGGGGGTAGCGCTCGGCGTAGGTGGCCTGCAGGGACTCGGCCCAGACGCTGTTGACCTCTTGCAGGCAGACGATGTCGGCGTCGGCCATGCCGACCGCCTCGATCGTCTCGGGATCCCGCGCCAGCGAGGCGCTGACGTTGTAGGTCATGACGGTCATGTGGGGCACGCCGGGGGTCGGCGCGCGGGGCGTCAACTCGGGGGGCTCCATGCAGCCGATCAGTGCGGCTGCGGCGATGGCGCAGAGAACGGTGATGCGGTGCAAGCGGTGCCCTCCCGAGCGACCCGGACAGGATTGCGGGCGCGCACGGCGGGGTCAAACCGACATGTAGGTTTCGACGCGCCGGGGGCGCGCGGATCAGGGGGTGGGGGCCGGTCGGTAGCGGTGACAGCCCCCGCAGGTGGCGATGATGCGGGCGAAGTGGGCGCCGCGCTCGGCGGCGGGCGCGGCGGCGGCGTCGGCGGCCAGGCCGTGCAGCGTGGTCGCCCGCGGGACGAGCTTGGCGTCCAGGCCCTCGAGCGCGAAGTCGACCGCGTGCAGCGGCGCCTCGGCCAGGCTCTGCGCGCCCCGCGCCCAGGCCGCCTCGGAGGGCGTCACCAGGCCCGCCCACATCTGGTCGACCGCCCAGCGGTGGCGCGCCATGTGGGCCTGCAGCTCGTCCTTCATGGGGGGCAGGAGCGGCTTGGGCGCCTCGAAGCGCGCGTCGGCGCCTTGGTGGCAGGCGCCGCAGGCGGTCGCGAGATCGGCGAGGGCGCGCGACGCGGTGCCCAGGGTGTGGGCCTCGGCGACGGCCTGCGCGGCGGTCTTCATGCGCTCGAAGTGGACGGGGCCGCGCACCTTGGCCGCCTCGTCCTCGCCGTGATCGGCCAGCCACCGCGCGTGCTGCTTCATCGCCTCGACGTCGCCGTCGAGCAGCGCGTCGCGGGCGGCCGTGGCGCGGGCGAAGTGGGCGCGCATGTCGGCGCGATCGACCGCCGCGGGGGCGGCCGGCGTCGGCGACGGGGGCGCCGAGCTGCACCCGGCGGCGACGAGGAGGACGAGCAGGGTGAGGGGCGAGCGCATGGTCGGTCTCCGCCGTGAGTCCGCCCGTTTCGTATCCCCTGTGGGCCTCGTCCGCAAGGTCGCGTCAGTCCTCGAACACGTCGGCCTCGTGCGCCTCGAGCCACGCGCAGTCGCGCGGGCCGGCGAGGCGACGGGTGGAGAAGGTGGCGCCGCGCTGCCGCCGGGGCGGGGGCGTGCGCAGGGTGTCGCTGCTGGCCCCCAGCACCACCTGCTCGTCGGTCAGGCGCAGGCGCCCGTCGATGCGATCCCCGCGCAGCCGGCCCTCGAGCGAGGTCGTCACCCGCTGCACCAGCTGGATGTCGCCGTCGACGATGCCCTCGACGCGCACCGTGACGCCGGGCCGGCCGTCCCCGTCGGTGTCGGCCACCGCGGCGTCGTCCGGGCGCGTGGGCAGGGGGGCGTCGGCGCGGGGCAGGCGCGCGCCCCGCACCTCGACGCGCGGCGGCAGCACCAGGCGGTCGCCGCGCAGCAGGGCCCGCCGCGCCGTGGGGGGCACGCCGCGCACGACGGCGCGCGGCACCTTCGTGGTCACCATCGACTCGCCCTCGAAGCGGACGGCGCAGGTGGACTCGGTGATCCGCAGGCGCGGGGCCTCGCCCTCGACGTGCCACAGGTGGAGCGAGATCACCCGGCGGTCGTCGTCGCCCAGGACCGGCAGATCGACGGTCTCGAGCACGACGCGTCGCTGGGCCCACCAGCCCGTCGGTGGGGCGGCGAGCGCCGGCGTCGCGAGCAGCGCGAGGCAGAGGGTGAGGGGGGCGCGCACCCCGACAGGATGCCGCATCGGGCGAGGGGTCGCGGCGTCAGATCGAGGGGGCGCCGTAGAGGGCCTCGACCTGCGCGTCGAGCGCGGCCAGGTCGGCGGCGTCGGGGCCGTCGGCGCGCCGCTGGAGCGCCGTCGCCAGCGCGTCGAGGGCGCCCACCCGTGCGTCGTCGGGGGCGACCGGGGGCAGGGGCAGGCCGCGCAGCTCGCGCACCTTCAGCTGCGGAAAGATCAGATCGTCCTCCTGGTGCCGCGCCCGCACCAACGTGGCCATCAGCGTGCTCGACAGCAGGGCGGCGAGGGCGGCGCCGGGCCACGGGCACCCCGGTCGCAGGCGCGCGACGTAGATGGACTGGTCGCACAGCCAGGGGTCGGTGACGAAGGCCGCGTGCAGCCGCTGGCCCAGCACCTTGCGCACCAGCACCCGCGGGCCCTCGAAGAAGCGCGGCTTGCGGGGCTCCTTCAGCCAGGGGCCGTAGTGGACGAAGCGGCGGCCGCCCCAGCGCAGGTGCAGGGGCCCGCGCAGATCGCGGCCGCGCAGCTCGGGCCGCCAGTCGGGCCCGCGGGGGGCGTCGGCGTGGTGCACGCGGGCGGCGATCTGCTCGGGGGTGTGGGTCAGCCGGTGGTAGGGGTTGATGCCGCGGGTGATCTCGCAGACGTCGCCGAGCGTGGTGGTCCAGCGGGCGGCGGCGCGCACCAGCGCGGCGGCGGCGTCGTCGCGGGCCAGGGGCAGGGGGGCCTCGGGGCGGTCGGCGTCGACCAGCAGGCGGCCGGCGGGGGCGCCGTCGAGGGCGCGCACCGGCACGTCGCCGGTCGTGGGCCCGCCGGCCACGGCGTGCAGCACGATCGTCTCCACGCTGGCCGCGAAGGTGTCGGCGGGCACCTCGACCACCGCCGTCAGCTGGGCGTGCCGCAGCAGGTGGGCGCGCAGGCGGCCCGCCCGGTGGTTGCTGAGCCAGCTGTTGGGCACGACGAAGGCCAGGCGGCCGCCCGGGCGCAGCAGGTCGAGGCCGCGCTCGAGGAACAGCACGTAGGGATCGACCTGGTACTCGGCGCTGGCGAAGCGGGCGCGGGCGGCCTCGGCGTCGAGGCCGGCGCGGCGCCCGGCGCGATAGGGCGGGTTGCCGACGACGACGTCGAACCCGCCGGGCCAGCCGCTCTGGCCGGGGGCGCCGCGATCCGCGGCGAAGACGGCGGGGAAGGCGGCCGGCCAGTCGAAGCCCGGGGGTTCGAAGAGGGTGCGCGCCGGGGCGCCGAGCGCGCGTCGCCGAGGCGGACGGCGGCCGCGAGCCCCGCGGCGTCCGCCGGCCGGCCGGCGGCGTGCCACAGCGCCAGGCGGGCGAGGGAACACGGCGGTCGGATCGAGGTCGACGCCGCAGACCGCGCCCGACGAGCGCGGCGGCGTCGACGCCAGCGCGCGGCAGGCAGGCGGCGCGCCGGGCGGCGAGGAAGGCCCCGGCGCCGCAGGCGGGATCGCAGACGCGGGGGCGCGGCCGAGGCGCCGAGCAGCGCGCCATCGGGCAGCGCGCCGTCGAGCAGCGCGCCGTCGAGCAGCGCGCCGTCGGGCAGCGCGCCGTCGAGCAGCGCGCCGTCGGGCAGCGCGCCATCGAGGACGTGCTCGACCAGCGACGGCGGCGTGTACCACGCGCCGGTGGCCTTGCGGGCGCCGCCGTCCGCGACGGCGCGGTGCTGCTCGTAGAGGCGGCCCAGCGCGTCGGCGTCGGGCGCCTCGACGGCGGCCGGCCCCGGGTCGTCGCCGGTGGGCGCGGGCAGCCCCGCGAAGAGCGCGGCGGGCAGCGGCTGGGTCTGCAGGCGGGCCGCGGCGGCCCGGATCCAGCCGATCAATCCAGGCGCACCAGGTGGTCGTGGGCGGTGGTGACGCGGCCGATGGGCCACAGCTCGAGGTCGGCGTCGTCGGCCACCTTCTCGAACGCGGCCTCCTTGCCCGAGGTCACCGCCACCAGCAGCCCGCCGCTGGTCTGGGGATCGCACAGGATGGCCCGCTGCAGGTCGGTCATCGCGGGGACCTCGTCCCCCAGGCTGTCGGCGTTGCGCTGCGTGCCGCCGGGCACCGCGCCCCGCTCGACGTAGTCGACGAGGGCCGCGCGGTCGAGCAAGGGGATGCGGTCGAAGACGAGCTCGGCGCTGACGTCGGCCGCCCGGCACATCTCGGCCAGGTGGCCCAGCAGGCCGAAGCCGGTGACGTCGGTCATGGCCTCGACGTAGCTCAGCTCGCCGAACAGGGCGCCGGCGCTGTTCAGCTTCAGCATCGCGTTGCGCGCCACGCCGGCGTGCTCGGGCTTCAGCAGGCCCTTCTTCTCGGCGGTCGTGAGGATGCCGACGCCGAGGGGCTTGGTCAGGTAGAGGCTGGCCCCGGGGCGGGCGCCGGCGTTGGTCTTCAGGTTCGTGATCTTCACCCGCCCGGTGACGGCGAGGCCGAAGATGGGCTCCGGGCTGTCGATGCTGTGGCCGCCCGCCAGGGGGATGCCGGCGTCGGCGCAGACCCCGCGCGCCCCGCCCAGCACGCGCCCCGCCACCTCGGCCGGCAGCGTGTCGAGGGGCCAGCCCAGCAGGGCGATCGCCATCAGCGGCCGGCCGCCCATCGCGTAGATGTCGCTGAGCGCGTTGGCCGCCGCGATGCGCCCGAAGTCGCCCGGATCGTCGACGATGGGCATGAAGAAGTCGGTGGTCGACAGCACCGCCGTGCCGTCGCCCAGGTCGTAGGCGGCGGCGTCGTCGCGGGTGCCGTTGCCCACCAGCAGGTGCTTCGCCTCGTCGCCCGAGGCGCCCCCGCCTCGCAGGATGGCGTCCAGCACGTTCGGCGCGATCTTGCAGCCGCAGCCGGCGCCGTGGCTGTACTGCGTCAGGCGGACGGGCTCGTCCATCGCGCCCTACCGCTTCACGGGCGTGGGCTCGGCGGCCGCGTTGCGCTTGTGCTGCGCGGCCCAGTAGGGCGCGAAGCAGGGGCGGTTCACGTAGCGCCCGGTGCCGCGCTCGGTGTGCAGCTGGCCGTCGGCCCACACCACGCGCCCGCGCGACAGCGTGAACGCCGGCACGCCCTGCACCTCCATGCCCTCGAAGATGTTGAAGTCGATGTTCTGGTGGTGGGTCTCGACCGAGATGCGCCGCGTGGCCTTCGGATCCCACACCACCAGATCGGCGTCGGCGCCCACGGCCACCGCACCCTTCTTGGGGTACAGGTTGAAGATGCGCGCGCAGTTGGTCGACGTGACCGCGACGAACTCGCTGGGCGTCAGCTTGCCGCTGTTCACCCCGTGGTGCCACAGCACGGCCATGCGATCCTCGACGCCGCCGGTGCCGTTGGGGATCTTCCGGAAGTCGTCCTTGCCCATCTGCTTCTGCGGGGTGCAGAAGCAGCAGTGATCGGTGGCGGTGGTGTGCAGCATGCCGGCCTGCAGGCCGCGCCACAGGGCCTCTTGGTGGTGCTTCGGGCGGAAGGGCGGGCTCATCACGTAGTGGGCCGCGTAGTTCCAGTCCTCGTGGCGGTAGACGCTGTCGTCGATCACCAGGTGCTGCGCCAGCACCTCGGCGAACACGCGCTGCCCCTCGAGGCGCGCGCGCGTGACCGCCTCGAGCGCGTCCTCGCAGGACGTGTGCACGAGGTACAGCGGCACGCCCAGCACCTCGGCGATGCGGATGGCGCGGTTGGCGGCCTCGCCCTCGA
The DNA here is from genome assembly GCA_020633465.1 of Myxococcales bacterium. GTDB lineage: Bacteria > Myxococcota_A > Bradymonadia > UBA7976 > UBA1532 > JACKDN01. Next base: position 16,489 of record JACKDN010000015.1, read on the forward strand.
CCTCGGGCGGGCGCGACAGCGGGTGCCCCTCGGGCCCGGTGATGCCCTTCTCGTAGATGCGCTTCTGCAGCTGCCAGACGAGCTCGCCGTTCTCGGCGTGCACGGTGCACAGGGCCCCCAGCTCGGCCGCGCGGCTGAAGCTGTTCACCAGCACCTCGTCGTCGCACATGATGGCGCCCTTGTACGCCATGAAGTGCTTGAAGCTGTTGACCCCGCGCTCGTTGGCCAGCGTCGCCATGTCGGCGTGGACCGTCTCGTCCCACCAGGTGACCGCGACGTGGAACGAGTAGTCGCAGGCCGCCTTCTCGGCCCAGCTGCGCCACTGATCGTAGGCCTCGATCAGGCGCTGCCCCGGGTTGGGGATGGCGAAGTCGATGATCATCGTGGTGCCGCCCGCGGCGGCGGCCGACGTGCCGGTGAAGAAGTCCTCGCTGGCCGTCGTGCCCATGAAGGGCAGCTCCATGTGGGTGTGCGGATCGATGCCGCCGGGCATGACGTAGCAGCCCCCGGCGTCGATGACCCGCGCGCCCGCCGGCGCGTCGAGATCGGGCCCGATGGCCTTGATGGTGTCGCCCTCGACGTAGACGTCGGCCCGGGTCTCGTTGTCCGCGGTGACGACGGTGCCACCCTTGATGATGACGGCCATGCGCGCCCTCCTTCCGGTCGGTGGCGGCACGCTAGCAGAGGTCGAGGTCGGTCGTCAGCCCCTCCCACGTCCCATCGACGGCGGCGTCGTAATCGGCGGCCAGCCGGGCGAGGGGGGCGGGATCGGCGCCGAGGCGCGCGGCGAGGCCGGCGGCCCGAGGGCCGAGCAGGGCCGCGGCCTGGCGCAGGGCGGCCTCGAGCAGCGCGTCGCCGGTGCGTCGGCGGCGTCGGCCAGCGCGGCCAGGGCGTGGCACCAGGCGGCCGCCTCGCTGACCGCGAAGCGCAGGGGCTGCGGGGGCGCGGCGCGGGCGGCGGCGGTCGCCTGGCGGGCGAGGGCGGCGAAGGGCGCCAGCGGGGGGCGGCCGGCGCTCAGGGTCGCCAGCAGCGCGCTCGGGCTGGCGGCGGTGAGGACGCCGTCGGTGTCCTCGGCCCAGGGATCGAAGTCGTCGACCGGCGCCCGCAGGGCGGCGCGCGCGGCCCGCGGATCGACCGCCGCCTCGGGCCAGCGCCGCGCGTAGCGCCACAGCTCGTCGAGCTGCAGCTGGCTGCTGCCGTCGAAGATGCCGAAGATCGGGGCGTCGCGGCGCAGGGCGGCGAGGCCCGGCGCGCGGGTGAGGCTGCGGGCGCCCAGCACCACGCCCGCCGCGTGCACCGAGGCCTCGAGCAGATCGGGGCACACCAGCTTCGCGGCGCTGGTCAGATCGCGCGCCGCCACGCCGAAGCGCCCCGCCGCCCGCGCCGCCCGGCGGCCGGTGGCGACGGCCAGCGCCAGCCGAGTGAAGGTGTCGGTCAGGAGCGCCCGCACGCCGCCCAGCGTCGCGATGGGCGCGCCGTACAGCCGCCGCTCGCGGGCGTGCTGCGCCGCCAGCGCCAGGGCCGCGCCGTGGGCCCCGAGCGACATCGCCGCGACGCCCGACCGGGTGATCTCGAGCGTGCGCCGCGCGTGCACGAAGCCCTCGCCCGGCTTGCCCAGCACCGCCTCGGAGCCCACCTCGACGCCCTCGAGGCGGATGCCCGACAGGTCCATCTGGGGGCAGCCCACCCAGTCGAGCGGCGCGTCGGGCAGCAGGCCGGGCGTGCCCCGGGTGAGCAGGAAGAGCGTCGCGCCGAAGGCGTCCTCGGCGTCGCCGGTGCGGGCGAGGACGACCACGTGGCGCCCGACCGAGCCGTTGTTGCAGGGGCGCTTGTGGCCGTCGATGCGCCAGCGGCCCCCGGCCAGCGGCGTGGCCACGGTGTCGTTCTGCAGCAGGTCGCTGCCCCGATCCCACTCGGACAGGCCGAGGCCGGCGAGGCCGCCGTCGCGCACCCCGGCGAAGAAGCGGGCGCGCTGGGCCGGATCGCCGGCGACGACGACCGGCAGCGCCGCCAGCACGACGCCGCCGAGGCAGAGGGTGAGGTCGAGATCGGCGGCGGCCAGGCGGCCGCAGATGCGCAGGGCGCGATCCCACACCAGGCGCCCGCCCTCGGCCGGGGGCACCAGCTCGGCGCCGACGGGCCCCTGCAGCAGCGCGCGCAGTGCGAGGACCGGCAGGCGGTCGGGGCGCTCGGCGGCGTGGGCGTCCAGGCCGCCGCGCAGGGCGGCCTCGGCGGCGCGATCGGCGTCGTCGAGGGGATCGAGGCGGGCCTCGACGCGGGCGTACAGATCGAGCGGGTTCATGCGGGGACTCCCAGCCAGGGGCCAGCTTCGAGCGCCGGCAGCAGGGCGGCGCGCAGGACGAAGGCGTGCTGGCGCAGCAGCGCGTCGACGGGGGCCATGCGCAGCACGCGCGAGGCGAGGCGGAGGCCGTCGTTCAGGGCGCGGATGGGGACGGGGGCGGGCGCGCGGTCGGCCGCGATGCCGCGCGCCAGGGCGATCGACAGCTCCAGGCGCCCGAAGCCGGCCGCGAGATCGCGTTGGCGGATCAGGCCGTGCTCGCGGACGGCGGCGCGCCAGGGCAGCTGCGCCAGGCGGCGCGCCTCGGGATCGGCGAGGGGCGGCGCGTCCGCGGTCGCGTGGAGGGCGCGGCGGGCCGCGGCGGTCGCCTCGGCCTCGAGCGCGCGGCCACCGAGCGAGGCCGCCTCGGACAGGCGCTCGAGCAGATCGTCCAGGGCCGCCACGAAGGCGGCGCGCGCGGCGGCCGGCGAGGGGGCGTCGGCCGCCGGCCAGTAGGCCGTCGCGCGCCACGGATCGGGCGGCAGGGCGTCCCCGGCGGCGGCGAGGATCTCGGCGGCGAGCGCGCGCAGGGCGTCCGGCGGCGCGTCGGCGTCGAGCGCGGCGGCCCACCGCGGGGCCTGGCCCAGGTACGCGGCGCGGCTGATCCACAGCCCGGCGGCCAGCGGCACCGGATCGGGCAGGTCGAACACCTCGGCGCCCTCGGCCACCAGGGCCGTCAGCTCGGCCTCGACCCGCTCGACCGGCCGCTCGGCGCCGGCGGGCAGGGTGGCCTCGAAGCGCGCGCACTCCATCTGCAGGCCCACGTACACGGCGTCGGGGCCGCGGGTGAAGGTGTACGGAAACTGCCGGCAGATCGGGGGTTTGGCGGCCGGACCCTCGGCGGCGTGCAGGCCGCAGGTGGCGTCCTGGGCGAGCGCGAAGCAGGCCTCGCCGACGCGGCGCATCATCGCCCAGGGGCCGTCGGGGCTCTGGCCGCGGACGAAGGCGTCGTCGGGCTTCTGGGCGCCGGGCACGGCGCGCCACAGGCCGAGGCGCTCGACCGCGGCGCGGGTGGTATCGGGCACGGGGCCGACGTGGACGCCGGTGCACGAGGCGCCGCAGCGCACGCACTGGTGGCGCAGGGCGGGGTCGAGGCGCAGGGGCAGGTCGGCGGCGGCGGGCAGGGGCTCGGCGCGCGCGAACAGGCCCCGGTGGGCGGCGAAGCGGGCGCCGTCGAGCAGCAGGGCGTCGTCGAGCTGGCAGAGGCGATCGCGGAGGGTGGCCGGGCTCAGATGGGGCACGGCGGCGATCAGCGTCGCGGGGTGCCGGTGGCCGTCGAGCAGGGCGCGCCAGACGGCGGCGCTCTCGGGGCCCAGCCGGGCGCGGCCGCCGGTCACCGGATCGTCGACGGCGAGGCCGGCGCCGACGGGGGTGACGCGCAGGTCGGGCCGGGGCGGGGGGATCATGGGGTGCCTCGTGAGCTGGGAGGGCATGGTAGCCGGGTCGGCGCCAGGGCGCAGCCCCCGTGGTCCTGGTCGTGGCCGACCGTCGGGAGGGGCGCTTCGGGCACGGATCGGCTTCGACCGCGACGACGACGACGCCTTGGGGGCGACGCGGCCGGGGGAAGTATTCTAGGATTCGTGCCGGGGGAATACCGCGAAGGAGCGCGCATGCGATCTCTGCGCCAGGGGATGACCGTCTTCCTGTTGCTGGCCGCCGGTCTGGTGGGCTGCGACGACGCCGCGACCTCGGGGGGCGGCGGGGGCGGGGGCGATGGCTCCATCGGGGCCGGCGGCGACGGGGCGGGCGGCGGCGGCGGCAACGCGCCGCGCGACGATCTGGGCCCGGACGCCGAGCCGGTCGAAGACGCCGCGTCGCCGGGCTGCGCGTGCGACGACGCGCAGGTGTGCGACGACGCGGGCGCCTGCCGCGATCGCTGCGCCCTGGGGGCCTGCCCCGGCGGCCACTGCGGGCCGGCCGGGCTGTGCGTCGAGGGGCCCTGCGCGGCCGACGACGACTGCGCGGGGGACGCCTGGTGCGACGACGGGCGCTGCAAGGCGGCCTGCGCCGGCGATGTCGAGTGCGGGCTGGGCCGCGTGTGCCAGGGCGGGCGCTGCGTCGACGATCCCGACTGCCGGGACGCCGAGATCTGCGGCAACGGCGTGGACGACGACTGCAACGGCGTGCGCGACGATCCCGACGTGTGCGGGGACTGCCGCGACGGCGCCGACTGCGACACCGGCCTGGGCGGCAACTGCACGCGCGGCCAGGTGCGCTGCCAGAACGGCGAGGCGGTGTGCGAGCTGGTGCCGCCGGGCGATCCCGAGAGCTGCAACCAGGAGGACGACGACTGCGACGGCATGGTCGACGAGGACTTCGCCGACGTGGGCGCGGCCTGCGAGGGCGGCGTGGGCCAGTGCGCGGGCGGGGGCACGCTGCGCTGCAGCGCGGACGGCGAGAACGTCGAGTGCGGGGGCTTCGCCGATCTGGCGGTCGACGAGCTGTGCGACGGGCTGGACAACGACTGCGACGGGCGCACCGACGAGACCTTCCCCGACGTGGGTGAGGCCTGCCAGGTGGGGCAGGGGCGCTGCGCCGCGGCCGGCGTCGTGCAGTGCAGCGACGACGGGGCGCTGGCCACCTGCGACGCGATGGCCGGCGAGGGCCAGCCCGAGCTGTGCGACAGCGTCGACAACGACTGCGACGGGGCGGTGGACGAGGAGTGGCCCGACGTCGGCGAGGCCTGCACCGCGGGCATGGGCGCCTGCGCGGCCGAGGGCGTGCGGGTGTGCGGGGCGGACGGGGCGACGCGCTGCCGCGCGGTGCCCGGCGCGCCGAGCGACGAGGTGTGCGACGGCATCGACAACGACTGCGACGGGCGCACCGACGAGGATCCCGACGGGCAGCCGCTGGCGCGCGACTGCTACGGCGGGGCCGAGGCGACGCGCGGCGTGGGCGTGTGTCGCGCGGGTCGGCAGACGTGCACCGACGGGGCCTACGGCGCCTGCGAGGGCGAGGTGCTGCCCAGCGGCGAGATGTGCAACGGCGCCGACGACGACTGCAACGGCGTGATCGACGACGACGGGCGCGACGGCCCGCTGGTGACGAGCTGCTACGCCGGGCCCGAGGGCACCGACGGCGTGGGGCCCTGCCGCGCCGGCCGCAGCACCTGCCTGTTGGGCCGGGCCGGGCCCTGCGTGGGCGCGGTGACGCCCACCGACGAGATCTGCGACCAGGAAGACAACGACTGCGACGGCGCGGTCGACGACGTCGAGGGCGGCTGCCCCGACTGCGAGCCGGGCAGCACGCGGGCCTGCTACACCGGGCCGGCGAACACGCAGGGCGTGGGGACGTGCCGCGCGGGCACGCAGCGCTGCGGCGACGACGGCACCTTCGGGCCGTGCCAGGGGCAGACCGTGCCCGACGTCGAGGTGTGCGACGGCGCGGACAACGACTGCAGCGGCGTGATCGACGACGGCCTCGAGGGCCTGGGCGAGGCCTGCGCCATCGGGCAGGGCGCCTGCGCCGGTGAGGGCACCATCGTGTGCGATGCGCGGGCGGGCCTGGTGTGCGACGCCTTCGTGCCCGACGCGCAGCCCGAGGCCTGCGACGCGGTGGACAACGACTGCGATGGCCGGGTGGACGAGGACTTCGGCGCCGGGCGGCCCTGCATGGCCGGCGTGGGCGCGTGCCGCCGCGCGGGCGTGCTGGCCTGCGACGCCAACGGCGAGCTGGCCTGCGACGCGCGGCTGGGGCAGCCGGTGGCCGAGCTGTGCGATCAGATCGACAACGACTGCGATGGCCTGATCGACGAGACCTTCCCGGTGGGCGACGCCTGCGGTCTGGGCCAGGGGCAGTGTCGCGGCGAGGGCGTGTACGTCTGCGACGGGCCCGATCGGGCGGCCTGCGACGTCGAGATCGGCCAGCCGGACATCGAGCGCTGCGACGCGGCCGACAACGACTGCGACGGGCAGACCGACGAAGGCTACGGCCTGGGCGCGGCCTGCAACGTGGGCCGCGGCGAGTGCGCGGTGGTCGGCGCGCGGGTGTGCGCCGAGAGCGGCGGCACGACCTGCGCGGCCGACGCCATCGATCCGATCGAAGAGCAGTGCAACGGCCTGGACGACGACTGCGACGGCCGCAACGACGAGGGCATCGGCCTGCTGGGCGACTGCGACACCGGCGTGCCGGGCACCTGCAGCGTGGGCCGCGCGCGGTGCGTGGGCGGCGGGGTGCAGTGCGATCAGCTGGTGTTCCCGCGGGCCGAGTTCTGCGACGGGCGCGACAACGACTGCGACGGCCGCGTGGACGAGGGGCAGGGCACGCAGGTGTGCGGCGAGGGCATCTGCCAGCGCGAGCTGCCGCGGTGCGTCGATGGGGCGCCCGTGGTGTGCGATCCCGACGACGGGGCGCTGGACGTCGAGCTGTGCAACGGCCAGGACGACGACTGCGATGGCCGGACCGACGAGTCGACGGTGGTCGACGGGCAGCGGTGCCCGGTGGGCGTCGGCATCTGCGAGCGCGTGGGCCTGGCGCGCTGCGAGGACGGCCAGCGCGTGTGCGACGGCTTCACCGGGCTGCCGCGCGACGAGCGCTGCAACGGTGAGGACGACGACTGCGACGGGACGATCGACGAGGGCACGGTCCAGCCCGGCGACACGTGCACGGTGGGCGTCGGCGGCTGCCGCGTGCAGGCCGTGCCGCGCTGCACCGACGGTGAGATCGAGTGCCCGGCGGACGAGGGGCAGCCGCTGGCCGAGGTGTGCAACGGCGAGGACGACGACTGCGACGGGACGGTCGACGAGGGCTTCGGCGACCTGGTCGAGTGCGGCGTGGGCATCTGCCGCCGCATCGTCAGCGACTGCAGCGGGGCGGCCTGCGATCCCCAGGCGGGCGCGCGCGACGAGATCTGCAACGGCCTGGACGACGACTGCGACGGCACGATCGACGAGGCGGTGCCCGGCGAGGGGGCCGACTGCACCGGCGGGACCGGGCAGTGCCGGTACGACGGCACGACGGTGTGCCGCCTGGGCCGCATCCAGTGCGACGGCCAGGGCAACGCGCCGGCCGTCGAGAACTGCAACGGGCTGGACGACGACTGCGACGGGCGGGTGGACGAGCAGCCCGCCGACGCCGGGGCGGCGTGCAGCGCCGGGCGGGGCGGCTGCCGCGCCGACGGGCGCCTGGTGTGCGAGGGCGGCGCGCTGGTGTGCGACGCGCGGCCCTTCCAGGCCGTGCCCGAGAGCTGCAACGGGCGCGACGACGACTGCGACGGGGCGACCGACGAGGCCATCGCCGACGTGATCTGCGGGCGGGGCGCCTGCCGCCGGGTGCTCGACGGGTGCGAGGCCGGCGTGCCGCCGCGCTGCGACGCCTTCGCCGGGGCCACGCTCGAGGTGTGCAACGGCGTCGACGACGACTGCGACGGGCCGGTGGACGAGGACGCCGTCGGCGACGGCAGCCCGTGCAGCGACGGCGTGGGCAGCTGCCGCCGCGAGGGCACCGGCGAGTGCGTCAACGGCCAGCTGTTGTGCAGCGCCCAGGCGGCGCCGCCGCGCAACGAGGCGTGCGACGCGATGGACAACGACTGCGATGGCCAGGTGGACGAGGGCTTCGACCTGTTCGCCGAGTGCACCGCGGGCCAGGGCGTCTGCCAGGCGCGCGGCGTGCGGGTGTGCGCGCCCGACGGCACGGCGACCTGCGACGCGCAGCCCGGGCCGGCCGGCGCCGAGATCTGCAACCTGTTCGACGACGACTGCGACGGCCGCACCGACGAGGGGCTGAGCGGGGTGACGCCCTGCCAGACTGGGCAGCCGGGGGTGTGCGCGGCCGGCTTCGAGGTGTGCGGCCAGAACGGGCTGCAGCAGTGCCAGCCGCGCACGGCGGCGGCCGCCGAGGTGTGCGACGGCTTGGACAACGACTGCGACGGCGAGACCGACGAGGACACCGGCACGGTGGCCTGCGGGCAGGGCGCGTGCGCGCGGGACATCCCGGCCTGCCGCAACGGCGCGCCGGCGGTGTGCGATCCCTTCCTGGGGGCGGCGCCGGGCGAGACCTGCGACGGCGTGGACGAGGACTGCGACGGTCGGGTGGACGAGGACGCCGTCGAGCACCTGCAGCCGTGCACGGTGGGCCTGGGCATCTGCACGCGCGTGGGCATCGGCCGCTGCGTGGGCGGCGCCGTCGACTGCGACGTGGACGAGGGGCCGGCCCAGACCGAGCTGTGCAACGGCCAGGACGACGACTGCGACGGGCGGACGGACGAGAACACGCGCGAGTCGCGCCAGACCTGCGGGGCGGGCGAGGGCGTGTGCCGCGGCGAGGCGCTGCAGCTGTGCGTCGACGGCGCGGTGCAGTGCCCGGCCGAGGCGAACCCGGCGGCGGCGGTCGACGAGATCTGCGACGGCCTGGACAACGACTGCGACGGCACGCCCGACGAGGGCTTCGGCAGCGTGGTGTGCGGCGTCGGCGCGTGCCGCCACGCGGTGCCCAACTGCGACGGCGGCGGCGGGCCGCCGGCCTGCGATCCGCTCGAGGGGGCCGGGGCCGAGATCTGCAACGGCGTCGACGACGACTGCGACGGCAGCATCGACGAGGGCAACGTGGCCGGCACCGGCGAGGCCTGCATCAGCGGGTTCGGCGTGTGCCAGCGCAGCGGCGTGACGGTCTGCCGCGACGCCACCATCGTGTGCGGCGCCGAGGCCGGGCAGCCCGGCGACGAGGTGTGCGACGCGCGCGACAACGACTGCGACGGCACCACCGACGAGGAGCCCACGGACGTCGGCCAGCCCTGCACGGCCGGCAGCGGGCTGTGCGCGCAGGACGGCGTGACGGTGTGCCGCAACTTCCGCATCGCGTGCGACGCGATGGCCGCGCCGCCCGGCGTCGAGACCTGCAACGGCACCGACGACGACTGCGACGGGGCCACCGACGAGCGGCTGGGCAACCAGACCTGCGGGCTGGGCGTGTGCCGCCGCATCCTGCCGGTGTGCCGCGACGGGGGGGCGGTGGCCTGCGATCCCTTCGCGGGCGCGCGCGACGAGCTGTGCAACGGCGGCGACGACGACTGCGACGGCGACATCGACGAGGCGCTGGGCACCATCACCTGCGGCCAGGGGCAGTGCGCGCGCGAGCTGCCGCGCTGCGTCGGCGGCGGGCTGACCGAGTGCGATCCCTTCCAGGGGGCCAGCGGCGAGGTGTGCGACGGGCGCGACAACGACTGCGACGGGACGGTCGACGAGGCGGTCGCCGGGGTGGGCGCGCCCTGCACGGTGGGCGCGGGCGGCTGCCTGGCCGAGGGCACGCAGGCCTGCGTCGACGGCGCGATGGTGTGCGACGCCGAGCTGGGGGATCCCTCGCCCGAGCTGTGCGACCAGATCGACAACGACTGCGACGGGGCCGTCGACGAGGACTCGGCCGACGTGGGCAACCGCTGTCAGTCGGGCGGCGTGGGGGCGTGCAACGGCTTCGCGAACACCATCTGCCGCGACGGCGAGGAGTACTGCCCGGCCGTCGACAACGCGCCGCGCCTCGAGATCTGCGACGGCATCGACAACGACTGCGACAACTTCGTCGACGAGACCTCGATCAGCGGCCGCGACTGCGACGCCAACGGCTTCGACGATCAGTGCGACATCGAGCTGGGGCGCTTCGCCGACTGCAACGGCAACCGGGTGCCCGACCTGTGCGACATCGCCGGCGGCGGCAGCCAGGACTGCAACCTCAATGGCGTGCCCGACGAGTGCAACGGCGACGGCATCGACTGCGCGCTCGACGACGTGCCGCCCACGGTCGAGCTGTTCGTCAGCCACGCGGTGGCCGATCCCGGCACGCCGGTGCAGGTGATCGTCAACGCGGCCGACAACCGGGCGCTGTCGTCGGTGCGGCTGTTCCGCGACGGCCTCGAGGTGCCGCTCGACGACTTCAACCAGGCCGTGCTGACCTTCGACCTGCCCGGCCTGTACGTGCTCGAGGGCGTGGCGCGGGACTTCGGCGGCAACGAGACGCGCGACGTGGCGACGGTGCGGGTGCGCGATCCGCGCGATCAGCTGCCGCCCGAGCTGGAGATCCACGCGCCGCCCAACGGGGCGCTGGTGCAGAACGCCACCGAGGTGATCATCAGCGCCGAGGATCCCAACCTGCTGATCTGGGTGCTCACCTTCGGGCCCTTCGACCAGCCCGATCAGTTCGAGCTGGCCAGCGCCCGCACCTCGCGCATCAACACGCCGGTGGCGGTGCTGGATCCCGCGGCCATCCCCGAGGGCACCTGGGCGCTGCAGCTGTACGCCGAGGATCTGAGCGGCAACACGCGCACGCTGACCGGACAGTTCACGATCGGCATCTGCGAGCCCGAGGCCGAGCGCTGCGACGGCGCGGACAACGACTGCGATGGCAGCGTCGACGAGGTGTTCGCCGGGCTGGGCGACGGCTGCTCGGCGGGCGTGGGCGCCTGCGCGCGCGCCGGCACCATCCGCTGCCTGGCCAACGGCACCGGCACGGCCTGCGACGCGCAGCCCGGGCCGCCCGAGGCCGAGCGCTGCGACAACATCGACCACGACTGCGACGGTCAGCCCCGCAACGGGTTCGCGACGGGCGCGCCCTGCTCGGCGGGCGTGGGGGTCTGCGCGCGCGACGGCACGACCGTGTGCACCGCGGACGGCGCCGGCGTGATGTGCGACGCGGTGCCCGGGCAGGGCGGCGTCGAGGTGTGCAACGGCGAGGACGACGACTGCGACGGCGAGGAGGACGAGGGCTTCCAGCGCGTCACCTGCGGCCTCGGCGTGTGCCGCCACACGGTGTCGGAGTGCGAGGGCGGGGTGCCCGGCGGGCAGCTCGACTGCGATCCGCTCGAGGGCGCCGGGCCCGAGATGTGCGACGGCGAGGACGACGACTGCGACGGCACGACCGACGAGGGCGCGCTGGACGTGGGCGGCCCCTGCAGCGTCGGCGAGGGCGCGTGCTTCCGCGAGGGCGTGACCGTCTGCGCGGACGGCGGCGAGACCTGCGGGGCGACGCCCGGCGATGCCGCCGACGAGATCTGCAACGACGTGGACGACGACTGCGACGGCGACGTGGACGAGGGCGAGGTGTGCCCCGACGTGACCGATCCGGTCATCGACCTGCGCATCCTGACGGGCGCGGTGAACCCCGGCCAGCAGGCCAGCTTCCAGGTGCTGGCGCAGGACGATCGGGGCGGCGTGCAGACGTCGCTGACCGTCGGCGGCCAGAACGTGCCGCTCGACGGGCAGGGGATCGGCCGGTTCACGACCGACGAGCCCGGCGTCTACCCGGTGGTGGCGACGGCGACCGACGCGGCGGGCAACACCGTCACGGCCACGGGCGTGCTGCGGGTGTTCGACCCCGACGACGTCACGGCGCCCATCGTCCAGATCACCGCGCCCGACTTCGACGGCGTGCTGCTCGAGGACACCGAGGTGCGCGGCACGGTCACCGACCCCAACCTGCTCGAGTGGCGCATCGAGTACGCCGAGATGGTGGGCAACGAGTGGGTCACGCTGGTGCGCGGCGACGAGGAGGTCATCGACGGGCGCCTGGGTGATCTGAACGTCAGCAACCTGCCCAACGGCATGTACCGCCTGCGCGTGGCGGCCGAGGACGTCAACGGCCGCATCGGCATCGACCAGGTGTCGGTGCGCGCGGACGGCGGGGCGAAGGTGGGCGAGTTCCGCATGGTGTTCGTCGACCTGAACGTGCCCGTGGCCGGCGTGCCGATCACCGTCGAGCGCGTCTACGACAGCCGCGACCGCTTCACCCGCGACTTCGGCGTCGGCTGGCGGCTGAACGTCAAGGGCGGGAAGATGCAGCACAACCGGCCCGAGCACGAGGAGTGGGACGTCGTGCCGGGCGGCTTCCTGGGCCTGCCCTGCAGCCAGGGCCTGGAGACGGCGAGCCACATCACCGAGATCCGGCTGTCGGACCGCGAGTACTACCTGTTCCGCCCGGTCATCCGGAACCCGGCCATCCTGCTGGGCGGCTGCCAGGTGACGATGGACTACCAGTTCGTCAACGGGAAGCCGCCGGGCCCGGCCCGCCTGCAGATCCTGGGTGACAACACGGCGCTCTACATCGCGGGCAGCGGCGAGCTGACCACCTTCGACACGCTGGAGGAGCTGACGCTCGACCGGGCGCGGCTGACGACGCCGGACGGGCGGGTGTTCGACCTGCACAAGGTGGACGGCACGTTCCGGCTGGCCGATGCGAACGGCAACAGCCTGTTCATCAACGACGACAGCCTGGTGCGCGACACCGGCCAAGGCGTCGACGTCGTGCGCAACGCGAGCGGCCGCATCGTGCAGATCGTGGCGCCCTCGGGCGACACCATCGACTACCGCTACGACGGGCGCGGCGATCTGGTCGAGGTCGAGGACGAGGCGGGCGCGGTGACGCGCTTCGTCTACAACGCCGAGCACTACCTGGTCGAGGTCATCGACCCCAGCGGCAACACGCCCGCGCGGCAGATCTACGACGACGACGGGCGGCTGGTGGCCATCGAGTACGCCGACGGCCGACGGCAGGATCTGCAGCACGACCTCGAGAACCGGGTCGAGGTGGTGGTCGACAAGCTCGGCAACCCCGAGGCCTTCGAGTACGACCCCGACGGCAACGTGGTGCGGCACGTCGACAAGGCGGGCAACATCACCATCAACGCCTACAACGCCAACGGCGACGTGGTGCAGCGGACGCTGCCGGGCGGCGCGTCGACCACCTACGGCTACGACGGCCAGAACCGGATGATCCGGGTCACCGGGCCGGTCGGGGACGAGCGGCAGGCCACCTACAACAGCGGCAACCGCTTCGTCACGCAGACCGACGCCGAGGGCCGGGTGACGGCCCGCACCTACGACGCGCGCGGCAACGTGCTGACGGTGACCGATCCCGAAGGGAACCTGACGCAGTACACCTACGACGCGAAGGGGCGGACGACCACCAAGACCAACCCGCGCGGCGGCGTGACGCAGTACAGCTACAGCGCCGAGGGCTACCTGATCGAGCAGATCGATCCGCTGGGCCTCTCGACCACCTACACCTACGACGCGGACGGCAACCGGCTGACCGAGACGAAGACGCGCGACGGGATCGAGCTGACGACGCGGTACGAATACGACCCGCGCGATCGGCTGGTGCGCGAGATCGATCCGCTCGGGAACGACATCCGCATCGAGTACGACGTGCGCGGGCGCAAGGTGGCCGAGGTGGACAAGCGCGGTCAGCGCACCGAGTTCGTCTGGGACGACCTGGGCAACAACACCGAGGTGCGCCACCCGGACGGGACCGTCGAGCGGTACACCTACGATCCCGAGGGTCGGCGGGTCGAGGTCATCGACCGGGCGGGCCGCTCGACGACGACCGATTACGACGTGCTCGGGCGGCCCGTGCGGGTCGAGCAGCCCGACGGCAGCGAGACCATCCTGGCCTACGACGCGCGCAGCAACCTGGTGCGCGAGGTCGACGCCCGCGGCAACGAGACGGTCCACGAGTACGACGCCGCCGACCGGCGGATTCGCACGACCGACGCCGAGGGCGGGGTGACGCAGTGGGAGTACGACGCGGTCGGCAACGTGACCGCCATCGTGCGGCCCACCGGCCAGCGCACCGAGCACCTGTACGACGGCAACAACCGGCGCATCGCGACGCTGTACGCGGACGGCACGCGCACCGACGTGGTGTACGACGGCAACGGCAACAAGGTCAGCGAGACCGATCAGGCCGGCGAGGTGACGACCTTCGAGTACGACGCCGGCGACCGGCTGGTGCGCGTGGTCGACGCCGAGGGCGGCGAGACGCGCTTCACCTACGACAGCCTGGGCAACGTGATCGAGGAGATCGACGCGCTGGGCCGGGTGACGCGCTACGAGCACGATCCGCTCGGTCGGCCCATCCGCAAGCAGCTGCCCGGCGGCGCGCAGATGACCGCCGCGTTCGACCCGATGGGCAACATGGTGCGGCGCACGGACTACAACGGCGTCACCACCGAGTACGACTACGACGCGAACGGCCGGCTGATCGAGATCCGGCTGCCCGGCGGGGACATCGAGACGGCGGCCTACGGTCAGACCGGCAACCGGACGCAGGTGCAGGACGCGCGGGGCCTGACGCGGTGGACCTACGACGGCCGCGATCGGCCCGTGGAGCGCGTCGATCCCGACGGCCAGATCGTCCGCTGGACCTACGACGCGGTGGGCAACAAGACCAGCGTCGAGACGCTGGCCGGCACGACCACCTACACCTACGACGCGAACAACCGCCTCGAGACGGTGACCGATCCCGACGGCGGCGTGAGCACGTACACCTACACGCCGGCCGGCGCGCGGGCGTCGCTGACGCTGCCCAACGGCGTGCGCACCGACTACACCTACGATCAGCTCGATCGCTTGACCGGCATCGAGACGCGCGACGGCGGCGGCGCGCTGCTGGCGGCCTACACCTACACGCTGGGGCCGGCCGGCAACCGCGAGCGCGTCGTCGAGCAGCCCAGCGGGCGGCAGATCGACTACACCTACGACGGGCTGTATCGCCTGGTGGGTGAGGCGATCGCCGGCGATCGGACCGTCACCTACACCTACGACGCCGTCGGCAACCGGCTGACGCGCACCGACAGCGTCGACGGGGCGAGCGTCTACACCTACGACGTGGACGACCGGCTGGTGGACGTCGACGGCACGGCGTACCAGTACGACGCGAACGGCAACCTCATCGCGGTCGGCGCCACGCAGTACACCTACGACAGCCGCGATCGGCTGGTGCTGGTCGAGGACGGCGCGCTGACGGTCAGCTACACCTACGACCTCGACGGTCATCGCATCGGTCGCATCGTCGACGACGGGCAGACGCTCGAGGAGACGCGCTACGTCGTCGACGAGAACCGACGCCACACCGAGGTGCTGGCCGAGCTCGACGGGCAGGGCAACCTGCTGACCCACTACGTCTACGGCGCCGACCAGATCAGTCAGCACCGCGGGGCGGTGGATCACTACCCGCTGATGGACGGCCAGATGTCCGTGCGCCACCTGACCGACGCGCAGGGCAGCGTCACCGACAGCTACGACTACGACGCCTTCGGTCGAACGCTCCGGAGCGTCGGCAACACGCCGAACGACCTGCTCTACAACGGTCAGTTCCTCGACCCGAACGTCGGCTTCTACTACCTGCGCGCGCGCTGGATGGATCCCTCGACGGGCCGCTTCCTGACCGTCGATCCGGTGCCGGGCCTGCGCTTCGACCCGCGCACGCTGCACCGCTACACCTACGCGCTGAACAGCCCGATCGACCTGAGCGATCCGAGCGGCGAGTTCACGATGGTCAGCATCAGCGTCTCGCTGAGCATTCAGACCAACATCCGCTCGATCTACGTGAGCAACCTGCTGCGCACCTTCCTGACGGTGACGCGCATCGCGGTGTGTCAGCTGGCGCCGGCCTACGAGCTGCGCAACGCGGGCTTCGACGCCATCCTCAACGGCGTCGGCGCCGGCTTCGAGATGGTCGCCGCGGCGCAGACGATGATCGCCGGCGCCTTCCGCGCGATCGGCGGGGCGCTGGCCGCGACCTATCAGAACATCGCCAACGAGCTGGTGAAGTTCGAGGTCAAGATCGAGGTGGATCTGAACGCCACCATCGACGCGCTGCAGGATCAGCTCGGCGATGGCTTCGACGACTTCAACCAGGGCGTCGACGACGTGCAGGACATCCTCGAGGCCATCCAGAAGCTGCAGGACCTCAAGGCCAAGGTGACCGAGTTCTTCGACAAGGCGGTCGAGTGGTACAACACCGCCGACGCCCTGCTGGACATCGGCGGCTCGCACACGGCCTGCGAGAAGATGAAGGCCATCGAGAAGATCGGGAACAAGCTGATCGACTTCATCCCGAAGTTCTGATCGGGAGGGCGCCGACCGGCGGGGCCGGCGCCGGGCTCAGCGGCGCGCGCTGGCCGCGCGCAGGGCGGCGGGCTCGATCGGGCGGCTCAGCCGGGGGGCGCCGCTGCAGCGCGGCGGCAGGCCGGCGGCGGCGTCCGACACCACCACCATCGGCGCCAGGCCGCGCAGCGCGGCGGCCAGCACCATCTCTTCCCCGAGGCCGGCGTCGTCGCCCTCGTCGCAGACGATGAGATCGAAGCGGCCCGCCTCGTCGAGGGCGGCCCAGCCTTCGCCGCCGTCCGTGGCGTCGAAGCCGGCCGCGCGGACGGCGGCGAGCGTCTGGGCGCGGGTGGGCGCGTCGGGGCCGATGACGAGGGCGTGCGCTCGGGACGTGGGCTTCATGGGCGTCCTCCGTGGCAGGGACGCCTGCTTCTGCGGCGAGTCGGTGGGGGGCCTTCAGGCCCGGGGTGGGGGGTCACCCGGGTGCGTCAGCGCCCCCGATCTTCGGTCACGCGCAGGACGAAGGCGCCGCGCTCCGGCCCCGCGCCGACCACCGAGACGCAGATCTCGTCGCCGGCCTCCACGCGGCCCGCGTTCAGATCGTCGTCGAGCATGACCAGGGTGCAGGGGCTGACCAGGTTGCCCAGCTGCCGCACGTTGGACGGGGCCAGCTCGGGCGGCAGCCCCACCTCGTCCGCGAAGGCCTTCACCAGGTGGGGGCCGGCCTGGTGGGTGTACAGGCGGCGGATGGTCCGCAGCAGATCCGGGCGCGCCTCGAGCAGGCGGCGGTGGTTGTCGATCATGCCGGCCGTGTAGAAGCGCCGCACGTCCTCGCCCACCAGCCCGAAGGCCGACAGGGGCGTGTGCTCGGCGAAGCCGGGCGGGTGCAGCGCGCCGCCGCCGGGGAAGCGCACCAGCGGCGACTCCACCGGCGGATCGAGGCGCTCGCGCGAGTAGAGCGAGAGGCCCACGTCGCGCCGCGACCGCCGCAGCACGGCCGCCGCGGCGGCGTCCGAGAACAGGCCCGGCGACGCCCACAGGATGGCCCGATCCGGGTGCGTCTCGTTGCGCTGGTAGATCGGGTTCGGCTCGCCGTTCGGGCCGGTCATCAGCGGGCTGACCGCGGTGTAGGCCACCAGCAGCACGTTCTCGGCCTGCAGGCGCGCGGCGGTGGCCGCGGCCCGCGCGAGCCCGCCGCAGCCGGCCATGTGCATCCACGGCACGACGTCGTCGGGCACGCCGGCGGCCGTCAGCAGCCGGAAGGGATCCTGATCGAGCATCAGCTCGTAGGGCGTGCAGGTGACGAAGATCGCGGCGTCGATGTCCTTCGCCTCGAGGCCGGCCCGCTCGATGGCCTGCACCATCAGATCGCTCACCACGGTCGGATCGCGAAACAGCTCGGGTTGCCAGCTCTTGCCTTCGATCTGCAACACTCGGCGCACTTCGGCGCCCTCGAGCGCGCGCGGCTCCTTGCGGTGCGGGATCGCCGCCCACTTCGCCCAGTCGTCGATCGAGACCACGTCGCCGATGCGCGTCGCCAGGCCGGCCAGCGCGTAGGGTAGCTCTCGGATGCTCATCGTCCCCCCCGGATGCCCGTGCCCGCGACGTGGAATGTCCGGGAACACCCCGAACTCATGTCCAACGTCCCTGCGGCCGTCACTGGTACCTGAGCCTCCGGCGGAGTTCAACCATGCCGTCCTCGTGCGTGCCGGTCGGGTTGGTGGGCGGGGATCCGGTGACCCGGATCGCGCTGCACCATCTGTTCGCCCGGCTGGACGCGCGCGTCGAGGAGGTGGACGAGGCCGCGGTGGACGCGGACGCCCGGCTGACGCTGGTCGACGTCGACGATCTGGGGCCCGCGGCGGCCGCCGCCCTGCTGGCCCGCAACCCGCGCGCCGTCGCGCTGACGGTGGCCGGCTCGCCGCCGGGGGTCGATCCCGCGCGGGTCGTCTTCAAGCCCCTGCGCCTCGAGGGCGCCCGGGCGCTGCTCGACAAGACGCGGCAGACCCTCGACATCGGCGCCGCCTACGACGCGGCCTGCGGCGAGCCCGAGCTGCTCGGCGAGCTGCTCGACGACTACCTCGAGCTGTCCGCGCCCCTGCAGCACCAGCTGGCCGAGCACCTGCGCGCCCGTCGCTTCGAAGACGTGGGCCGGTTGGCGCACCGCCTGGCCGGCAACCTGGGCCTGATCGGCGCGCTCGACGCGGCGGCCGCGGCGCGCCGGGTCGACGACGCCCTGCGCACGGGCGACGTCGAGGGTGGGCGGCTGGGCGCGATCGAGCTCGATCGCCTGCTGACCCAGGTGGTCGACGACGTCCACGCCCTGCGCGCGACCCTGCCCCAGCGAGGGGCGCGATGAGCGGCCGCGCCCCGCACCTCGCCCCCGCGCCGGCCCCCGTCGAGGTCGAGCGCAACGGCGCCCTCGTCTGGGCGGTGGGCCTCATCCTGTTCGGCACCGGCATCGTCTTCACCGCCGCCTACACCGCGCTCGACGAAGAGCGGGCGGCCTGGGTCTGCCTGGTGAGCACCGTGCTGGCGGTGTTCATCCTGGCGGCGCTGCGCCGCTCGGGCGAGCGCGCCCGCGCCGCGCGTCGCCTGGTGCGCACCTACTGGATCGCCCTCACCGGCGTGGCCCTCTTCACCGGCGGCCACTTCGCGCCCGTCATGCTGTGGATGGCCACCGTCCCGATGCTGGCGACGCTGATGTCGGGCCTGCCCTCCGGGCGCCGGTGGTCGGCGCTCGTGATCGTCGAGCTCACCGTCTTCTTCATCCTCGACGCCGTGGGCGTGCGGGTCGACACGGCGATCACGGCCAGCACCTACAGCGGGCTGGTCTGGTTCGGCAACGTGACGCTGGTGTGCCTGGTGATGGTGATCACCTGGCGCTACGACGTGGCGAGCCGGCGCGCCCTCGCGCGGCTCGAGATCAGCCTCGCGGCGCTGCGCGACGCGCGCGACCGGGCGCAGGCCGCCAGCGTCGCGAAGAGCCGCTTCCTGGCCAACATGAGCCACGAGATCCGCACGCCGATGAACGGCGTGCTGGGCACGGTCGATCTGCTGCTCGCCGGGCGCCTCGAGGCCGAGCACCGCGAGCTGGTCGAGACGGTGCGCACCTCGGCCGAGGCCCTGCTGGGCATCATCAACGACATCCTCGACTTCTCGCGCATCGAGGCGGGGCGCGTGCAGCTCGAGCAGGTGGCCTTCGATCCCGAGGTCGAGGTGGGGCGCGTGCTCAGCCTGCTGCAGCCCCGCGCGAGCGAGGCCGGCGTCGAGCTGCTGGTGCACCTCGATCCCCGCGTGCCGGCGCGCCTGTTGGGCGATCCCGGCCGCATCGCGCAGGTCGTCACCAACCTGGTCGGCAACGCGCTGAAGTTCACCCGGGCGGGGCAGGTGGACGTCCGGCTGACCGTCGAGGCGCAGGCCGACGGCGCGGCCCTGCTGCGGTGCGCGGTGGTCGACACCGGGCCCGGCATCCCCGAGGACGTCCAGGCCTCGCTGTTCGAGCCCTTCGTCCAGGCCGACACCTCGACCACGCGCCTCTACGGCGGCACCGGACTGGGCCTGGCCATCTGCCACGAGCTGGTCGAGGCGATGGGCGGCGCCATCGGGGTGCAGAGCCGGGTGGGCGAGGGCAGCACGTTCTGGTTCTGCGTGCCGCTGACCGGCGCGGGCGAGGCCGCGCCGCGCGGCCCCCGCCTGGACGGTCACCGCCTGCTGGTGGTCGACGACCACCTCGAGGCCCGCCAGCGCACGGCGCGGCTGCTGGCCGACGCCGGGGCGGCCGTCGCCGAGGCCAGCTCGGCCCCCGAGGCCCTGGCCATGTGGCGCGACGCGGCCGCCGGGGGGCGCCCCTTCACGCGGGTGGTGACCGACACCGAGATGCCCGGCTGGGACGGCGCGTGGCTGGCCCGCGCCCTGCGCAGCGAGGCCGGCGGCCACGCCCTGCCGATCGTCGCGCTGGGCGCGCCCTCGGCGGGTGAGGGCGAGATCGACGTGTGGGTGCGCAAGCCCGCGATGCCGGGCTGCCTGCTGCAGCGCGTCGCGCTCGCGCGCCGGGCCGAGGGCCAGGTGCCGACCCCGACGCCGGCGACCTTCGCCTCGCGCAACGCGCTGCGGGTGCTGGTGGTCGAGGACAACCCCACCAACCAGAAGGTGGTGCGGCGCATGCTCGATCGGCTGGGGCACGAGGTCACGATGGCCGGCAACGGCGTCGAGGCCCTGGCCGCCATCGACCGCCGGTCCTTCGATCTCGTGCTGATGGACTCGCAGATGCCGGTGATGGACGGCGTGCAGGCGACGCAGGCGATCCGCGGCCGCGACGGCCCCGAGCGCGGCCTGCCCATCGTCGCGATGACCGCCCACGCCATGAAGGGCGATCGGGAGCGTTACCTGGCCGCCGGCATGGACGCCTACGTGTCGAAGCCGGTCAGCCTGCAGACCCTCGCCGAGACGCTCGCGCCCTGGGCCAACGCCTCGCCCGTGCCGCTCGATCCGGCGGCGCTCGACGCGTTGGGCGAGGGGCACGGGCAGGCCGTCGTGGACGCCTGGCGCGAGGCCGCGCTGGATCTGTTGGCCGACGTCGAGCGCGATCTGCGCGCGGTGGGGCGGGCCACGCGATCCCTCCGCCGACTGTGGGGCGCCGCGTCGTGGGTCGGCGCGCAGTCGGTGGTCGACGCCTGCGCCGAGCTGGACGCCCGGGGCGCGTCCGAGGGCGGGGCCGAGATCGTCGCGCGGCTGCGCGCGGCGGTCGAGGACGCCGTGGCGGCCGCCGGCGGCGCGCCCGAGGCCGGACCGACCGACGACGACGCGCCCGACGAGGAGCTGCCGCTCATCGCCGCGGGGTGATGGCCGGTGCGCCGGCCGCGCCTCAGGGATCCACGCACACCACGGCGAGATCGTCGCCGCTGTTCTCGACGGGGCCGAAGCCGCTGGCGTGGCCGCGCTGGCGGCAGAAGCGGTGGATGGCCGCGTTGCAGTCGGGGCCGATGCGCTGGCCGCTGCCGTTGCACGGCCCGTGGAAGCCGGTGAGGGTGCTGTAGCGCGTGCCGACGCTGTGCGCGCCGGCGCCCACGCAGGCCACCACCAGGAAGTCGCCCCCGCTCTCCACCGGGCCGAAGCCGCTGACGAAGCCCTCGCCGGCGCAGTAGCGGTGGATCGCGGCGTTGCAGTTCGGGCCGATGCGCTCGGGGGCCCCGTTGCAGTTGGGGTGGCGCGCGGCGAGCGTCGTGAAGGGCACCTGACGCACGTCGGCCTCGAGGCAGGTCACGTGGGCGTCGTCGCCGCTGTTCTCGACCGGGCCGAAGCCCGTGTTGGCGCAGTCGCGCGCGGCGCAGAAGCGGTTCATCGCGGCGTTGCAGTTGGGGCCGATGCGCTCGGTGTTGCCGGTGCACGCCTCGTGGAAGCTGCTCAGGCCGCTGTACTGCGCGACGACCACCGCGGCGCCGAAGCCCTCGTCGGTGGCGCCGTCGCAGTCGTCGTCCTGACCGTTGCAGGCCTCGGCGGCGGGCTCGCCCGGCGTGCAGGCGCCCGGGGCGCCGTCGACGCAGGCGGCCGCGCGGACGCAGGCGCCGACGCCGCAGGTGGTGGGCGCGCCGTCCTCGTCGACCATGCCGTCGCAGTCGTCGTCCTGCCCGTTGCACGACTCGGCCGTGGGCTCGCCCGGCACGCACCGCTGCACCACGCCGAGGCTGCAGTTGGGCATCATGCGCCGGCAGGCGCCGCGGCCGCAGACGGCGAAGCTGAGGCCCTCGTCGGCGACGCCGTCGCAGTCCTCGTCGAGATCGTTGCAGGCCTCGGGCGCGCCCGGCCGGATGGCGGCGTTGCCGTCGTCGCAGTCCACCGGACCGCACAGCCCGGCCGCGCCCCAACCGTCGCCGTCGCGATCGTCGTCGACGCAGCCTTCGCCCACGCCGCCGCTGGCCATGTCGGGCAGCACGAACGCGTCGCGGGCGAAGCCGCGGTCGGGGGCGGGGGCGAAGCCGTCGACGGCGCCCGCGTCGAGCGCGGCGAGGCCCCCGCGCGCCGCGGGCGGCGGGCCCTCTTCGCAGCCGACGAGCAGCAGAAGCAGGGCGAGGGTGGGGGACAGGCGGCGCGGCATCGGGCAAGTTGTACCGGCAAAGTCGCCGCGGGTGCAGCCGAATCCGAGTTGCGCTACCATGCCGTGACTCCAGGGAGAGCCCGTCCATGTCCCGACCGTCCACCCGCCGCCTCGCGCGCTGGGCGCTGGCCGCGATGCTGCTCGGCGGCTGCGCCGATGGCGCGTTGACCACCGCCCTGGACGATCCCGAGGGTCCCGTCGCCCCCGGCGCCGGGGGCGCGCCCTTCGACCCGACGCCGCCCGATCCGGCCGCGCGCGACGCGGGCGCCCGAGGCCCGGCGGACGACGCCACCGCGCCGCCGGCGGCGGACGCGGGGCCGCCGTCACCCCCCGGGAACGACCTGCCGCCCTTCGCGCCCCAGGCGCCGACCCTGCACCGCCTGACGCTGGCCCAGTACCGCAACAGCGTGCGCGATCTGCTCGGCGACGTGCAGGTGCCGGCCGATCTCGAGGTCGACACGCCGCTGCACGGCTTCGCCTCGGTGGGCGCCTCGGAGCTGACCATCTCGCCGCGCGCCGCCGAGCAGTACGAGGCCGCGGCGCTCGACCTCGCGGCGCAGGCCCTGAGCGCCGACCGCCGCGCCGCCTTCACCGGCTGCGACGCCCCGGACGCCGCCTGCACCGACGCCTTCCTGGCCGACTTCGCCCGCCTCGCGTGGCGGCGGCCGATCAGCCCCGACGAGGCGACGCTGCTGTCGACCTTGGCCGCCGACGTGGGGGCCACGCTCGGCGACGCCTGGGGTGGGGTGCAGCACGCCGTCGCCTTCGTCCTGCAGTCGCCCGACTTCCTGTTCCGCGTCGAGGTGGGCGAGCCCGATCCCGATCGCCCCGGCGGCCGCCGGTTCACCGATCACGAGATGGCGGCCCGCCTCGCGTACCTGCTGTGGAACACCACGCCCGACGCCGATCTGCTGGCCGCCGCGGATCGCGGCGAGCTGACCACCGACGCCGGCCTGCGCGCGCAAGCCGAGCGCCTGCTGGCCGACGACCGCGCGCGGGACGCCCTGCGCCGCTACTTCGCCGAGTACTTCAACCTCGACCGCCTCGACGCGCTCGAGAAGGATCGCGAGCTGTTCCCGCAGATGAGCGAGACGCTCGGCGCGTCGATGAAGGCCGAGATCCTCGCGCTGATCGACCACATCGTCTTCGAGGCCGACGCCGACTTCCGCGATCTGCTGGTCACCCGCGACACGTTCATCAACGACGAGCTGGCGGCGCTGTACTTCCTGCCGCCGGTGGGCGCCGACGCGCCGACGCCGGTGACGCTGCCCGCCGACGGCCCGCGCGCCGGCCTGCTGACGACGGCGGGCGTGCTGGCGCTGAACGCGCACAACACCGTCACGTCGCCCACGCACCGCGGGAAGTTCATCCAGAACTACCTGCTCTGTTACGACATCCCGCCGCCGCCGCCGGGGGTGGCGACGTCGCTCGACGGGGTCGAGGTCGAGGGGCCGGTGACCACCCGCCAGAAGCTGGCGCGGCACCGCAGCGATCCCACCTGCAACGCCTGCCACCGGCACATGGATCCGCTGGGGCTGGCGCTCGAGAACTTCGACGCGATCGGCGCCTGGCGCACCACCGAGAGCGGGCTGCCCATCGACGCCAGCGGCGAGCTGTACGGCGAGACGTTCGTGGGTGGGCTCGAGCTGGCGGCGCTGCTGCGCAACCAGGACGCCATCGCCGAGTGCGTCGCGCGCCGCCTGTACCGCCACGCCAACGGGCGCCTCGAGGCGCGCAGCGAGCAGATCGCGGTGCGCGATCTGACCGAGGCCTTCGTCGAGGGCGGGCATCGCCTGCAGACGCTGATGGTGGCCCTCGTGCTGAGCGATGGCTTCCGGACGACCGGGGAGGTGGAGCGATGAGGCGCCGCACGTTCCTGCGCGGCCTGCTCGGCGGCGCGGCGGTGAGCGTCGCGCTGCCCCCGCTCGAAGCGTTGCTGAACACCCACGGCACCGCCTGGGCGGACGGGGGCGAGCTGCCCACGCGGTTCGGGGTCTGGTTCTGGGGCAACGGCGTGCGCCGCGAACACTGGATCCCCGACGGCGAGGGGATGGGCTGGCGGCCGCGGGCCGAGATGCAGCCGCTCGAGAGCGTCCGCGGCTACGTCAGCCCGGTCACCGGGCTCGAGATCAAGACGGCGACGCACCCGCACCACTCGGGCATGACCGGCATCATGACCGGCGCGCGCTACCACCAGGTGGGCACGACGCGCGACACGATCGTCACCACCTTCGCGCACCCGTCCTGCGACCAGATCGCGGCGGCGCACTTCGAGGGGCAGACGCCCTTCCGATCGCTCGAGCTGGCGGTGTGTCGCTTCCGCGGCACCGACGAGGGCACGACCTTCCAGCACCTGTCGCACAACGGCCCGAACAACGTGAACCCGTCGGAGTATTCGCCGGCGGCGGCCTTCCGGCGGCTGTTCGGCATGGGTCCCACCGCACCGCAGATCGATCTCGCGCGGCGCTCGGTGCTCGACGCGGTCAACGGTCGGATCCGCGCGCTGCAGGCCAAGGTGGGGGCGCGCGACCGCGCGCGCCTCGAGCAGCACTTCGACAGCATCCGCGCCCTCGAGCTGCGCCTCGACACGGGCAGCCCCCAGTGCGCCACGCCGCCCGCGCCGGCGAACGACTATCCGGACGTCGAGGGGCGCGAGCAGATCGCCGAGAAGAACCGCGCGATGAGCGATCTGATGGCCGTCGCCCTGGCCTGCGATCTCACCCGCGCCTTCTCGATCATGTTCAGCACCGCGGGCTCGGGTGTCATCGTGTGGCCCGCCGGCGCGCGCAACAGCCTGCACCAGATCTGCCACGACGAGGCCGCGCCTCAGCCCACCGTGCACGCCGCGATCACCTACACCATGGAGCAGCTCGCGTACTTCCTCGGGCGCCTGCGCGACACCCCCGAGGGCGACGGCAACCTGCTCGATCGGTGTTCGATCCTGTGCACCACCGAGCTGAGCGAGGGCAACGTGCACAGCAACGACGAGTTCCCGATCCTCGTCGCCGGCAAGGGCGGCGGCCGCCTGAAGGGCGGCGTGCACTACCGCTCGCGAAACCGCGAGAACGCCAGCCTGGCCGTGCTGACCGCCCTGCGCGGCGCCGGTGTCCCGCTGCCGGCCTGGGGCCACGACGCCGGCCGCGTCAACAGCAGCGTCGGCGCCCTCGAAGCCTGACGCCCGGCCCTTGCCGTGACCCGCGGCCTGTGCCAGCCTGCGGGCCATTCACCGAGGAGCGTTCGACCGTGACCCAGACCGCCCGCGATCCCGCCCTCCGCCAGCTGGTCATCGACTGGCTGGACGACAACTATCACTTCGGCGACGCCGCCGAGATGATCCGGGACGACGGGATGTCCTTCCTGCAGAACGGCATCCTCGACAGCCTCGGCTTCGTGCAGCTCCTGTTGTTCCTCGAGGAGCGTCTGGCGCTGCAGATCGACCGGAGCGATCTGTCGCCCGAGAACTTCGACGGGCTGGGCAAGATCGTCACCTACCTGGTGGCGCACCCGGACTACCGCGGCGCCTGAGCCGCCCGCGGAGGGGCACCGATGAGCGAGACCCCAGCGGAGGCGGCGGCGCCGTCCGCGCCCTCGACCGACCGGGTCGATCCCCTGACCGACTTCACCCGCGCGCTCGAGGCGCGCACCGGCCGCCGCTTCGCCGATCACGCCGCGCTGCACCGCTTCTCGATCGACGAGGCGCCCATCTTCTGGCGCGCCTTCGCGGAGTTCTCCGGCCTTCGCTGGAGCGGCGAGGCGGTGCCGGCCATCTCGGGGGGCGAGGTCGAGACGGCCCGCTTCTTCCCCGCGATGCGGCTCAACTACGCCGAGAACCTGCTGTACCCCCGGGGCGACGCCGAGCGGGCGGGGCCCGACGCCGAGGTGATCACCGGCTGGACGGAGGCCGGCGACATCGTCCGGTGGACGCGCGGCGTGCTGCGCGATCGCGTCGAGCGGCTGGCGCGCGGGCTGCGCGACGGGCTGAAGCTGAAGCCGGGCGATCGCGTGTGCGCGGTGGCGCGCAACACACCCGAGACGATCGCGGCGGCGCTGGCCTGCGCCGCCGTCGGCGCCGTGTGGTCGTCGGTCGCGCCGGACATGGGCGCGGGGGCCATCCTCGATCGCTTCCGCCAGGTGCGGCCGACGGTGCTCTTCACCGACACGCAGTTCACCTACCAGGGGCGGACGCAGCCGCTCGCCGAGCTGGTCGCGACGCTCTTGGCCGAGGTGCCGGACCTGCGCGCGGTGATCACGCTCGACGACGCCGATCTGCCCGCCGAGCTCGGCGCCGGGCGCGTCGCGGTGCGCAAGATGACCGCCCTCGGCGGGTCCGAGGACGCGCCCTTCGACTATCCGCGCCTGCCCTTCGACCACCCGCTGTTCATCCTCTTCTCGTCGGGCACCACCGGCGCGCCGAAGTGCATCGTGCACGGCGCCGGCGGGACGCTGATCGAGCACGTCAAGGAGCATCGGCTGCACGGCGGGCTGACCGGCGACGACGTGCTCTACTTCCACACGACCACCGGCTGGATGATGTGGAACTGGCAGCTGACCGCGCTGGCCAGCGGCACGCGCGTCGTGCTGCTCGATGGCTCGGTGAGTCATCCGGCCGAGGACAGCCTGCTGCGCCTCGTCGACGCCGAGGGCGTGACCGTCTTCGGCACCAGCCCCGTGTACCTGCAGTACCTCGACAAGGCCGGCATCGTGCCGCGGGAGCGTTTCGGGTTCGCCGCCCTGCGCACGATCATGTCCACCGGGGCGGTGCTGCACGCCGGGCAGTTCGCGTGGGTCGCCGAACACTTCAAGGACGTGCCGGTGCACTCGATCTCGGGCGGCACCGACATCGTCGGGTGCTTCGTGCTCGGCCGGCCGGACGCCCCGGTGCGGGCGGGCTACAGCCAGGCGATCAGCCTCGGCTACGACGTGCAGGTGATGACGGCCGAGGGGCCTCGCGCGGCCGGCACCGGCGAGCTGATCTGTTGCGCGCCCTTCCCCAGCCGACCGGTGGGACTGTTCGGCGACGACGAGGGGGAGCGTTTCCACGCGGCCTACTTCGCCGAGAACCCGGGCGTGTGGACGCACGGCGACTTCCTCGAGCTGACCGAGGACGGTCAGGCGCGCGTGCTGGGGCGGGCCGACGGCGTGTTGAACATCCGCGGCATCCGCATCGGCCCCGCCGAGATCTACGCCATCGTGCAGGACTTCGAGGCCATCTCGGCCTGCCTGGCCATCGGTCAGGAGGATCCGCAGACCATCGGCGGCCTGCGGCTGGTGCTGCTGGTGGTGATGGCGCCGGGGCACACGCTCGACCGCCCGCTGCAGCTGAAGATCAAGAAGGCGCTCAAGACCGGCGCCTCGATGGCGCACGTGCCGGCGGTCATCGCGGCGGTCGAGGGGCTGCCCACGACGCACAGCGGCAAGCTGAGCGAGCGCGCGGCGACGGACGCGCTGGCCGGTCGGCCGGTGCGCAACCGCGACGCTCTGCGCAACCCGGAGACGCTCGACGCGCTGGCGGCGCACCCGGATCTGCAGCTGACCGCGGCGCGCTGAGCGCGGCTTGAGACCCACCCTCGTCGCGCCCGGTCTGGGCAACCCCTGGTTCCTGACGCTGAAGGCCGCGCTGGCGACGCTGCTCGCGTTGCTGCTGGACGGGCTGACCGGCAACCCGGACTCGGTGTCGTCCACCTTCATCGCGGTGCTGTGCGTCTCGCCGACGGTGCTGATGGGCCTGCGCCGCGCGCTCACCCAGATGGTGGGCAGCGTCGCGGGCGGGCTCTGGGGGGCCGGCCTCGCGGCGCTGGGCGCCCCGCTGCTCGTGGGCGTCCCGGCCGCGGTCGGCGGCGCGCTCCTGACCACCTTCGCGCTGCGCCTGGGCACGGCCTACCCGGTGGCGGCTTTCTCGGCGCTGTTCCTCCAGGCCGTGCCGCGCGGCGGCCCGGTCGAGACGCTCGAGGTGCGGCTTTTGGCGGTGGCGACCGCGGCGGTGAGCGGCTTCCTGGTCAACGTGCTCGTCAGCGGGGGCGCCTACCGCGGCATCTTCGGGCGCCGGCTGGTCAAGGCCACCGGGCTGGTGCGGGCCGCGCTGCCGCGGGCGGCGCGCGGGGGGCCGGACGCGGTGGCGGGGGTCTGGTCGACGCTGGCGACGCTGGAGGGCGAGCTCGATCTGGCGGTGGAGGAGCTCGGCTGGCGCGGGCGCGCCGAGCTCCGCGCCCGGCTCGAGGGGCACCGCCGCGCCGCGGCCGGGCTGCGCGAGGCGCTGCACCTGGCCTGCGAGCTGTACTACCTGGCGCGCGAGGACGGGGGGACGGCGCAGGGGGTGGCCGATCTGGCCGCCTGGCTCGACGCCCCCGGCGAGGCGCCCCCGGCCGTGCCCGAGAGCATCGCGGGGCCGGCGGATCGGCTGGTCGAGGCGCTCTGGCGGCTGCCCGACTGACCGGCGTTCAGCCGGCCAGCGAGGTGGGCGCGGCCGCGACCGACGCGTCGAGGCGCCGGCTCCAGATGTTCATGTCCTCGAGGCCGCCGCCGATGCGGCAGGACTGCACCATGGTGCCGTGCAGGTCGAAGCCCAGGCGCTGGAACGCCAGGTTCATGCCGGGCACCCGGGCGCGGGCCAGCGTGAAGGCCGTCGGGTAGCCCAGGTCGCGCAGATCGTCCATCAGATCGCTCAGGATGGCCTGCATGTAGCCGCGGCCGCGGTGGCTGGGCCGCGTCGCGCAGTCGGTCAGCTCGGCGGTGCGCGCCGCGCCCACCAGATCGGCGCTGGCGCAGGCGACGACCGCCTCGCCGTCGCGCACGAGGCGGAAGGGCACGCCCTCCTCGATGGCCGACGCGATGTAGTCGGGCACGCCGCTGGGGGTGGGGTAGTGCTCGAAGGTGCCGGCGATCAGCTCGGCGATGGCCGGGGCGTCGTCGACGCCGGCGCGGGTGGTGGCGGTGGGCGCGTGGGCGCGCGCCGGCGGCGCGTCGGCCAGCAGCCGCTGGACGTCGGCGACCGCGTCGGGGCAGGCGAGGGCCGCGCGCTCGGCTTCGCCGAACCAGCCGTGGACGACGCAGTCGGTGTGGCCGGCGTAGAAGCCGGGGATGCGGGCCTCCTCGCTCAGCCCGGCGGCCTCGAGGCCGGGGCCGAGGGCCGCGGGGGCCAGCACGACGACCCGGCTGCGGTCGCGCGCGGCGGCCGCGTCGATGAGGGCCTCGCCGAGGGCCTCGCCGTCCACCGACGCGGGCGGGTGGTCGCAGCGCACCCGGTCGGAGTAGAAGTCGTCCTGCACCCGGACCGGCGCCGGCAGCGAGGGCAGGTCGATCGACAGCGTCTCGCCGCGGGGGCTGGGGTCGGAGGGCGACGGCAGCGCGTCCATGGGGGTAGTCTCCAGCCGTTTTCGGGCGCGAAAGCCTAGCGTGAACACGGTTCGTGTGCAAATGGTTCGAACGCAATGGACAGGGCGGCGCCCGTGGCCGCCGACGGAGGATCGATGAGCAGCCCGCGGATTCCGGCCTTCTTCAACGAGGTTCAGCTGGCCTTCAAGCCGCTGTACGAGTGGGCGTTCGGCGAGAAGATCGACCACCCCGAGACGACGGCGCGGGCCGAGAGCATCCTGACCGCGCTGCAGGCCGAGTCGGCGCTGTTCGACGTGCGGCCGCCCAAGGAGATCCCGCTCGCGGCCCTGCGCAGCCAGCACAGCCACGCGATGCTGACGCTGTACAACACGGCGCGCACGCTGCCCGAGGGCGAGACCTTCTATCCGATGGTGTTCCCCAACCTGAAGCGGGGGGCGGGCGATCCGACCAACCTGCACCAGGCCGGGGCGTGGTGCTTCGACTCGGGCACGCCGCTCAACAGCCAGACGTTGACCGCCGCCGAGTGGAGCGCGGCGTGCGCGCGCGACGCCGCGAGCGCCCTGCGCCACGAGAAGCTGCCGCTGACCTACTCGCTGTCGCGCCCGCCGGGGCACCACGCGACGCGCGACCTGTTCGGGGGCTACTGCTACTTCAACAACGCCGCGGTCGCCGCGCGCTACCTGCGGCGTTTCGGGCGGGTGGCGGTGGTCGACATCGACTTCCACCACGGCAACGGGACGCAGAGCATCTTCGAGCGCGACCCCAAGGTGCTGACGGTGTCGCTGCACGGCGATCCGCGGGAGCACTTCCCGTTCTTCGCGGGGTACGCGCACGAGACCGGGGCCGGGCCGGGGGAGGGGTACAACCTGAACGTGCCCCTGCCGACCGGCATCGACGGCAAGGTGTACCTCGACGCCCTCGATCGCCACGCGCTCGCGTCGGTGCGGCACTACGCGCCCGAGTACCTCGTGGTGTCCGCCGGGCTCGACGGCTACCACAAGGATCCGGTGGGGCACTGGGCGCTGACCACCGAGGACTTCCACGCCATCGGCGAGCGCCTCGGGCGGCTGGGCCTGCCCACCGTCGTGGTGCAGGAGGGCGGCTACCACGCCGAGGATCTGGGCACCAACCTCGTGGCCGTGCTGCGCGGCCTCCGCGCGGGGCAGTCCGCCGCGGGGCGCTGAGCCGTCGCCCGCCTCCCGAACGCGACTTTTGCAGGCAATCCCGAGTCGTGTTCGGTATAAACCCCGACTGAATGAGCATTCACTCAATCGGGCCGGCCGACCGCCGGCCCCCGGCCAACGGGTGCGACCGATGCAGATCTACAAGGCCCCCATCGACGACATGCGCTTCATCCTCGAGGCCTTCGGCTACGACGAGCTGGTCGGCAGCCTGCCGGACTACGAGGCCTTCGACCTCGAGACGGTGACCGCGATCCTCAAGGAGAGCGGCAAGTTCTGCACCAACGAGATGCTGCCGCTGAACCGCAAGGGCGATCAGGAGGGGCTGACCTACGACCCCGAGACGTCCAGCGTCACGCTGCCCGAGGGCTTCAAGGCGCTCTACGCCAAGTTCGTCGAGAGCGGCTTCGCCGGCATCGCCCACCCCGAAGAGTTCGGCGGCGGCGGCGGCCCCGCCACGCTGGCCCTGATGCTCAGCGAGATGGCCACCGCCACCAACAAGAGCTTCTCGATGTGCCCCGGCCTGACGCACGGCCTCGTCGAGGCGCTGCTGCACTTCGGCACCGACCAGCAGAAGAAGGACTACCTGCCCAAGCTGGTGTCGGGCGAGTGGTCGGGCACGATGTGCCTCACCGAGCCCCAGTGCGGCACCGATCTGGGCCTCGTGTCGACGAAGGCGATCCCCGAGGGCGATCACTACAAGCTGACCGGCACCAAGATCTGGATCACCTTCGGCGAGCACGACCTGACCGAGAACATCGTGCACCTGGTGCTGGCGCGCCTGCCCGACGCCCCCCCGGGCATCAAGGGCATCAGCACCTTCCTGGTGCCGAAGTTCACGCTCGACGGCCGCCGCAACCCGGTCTTCTGCACCGGCCTCGAGCACAAGATGGGCATCCACGCGTCGCCCACCTGCGTGATCAACCTCGAGGACGCCGAGGGCTACCTCGTCGGCCAGCCCCACAAGGGCATGCGCGCGATGTTCGTGATGATGAACGCGGCGCGCATCAGCGTGGGCCTCGAGGGCGTGGCGCTCGGTGAGATCGCCTACCAGACCGCGCTGGCCTTCGCGAAGGATCGCCGGCAGAGCCGCTCGCTCGACCGCGCCAAGCAGGACAAGGACGCCGCGGCCGACAACATCCTGGTGCACCCGGACGTGCGGCGCATGCTGCTGAACGTCAAGTCGACCACCGAGGGCATGCGCGGGCTGGCCTACTGGGTCGGCATGCACATGGACATCTCGCAGCACCACCCGGACGAGGCCACGCGGCAGAAGTCGGACGACTTCGTCGCGCTGCTCACGCCCATCGTGAAGTCGTTCTGCACCGAGCGCGGCTTCGCGAACGTCAGCGAGGCGATGCAGGTGACCGGCGGCGCCGGCTACACCACCGACTGGTCGATCGAGCAGTACATGCGCGACGCGCGCATCGCGATGATCTACGAGGGCACGAACCACATCCAGGCGCTCGACCTGGTGGGCCGCAAGCTGCCCCAGGCCAACGGCCGCCTCATCAAGGGCTTCGTCGACGAGATCAAGCGCTTCATCGGCGAGCACAAGGAGGACGAGTCGCTCGCCGAGTTCCTCGGGCCGCTGAAGGACGCCAGCAAGACCCTCGGCGAGGTCACGATGCAGCTCGCGATGAAGGGCATGCAGGATCCCGAGGAGGCCGCGGCCGTCGCGAGCAACTACCTCAACCTGTTCGGCCTGACGGCCCTGGCCTACATCTGGGCGCACCAGGTGGCGGCGTGCATCGGCAAGGAGGGCCGCTTCTACCGGTCGAAGATCAAGACCGCGCGGTACTTCTACAACATGATCCTGCCCGAGAGCGCCGGCCTGGTCGCCATCATCTCGAAGGGCAAGGACCACATGATGGCGTTCGAGGTCGACGAGCTGTGACATAGTGCCGGGCATGCGTGATCCCGACACCGTGCCCGACATCCGCGACTTCCGCCGCGTCGTCTTCTTCACCGGGGCGGGCATGTCGGCCGAGTCCGGCGTGCCCACCTACCGCGGCCAGGGCGGCATCTGGAAGCAGTACGATTACGCGTCGTACGCCTGCCAGGACGCCTTCGACGCCGATCCCGCCAAGGTGTGGGACTTCCACAACTACCGCCGAAAGCTGGTGGCCGCCTGCGAGCCGAACGCGGGGCACGGCCTGATCGCGCGGTGCGAAGAGGCGCTGCCTCACGTCACGGTGGTCACCCAGAACATCGACGGCCTGCACCAGCGCGCGGGCAGCCGCACGGTGCACGAGCTGCACGGCAGCCTGTGGCGCGTGCGCTGCGGCGACGAGCGGCTGCTCAGCTTCGACGTGCCCTTCGAGGGGCGGCGGGCGGACGGCCGCTGGTGGCGGCCGGACATCGTGTGGTTCGGCGACGCCCTGCGCGCGGACGTCATCCAGGCGTCCGTCGAGGCCATCGAGCGCTGCGATCTGCTGGTGTCGATCGGCACGTCGGCGGTGGTGTACCCGGCCGCCCAGCTGCCGCTGCTGGCGCGCCGCGCGGGCGCCACGATGATCGAGATCAACCCCGACGAGACGCCGGTGTCCGACGCCTACGACCTGTGCCTGCGCGGCACGGCGACCGACATGCTCGGCCGCCTGTGCCGCAACCTGGACTAGCTTCCGCTCGTCAGGCCGGCGCGTCGGCGGCGGCCGCCTTCTTCTTGCGCGGCGCCCGCTTCTTCTTGGGCGCCGGCTCGGGCTCCTCGGCGGCGGGCGCCTCGGGCGCGCCGCCGAAGCGGAACGCGAACTCGCCCGCCTCGTCGAGCCCGATCCACAGCACGTCCGGCATCGCGCCCTCGGCCATCTCTTCGAGGATGGCCGTCGAGATGCGCGGCAGCAGGTTGCCGTTGATGATGTGGTCGATGTTGCGCGCGCCCGTCTCGACCACCGTGCAGCGGTCGGCGATGGCGGTGACGACCGCCTCGTCCACGTCCAGCCGCATCTTCTGGCTCTCGGCCAGGCGGTCGGCCACGTGCCCGAGCTTCAGCCGCACGATGTCGGCCATGACCTCGGCGCCGATCGTGTAGAAGGGCACGATCGTCATGCGCGCCAGCAGGGCCGGCTTGAAGTGCTTGCTCAGGATGGGGCGGATCTTCTCGGCCAGCGTCTCGGCGTCCGGCCGGTCGTCGCGCTGGCTGAGCTTGGTGATCACGTCCGTCGCCAGGTTGCTGGTGAGGAAGATCACCGTGTCCTTGAAGTCGATGACCCGGCCCTCGCCGTCGGCCAGCATGCCCTTGTCGAACACCTGGTAGAACAGGTTCAGCACCTCGGGGTGGGCCTTCTCGACCTCGTCGAGCAGGACGCACGAGTACGGGCGCTGGCGCACCGCCTCGGTCAAGACGCCGCCCTCGCCGTAGCCCACGTAGCCGGGCGGGCTGCCGATCAGGCGCGAGACGGTGTGTTTCTCTTGGAACTCCGACATGTTGATCGTGGTGAGGAAGCGCTCGCCGCCGAACAGCAGATCGGCCACGGCCAGCGCGGTCTCGGTCTTGCCGACGCCGCTGGGGCCGACGAAGAGGAACACGCCGATCGGGGTCTTCGGGTTCTTCAGGCCCGCCTTGGCCGCGCGCACGCGTGTCGCGGTGGCCTCGAGCGCCTGGGGCTGGCCCTTGATGCGCTCGCCCATGCGATCCTCGAGGTGCAGCAGCGCGCCGGCCTCGTCGCGGATCATCTTGCCCAGGGGGATGCCGGTCCAGTCGCTGACCACCCGGCCGATGACCTCGGGCGTCACCTCGACGCTGATCAGCGGATCGCGCCCCTGCAGCGCCCGCAGCTCGGCCAGCGCCTCCTTCAGGATGCCCTGCTGCTCGGCGACGGCCTTCTCGCGGTCGGCCTCGGGATCGGCGGCCTCCGCGTCGCCCTCGGCGTCTTCGCCCTCGGCCTGCAGTTCGTCGAGGCGCTTGCGCGCGGCGAGCACCGCGTTCGCCTTCTCGAGCTCCTCCTCCCACAGCGCGTGGACTTCCTTGCAGCGCGCCTCGGCCTGCGTGATGGCCTCGGCCAGCTCGCCCAGGCGCTCGTCCACCGGCACCGCGCACGACGCCGCGTCGCGCTGCAGCACCGCCCGCTCGCGCTCCAGCGTGGCGATCGACCGCTCCAGATCGTCCAGCTCGGCCGGCTTGCTGGTCAGCGCCACCCGCACGCGCGCGGCGGCGGTGTCGACCAGATCGATGCCCTTGTCCGGGTGCTGCCGCCCCGAGATGTAGCGCGACCCCAGCTCGGCCGCGGCGCGCAGCGCGTCGTCGCGGATGATCACCCCGTGCGCGGCCTCGTAACGCTCGCGCAGCCCGCGCAGCATGCTGGCGGTGGCCTCGACGCCCGGCTCGTCCAGCTTCACCAGCTGGAAGCGCCGCGACAGCGCGGCGTCCTTCTCGAAGTACTTCTTGTACTCCGACCAGGTGGTGGCGGCGATCGTCCGCAGCTCGCCGCGCGCCAGGGCCGGCTTCAGCATGTTGGCCGCGTCGCTGCCGCCCTTCTGCGCGCCCGCGCCGATCAGCGTGTGGGCCTCGTCGATGAACAGGATGATCGGCACCGGCGAGGCCTTGACCTCGTCGATCACCTTCTTCAGCCGCGCCTCGAACTCGCCCTTCACGCCCGCGCCCGCCTGCAGCAGGCCCAGGTCGAGGCCGATCAGCTCGACGTGCTTCAACACGTCGGGCACGTCGCCCTCGACGATGCGCACGGCCAGGCCCTCGACCAACGCCGTCTTCCCGACGCCGGCCTCGCCGACGATGATCGGGTTGTTCTTCCGCCGCCGCGCCAGGATGTCGACCATCTGGCGGATCTCGCGGTCGCGCCCGAACACGGGATCGATGCCGTCCTCGCGCGCTCGCTGCGTGTAGTTCATCGCGTAGCGCGCCAGGGCCGAGTCGTCCGCCGCGCCGCCGTGCGGCCGCGCGCCCGGCCCTCCGCCCGCCGGGGCGGCCGTCGCCTGGCTGAACGAGCTGGCCGGCGCGCCCGCGCTCTCGCCGCTCTCGGCGATGATGTCGAGCAGCTTGATGTGCAGCTCGTGCTCGGGGATGGCCTGCAGCTGATCCAGCCACCCGCCGCTGCCGTAGGCGTCGGGGTTCTCGAGCAGCGTCAGCGCGAAGATGCCCGAGCGGATGCGCGGCTGGTCGAGGTTGACCGACGCGATCATCCAGCTGCGCTCGATCGCGCGGATCAGCGTCGGGCTGAACACGGGCCGGCCGGTGTTGCCGGTGCGGAAGAGCTCGAGCTGCTCGTTGAGCGCGCGCTCGAGCCGCCCGATGTCCCGCTCGAAGTAGCGGAAGATGGGCCGCAGATCACTCTTGGGATCGTCCAGCAGCGTCAGCAGGTAGTGCTCGACGGTCACCTCGTAGTGGCCGCGGTTGATGCACTGGGAGGCGGCCGTCTCGAGCGCCGACTTGCAGGTCGGGTTCAGCAGACCGATGAGCGACTTCAGGTTCGTCGTTGCCATGACTCGAGATCGGGTTGAGGGCGTGCGCCGGTTGTAACACGGGGCGGGGCGCGACGGGGAAGGGCTCGTCGCGCCGCGGACGTCAGGGGGGCGGCGGCGACGGGACGGCCGGGGAGGCGCCGGGGGGCGTCGCCGGCGCGCCGGGCGCCGGCGTCGGCCCCTTCGGCGGGGCGCCGTCGGGCGGCGCCTCGCCCTCGCCCCGCGCCTGCAGCACCAGCGTCACCGGCGTGCCCTTCGGCGGGACGTGCTCTTTGTGCACCTCGTAGCCGAGGTCGTCGCCTCGATACGGGTTGCCGATGTCGCCGACGATGTTCACCACCGTCTGCTCGTCGGGGATCAACCCCACGACGCTGCGATCGAGATCGGCGGCGTAGCGGTTGTTCCAGAAGACGCTGCCCTGAAAGCGCCACGACTGCGTCGGCGGCGCGCCCTTCGCCTTGCGGTTGTAGAGGAAGTACTCGGCGCGCTCGCGCCGCGTCTTGCCGTCCTGCGTCCACTCGACGTACAGGTCGAGCGGGCTGCCGGCCTTGGTGATGGTGGGCATCTTGTTGGGATCGCTGCGATCCCACACCGTCGTCTCGAGCCCGACCAGCAGCAGGCCCAGGTGGATGTGGCTGGGCTCGGGCAGCACCTCGAGCACCGACTCGTGCAGCTTGCCGTTCGACGCGACCGCGAAGTACTCGAGGATGCCTTCGACCATGTTCAGGCGCGACGGCACGTCCACCCGCCGCTGCTTGCGGTCGACGAACACCTGGCCCACGCGCAGGCGGTACTGATCGATGCGTTGGATGGGCGGCGCGCCCGGCTTGTCCACCGGCTGCCCCTCGGCGGCCTGGTCGGACAGGGCGTTCAGATCGGCCGCCGACTTCGGCTCGCCGGCGGGGCGCGCCGGGGGCGGGGTCGGGGGCGGCAGCTCGATCTTCTTCCGCCGCCCGGCGGTGGCGGCGGCGGCGTCGGGCGCCGCGGCGTCCGGGTGGTAGTCCTTCCACCCCGGCGGCGTCTCGGGCTTCGTGCAGCCCGCCAGCGCGACGGCCAGGATCAGCGCGGCGAGCCCCCTCATCGCCGCCTCTCGGCCCGCAGCACGGTGTAGTGGATGGGCGCGGGCAGGCGGGTCACGTCGGTGAGGTCGAAGCCGGCCGCGTCGAGCCACGCGCGGCTCTCGGCCACCGTGTGGCACCGGCCGTCGTGGGCCAGCACCCGCATGTTCAGGGCGAACATCGTCGCGAAGGTGGGGCCGGCCCGATCGTCGTCGAGCATCACGTCGCTCAGGTACAGCACGCCGCCCGGCTCGAGCGCCTCGGCCACCGCGCCCAGGATCGCCTGCACCTGCGCGGGCTGCTCCCGGTGCAGCACCCCCGAGACGAGCGCCGCGTCGTACCGCCCGGGCAGGGCGTCCCGGTAGTAGTCGAAGGCGGTGCACTTCACCCGGTCGGCGACGCCCAGATCGGCGACGATCTCGCGCGCGATGGCCACGACGCCGGGCAGATCGAGCACCTCGGCCTGCAAGCCCGGCGTCTGCTGGCACAGCAGCGCCGAGTAGGTGCCCGGGCCGCCGCCCACGTCGGCCAGGCGGGTGCGGCCGGTGAGGTCGATCACCTGGGCGACCGCGCGCCCCACGCCCAGGGCGCGGTGGTGCATGCCGTGGACGAAGTTGCGGGTGCGCTCGGCGTCGTCGCCGAGGTACTGATCGGGCGCGCGCCGCACGTCGCCGCTGCGCACCACGCCGTCGAGCTCGCCCCACAGCGGATAGATGTCGCCGTTGTAGAGCATGGCCGGGCCCAGGTAGCCGGGGCGGCCCTCGACGAGGAAGGTGTCGGCCAGCGGTGTGTTCGCGAAGCGGCCCTCGCCGTCCTTCTGTACCAGTCGCAGGCTGGCCAGCGCGGCCAGCAGCGCGTCGGTGGCGACCGGATCGGTGCTCGCCCGCTCGGCGACCATCGACGACGGGGCCGGGCCGGCCGCGAGGTGCGTGAAGAGCTTCAGGCGGACGGCCGCCACCAGCGTCGCGCTGCCCCAGTAGGCGGTGGCGAGCTCGATGAGCGGGGCAGGGTTCAGGGGCGCGTTCAAGCCGGATCTCCTCGGGCGTTCGCCGGCATGCTACGCAATGCGCGGCGCGACCGACAAGCCGCCCCGCACCCGACCGAAGTAAGGCGAGGTAGGGGGTTGTCAGCCCCCGGGCGGTCGTGTTGAATCCGGCCCTGCAGGGTGGAGGCGAATCGACGTGAGGTGGCCCCTCTTCGGCCGAGGCCGGACGACGACGACGACGAAGGTGGAGGACGCGCCCGAGGCGCCGGCGGTGCAGGCGCCGCCGCCGCCCTCCGCGCCGGCGACCGCCGAGGGCGCGCCGCGGCGAGGGGGCTTCCGCTTCGAGGATCCCGACGCGGGCGAGACCAGCCTGCAGACCGCCACGCCGCCGACGCCGGCCGACGATCTCGCGGCGGTCGTGCGGCGCAAGACCGAGGGGCGCCGCCCCGGGCTGCGCGTGGCCGAGCGCGGCGTCGCGCCGATGATGATCATCGGCATGCGCGAGCGCGCGGCCCTGTACCGTCTGGCCGCCGAGCAGCGGGCCGAGACGGCGCCCGACGAGGCCCTGGCCCTGTGGCGGGGCTACCTCGAGCTCTGCCCCACCGACGGCGAGGGCTGGTTCGTCTACGGCCAGTGCCTGGCCGACGGCGGCGAGCTGGACGCGGCCTGGAACGCCTTCGTCGAGGCCCGTCGGCACGCGCCCGCGCACGCCTTCGCCGCGGCCGCCCTGGGGTACCTCTGCCAGGCGCGCGGCGACCTCGAGGGGGCCCTGCGCTACTACGGCGAGGCCGTCGATCTGGCCGCGGACGACGTCGTCCCCCTGCTCGAGAGCCTGGCCGCGGTGCAGACGCAGAGCGGTCGCGACGCCGAGGCGTCGGTCACCCGCGCCCGCCTCGACCGCCTGCGCGCCCACGCCTGACCCCCTCGCGCCCGTCTTCCCTGGAGGCCCCGTGAACCTCGCGACGATCGAAGCGAACAAGGCCCTCGCGCTCGACGCCTTCGCCCGCGGCGATCTGGAGGGCGCCGACGCCCTCTACGCCGAGCTCGAGCCCGAGTACACGCGGCACGGCCTCACCGATGGCCTGGTCGCGCTGCGCTTCAACCGCCTGCTCGTGGCGCTCGAGGTGGGCGACCGCCGCAAGGTGTCCCGGCTGATGAGCGAGCTGGGCGCCGAGCTGCACGAGGCGCAGCAGGTGACGCCGACGCTGATCGAGGTCGCGACGCGGGTGTGCCGGCTGTTCGCCGATCCCTTCCCCGGCATCGATCACGCGGCCTCGGCCGGCCTGGTCGCGCTGGCCGCCGATCTGGCCCGCCCGCAGGCGCCGCCCGCCACCCGCGAGGCGGCCCCCGACGAGCTGCCCGATCTGGACGCCGTGGCGCGCCTCGAGCCCCTGGACGCGGCGCTGGTGATCACCGGCGTGGCGGACGCCCTGCGCGGGCGGGCGGGTCGGCCCGCCTGGGTCTGCGCCGTGCAGCGGGCCTTCGGCGAGCCCGCCCCCCACGACGCCGAGGGGCAGGCGGCGCTCGAGGCCTTCGCCGAGGCCGCGCGGGCGCAGGACGACTTCCACGCCTACCAGGCGCTGGTCATCGCGTACGAGCGCGCGGCGGTCACGGCGCCGGCGCTGGCCGTCGAGCTGAGCGTCGGCCTGCGCGCCTTCGAGCAGCGGGGGCTGCCCGAGCGCCTGCGCTACACGGCGGCGCCCCCCGAGGAGCGGCGGCTGATGGTGACCGCCCAGCTGCACGGGCAGCTGGCCGAGGCCCTCGCGGGCGAGGCCGGGGCCGAGCGGGCGGCGGCGGGACAGTGGCGCCTGGTGCGCGAGGCCGCCGATCGCTGGCTGAACCTGGCGAAGGCGCGCCGCAAGCGCGGCGGCGGGCGGGGGCGCGACATCGCTCGCGAGGCGCAGGTGTCGGTCTGGCGGGCGCGGGCGGCGCGGGCCGTGGGCGATCTGGCCGGGGCGGCGGCGGCGCTCGACGGCAGCCTGCGTCGGGCGCAGCGTCAGGCCTTCGACGACGCCTTCGTCACGGCGCGCGTGCTGCTCGAGGCGGCCGCGGTGGCCGAGCGCCGGGATGCGGCGCGGGCGGACGCCCTGTACGCCGAGACGATCGACGTCGCGCTGCCGGGCCTGCACGGGGCCGAGCGCCTCGAGCAGCGGGCGGCGCTGGTCGACGACGCCTGCCGCGAGGGGGACGCGCGGCGGGTCGCGACGGCCGTCGAGGCGCTGGCGGGTCGCGCGCGCTGCGGCGCGCCCGAAGCCGCAGCGGATCACCTGAGTGGGGCGCGGCTCTTGCTGTCGCTGGCCGAGCCGCACATCGCGCCCGCCGCGGCGGCGCGCACCGCGCTGGTGCACGAGCTGAGCGCGGCGCGCCGCGGCGAGCGCGACGCGGCGCTTCGCGCGCTCGAGGCGGCGCGCGCGCTCGAGGACGGCGCGGCGGTCGCGCTGGCGACGCTGTACCTCGGCCTCGCCGATCACGACGCGGCCGAGTCGCCCGGCGAGCGCGCGGTCGCGCTCGAGCGGCTGTGCGACGCGGCCGTCGAGGCGCGCGCGCTGGGCGCGGGCGCGGTGCGGCGCGGGGTCGAGACGACGGTGGCGCTGGCGCACCTCGAGTCGGCCGGCGCCGCCGATCCGGAGCGCGCCGAGATCCACCTGCGGCGCGCCGCCGAGGCGGCCGAGGGCTGCGCGCTGGCCGACGGCGGGGGCGTCTGGGACGTGATGCTGCCGCCGCGGGACCGCTGGGATCTCGAGCGGGCCATCGAGCGCCTGTGCGAGGCGGGCAACGCGGCGCTGGCCCGGCGCCTGTGCGCCGCGGAGCGTCGGCGGACGCAGCGCCGCCCGATGGCGACCGCGACGGCTCGCTACGCCGCCGAGATGGCGGCCGCGCACCGCCACCGCTTCGACGCGCGCTTCGTGCGGCGGGTCGAGGTGGAGGACTGCTTCGCGCTGTGGGCGCCCCTGCAGCGCGCCCAGGGCGCCGACGGCTGGCCCCTGCGGGCGCCGCGGCCGGGCGAGGCGCGCCTCGAGTTCCGCGTCTTCGAGAGCTGGACGGTGGGCTTCGCCGTGCTGCCGGACGGCGTCCGCATGCACCGGTGGTCGACCGGCCGCACCGGGCTCGGCCGCCACGCCGCCGAGCTGCGCGCCTGCCTGCGGGCGGGGGATCAGCCGCAGCGTCTGCGGCGCGCCGCTCGCGCGCTCTACGATCTGCTGTGGGCGCCCTTCGCCGACGTGCTCGAGGGCGTCGGGCGGGTGGTGATCGCGCCCGACGGGCCGCTGTGCGGCGTGCCCTTCGCGTTGTTGGGGCGCGACGGCTACGTCGCCGAGCAGGTGGATCTGGTGGTGGCGCGCCCGGCGCCGCCGCCGGCGTTCCTGGCCGACGAGCCGGTGGCGCCGCCCACCGCGCTGCTGGTGGGCGAGGCCACGGTGCGGGATCTCGAGATCAGCACGCTGTGCGGCGAGCGGGGCTGGTTCGACTCGGTCGACACGCGCATGGGTGCGGATCTGGCCGAGGAGGGCCTGGTGGCCGCGTTGGCCAACGCGCGCGTGGTGCAGCTGGTGGGCGAGCTGACGCCGGGCCCCGCGCTGGCGCTGTGCGAGGAGCAGCCGCCGGTGCCCATCGAGCGCGTGGCCGAGGCGCTCGCCGCCGGGGGCGCGGTGTGCGCGGTGCTCAGCGGGCCGGTCGAGGGCTCGCGCGGCCGGGCGGCGGTCGGGGGGCTGCTCGCCGGGGTGCGCGGCGGTGTGCTCGCGCGCCACGCCGCGCCCGAGGACGACGGCGGCGTGCTGCTCCGCTTCCTGGCCACCGCGGCCGCGGCCGAGGGCACCTGGGCGCTGGTCGAGGCGCTGGGCGAGGCGCGCCGCGCCGCCATCGAGGCCGGCCTCGAGCCGGCCCAGTGGGGCGCCTACGAGCTGTTCGTCGCCGAAGGGGAGTAGGGCGGCCCCGGCCGCCCCCGCGGGGGGCGGGGCGAAGCGAGGCGGTCAGCCGCGCCGGTGCGCGCCGGCGCTGGCCCTCACTGCATGAAGAACCACCAGGCGCCGGCCCCCAACGCCGCCAGGATGGCGACGCCGACGCCGACCATCATGCCGGTGTTGCTGGAGCGCTCCTCGGGCGCCTCTTCGCGGAACGCCGTCGTCGGGCCCGTCATCATGCGCGGCAGGGGCGCGCTGCCCGGCCGGGGCTCTGCCTGCCGTGCGGCCGGCTGGGGCGCGGGGGCCGGCGCGGCCGCGGCGGCCGGCGCGGCCGCCGGGCGGGCGGGGGCCGCCTGGGCGGCCGGCTTGGCCAGGGCCTCGGCCGCCATCGCCTTGGCGATCATGTCGCTCGACAGCTGCAGCGTGGCCGCGCCCTCGACCTGCTCGTCGGCGTCGGCCATCAGCTCGGCCAGCTCGTCCGGGTTCAGGTCGAGCGAGGCGTCCCGGCGCGCGCGCAGGGTGTCGAGGCACTTCTCGAGATCCTCTTTGACCTTGATCGCGTTGCGGTAGCGGTCTTCCTTCTTCTTCGACAGCAGCCGCAGGACCACCGCCTCGAGCTCGGGCGGGTAGCTCCAGTCCGAGCGCATCTTCGAGGGCGGCACGGGATCTTCGATGACGATCTTGGTCGCCACCTCGACGGCCGACTCGGCGAAGAAGGGCAGCTGCCCGGTCAGGGTCTGGTAGAGGATGATGCCCAGGCTGAACAGGTCCGACCGGTTGTCGAGCTCGAAGCCCTGCACCTGCTCGGGGCTCATGTACGCCGGCGTGCCGCAGACGATGCCGTCGCGCGTCAGCGGCTGGTAGTCCTCGCCGGGGTCGGTGATCTTGGCGATGCCGAAGTCGAGCACCTTGACGAAGTCTTTGGTGCGCCGGTGATCGAAGCAGACGATGTTCGCCGGCTTCAGATCGCGGTGGATGATGTTGGCCGAGTGCGCCTCGTCGAGCGCCTCGCACACCTGGCTCATGATGTTCACCACCCGCTGGGTGGGCAGGGGCGAGTCCTCGGCGATGATGACGCCCAGGTCGCGGCCCTGGATGAACTCCATGGCCATCCACAGCAGATCGCCGTCGTCCTCGCGCCCGAAGCCGAAGATCGAGATGCAGTTCGGGTGGTTCAGGCGGCTCGCGGCGAGGGCCTCGCGCTCGAACCGCTTCACGACGGTCTCGTCGCTCACCAGGTTCGAGCGCAGCACCTTCAGCGCGACCTTCTTGCGCAGCTGGATCTGCTCGGCCTGATAGACGCGACCCATCGCGCCCTCGCCCACCAGCGTCTCGATGGTGAACGAGCCGCCGATCGTCCGCCCGATGAGCGGATCGTCCCCGCCGCCGTCGTAGGTCAGCGAGCTGCCACAGGCAGGGCAGAAGTTGGGTCGGCCTCGGACCTCAGCGCCGCATTTCGGGCAGCCGTTCATTGCGTTTGGCACATCCTCGAACTGCCGGCCGCTCGACCGCCGCGCCAGGCCGCGCGGAGTCCGGGCACGAAACGGCCGGACGATAACAGAGGGTGGGGGGGGTGGCAAGCCTTCGGCCGCCCACCGCGGGCCCACCCGGGCGGACCGCGCGCGCCGCTCGCGGGGCAATCCATTGCCCTTTGAAATCACCCGACCCTCGGGTATGGTGCGCCACCTTGGACGCGCCTCGGCAATGGAGGGATCCCGACCTCATGATGCGCAAGATGCTCGTGATGCTCGTGGCCATGACGCTCGCCGGCCCGCTGGGCTGCTACAACACGTACAACATCACCCTCGACGAGCTGGGCAAGGCGCAGGAGGGGGGCGACTCCAACGCCATCAAGGTGAAGACGGACGAGGGCGAAGAGGTGGTGGTCACCGAGAACACCAAGCTCGGCGTCACCGACAGCGGCGGCACCTACCACGCCGTCTCGCCCTTCAACTTCACGCTCACCCGCGGGCAGCTGGTCGCGCCGGACGAGGATCTCCTCCTCGGCCGCGACCAGATCGAGACGGGCAACGTCAAGGTCGTCAGCGGCACGAAGACCGCCCTGCTGGTCGCGGGCGGCGTCGCCGCCATCGTCGCCGGGGCGCTGTTCATCACGCTGACCGCCGAGGATCGGAAGGAGTTCGGCGAGGAGTGATACGCTCCCCGTCGTGCTGATCCGACGCCCCCTCCGCAGCTCCCCCCGCCGCGCTGGCTTCGTGCTGGCCCTGGCGCTTCTGGCGACGGCCTGCGCCGACGCCGATCCCGCCATCCTCGACGTCTCGGTCCTGCAGGACACCGGCGATCCGCGCGGCGCGTTCCGCTTCACGGCCGTCGTGCGCCCGGGCGACGGGGCGACCACCGCCCGGGTGCGCCT
Organism: Myxococcales bacterium; assembly: GCA_020633465.1. GTDB lineage: Bacteria > Myxococcota_A > Bradymonadia > UBA7976 > UBA1532 > JACKDN01. Next base: position 60,982 of record JACKDN010000015.1, read on the forward strand.
GACGACGGGCGAGGCGGGCGATCTCGCGGGCCCCTGCGGCGCCCCGCCCGCCGACGGCCCCTGGCGCAACGTCGACGCCGGCCCGCCGCCGGCCGACGCCTCGGCGTGCTTCGTCGTGCCCCTGCGCCGCGTGGGCGATCGCTTCAGCGGCGACCTGGTGGGCCCCCCGTTCCCCCTCGGCACGCGCCTGCTCTACGTGGTCGAGGCCTTCGACGCCGACGACGACGCCGCGCGCTGGCCGACCGAGGGGGCGGCCGCGCTGATCGTCGGCCCGACCGGCCGCGCGCCCGGCCTGCAGGCGATCGCGCCGGCCCGCGGCCCCGCCAGCGGAGGCACCGAGGTGCTGCTGCGCGGCGACGGCTTCGCCCCCGACGTCGAGGTGCTGTTCGGCGCGCGGCCCGCGGCGGTGGTGCGGGTCGAGTCGGCGCACCTGCTGGTGGTCACGGCGCCCGCGGGCGAGCCCGGCGCGTCGGACGTCACCGTGCGCCGCGCCGGCCGCGCCACCACCCTGCGCGGCGCCTACGCCTACGTGCCGCCGCCGGTGGTGCGCCGCGTCAGCCCGGCCGAGGGGCCCACCGACGCCGAGACCCTCGTGGTGATCGAGGGCCGGGGCTTCGAGCCCGGCGCCACGGTGGCCTTCGCCGAGCTGCCCCCCGCCGAGGCCATCTGGCTCGCGGCCGACCGCCTCGCCGCGGTGGCGCCCCCGCACCCGCCCGGCGTGGGCGACGTCACCGCGCAGAACCCAGACGGCCAGCGGGGCGCGGCCGAGGACGCGTTCACCTGGTGGCCGCCGCCGCGGCTGGACGCGATCGAGCCCGACCGCGGCCCGGACACGGGCGGGACCCGCGTCACGCTCCGCGGCGCCGACCTGCGCGCGCCGGGCGCCGTCTACCTCGGCGACGGCGCCGGGCTCGACGTGACCGTGGCGGCCGACGGCCTCTCGGCCACCTTCGTGTCACCCCTGCACGCCGAGGGCGTCGTCGACGTGGCCTTCTACAACCCGGACGGGCAGTCGGCCACGCTGGCCGCGTCCTGGCGCTTCGTCGGGCCGCCCGTGGTCACGATGGCCGCGCCGGACGCCATCAGCCGCTGCGGCGGCGGGCGCCTCGAGCTGATCGGCCGCAACTTCGAGCCGGGCCTCGTGGTGCGCATCGGCGGGGCCGAGGCCGACGTGCTCGAGGTGTCCGACGACGGCACGCGGGTCGTGGTGCGGGCGCCGGCCGGCCGACCGGGCCCGGTGCGCGTCGAGGTGATCAACCCCGACGGCCGCACGTACCGCGCCGACGATCTGCTCAGCTACGGCGTCGTGCCGTCGCTCGACGTCATCGACGCGGTCGAGGTGCCCATCTGGGGCGGCACCGCCGTCGAGGTGGGCGCGTCGGACCTCGAGACGGACGCGGCGGTGACCGTCGGCGGCGTGCCCGCCGAGCAGGTGAACTTCCTCGAGACCGAGGCCTGCGATCAGCGCCTGCGCATCGTGGTGCCACCGAACCCCGAGGGCCCCGCCGATCTGGTCGCGCAGAACCCGGACGGCGCCTCGGCGGCGCTGCCCGGCGTGTTCGAGTACGTCGCCCCGACGCTGGTGCCCGACCACGGCCTGCTGCCCGGCTACGCCAACGTCGAGCTGCGCGGCGTCGATCTGCGCGCGGGGCTGCGGGTGCGCTTCGCGGGGGCGGCCCCCCGCGCCGTCGAGCGGGTGTCGGACACGCTGTGGCGCATCGTCACGCCGCCTGGCGCGCAGGGGCCGGTGGCCGTCGAGGTGCGCAACGCCGACGGGCGCGGCGCCGTGCTCGAGCAGGCCTTCACCTACCGCGCGCTGGTCGACCGCACGATGGGCCGGCTGAGCCCCTTCGGTGACTGCAACGACGTCTCCGTGGCCGATCTCGACGGGGACGGCGATCTCGACGTCGTCGCCGCCAACGGCGCCGTCGGCGGCGTCGGGCAGGTCGAGCAGCCGGTCGGCGTCCACCTCAACGACGGCGCCGGCACGTTCCGGGCGCAGGATCTCGCGCCGCGCGGCAACGGCATGAACGCGCGCCTGGGGGATTACGACCAGGACGGCGATCTCGACCTGCTGGTGGCCAACCTGTCGAGCGCCCGCAACACCCTGTTCCGCAACGACGGGCGGGGCGGCTTCAGCGCCGTGCGCGACTTCCCGGGCGCCGGCCCCAGCTACGACGCCGACCTCGTCGACGTGGACGGGGACGGCGATCTGGACGCCTTCCTCCTGCAGACCGGATCGCCCGAGGGCGGCAACCGGAGCGGGCCCGAGCAGCTGTGGCTGAACGAGGGCGGGGGACGCTGGCGCGACGCGTCGGATCGCGTCGCCTTCGATCCCGGCGACGTGCACGACCACGACTTCGAGGCCGGCGATCTGAACGGCGACGGCCTGCCCGACATCGTCATCGTCGTCGACAACCTCAGCCAGAGCTTCCAGACCGCCCGCAACCGCCTGCTGCTGAACCAAGGCGACGGGCGCTTCGCCTTCGCCCCGTCCCCCTTCGACGACTTCCAGGGCGACTGGCTGCACGTCGAGCTGGTCGACCTCGACGCCGACGGCGATCTCGACGTCGTGCTGCCGCAGGATTACCTCGAGGGCTTCTCGCGCGCCGGCACGCCGGCGGTGGCCGTGTTCCTCAACGACGGGCGGGCCAACTTCCAGGCCGCCCACGATCGCATCCACGGCATGCCGCGGGTGCCCGCCTTCGAGTCGGTGACGGTGGACGTCGACGGGGACGGCGATCGCGACATGCTGGTCGCCGTCTACGGCATCCTCTTCAGCGACGGCAGCGTCGAGCCCTTCCGCAGCGTGCTGCTCTTGAACGACGGCTCGGGCGAGTTCTTCGAGGCGACCACCGCCTTCGCCAGCGCCGCGACCATCGCGTCGGCCGACTTCGGCGTCGGCGACTTCGACGGCGACGGCGACGCCGATCTGATCGAGTGCGCGGCGCGTGGGCAGTCGCGCCTGTGGGTGCAGGAGTAGGCGCGCCGTCAGGCGAACAGGGCCGCGCGCGCCGCCCGATCCAGGGGCGGCTTCGAGGCGAGCAGCGCCCCCAGGCGCCGGGCGCTGGCGAAGTCGGCCCGCAGCGTGAGGGCCCGAGCGAGGCGCGCCCGCGCCTGATCGTCCGCCTCGAGCAGGAAGTCGACCACCGCCGCGTTGTACAGCAGCACCGGGTTGTCGGGCTGGATCGACAGCGCCGTCTCGTACGCGCGGCTGGCCTGGTCGAGCTGGCCGCGCTTGCGGAAGGCGATCCCCAGGTTGTTGAACAGATCGGTCTGTCCCGGGTGATGCCGGCGCGCCGCGTCGGCCAGCTCGGTGGCCTCGGGCAGCCGGTCCTGCGCCAGCAGCAGCTCGGTCAGCACCAGCGTGGCCTCCCACAGGGCCGGGTTCAGGCGCAGGGCGCGCTGCACCGCCCGCTCGGCCGACGTCACCTCGCCGGCGTGGAAGTGTTGGCGCGCCAGCCGCACCCACGTGTCGGGTGTGTTCGGCGTCAACTCGACCAAACGCTGCAACACGCGGAACACCGCCTCGGGGTCGTCCTGGGCGCGCGCGACGTCGCTCAGCTTGCCGTAGGCCTTCGCGCACAGGGGCGAACGCTCCACGACCTCCTCGAAGATGGCTCGGGCGTCGGCCAGCTGCCCCTGGGCGGTCAGCGCCTCGCCGGCGCCGTACAGCGCGGCCAGCGACGCCGGGTCGAGCTGCCGCAGCCAGTTGTAGACCAGCAGCGCCTTGTCGAAGGCGTCCGCCTCGAGCAGCTGCCAGCCCCGCTTCAGCAGCAGCGCGAACTCGGTCGGGTTCTGGCGGCGCTGCCAGGCGGCGGCCAGGGCCGCGAGCAGCGCCTGGGTGGTGAAGGGCTTCTGGACGAAGCCGCCGATGTCGTACAGCTCTTCGAGCGCGCGCATCGGCGGCGTGACCTCGTCGGCCAGCAGCACCAGCGCGGCGTCGCGCAGGGCGTCCACGCGGCGCAGACGGTCGACGAACTCGACGCCGCGCAGGTCGGGCTGGTCCCAATCGGCCACCAGCAGATCGTGTTCGCCCGAGGCGGCCGCGCGCAGCCAGGCGCGGGCGTCCGGGGCGTAGGTCACCCGGGCGGCGCCCTGCGCCCGCAGGGGAGCGTGCAGCATCGATTGGAGCAGGTCGTCGGGGTCGAGCACGAGGAAGCGCGCCGACCGAAAGCGAGGGCCCGTGGCGTTCAATCCGACCTCCTCCGGCGGTCAGGATAACCGGGGCCCGCGGCGAGCGACACCCCGGGCGCGGCGCGTGCGCGCCCGGGTGGCGGCGGAAGTTGTTCCGACGCACCGGCGTTGGTAACCTGCGGCCGGCCGCCCGCAGCCGGCGCCGAGGCCGGCGGGGGAGACGACGTCGCCGTGAGCACCGACATGCCGCCCAGTGGTGACGACGCCGAGCGTCAGCTGCGGCTGTGCCTCGCGCGCATGCGCATCGCACCGCTCGACTTCCGCCTGCGCGTCAACGCGGGCGAGCTGCTCGTGGCCCTCGGCGACAAGCAGCGCGGCATCCGCGTCCTGCGCAGCTGCGCCGACTACTTCACCCTCGCCGGCTTCCCGCTGCGGGCGCTCTGGGCCCTGAAGCTGCTCGAGCGCTACGACGCCGGCCAGGCCGTCGTCGATCGCGGGCTGAACCTGCTGGCCAAGCATTACGCCGCCACGCCGGACGCCGAGTGGGGGGACGCCATCTTCGAGATGCCGCTGCCCAAGACCGACGCGCTGAACCTCGACCTGCTGCCTCCGACGCTCGAGGGCGTGATGGCCGAGGTCGACCGCCGCGCCACCGACATCATCCGCGGCGCCACCTTCCCCGACCGCCTGCCGCGCTTCCCGTTGCTGTCCGAGCTGGCCGCCGAGCCCTTCCTGACCGTCGCCCGCGCGGTGCAGCTGCGCCGGGTGGCCGACGGCACGCCGCTGGTCGAGGAGGGCGAGCCCGGGCAGGCCGTCCACGTGGTGGTCACCGGCACGATGCGCGTCATCAAGCGCGGCGCCGAGGGCCTCGACACCGAGCTCGCGCGCCTGGGCGAAGGCGAGGTCTTCGGCGAGATGTCGCTGGTGACCGAGTCGCCGCGGGTCGCCACCGTGATGGCCGAGGGATCGGCCGACGTGTTCGAGCTGCCCCGCACCGTGCTCGACGAGCTGGGCACCCAGGCCACCGATCTGCAGGCGGCGCTGTCCAAGCAGGTGTGCGATCGCATGATCGGCAACCTGATGAACCTCTCGCCGGTCTTCCGGGTGCTGCCGCCGGATCGGCGCTCCGATCTGATGGCGCGCTTTCAGTCGCGCCTGGTCGAGGCCGACGACGACATCATCGTCGAGGGACAGGTGGGCAAGGGGCTCTTCGTCATCCTCGACGGTCTGGTGCAGGTCACCCGCCGCAAGAGCGGCCACAAGCACATCCTCAACTGGCTGCGCGAGGGGGAGATCTTCGGCGAGATCTCGCTGTTGCGGAACACACCGGCCACCGCCACCTGCACCGCCGCGCGCCGCACGATGCTCATGTTCCTCGCCCGCGAGGAGTTCGAGGACATCACGCGGCAGTACCCCGAGGTCGTCGAGAAGATGAACGAGCTCGGCGAGTTCCGGCTGCTGGACAACATCTACACGCTCGCCTGATCCGCGCCGCCCCGCGCCGGCCGCGAAATTGACCCCTCCGCCGCGCGCGCCGATGATGACGCCGCGATCCGGGGAGGGCTGATGGCGCGCGCGCGCAAGAAGGCGAAAGAGACCGGCGGCAAGGGCCGCATCACCGCCGAGGCGCGGCGGCGAGGTGCCGCCGCCAAGGCGGCGCGGGGCGTGTTCAACCGCTACATCAAGGCCCTGCAGGGCAAGGCGGTCACCCGCACCCAGGCGCGCATCGACGAGATCGACGCGACGCTCGCCCGCGGGACGCGCCTGAAGAAGTCACCGGTCTTCGAGGACGGCAAGCGGGTGGGCACCACCGAGCGCCAGCTGCCGCTCTTGCCCAGCGAGCGCGCCATCCTGATGGCGCAGCGAAGGCGGTTGGAAGAGAGCCTCACCCAGCGCGCCCCGGACGAGCTGCGCGCGCAGTTCCTCGCCATGCTGCCCGAGTACGCCGAGCGACACGAGCTGACGCGGGACATCCTGCTCGAGGTGGGGGTGCCGGCCGAGGATCTCGACGCGGTGGGTATCGTGGAGTAGGTGGGCCCGCCGCGCGGACCGCGCGGCGGGCGGAGCGTACCGGGCGGCGGGCGCCGCCCCGGCTCAGAGCGCGCCCAGACCCACCAGATCGGTGATGAAGATCATGTTGCTGATCTGGTCCTCCTGCAGCTGCAGGCGGTACTCGAGGCGGTTCAGCGCCGTCTCGAGGCGGCCGCGGGTCACGCCCACGGGCAGCTCGCCGCTCTCCAGCTGCTGCATCATCTCGTTGCGCTGCGTCACCAGCTGGTTGCAGTAGTCCACGGCCTGCCAGGCGATGCTGGGCACGTTGGCCGTGCGCGCGGCGACGAAGGTGCGCTGGGTCAGCGGGCTGGTGCAGCGCAGGATGTCGTCCGGGTTGGCGGCGTCGACGTCGAAGCCGGTGAACCCGCCCTCCTCGAACACGCGCATCGAGTGCGTGAAGGTCAGGTCGTTGTAGTACGGCGTGTCGACCATGCCGTAGATGAGCGCGTACACGTACAGCTGCGTCGCGCCGCCGGGCTCGACCATCGCGCCGGGCAGGTTCTCGTCCTCGGGGTCGAACTCGCGCTCGGCGTCGAAGAACGTGCCGTCCCAGTACACCCGCTGCGACAGCATGCCCAGATCCGAGTCGTAGTGCTGCGCCACCTCGTTGAAGTCGCCCGACGCGAACGAGCCGAGCACCTTGAGGAAGGCGCCGGGGAAGAAGTCGTAGAAGTTCAGCTGGAAGCGCTCGTCGTTGGCGCCCGTGACCACGCCCCAGTCGCGCGTGGTCAGCGTCGAGAGCGCCGCGATCTTGTCGTAGAACACACCGACGTAGGACAGGCGATCGATCTCGCCGAAGTAGCCCCGCTCGTAGCTCGAGTAGACCGGCTTGCCGAGGCCCAGCGGGATGTTCACCACGCTCGCGTTGGTGCTGTCGGTCAGGTTGCGGTCCTGGTGCTCGTACATGCCGCTGAACTCGTTGAGCTGGTAGCTGCCCGACTCCGGCAGCATCAGCACGTTGCCCAGGAAGTCGAAGCCGACCACCGTCGCGCGGAACATGTCGGTGAAGCCGCCCGGGCCCTCGTTCGAGCGGAAGCCCGGCTCGTAGAAGTACTTGTACAGCAGGGCCTGCATCTGGTCGCCGATGACCGAGAAGTAGCGGCTCTGGATGCGGCTCAGGTAGCTCGAGATGTCGAAGTTCGCGCGGTAGCGGCGGAAGTTGTTGAAGATGAAGTTCCGCTCGTACTGGTCGATCATGTTGCGGACGATCTCCTCGCTGCTCTCGCCCTCGTCGAAGCGGTTGCAGAAGGGCTGATCACCCACGCGATCGTCGCTGCAGAACATCTGCCGGGGGTTGAACCGGGCGGCGACGCGCTCGTCGTCGTCCCAGTTCGAGCACACGCCCACGCCCAGCTCGTCGTCCTGGCGGCAGCTCTGGCCGTCGCCGGTGTGCGGGCAGTCGCTGTTCGACGAGCAGAGCTCGCCGCCGCGGTACCACTTCACGTGCGCGCGGCTGCCGTCGGCCAGCTGCGTGCGGCAGGCCTCGGGCGTCTTGCCGTTGCAGTCGATCCGGTCGACCAGATCGGCGTACAGGAACCGCATGGCGGCCTTGTCGTACGAGCCCAGGCCCTGCCAGTCCGAGTAGTACATGGCGCCGTAGTCCATGATCGAGCTGTAGCGGTACAGCCGGATGCCGGCGTTCTCCTGCATGCGCCGCAGCACCTCGCGGTCGGCCTGCCACTGGTTGTAGCGGGCGAGGAACTCCTGGTCGGTCTCGTCCTCGTCGCGGAAGGGCTCGAGCGCCGGCGCCGGGCGGCCGTACTCCGCCTCGAAGTCGGCCTCGGTCTCTTCCTTGATCTGCCAGTACGCCGGCTGGAAGTTCGTCCGGTCGAAGGTGGCGATGAAGTTGTGGCGCAGGCCCATGTTGTGCCCCAGCTCGTGCAGGGTCACCGCGCGGAACGACTGCTCGCGCAGCAGCTGCATCAGCTGATCGCGCTCGAGATCGGCGTGCTGGTTCACGAAGTGCCACAGGCCGTTGTCGTCGAACAGGTACTCGGCCGGCTCGAGCGCCTTGGCGGCGTACTTGAGCCGCTCGCGCTCCCGAACCGCCGCGCCGCTGTAGTGCAGGTCGAGGGGGTTGAGCCACTCGAGCTCGGCGTCGGTCAGCTGCGCGCCGGTGCTGGCGCGGCCGCCGCTCAGCTCGCGCGCCAGCTCGTCGGGCACCAGCGCGCGATCGAGGCCGGCCTCCTTCAGCCGCTCGCGCCGCAGGTGCAGCTTGCCGCGGTGATGCTTGAGGTCGGTCATCCGGTTCTTCATCTCGGCCATGCGGCTCTCGAGATCCGGGTTCTGCGTGTAGTCGTAGGCCGCCCCGGTGATGTTGCGGATCGGCGTGCGCGGGGCCTGGACGTAGCCCTGCGCCTGCATGATCTCCAGCACCCGCAGGCCGCGCAGGTACTGGTTCTCGTCGATGGCGCCGCAGGACTTCGGCAGCGGATCCCCGTCGCGCAGGTGCTGCGCGCACAGGATGTCGAGCATGTCGCCCATCCGCGTCGTCAGGTAGTCGAAGCAGCCCGCGCCGTAGATGTAGGTGACCGCGTTGACCAGCTCGCCGGTCTCGGGATCGTTGGCCGGGCCGCCGACGCCGCAGGGCTGGTCCTGACCCGGATCTTCGATGTAGGCGATGAAGTTGTAGCGCAGGTCACCGAGGAACTGCTGACCGTCGTTCTCGCGCAGCTCGAAGGCGCAGGTGCCGGTCATCGACCAGGTGTCCTGCGGCCCGCACTGCTCGGCGGGGGTGTTGCCGTTGCACACGACCTGGCAGCTGGTGGTCAGGTCGAGGTCGGGCACGATGCCCTGGAAGGCGTCGTTCCACTCCTTGGCCAGCTGGAACGCCATCGGCTTCAGGTCCGACGGGAAGGAGCGGTTCAGGTGGTAGACGATCGGCTTCAGGCCGCGCGCGGCGTGCGTCAGCGGCAGCGGCTGGCAGTCGCCGCCGTCGCAGGTCTGCGTGCGCTCCCACATGTGAAAGCGGGTCGCCCGGTACTGCTTGAAGTCGGTCTCGCCGCGGCCATCCTCGTAGGTGTTCTTCTTCACCCGCCAGACGCCGAAGCGCTCGAAGCTGGTGTCGGGGTAGTACTTCGTCTCGAACTGGGCCTCCGGCGCGCGCTGCGGCACCCGCTTGAACGAGTAGCGCATGCCGATCTCGGACAGCGTGCACGCCGGGCCGGCGCCGAACAGGCTGGTGCGGAAGCAGGTGTTGATCGCGCCGCCGCCGTAGCCGTCCTCGGGCACCAGGGTCATGCGCTCGGTCAGCAGGATGTTCTCGCCGGTCTCGAGGTCGATGATCGGCGGGACGAAGCCCTCTTCGCAGGTGCTGTAGTCGACGCGCCCGTCCGGCTGGATCACCCGGCAGTCGCCGGCCTCCTCCTGCACGTAGTAGGGCGCCTCGATCTTGCCCGCCCAGCCCAGATCGGACTGCGCGTACAGGTTGAAGTTCGTGTCGCTGACGCCGAGGTCGGTCCAGTCGACGCGGATGAAGTCGCGCTCGTGCCAGGGCCGATCGACCGTGTTCTCGCTGATCACGTTCGACTGCTCGCCCGTCGCGGCGTTGTAGTCGCGCAGGATGTCGAAGTGGCTCTGGATGGCGAAGGCCGCCACCGGGTGATCGCAGGGGAACTTGCGGTAGGCCGCCCCCTCGGCGTCGTTGGCGGCGCGGGCCTCGTCCTTCTGGGGATCCTTCTCGTCCCCTTCGGTCTGGCCCTCGCTGTTGCTGCCGACGATCACCTCGTCGGCCCGGCAGGCGTAGAGGCGGTCCTCCTCGATGCGCCACCGGATCTTGATGGCCGGGAAGTCCTCGCCGAACGTGTACTCCTGGCGATCACCGACGAACGTGCCGGCGGCTTCGTACGGCACGTCGACCACGGTGCGGGCGAAGTACCACTCCCCCTGGAAGAGGGTCTTGGGCAGGGCGTTGGGCTGCGTCCGATCGACATCGTCGACCGGCTCGGCGCAGCCGAGCGCCATCACCGCGGCGAGCGTCACCGACGTCAGTACAGCCTCGAGGCGAATCGACACCATCGCTTCCTCCGAAGCGCCCGCGCAGGGGGGCGCTCGTTGTCCTTCGTGCGGCCGGCAGGTCGGGGCCGCGCGGCCGAGCCAGCGCGGGGCGGGCGGGCACTTCTAGCCGAGCGCCTCCGCGGGTGTCAACCGCGGACCATGCCGCGGGTAGGGTGTACGCGTCGGCGGGGCGCTGGTGTCGCCCGGTCGCGTCGACCGGTGGATTTCTCGTGCGCGAGGTGCTTCGCTGCCCCGGGCTCACGGCCGAGGCCGCGGCGACCGATGAGGGGGAGGGGAGGCGCGCCGTGACCGAGCCGGGAACGCCGAGGGACGAGATCGAGCTGGTCGCCTTGCGGGGCGAGGGGCTGCGGCGCTGGGTCGGCCAGCTGACCCGCCGCGACGGCATCCACCTGCGCGTGCGCCTGTCGGCCGGCGATCGCCCCGCCGTGGGGCAGGAGGTGCTGGTGGTCGCCCGCGACGCCGAGGGCAGCGCGCGGCGGGGGCGCGCCGTGGTCGACGCCGTCGACGAAATGGGCGCGTCGCTGGCCCTGCGCGAGCCGATGTCGCCCCCGGAGCGGCGCCTGTACGCGCGCGCCCGCACCCTGGCCTGGGTGCACGCCGAGCGCCTCGCGCCCGACGCCCCGGGCACCGCGCCCGCCGCCCTGGCCGACGCGAACGCCCCGCGGGGCGAGCTCGAGCCCCTCGAGCTGAGCCCCGCCGGCGCGCGGGTGGCGCTGCCGGGCACCTGGGCGCCGGACGAGCGGGTCGAGCTGCACCTGCGCCTGGCCAGCCGCGAGGGGGGACCCCAGCAGCTGCGCGTGCGGGGCCGGGTGGTGCGCACCGAGCCCGGTGAGCCGCCCGCCGTGGTCGTCCGCTTCGACGACACGTCGCCCGCCGTCATGGACCGTCTGGCCGATCTGGTCGACGCCTATCACGATCGACGCCGCCGCTGACCGACCCGCGTGCGTCGGCGATTCTGGACCGCGGCGCACCACCCCTCTATAAATGAGGGCCTTGGAGCTGCGGGGGACGCGCTCGGTGGCACGACTCGTCTACACGGACCGCGCCGGGCGGCAGATGGTCCACCAGCTCGATCCGCAGCGGGGGCAGACCGTCGTCGGTCGCCACCCGGACTGCGACATCGTCATCGCCGACGCCAGCGTCTCGCGCCGCCACTGCGCCGTCGCCTACGACGACGGCGGCTTCCGCATCGCCGATCTGGGCTCGGCCAACGGCACCCTGGTCAACGACGTCCTCGTCTCGCGCCGCCACCTGGCGAACCACGACGTGGTGCGCTGTGGCACCTACGTCCTGCAGTTCTTCGAGGATCCGGCGCCGGCGCCGGCCGGTCAGGCTTTCCGCGACGCCCCCATCATGGAGACCCAGGTGGCGCGCCTGCCGGTGCCCGCGCGCCCGGCCGACGTCGATCCCGCCGAGTACGCCCGCCTGAAGGCCTTCAACGAACAGCAGGCCGAGGCGCTCGGGCGCATTCAGGACGCCCTGGCCGAGGCCGAGGCGGCGCGGGCCGCGGCCGCGCGCCCGCCCGCCGAGGCGAGGGCCGAGCCCGACGCGCTGGCGCGCCGGCTGGAGGCCGCGCCGGCGGTGCCCCGCCCGACGGCCGACGCCACGTTGGCCCTCGGCGCCGCCGAGCCCGACGACGCGCCGCGCGTCACCATCACCCGGGACAACGGCAGCACCCTGCCCGAGGCCGACGCCGCCGCGATGGCCAGCCGGGCGGCGCGCCTCATCGAAGAGAACGACCACCTTCGGCGGCGCATCGAGGCGCTGCAGACGGCCGTCCCGGCCGTGGCGGCGGCGCCGGCCGAAGGCCCGGGCGAGGTGCCTGAAGAGCTGACGTCCCTGCGCCGGCAGGTGGATCGCCTGCGCCGCGAGCTGGACGCGACGCGCGCGGGCCAGATGGCCACCGACGCGGAGCGCCTCGCGCGGGCCGCCTGGCTCGAGAACGAGCTGCGAGCCACCGAGGCCCGCGAAGCCGCGGCCGAGCGGCGGCTCGAGCAGGTCGAGCAGGAGAGCGCCGAGGCCGCGGCGTGGCTGCGCGCGGCCGGCGTGCGCCTCGCCGAGCTGGTCGACGTCCAGTCGCGCCTGGCCGGCGCCGAGGCCCGCGCGCAGGCGCACCGCGACGAGGCCAAGGGGCTGCGCTCGGCGCTCGACGAGGCGCGCGCCGCCGCGCACCAGACCTCGGCGATCCGTCGCCAGCTGCGCGCGGCCCAGGCCCGGCTCGAGGCCCTCGGCGAGCCGCTGCCCGGGCCCGACGCCGCGCTGTCCGCCGTCGACACGGCGGCCGAGGCGCGCGCGCGGGACGCCGAGGCCGCCCTGCTGGCGATGGAGCAGCGCGCCCACGCCGCCGAGGACGCGCTGCGGCGGGTGCGCGAGGCGCAAGAGACCACCGAGGCGATGGATCCCGAGACCGCCGAGCGCATCCAGGGCATGCAGGCCCAGCTCGGGGCCGTCACGCGGCGCGCGATGCTGATGAAGGCCAAGGATCTCGAGCTCGAGCGCCGGCAGGCCCAGATCGCCGCCCTCGAAGACCAGGTGCGCGTCGCGCGCGACGAGCGGGACGCCGTCGAGCAGCGCATGCTCGAGCTGATCGTCACGCAGCAGCAGGGCGGCGCCGGCGAGGCCGAGGCGTCCGTGCGTTCGGCCGTCCGGGCGGTGCTGGGCGCCTGGTTCGGCCTGCTCGACGCCGAGCCGGACGAGGTCGAGGCGGCGCGGGCGCGCGTCGGCGCGGCGCTCGAGGCGCTCGACGCCGCGACGGGTGGCGGTGAGGCGGACGAACCCACGCTGCCGCCGGAGTCGCTCGACGCGTGAGCGACGCGTGGTCCCGCCCCCCGGACGGTCGGCGGGCGTCCGGGGCCGCGGCCGAGGGTGGGGCGCCCGGGCCGCCGCGCATCACCGTCGCGGTCGTCGCCCGCAACGCGGCCCCGCTGCTGCCCGCCTGCCTGGCCAGCGCGCGCGGCGCCGACGCGGTCCTGGTGGTCGACCACGCCTCGGAGGACGCGACGGCCGCCTGCGCGCGCGCGGCCGGCGCCCGGGTCGTGGCCGGCGAGGGGTCGCTGGCCGCGCTGCGGCGCCTGGCCCTGGCCCACACGTCGACCGACTGGCTCCTCTTCCTCGACGCCGACGAGCGGCTGCCGCCGGGGGCGCTGGACGCGCTGCGGGCCCTGATCGCCGGGCGCCGCGACGCGGCGGGGGTCGAGCTGTCGATCCGCTCGCACCTGGCCGACCGGCCGCTGCGCTTCGGGGGCTACGCGCCGGCGTGGCGGCTGCGGCTGGTGCGGGTCGGCGCCGCGCGCGTGCGCGAGCGGCGCGTGCACGAGCACGCCGAGGTGGACGGCCCCGTGCTGCGCTCGACGGTGCGGGTGGCCCACTTCGGGTATCGCGACCGGCGGCACGCCGCGGACAAGCTGCGGCGCTACGCGGCGCTCGCGGCCGCCGATCTGCGCAGCGCCGGCCGTCGCCCCTCGTGGCTGGAGGGGCTCGGGCGCGCCGCGTGGCGTTGGTGGACCGTCGCCGTGGTGCGCGGCGGCCTGCTCATGGGGCGGGACGGGCTGTTCCTCGCGACGCTGCAGGCGCGCGCCGTCTGGTGGCGCACCCGGTGGGCCCGGCAGGGGCCCCCGGCGGCGCTGCTGGCCTCGCCCGCCGATCCGCACGGCGGCGGATCGATGCACGGGGGGTTTGCGCATGACCCACCCCGTCTGCGAGATTAAATCTGCAACGCCGCTCGGTCGTGTTTATCAATTGAGTGGTGCCGGAGCCGAAGGAACCGGCCGGGAGGACAGCCGTGCTGGACGCCTACATCATCGATCAGATTCGCAAACGCGAAGAGGAACGGCGGCGCATTCACGAGCGCCCCGCCCTCGAGCTGCCTCTCGAGCCGGAGCCTCCCCCCGATTGGGAGCCGGACATCGAGGAAGAGGAGGAGGCGCCCCGCGTCATCGTCATCGACCTCTGATCCGAGGCGCCGCGACCCGGCCGAGACGCCCGAGCCCACCGGCTCGGGCGTCTTCGTTTTGGGCCCGCGCGCCCCGCTCGACACGGCACCACGAGCACGCCACCCAGACAGCCACAAAGAAAAAGGGCGCCGCGAACGCGACGCCCTTCCTCCGCGGCCGGTCACCCGGCCCGCGTGAACGATCCGATCAGAGGCCCGCGTTGAACACGAACGGGTAGCGGATCTGGCACATGCCGCCCTCGGGCTTGGGGAACTTCCAGCGCTGAATCTGGCGGGTCATGCAGCCCTCGACCTGCTTGTTGCCCAGCGAGGAGTTCTCGACGAAGGCCTTGACCACCGAGCCGTCGAGGCCGATGCGCCACGACATGGTGACCTTGCCCTGCAGCTCGGGGTTCCGCGCCAGCTCCTTCTCGTAGCAGTACTGGATGCCCCGCTGGCGGGCCGCCACCACGCGCTGGATGTCGGCCTCTTTGCAGAAGCCCGACAGGTTGGCCTTGCCGCGGCGCACGCGGGCCTTGGCCTTCCGCTTCTTCTTGCCGCCCAGGTTGGCCTTCGTGCCACGGCCGCCGCCGGTGTCGATGCGGCCCATGCCGTGGATGCGGCCGAAGCCCTCGCCGCCGCCGCCGCTGCCGGTGCCGCGCAGGCCCATGCCACCGGCGCCGTGGCCGACGACGAGGTCGTCGCCGGCGCCCGCCATGGCCGCGTTCAGCTTGCTGTCGAAGCCGGTCTTGTCGCCGAAGACGTTCTTCAGCGGGCCGCGGCCCAGCAGGTTCGAGCCCAGCGCCTTGTGGATGCCGACGTCCTTGATCTTGTCGACCATCTCGCCGTCGCGCTTCGGCACCTTGGACTTCTCGACCTTGTCCTCTTCGCCGAACTTGCCCTCTTCGCCGCCGGCCTTCTTGCCCACGTCCTCGTCGACCGACTCCTCTTCCTCCTCCTCCTCGATCTCGGGGGGAGGCTCCTCGACGATGACCTTCATGAAGCGGTCGCTCAGGTCGAGCGAGGTGAGCTCGGGATCCTCGTTCCAGAAGAAGAAGGCCGCGATGAGGAAGGCGAGGTGCACGACCAGGGCCGTCAGCAGCGACCCCAGCATCGAGGACTCCATCGCCGCCCAGATGGGCCGCGCGGGGAGCTTCTCGGGGGCGACGCCCATCTGGAAGAAGACGGCCAGCGGCCCGAGGTCGATGATGCCCCAGTCGTCGCCCGCCACCGACAGCGTGCCGCCCTTGGCCGCGCGCGCCGCCTCGACGGTCTGCTCCTTGCCGCCGAGGTTCAGCCGGCCCGCCATGCCCCCGGTCAGGTTCAGCGAGAACCCGCCCGCGTCGGGCGTGAACAGCACGTGGCTGTCTCCGACGCCGGCCACGTCGGGCACCATCAGGGTGTTGCTGGGCTTCTCGCCGATGGTCACCGGGCGCTTGCCCTCGACGATGGTCTCGGCGAAGACGGTGTCGTGCCAGAGCACGGCGACGCGGAGGTTGGTCTGGTTGTCTTTGCTCAAAGCCGCGTTCCTCCGATGGGCGTGGTCGGTGCGCCCGCGATTCGACCCGCGCGTGGCCGGCGAAAAATTCGACGCAGGATAGCGACGCCCCTGGGGGTGGTCAACCCGAACGCCGCGATTCGACTGCGCTTCCTGCGCTTGACCCCGTCGGCCAACCGCGGGCACCTTCGAAGGCCTCGAGGGCCCTCGCGCCGTTCGACAGCGAGCGCAGGCGCAGGTTCCCGGGCGGGTGATTTTCCTGCAGAGCGCGTCGGGTCGTCGGCGCAGGGAGTTTGCCAGTGAGCCTCGGTCGACCGCAGTGCAGAATGTTGCACCGCCTCGCCCTGGGTCTGGCCTGGGTCGCGTCGACCGGCGCGGCGAGGGCGCAGGACGCCGGCGCGCCGGCGCCGGACGCCGCCGTGGCCGCCGATCCGCTGCGCGAGCCCGTCGACGCGAAGAGCCGCGCGGCGCTCGCGGCGCGCCTCCAGCAGATGACGATCGTCGTGCGGCGCCGGGGCGCGGTGTCGCCGGGCGCGCGCGATCCCGGACCCGGCGTGGAGGGGCGCGGCTTCTGGGCCGCGCCCGGGCGGGTGGTGACCGCCTTCGCGCTGATCACCGGGTGGCCCCGCCACGCGGACGACCGGCTCGAGGTCGTCGAGGCCGACGGCACGGTGCGGGCGGCCGCGGTCGGTCTCATGGACGCGCGGCTGGGGCTCGCCGTCCTGGACGTGCCGGGCTTGCCGGCGCCGCCGGTGACGTCGACGCCCTGGGCGCCGCCGGACGCGGCGGTGCGCAACACCGTCGCGCTGTTCGGCGCGCCGACGCACGGGGGTCCGCTCTGGCGGGCGCAGGTCGGGCGGCGGGGGATCGGGCAGCAGGCCTACTACTGGTGGGCGGACGGCGCGGCGCCGCTGGGCACGCCGGTGTTCGACTACCGGGGCCGCTTGTGTTCGCTCGTCGGGTTGCCGACGCCCGAGGTGCCGGGGCAGAGCCTGCTGCTGCCGGCGATCGCCCTGCGCGGGCTGATGGATCGGAGCCCCGACTGGTGGCCGTGAGCGGGCCGCTCGACGCGCTGGGGCCCGCGGCCGACGCGCTGCTGCCGCCGGGCGCCGCGCTGCTGGTCGCGGTGAGCGGCGGGGCCGACTCGGTGGCGCTCCTGCACGCGCTGCGTCGCGTCGGTCGCGGTCCGCTGTGCGTCGCCACCGTGGATCACGGGCTCGATCCGGGCAGCGCCGCGCGCGCCCGCTTCGTCGAGGCCCTGTGCGCGACGCTGGACATCCCGTGCGCGCGCCTGCGGCCGGCGCCGGCCGAGGTGGCGCAGGGCCAGGGGCCCGAGGACGGGGCGCGGCGCGCGCGCTACCGTCTGCTCGAGGCCCACGCCGCGGCGATCGGCGCGGCGCGCCTCCTCACCGCGCACACCGCCGACGATCAGGCCGAGACCGTGCTGATGCGGCTGGCGAGCGGCAGCGGGCTGCGCGGCATGGCCGGCATCCCCGCGCGCCGCGGGGTGATCGCGCGGCCCTGGCTCGGCGTGCCGCGGGCGGCGGTGCGCGCGTGGGCGGCCGACGAGGGCCTGCGCTGGGTGGAGGATCCGACGAACGCCGACGCGCGCTTCCTACGCAATCGCGCGCGCGCGCACGCGATCCCGGGGCTCGCCACCGCCTTCGGCCCGTCGTGGAGCCGCGGGGCCGCGCGGACGGCGGCGACCCTCGCCGCGGATCGCGCCGCGCTGGCGCACTTCGTCGACGCGTGGCTGGCCGACCGGCTGCAGGTGGGCGCCGAGGGGGTGACGATCGCGATCGACGCCCTGCGGACGCTGCCGCAGGCCGCGCGCCGCCAGGTGCTGATGGTCGGCCTGCACCGCGCGGCGTCGGCCGTCGACCGGCCGGCGCCGCGATCGATGGCCGAGGCGGTGGCGCGCCTCGACGATCTCGTGCAAGGCGCGGCGGGTCGGCGCGCGACGCTGCCGGGTGGCTTCCTGGCCGAGCGGCGCCGCGACGGGCTGGTGCTGCGGGCGGGGGACGACGCGTCGAGGGCCGAAGGGCACGCGGGGCGCCGCCCAATTTTCGACGCCGACCAGGGAGTTGGAAACACCTGACCGCCTCGGGGCGTCTCAAGTCCGTGGTCGCCGCCTCTGGGGCGTGCGGTGGCCGCAAAGGCCGCGACGGCGCGCGGTTGCGGGCGTTCTCGCCCGCGTGATAGGCTTCCCGTCGGCTCATTCTCCCGCCGCGCGTTCGCCCGGCGCTTCGTTGGACTTGACCCACGCCCCGCAGAGGACGCGCAGTGCGCCAGCCCTACAAGACAGGCCTCCTCTGGCTGATCATCATCGTCGCCTTCTTCGTCTTCTGGCGCATGGTGCCCGGCGCCGGCCAGAAGAGCGGCGAGATCACCTTTGGTGAGTTCATCCAGCACGTCCAGAAGGACGACATCGCTCAGGTGACCGTGGACGGTGACGAGATCCGCGGCACGCTGAGGGACAGCGAGAAGCCCTTCGTCACCTTTGGTCCCATCGGCGAGGATCTGCAGAAGGATCTCTCGACGCGGGCGGCCAAGGACGCCGACTTCGTCTTCAAGTACCGGCCCGAAGAGAAGGACACCCTCCTCCAGAACCTGATCATCAGCTGGCTGCCCATGCTGGTGCTGTTCGTGATCTTCTTCATGTTCATGCGGCAGCTGCAGAGCGGCGGCGGCAAGGCCATGTCGTTCGGCAAGAGCAAGGCCAAGCTGCTCAGCGAGAGCAACAAGAAGGTCACGTTCGACGACATCGCCGGGGTGGAAGAGGCCAAGGAGGAGCTGGAGGAGATCATCCAGTTCCTGCGGGATCCCAAGAAGTTCACCCGCCTCGGCGGGCGCATCCCCAAGGGCGTGCTGCTGATGGGCCCGCCGGGCACCGGCAAGACGCTGCTCGCGCGCGGCGTGGCCGGCGAGGCGGGCGTGCCCTTCTTCAGCATCTCGGGCTCGGACTTCGTCGAGATGTTCGTGGGCGTCGGCGCGAGCCGGGTGCGCGATCTGTTCGAGCAGGGCAAGAAGAACGCCCCCTGCATCATCTTCATCGACGAGATCGACGCCGTCGGCCGGCACCGCGGGGCGGGGCTGGGCGGCGGGCACGACGAGCGCGAGCAGACGCTCAACCAGCTGCTGGTCGAGATGGACGGCTTCGAGTCGAACGAGGGCGTCATCCTCATCGCCGCGACCAACCGGCCCGACGTGCTCGATCCGGCGCTGCTGCGCCCGGGCCGCTTCGACCGCCGGGTGGTGGTGAACCGGCCGGACGTGCGCGGGCGGGAGCAGATCCTCACCGTGCACACGCGCCGGGTGCCGCTCGACAGCGACGCCGACATGGAGGTCATCGCGCGCGGGACGCCGGGCTTCAGCGGCGCCGATCTGGAGAACCTGGTCAACGAGGCGGCCCTGCTGGCCGCGCGGCGCGGGCGCGACGTCGTCACGATGGACGACTTCGAGGCGGCCAAGGACAAGGTGCTGATGGGCACCGAGCGCCGGTCGATGATCATCTCGGAGTCGGAGCGGCGCACGACGGCCTACCACGAGGCCGGCCACGCGCTGGTCGCGCGGCTGCAGCCGGGGACCGATCCCGTGCACAAGGTGACGATCATCCCGCGCGGGCGGGCCCTGGGCGTCACGATGCAGCTGCCCAACGAGGATCGGCTGTCGATGACCAAGGACTTCGCCGAGAAGCGCATCGCCGTGATGATGGGCGGGCGCGTCGCCGAGGAGCTGATCTTCGACCAGATCACCACCGGGGCGGGGCAGGACATCGAGGTCGCCACCGACATGGCGCGGCGCATGGTGTGCGAGTGGGGCATGAGCGAGAAGCTCGGCCCGCTGACCTTCGGCAAGAAGGACGAGCAGATCTTCCTCGGCCGCGAGATCAACCAGCACCGCGACTACAGCGAGCAGACGGCGATCGAGATCGACCGCGAGGTGAAGCGGATCGTGCTCGAGGGCTACAACACGGCGCGCGAGCTGGTCAGCAGCAACATCGACAAGCTGCGGCGGCTGGCCGAGGCGCTGCTGGAGCGCGAGTCGCTGAACGCCGAGGAGGTCGATCTGGTGGTGCGCGGCGAGACGCTGCCGCCGCTGGAGAAGAAGGACGAGGCCGACGCGGCGGTGCGGCGGCCCAAGACGGTGTTCGCCACCCAGCAGAAGGGTCGGCTGAACGTCGTGCCGGAGTCGTCGACCGAGGGCGCCTGAGCGGCTCGGTGAGGCGCGGGAGGCCGGTCCGGGGGGGCCGGCCTTTTGCGTTGTGACGGCATGATTTCGACGGGAGGCGCGCCGGATGGGCGGGCCTGGGGGTAGGTCGGCGGTGCGGTGGCGAATCGGCGCACGTCAGGTGGAGTGGGACGCGCAGGGCGCGCCGGTCCGCTTGATGGGTGTGCTGAACGTCACGCCGGACAGCTTCTCGGACGGGGGCCGCTTCGTGCGCGCCGAGGCCGCCGTCGAGCACGCGCTGCAGATGGTGGACGCCGGCGCCGACGTGATCGACGTCGGCGGTGAGAGCTCGCGCCCGGGTGCGCTGCCGGTGTCGACCGAGGTCGAGCTCGAGCGGGTGGTCCCGGTCATCGAGGGGGTGCGGGCGCGCTGCGACGTCGCGGTGTCGATCGACACCACCAAGGCCGCCGTCGCCGAGGCCGCCGTCGCGGCGGGCGCCGACATCATCAACGACATCAGCGCGTTGCAGGCGGATCCGCGGATGGTCGCGGTGGCCGCGCGCAGCGGGGCCGGCGTCGTGCTGATGCACATGCGCGGGACGCCGCAGACGATGCAGCGCGGGGATCTGTCGTCGCCGGACATCGTCGCCGAGGTGCGGGACGCCCTGGCCGCCCGGGTGGCGGCGGTGGTGGCGGCGGGGGTGGCGCCCGAGGCCCTCTGCGTCGATCCGGGCATCGGCTTCGGCAAGACGGGCGCGCAGAACGTCGCGCTCGTGGCGCGGCTCGGCGCGCTGGCGGCGCTCGGGCGGCCGGTGCTGCTGGGTGTCTCGCGCAAGTCCTTCCTGGGCGCGCTGACCGGGCGGCCGGTCGACGAGCGGGGCTGGGCGACGGCGGCGGCCTGCGCGGTGGGCGTGCAGGGCGGCGCGCACCTGCTGCGGGTGCACGACGTGGCGGCGATGCGCGACGTGGCCACCGTGGCCGCGGCGCTGCGGGGGGCCGGGCGGTGAGCTGGGCGGTCCTGCGCGAGTTGGTGGCGCCCGTCCTCGACATCGCCATCATCTACTACCTGATCTACCGGGTGCTGCTGATCATCAAGGGCACGCGCGCCGTGCCGATGCTGATCGGCCTGGTGGTGATCGTGATCCTGTACGCCCTCAGCCAGGAGGCGTACCTCGACCTGCCCACCTTCAACTGGCTGCTCGAGCAGTTCATCGGGAACCTGCTGCTGATCGTCGTGGTGGTGTTCCAGGCGGACATCCGGCGGGCGCTGACGGCCTTCGGGCGGACGCAGCTGTTGAGCAACCTGCGCAGCGGGGCGGGGGCGCAGGCGATCGACGAGCTGGTCAAGGCCAGCACCTCGCTGGCGCAACAGACCATCGGCGCGCTGATCGTGGTCGAGCGCGAGGCGGATCTGGATCCCTACCTCGAGGAGTCCACGCGGGTGGACGCCAAGCTGAGCAAGGAGCTGTTGTACAGCCTGTTCGTGCCCGAGCGGCAGAACCCGCTGCACGACGGCGCGGTGGTGGTGCGGCGCAATCGGGTCGAGGCGGCGGGCGTGTTCCTGCCGATGAGCGTGAACCCGAACATCGACCGCACGCTGGGCACGCGGCACCGGGCGGCGCTGGGCCTGTCCGAGGAGACGGACGCGCTGGTGATCGTGGTCAGCGAGGAGCGCGGCTCGGTGTCGCTGGCCTGCGAGGGCGATCTGGAGCTGGATCTGAAGCCCGCCGAGCTGCGCGAGCGGCTGACCAACCTGATGATCAAGCGGCCCACCCGGCTGTTCCGGCGCGACAAGAGCGTCGTGGCGCTGCTGCGTCCCAAGTCGAGCGACGCGGCCAGCAAGGAGGCGCCGCCCCGCCCGTGAAGACCGTGCTGCGCCAGGTGTTCCTCGAGAACGTGGGGCTGAAGGTGCTGGCGCTCGCGCTGGCGACGACGCTCGTCGTCGTGAAGCGCGAGGACCAGACGACGGTGGTGACCGCCAACGTGCGCGTGCGCGTGGTGCACCCCGAGGATCGCGTGCTGGTGAGCCCGCCGGTGGACAAGGTGGCGGTGACCATCGAGGGCAAGTACTCGGCCCTGCGCGACTTCGACGTCGACAGCCTGCCCGCGCTGGACATCAACCTGTCGGGCTACGAGGAGGAGCAGGTCACCTTCGAGCCCGAGATGTTCAAGGTGCCGCCCTCGCTGCAGGTGCGCGTCGTGCGCCCGGCCGCGATGCTGGTGCGGTTCGAGCCCAAGACGCGCAAGGTGGTCGACGTGGTGGCGGCGCTCGAGGGCGAACCGCAGACGGGCTATCGCGTGACACAGGTGGTGGTGGATCCGCCGACGGTCACGCTGACCGGCGCGGCGTCGGTGGTGGGGCGCATCGAGTCGGTGAAGACCGAGCCCATCTCGCTGGTGGGGCGCAACCAGACGACGGGTCTGTCGGTGTCGCTGGCGCCGCCGCCGGCCTACGGCGGCTATGTCGAGCGCGGGCGCCGGCACGTGGTGACCGTGACCATCGAAGAGAAGCGCGGCACGCGCGTGGTGGCCGGCCGCCCGGTGGAGGTGCGCAACGTGCCGGACTCCGTGTACGGCTTCGAGGTCAGCCCGGCCACGGTCGACATCACGCTGCACGGTCCGGTGCGCTTGCTCGACGCGCTCGACGCGAGCACGCTGACCGCCTGGGTGGACGCGACGGGCGTGAACCCGCGACGCAAACAGCTGCACACCCGCGTGGTGCGCTTCGATCCGCCCGAGGGCCTGACGGCGTCCGAGCTGAAGCCGGACAAGGTGACCCTGCTGCAGCTGGATCCGCCGCCCGACGCGGCGCCGGCGGCGCCCGACGGCGGGGAAGACGCCGGCGCGCCCGAGTAGAGACGAGTCAGAGAGGACGAGGACCGACGTGAGCAAGGACGAGCGCACCCTCTTCGGGACCGACGGGGTCCGAGGCCTGGCCAACCGCCACCCGATGACCGCCGAGCTGGCGATGAAGCTGGGCCGCGCGGTGGGCTATCAGCTGCGCGAGGCCACCGGCCGCCGCCCGAAGGTGCTGATCGGCAAGGACACCCGCCTGTCGGGCTACATGATGGAGACGGCCCTGGTGAGCGGGCTGTGCTCGGTGGGCGCCGACGCGCTGCTCGTGGGGCCCCTGCCGACGCCCGGCATCGCGTTCCTGACCTCGGGCATGCGCGCCGACGCGGGGCTGGTGATCTCGGCCAGCCACAACCCCTTCGAGGACAACGGGATCAAGGTGTTCGGGCGCGACGGCTACAAGCTGCCCGACGAGGACGAGCTTCAGCTCGAGCGGCTGCTGGTGTCGGACGAGCTCGAGGCGTTCCGGCCCACCGGCACCGAGATCGGCCGCGCCTATCGCATCGACGACGCGGCCGGGCGCTACGCGGTGTTCGCCAAGATGGCCTTCCCCCGCGATCTGACCCTCGAGGGCCTGCGCGTGGTGGTCGACTGCGGGAACGGCGCCGGCTACAAGGTGGCGCCCGAGGTGCTGCGCGAGCTGGGCGCCGAGCTGGTGCCGCTGGGCGTCTCGCCCGACGGCACCAACATCAACGAGGACTGCGGCGCGCTGCACCCGGAGCACATGGTGCGCATGGTGCGCGAGCGGCGGGCCGACGTGGGCGTCGCGCTCGACGGCGACGCCGATCGCTGCATCCTGGTCGACGCGCGCGGCAACGTGGTCGACGGCGATCAGGTGTTGGCGATCATCGGCACCTGGATGCTCGAGCGGGGCGAGCTGGCGCACGACACGCTGGTCGCGACGGTGATGAGCAACATCGGGCTCGATCGCGCCATCCGTGAGGCCGGCGGCAAGGTGGTCCGGGTCGGCGTCGGCGACCGCTACGTCGTCGAGCGCATGCGGCAGGACGGCCTGAACGTGGGCGGCGAGCAGTCGGGGCACGTGGTGCTGCTGGACCACGCGACCACCGGCGACGGGCTGGTCACCGCGTTGACCGTGCTGGGCATCATGGTGGCGTCGAAGCAGCCGCTGCACGCCCTGGCCGCGAGGATGACGCGCTTCCCGCAGGTGCTGCGCAACGTGGACGTGCCCTCGAAGCCGCCCCTCGAGTCGCTGGGTCCGCTGCAGGCGGCCATCGCCGACGTCGAGGGCGCGCTGGGCGACGACGGGCGCGTGCTGGTGCGGTACTCGGGCACCCAGCGGAAGTGCCGGGTGATGGTCGAGGGGCCGGACGACGTGACGATCGAGGCGATGGCCGCGCTGCTGGTGACGGCGCTGCAGGAGTCGCTGTCGTGAGCTTGGAGTGCCGCCTGCACCTGTCGCTGGATCCCGTCGCGGCCTTCCGCGGGCTGCGTGACTCGGCGGCGCCGGAGCCGGTGGCGGTGGCGCTGCTGGCCGAGCTGGCGGGCGTTCGCTTCGTCAGCATGGAGGCGCGCGATCAGCGGCGGGCGCGCGACGTGCGGCTGCTGCGCGAGACGCTGTCGGTGCCCGTGGATCTCGCGCTGGCCCCGACGCTCGATCCGGTGGGCACGGCCTTCGAGGTGCGGCCGGATCGCCTGACGCTGGTGCCCGAGCAGCGCGAGGGGGGCAGCGCGGCGGGCGGCTTGGACGCGCACCTGCTTCGCGACGCGCTGAAGAAGCACGTGACGCACCTGCGCGACGCCGAGATCGAGGTGGGCGTCAGGGTGGAGCCCGGGCTCGAGCAGGTGAAGGCGCTGCACCGCTGCGACGCCAACGTGGCCGTCCTGCACGCGGGCGGCCTGCGGCGCGCGCGCGGGCCGGCCGAGCAGCGCGCCGAGCTGGTGCGGCTGCGCGACGCGGCGACCCTGGCGCACAAGCTGAACCTGCGGGTGGCGGTGGCCGGGGGCGTAGACCTGCGGGCGGCCGAGCTTCTGGCGCAGGTGCCGCAGATCACCGAGCTGCACCTGGGGCACGCCTGCCTGGCGCGGGCGCTGCTGGTGGGCATCGAGCGGGCGGTGACGGACTTCGCCGAGGCGGTGGCGCGCGGGCGACGACAGGCCGACTGAGGCGCGGGGCGTCGGCGCCCCGGACGGGAGCAACATGAGCGCACCCACCGGACCCATCTTCGACCCCGAGGCCGGCTGGCCCGGCGCGCGGCGGGTGGTCACCGCGGCCGAGATGCGCGACGCGGACGCTTGGACCATCGACACCCTGGGCGTGCCCGGCGTGGCGCTGATGGAGTGCGCGGGGCGCGCCGTCGCGCGGGTGGTCGCCGAGCGGGCCCCGGCGGGCGGCCGGGTGGCGGTGGTGTGCGGGGGCGGCAACAACGGCGGCGACGGCTTCGTGGTGGCCCGGCTGCTCTGCGCCTGGGGGTGGAGCGTCGACGTCCTGCGCGGCCGCGCCGTCGACGACTACGCGGGCGACGCCGCGACCAACCTGCGCGCCGCGCAGCGCCTGGGGCTGAACGTCGTGGCGGCCGACGACGAGGCCGCCGTGGCGGCGCTGCCGCCGCCGGGTACCTACGGCGTCGTCGTGGACGCCGTGCTGGGCACCGGGCTCAGCGGCGAGGTGCGCGGGACGGCGCGCGGCCTGATCGGCTGGATCAACGCGCAGGGCGCCCCGGTCGTCGCGGTGGACATCGCCAGCGGGCTGTGCGGCGAGACGGGGCGGGTGCTGGGCGTGGCCGTGCGCGCGACGCACACCGTCACGCTGGGCGTCAGCAAGCTGGGTCACTGGCAGGGCCACGGGCCCGAGTACGGGGGCCGGCTCATCGTCGCCGACATCGGCATCAACGGCTCGGCCCTCGACGGCGCGGGCGACCGCTGGCTGCTGTGCGACGCCGATCTGGCGCCGGCCTTCGCGCCGCGCGCGCGCGACGCCCACAAGGGCACCTTCGGCCACGTCGGCGTGCTGGGCGGCAGCCCCGGGCGCCTGGGCTCGGTGCGGATGAGCGCCGACGCGGCCCTGCGCGCGGGCGCGGGCCTCGTGAGCATCGCCGCCACGCCCGACACGCTGGGGCCGCTGTCCGGGGCCGTGTACGAGGTGATGGTCGAGCCGCTCGGCCCGTCGACCGCCGCCGACGAGGCGGCGCGCCGGCTCGAGGCGCGGGACGCCCTGGTCATCGGGCCGGGCATGGATCCCGCCGAGGGCGCCGGGGACTGGCTGGCCGCGCTGCTGCCTCGGCTGCGCCGGCCGGTGGTGATCGACGCCGACGGCCTGAACCACCTCGCGAAGCGACCCGAGGCCTGGAAGGGCGGGCCGCCGCGCGTCGTGACGCCCCACCCGGGCGAGGCAGGGCGGCTGCTCGGCTCGAGCGCCGCCGCGGTGCAGGACGATCGGGTGGGCGCGGCGCGGGCCCTGGCCGACCAGCTCGACGCGGTCGTCGTGCTCAAGGGCGCCCACTCGCTGGTCGCCACCCCGGACGGCTGGTTGGGCATCTGCCCCGCCGGCAACCCGGGCATGGCGACCGCGGGGGCGGGCGACGTGCTGGCCGGCGTCGTGGGGGCGCTGCTGGCGCGCGGCCTGCCGCCGGCGCGCGCGCCGCCGCGGCGGTGCTGTGGCACGCCCGCGCGGGGGACCACGCCCTGGCGGCCGGCGGGCCCAACGGCCTGAGGGCCCGGGACATCCTGGCCGCGCTGACCGCGGTCGAGAGGGGTTCGACATGCTGCGACGCCTGACCGTCGAAGACGCCGTGTCCCGCCTGCAGGGCGGGGGCGTCCTGGCCTTTCCCACCGACACCAGCTACGCCCTCGGCTGCGACGCGCTCGACGCCGACGCGGTCGCGCGCGTCGCGCACGCGAAGGGGCGCCCGAGCGGCAAGCCGCTGCCCATCCTGCTGCCCTCGGTCGAGGCGCTGCGCAAGGTGCACCTCGAGACGCCGCTGATCGTGCTGGCCGAGGCCTTCTGGCCCGGGCCGCTGACGCTGGTGGTGCCGGCCTTCCCCGGGCTGCCCGCCGAGGTGACCGCGGGCACGAACATGGTGGGCGTACGGCAGACGCCGCACCCCGTGGCGGCCGCGCTGTTGAGCGGTCTGGGGAACCCGATCGTCGCGACCAGCGCGAACCGCACCGGCGCGCCGGCGGCGTCGACGCTGGCCGAGTGCGACGCGGCCGGCCTGCTGGACGTCGATGGGGTGGTCGACGGGGGCGCCACGCCGGGGGGGCACGCCACGGTCGTCGGCCTGTTCGAGGGCGACCTGCGCATCTTCCGCGAGGGACCGATCAGCGAAGAGGCCCTGCGCGCCGTGTGGGAGCCCGCGCGCCGCCTGCGGTAGCGGCGTCCACGGGCCGGCCCGTCAGTCGCCGTAGACGACGCGGCCGCCCTTGATCACCCAGCGGGTGGGATCGCCGCCGAAGTGGTAGGGCAGGTGGTGATGCGTCGGCGTCGCGAAGATCGCCACGTCGGCCGGCCGCCCGACCTCGAGCGTGCCCGCGACGTCCGCGCGCCCCAGGGCCGCCGCGGCGTGCACCGTGACCGCCTCGAGCACCTCGCGCGCGCCGAGCCCCAGCCGGCTCATGCCCAAGGTCAGCATCAGCAGCAGGTTCTCGGTCATGCACGTGCCCGGGTTGCAGTCGGTGGACAGGGCCACGCGCACGCCGCCCTCGATCAGCCGGCGCGCCGGCGCTCGATCGTCCACGCCGAGGAACAGCGCCGCGCCGGGCAGCAGCACCGCGACCGTGCCGGCCTCGGCCAGCGCGGCGACGCCGGCGTCGCTCACGTGCTCGAGGTGGTCGGCGCTGACCGCGCCGACGCGCGCGGCGAGCTCGGCGCCGCCGCCGGGGCTGAGCTGATCGGCGTGCACCTTGGGGCGCAGCCCGTGGGCCAGCCCGGCGCGGAGCACCGCCTCGCCCTCGGCGATCGTGAAGGCGCCGGTCTCGACGAAGACGTCGCAGAACGCGGCCAGCCCCGCGTCGGCGACCGCGGGGATCCACGCCTCGACGATCTCGGCCACGTGCGCCGCGCGGTCGGCGCGGCGCTCCGGCGGCACGGTGTGCGCGCCCAGGAAGGTGCCGACGAGGTCGATCGGGTGGGCGGCGTCCAGCGCGCGCACGGCTCGCAGCATCTTCAGCTCGGCCTCGAGGGTCAGGCCATAGCCGCTCTTCACCTCGGCCGTGGTGACGCCGCAGCGCAGCAGCGCGTCGAGGCGGGGCCGCGCCGCCGCCACCAGGGCGTCCTCCGCGGCTTCGCGCGTCGCGCGCATCGTCGCGGCGATGCCGCCCCCCTCGGCGGCGATCTGCAGGTAGGGCACCCCCGCCGCGCGCCGGCCGTACTCCTCGGCGCGATCCCCCGCGAACACCAGGTGCGTGTGCGGATCGACCAGCCCGGGCGTCACCAGCATGCCGGTCGCGTCCAGGGTGCGGGTCGCGGCGGTGGCCTCGAAGCCCGCCGCGCCCAGCCCTCGCGGGTCGCCGAGGTAGGCGATCACGCCCTGGCGCACGCCGACGACCGCGCCGTCGAGCGGCCCCGCGGCGGTGGACGTGAACACCTCGCGCGCGCCGCGCACCAGCAGGTCGAGAGGACGAAGGCCGCTCACGCCAGGGGCCCCACCGCGGCCTCGACCGCCTCGATGAGCGCCCCGCTTCGCACCAGCTCGGTCACCCGGCGGATGTCGCCGTGCAGCGCGCGATCGGCGTCCAGCGCGGGCACCGCGCGCCGCACGCAGGCGTAGGCCGCCTCGACGGCCGGGCTCGACGCCAGGGGGCGCCGGTAGTCGAGGCCCTGGATCGCGCACAGGAGCTCGATCGCCAGCACGGTCTCGACGTTGCCGCAGACCTGCCGCGCCTTGCGCGCCGCCCACGTGCCCATCGACACGTGATCCTCGCGGTTCGCGCTCGAGGGGATGCTGTCGACGCTGGCGGGGTGGGCCAGCGTCTTGTTCTCGCTGACCAGCGCCGCGGCGGTCACCTGCGCGATCATGAAGCCGCTGTGCAGCCCGCTGTCGGGGGCCAGGAAGGCGGGCAGGCCGCTCGACAGGTGCGGGTTGACCAGCTGCTCGACGCGGCGCTCGCTGATGTTGGCCCACTCGGACAGCGCGATGGCCAGGAAGTCGGCGGCGAAGGCCACCGGCTGGCCGTGGAAGTTGCCCCCGCTCAGGATGTCGAGCGTGCCGTCCTCGCCCTCGAACACCAGCGGGTTGTCGGTGGCGGCGTCGCACTCGCGGTCGACGACGGCCAGGGCGTACGCCAGGGCGTCGCGCGAGGTGCCGTGCACCTGCGGCATGCAGCGCAGGGTGTAGGGATCCTGCACCTTGCCGCAGTCGTGGTGGCTGGCCATCAGCGCGCTGCCCGCGAGCAGGGCGCGCAGGTTGGCGGCGGTCGTCGCCTGGCCCGGCTGGCCACGCATGGCGTGGATGCGTGCGTCGAAGGGGCGCTGGCTGCCCAGCAGGGCCTCGAGCGAGCAGGCGCCGGCGATGTCGGCCACCTTGGCGATGCGCCGCGCGCGATCGAGCACCAGCGCCGCGTCGGCGGTCATCGCCTGGGTGCCGTTGATCAGCGCCAGGCCCTCCTTCGGCGCCAGCGTCACCGGCGCCAGCCCCGCCCGCGCGAGGGCCTCGCCGCCGGGCAGCCGCGCGTCGCCGAACAGCGCCTCGCCCTCGCCGATCAGCACCAGCGCCAGGTGGGCCAGGGGCGCCAGATCACCCGACGCGCCGACCGACCCCTTCTCGGGCACGATCGGGTGGACGCCCGCCTCGAGCATCGCCACGAGCAGCTCGGCGATCGCCGGCCGCGTGCCGCTGGTGCCGCGCAGCAGCACGTTGGCGCGCAGCAGCATCATCGCGCGCGTGGTCGGCACGTCGTAGGGGGCCCCGACGCCGGCGGCGTGGCTGCGCACCAGGTTCGCCTGCAGGCGCTCGAGATCGCTCCGCGCGATGCGCACCTCGGCCAGCGCGCCGAAGCCGGTGTTCACGCCGTAGGTGTTGGGGGCGTCGTCGGTCAAGAGGGCCTCGACCCGCGCGCGGATCGAGGCGATGCGGGCGCGGGCGGCGGGATCGATCGTCACCGCGCGCCGGCGGTGGGCGACGGCCACGACGTCGTCGAGGGTCAGCGGCGCGCGGCCGAGTGCGAGTGCGTCCATGGGCCCGTATTGCGCGGGGGCCGGGTGCGCTGTCAATCCCGACGGGGCGCGCGGGGCCTCCCTTCCGCGGCGAAGTGTCCTAGGATGCGGCCACCCGAGGCCCCCGAGGAGCCGATGTCCCGCCCCGTCTTTCTCTTCGATCTCGACGGCACGCTGCTCGACACGGACGCCGATCTGGCGGCCGCGGTGAACGCGGCCCGGGCGGCCCTCGGGCTGCCGGCGCTCGGCGTCGACGCGGTCCGGCCGCACATCGGCTGGGGGCTGGGGCATCTGCTGCGCGGCACGCTGCCCGCCGCGCAGCACGCGCGGCTGTCCGCGGCCCGTGAGCACTTCCACGCCCACTACCGCGCCCACCTGCTCGACCACAGCCGCCCCTTCGCCGACGCGGACGCCGTCGTCGCCGCCCTCGGCCCGGCCCGCTGCGGGCTGGTGACCAACAAACCCGGCGCCTTCGTCGACGCGCTGATCGAACGGCTGGGCTGGCGCTTCGGCGTCGTCGTCGCGGGGGACACCCTCGCCGCGCGCAAGCCGGACGCCGCGCCCCTGCGCCACGCGGCAGAGGCGCTCGGCGCCGAGCCGTCGACGGTCACCTACGTCGGCGACAGCGAGGTGGATCTCGAGGCCGCGGCCGCCGCCGGCACGGCCTTCGCCGCGGTGGCCTGGGGCCGGGTGGCGCCGCGGGCCCCGCGCGTCGTCGAGCGCTTCGCCGAGCTGCTCGACGCCGAGGCGCGCCCATGTTGAGCGTCCTCGCCGTGTTCGTCGGCGGCGGGCTGGGCGCGGCGGCCCGCTACGGCGTCACCTTGGCCTTCCGCCGCCTCTGGCCCCACGCCGCGCTGCCCTGGGGCACCTTCGCGGTCAACGTCGCGGGCTGCCTGGCCCTGGGCCTGCTGGCGGTGGTGCTCGCCGACCGCGTCGTCGTCTCGCCGGCGGCCCGCCTGGGCCTGACCACCGGCTTCCTCGGCGGCCTGACCACCTTCAGCACCTTCGGCCAGGAGACCGTGGGCCTGCTGGCCGGTGAGACCCCGACGCTGGGGCTGCTCAACGTCGCGCTGAACGTGCTGGTGGGGCTCGCCGCGGCGGGCGCCGGCATGTGGCTGGGGGGACGATGGCCGACCTGATCCTGTGGGCCCATCGGGGCAGCCACCGCCCCGGGGGGCCGCTCGAGAACACGCTGCCGGCCTTCGAGCGGGCCCTGGCCGAGGCCGCGGACGGCGTCGAGCTGGACGTCCACCCCAGCCGGGACGGCGTGCCGATGGTGTTCCACGACGAGACGCTCGAGCGGCTGGTGCCGGGCGACACGCGCGCGCTGGCCGCCGTCGACGCGGCCGAGCTGCGCGCCCTCGAGCTGCGCGGCGGCTTCCGCATGCCCACCCTCGCCGAGGTGCTCGACCTGCTGCTCGGCCGCCTGCGCATCAACATCGAGATCAAGGACGCCGCGGCACTGGGCCCGGTGCTCGCCGTCCTGCCCGCGGCGCCCGACGGCGTGCTGCTGTCCAGCTTCGATCACGACGCCGTGCGCGCGGCGGCCGATCGCGCGCCGCGCGTGCCGCGGGCCGCGCTGACCGAGAGCGGCCCGCGCGCCCGCGACGCGGCGGCGTGGCCCGCCAGCCTGCTGCGCGCCGCGCGCGCCGACGCGTGGCACCCGCACCACGGTCTGGTCGATCGCGCCCGGGTCGAGCGCGCCCACGCCTGCGGCTGCGCCGTGAACGTCTGGACCGTCAACGACGCCGGGCTGGCCGATCGCCTCGCCGCCCTCGGCGTCGACGGCGTTTTCACCGATCATCCGGCAGATTTGCGCAACAACCGCCTCGGCTGACCGATGACGTCTCCGTTCCTACGACGGAGGCGGACCCATGGCGGCGATCGATCGACGGGCGCGCGGCGCCCTGGTGCTGGTGCTGACGGGCGCGGCGGCCGCGGCCCATTGGCCGCGCGCGTCGGGACCCGCGCCGCGCCCCTGCGCCGCCCCGGTGGCGGTGGGGGGCGCGGCGGGCGAGGTGCTGATGTGCTCGCTGGCGCCGCTGGAGGCGCTGCTGCGGGTGTGCCCGCCGACGGGGCCCATCCGCCCGGGCGATCGGCTGACGCCCACGCCGACGCTGATCGGCTGCCGCCTGAGCGTGCGCCCCCTGCCGGCGGCGCGGCGGCTGGCCTTGGGTCTGAAGCTGGACGTGAACGGCGCGACGGCGCGCGAGCTGGAGGCGCTGGCGGGGGTCGGTCCAGCGACGGCGGCGGCGCTGGTGGCCGCGCGGCCCTACCGGGACTGGGTCGATCTGGAGCGGGCCCGGGGCATCGGCCCCACGCGGCGGGCGCGGCTGCGCCCCCACCTCACTCTTCGGCCTCCGCCTCCTCTGCGGCCTTCTTCTTCGCCTCCTCGCGACGCTTCAGCTCCTCGAACACCTTCAGGTTCTCCTCGAGGGTCTGCTGGTTGAGCTTCGCGCGGGTCAGGTTCTGCTCGAGCGCCCGCTCGAAGGCGGTGGTCTTCCACTTGCCGTCCTCGAGCACGAACTCCACGGTCTCGCCGCTCTGGGTGGGCACCGTGGCCCGCTCGCCGCTGATCGACGGCGCGCCGAGCGTCGTCATGCCGAACTTCAGCCCCGGCCCGCGATCGAGCTTCTCGATCTCCGGCTTCACCAGCGCGGCGAACAGCCCCGCGGCGTCCTGCGCCTCGAGCACGCCGTCCGGGAAGGCCGCGCGCGCCGCCGCCCGCTGATCCTCGGGGTACTTCTCGCCGATGGCGATGCGCTGATCCTTCAGCACCGTGTGCAGCGCGGCGAGGTGGTCGCGCGTGGCCTGCGTCGAGTAGGCCAGCACCGCGGCGACGTCGCCCTGCACGACGGCGTCGCGCAGCAGGTGCAGCGCGCCGTCGGGCGTCGCGGGATCGAGGTTCTCCTCGCAGGCCGCGAGCGGCAGCGCGAGGATCGTGAGCAGCAGCAGCAGCCGGGCGCGGAGGCCCATGGGCAGAGTAGGCATGGCTTGCCGATAGCCCGTCGGGGCAGGGGAGTCAACCCCGGTTGCATCACCCCGACCCGGCGGGCATCATCGGCGCCGTGCTGTCCCGCCTCACCGTCCTGCTGTTGGGCCTCGTGGCCTGCGTCGCCTGCGGCCCGCCGCCCCGCGATCCGGCCGTCGAGGCCTACGAGCGCTTCGCCGCGGCCCTGCGCGAGGGCCGCAGCGACGACGTGCACGCGCTCCTCAGCCCGGCCAGCCAGCGGACGTTGGCCACCCGCATGCAGCTCGAGCCGGGCACGCCCGCGGAGACCGTGCGCGCGCGCCTGGCCGTCCGCCCGGGCTGGACCTTCGAGGTGCACCGCGGCCTGCGCCCGAGGCTCGAGGCCGGCGAGCAGGCGGCCGCGCGCCGCGTCGTGCGCGCCCCGCTGGCCGGCGGCGTCTGGCGGGTGCCGATGGTGCAGGTGGACGGCGAGTGGCGGGTCGACCTGTTCGGCGCCCAGCCGGTGCCCGACGCCGAGGGGTGACGACGCGCCCGGCGCGGCCGGGCGTTGCGCCGGGCGACGCTTCACGCTAACAATCGCGCGTGACCCTTCTTGGAGAGTTCTCCCCGTTGGAAAGCGCCAACTCGTCCACGCCCGAGGAGAGCCCGGCGCCGGCGCCCGCGCGCGCCGAGTCGGTGCGCCTGAAGCAGGGTGACATCGTCGGCAGTCGGTTCGTGGTCGACGAGCGCCTGCGCGAGGACGTCACGGGCACCACCTACCGCGCGGTCGACGAGAAGAGCGGCAAGAAGATCGCCATCCTGATGATGGATCCCGCGACGGCGGGCGACAAGGCGGCCACCGAGTCCCTGCGCACCGCCGTGAAGGCCGCGACCGAGCTGGCCCACAAGAACATCGTCAGCGTCTTCGGCATGGGCAAGGAGGGCCGCCGGCGGTACGTGGCGCGCGAGTACGTCGACGGCCAGACGCTGGCCGCGCTGCTCGACAAGAAGGCCACCGCGGGCAAGCAGTTCACGCTCAAGGGCGCCTACAACCTGATCGCGCACGTGTGCAACGCGCTGCAGTACGCGCGGGCCACGCTGCCCCACGGCACGCTGCGGCCGTCGGCCGTGCTGATCAACCGCACCGGGCGGGTCAAGGTGAGCGACTTCGGGCTCGCCGGCACGCGCCCCGCGCTCGAGGCCCGCCGGGACGCGCTGACGCCCTGGGACGCCGCCTGCCTGCCCGCCGACGCCGAGCACGCGGACGACCTCTACGCGGTCGGCGTCATGCTGTACTGCCTGATCGTCGGGCGCCCGCCCGAGGGGCCGGCGCCGACGCTGCCCGAGGCCACCGCGCAGAAGCTGCCCACGGCGCTCGCCGACGTGCTGCGCCGCTGCGTCGACCCGGATCCCGCCCAGCGCTTCGCCGAGCCGGCCGAGCTGAAGGCCGAGCTGCTGCGGGTGGTCGAGGCGGCCCGCGGGAGCGAGCGGCGGCGGCCGGTGGTCGAGACGCCCACCGAGGCCGCGGCCTCGATCGAGGTGCTCGACGGCACGCCCATGCCGGCCAGCCCGGGCAAGGCGGCGCCGCGCTCCAAGAAGAAGGCCCGGCCGAAGGAGGCCGGCGGCTTCGTCATCCCCGAGCTGAAGGCGCCCAGCCAGGCCGACGACGACGGCACGGTGCAGCGCTGGCTGGTCGAGCGCGGCGGCACGGATTACGGCCCCTTCACCAGCAAGCAGGTGGTCGAGCAGCTCTTCAAGGAAGAGATCACCGGCGAGACCACGATCTACGACATCGAGACGGACCGTCGCCTCGCGCTGTCGGAGTTCGACGTCTTCACCGAGGCCCTCGTCTCGTGGATCCACGAGAAGGCCGAGCGCGAGAAGCGCGCGGCCGAGGCCGCCACCGAGGCCGCGGCCAAGCGCCGCAACCGCATCCTGCTCGGCGTGATGCTGGGCACGGTGCTGATCGTCGGCGGCGGGGCGGGGGGCTGGGCCTGGTACCGGTCGACGCTGCCGAAGCCGGTGAAGGCGCACCTGGGCAGCCTGGTGACGCCGATGCAGATCGCGCTGCCCACCGTGACGCTGCCCGAGGAGCTGCCCGAGACCTTCGCCGAGGTCGAGGCGCGCAAGCGCAAGGTCGCGGCGCGCACCGCCAAGCGCCGCACCGCGGCCGAGCGGCGGCGCATGGAGGAGGAGGCCCGCCTCGCCGCGTCGAGCGAGCTGGTGGTGGGATCGGGCGACGGCGGCAAGTTCGATCGCTCGGCCTTCGACCGCGTCATCGCCGGGCGCAACGGGCGCCTGATGAAGTGCCTGCAGGACGAGGCGCGGCGCGATCCGAACCTGTCGGCCGTCGAGGTGCACATCACCGTGCTGCCGCGGGGCGACCTGATCAACGTGAACATGCCCGGGGGCACCTCCGCGGGCAGCAGCTGTGTGCGCGCCGCCTTGCGCGGCCTCAAGGTGCCCGCGTTCGACGGCACCAACGTGAAGGTCAAGCTGCCCTTCAACTTCCGCTGACCGTGCAGACCCTTGGCGTGATGGGGGCCGTGGTGCCAGTGAGGGACGAGAACGTCGTCGGTGGCGGGCGCGCGGGTGCGGCGCGCGGCGCCGTCCGCCTGATCTTCCGCTTGGGCCTGGTGGCCTTGGTGCTCGGCGCCGCGGGGTGCACGGACGACGGCGGCGGTGGCGCGGCCGACGGCGGCGGCGCGGGCGGCGCGCCGGGCGCCGGTGGCGTGCCAGGCGCCGGTGGCGTGCCGGGCGCGGGCGGCGCGCCCAGCGCGGGCGGCGCGCCGGGCGCGGGCGGAGAGCCTGGCGCCGGCGGCGCGCCGGGCGCGTCGTGCATGGACGACAGCGGGTGCCCGGGGGCCTCGGTCTGCGCCGCCGACGGCGTCTGCCGGGCGGTGTGCAGCGACGACGATCAATGCGGCGCCAGCGCGACCTGCGCCGACGGCGTGTGTTCGCCGCTGACCCGCTGCGGATCGGCCGCGGACTGCCCCGCGGGCGTGCCCTGCAACTGCCGCGGCGTGTGCGAGCCGGGCGTGGGCGCGGCCTGCACCACCGACCTCCAGTGCCCCCCCAGCGACTACTGCGACGCCTGCGCGGGCGCCTGCAAGGCGCGCGCGGAGCAATGCGGCCGCTGCCCGGACACCCGCGCCTGCGACACCCGAAGCACCTGCCACCCGGTGGGGGACGAGGGGCTCACCTACTGCCTGCGGCGGTGCCAGGGCAGCTGCGACGTGCTCGGCCCCGGCTACAGCTGCGAGGACATCGGCGGCGGCGTCACGGCGTGCGTGCCCGAGAGCCGCTCGTGCCGCCAGGTGGGCGAGTGCGCGAGCGACAACGACTGCCCGCCGTCGCGCTTCTGCAACGAGCGCCTGCAGTGCCAGCCGGGCTGCGCCGACGACACCGGCTGCCCCAACGGGCAGGTGTGCCAGGGGGCGCGCTGCGGGCCGCCCTGCACCGCCGACGCCGATTGCGGCGACGGCGCCGAATGCCTGCCCGACGGTCACTGCCGCGTGCCCGGCGGCTGCGCCAGCAGCGCCGACTGCCCCGAGGCCGAGACCTACTGCGATCGCGAGCAGATGCGCTGCGTGCCGGGCTGCCAGGTCGACGACGACTGCCTCGACGCCAACAAGCAGTGCGTCGCCAACAGCTGCGTGCGCCGCGGCTGCGGCGGCAACTTCCAGTGCGGCTTCGGCGAGGTGTGCGATCTCGAGACGGCCGAGTGCGAGATGGCCACCGGGCGCCACTGCGAGGCCGACTGCGATCCGATGGACGAGACCAGCTGCGGCACCGAGGGCCAGCGCTGCCTGTCGTTGCAGGACGAAGACGAGAACCCGCTGGGGGACTACTGCTTCGAGCCCTGCATGCCCGAGCCGAACGAATGCCCGCAGGGCTACTCGTGCGTCGAGCTCGAGGATCAGGACGGCAACGTGACCGACCGCCTGTGCATCCGTCGTTGCGACCTGGATCCCTTCCGCTGAGGCCGACATGACGTCGACGGGTGCCGATCCATCGCGCAGTGCGCTTCGCCCGGCGGTGCGCTCGTGAAGCGCATCCTGGTGGCCGCCGGCCTGGTGTACGGCGCGGCCGACGGCCCGGAGCGCGCGCACATCCTGATCAGCCGGCGACCCGCGGGGACGCACCTGGCGGACTGGTGGGAGTTCCCCGGCGGCAAGGTCGAGCCCGGCGAGGCGCCCACCGCGGCGCTCGCGCGCGAGCTGCACGAGGAGCTGGGCATCGAGGTCGAGGTCGGCGACGTCTACGCGGTGGGCCACCACGTCTACGAGGGCCGCGAGGTGGTGCTGCTGGTGTACGCCTGCCGCGTGGTGGCCGGCGAGCCGCACTGTCACCAGGTGGCCGAGTTCCGCTGGGTGACGCCCGCCGAGCTGCTGACCGTGCGGCTGCCCCCGGCCGACGGGCCGGTGGTCGAGCGGCTGCGGCGCGAGCTGGGGGCGTGAAGGTCCAGCTGGCGGACGAGCACGCGACGCGCCGCCTGGGAGAGGCCCTGGGCCGGGCCGCGGTGGCCGGCGACGTGCTGGCCATCGAGGGGCCGCTGGGGGCGGGCAAGACGTGCCTGGCGCAGGGGGTGGCGCGCGGCCTCGACGTGCCGCCGACGCATTACGTGAACAGCCCCACCTTCGCCATCCTGCAGGTGCACCCCGGGCGGGTGCCGTTCTACCACGTCGACCTCTACCGCGTGGGCGACGACGACGAGGCGCTGGGCCTGGGGCTGGACGAGGTGATCGGCACCGACGGCGTGGCCCTGGTGGAGTGGCCGTCGCGCCTGCCTTGGCTGTTGCCCGCCGATCACCTGGCCGCGACCCTCGAGCCCGAGGGCCCGGGGCGCCGCCTCGTGCTCACCGCGCGCGGGCCACGATCCACCCGCTGGGCGGCGGCGTTCGCCGCTGAACGTGACCGCGAGTTCGGCTGAATCTGGCCTGATACCAGCGGGTTACGACTGTTCGGCTCGCCTGGCTCCGCTCTTGCAGACATCCCCACCCCGAGACGCCCGTTCGATTCCTTACGGCGAGACGGGCATGACGGGCCGGGGAGGTAGCGATGAGTCGATGGGCACTGGCCGGCGTCGTGGCGGGCGCGACGGTTCTGGGCGGCGCGGCCGCGCAGGCGACCCCCCACCTGGACTGCGAGGCGCGGACGCTCGTGGACGTCGAGGCCGAGCAGGCCTGGGTGTCGGTCGAGATGGACCTGCTGCGGGTCGTGCCCGCGATCGTCGACGGCGGCGCCAGCATCGATCGCGCCTGCGATCGGGTCGGGGCGCCGTGGATCGCGGTGCTGCCCGGCGTTGACCTGATCGACGGACCCTCGACGGCGCCGCCGGATCCCTCGCTGCCCACGGTCCCGCGGCGCGAGCTGCCCGTCGCCGAGCCCGCCCCCTCGCCGGCGCGGCCGGTGTCGACCACCCGCGCCGACCAGCTCGCCGACTGCCGGGCCGCCCCCGGCCGCGGGGCGCCCGTGGCCTGGGGGCTCGGCCTGCTGCTGCTGGGCGCGGCCGCGCGCCGCTGGGGGCGGCGGTGAACGCAGCGGCCCGCCTGCAGCTGGTGGCCAGCCCGCCGCTGACCGTGCGCGAGGCGCTCGATCGCTTCCGCACGCGGGTGGCGCAGCAGGTGGCGCGGGCGCCGGCCCAGGCCGCCCAGGATCGGCTGCGTCGGCGCGTCGTGCTGCACATCCTGCGGGACGCCCTGGCGAACCCGGACATCGACACCATCGAGGGCTTCGAGTCGACCTTGAACGCCTGCCTGGACGCCGGGTATCGCGAGGGGCCGCTGACCGCCTTCGTCTTCGAGGTGCTCGAGCGGCGGCTGGCCGCGCGGGTTCGTCGTCGGCTGCTGCGCAGCGGCCAGGACGCGCGGCCCGAGGACGTCGCCGACCTGGTGTCGACCAGCTTCGAGGCGATCCAGCGTCTGCTGCGCGAGGCCGACCGGGTGCAGCACTCGGTGCGCTACAACCTGCTGCTGTCGATCGGCGATCACCGCGCCATCGACCACCTGCGGCGGCGCCGGCCCATCTACCTCGACACCCTGGACGAGCAGCCGGCCGACGACGACGAGGGCGGCTGGTCGCTGGCGACCACGGCGCGCGATCCCGAACGGTGGATGGAGCGGCTGCAGCGTCAGGCCCTGGCGCATTCGCTGCGCGCGGCCGTCTTCGAGGCGGTCAACGAGCTGCCCGATCGCGAGCGGGCAGCCTTGGTGATGGTCGAGGCGCTCGGCTGCTCGTACGACGACGTGGCGGCGCGGGTGGGCGTCAAGCGCACCGACGTCGGCAACGTCGTGCGCCGCGCGCGCCTGGCCCGCGATCGGGCCCTGGTGCCGCGGCTGCGCACCATCCCGGGGCTGGAGGGGCACATCGGCTTCGGCGCCCTGCAGGACCACCGCGCGCTCCGCCTGAAGATGGTGCGCTGGTCGACGCAGATGGGCGCCGGCGTGTGCCCCCACTGCCTCGACGGTGCCCACCGCCTGCACGCGCTGGCCACCGACGACGTGCCCCACCGGTGCGCGCCGCCCTGCGGGGTGGGCGCGGCGGCCGGTTGACGCGGGACGCGCCTCAGCGCGTCGGCCGCCGAACCTCGAGCAACAGCTGCCCGGCCAGGTAGCGCGCGCCGGCCGCGTCGTCCGGGCGCCGCGCGCGCAGGAAGGTGTTGACCACGCGGCCGCGGCGGCGCCGCGCGTGGGGGTGCGCCGGATCGACCACGACGCGCCGCACCGCGCCCCGGGTGATCGTCACCGCTTCGATGACGCCGTGCGCCTTGCGGGCGCGCACCCAGGCCCGGCGGGGGACGCCGGGCGCCGCCTCGAAGATCAGCGCGTCACCGGCGCGCGCCTCGGGGGGCGCGCCGGGGGCGCCCGCCCGGAGCGGGGGCGCGCCCGCGAGGCCGAGGGCCGCGCCGACCGCCTCGTCCAGCGCCGCCGCGTCGACGTCGCGGCGCCCTTCGAGGCCGTCGAGGGCGCGGCGCAGCGCGCGCGCGTCGTGGCGGGGCAGGGGCGCGGCGGTGGTCGCTGGATCGTTCAGCGGCCGCAGGTGGCCGGCGCCCGCCCGCCCGAAGGCCTCGAGCAGGGGGTGGGGCGCCGGGCGCAGATCGTCCGGGCGCACCAGGCCGCTGCACCCCACGAGGGGCGTCAGCAGCGCCAGCACGAGGATCCGACCCGGCATGGTGTGACCTTATCCTACATTGTGCGCATGTCAACGTCGTCGCCTTGACGGTGGGGGGTGGCGGGACTACCCTTCGGACCCCCGACCGGGTGCGGAGAGACCGCATGAGCGAGAGCCCCGACCGTGACGCCGGGAAGCCGTCCGAGGACGTCTTCTACGCGCGCACGGCGCTGCCCACGGCCCACGGCATCTTCGATGTCCGGGTGTTCCGGGGTCCCGACGACAAAGAGCACCTCGCGATCAGCGTGGGCGATCTGGCGGGGGCCGACGCGGTGCCCACCCGCGTCCACAGCGAGTGTCTCACCGGCGAGGTGCTCGGCTCGCTCAAGTGCGACTGCAAGCCCCAGCTCGACGCGGCGCTCCGGCTGATTCAGGATCGCCGCCAGGGCGTGGTGCTGTACCTGCGGCAAGAGGGCAGGGGCATCGGGCTGGGCAACAAGATCCGCGCGTATCAGCTGCAGGAGCACGGCGCCGACACGGTGGACGCCAACCGCATGCTGGGCTTCGAGGACGATCTGCGGCGCTACGACGTGGCCGCCGAGATGCTGCGGGCGCTGGGCGTGAAGTCGGTGCAGCTGGTGACGAACAACCCGACCAAGGTCGAGGGGCTGCGCGAGGCCGGCATCGACGTCGTCGATCGGCTGCCGCTGGTGACCGGGGTGAACCGCGTCAACCACGGCTACCTGCAGACCAAGCGGCAGCGGATGGGGCACCTGTTCGACACGGTGGACGTCGACGCGGACGCCGGCTGACCGCGCGCAGGCGGCGCCCGCCGCCGGGCGGCGAGCAGGAGCCGAAAAAGAAAAAGCCCCTGGTCGATACGACCAGGGGCTTTTTTGTGACCCGTACGGGATTTGAACCCGTGTTACCGGCTTGAGAGGCCGGCGTCCTAACCGCTAGACGAACGGGCCGTCGGACGCACGAGGCGTCGAGGTGGCTCGGGGACTAGGATTCGAACCTAGATTAACGGGACCAGAACCCGTTGTCCTGCCTTTAGACGATCCCCGAACAAGGCGCACGCTCAACCCGATCACCAGGACCGGGCTCAGCGTCTTTCGATGATAAAGATCTTCACCGAGCCGCCGTACTCGCTCACGTTCACCCCCGACCACCGCGTCGCGGGGTCGGGTGACGCCGCGTGGGCGGCGATCACCTCGGGCAGGTCGACCGCGGGCTCGAAGCGGACCCGAAGGCCCCGTCGGGCGAGCGCGCGCTCCAACCACCGCACCGTGGCGCGGTACCCGGAGGGCGACCGGAAGCGAGTCCGGTCGAGCTGTTCGGCGCCTGCGGGCAGGGGAACACCCAATGTGTCCTTCGCCCAGGCCACGCCGGCCAGAGCCAGCGTGAGTGCCGCGCCGAGCAGCAACGGATGCGGCTTATCCCCCATGAGGGCCCCCCCGGTCAACCAAAAAAACGATCGGGCGCGTTTCCAGCGCAGAGTGCGTCGCCCAGCGCGCGCCGTCAAGGGGGCCCGGGTCGCGCGTGACACGGCCCACGAGCTCGCGCTGTGGCCGGAAAGAGCAATGATGACAGATGTTTAGGATGTCTGTTTCTAATATTTCGTCTCATTCGAATGTTCATGGGGAGCCGCCCGCTGGTCGAACCTGTCCTCGACGCCAACCGAGGACCTTCGATCATGCGCACCCCCTCGATTCTCATCGCCGCGACCGCGCTGGCCTCGGGGCTGCTGGCCTCGCCGACGGCCCAGGCTTACGACCTCAAGCGCACCAGCGACGGTTACCCCGTCCACTGGACGGCGTTCCCGGTCCGCTTCGTGATGGACGCGCGGGGCCCCCGCGATCTGGGGCTGGCCGCGGCCGAGCGGGCCGTGCTGGGCGCCTTCCGCGCCTGGCAGGGCGCCCCCGGCAGCGCGGTGGCCTTCGTCTACGACGGCCGCGTGCAGCGCCCGGGCATCGGCTACGACCGCGACGCGGAGGTGAATCAGAACGTGATCACCTTCAGCGGCGACAGCTGGACCTACGGGGGCGAGCCGCTGGCGGTGACGCTGACGCTGTTCCGCCGCGGCTCGGGCGAGCTGGTCGACGCGGACATCGTGGTCAACGAGCACAGCTACGTGTGGGGCGAGGGCGCCGAGGTCGACAACGACCTGCAGAACGCGCTGACCCACGAGGTGGGGCACTTCCTGGGCCTGGGCCACTCGGACACCATCGACGCCACCATGTACGCCAGCGCCGCGCCCGGCGAGATCGGCAAGCGAACCCTGCACCCCGACGACGTCGCCGCCGTGCAGCAGCTGTACCCCGGCGCCGATCTCGACGACGAGGGCGTGGCCGAGGTCGGGGCCGCGTGGCGCGACGACAAGGCCGACGCGCCGGCCGACGGCGACTCGGACGAGTCGCTGCCCGCGGACGAGGCCCCCCAGATCGGCTGCGACGCCGCGGCCGGCGGCCCGGACACCCCGATCGCGTCCCTGCTGCTCCTGCTGCTCGCCGCCCGCCGCCGTCGCCGCGCCGGCTGACCGCGCCGCCCCGCCCGCGCGCGCCTTTACGGTCCAGCGAGGCGCGTGCTATATGGCGCCGTTCCACCCCCGGGCGGTGCTGAGGAGGCGGCCATGGCGAGCGAGGCGACGCGCCCTTATGCGGGGCGCGCCGGATCCACCCGAACGGTCGAGACGTCGGTCTGGTGCGGCGGCTGCGGCCTGTACTTCGGGGGGCGCTACCACCTGAGCGTCGACGCCGACGCGTCGCCCGCCGTCCTCGAGCGGTTCTTGACCGACGGCTACGCCGGCATCAACACGATGGCGTGCCCGGACTGCGGCTGGACCCACGTGGCGCACGAGCCGCTGATCGTCCATCACCCCAAGGCGCGGGCGCTGCGGCTGGTGCTGCCCCACGGTCAGCGCCACCGGGCGCAGCAGGCGCGGGCCGCGCTCATCGCCGAGATCGCCGGCGATCCGGGCGTCGCGCTGCCCCCCTACGCGCTGGATCCCACCCTCGTGGTGGGCCCCGAGGAGCTGCGC
Source organism: Myxococcales bacterium (assembly GCA_020633465.1). Classification (GTDB taxonomy): domain Bacteria; phylum Myxococcota_A; class Bradymonadia; order UBA7976; family UBA1532; genus JACKDN01. Next base: position 103,856 of record JACKDN010000015.1, read on the forward strand.
GACGCGTTGGCCGACGGAGCCACCGCCCCGGCGAAGACGGCCCACGCGGCGCCGACCGCGCCGACGCCGGCGCGCGGGTTGCCGCCGGTGCCCCGCCGGCCGACGCCGGCCTCGGCCGGCCTGCCCCTCGTCGGCGCGGCGGGCGACGCCGAGCCCTCCGCGCCGCCGCCCCCGCCGCCCGTGTCGCCCCCGGCGTCGGAGCCCCCGGGCCCGCCGCTGCCCGAGACCCACGACGAGGACGCCGCGTCGATCGACTTCGCCGTCGAGAGCGTGGATCTCGAGGCCGTCGCCTCGGCCGACGTCTCGGCCCCGCCGGCGCCGGCCACGCCCCCCCTGCCCGGCAAGGGCCTGCTGGCCGAGATCCTGGGCGCGGGCTCGGCGGCGCCTCCGCCGCCTCCGGTGCCCGCCTCGGACGACGACGCCGGCTGGGACGAGTCGGTGGACGCGCAGTGGTCGCTGGACGCGCCGGCGGAGCCCGCCCAGGACGATCCCACGCACGTGGTGGCCGCCGACGAGGTGGCGGCGCCGCGGCGCCCCGCCGGCCCGGCCTTCGACGACGGCAAGGCGGCCGGCCGCGCGGCGTACGTCGAGCGCACCGAGGACGGCGTACGCCTGCACGTGAAGCTCGATCCGGCGCGCGCGACGCGCTTCGAAGAGGACGAGGCGCGCGTGTGGTTCCAGCTGCACCAGCCCCGGCCCGGACCGGTGATGTCGCTTTTGCTGGTGCGGCTCGACGCCGAGCGCGAGCCCGTCGATCACGTCCTGTGGCCGCTCGACCACCAGAGCCCCGCCCACCGCGAGGTGCTCGACGCGCTGGCCAGCAACTTCGCGGTCGACGTCGCGTTCCACGCGCCCGACGGCGCCTTCCACGGCCGCCGGCACCTGCGCTCGCCGCTCGAAGCGAACGTCACCGCGGCGCGGGCCCAGCTCGAGCGCGTGGTCGAGGCGGGCGGCGTGGACGCCGCGGGCGCCCGGGCCGCGGTGCAGGCCGACGGCTACGACGTGCTGGGGCGCCTGAAGCACAACTTCCGCCGCAACAGCTTCGAGACCATCGCGTCGGCGGCCGACGCCCGCCTGGCGCTGGGCATCCTGTCGTACTGGAGCGCCCCCGAGCGTCGCGACTATCTGGTGGGCGTCAAGTCCTTCCCGCTGGTGTGGTTCGACGCCATGACCCGGCGCGTGGTCGAGGGCGCGCTCGCCTTCGGCCTGTCGATGGAGCCGCACATGCGGCAGCGGGCCATCGACCTGGGGCTGGCCGACAGCTCGGCGGGGCTGCTGCGCACCTCGCTGGCGAACTTCGCCGAGGTCAGCCTGAACCTGAAGCCCAACAACCTCGACGCCCTCGACATCTGGGACAACTGGGAGCAGCTGCTGGCGCTGGCCGAGGAGCTCGACCTGCGGGTGGACGAGGAGATCGAGGAGCTGGCGGCGCAGGCGATGGAGCGGGCGCGCGAGGCCGCCCAGGGCGGCGAGGCCATCGAGCTCGATCCCGACGAGGCGTCCATCGAGCTGGCCGACGAGGGCGAGCTGACCGAGCTCACCGACGCCGATCTGGTCAACCTGCTCGAGGACCGCGAGCAGCGGCGCGACGCGGCGCTGGCGCTGCTGGCGCGGGGCGACGCGGTGTTCGTCGAGGCGCTGTTCCACGCGATCAAGTCGATGAGCCGCGAAGAGCTGCTGGCCGTGGTGCCCGCGGCCCTGTCGCAGGGGCCGGCCTTCGAGACGGCGTTCCTGAGCGGGCTGCGCTCGCGGCGCATCAGCCTGGCGCTGGCCAGCGCGCTCTTCCTCGCCGAGATCCGCTCGGAGCGGGCCGCCGCGCCGCTGTTGGCGCTGCTGCCGGGGGCGGACGAGCCGGTGTGGCCCATCCTGGCCCGGGCCGCGGCGCGCATGGGGCGCCGCATCCTGAACCCGGCCCTGCGGCAGGTGGCGCGCGACGGCGACCCCGACGGGCGCGTGGCGTACGCGCTGGCGTTGCTGGGGGCCGACGCGCGGGGCGCGCTGTCGGCGGCGCGCGCGCAGAACGAGGACGCGAAGGTCAAGGCCTGCCTCACCACGGCGCTCGAGCGCATGGGCGAGGCCAGCTTCGGCGACGCGGCCGACTTCACCGAGCGCCTGGCGGACGCCTTCGCCGCGGCCGGGCCCGATGGCCTGGGGCCGGACTTCGAAGAGGCGCTCGAGTCGGTCGACCTGGGGCCGGGGGCCAGCTTGGGCGACATCGAGACGGACGTCGACCTCGACGGCCTGGACGGCAAGTAGACACGAAGGGCGCGGCGCACCCGCGTCCCCTGCGAGGCACATGCGCATCGGCATCTTCTCGGACATCCACGCGAACCTCGAGGCGCTCGAGGCGATCCTGCGCCTGTACGATCGCCTCGATCTCGACTACCTGGCCTGTCTGGGAGATGTGGTGGGCTACGGCGCGCAGCCCGACGAGTGCTGCGATCTCGTGCGGCAGCACGCCGACGTCACGGTGCTGGGCAACCACGACGCCGCGGTCTGCGGGCGGATGGACTACAGCTACTACCGGGCGGCGGCGCGCGAGGCGCTCGACTGGCACGCCAGCGTCCTGTCGTCCGACAACATGGCCTGGCTCGAGGGGCTGCCCTACCGCGCCACCCTGGGCGATCTGGCCTTCTGCCACGGCTCGCCGCTGGATCTCGAGGCCTTCGAGTACATCTTCGTGCTCGATCAGATGCGCGACGTCGTGGCCGCGCACGAGGCGCAGGCGGCGGTCACGTTCATCGGCCACTCGCACCTGTGCAAGAGCTTCAGCTTCGACGCGCGCGACGCCGAGGAGGTGCTGAAGACGCGCTTCTCGCTGGCGGCCGATCGCAAGTACATCGTGACGGTGGGCAGCGTGGGCCAGCCGCGCGACTACGACACGCGGGCCTGCTGCGGCGTCTTCGACACGGACGCGCGCAGCTTCGAGTACCACCGGGTGCCCTACGACATCGAGTCGGCGGCGCGGAAGATCTTCGAGGCGGATCTGTCGGTGGCCTTCGGCAAGCGCCTTTTCCTGGGCGTCTGAGCCGCGCGGGCGCCGTCACGCGACGAGCGCCAGGTGCCCCCCCAGCAGGTACAGCGCGACGGCGTCGTCCTCGGCGATGGCCACGTCGCCCTCGGGCCAGACGTGCATCCAGCGCGGCACCAGCTCGCCGCAGTCCAGCGTGTGCACCACGCGGCCGTCGCGTGGATCGAGCGCGCGGACGGCGGTGCCCGGCGCCAGCAGCAGCCCGCGGCAGGCCACGATGGGCGCGTTGGCCGTGAGCGCGAGATCGTCGTCGTCGGCGGGCGCCGACCAGCGCAGGCGCCCGTCGGCGCGGGCGTGGGCCTGCACGCGGCCGTCGGTCAGCTTGAGGTAGATCGCGTCGCGGTGCAGCGTCAGGCGGGGGCGGACGCCCACCGGTTCGAGGGCGGCGCGCCAGCGGAGCGCGCCGTCGCTCAGGTCGAGGGCGCACAGCCAGCCGTCGAGCCCCTCGTCCACCACCACGTAGGCGTGGTCGTCGTCGACCGCGACGGCCGCCGCCGCCCCCGCCAGCGCCCGGGTCCAGCGCGGGGCGCCGGTGTCGGGATCGAGCAGCAGCGCGCTGTCGGTGAGGGCCCCGCTGTCGTGGCGCAGCAGCAGCAGCCCGCGCGCGGTCGGGCGCGGCGGCCCCGCCGGCTCGCCGCCCAGGGGCGCCCGGAAGCGCGGCTGGCCGTCGCGCGCGCCCAGCCCGTGCACGAAGCCGTCCTCGCCGGTCAGCCACAGCCGGGGCCCCGCCCCGACGCAGGCGGTGACGGCCCCGTGGAAGGTGGCGAAGCGCCACCGCGCGGCGCCGTCCCGCGCGTCCCGCGCGTGGACGCGGTGGTCGTGCCCGACGAGCAGCACGCGCTCGTCCACCTCGACCACGCGGTGCAGCCCGGCCGAGGGCAGGGGGGCGCGCCAGCGCACGTCGCCGGTGGCGGGCGCGTAGGCCACGAGGCGGCCGTCGGCGTCGAGGGCGTAGCCGGCGGGCGCGGGGGCCGGGTGAAGGTCCGGCCGGCGCCAGCGGGCGTCTCCGGTGCGCCGATCGAGCGCGCGCAGCCCGTCGGCGTCGTGCACGAGCAGCTGGTCGCCGGCCTGCGCGACGGCGCCCAGGCCCGGCGCTTCGCGACGCCAGACGCGACGGTAGGCCAGGTGGCGCAGCGCGGCGACCGGCAGGGGCTCGACCTCGGCGGGCGGGCCCGCTTGCGGGGGCGCGCCGGCCCCCAGCGGCGTGGCGTCGAGGACCACGCGCCCGGCGTCGAGCGCGGCCGCCCAGGCCGCGAGGCGCACGGCCCGGCGCCGCAGGGGGCCCGCGCCGCCGAGCCGCGCCAGCCAGGCCTCGATCGCCTCGGCGATCTGGCCCAGCGTGGCGGTGATCGCGGGCTCGACGGCGTGTCCGGTGCGATCGACGACCGCCAGGCTCCAGGCCGCGCCGCGGCGGCTCAGCCGCAGCGTCCGCCGGCCGCGGGCGTCGAGCGCGAAGCGCGGCGGCAGCGTCGCGTGGCCGTGGTGCTCGAGCACCGCCTGCAGCCCCGCGACGAGGCGCCGGCGCAGGCGGGCGAGGGGCAGGGGATCGGTCTCGACGATCGCGTCGCCCAGGCGCGCGGTCAGCGCGCCGGCGCCCGGCCGGGGGGCGACCAGGCGCAGGCCGAGGGCCAGCGGGCCCCCGGGGGGCGGATCGAAGCCGGTGACGCGGGTGTCCACCGGCGCATCGTCGCACGTTCGGGCGCGGGGCGCCCCCTTCGCGATCGGAGCCGCCGTCCGCGTCCGGCCGAAGTTGCCGGGCCCCGTCCGCGCCGATAGGCTGGCGCGGATCGACCACCCGAGACCGGTGCGAGGACCGATGACCACCACCACTGCCGGCCTGCGCGAGGTCGCGCGGCGCGTCCTGCGGGACGCCGGACGGCCGCTGAACCTGCGCCGCATCCTGCGGGCCGCCGCCGACGGCGACCTGCTGTCCGATCCGTCCACCGACGTCGACGCCCTGCGCGCGGCGCTGCTCGACGCCCCCGACGTGCGCGAGGTGCGCCGGGGCATCTTCGGCCTCGGCGAGCCCGCCGGCGACGAGGAAGAGGGGGACGGCGACGGCGACGGCGAGGAGCGCGACGGCGGACGGGGCGGGCGTCGCCGCCGTCGCCGTCCCCGCGCCATCGACATGGCCGGCGACGCGCCGGCCGCCCCCACCAGCGTCGAGGACGCCGCCGAGCTGCTCGACTCGGTCGACCGCGCGGCCCTGCGGCGGCGGCTGTGGGACAAGGTCAAGGCGACGGCCGAGGCCGTGGTCGGCCAGCAGAGCGCGGACGACGACGACGACGGTGAGGACGCCTTCGCCGAGGGCGCCAGCGACGAGGCCGACGAGGCGCCGCGGCGGCGCGGGCGGCGTCGGCGGCGGGGGGCGCGACGATCGGCGCGCCGAGGCCGAGCTGGCCGACGAGGCCGCCTCGGCCGGCGAGGCGGACGCCGAGCCGGCGGCGGACGACGAGGCCCCGGACGAGGCCCCGGACGAGGCGCCGGACGCGAAGGCGCGCATCGCGGATCGGCTGCGGCGCCGGCGGCGCAGCGCGCGCCCCGCCGAGGCCGAGGCGGGCGCCGACGCGCCCCGGCCGAGCTGCCCTCGAGCGCGCCCGCGCCCGCGGCCGTCGTCGAGGACGACCCCAAGGCGGCGCTGCGGCGGCGGCTGGCCGCCCGGCGGTCCGACGGCGGCGAGCCCGCCCCCTACGCCGAGCGGCGCGCGGACGCCGAGCCGCGGCCGGCCGGCGAGGAGCGCCGCGCGCCGGTCCTGCCGGTGGTGCGGGCCACCGAGGCGTTGGTGCGGGCCGCGCACGACGCGCTCGAGGCGCAGGGGGCGCCCCTGCACATCGACGCGCTCACCGAGGCGGTGGCCGAGGCCGAGGATCAGCCGCCGACCGGGCTGCGCGCCGCGCTGCTGGCCGAGAACGCGCGGCGGCGCGCCGCGGGCCTGCGCCCGCCCTTCGTCGTGCAGTACGCGGGCGAGGTCGCGCTGACGCGCTGGGGCCTGTCCGATCGCTACCTGGCGCTCGAGCAGTCCATCGAGGGGGCGCTGGCCGAGCTGCGCGAGCTGGTGCAGCGCGACGTGCTGGCCCGCATCGCCGAGCTGTCCGACGTCGCCTTCGAGCAGGTGATCGTGATGCTGCTCGAGCAGCTGGGCCATCGCGACGTCGAGGTCGTGCACCGGCAGAGCGGCGGCACCGTCGCGCTGACCGTCACCGAGCCCGCCGGCGGCCGGCTGGCGGTGGTGGCCCGCCAGGCGTGGAGCAACATCGGCCCCGACACGGTGCGCCGGCTGCGGGCCAGCCTGGCGCAATTCGGCGCGGACGCCGGCCTCGTGATGACGCTGGGTGACTTCACCGACGAGGCGCACGACGCGGCGGGCGGCGGCGACCAGGCGGCGGTGCGGCTGGTCGACGGCGCGCGCCTGGCGTCGCTGCTGTACGACCACGAGGTGGGCCTGCGCGGGCACGCGCCGCGGATCCGCTTCGTCGACGTCCCCTTCTTCGAGAGCCTGGGTTGATCCGGGGCCGCCGCCCGAGGGACCGCCATGTGGCGCGCGCTGCTCGCCCGTAAGGCGGCGCTGCTGGGCCTGGCCCTGCTGATCGGGGTCGGCCTGACGGCCCTGCGCGCGGGGCGCGTGCCCCCGGACGGCTTCGCGCCGGCGCCCACCGAGGGCGAGGCCTTCGGGCCCGACGCCGTGCGCAACGTCGCCGCGCTGGTGCGGGATCGGCACGGCCTGGCGGTCGAGGACGCCGCTCTGCGCCTCGTGCCGACGGCCGACGCGCCCCTCGGCGTGGGCAGCCCGGCGGTCGCCTGGTTCACGGCGGCCCCCGAGGACGGTCCGCATCGCGACCTCTTCGCGCTGCGCCTGCGCCTGTCGTCGGTCGGCATCCCGGTCGTCGTCGGCTCGCCGACGAACGTGACCCGCACGCCCGCGGGTGACGAGCTGCTGCTCGACGCCACCGATCGCCGCGTGCTGTACGGCACCCGCGTGGGCCGCCGCTTTCAGGGCGTGGTGGTGCTGGACTTCGGCCGCAGCTGGCTGCCGGCCGACGCCGGGCGGCCCACCCGCGCGGTGGCGGCCCTGGCCGCCCGCCAGACCTACGGCACCTGGGACGGCCCCGCGCGCACCGATCTGGTGCTGGCGCACCCCTCGAAGGCCCTCAGCGGGCAGCTGACCGCGGCGGGCCTGACGCTGGCGCTCGACGAGGGGGCGACCCTGGACGCCGATCTGGACACCGGGACGCTGCAGCCGCCCGGCGCGGCGCAGCTGCAGCGCGGCGCCCCGCCGCAGCAGGAGGTGTTCGGCCTGCTGGCCGACACCCTGCGGCAGTCGGCGGTGGTGGGCGTCGCGCGCGTGATGGCGGTCGAGGAGGTGCTGTTCCGCGCCACCGACTGGCTGCGTCGGCAGCGGCACCGGCTGTTCCCGACCGCGGCGGATCGCTTGCCCGTCGCCCCCCACGTCGACGCGCTGGCCGCGGCCGGCTGGCCGCCCCCCGACCTGCCGCTGGGGGGCAACAAGGGGCTGCCGGGCGAGGGGCGCTGGGTGCCGGTCGAGGCCTTCGCGGGCGAGGACGATCCGCCCGTGCGGCGCACCTTCCTGCGGGTGGACCCCGCGCGCCCCTACGTGCGCACCCACCTGTTCGCCTTCGACATGGCCCGGCTGGGCCTGCACTTCGTCGCCGGCACCCGGCACCCGCGGTCGACCACCGGCGCGCGCGGCAGCGGGCGCGTGGCCGACGCGCACCGAGCCCGGCTGGTGGCGGCGTTCAACGGCGGCTTCAAGACCGAGCACGGCGCCTTCGGCACCATCGAGGACGGCCGCGTGCTGGTCGAGCCCCAGCCCGGCCTGGGCACGGTGGCGGTGGACGCGGACGGTCGGGCGGGCTTCGGCCTGTGGGACACCGCCGCGCTGCACGCGCCCTGGGTGAGCCTGCGGCAGAACCTGCCGCCGCTGATCGCCGACGGCGTCGTGAACCCCACCCGCGCCCGGCACTGGGGCGAGCTGGTGGCCGAGCTGGACGAGGCGCAGACGCCGCGCTCGGCGGTGGGCGTCACCGGCGAGGGGGTGCTGATCTACGCCTGGTCGAAGGCGACGAGCGCCGAGCGCCTCGGCGAGGCGATGAAGCGGGCCGGGGTGCGCTTCGCGCTGCACCTGGACATGAACCCGGGGCACACGGGCGTGGAGTTCTACCGATCGGACGGCGCCGGCGGGCTGGCGCCGCAGGCGGGCGCGCGGGCGATGGACTATCGCCGGGGCCGCTGGCTGGGCACGGACGCCCGCGACTTCTTCTACCTGGTGCGCGCCGCCGACATGCCCGCCGCGGTCGCCGATCGCACGCCCGCCTGGGCGCCGGGGGAGGGGATCTGGCAGACCGTCGCCGAGACCGACGGCGTGCCGACGGTCGCGCGCACCTTCCTGACGCCGGCGCGCACGGGCGGGCGGGGCCAGGTGCGGGTGACGCTGCTCGACGGCGATCGGCTGCGGCCGCATCTGGTGCCGGGGCTGGCCGAGCCGCGGCCGGCGACCGGCGTGCCCCTGGCCGAGGTGGGGCTCGAGGGGCTGCCGGTGGCGTGGATGGAGGTCGGCCTGCGGGCGGCGCGCTCGCCCTACGGCATGGTCGCGGCGCGGCGCACCTGGCGCCCCGCGCAGCCGGGCATCCCCAGCTTCGCGGTGGACGAGGCGGGGGCGTCCTGGGTGGGGCGCTTGGGCGAGGGGCCGCTGGCGGCGCTGGACGGCTGGTCGGTCGTGGTGCAGGGGCCGGCGCTGCTCGAGGACGGGCGGCCGGCCGAGGGCGCGCGCGGGCGCTCGGGCATGCCGGCGGTGGGCCTGGGGCGGACGCCAGCGGGGGATCTGGTGCTGGCCTCGGTGGGCGACGGCGACCGCGCCGCGATGGCGCGCGCCCTGGAAATCGCGGGCGCGCGCGACGGCCTCGTGCTGGGCGAGCAGGGGACCGCGACCACCGGCACGCTGCGCCGCTTCCTGCGCCGGGGGGATCGCTTCTTCATGATCGACGGGCCCGCCGGCGTGCCCAAGCCGGCGGTCTTCGCGGCCGGCGCGGGCAGCGCGCTCGTGTGGACGGCGCGGCGCGCCGAGGCCGGGGCGCGCGTGCTGGACACCTTCGGGCGGGCGCCGGCGGTGCGCTGAGCCGAGCTTGCGCACTTCGTGGTTGAGTGTGCGAGATGTAGGTGTTAGCTTACATCCGTCGCTCACCCGGGAGGTCTCCATGCGCACCGTCCTCGCCTTCGCCCTCGCCGCCGCCTTCGTCACCTCGCCGGCCCACGCCGACGACGATCTGCAGGATCTCGACGCGGCCATCCAGGCGCTGCCGATGCCCTCGCTGCAGAGCCGCCTGCGCCAGCGCGCCCAGGCCCAGGAGTCGGTGCGCCGCATGGCCGCCTTCTTCGGCTTCGGCGATCGCGCCGTCCGGCCCGACGAGCGGCCGCGCCTGGCCCACAACGACCGCTGATCCGTCCGCCGACGCCGCGCCACCCTTTTGGGCGCCGCGCCGTTGTGGTAGACGCCCGCCATGGCCATCCGCAGCATGACCGGCTTCGGCCGCGCCGCCGCTGATCTGGCGGGCGTCCGCTACGCCGTCGAGATCCGCTCCGTCAATCACCGCTTCCTCGACCTGAAGACCCGCCTGCCGCGCGAGCTGTCGTCGATCGAGCCCCTGGTGCGCCGCCGGGTGTCCGCCCGCGTCGAGCGCGGCCGGGTGGACGTCGCCGTCTCGGCGGTGGGCGCCGGCGACGGCGGGCTGACCGACGTCGTCCTCGACCTGCCCCTGGCGCGGCGGGTGGTCGCCGCGCACCGCCAGCTGGCCGAGGCGCTGCAGCTGCCCGACGGGCTCGACACCGGCAAGGTGGGGGCCTGGCCCGGGGTGCTGCGCACGGTGAGCGCCGAGCTCGACGCCAGCGAGATCGAGGCCACGCTCGGGCCCGCGGTGGACGCCGCCGTCGAGTCGCTGGTGGCGATGCGCACGCAGGAGGGGGTGGCGCTGGCGGACACCCTGGTGGGGCACCTCGAACGCCTCGAGGGCTGGCGGGTGCGGCTGGCCGCGCGCGCCCCCGAGCAGGCGCAGGCCTACCGCAACCGGCTGCTCGAGCGCCTGCGCGCGCTGCTGGCCGATCTGGACGTCGAGGTCGACGCGGGGCGCGTGCTGCACGAGGTCGCGGTGTTCGCCGAGCGCACCGACGTGGCCGAGGAGCTCGCCCGCCTCGACAGTCACCTGGCGCAGGCGCGCGCCCTGCTCGACGGCGACGCCGCCGACGGGGTCGGGCGCCGCCTCGACTTCCTCTGCCAGGAGCTGCTGCGCGAGGCCAACACGGTGGGCAGCAAGGTGCAGGACGTCGAGCTGAGCGCCGCCGTCGTCGAGCTGAAGGGCGAGCTCGAGCGCTTCCGCGAGCAGATCCAGAACGTGGAGTAGCCGGATGGTGCTGCTGATCCTGGCCGCGTGCAGCGGCACGGGCAAGGGGGCGGTCGGCGCCCGGCTGCGGGCCCGCTATCCGGCGCTGAAGCTGTCGGTCAGCCACACGACGCGGTCACCCCGCCCGGGCGAGGTGGACGGGGTGCACTATCACTTCGTCGATCGCGCCACCTTCGAGGCGGTGGCGCGCGACGGCGGCTTCCTCGAGTGGGCCGAGTACGCCGGCAACCTGTACGGCACCGCGCGCTCGACCGTCGAGGCGGCGCGCAGCGTGGGGCACGATTTGCTCTTCGACGTCGAGGTGGTGGGGGCCGGCAACCTGCGCAAGGCCGAGCCGGCCGCGGTCAGCGTGTTCCTGCTGCCGCCGAGCTGGGCCGAGCTCGAGCGCCGCCTCCGGGCGCGGGGCACCGAGGACGAGGGGCGCATCCAGAGGCGCCTGGCCACCGGGCGCCGCGAGCTGGCCCAGGCGGCGTCCTTCGACTACGTCGTCGTCAACGACGCGCTCGACGCGGCGGTCGACGACCTGGCCGCCATCTACCGGGCCGCGAAGCTGCGCGCCGCGGGCCGGCGTCGAACGATCGAGGCGCTGCGCGCCGAGGCCGGCTGAGCGGCAGGCGCGGCGACGCGCGGAGAACGTTTTCCGGGCGGCCTCGTGTATCATGGCGGCTGCCCAGACGACCGGCGAAGGCCCGATGGTAAGGCTCGACGACGTCATCGACGCGCTCCTGGAGCACCACCCTGCCGCGGACGCGGATCTCGTGCGGCGCGCCTACGTGTTCAGCGCCCAGGCGCACCGCGGGCAGACGCGCCGCAACGGCGAGCCCTACCTCGTCCACCCCCTCGAGGTGTCCCACATCGTCAGCCAGCTGCGCCTCGACACCGCCTCGGTGGTGGCGGCGCTGCTGCACGACACGGTCGAGGACACGGTCGCCACGGTCGACGAGATCGAGGCGCAGTTCGGGCAGGACATCGCCTTCCTGGTGCAAGGCCTGACCAAGCTCGAGAAGATCAACTTCCACAGCGCCGAAGAGGCCCAGGCCGAGAACTTCCGCAAGATGCTGGTCGCGATGAGCCGCGATCTGCGGGTCATCCTGGTCAAGCTCGCCGACCGCCTGCACAACATGCGCACGCTGACCCACCTGCGCGAGGACAAGCAGCGGCGCATCGCCAAGGAGACGCTGGACATCTACGCGCCCCTGGCCAACCGGCTGGGCATCAACTGGATCAAGACCGAGCTCGAAGATCTGAGCTTCAAGTACCTGTATCCAGAAGAGTATCGGGCGCTGGCCGATCGCATCGCGAAGACGCGCAGCGAGCGCGAGGCCTACATCCAGCGGGTGATCGGCGCGCTGCGCGGCGAGCTGACCGGGCACGCCATCAAGGCCGAGGTGACCGGCCGGCCGAAGCACCTCTGGTCGATCCGCCAGAAGCTGAAGACCAGCGGCCGCGAGTTCGACCACCTGTTCGACATCCTGGCCTTCCGCATCATCGTCGACCGGGTGGCCGAGTGTTACGAGGCGCTGGGGCTGGTGCACAGCCTGTGGAAGCCGGTGCCGGGGCGCTTCAAGGACTACATCGCGCTGCCCAAGGACAACAGCTACCAGTCGCTGCACACCGCGGTGCTGGGGCCCGAGGCCGAGCGCATCGAGATCCAGATCCGCACGCTGGACATGCACCGCACCGCGGAGCTGGGCGTCGCGGCGCACTGGGCCTACAAGGAGGGGCAGTACGGCCTGACCAGCAAGGGGGCCGATCACCGCTTCGCCTGGCTGAAGCAGCTGCTCGAGTGGCAGCGCGACCTGACCGATCCCACCGACTTCATGGAGACGGTGAAGGTCGACCTGTTCGCCAACGAGGTCTACGTCTTCACCCCCGAGGGCGACGTGCGCGCCTTCCCGCGGGGGGCCACGCCGGTCGACTTCGCCTACGCCATCCACACCGATCTGGGGCACGAGTGCACCGGCGCGCGGGTGAACGGCACGCAGGTGTCGCTGCGGCACAACCTGCAGAACGGGGACGTGGTCGAGATCCTGCGGACGAAGGGCAGCAAGCCCAACCCCGACTGGGTGAAGTTCGTCAAGACGGGCCGGGCGGCGACGAAGATCCGGGCCTTCGTGCGGCAGGAGGAGAACGCGCGGTCGCACCAGATCGGGCAGGAGCTGCTCGAGAAGGAGCTGAAGCGCTACGGCGTGGGCCTGAACAAGCTGCGCCGCTCCGGGCGCATCGAGGCGGCGCTCGAGAAGCTGAAGTTCAACAACGAGCGCGAGATGCTCGTCGCCCTCGGCTACGGCAAGGCGCAGGTGCAGCAGCTGCTGCCGGATCTGCTGCCCGAGGACAAGCTGTCGAGCGGGCCCAAGGAGGTGCCGCCCGAGGCGCGCGAGTCGGCCTTCAAGCGGCTGATGAAGAAGGTGCTGCCCAAGGGGAAGGGCGGCATCACGGTCGACGGCCTCGAGGGCGTCGCGCTGCACTTCCCCAACTGCTGCGCGCCGGTCAACGGCGACGAGATCGTGGGCTTCGTCACCCGCGGTCGCGGCGTCACCATCCACCGCAAGGACTGCCCCCGGGTGCTGGACTACGATCCGGCGCGGCGCGTGGACGTCCACTGGGACACCAGCACGCGGCAGGTGCGCCCCGTCGAGATCCGCGTCTTCAGCGCCGACACGCCCGGCCTGCTGGCCAGCATGAGCCAGTCGTTCCACAACGCGGGCGTGAACATCACGGCGGTCAACTGCAAGACCACGCCGGACCGGCGCGCGGTCAACAACTTCACGGTGTTGGTCAACGACCTCGACCAGCTGAACCGCGTGATGCGCATGATCGAGCGCATCGAGGGCGTGTCGTCGGTCGAGCGGGTCGCGTCCTAGAACAGCCCGGATCCTAGAACAGCTCGGACAGCCCCGGCGCGGTCAGCAGCGCCTCCGCGTCGACCTCGCCCGGCGCGTCCTCACCCCACAGCAGCTTCAGCGCGTTCGTCGCGTAGATCTTGCGCAGCACGGCGGGCGGCAGGTCGATGGCGTCCACGCGCCACTCGCCCTGGATGGGCGTGGGGTGGGGGATCTGCCGCTCGGCCGTCTCGAAGAAGCGGAAGTGGTCGGCGTAGAACAGGAACAGGTCGGGCAGCCGCGGCGTGTTCGTGCCCACCGACCCCAGCATCAGCTGCCGCCCGTAGCCCAGATCGGTGCCGAACAGGATGCGATCCTGGTGCTCGACGAAGAAGGCGCGGGTGCGCTCGGCGTCGTGCCGGCCGATCTCGGGCACCCGCGCCGCGACGTCCACGAACAGGTTGGGGTGCGCCTTCAGGGTGCGGTCGACGGCCTCCAGATCCTCCGGGTTGTTGGCCAGGTGCACCCCGATGAAGGTGGTGCCGGGGTGCCGCTCGATCACCCGGTCGCGCGCCGCCAACAGCGCCTCTCGGCTGGGGAACTGCGGGCCGTGGAACGACCAGTTCGGGTGCACGCTCAGCTCGGCGTAGCGCTCGTTGGCGGGCGTCACCGGCTCCCAGAAGGCCTTGGGATCGCTGGTGTGGATGAACACCGGCAGCTTCAGGCGCCCGGCCGCCGCCCAGATCGGATCCAGCCGCGCGTCGTCGACCGCCAGGTAGCGATCGGGCCGATCGGGATCGGGCACGCCCAGGCCCAGGGCCTTGGGGATCTTCAGGCAACGGGCGCCGAGGGCCGCCGCCTGCTCGAGCAGCGCGGCCTGCTCGGCGCCGAAGTCGGGGCGGGCGAAGTGGCGCCACTGCACGTTCGCGCACACCAGCACGCGGCCGTCGTGTTGGGCCGCGGCCGCGAGCGACTCCTCGAGCCCGTCGCCGACGCTGCCCCCCGACAGGTTCACGAAGCGGGTGACCCCGGTGGCGGCGAGCACGTCGAGCACCTCGCCGTAGTAGCGGGGGCTCGTGTGGACGTGGACGTCCACGATCGGCGGCCGGCCCTGCGCGCTCGCGCACAGGCCGAGGCCGAAGGCCAACGTGAGCAGGGCGACGCGACGCATGGGCGCACTCTGCCACGTCCGACGCGCCGGCAGAAGACCCACGGGTTTGCGCCGGTTGCGGGCTCGGTTATACTCGCCCCGATGTCCTCTCACTCGGCAGTTCACGCGGGGCTGCGCTTCCGCTTCTGGGGCGTACGAGGCAGTATCGCGTCGCCGGGTCCGGCCACGGTGCGATACGGCGGCAACACCCCGTGCATCGAGGTCCGCTGCGGGCAGCGGCTGATCATCCTCGACGGCGGCACCGGCCTGCGCTGCCTGGGGCAGTCGCTGATGGCGGCGGGCGGGCCGGTCGAGGCCGACTTCTTCCTGAGTCACCTGCACTGGGATCACATCCAGGGCATCCCCTTCTTCACCCCGGCCTTCGTGCCCGGCAACCGCTTCCGCATCTACGGCGAGCGCAAGGGCGATCGCGGCCTGCAGGCGGTGCTCGAAGGGCAGATGACCGATCCGAACTTCCCCGTGCCGCTGTCGATCATGCGCAGCGATCTGAGCTTCCACGAGATCGAGCCGTGGATCGGGGTGGAGCTGGGGGACGGCGTCACCGTGCGCACCGCGCCGATGAACCACCCCAACGGCTGCCTCGGCCTGCGCGTGGAGTACGGCGGTCGGTCCCTGGTCTACACCACCGACACCGAGCACGATCCCGCCGGCGGCCCGCCCGATCCCAACGTCGTGTCGCTGGCGCAGGACGCCGACGCGCTGATCTACGACGCCATGTACACCGAGGCCCAGTACCGCGGCGGCCGGGTGGGCTGGGGACACAGCACCTTCAGCGAGGCCCTGCGCGTCGCGCGCGCCGCGAACGTGGGCACCCTGTACTTCTTCCACCACGATCCGGTGCACGACGACGCCTTCCTCGACGAGCAGCTCGCCTGGGCCGAGGCCGAGACCCGCGACGAGCCCCTCGAGGTGCGCATGGCCGCCGAAGGCCCGCTGTTCGAGGTCTGATGCGCCCGCCGCGCCGGCGGCCGATCCCGCCGAGCTCCCGATGACTGCACTGCTGGCCCTCGCCCTGCTCGCGCCGCGCTACGACGGCATCGCGCTGACGCCCTACTACGAGAACCCGGCCGAGGGGCTCACCTTCGACGGCATGGTCGACCACGCGGCGGGCACCGGCGCCGAGGTGCTGTCGGTGGTGGTCAGCTGGGCGCAGCCGGACGTGCGGGCCTCGCACATCGCGCCCGATCCGAAGGAGACGCAGGACGACGGATCCGTGCGCCGCATCATCCGGCGGGCGCGCGGGCGGGGCCTGCGCGTGGTGGTGTTCCCGATCCTCTGGGTCGAGGCCCGCGACGTGGGGGAGTGGCGGGGCACGCTGCGGCCGGACGACGAGGACGCCTGGTGGCGCAGCTATCGGGCGTTCGTGCTGCATTACGCGCGCCTGGCCGCCGAGGAGCGGGCCGACGTGTTCAGCGTGGGCAGCGAGCTCGCGTCGCTGGAGGATCGGGTCGACCGCTGGCGCGCGCTGATCGCCGACGTGCGGGCGGTGTACCCCGGCGAGCTGATGTACTCGGCCAACTGGGATCACTACGCCGACGTGCCCTTCTGGCGCGACCTGGATCTGGTCGGGCTGACGGCCTACCACCGGCTGACCGAGGGGCTGGATCCGACGGTGGACGAGCTGGTGGCGGCCTGGCAGCCGATCAAGGCGCGGCTGCTGGGCTTCGCCGCGCGGGTGGGGCGGCCGATGGTGTTCACCGAGCTGGGGTATCCCGCGACGGACGGCGCCGCGCGCTCGCCCTGGGACTACACCGGCAACCGCACGATCGACTTCGAGGAGCAGCGGCGCTGCTTCGAGGCCTTCCGCCGGGTGTGGGGCGCCGAGTCGGCGCTGGCCGGGGTGCTGTTCTGGAACTGGTGGGGGCCGGGGCACGACGACGCCGGCTGGTACAATCCGCGCGGCAAGCCGGCCGAGGCCGAGGTGCGCGCCTGGTTCGAGGGCCGCGCCGGGCGCGTCGGTGCACGAATTGGACCGGCGACTTACAGGTAGGATAATGTGGGCGGGCTCAACGGTGAGACCCACGGAGGCGCCATGCGCGATCTGGACCGGATGCGGGAGAAGATCGAGGTTCGCCTCGAGCCGCGACAGGTGGTGATGCTGGCCCTGGCCACCACCGTGTTCTCGGGCGGCCTCTTCGCGGCGGGCTACGCGGTCGGTCAGCGGCAGGCGCCGCCTGCGGTGGCCGCGGCCGACGATCTGGCCACGCTCGACGCGGCCGAGGTGCCGGCCGAGCCGACGCAGCCGGCGATGAGCCCGGCCTCGGCGCTGGGCGAGGTGGAGTTCCTGTTCCCCAACACGCTCGGCTCGCGCCCGGCGCGCCAGCGGCCCACGCCCAAGCCGATGCGGCTGCCGGCCGAGGTGGTGGCGCCGGCCGCGGCCGCGCGCCGCCGACGAAGCGCGCGCAGCCGGCGAAGCGGCCCGCCGCCCCGACGCCGGCGCCGCGCGCGCGCGTGGTGGAGGACGCGCCGGCCCCAGCCCGCCCGGCGCTGCAGGTGCCGCGCATCGCGGTCGCGCCGATCGCGGCGGCCCCGATCGCGGCGCCGGCGCCCGAGAAGGAGGCACCGCTGCCGCCGCCGCCCGACGAGGACGAGCCGCCGACCGCCGAGCCGGACGCGCCCGCCGAGGCGGCGCTGGTGGCGCCGCGCAAGCTGACGCTGCAGGTGAAGGCGGCCAAGGAGAAGGCCGAGGCCGACGCGTTCGTGGCCGAGCTCCGGCGCGCGGGCTTCGAGCCGCACGTCATCCTCGCCGACGTGCCGGGCAAGGGCCGCTTCTATCGGGTGCGGGTGGGGCGCTTCGAGTCGATGCCCGAGGCGCGGGACTTCCAGCGCAAGTACAAGGCGCTGAGTGGTCAGCCCGACGGGGGCTTCATCACCGACCTCTGATCGCCGACCGCTGATCGCCAGCGGGGCTCAGCGGGTCTCCTGCCAGCGATCCGGATCCGGCTCGCCGTCCCCGTCCTCGTCGCTGCCGCGCCGCAGCAGCTTGCCGTCCGCGTAGTGCTCCCAGTAGTCGATGCGCCCGTCGTTGTCGGTGTCGCTCTCGATGCGCACCAGCGCCCCGTCCTCGTAGTACTTGAACAGGTCGGGCTTCTGGTCGAAGTCGATGTCGACCTCTTTGCGCACCAGCTTGCCGTTCTCGTAGAAGCCCGTGACGTCGACCTTGCCGTCGAAGTCCATGTCCATCTCGTCGCGCTCGACGGCCCCCGCGAGGCCGTAGTAGCGCCAGATGTCCACCTTGCCGTCGAAGTTGACGTCGTACTCCTTGCGGAGCAGGACGTCCTTGCCTTCGACCGAGCGGAAGAACTTCCACACGTCGGGCACGCCGTCGTTGTTGAGGTCGTAGCGGCTCGATCCGTCGGCCGCGTCGCCGCCCTTGGCGGGCGCGTCGCTCTTGGTCGGAGTGCTGCTGCAGCCGCTGACCGCGAGGGCCAGCGCCAGGTACGCGTACTTCATCGGAATCGCTCGGAATCCGCTGGGACGCCCCATTCATCGGCCACAAAGGCGGCGGAGTCAAGGCAGGTGTGCGGGAAGCACCGAGCGCTCGGCGGCGGTTGGGGCCCCCGGGCGGCGCCGTCGGCGCGGTGTCTCGGCCCTCCGCCACGCGGCGCCGGTTGCATTGCCGGACCCCGGTTCCTAGAATGCGCCGGATTTTCTGAGGTTCCAGCGCTTCATGCCCCGAAACGTCCGTAATTTCGCGATTATCGCTCACATCGACCACGGGAAGTCGACCCTGGCCGACCGCATCCTCTCGCTGACCGGCGGCGTGAGCGACCGCGAGCATCGCGAACAGTTCCTCGACAGCATGGACCTCGAGCGCGAGCGGGGCATCACGATCAAGGCGCAGGCGGTGCGGCTCAGCTGGACGGCCGCCGACGGCCAGACCTACGAGCTGAACCTGATCGACACGCCGGGCCACGTCGACTTCACCTACGAGGTGTCGCGCAGCCTGGCCGCCTGCGAGGGCGCGCTGCTGGTGGTCGACGCCTCGCAGGGCGTCGAGGCGCAGACGATGGCCAACGTCTACCTGGCGCTGGACAACGACCTCGAGCTGGTGCCGGTGCTGAACAAGATCGATCTGCCGGCGGCGGATCCCGATCGGGTGAAGGCCGAGATCGAGGAGACCATCGGCCTCGACACCAGCATCGCGATCAACATCTCGGCGAAGACGGGCGAGGGCGTGCCGGCGGTGCTGCAGGCGCTGATCGATTACGTGCCGCCGCCCGAGGATCACAGCGACGAGCCCCTGCGCGCCCTCATCTTCGACAGCTGGTACGACAACTACCGCGGCGTGATCATCCTGGTGCGGGTGGTCGACGGGAAGATCGAGAAGGGCAGCAAGATCTACACGATGGCCACCGAGAAGCAGTTCGAGGTGCTCGAGGTGGGCTGCTTCACGCCGGGCGCCACCGCCGTGCCGGCCCTGGTGTCGGGCGACGTCGGCTTCGTCATCGCCAACATCAAGGAGGTGCGCGACGCGCGGGTGGGCGACACGGTCGTCGACTACGCGAAGCGCGCGCAGCTGAAGCCGCTGGCCGGCTTCAAAGAGGTCATCCCGGTCGTCTTCTCGGGGCTGTTCCCGGTGGTCTCGTCGGACTACGGGCAGCTGCGCGAGGCCCTCGAGAAGCTGCGGCTGAACGACGCCGCCTTCAGCTTCGAGCCCGAGACCTCGGCCGCCCTGGGCTTCGGCTTCCGCTGCGGCTTCCTGGGCCTGCTGCACCTCGAGATCGTGCAGGAGCGCCTCGAGCGTGAGTTCGACATGGATCTGATCACCACCGCGCCGACGGTGATCTACCAGGTCGACACGACCGACGGTGAGACGCTGAAGGTCGACAACCCGGCGCTGCTGCCGGATCCGACCGAGATCGCCGAGATCCGCGAGCCCTACATCCGGTCGACCATCCACGTGCCCACCGAGTACTGCGGGCAGGTGCTGAAGCTGTGCGAGGAGCGCCGCGGCATCCAGACGCAGCTCGCCTACAGCGGCACCAACCGCATGCTCATCCACTACGACCTGCCGCTGAGCGAGGTCGTGTTCGACTTCTTCGATCGCCTCAAGAGCGTCACCCGGGGCTACGGCAGCTTCGAGTACGAGGTGGCCGACTATCGCCCGGGCGCCCTGGTGAAGCTGGACGTGCGGCTCAACGGCGAGATCGTCGACGCGCTGTCGATCATCGTGCACCGCGAGCGCGCCTACGAGCGCGGCAAGGCGCTGTGCGAGCGGCTGCGGAAGGTGATCGATCGCCAGCAGTACGACGTCGCCATCCAGGCGGCCATCGGCAACAAGATCATCTCGCGCGAGACCGTCAAGGCGCTGCGCAAAGACGTCACGGCGAAGTGCTACGGCGGCGACATCAGCCGGAAGCGGAAGCTGCTCGAGAAGCAGAAGGCGGGCAAGAAGCGCATGAAGCAGGTGGGCAACGTCGAGATCCCCCAGGAGGCGTTCCTGGCCGTGCTGAAGGTGGACTGAGATGACCGGTCGCGCCCGCCTGGGCAAGGCGCGCAAGCGCGCGCGACACGGCGCCAAGCAGGCCCGCCTGCTGCTGAAGAAGCACGGCCACAAGATCGATCCGGCGCACCGCGCCGAGGTGCAGGCCGCGCTCGACAAGCTCGAGCAGGCCACCGCGGGCAGCGACGTCGCGGCGGTGTACGACGCCCTGAAGACGCTCGACGAGCGGGTCGACGAGCGCCTCGGTCACCTGCGCAAGAGCCCCACCCGCGAGTACGTGGAGTCGATCGGCGTCGCGGTGCTGATCGCCCTGCTGCTGCGCGCCTTCATCGTCGAGGCCTTCACCATCCCGTCCGGATCGATGATCCCGACGCTGGCGGTGGGCGACTTCCTGTTCGTCAACAAGCTGTCCTACGGCGTGCGGCTGCCCTTCGTGAACCGCATGTTGTGGCAGTGGGACGCGCCCGAGCGGGGCGACGTGGTGGTGTTCGTCTACCCCTGCGATCCCTCGCTGGACTACATCAAGCGCGTGGTGGGGCTGCCCGGCGACACGGTGTACGTGGATCCCAACGGCTTCGCCTTCGTCAACGGCGAGCTGGCCACCGAGGCCTCGCAGGGCCGCTTCGACGCCTACGACGACTACCGCGGCAGCGAGCCGTCGACCAACAACTGCGGGCCCTTCCTCGACAAGTTCGCCGCGCGCCTCGACGGCACGTCGTTCGTGGCGCTGCACTGCGGCGGCGCCGAGCCGATGAGCCCGCGGGTGGACGACGTGCGCACCTGGGAGCCCCTGTCGCAGTACCGCAACTGCGCGCCCGACGCGCCGCCGATGCGCCGCCCCTGGAAGGTGCCCGAGGGGCACGTCTTCGTGATGGGCGACAACCGGCGCAACTCGCAGGACAGCCGCTTCTGGGGCTTCGTGCCCTTCGGGTCGATCAAGGGCAAGGCGATGTTCATCTGGCTCAGCTGGGACGGCGGGCCGCCCCTGAGCCGCCCCTGGGAGAAGATCCGCTGGGATCGTCTCTTCCAGGGCATCCACCACAGCACCTGAGGGGGCGCCGTGGGCACGCTGGTCGATCGGCGCCAGGCCATGGACGCCACCGCCATGCGCCGGGCCATCCGCCGCCTGGCCCACGAGATCATCGAGCGCGCGCCCGATCTGCAGCGGCTGGCGCTGGTGGGGGTGCGCACCCGCGGCGTGCCCCTGGCGCGTCGGCTGCAGGCGCTGATCGCCGAGGCCGAGGGCGTCTCGCCGCCGGTGGGCGAGCTGGACATCACGCTGTACCGCGACGACGTCTTCGACGGGCTGGCCATCCCCGAGGTGCGGCCCACGCTGCTGCCCTTCGAGGTGCAGGGGCGGGCCATCGTCCTGGTGGACGACGTGCTGTTCACCGGGCGCACCACGCGCGCGGCGCTGGACGCGGTGATGGACTGGGGGCGCCCCGAGCACGTGCGGCTGGCGGTGCTGGTCGACCGCGGCCACCGCGAGCTGCCCCTGCACGCCGACTTCGTGGGCCTGACGCTGGAGACCACGCGCGACGAGTCGGTGCGCGTGCGCCTGGTCGAGACCGACGGCGAGGATCGCGTCGACGTGCGCGGCCGGGAGGGGGCGTGGTGAGGATTCGCCGGCACCTGCTCGAGCTGGCGCGGCTGTCGCGCGAGGACATCGTCGGCCTGCTCGACCTGGCCGACAGCTTCGGCGGCATCAGTCGGCGGCCGATCAAGAAGGTGCCGACCCTGCGCGGTCGCACGGTGGTCAACCTGTTCCTCGAGGCGTCCACGCGCACCCGCAGCAGCTTCGAGCTGGCGGCCAAGCGCCTCAGCGCCGACACCCTCAACATCAGCGGCGGCTCGAGCAGCGTGGTGAAGGGCGAGACGCTGCTCGACACCGCGCGCAACCTGGCCGCCTATCAGCCCGACATCATCGTGCTGCGCCACGGCTCGGCGGGCGCGCCGCACCTGCTGGCCCAGCACATCGACGCCTCGATCGTGAACGCCGGCGACGGCCTGCACGAGCACCCGACGCAGGGCCTGCTCGACCTGTTGACCATCCGGCAGCACAAGCGTCGGATCGAGGGGCTGAAGGTGGCGATCATCGGCGACATCGCGCACAGCCGCGTGGCCCGCTCGGGCATCGTCGGGCTGAGCCGCCTGGGCGCCGAGGTGGTGGTCTGCGGCCCGCCGACGATGCTGCCGCCCGGCATCGAGGCCCTGGGCTGTCGCGCCACGCCCCGCCGCGACGAGGCGGTGGCCGACGCCGACGTGATCATGACGCTGCGCATCCAGAAGGAGCGGCTGGCCGAGGAGCTGTTCCCCAGCGACCGGGAGTACGCGCAGCGCTACGGCCTGGACCCCGCCGCGCTGAAGAAGGCGAAGCCCGACTGCCTGGTGATGCACCCGGGGCCGGTGAACCGCGGCGTCGAGCTGCACCCCGCGGTGGCCGACGGGCCCCAGTCGATCATCCTCGATCAGGTGACCAACGGGCTGAGCGTGCGCATGGCGGTGCTGTATCACTGCGCCGGCGGCGGGGAGGCCTGAGCGTGGGCGACCGCATCCTGATCACCGGCGGGCGCCTGGTGTGCCCGGCCTCGAACCTGGACGTGCTGGGCACGCTGGAGATCCTGGACGGGCGCATCGTCGGGCTGCACCCGGGTGAGGCGACGCCGGGGCCGGGCGCGGTGCGCCTGGACGCGACCGGCTGCGTTGTGGCGCCCGGCTTCGTCGATCTGCACGTCGAGGTGGGCGAGCCCGGCTACGAGCACCGCGAGGATCTGCAGAGCGCGGGCGCGGCGGCGGCGCGCGGCGGCATCACGACGCTGTGCGCCGGGCCGGGCGGGCGGCCGCCGAACGATCACCGAGGCGCCACCGAATACCTGGTGCGGCGGGGCCGCGAGGTGGCCGGCGTGCACGTCCGGCCGGTGGCCGCGCTGACGCGCGGGCGGGCCGGCGAGCGCCTGACCGACATGTTCGACCTGGCCGAGGGCGGCGCGGTGGCGTTCGGCGACGGCGATCGCGGCGTCGAGGACGCGGGGCTGCTGCGCCGGGCGCTCGAGTACGCGGGCGGGGTGGGGCGGCCGGTCTTCGTGTGGCCCGAGCTGCCCGCGCTGGCGCGGCACGGGGTGATGCACGAGGGGCCCGTGGCCACGCGGCTGGGCCTGAAGGGCGTGCCGGCGGCGGCCGAGGACGCGGCCGCCTGGCAGGCGGTGGTGCTGGCCGAGCAGACGGGCGCGCGGGTGCACCTGGGGCCGGTGAGCACCGCGGGCAGCCTGCGGGCGCTGCGCTACGCGCGCGAGGCCGGGCTGGCGGTGACCGCGGCGGTGGGCGCGGCCCACCTGCACCTGACCGACGAGGCCGTGGCCGAACGCTACGCGACCAGCCTGCGGGTGCGCCCGCCGCTGCGCCCGAGGGCCGACGTCGAGGCGCTGCGCGCCGGGCTGGCCGAGGGGCTGATCGACGCCGTGACCAGCCTGCACCGCCCCCAGAGCGCGGTGGAGAAGGAGGTCGAGTTCGACGCCTGCGCGCCCGGCATGGCGGGGCTCGAGACGCTGCTCGGCCTGACGCTGCGGTTGGTGGACGAGGGCGCGCTGAGCCTGTCTCGGGCGGTCGAGGCGCTGACCGCGGGCGCGCGGATCCTGGGGCTGGACGCCGGCCGGCTGGCGGTGGACGCCCCGGCGGACGTGGTCGTCTTCGATCCCGCGGCGCGGGTGCGCGTCGAGGCCGACGCCTGGGCCAGCCGGTCGTCGAACACGCCCTTTTTGGGGCAGGCCCTGCCGGGGCACGTGCGATGGACGTTGGTGGCGGGGCGCGTGGCCCACGCCGCCGAGCGAGGGGAGGGGTGGCCTTGAGCCTGTTGGTGCGCGAACCGGCGACCCTGCTGCTGGAGGACGGCACGCGCTTCGTGGGCGCCGCCTTCGGTGCGCGGGGCGCCACGACCGGCGAGGTGGTGTTCAACACCTCGATGACCGGCTACCAGGAGATCCTGACCGATCCGTCCTACAAGGCGCAGATCGTCACGATGACCTACCCCCACATCGGCAACTACGGCGTCAACGCCGGCGACGTCGAGAGCGCGGCCATCCAGGCGGCGGGGTTCATCGTGCGCGCGCCCTGCCCGGCGCCCAGCAGCTGGCGGGCCGAGGGCAGCCTCGAGGACTACCTGAAGGCGAACGGGGTGGTGGGCATCGCCGACATCGACACGCGGGCGCTGGTGCTGCACATCCGCGAGCGCGGGGCGATGCGTGGGGTGATCGTCAGCGGCGACGCGGCCGACGCCGACCTCGAGGCGCGGCTGGCGGCCGAGCCGCCGATGACCGGGCGCGATCTGGTGCGCGCGGTGTCGTGCACCGAGCCCTACACCTGGACGGCGGGCCTGCAGCGGCTGCCCGGCGAGGCGGAGCTGCACGCGCCCCCCGCGAAGCCCGCGCGGCCGTACCGCGTGGTGGCCTACGACTTCGGCGTGAAGTTCAACATCCTGCGCCTGCTGGTCGACCACGGCTGCGAGGTGACGGTGGTGCCCGGCGACACGCCGGCGGCGGACGTGCTGGCGCGCTCGCCGGACGGGGTGTTCCTGAGCAACGGCCCCGGCGATCCCGCGGCGGTGGGGTACGCCGTGGACAACGTGCGCGCGCTGATCGGCCAGGTGCCGATCTTCGGCATCTGCCTCGGCCACCAGGTGCTGGCGCGGGCGCTGGGCGCCGACACCTACAAGCTGAAGTTCGGCCACCGCGGCGGCAACCAGCCGGTGCGCGACGAGGCGACCGGGCGGGTGGAGATCACCAGCCAGAACCACGGCTTCGCGGTCGACGGGGCGAAGCTCGAGGGCGCGCAGGTGAGCCACGTCAACCTGAACGACGGCACCTGCGAGGGGCTGAGCCACCCCGGCTATCCGCTGTTCAGCGTGCAGTACCACCCCGAGGCCAGCCCCGGGCCGCACGACGCGGGCTACCTGTTCGAGCGCTTCACGAAGCTGATGGACGCGCACCGATGAGGGCCGTGTACCGCGCGGGGTTGGTCGTCGCGGTGGTGGCGGGGTGCAGCAAGCCGGCGCCCCCCGCGGCGGCGGACGCGGCGCCCCCGGCGAAGGCGCTCGCGGTGGACGCGGCGGCGACGCCCGCGCCGACGAAGGCCGCCGCGGCCTGGCCGGCCAGCGATCGCGTCTTCGCGGTGACCGTCGGCGGGCGCGACCTGATCCTCGGCGCCGACGCCGACGCCCTGTGGGCGGCGCCGGCCGCCGAGGCGCCGCCGGCGAAGCCGCTGTGGCGGGTGACGGGGCCGGGCGTGGTCACCCACGTCGTCGCGGGCGATCTGGGGCAGGGGCCGCGGCTGTTCGTCGGCCGCGGCCTGGGCCGGGGCTTCCTGGACGCGCCGCTGGTGGTGCAGGCCCTCGACCCCGCGACGGGCGCCGCGACCGAGCTGTGGCGGCACGAGGGCCCGCGCAACGAGCTGGCCCACCTGTCGATCGCCGACGTCGATCGCGACGGCGCGCCCGAGCTGGCCCTCGCCTACTACGCCAGCAAGTACATGGTGCGCACACGGCACCTCGAGGCCGACGGCGCCGCGCACGAGGGGCCCGAGGTGCGCATGGCCTCGAGCCGCGTGTTCGGCGATCTGGACGGCGACGGCGTGGTCGATCAGGCCGTCGGGCGCGTCTACGGCGACGCCAAGGGCGAGCCCGGTGATCTGACCGTCCACCTGGCGAGCGGGCCGGTGAAGGTGCCGGTCGAGCAGGGCGTGCGCAGCCTGCTCGTGGCGCAGCTCGGCGACGACACCGGCCCGACGCTGTACGTCGCCGACGGGTGGGTGGCGAATTACGGCAAGGAGGCCCGCGCGCAGGTGAAGCGGGTGCGCTTCACCGGCGGCCAGCCGACGGTGCAGCCGGTGGCCGGCTCGCCCGAGGAGTTCACGTTCTTCGAGCTGTGGGCGGTCGATCCCGACGGCGACGGGAAGGCGGCGCTGGCCGCGCGCGGCAACAAGGCGCTCAGCCTGTTCCCGCCCGGCGCGACGACGCCCTGGCCGCGCAAGGCGCTGCGCGCCGTGCCGCCGGTGCTGAACGCGGCGATCGCGAAGACGGGCGCGGGGCACGTCGCGGTGGTCCCGGGCCGCCTGGCCACGCAGGTGACGCCGCTGCGCTGAGCGGCCTGGGGGGCGCCCCTGGGTTCTCGGCAACCCAGGGGGCGTGCGTCGACACTCCTCTTCTCATACCTCCATTGCTCCCCTCCGTTGAGTGCGGTGAGACGGCCGCGCCGCGGCCCCGACCGCCACCGAGGGAGCCCTCATGAACCGCCCGATTCGCGACTCGATCCGCTTCGCCGCCGCCGCCCTCGCCGTCGGCACCCTGACCGTCGGCTGCGCCACCGAGGGCCCCACCGGCCTGCCCGGCGCGCCCTACGCCGAGGCCGAGATGCCCCCGGTCTTCGACCACCACGCCGGCCGCGAGGTCGTGGTCGTCGGCGGCGGCGAGGCCGTCGAGCCGCCGATGGTGGTCGAGCCCACCACGCCGACCCTCGATCACCCCGAGGTGATCGTCGACGCGCCGCACGCCGGCATCGGCATCACGCCGCGTCTGCCGCGCGTCGAGCCGCCGGCCGTGCCCGCCCTGGACGAGAGCGCACCCAGCCCGGCCTTCAAGCGCTTCGAGGACGGCGCCATCTGCACGATGGACGCCTTCGCCTGGGGCGCCGAGTGCGACGCCACCGGCGCGTGCATCTGGACCCAGAGCTTCGCCGGCGTCTTTCCCGACGGCCTGGTCGTCGGCCGCGGCGAGCGCCGCCTGACCTTCACCGCCCCCGAGGCCATCGTCGCGGCGCTGCCCGGCATGGCCGACGCGGACGCCCTGAGCGGCGACGTCGAGGATCCGGCCGCCTCGGCCACCAACCGCCTCGCCTCCGAGGTCGCCGCCCTGGCGCTGAACCTGGGCTACGACCGCGCCGGCAAGATGGGCACCGCGCCCTTCGGCCAGGCCCGGGTGAACCACGGCCCCTTCGCGCACTGGACCGTGCTGGGCGTCTACGCCTACGCCGAGCGCGCCCTGACCGAGCCCGGCTTCCTCGACGGCGCCGAGCTGGACGCCGAGTCCATCGCCGACGAGGTCGCCGCGCTCAACGCCGCCGGCCGCGGCTGCCGCGCCTCGGATCAGGTGCGCCCCGCCCAGTGAGCAGCCCCTCTCGCCCCCCCGGCGCTTCCTCCCTCGGCGCCGGGGGGGCCCCTCACGCCCTTGCTGTCGGCCCGTCCGGTTGGCCAACGGGCTTTCAGCTTTCAGCTCTCAGCTCCGCCGCGGTGATGGGTGCGGCGCGCCTGGAAGCCGACGCGGCGAGCTCGGCACCCTGCTGCGGGTGGCCGGGGCGGTCGGGGCCCGGCTGACCGCTGACCGCTGAAAGCCGACCGCCCCTCGCAATGCACGCCGTGGCCGATCACCCAAGGCAGCTCACGGCCTTCACGCCCGCCCCCGGCCGTGGTAGTCAGCGCCCCATGCGTATCGTGCTGGTCAACCCCCTCATCCCCCCCAACACCGGCAGCGTCGGGCGGCTGTGCGCCGCGACGAACACGCCGCTGTGGCTGGTCGAGCCCCTGGGCTTCAGCCTCGAGGACAAGTACCTGAAGCGCGCGGGGCTGGACTACTGGCCCTGGATCGACCTGCACGTGACGCCTTCGCTCGACGAGGCGCTGGACGTGCCGGGGCGCGCCTGGCTGTTCACGGCGCACGCGACGCAGGCCCACACGGCGGTCACCTACGGGCCGGACGACGCCCTGGTGCTGGGCACCGAGACGACCGGGCTGCCCGACGAGCTGCTGCAGGCGCGGCCCGACGACTGGGTGCGCATCCCGATGGACAACCCGAACATCCGTTCGCTGAACCTGGCCCAGTGCGCCGCGGTGGCCCTCTTCGAGGCGCGCCGGCAGCTGGGTCGCTGAGCTTCGAGGGGCAGCAGATGAGCGACGCCGCGGACTGGCGGCAGCAGGCGGCGACCGAGCTCGAGGCCGCCGAGGGCTGGTGGCGCGCGGGCAACGCCGGGCGCGGCCGGGTGGGCGCGCGGCGCGCCGCGGGCATGGCGATCAAGGCGCGGCTGGTGACCGACGCGCGGCCGGGCTACGGCACGTCGTTCATGCACCACCTCAACGCGCTGGCCGACGACGACGGCGTCGAGACGGCCGTGCGCGAGGCGGCCTGGCGGCTGGCGGCGCGCCCGCGGCCCGAGGCGGGGTGGCAGGTGCCGGTGGAGCAGCCCCTGACCCCCACGGCGGACGCGCGCCGGATCATGGACTGGGCGCGCGGCGCGGACGCCTGATCAGCGGCGGATGGTGACGGTCTCGGGCCGGCGCGTCCGGTAGTGCGCGTCGAGGTGCTCGAGCAGATCGAGCATCGCCCCCTCGAAGTCGGGTCCGCCCGCCTCGCCGTCGCGGCCGGCGACGTGCGTCGTGTAGAACGAGCCCTGCTTGCAGTCCGCCTCGGTGTCCTGCTCGGGCCGCCCCATGCAGCCCTGGTCGTCGAGATCGGTGCGGCCGTCGAGGTCGTTGTCCACCCCGTCCGAGCACAGCGTCACCGGCTCGCCCGACTCGCTGCGCCCGCTCTGCCGGTTGCCGCAGACCTCCTGCTCGGGCGGCCCGCAGTGCGTCCAGTCGGGCGGGCAGCAGAACCGCCCGAGGCCCATGTGGTTCTCGCGGCAGGTGTAGTCGCCGTTGCAGTCGCCGTCGTCCTCGCACGCGCGCCGCCGCAGCCGGTCGTTGCCGGCGTCCACCAGCCCGTCCCCGTCGTTGTCGACGCCGTCGTTGCACTGGTAGGCGTCGCTGTCGCCGCAGAAGCCCTCGGGGTACACGAGGATCGACTTCTGCCAGTTGCCGTTCGCCATGAAGCCCGCGAGCAGCGTCCCGGCCACCGGCAGATCCTCGGGCCCCTGCCCGTAGCCGTGCAGCAGCAGCACCACCGGGTAGCGCACGTCGGCGTTCTCGGCGCGCCCGTAGCCCGGCGGCAGGCTCAGGCCGTAGCGATAGGTCTTGCCCAGCCGCTCGCTGTGGAAGAACACCACCGTGTCCTCGCGCTCGAAGGGCGGCGGCACCGGCGCGTGATCGCCCTCGGGCCAGCGGTTGTGCACCCAGTCGAACATGGTGATGAAGCGGTTGATCGCCTGGGGCACGGTGCCGACGTGGGCGCCGTCGCCCATGTCGATGGCCAACGCGTCGGCCTCGGGATCGCCGTAGCGCACGAAGACGCTCTGGCCCAGCTGGCCGAAGGGATCCGGCGTGGCGAGGGCGGGCACGAACACCTCGTCGTCGGTGGGCAGGATGCTGGGGAAGCGATCGTACACCCGCACGTTCTGCCCGGCGCCCTGCAGGCGCCCCATCAGGTGGTTGGTCGCGGTGGCGAAGTTGAAGATGTCGCGGATGCCGCCATCGGCCCAGACGCGCAGCCGCTCGCGGTCGGCGGCGGGCAGATCCTGGAAGATCAGCCCGCCCGAACGCTCCAGGAAGCGGGCGAAGTTCGGGTTGAGGTCGAACCGCCCGTTGCCCTCGCCGAAGTCGTAGCCCCCGTCGGCCAGCTGCGGGGTGTCGGGGACGCCGTCGAGGCCGACGTCCTCGTAGGGCTCGGTGATCCCGGCCCCGCACCGATCGGCGCCGTCGAACAGCCAGTTGCCCTCGGTGCCGCGCGGGTTGCGGTACCAGTCGTAGTCGTCGCCGGCGGGATCGGGGGCGGTGACGGGGTCGTAGCCGTCCTCGAGGCTGCTGGGCACGCCGTCGCAGCCCACGTCCGCGTAGGGTTCGAAGGCGTTGCGCAGCACCGGCTCGTTCGCGTCGCGCCGCCCGTTGCCGTTCACGTCCACCGCCAGCAGCACCTCGACCGGATCGCGGTGCGGCACCGCGTCGTCGAACACCCCCAGGGGCTCGCCGTCCTCGCCGTCGCAGTAGCCGATGACCGGCAGCGCGCCGTCGGGGTTGTACTCGTCGTCGTAGAAGCCGGTGGCGATGGTGAAGGTGGCCGGGGCGGGGCAGTTGTCGCCCCGACACTCCGCCGCGCATCGCTCCGCCTTCGGCCGCAGCAGCTCGTCGCGGGGCATGCCCGGCGGCCGGTAGGGGCTCTGGTCGTTGTAGAGGAAGGGGTTGCCGTAGGCGTAGGCCAGATCCTGGAAGATCTGCACGTACTCCTCGCGGTCGAAGCGCCCGCCGTTGTCGGCGAAGAACCAGTCGAGGTAGGTGCTGTCGTGCTCGTAGGGCTCGGTGGGCGCGGGCAGGCCGCACCAGCTGCCGACGCCTTCGGGGCTGTCGGCGGTGCAGAAGCCGCCCAGCAGGCGTCCGCGGATGTACCGCATCAGGTAGGGCCAGTCGGTGGGGCCGCCGAGCGGGGCGATGTAGTCGAACTGGTCGGCGTAGCGGGTGCCCAGGTACATCGCGGCGCCGGCGCCCATGCTGATCCCGGTGATGGCGCGCCAGGTCAGGCGCCGCTGGATCGGCTGGCCGGCGTCGGGCGGGTAGCCGAGCTGGAAGGCCCCCAGCCCGGGGGTGTCGAAGGTGACGGTGCCGGCGCGCAGGTCGATGACCGGGTTCACCAGCGGCGGCTCGGCCGTGCCCGGGTAGCGGTCGGGCTGCCAGAACAGGCGCAGGTGGTCGGGGCGCAGGCCGTCGGGCAGGCCGGCGGCGTCCAGCACCAGGGTCAGGCGCGCCGGTGCGGCGAGGGGCAGGGGGGTCGGGGCGGTGACGCGCGTGACCGGCCCGGCCGCGACCACGCGATCGCCGTCGACGATCGGGGCCGCGTCGCAGGCGACGGTGATCGTCGTGTCGGCGGCGAGGGCGCCCGGCGGCACGGTGAGCGTGGTGTCGACCAGCGCGCCGCCCGCCGCGCCCACCGTGATCGACGCGCCGGCCGCGCCCACCGCCAGCGTCGCCGGCTCACCGCAGGCGACCGGGCGCGCCACGGGGGCGGGCCGGCGTCCGGCGGCAGGCCCGCGTCAGCCGCCCCGGCGTCGGACGCCGCGTCCGGGACGACCGTGGCGTCGCCCGTCAGGCCGGCGTCGGCGCCCGCCGCGTCCCGGTCGACAGCGCCGTCGGCCAGCGCGCCGGCGTCGGCCCGCGACCCCGCGTCACCCGGGGCCGCGTCCGGGGTGGGCAGCCCTTGGCGCGCGGCCGGGCCGTCGCTGGCCTCGTCGGGCACCAGGCAGCCGGCGGCCGGCAGACCGACGGCGAGGGCGAGCAGGAACGGACGGACGGGTCGACCCATGACGGCAACTCGGCTAAGAGACTGGGGCCGACAGTAAACCCCGGCGCGCGGGTGCCGAACAACCACGGGGGAGAGCGTGCAGATCACGGTGTTGTACTTCGCGGCCGCGCGGGAGCGTTGCGGGCGCGCCGACGAGACGGTCGAGCTGCCGGCGGGCGCCACGGTGCGGGCGCTGCTCGACGCGCTGGTCGCGCGGCACGCCGCGCTCGCGCCGCTCTTGCCCTACCTGCGCGTGGCGGTCGACGAGGCCTTCGTCGCCGATCTCGATCAGCCGCTCGCCGCGGGCGCCGAGGTGGCGCTCATCCCGCCGGTCAGCGGCGGCAGCCCGATCGTCGCGCTGAGCGAGGCGCCCCTCGATCCGCGGGCGGTCGAGGCGCTCGTCGCCGGCCCGGATCGCGGCGCGATCGTCACGTTCATCGGCACCGTGCGCGATCACACCGGCGACCACCGCGTCGAGCGCCTCGAGTACGAGGCCTACGCGTCGATGGCCCTGAAGGTGATGCAGCAGATCGTCGACGAGGCCCGCGAACGCTTCGCCGACTGCCGCGTGGCGCTGCACCACCGCCTGGGCGTGCTGGCCGTCGGCGACGCCGCCGTCGTCGTGGCGGTCAGCGCGGCGCACCGCACGGACACCTTCGCCGCCTGCAGCTTCGTCATCGAGCGGCTGAAGGAGGACGTCCCGATCTTCAAGAAGGAGGTCCGCGGCGACGGCAGCGTGTGGGTCGGCCTGGGGCCCTGACGGCGTCAGGCGCCGAAGCGGAGCGTTCGCGCGCGGAAGTGGCGGCGCTCGGCCTTGCCCATCGGTCCCACGCAGCAGCCGACGTGGCCCTCGGGCGTGAAGATCGTCGCGGCGGCCGCGGCCAGGTCGTCGGGGCCCAGCGCGGCCAGCGACGCCCATCGCTCCGCGGCGCTCGGCGGCGCCGCCTCGTACAGGTGGGGCGTCGCGTAGAGCGCGGCCAGCCCCTCGGGCGCGTCGAGCAGGCACTCGAGCGCCCAGCGCGCGCGGAAGCGCAGGCGTTCCAGCTCGTCGCCCCGCGGGGGATCGTCGATCAGCCCCTGCAGCAGGGCCTGCGCCTCGTCGACGAAGGTGGCCACCTTGCCCGGCGAGACCACCGCCGCGACCTCGAAGGCGCCGGTGTCGACGTAACGCTCCCAGGCCGCCCACTGATCGTAGGCCAGCCCCAGCTCGGCGCCCAGGCGGCGGTGCATCCGGCTGGCCAGGCCGTCGTCGAGCGCCAGCCGCAGCATCTGCAGCGCGGGGGCCACCGGGTCGGCGGTGCCCGGGGTGCGGAACACCAGGCGGCACTCGCATTGGCTGCGCCCGTCGGCCACCACCTCGGCGACGGGGCGGCCGGGCAGCCGGCCCGCGGGCGGGGGCTCGACGCGGGGGCCCGGCGGGTGGGCCGCGAACGCGTCGGCCAGCGTGTCCAGCAGGGCGTCGGCGGGCGCCGGCCCCACGGCGCTCACCACCAGGTTGGCGCCGACGTAGTGGTGCCGGTGGTGCCGGCGCAGGTCGTCGGCGTCGAAGGCCTGCACGCGCGCGCGATCGCCGATGACCGACTGGCCGAGGGGGCTGTCGGGCCACAGCGCGCGGCGCGACAGGGTGTCGGGATCGACCAGGCGGCCGGTGTCGTCGACCTCGTCGAGGGCCTCCTCGAGGATGATGGCGCGCTCGCTCTCGATGTCCTCGAACGCGGGCGCGCGGAGCAGAGCGGCCAGCAGGTGCGCGCTCTGGGCCACGCGATCGGCGGCGACGTGGTGCTCGAAGCGCGTGTGATCGCGGGCGGTCGAGGCGTCGAGGGCGGCGCCCATGCGCTCGGCGGCGTCGTTGACGGCCAGCGGGGTGGGGTAGCCCTCGCAGCCCTGGAAGACCATGTGCTCGAGGAAGTGCGACAGGCCGGCGTCGGCGGGCGCCTCGTAGCGGGCGCCCACGCGCACGTCGACGCCCAGCAGGGCGGTGGGGCCGGGGCGCTCGACGGCGACGAGGGTGACGCCGTTGGCGAGCGCGCGGCGGCGAACGGCGATCGCGTGGCCCGGGGGCCGGTCGTCGGTGGGGTGATCCATCGGCGCAGCATGCGCCAGGCGGCGGGGTCGGGACAATCGGCGCTCGCGTTCGTTTTGACAGCAGGGTCGCACTGTGTACTACTTGTCCTACATCATGCGTCATGTAGGGGGGTGGATCATGAAGGTGCTCGCGCTGTTCGGGGCCGCGGGGATGGTGACGGCGACCCTCGCGGGTGGCACCAGCGCCATCGTGCTGGGCAACCTGGCCGTGCTGGCCTCGGCCGGGGCGCTCTTCCTCGGGACGGTGAACCTGTCCAAGGCCTGACCGGGTCGGCGCCGGGCGGCGGCAAGCCTTGCGTCGGGGGGCGGCATCCCGTAGGTTGCCCGCGCTTCGCCACAGGAGCTCCATGGCCAGCGACACACCGCCGGGCGCGCCCGCCGCGATTCAGACCAGCCTCGCCGACGCGGGCGTCCTGCCCTACGGGCTGCAGGACGTCGAGCAGGTGCGGCTGATGCTGCGCGGCGACTCGGTGGTGGACTGGAAGCGCCTCGCGTGCGTCGACATCCCGCACGCGAACCAGCTGCTCGAGCGCGCCGGCATCCGCCCGCACGAGCCGGGCGACATGATGCGCCTGGTGTACCTGCACCGGCGCGCCCTCGATTACATCGACGCCCACCACGACGGTACGCTGAGCGCCGAGGTGCGCACGCCGAGCGATCCGCGCGAGCTGCTGCTGCTCGCCAGCCGCAACGGCCCGGCCCAGCTCGACGCCTGCATGGTGCTGAAGGTGATGCACATCGTGCATCACGTCGCCGGCCGCGAGCTGCTGTACCGCCTGCCGGTGCCGATCAACGAGCTGTTCCATCGCATCGAGACGGCGGTGTTCGACGCCGTCGACGGCATGAAGGCCGGCGGCATCCGCGTCGCCGAGTTCGCCGGCAGTCGCAAGACGCCCGACTCGGTGGTCACCAAGCTGCTGTGTCGCAGTGACAGTCAGGCCGCCGAGATCCACGACCGCCTGCGCTTCCGCGTGGTGACCGAGACGCTCGAGGATCTCTTCGCGGCGCTGGTGTACCTGACGCGGCACCTGCTGCCCTTCAATTACGTGGTGCCCGGGCAGTCGCGGAACGATCTGATCGATCTGTCGGCGACGCTGCACGGCGATCCCCGGCTGCGGCAGATCGGCGAGCTGCTGCAGGACACCGCCTATCCACCCGGCGCCGGGCCGCGCCCGAACCACTTCAGCGCGCGCGGCTTCCGCATGGTGAACTTCGTCGTCGACATGCCGGTGTTCGTCGACGACCTCATCGGCCTGTTGCCCGGCTACACGGCGCGCGACGGGCACGTCGTGTTCCTGCTCGTCGAGTTCCAGCTGATGGACGCCGAGACCGATCGCGCGAACAACAGCGGCGCGAACCGGCACGAGCTGTACAAGGCCCGCCAGCACGCGCGGGTGGTGGAGCGATTGCTCGGCAAGGGGCTCTGACACGCCCGCCGAACGCTCCCGCCGAACGCGCCCGCCGAACGCTCCCGGAACGCTCCCCCCGAACGCTCCCCTGAACGCTCCCCCGGCGGGTCGAGCTCAGCGCTTCGTGTCCAGATCCACCTGCAGGAAGCGCTTCTCGCCGAAGCGGAGCGTCTCGCGCCACACCGGCCGGCCCGGCCGGCGCACCTCGACGCGCCAGGGGCGGGACACGTCCAGATCGGACTGCGTGAACGGGGTCCGCCCCACGCGCTTGCCGTCGAGGTACACGTCGCCCGGGGGCTCGCTGTCGACGATCAGCGTGCCCGGCGTGGGCTTCAGCGTCAGCGTCAGCGTGCGCGACGCCCCCGCCTCGGGCACCACCCGCTGGGCCAGCGTCCGGAAGCCCTCGCGGCGCGCGCTGACGTCCACCGGCCGCCCGCTGGGCAGCTCGAGGCCGCGGTTGCGCACGCCGGGATCGATCAAGCGACCGTCCACGTACACGTCGGCGTCGGCGGGGCGGGTGACGAAGCGCAGCCGCGCGGGCTCGGACTCGACGGGCACCAGGCGCGCGTCGATCGGGCGCAGCCCGGGGCCGTCCAGCGTCACCGATCGCTGAAAGCTCTGATAGCCGGCGCGGTCGACGCGCACCTCGTGGGTCGCCTGCGCCAGATCGCGCACCACGATGGGGCTGCGCTCGCCCACCAGCCGCCCGTCGATGTAGATGGTGACGTCCTCGGCGGGCTCGGTGCGCACGATCAGGCCGGTCGGCTCGGCGGGCGCCGGATCGCTGCTCAGCAGGCGGAAGAGGCCGAAGCCCGCGGCCACCGCGATCGCCAGCAGGGCGGCGGCCAGCACCCACTCGCGCCGGCCCCGGCGGGTCTCGCGGCGCCCGGTGGGCAGATCGAGCAGCGCGCCGGTGCCGGTGGACGGGGCCTCGAAGCGGCGCGCGGGCGAGCGCCCGGTCGGCGCGTCGACCAGCGCGGGCAGCTCGTCGAGGGGATCGGGTGAGGTCTCGGCCCGCAGCCAGGCGGGCAGCTGGGCGCCGTCGTCCGTGTCGAAGGGCGCGTTCCACAGCGCGGTCGCTTCGTCCTCCTCCGGATCGACCTGCACCACCTCGCCGTCGGGCGTCAGCGCGAACTGCCGCCAGGCCTCGTCGCGCTGCTTCTCCTCGGCCAGATCCTCGGCGAAGCGCGTGCGCATCCAGTCGGCCAGCCCCTTGCCCGACAGGCCGGGGCCGCTCTGATGCAGGTAGCGCGCGAGGTCGTCGGCCAGCTCGCCGGCCGTCTGGTAGCGATCCGCCCGCTCCCGCGCGAGCGCCCGCAGGAGGATCGCGTCCAGCTCGGCGGGCACCTCGGGGTTCAGGCTGCTGGGCGGCGGCACGTCGGCCTCGCGCACCAGCTCGAGCGTGAGGAAGTCGTTGTCGCCGAAGAACAGGCGCTTGCCCGTCAAGAGCTCGTGCAGCACGGTGCCCAAGGCGAAGATGTCCGAGCGCGGATCGACGTCCCCGTCGATGATCTGCTCGGGCGACATGTAGCCGAACTTGCCCTTCAGCACCCCGGCCTGCGTCTCTTCGTACGACCGAATGCGGGCCTTGGCGATGCCGAAGTCGATCAGCTTCACCGCGCCGTCGTAGCTGACCAGCACGTTCTGCGGCGAGATGTCGCGGTGCACGATGCCCATGGGGCGGCCGTCCTGGCCCCGCTTGCGGTGGGCGTAGCCCAGCCCCTCGGCCACCCGCGCCCCGATGAACGCGGTCAGCGCCACCGGCAGCCGCTCGCCGGTGCGCTTCAGGGTGTGGTGCAGCGACAGCAGATCCTTGCCCGAGACGTACTCCATCGCGATGTAGTGGTCGGCGTCCTGCCGCCCCAGCTCGTACACCTGGGCGATGTTGGCGTGGCTCAGCTGCACCGCCACCTTCGCCTCGGTGATGAACATCTCGACGAAGCGCCGATCCTCGGCGAGGTGCGGCAGGATGCGCTTGATGGCGACGAAGCGGGCGAAGCCCTCGACGCCGAAGGCGCGCCCCTTGAAGACCTCGGCCATCCCGCCGACGCTGATCCGGTCGAGCAGCAGATACCTGCCGAACGCGACGGGCCGCTGGACCGAGGCCAAGGGGACTCCTACGAGGGCGGGCCAAGGCGGCCAGGATACCCGTCCCGGTGCCCGGGGGCCACCGTCGCGCCAGGCTCAAGTTCCGGGTGCGTTCGTCCGAGATCGGGCGCGAACGGGCGAGGTGTGATGCGGACGCCGGTCCTCTACGTCGATGACGAGCCGTACGTGCTGCGGGCCTTCGAGCGGATCGTCGAGCGCGCCGACTTCGAGGTCACGGCGGTGGCGGATCCCCACGTCGCCCTCGAGCTCTTGGCCACCGGATCGTTCGACGTGGTCTGCAGCGACTACCGCATGGATCTCATGTCCGGCCTCGACTTCCTCGCCGAGGTGGGGCGGCGCGCCCCCGAGGCGGCCCGCATCCTCATCACCGCCTTCCACGACTTCGCCATCGCCGTCGACGCGTTCAAGGTGGGCGTCGACCGCCTCGTGCCCAAGCCCTGGGTGCCCGAGATGCTGGTGGGCGTCCTGCACGAGGCCGCCGAGAAGGTGCACCTGCGGCGCGAGAACGAGCGCCTGCAGGCGCTGCTCGAGGACAACCTGCGGCGCATGGAGGGGCTGAACGCGGCGCTGGACGTCAAGCTGGCCCACCGCACCGATCAGGTCATCGGCAGCCTGGTGACGGCGCTGGACTACCGCGACGAAGAGACGATGGCGCACAGCCGCCGGGTGAGCCTCATGTCGCGGCGCGTGGCGGGGCAGATGGGCCTGCGCGGGCAGCTGCTGACCGACATCGAGTGGGGCGGCATGCTGCACGACGTGGGCAAGATCGGCGTGCCCGACGCCATCCTGCTCAAGCGCGGCAAGCTGACCTCGGACGAGTGGACGCTGATGCGGCGGCACGTCGAGATCGGCTTCCACATGCTGCGCCGCATCGACTTCCTGCAGAACGCCGCGCGGGTGGTGGCCGATCACCACGAGCGCTGGGACGGATCGGGCTATCCGCGGGGCAAGCGGGGCGACGAGACCTTCATCGGCGCGCGCATCTTCGCGGTGGCCGACACCTTCGACGCCATCACCAGCGATCGCCCCTACCGCCCGGCGCGCACCGACGGCGAGGCCTTCGCCGAGCTGCGCCGGGTGCGCGGGCAGCAGCTCGATCCGGCCTGCGTCGATGCGTTCCTCGCCGTGCCGCCCGACACCTGGGGCGCGGTGCGGCGCGAGGCGGCGCAGTGGGCCGCCGAGCGCAGCGCGACCGGCGCCGCCGGGCCGCTGACGCACGGCGCCGGCCTGGCCGCGCGCGAGGCGGTGCTGGGCGAGGAGTGAGCATCGACGGGGGCGCCGACCCGTGGCACCATGCCGCCCATGCCCGTGCGCGTCGCCACCGTCCGTGATCCGCAGTCCGCGGAGTACCTGAAGGGTCAGGCGCTGGCCGAGAAGGGCCACGCCGCCGCGCTGCCCCTGTGGCGCGCCGCGCGCCGCCTGGATCCGGACAGCGCCACGCTGCTGAGCCACGAGGCGCTGGCCTTGGTGGACGGCGGCCAGCGCGCCGAGGCCATCGAGCTGCTGGCCCCCGCGGTGCGCCGCTGGCCCCGCCACGTGCACCTGGCCAACCTGCTGGGGGTCGCGCTCTTCGAGTCGAACCACCCCCGCGAGGCGCTCGGGTGCTTCGAACACTGCCTGACGCTCGATCCCGACTACCCCGCGGCGCCGACCAGCATCGCGAACGCGCGCGCGTCGCTGGCCAAGGGGCGCCCGGCGCCGGCGGCGGTGCGCGAGGCCATCGAGGCGGCGGTCGCCGAGGCGGCGCGCGTGCCCCGGCCCACGCTGGCCGTCTGCATGATCGTCAAGGACGAGGCCGAGTTCCTCGTGGGCGCCATCGAGTCGGTGAAGGGCCTGGCCGATCAGATCATCGTCGTCGACACCGGCAGCACCGACGCCACCGTCGAGCTCGCCCGCGGCGCGGGCGCCGAGGTGCACTTCTTCGCCTGGACCGGCGACTTCGCCGCGGCCCGCAACGCCTCGCTCGAGCAGGCCCGGAGCGACTGGATCCTGGTGCTGGACGCCGACGAGCGCGTCACCGAGCGTTCGCGCACGGCCATCCGCGCCATCATGGAGGAGTACGACGACGCGCCGCGCATCGTCTGCCCGCGCATTTTGAACTACACGCGCGACGGGCGCTTCATGAGCGACGGGTTCAGCGGCCGCCTCTTCCCCAACCGGCCCGACCTGCGCTTCGAGGGGCGGGTGCACGAGGAGGTCGGGCGCGGCGTCGCGGGGGTGTCGACGGACTATCGCCTGGACGTCGAGTTCGAACACTACGGCGCCGATCCCGACGTGATGCGGGAGAAGTCGAAGGACGACCGCAATACGCGCCTGCTCGAGGCGCGGCTGGCCGAGGCGCCCGACGATCTGTTGACGTGGTTCTATCTGGGCAGCCAACACTGGCTGGCGGGCCGGCGGGTGGACGCGGGCGAGTGCTTCGAGCGCGTGATCGAGCTGTTCGAGCGCAACCCCAGCCGCTACGGCGTCGGCGTGCGCAACGTGCCGGTGCCCTACAGCTACGTCGGGTGCGTGCGCATGTTGGTCGAGGGCCAGCGCGCGGCCGAGGCGGTGGCGGTCGGGCAGCGCGGGCTGGCCCGTTTCCCCGACAACCCGGACCTCTGGTACCACACCGCCCACGCGCTGGTGCGCCAGGACGATCTGGACGAGGCGGCGCGCTACTTCGACCGCGCGCGCTCGGTGCAGCCCTCGGGCTATGGGCTGATCAGCATGTCCGATCGCTCGATTCGGGCCTGGCGAGCCACGCGCATGTTGGGGGACATCGCCTTCGAGCAGGGTGACCGCGCGGCCGCTCACCGGCTGTACCGCGAGGTGTGGGACGCGCTGCCCGATCTCCTCGAGGAGCGCGTGGTCGTGGCGGCGCGGCTGGTCGAGCTGGGCTCGGCCCTCGAGGCCTTCGACGTGCTGCCCGAGGACACGCTGCGGTACATCGCCCTGCGCCCCGGCGAGGTGGGGATCGCGGTGCAGGTGGCCAGCCTGCTGGCCGGGCGCGTCGGGCTGCAGGCGGCCTACGACCTGTTGACGACGCTCTACACC
This sequence comes from Myxococcales bacterium, assembly GCA_020633465.1. Taxonomy (GTDB): domain Bacteria; phylum Myxococcota_A; class Bradymonadia; order UBA7976; family UBA1532; genus JACKDN01. The sequence goes on from JACKDN010000015.1 coordinate 143,562, forward strand.
GAGGTCGAGGCGGTGCGCGGGCACGTGCCGCTGCTGCTGGCCGTGGGCCAGATCGCCGAGCAGGCGGGCGAGGCGCAGGAGGCGCTCGCCTGGTACGAGCGCGTGGTCGACGCGGGGCACGACGACGCGCGCTTCTACCTGCACCTGGCGCAGCTTCTGTTGCGCAGCGGCCAGCGCGACGCGGCCGCCGAGACCTTCGCCTACGCGCGCACCCTGATGGGCGGCGCCGACCCCTGAGGCGGCGGGCGCGGATCAGGCCGGGTAGGGCGGGCCCTCGCCGACGTTGACCCCGATGAAGGGCAGGTTGCGCAGCTTGGACACGTAGTCCAGGCCATAGCCGACCACGAAGCGATCCGGGATCTCGAAGCCCAGGTAGTGCACCGGCACCTCGACCCGCGTGCGCGCCGGCTTGTGCAGCAGCGACGCCACCTTGATCGACGCCGGCCGGCGCGTGGCCAGGTTGTCGAGCAGGTACTGCATGGTCAGGCCGGTGTCGACGATGTCCTCGACCACCAGGACGTGCTTGTCCTTGACCGGCCGGGTGAGATCCTGCGTCACCTGCACGACGCCGCTGGTCTCTTCGCTGCTGCCGTAGCTCGACAGGCCCAGGAAGTCGACCTCGATGGGCAGGTCGATGGCGCGCACCAGATCGGCCAGGAAGAGGAAGCTGCCCTTGAGCACCGCGACGACGACCAGATCGCCGCCGACGTCACGGTAGTCGGCGGAGATCTGCGCCCCCAGCTCGGCCACGCGCTGCGCGATGGTCGGGCCGTCGATGAGGATCTCGATCTTGTCGGGGTCGTAGAAGGGCACGGGGCCTCCTCAAATCCAGGAGTTGTTCATCAGCTCGCCGAAGCCCCCGCCGCCGGGGACGATGTACTGGTGGTCGTCGAGGCCGCTCTCCTCGTCCCACCGGGCGCCGGGCGTCGTCGCCAGCACGTCGGGCGGCGACATGCCGCGATCCAACCGCACCGCGTAGATCACCACCTCGGGCAGGGCCTGCTTCAGGCGGCGCACGAACTGGGGGGTGACGATCAGGTTGAGCGTGATCAGGCGGCGCGGGCGGCCCAGCGCGCCGCCGGCGTAGCTCTCCATCGCGGTGACGAGGCTGTTGCCGGTGGCGCCCATCGGATCGGGGAACAGCACGAAGCAGTCGTCGACCTTGCCGCCGATCTTGCTGCCCGAGATGGCCGCGCCGGTCACCTTGTCCTGCGCGTCGGTCGTGCGCGCCATGATCAGGTGATCCTGGCGGACCGCGCGGGGGTCGAGCACGCCGTTGAGCGTGTCGTAGCAGATCTGGCTGGGCAGGATGCCCGCGCGCGCGATGTCGACCACCACCGTCGGCGTGCTGCGGTCGACGATCTCGCCGCGGAAGACGCCGTTGGGCGTCGTCGCCCGCATGCGGGTGTCCATCTCGACGGCGTGCTGGGGGAACTCCTGGTTGATCACCGTGCGGATCAGGCTGGTGTACAGCTCGACGATCAGCTGGTTGAACAGCGGCTGCGTCGTCTCGGGGCCGCACAGCCGCGCCAGCTGCGTGGTCAGGAAGGGGTCGTGCAGGATGTGCACCCCCTCGCCGTAGTGGTGCTCGATCTCGCTGATTCGATACGGCTTCTGGCTCATGGGCTCTTCCGCGGGTCGAGGGGCAGCAGGGGCTGCTCGGGCCGGGCGAGGTGTTCGCCGACCGGCCCGTCCTCGGCGAACAGGCGCTGCTGGTCGGGCGCGGCGGCCGGCGTGGCCTGGTGACAGCGGCGGCAGCGCGCCTCGTAGCTGTCGTGGGCGCCGATGACCACCTTGCTCTCGCTGGCGGTCATGCGCTGGCTGCGGCTGGCCGGGTTGCCGCACACGACGCACACCGCCTGCTTCTTCGTGACGTACTCGGCGATGGCCAACAGCGTCGGCATGGGCTCGAAGGGCTCGCCCCGGAAGTCCATGTCGAGGCCGGCGCAGATGACGCGCAGGCCGCGATCGGCCAGGCGCGAGACCACGCCGACGAGCTCCTCGCCGAAGAACTGGCACTCGTCGATGCCCACGGTGGTGGCCAGCGGATCGACGTGGCGCGGGATGTCGCCGGCGCGCTCGACGGCGACGCAGGGCAGGCTGATCGCGCTGTGGCTGACGACGGCGTCGGTGGCGTAGCGGTCGTCGGTGCGCGGCTTGAAGATCTGGACGTGCTTGCGCGCGATGCGCTCGCGGGTCAGGCGGCTGATCAGCTCCTCGGTCTTGCCCGAGAACATGCTGCCGCAGATGACCTCGATCCACCCGGTGCCGACTGGGGAGCGCTGCATCGCGGCGGAGGATAGGGAATGGCGGGCGCGCTCACAACCCGCTTGCCGGCGGCGCCCTACCAGCGCGGCGTGACGGGCTCGACCTCTTCGCTCATCCACTGGCGCAGGCGGCTCTGCAGCCGCTCGAACACCTCGGGGTTGGCCTTGGCCACGTCCTCCCGCTCGTGGGGATCGGCGGCCAGGTTGTACAGCGTGTACTCGCCGAAGGTGATGCCGTACTGCAGCTTCCACGGCCAGTCGACGATCACCCGGCGATCGCTGTGCCGCGCGTCCTTCACCATCTCCGAGAACACCGGGCGGGCGGGCGGCGGGCGCTCGGTGGCGTAGCCCAAGAGCGATCGCCCGCGCAGCTCGGGCGGGCGCGGCGCCCCCGCCAGCTCGAGCAGCGTCGGCGCCACGTCGAGCAGGGGCACCGGCGTGTCGACCTGGCGCGAGGGCAGGCCGGGCCCGACCAGGATCAGCGGCACCCGGATCTGATCGTTGAACAGGTGCTGCCCGTGATAGCCGTAGCCGTGCTCGAAGAAGCCCTCGCCGTGATCCGAGTGCACCAGCAGGTAGGTCTCGTCGGCCATCGACGACCCCCGCAGCCAATCCACCAGCTTGCCGATCTGCCGGTCCGTGTGCCGGATCTCCTCGTCGTACAGGTCGATCTTCTCGGCCCCGAAGTCGAGATCCGGGTGGTCCTGGTAGTAGTGATGCGGGTCGAAGTAGTGCACCCAGAGGAAGAAGGGCCGGTCTTCGCCGCTCTCGGCGTACTGCGTCAGCCAGGCGATGGCGCGCTCGGTGCTGAGCTGGCTGGTGATCACCTGCGGCATGCGCTTGCCGAAGCGCCGCACGATGGTGAGATCCCAGTCCTCGAAGCCCTGATCGAGGCCGTAGCCGGGCAGGAAGAAGCGATGCGCGGGGACGCCCGCGGTCTTGTAGCCGGCGTCGCGCAGGCGCTCGGCCAGCATGACGTTGTCGTCCTTCTGCCGCGCCCAGAGCTCGGGTGTGCGCTCGGTCTCCGAGAAGTAGCGCCCGGTGAAGAGCGAGGGCATCGACGCCTTGGTCTGCGGCCCCTGCGCGAGGGCCCAGGTGAAGCGCAGCCCCTCCTGGGCGAGGGCGTCGAGGCGGGGTGAGGTGGGCCTGGGATAGCCGTGGTACCCCAGGTGGTCGGCGCGCAGCGTGTCGACGGTGATCAGCACCAGGTTCGGCCGCTGCGCCAGGCGCAGGCGCTTCACCTCGACCTCGGCGGCGCGCGCGGCGGCGACCTGCTCGGGGGCCTCGGCCGCGCGGGTGCCCGGGCTGTCGCCGCCGAAGCAGTCGTCGTCGACGCCGTTGCGGGGGATCTCGCGCGCGCCGGGGTGGACCGCCGGATCGCCGTCGTCGCAGTCGCCGCCGCCCAAGAGGCCGGCGTAGCCGTCGCCGTCGGCGTCGAACAGGGGCTGCACCAGCGTCACCAGCGGGCGGAAGGCCAGGGTGCCCTCGAGCAGCGCGCGCTTGACCGGCGCGCGGGCGTCCATGTGGTGCACGAGGTCGAGGGCGCCGACGGCGCACAGGACACCGAAGGCCAGCACGCCGCGGCGCAGGGCGGCGCCGGTGGCGGCGCGCGGGGCGAAGCGGTGCAGGGCGAGGGCGACCGCCGCCGTCACCAGCGGGTAGGCGACGGCGAAGGCGGGCAGCCAGCCGCCGAGGCGCTCGGCCAGCGCGTCGTTGCGCACGACGGTGGTGACCATCAGCGAGGTGCCGAACGCCACCGCCCCCAGGCCCAGCAGCAGCGAGGTGCGCGAGCCCAGCTTCTCGTCCAGGCGGGCGAGCTGGGCGCGCAGCATGACCCAGGTGTAGAAGGCGCCGCCCGCCGCGACCAGCGTGCCGACGGCCAGGGCCGAGGCGCCCAGCGCGCGGTTGTGGGTGTAGGCCAGCACGACGCGCGCGGCGCCGAACATGAGGCCGGCGAAGACGACCAGCGCGAACAGCCCGGCGCTGGCGTCGGCCGCGCGGGCGCTGGGGGCGGAGGGCTCGGCGGCGACGCGGCGCGCGCGCGCCCACACCTGGGCGAGGCCGGCGGCCAGCGTCGCGGTGGCCAGCCCCACGACCGCGAAGGGGGCCAGGACGTAGAGGGCGGCCAGCGCGCGCTCGGGCCCGGCGATGCCGGCGGGGGCGCCGAGGCCCAGGTGCAGGGCCTCGACGAGGCCGAGCAGGACGGCGCCGAGGAACAGGCCGTGGAACAGGGCGCGGGGCAGGGGGCTGTGCACGGAGCGAGTATAGGTCGGGCGCGCGGCGCGGCGAAGAACGCCCGCTCAGTCGGTCAGGCGCAGGTCGTCGATGGCCAGCTCGCCGCGCTCGTCGCCGTCGAGCAGCTCGATGACGACGTCGCGCCCCACCCAGGCGCTCAGGTCGAGGTCGACGCGCTGCAGGTGCAGCCGGCGCTGGCGCAAACGCGGACCGCGCGCCACCACCTCGTCGCCCACCTTCACCTGCAGGTAGGCGCGGCCGATGCCGCGCGCGGCCTGCAGCCAGGTCAGGCGGGGCTTCTCGAGGCGGAAGGGGATCGAGCGCAGCACGCCCTTGGCCGCCGCCGGGCGCGACAGCACCAGCTGCTGGCCCTGCTGGCCGGGCAGGCGGCGCCGGCTGGGCCGCGCCTCGAAGGCCTCACCCTCGGCGACCGACCAGCCCTCGAGCGTCGGCCCCTCGAAGTTCGCGCTCAGGCCCGGGGCCAGCGCGCGCGGCGTGGGATCCTGGGCCCGCCACAGGGTGTCCGGGCGCACCAGGAAGCCGGTCTTCGTGCGCAGGGCGTCCGGGGTGGGGAAGGCGAAGCGCTCGGCGACGTAGTAGCTCGGCTCGAGGCCGGGGACGCGGTTGTGCTGGTCGACGACCACGGCGGCCCACTCGTGGCGGCGCAGGCGGCCGGGCAGGTCCTTCAGGCCGCCCATGAAGGCGACGTCCTGGATGCCCATCTGGTGGACGTGCACCGCGCCGTCCCGGTGCCACGCGTACAGGGGGTGGGCCGGGATGAACACCTTGCCGTCGACGTCGGCGAGCGCCGCGTCGAGGGTGGCCAGCGCGCGTTCGTCGGCCTCGCCCGGCACCTGGTCGCGCACCGGGTAGTACCAGGCGACGAGCTGCACGATGACCGCGGCGGGCACCAGCCACGCGGCGCGCGCGCGCCCCGCCGCGGGGGCGATCAGATCGCGCACGGCCAGCGGGATCAGCGCCGCGGCGAACAGCGACAGCGGCATGAAGCAGTTCGAGTAGGCCCACTGGGTCGAGTGGTTCAGCCCGCTGGAGCCGGCGCCGGCGACGAACATCAGCAGCCAGAAGGCGTGCGTGCGGGGGCGCCGCGGCCCGGGGTTCAGCGCGCGATAGGCCAAGAGCAGCGCGGCGATGAGGGCCGGGGGCACCAGGATCTGCCAGCGCGGATCCTCGTAGAACAGCTCGCGGTAGTACATGTGCGGCACGTAATCGAGCGTGCGCGCCCGGAACACGAAGGCGTAGGTCCACCAGGCGGCCAGGCCCACGCTCAACGACACGATCGGCACCTTGTAGCCGAACCACAACAGCGGCAGCAGCAGCACCAGCGGCGCGAGGAACAGCACGTCCCGCCAGTACTCGAGCAGGATGTTCTTCCAATAGAACAGGTGCCCCTGGTGCCCCTCGAAGATGAAGGTCCAGAACCAGCCGTCGTGGGCGGCGTCGAGGGCCGCGACGCCCCCCGCCGCGGCGCCGAAGGCCGCGACGAGGAAGGCCGCGCCGTGCCGCCAGTCGCGCCACAGCAGGTAGAGGGCGGTGGCGGGGACGAAGACGCTGGTGGTCTGCTTGGTCAGGAAGCCGGCGGCGAAGATCAGGCCGGCGCCGATCGCGCCCAGCAAGGTCGCGCGATAGAACGCCACGTACACCGCGCTGGCCACCAGCGCGATGAACAGCGCGTCGGGCCGCGCGAGATCGTAGAAGGCGCCGTTGGTGCGGAAGAGCGCCGCGTACAGGCCGACGCTCAGCAGCCCCGCCCGCCAGTCGGCCTCGCGCTGGCCGATGCGGAACAACAGGAACAGCGTCCAGCCCGTCGCCGCGATGGACACCGCCCGGGCCAGCGCCAGGCTCAACGCGCCGGTGACCTTGGCCAGCAGCGCCAGCACCGCCGGATAGCCCGGCGTGTAGAAGAAGGGCACGAAGTCGGCCGAAGGCGCCGCGTAGATGGGCTGGCCGTCCAGCAGCCGGGCGGCGTGGCTGACCATGCCGCCCTCCATCCACTCGAGCTCGAAGGGGAAGGGGGCGCGCCACAGCGCCACGCCCAGGAAGGCCACCAGATAGGTCACGCCCAGGACGAGCGCCACGTCGAGCAGCCGGCGGGCGCTCTTGGACGGCACGATCACTCCGATTCAAAAACGGCGAAAGCCGGCGCCCTGGGGGACGCCGGCTCTCGGGCGGGGTCCGAAGACCCGAGCACGCAGATCTTACTCGGCCGACACGCCGGCGATCTTGGTGCCCTCGCTCTCGATCTCGAGGCAGACGCTGACCGCGTTGCACGCGTTGGCGTCGCCCTCCATCGCCAGCGGATCGCAGTCGCCGGGCACGCCGGCGTCCAGGCGGGCGTCGAAGCCGCCGATCAGCTGCAGGATGAGGGGCAGGACGTCCTCGGGGTTGCCGTCGATGGGCAGCACCGCGGTGACGGTGTCGCACAGCGAGGGCGGGTTCTCGGCGCCGCAGGCGGTCTGGATCGCGACGATCAGGTCGACGATCGACTGCCGGGGCAGGTAGCCGCTGAGCACGCCGCTGGTCAGATCGAAGCCGGCCGCGCCGACGGCCAGGTTGGCCTTCAGCTTGGTCTCGGCCAGGTTGATCTGGATCGGCAGGCCCTCGACGAGGGGCAGCGACAGCGCGAACTCCGAGGCCGGCGTGACGAGCAGCTGGTTCTCGGTCGAGGCGCCGGGGAAGAAGATCAGCGGGTCGTTCATCGGATCGTTGTCGATGAACGACGCGGGATCGATGAAGAAGTCGCCGTCGGCGTTCAGGTCGCCGTTGAACAGCTTGAGATCGGCGGTGCCGACCTCGTTGCCGGTCTGGCCCTCGTCCCAGCCCGCGAGCTGCGCGAGCAGGATGAGCGAGATGTCGCCGTTCTCGTCCGGGTTCAGGAACTGGCCGAGGTCGCCGCCGGCGAGGGCGAGGACGCCGGCGAGGCCGGTGCCGTTGTTGCCGCCGACGAGGTCGCAGCCCGAGGCGTCGGCGTCGTCGGGGGTGCCCGGGATGTTCAGGAAGGTCACCCGGCTCGAGGGCGAGTAGTCACCCGCGGCCGCGGTGGCGGGGAGGGGATCGGTGTCGCCGCCCGCGCCGGGCTCGCCGCCCATGGGGCCGGGTCGCCGCCCGCGCCGCCGGCGCCGCCGCCCGCGCCGCCAGGGCCGGATCGCCGCCGGTGCCACCCATGCCGCCCGGGTTGCCACCCGCGCCGCCGCCCATGCCGCCGGCGCCTGGCTCGCCACCGGCGCCCGGGTTGCCGCCCATGCCGACGTTGCCGCCGGCGCCGCCGCCCATGCCGCCGGCGCCGGGGGCGGCGTCCGCGCCGCCCTGGTTGTTGTCGTCGCTGCCGCCATCGTCGCAGCCGGCCGCGAAGACGAGGGCCGTGGTGGCCAACCCGACCGTCAACAGCTTGCGCAAGCTATCCATCCGCTCTCCTCCGGAGTCGAAAATACCCAACGAACCCTCGCGTATCTTCAACAAAAACGAGGTGTTCGACCTGTTGTGGTCCCCGGCCGGTGTCCGCTTCGGCCGCGGCGACGCATCTCTTTAGCAGACACTCGACAGGCCGTGCAAAGGGCGAGGCTCGATTCGCAACGTAATTTTCGACCGCGAAGTCGGTTTGTTACGAATCCGTGTCCTCGTCGTCCCCTTCGTCCCGCTTCTTCTCGAGGTGCCGGAAGATGGTGCGGGGGTCGACGCCCAGATCGCGCGCCGTCTTGGTGCGGTTGCCGTCGTTGAGGGCCAGCACCTCGTCGATGTAGCGGCGCTGGAACGCGTCCTTGGCCTCGGCCAGGGGCAGCACGCGCCCGGCGAGCACGTCGTCGTCGAGATCGAGATCCTCGGGCGTCAGCTTGGGGCCGTCGGCCAGCACCACGCCCTTCTTCAGCCGGTTCTCCAGCTCGCGGATGTTGCCCGGCCAGGCGTGCTTGCGCATCGCGATGATCGCGTCGTTGGTGAACCCCACGACCGGACGCCCGAACGACTCGGCGTACTTGCTCAGCAGGAAGCGCGCGATCAGCACGACGTCGTCGTCGCGATCGCGCAGGGGCGGCAGCTCGATGCCCACCACGTTGATGCGGTAGTACAGGTCCTCGCGGAAGCGCCCCTCCTTGATCGCCTCCTCGAGGTCGACGTTGGTGGCCACCACCAGCCGCAGATCCACCGGCGTCGGCTTGGTGTCGCCCACGCGGGTGATCACGCGCTCCTGAATCGCCCGCAGCAGCTTCACCTGCAGGTGCACCGGCATCTCGCCGATCTCGTCGAGGAACAGCGTGCCCCCGTTGGCCGCCTGGAACGAGCCCACCTTGTTCTCGACCGCGCCGGTGAAGGCGCCGCGCCGATGGCCGAACAGCTCGCTCTCCATCAGGTTCTCGGGGATGGCGCCGCAGTTGACCGCCACGAAGGGCCCCTCGGCGCGCGGCGACCGCCGGTGGATCTCGCGCGCGATGAGCTCCTTGCCGGTGCCCGTCTCGCCCAACACCAGCACGTTGATGTCGGTCGCCGCGACCTTCTCCACCTTGCGGAAGACGGCCTTCATCGCGTCGCAGCTGCCGACGATCGACCCGAACTTCTCACCCTCGAGGGCCTGCCGCAGCCGCGCGTTGTCCTGGCTCAGGGCCGCCCGCTGCATCGCGTGCTGCACCAGCAGCGCCGCCTGCCCGGCGAACACCACCAGCACGTCGAGGTGCTGCTGCTCGAACAGGTTCACGACGTTGTCGTTGCCCACGTAGATCAGGCCCAGCAGCTCCCCGGCGAACACCAGCGGCACGCACATCACGCTGCACAGCTTCAGCTGCATCACCGAGGCGCTGGCCCGGAACGTCGTGTCGTTCAGCGCGTCGCTGACGATCACCGGCTCGCGCGCCTGCATCGCGCGGCTGATGATGCTGTCGCTGACGTGGTCGAGCGTCGCCTCCATGCTCTCGCGGTTCAGGTTGCGGGCGGTCTGCACCCGCAGCCCGTCACCGTCGTTCGTCAGCACGAGGAAGCCCTTGTCGGCGCCGGTCAGCTGGACGACCTCGTCCATCAGCGCCTCGAGCATCGCGTCGACGTCCTGCTTCTGGGCCAACGAGGTCGAGAAGGCGAGCAGGCGGCGGTAGGCCTTCAGCTCGTCCTGCGGCACGACGTCGCGCTGCACCTCGATGGTGGTCGGCTCGTCCCACAGGTTGAAGCGCAGCGTGGCGTCGCCCAGCTCGATGGCGTCGGCGTGCTCGAGCGGGTGCTTGCGGGTCTTGCGGCCGTTCACGCGCAGGGTGTTGGCGCGCGCGGTCGAGACCAGCACGAAGCGCCCGCCCTCGAGCCGGATGTGCGCGTGGGTCGGCGCCACCTCGGCCCCTTCCACGACCACGTCGTTGTCGCGGTCGGCGCCGATGGAGGTGATCTTCCGCACGATCAGGTGCGAGCGACCGTCGACGACCAGGCTGGGCATGAACTCTCCGTGGGCGTGAGCGCGACCGGAGCCTACCGCGTCGCGCGCCGAATCAGAACCGCCAGATGAGCCCCTCGGGCGCGATGCCCGGTCCGGGGCCGACCTCGTGCAGCCCGGCGTCCTCGTCGAAGGCGTAGTGGGCCTGCACGATGCCGGCGATGATCAGCGCGACCGCGATGCCGCCGCTGATCAGCTGTGCCTGATAGAGCGACTTGGCGCGGGTGACGTCGCTGCGGGGGAAGCTGCCGTCGGCGTCGCGCAGATCCTGGACGGCCAGGTAGAAGCCCACCGACAGGCCCGACGCCAGCAGCTCGGTGCCCAGGAAGACGGCCCCGAGGCCGGCGTCGTCGTTCTGGAACTGGCCGATGCCGAAGGGCATCGAGGCGACGAAGCGCGAGTTCAGCCGGCGCTCGTACACGACCAGGCTCTCGCGCCGCCGCTTGGCGTCCTCGGCCTCCTGCTGGCGCCGCAGCTCCTCGCGCCGCCGTTTGATCTCGTCGGCGAGCTGCTCGCGCAGCTCCTCGTAGAACACGACGGCGTCGGGCGGCACGACGACCGGGTTCAGCTCGTGGTCCGGGCGGAACTGGATCAGGCGCTCGAAGTAGGTCTTCGCTTCGGCCTTCTGGCCGAGGAAGAAGTGGGACAGGCCCAACATCTCGTAGGCGTTGGCGAGATCCTTGGCCGCCACCAGCAGGATGTCGGGCTCGACGAGGGGCGTCAGCAGGCGCACGACGCGGGGGTAGTCGCCGTACTGATAGGTGTTCTCGGCGATGAGGAGGTTCTTGTCCGGGTCGATGGGCGCAGGCGAGGGCGGACCGGCCTGGGGTTGCGCGAACGGGGCGGCGGGGGCCAGCAGCGCCGCGGCCGCCAGGGCCAGGGGTCGGAGTCGCGCGCGCACCGTCAGAAGAGGACCTTCACTTCGACCTTCTCGCCCGCCTTGAGCCGCAGCGCGCGCCGTTCGGACTTACCGTCGGGGGTGCGCACGGTCAACTTGAGCGGCTTGCTCAGCGCGTCCATCTGCTGGGGGATCTCCTGGTTGGTGCTGCCGAGACGCCGGCCGTCGAGGCTGCTGAGCACGTCCGCCTTGACGTTCGACACCACCTTGAACCGGGCGGGCAGGAAGTCGCACTGGTACGAGATGGATGGGCCCGTCGTCGCGTCCGGTGCGATGCGCACGACGGTCTCGAAGGGCTCGCAGCCGCTCTGCTGGAAGGCGATCTGGTGGGTTCGTCCGACCTCGAGGGCCAGCCCGCGGGTCTGCAGCTCGTAGACGTAGCCGCGGCGAGCACCGTCCACGAACACCTGTGCGCCCTTGTTCTCCGAGCCGATCCGGGCCTGCACCTGCCGCCCAGGGGCGGCGCCGCGGCGTCAGGACGGGCCGGCGCGAGCGCAGCGTCCCGGCGGCGGATGCGCGGCGGCCGGGGCGCAGCACGATGCGCGACGGGCGAGCGTCCGGCGTCGCGTCGGCGACCGCGGCGGCGTCCACGCCTCGGTCGGGCGGCGCGGCGTCCGGCGGCAGCGCGGCGTCCGGCAGCGGCGCCGCGTCCACGCGCCGCACCGGCACGCTCACCAGCGCCGCCGCGTCCGGGCCGCCCGTCTCGGCGGCGGATCGTCCGGCCACAGCGCCCAGGCCCAGCCCGGCGAGCACCAGCAGCGCGCCGCCGCCGCGCCGCGCACCACCGCCCCGCGCCGACGCCCGCGCTCGACCCGCGCCAGCAGCGCGCGGGCCGCCTCGTCCTGATCGTCCAGCGCCAGCGCGCGGTCGATGAAGTCCAGCGCCCGCCCGGTCAGCTTGGCGTCCAGCGCGCGCCGCGCGCCGGTCACGTAGGCGGTCAGCAGCCGCCGCGCCAGGCCGTCCTGGTACACCTCGGGGTCGCCGAAGAAGGCCTCGAGCTCGGCGTCGACGTCGTGGATGCCCACCTCGTCGAGCAGCGCTCGCAGCCCGTCGGCCACCTCGCTGGCCGACTGCGGCCGCTCGGCGGGATCGAGCGCCATCAGCTGCTCGATCAGCCGCGCCACCCGCCGCCCGGCGTGGGGCCGGCGCTGCAGCACGGGATCGTAGCGGCCCTCGAGGATGCGCCGGAAGAGCGCCGCCGGGTTGGGCGCGGTGAAGGGCAGGGCGCCGCACACCAGCCAGTAGAGCACCGTGCCCACGCTGAACAGATCGGAGCGGTGATCCACCCGCGCCCCGTCGATCACCTCGGGCGCCATGTGCGCGGGCGAGCCGAGCATGGTGCCGGTGGCGGTCAGCGTGTCCATGTCGACCATCTGGGCGATGCCGAAGTCCATCAGCACCGGCGTCCCGTCGGGCCGGATCATGATGTTCTCGGGCTTCACGTCGCGGTGGACGATGCCGGCCTCGTGCGCCCGGCCGAGGGCCTCGCACACCGGCACCAGGATCAGCGCGGCCACCTCGGGGAAGCGCACCGGGTGCCGCTCGACGAACCCGCGCAGGGTGGGGCCGTCGATGTACTCGGTGACGATGTAGGCGCGATCGCTCTCCGGCGGCGCGTAGTCGAACACCTCCACGATGTGCGGGTGCTGCAGCCGGGCCACGGCGCGGGCCTCGCGGCTGAACCGTGCGCGCGCGTCTTCGCGGCTGGCGAGGTGCGGATGCAGCACCTTCAGCGCGACCTTGCGCTCGAGCACGGGATCGGTGGCGCGGTACACCACCGCCATGCCGCCCCGCCCGATCTCGTCGTCGAGGGTATAGCGGCCGAGGCGCTGTTCCATCATGGTTGCGCCATTGTAGGGGCACGCGGCCCCGATCATAAGGTGCAGAGTGTTGCACGCCCCTGATGGCCCCCCCGTGCAGCTCGTGGGGGCGCGCCCCGATGTGGGGCCGCGCGCCGGCGGCGTCGAGCGCTACGCCGCGTGGCTGGCCGACGCGCTCGGTCCGCGGCTGGGCCAGGCGGGCTGCGCTTCGCCGTGCAGGCGCAGGCCGAGGCGCCGGTCGTGCGGGCGGCCGATGGCTGCAGCGCGGCTTGGGTGGCGGCCTGCGGGAAGAGCCGGCTGCGCTGGGCGCGGCACGTGGCGGCCGAGCGCGCGGTGCTGCGGGCGGCCGGGCGCGTGATCGCGATCTCACCGCGGGTCGCCGCCGACCTGGCCGAGCACTACGGCCTCGAGGCCGAGGTCCTTCTCAACCCGGTCTTCGCCGCCGCCGCGCCGGCCGCCGCGCGGGACCGCGACCTCCTGTTCGCTGGCCACGGCTTCGATCGCAAGGGGTTGGGCGCGGCGCTGGCGGTCGTCGCGCGGCTGCCCGGGGCGCACCTCACCGTCGTCGGCCGGGACGGCCGCCCGGATCGCTGGCGGCGGCGCGCCGCCCGCCTGGGGGTCGCCGAGCGGGTCGACTTCGTGGGTCCCGCGCCGCTTTGGCCCTGGCTCGCGCGGGCGCGGCTGCTGCTGCACCCGGCGCGCTACGAGCCCTACGGCAACGTGGTGGCCGAGGCCGCCGCGGCGGGCGTCCCGGCCGTGGTCAGCGCCGCGACCGGCGCGGCCTGCCTGCTGCACCTGGACCACGTCTGGGCGGCGTCGGAGGCCTCGACGCGCTGGCCGCCCGGGTCGAGCCGCCCGCGCGACGCCGCGCGCCCCGGTGCGCCGCCCGCCCGGCGCCGCCGAGCACCTCGCCGCGCTGGCTCGCCTGTGGGCCGCGGCGTGAAGACGCTCGTGATCGACACCGCCTTCCTGGGCGACCTGATCTTCACGCTGCCGCTGCTGGAGAACCTGGGTCAGGCAGGGCACGCGGTGCACCTGGTGGCGCGGCCGCGCTTGGCGACCTGGCCGCGGGCACGCCTGGGCTGCAGCGGGTGTGGACCTTCGACAAGCGCGGCGCGGACCGCGGCCCCGCGGGCCTGTGGCGGCTGGGCCGACGGCTGCGCGCCGAGCGCTTCGACCTGGTGCTGGGCGCGCACCCGTCGGCGCGCAGCAGGCTGCTCGCGGCGGCGACCGGCGCGCCCGCCGCCTGGCTGGGGCCCGGTGGGCTACACGCGGCGGGTGCCGCGCGGGCCGCGCTTCGTCGAGACGCGTTGGCGCTGGGTGAGGCGGCCGGCGTCCCGATGCCGGTCCGACGGCCGCAGGTGCGCGCGCAGGCGCCGCACCCGCCCGCGCCGCCCGGCGCCATCGCGTGCGTGCCCGCGCGCGCTGGGCGACAAGCGGTAGCCGCGGCGCTGGCGGTCGCTGGTCGCGTCGCTGCGGGCCGCCGGCCACCCGATCGTGGCGGTCGGGGGCGCCGACGAGGCGCCGTTGGCGGCGGGGTGGGGGGCCGAGGTCGAGGCCTTCGGCCTGTCCCTGCCCGCGACGGCCGGCGTGCTGGCCGGCTGCGCCGCCGTGGTGGGGGGCGACTCGGGCCTGGTGCACCTCGCGCGCGCGGTCGGCACCCCGGCGGTGATGCTGTTCGGCCCCACCCCAGCGACGGCGCACCCCGACGACGCGGCGCGCATCCAACTGTCCGTCGAAGGGCTGGCGTGCCGGCCGTGCTCGGCCCACGGTCCGCGGCGCTGCCCGCGCGGGCACCACGCCTGCTTGGACCGCCTCGAACCGAACGATGTGATGGGAGGTTTACACGCGGCCCTCGACCGGGGATCATGCGGACGCTGAGGGAGGCGCATGGCGGACGAAGAGAAGAGAAACATCCTGCTGATCGAGGACGAACACCACGTCCGTCAGCTGGTCAGCCGTCTGCTGACGAAGCACGGCTTCGAGGTGCGCACCGCGAAGGACGGCCTCGACGGCCTGCGCGCGCTCGAGGACTTCAAGCCCGATCTCATCATCGCCGACGTGATGATGCCCAACCTCGACGGGCTGACCTTCACCAAGGCCCTGAAGAACCGGCGCGAGACGCGCGCCATCCCGGTCATCTTCCTGACCGCCAAGAGCGATCCCCTGTCGATGATCGAGGGCATCAACGTCGGCGCGAAGTTCTACATCACCAAGCCGTTCCAGATTGAGGACGTGCTGTCGAAGGTGAAGAAGGTCCTGGTCGAGCGCCAGGGCCACCGCATGGGCTGAGCGGCCCGGCGGCAGGCCGCCCGCCGCGCCGGGATCGGCGCTGCTGCTGATCGGCGCTGTTACTGCACGGGCGCCGGCGCGGCCTGAGGGTCGGGCACCACCGGCCGCAGGTACACGATGTCCACCCGCCGATTCGTCTCGCGCCCCTGCCGGGTGCTGTTGTCGGCGATCGGCTCGGCGTCGCCCTTGCCCAGCGCGGTCATCCGGTCGTTCGCCACGCCCTCGCCGGCCATGTAGTTCGTCACCGCCTGCGCGCGCTTCTCGCTCAGCTCGAGGTTGCGCTGCGAGCGCCCGCGGTTGTCGGTGTGGCCCTCGATGATGAGCCGGAAGTCGGCGTGATCCTTGGCGATCGTCGCCAGCATGCGCAGGGGCGCGGTGACGTCGGGATCCAGGCTCGACTTGCCCGCCGCGAACAGGCTGCGCAGGCTGACCACCAGGCCGCGGCGCTCGACGCGGGCCTCGGCCCCCGGGACGTCGGCGGTGGCCTCGAGCATCTTCTTCAGCTCGAGGTCGTAGGCCTTCCGCTTCTCCTCGGCCTCGTAGAAGGGCTTGGCCGCCGCGATGGCCACGTCGGCGTCGGCGGCGGTCAGGCCGGCCACCCGGGCCGCCTCGGCGTAGTCCGCCTTGTCGAAGGCGGCCAGCGCCATCTTCAGCGACGCCTGCGCCTTGTTCAGCGGGCCGGGCGCGTGCGTCCCTCCGCCCATCGTCTCGGCCAGCTGCACCTTGGCCGCCGCGCCCTCGACCGCCGTCTTCGCGTCCGTCGCCTGCTGCTTCTGCGCCGCCCGCTGGTTGGCGGCGTCGAGCTTCGCCTGCATCTCGTTGATGCGGCGCTGGCGCGCGATGGCGTCCTCGGCCGCCTTGCGCCGCTGATCGGCGTCGGCCAGCGCCTCGGTGGCGCGCTGCAGCCGCGCGTCGGCCGCCCGCAGCGAGTCGGCGGCGTCCTTCGTCTGGCTCAGCGCGACGGCGGTGCGCCAGGTCATCGTCGCCAGCCGGGTGTTGTGCAGCGTGCGCTCGTCCTCGCCGTCGTCGTGGGCCTCGAGCGCGCGGCGGTAGTACTTCTGGGCCTCGGCGAACAGATCGGGGTGCCGCTCCTGCACGGTCTGGGCGTAATCGCCCTGCCGCATCTGCTCGTACGACACCAGCTCGGCCGGCTTGGGCGCCGGGCCGCAGGCCCACAGGC
This sequence comes from Myxococcales bacterium, assembly GCA_020633465.1. Taxonomy (GTDB): domain Bacteria; phylum Myxococcota_A; class Bradymonadia; order UBA7976; family UBA1532; genus JACKDN01. The sequence goes on from JACKDN010000015.1 coordinate 159,676, forward strand.
CGCCGGCCAGCGCCAGCCCGGTCAGCGTGTTGCGCAGCGAGAGGTTCACTTGGGCTTCCTCCCTTGCTCTTCCATCGCGGCCAGCTGCTGCTCGAGCTCGTAGGCCGTGTTGCGGGCGGTGGCCGCGGCGCGCTCCTTCTCGTCGGCGGCGGCGTGGGCCTCGCGCGCCTTCGTCTCGGCCTCGGCGCGGCGCTGCAGCGCGTCGATCAGCCGCACCATGACGCTCGCGCGCTGCAGCGTCGCGGCCAGCTCGTCGTCGTCGCCCGTCTTCAGGTAGGCCCGCGCCTCGCCCAGCCAGGCGCGCAGGGTGCCGATCTCGTTGGCGACCTGCTTGCGCGCGTCGCGCGCGTCGAAGGCCTCGGCGGCCTCGGTGTACCGTTCGATCGCCGCCTTCGGATCCTTCGAATCCTTGGCCCCCGCGGGCGCGGCCAGCGCCCCCAGCAGCACGGCGACGACGAGCGAGGTGATCGCTCGCATCGTTGCTCCCTTCATCGGTGGGTCAACCCTGGGCCGACCGCGCCTTCAACAGGTGCCCGACGACCTCGATGGCGCACAGCCGCGAATAACCGAAGTCGCGCTCGAGGTTCGCCAGCGTCGCCTCGGCCCGCGCCTTGGCGTCGGGCTCGAGCCGCCCCTCACCGTCCACCAGCAGCGTCAGCAGATCGCGCTTGATGCGGTCGGACTGCTTGCGCTTCTCGTCGTAGAAGGCGTCGTTCAGGCGGCTGATGCGGTCGTGGAAGATGGTCGGCAGGCTGAGATCGGCGTCGGGGTTGTCCATGCGCCACGCGGCGATGCGGTGCATGACGCCCGCGCGGTAGTCGTCGCGCTCGGCGTCGCGCACGTTCAGGCGGCCCTCGACGTCGCGCATCAGGCGCTCGTCGGGATCCTCCGATCGCCCGGTGACCGCGTTGCGCCGCTTCTCCTTGCGCACGTAGTGCATGACGTGATCGACGTAGCGCGCGAAGAGCTCGGCGGTGGCCACGCGGTCCACCAACCCCATCGCCTGGTGCAGCTCCTCTTCCACCAGATCCATGTACCAGGCCTGAACGACGTCCAGCGCCGCGAGGGGCTGGTGATAGTCGCCCTCGGGCTTCAGCCGCAGGAACTGGTACACGCTGGTCTGGCGGCACAGATCGCGCAGCGCGTCGATGACCGCCATCGGCGTCAGGCAGCGCGCCTCGGGTGTCCGGGCGGCGGCCAGCACGGCCGCGCGGATCTCGCGCGGGCTGGCGCCGAAGCGGCCCTCGTAGTGCTCGTGATCGCGGCGCTCCTGGTACAGGTCGGGCGCGGCCGAGAGCAGGGCGTTGCCCACGTCGCGGGCCAGCCCCTCGGGCACGACGCCCTCGGCGAACAGCCGCGCCTTCTCCAGCGGCGACAGGCCCTCGAGCGTCTTGGCGAGCGCCTCGTCGAAGGCCTCGGGGTTGGGGCGCTCGAGGCGGGTGATGACGGCCCACAGGCCCGCCACCTCGGCGGTGTGCGGCGCCACCGGCTTGTCGATCGCGGGGCCCGCGATCAGGTCGGTGTAGATGCGCTGCTCCTGCCGGGCGTCCACCAGGTAGGGCACCTGCACCAGCTCGATGCGCGCCTTGAAGCTGGCGAAGTCCGGGGCCTCCTTGAACGCGGTCAGGTGCCCCGCGTTGCAGCTGCCGATGAACACGCTGTCGAGGTACAGGGTCATCGTGTCCAGCCGCACCGTGCCGTTCTCGCAGGTGCTCAGCAGGTACTTGAAGGCCTCGATGGGCCGCTTCAGCAGGTCGTTGTACTCGAGCAGGCCGCGGTTGGCGTCGACCAGATCGCCCATCGGCTCGTACAGCGTCAGGTTCTGCAGGCTGGGCGGCAGCGACGCCAGGCTGCGGTCGGCGGTCACCTGCCGGACGCCGGCGTCGACGCGCAGCTGGGGATCGACCGTCACCGCCGCCTGCCGGTAGCGGCGCGAGATGAAGAAGCGCTCCACCTGCACGTGCTTGAGCACCTCGCCGAGGTCGCCCTGGTAGGCCTTCAAGAGCGCGTCGAACACCAGCCGCGACTTCGGGCTCAGCTCGCCCTGGGTCAGGATGCGCGGCAGCGGCGCGTCCGGCCCCAGCTGCGCGCGCAGGAACGCGACGCGCTCGGCCCGGGGCAGCAGCAGCAGCGGGTGGTCGCGGGTCTCGGTCCGGATGCGCGCGTCGACGTCGCTCTCGGGCAGGTGCGCGTAGCTGTCGAGGTTGCGCAGGGCCCGCTGCCCGCCGAAGCCGATGTTGCCGCTCTGCAGCTTGCCCGCCGGGAAGACCCAGTTGAAGGTGTACTGGGCGCCCTCGGGCAGGGCGCTGTACGCCTCCATCGCCCGCATGATGCAGCTGATGAAGCTGCTCTTCGCGCTGCCGTTGGGGCCGTGCAGCAGGATCAGCTTGCTGACCCGGCCGTCCTTGACGAAGTCGGTCAAGAGGCCGAACACCGCCTCCTGCACCGCCTCGTGGCCGATCAGGCGGTCGCGCCCGTCGTCGAAGGGGCAGTCGAACAGCGTGTAGCGGGTGAAGCGCCCGTACGGCCGCTGCACCGTCTCGGTGCCGAAGTGCAGGAACACGTCGCGCAGGTACATCGCGGCGTCGCGTGACTGCTCGGTGGGCCGCTGGGCGACCACGTCGAGGTACTCCGCGAAGCTGAGCAGCGTCTTCTCGTTGACGAAGCGCTCGCGGGTATGGGCGGCGATGCGGTCGAGGAAGGACGCCGGATCGGCGGGTGCGTCGGACGAGCTCACGGGCGCTCCGTTGCGGTGGGCGGACTGCGGACGGCGAGCACCGGGCGCCGGGCCTACTTGACCGCGACCTCCCAGGCCAGCTTCTCGTCACGGATGAGCTTGCAGGTGTTGTCGTTGCACACGCTGAAGTCGGCCGTGCCGCTGAGGCTGACGGTCCCCGCCGCGGCGGGCGTGAAGGGCACGTTGAAACGCAGCGCCTTCTCGGTGATCTCGGCGTCGCCCTTGCCGAAGGACTTCTTCTCGGCGGCGACCCCCTCGGGCGGGGTGAAGGTCAGCTTCACCGGGAACTCGAGGTTCACCTTGTAGCCGGGGCCCGGGGTGACCTCGATGACGCTCTGGGCCGGGGCGCCGGCCTTGGCCTCGCCGGGCACGATGCGCACGGTGTACGCGTCGTTGGCGGCCGAGGGCGCCGCCTTGGGGGCGGCCGGCGCGGCGGCCTTCTTGGCGCCCTCGGGCGCCCCCTGGTCGGCGGCGGGCTGCTTCTGGCAGGCCAGCAGGGCCACCAGGCTGAACAGGATCGACAGGCCGATTCGCTGCATGGTTCACCTGCGCTCGGAGACGGGTTGATCTAGCACCCGAGCCCTCTCATTGCAACCGACCCCCGCCGCGGCTACGTTGGACCCGTGCGCCGTCCCCGCTGGCTCGGACCCTATCGACTGCTCTACCGGATCGCGTCCGGTGGCATGGCCGAGACGTTCCGCGCCGAGCGCCTGCTGCCGGACGGCGCCGTGCACGAGGTCGCCATCAAGCGGCTGCTCGACCGCTTCAACGCCGACGAGGAGTTCGTGGTGATGCTGGCCGACGAGGCGCGGCTCACCGCCCGGGTCGATCACCCCAACGTCGCGCGCATCTACGAGTTCGGCGTCGTGGACGACCAGCACGTCCTGGTGATGGAGTTCGTCGACGGCGTCGATCTGCGGGCCCTGCTGCGGCGGGGCCGCGAGCGCGACGAGCCCGTGGACGTCGTCTCGGCCGCCTTCGTCGTCGAGCAGGCGCTGCGGGGCCTCGAGGCGGCGCACGGCGCCCAGGACGCCCAGGGGCGGCCGCTCGAGCTGGTGCACCGGGACTTCAGCCCGTCGAACATCCTGATCAGCGTGCGCGGCGACGTGAAGCTGACCGACTTCGGCATCGCCAAGGCCCGGCTGTCGCGCGTGCGGACGCGCGCGGGGGTGATCAAGGGCAAGGTCAAGTACATGAGCCCCGAGCAGACCGCCGGCAAGCGCCTCGACGTGCGCTCGGACGTCTTCGCGGCCGGCGTCGTGCTGTACCACGCGGCCACCGGGCACCTGCCCTTTCACGCGCCCGAGGACGCCGCGCTGATGGTGGCCATCCGCGAGCTGCAGCCGGATCCACCCAGCCGCCACGGCGGTGGCCTCGATCGCCGCTTCGACACGCTGCTCGAGCGGGCGCTGGCCAAGGATCCCGCCGATCGCTATCCGACGGCCGAGGCCTTCGCCGAGGCGCTGGCCGAGTGGCGCCGGGCCCGCGACCCCGATTACGAGCCGCGCCGCCTGGGCCAGCTGGTCGAGCGCTTCTTCGCGCGCGAGCGGCGCGAGGCGCAGGCGGCCTTCGCCGAGATCGATCGCGAGGCCGCGCCGGACGCCGAGGGCACCCCCGCCCACGAGCGGCGCGGCTACACCCGCCTCGTGGACACCGGCCACTTCACCGACGACGTCGAGCTCGATCCGGTGGCCGACGTGGACGCCTGGCTGGCCCAGCGCCGCGAGCGGGCCGCCTCGCAGGGGCCGGCGCCCTGGTCGGGCGACAGCCGGCCGGCCTGGGTGGACGACGACGACGACACCGGCATCGACGAGCAGGGCGCCACCGGCACGGAGTGAGCGCCGCGGGGCCGCCGGCGCCCTCGCGTCAGCCGGCGGGCTCGAAGGGCGCCGGGGCGCGGCGCACGGTGCACCAGCGGCGCAGGGTGGGCGTCGGGCGCGCGTGGGGGCCGACCCGGGGCAGGGTGACGAAGGTGCAGCGGCAGGTGCAGGGCGCGTCGGCCGCGTGCGGTGGCTGGTCGGTCGCCAGGAAGCTGCCGGTGTTGCAGTAGAAGGCGCGGTGATCGGCGCGCATGCGCCGGCGCACCGGGCGGTGCGAGTGGCCCAGCACGACGACCGGGACGTCCAGGACCCCGTGCAGGGCGTCGGCGGCGTCGTCCAGCTTGCGCTTGATGTCGGTGGGGAAGCGGCCCCGCGCGAAGCGGACCCAGGCCAGGCCCAGCGCCGCCGAGGTGCCGCAGAGCAGCAGGTCGGGCACCCAGCCGAGGTCGGTGATCAGCGCGAAGCCGAGCACGGCGAGGAAGCCCGCGATGGCGGTCCACTCGGCCATGCCCAGCACCGTGAACAGGCCGAAGGGCAGCGCGGTGACGGTCGGCGCGCCCAGGGCCTCGAGGCGCCGCAGCGTGTCGACCTCGAGCCCGTTCAGCTCGGCCAGCTCGGCGACGCGCCGCGCGTGGGCCTCGGCCGCCTGCTCGCTGGCGTGCCGCCCGTGCTCGAGGTGATAGCTGGTGGCGCGCGTCACCAGCCCCAGGTAGCGGCCGACGACGTCGAACACGTGGCCCCAGCCGCGCGCGCGGTAGTAGCGGAAGTAGTCGCCCAGCCCCCAGTGCTCCTTGTCGTGCGTCTTGAAGCCGCGCTCGAGGTTGGCGAAGTAGCGGATGGCCAGGGCGCTGATCGGCTGCACCAGCTCGGCCTCGTCCTGCGGGCGCAGGGGGCACAGCTGGGGGGGCGTGGCGCAGAAGGTGTCGAAGCGGTGCCCGTGCTCCACGTACACCAGGCCCGGCTGATAGTAGAACCAGGGGTTGAAGTGGATGCGGGCGGTGAAGTCGTCGGGCGACGTGTGGGCGTGCCCCTCGTCGCCGAAGTACAGCTCGACGAGGCACTGGACCAGCGCCGACCGCACGGCCGGCCAGAACAGCTCCTCGTCGTGGTTGCCCTGGACGATCTCGACGCGGTTGCCGGCGCCGATGAAGGCGGCCAGGTACAGGAAGACCGCGCGGTGGCGCTCGACGAGCCGCCGCAGCTTCCAGGCGGACTCCTCCTCGCGCGTGCCCAGGCCGAAGCGGCGCGCGTCGCCCTCGGTGCCCTGCGGCACCATCGTCACCTGCAGGAAGTCCACCAGATCGCCCCCCAGCACCAGGCGCCAGGGGCGATCGTCCAGCCGGTGATGGGTGAAGTGGTCGAGGAAGCCGCACAGGTGGGCGTCGAGCTCGGCGGCCCGCTTCATGTACTCGATGCGCGAGTGCTCCTTGCAGCCCTCGCCCAGGTGCACGTCGCTGACGAACAGCAGGTTCTCGCCCTCGACCGGGCGGGGGGGCTCCTCGTCGGGCAGATCGACCCGGGCTCCGCGCGGACCCAGGCCGACCAGGCGGCGCAGGCGGGGCAGCACCGGCTCAGCCCGTCGCCGGGCGGGCGGCCGCGCAGGCGTCCACGGTCAGCCCCCCAGGTCGGCGCGCTCGCGGCAGGGCAGATCGCAGCGGCGGCGGTGCGGGCAGCGGTAGGCGCAGCCGGCGGCGGCCGCGAAGGCGCGCAGCGCGCGGTCGGGGTGGGCGTCGCCGGGGGCGAGGCGGTGCGCGGCGGCCGCGGCGGTCGCCAGCTCGGCCGGATCGGCGGCGTAGGGCGTGGGCAGCGCGCCCAGACGGAACAGGGTGTCGCGCACGCCGCGGTCGGGCACCGCGCGGTATCCCTCGAGATCGCGCTTCGGCACGACGCCCAGCGTCGCCAGGCCGGCCATCATCCAGAACAGCTCGACGCCGAAGAGGCCTCGCCCGAGGGCGCCGCCGAGCACCTCGAAGGCGGCCGGGGCCGCGTCGGCGCGCTCGAGATCGAGGGACAGATCGGGCGCCTCGGCCAGCCGGCGCGCCACCAGCGAGGCCAGCATCAGCGCCTGCGCGTCGGTGGGGGCCGGTGAGAGGTCCGGCACGCTGCCGTCGTGCAGGGCGTCGAGCACGCCGCAGCGGTCGAGCTCGTCGAAGGCGCGCCGGGTGTCGGCGGGCGGGCGGCCCAGGCGGAACAGCAGCGCGGCCGCGACGGCCAGCCGGTAGAGCGTGCCGCCCGGATCCTCGGCGTAGCGCTCGCGGTCGAGGCCGAAGTCGGCCGGGCCGGGGCCCGGATCGGGGGCCTGCTGCTCGGCCCACCAGCCGCCGAGGCGCTCGACCGTGACGTCGAGCACGTCCTCGGGGAAGGTGGCGTGCCCGGCGAAGCGGACCGGGGGCACCGGGCGGCCGCGGCCGAGGGGCGAGGGCAGGGCGGACGCGGGCGCGGAGGCGACGGGCGGCGCGGGGGTCGGCGCGGGCGCAGGCGGCGGGGGCGGGCGTCGCCAGCGACGTCGCGGCAGGGGGCGGCGGCGCGGCCTCGGGCGCCACCGACGGCGGCGTCGCGGTCGCCGCGGCGCTGGGCGGGGGGGCGTCCGGCGCGGCCTCGTCCTCGTCCTCGTCGAGGAACTCGTCGACGTCGAACAGCTTGGCCTTCTCGACGAAGGGCGCGGCCGCCTTCGTGAGGGAGAGCCGGATGCCCACCGGCTTCAACAGCTCGAGGCCCTGCGCCAGGTGCACCCAGGCGCGCACCTCGGGCCCGGTGATGCGGGCGCCGGGGTAGGCGAACGAGTCGACGAACTTCAGCACCTCGTTCTCGGAGTGGACCCGCTCGGCGAGGCGGTCGATGACCACCTTGAACAGCAGCGGGTTCACCGCCCACAGGCGCTCGGCCAGCACGGCCTTGGCGGCGTCGAGCCCCGGCGCCTCGATCAGCCGCGTCACCAGGGGCGAGGGCCGGATGGGATCGCTGTGCGCCAGGCGCAGGAAGCGCAGGAGCGCGGGCAGGCGCTCCCGGCTCCACATCCCGACCTTCTTCAGCCGGGTGCGCAGATCGCGGAAGGGCTCGCCGTCGGGCGGCATGGCGCGCAGCGCGCCGAGGAAGGCGTCGACGCCCGCGCGGTACTCGCCGGGCGGGAGGTGCGGAAACTGCGTGAACTGCGGCATGGACCCTCGAGAGCGCGCGCGCCGCGGGCCGGCGCCCCGCCGGACCGCGCGAACGGCCCTGACCCTAATCGCGCCCGCCCCCGGGCACAACCCGGGTTGAACGCCCCCTCGCGCGTGACTACCCTCGCGCGGATGCGCCTGCGAATCACCGAGGTCTTCGACAGCGTCCAGGGCGAGAGCACCTTCGCCGGGCGGCGCAGCGCGTTCGTGCGCTTGACCGGCTGCGATCTGCGCTGCACCTGGTGCGACTCGACCTACACCTTCCAGGGCGGCGACTGGCGCACGCTCGAGTCGCTGTGGGACGAGGTCGAGGGGTACGGCGGCGACCTGGTGTGCGTCACCGGGGGTGAGCCCCTGCTGCAGGCGGCCGTCCACGATCTGATGGCCGGCTTCCTCGACCGTGGGCTCACCGTCACGCTCGAGACGGGGGGGCACCGCGATCTGACGCCGGTCGATCCGCGCGTCCACAAGATCGTCGACCTCAAGCCGCCCGGATCGGGCGAGGCCGACAAGGTGCGCTGGGCCAACGTCGAGCTGCTCACGCCGCGCGACGAGGTGAAGTGCGTCCTGGTCGATCGCGACGATTACGAGTGGGCGCGCGATCGCGTGCGCGCGCATCGGCTGGCCGAGCGCGTCCACGCGGTGCTGTTCAGCCCGGTCCACGGCCGCCTGGCGCCGGACGAGCTGGCCGCGTGGATGATCGCCGACCGTGTGCCGGCGCGGCTTCAGCTTCAGCTTCACAAGTACGTCTGGGGGGCCGATGCGCGCGGGGTCTGAACGCAGGGCGGTGGTGCTGCTGAGCGGCGGGCTGGACTCGGCGACCGTGCTGGCGATGGCGCTCGACGCCGGGGTCACCGTGTGCGCCCTGTCGTTCCGCTACGGGCAGAAACACGCGCACGAGCTGACCTCGGCGCGGCGGGTGGCCGCGCGCGCCGGCGTCACCGACCACGTGATCGTCGACATCGACCTCGCGGCCTTCGGCGGCTCGGCCCTGACCGATCCCGACCTCGAGGTGCCGCACGGGCGCGCCGAGGACGAGATGGCGGCCGGCATCCCGATCACCTACGTGCCGGCGCGCAACACCATCTTCCTCAGCTACGCGCTGGCGCTGGCCGAGGTGCGCGGCGCGAACGAGCTGCACATCGGCGTCAACGCCATCGACTACTCGGGCTACCCCGACTGTCGTCCGGCCTTCGTCGAGGCCTTCGAGCGGCTGGCCAACCTGGCCACGAGGGCGGGCGTCGAGGGCGCCGGGCTGCAGGTGGTGGCGCCGCTGCTGCACCTGACCAAGGCCGACATCGTCCGGCAGGGCCTCGCCCTGGGCGTGGACTACGGCCTGACGCACTCCTGCTACGACCCCGCCGACGACGGCGCGGCCTGCGGCACCTGCGACGCGTGCCAGCTGCGGCTGGCCGGCTTCGCGGCGGCGGGGGCGGTGGATCCGGCGCCCTATCGCGGCCGGTGAGGCGCGCGGGCGCCCCGCGGGTGGCCGGCGCGCTGCTCTGCGCGCTGGTGGGCTGCGGCGACACCGGCGACGACTTCTCTCCGCCGCCGGCGGGCTTCCCCTGGCTGGCGGCGCGCTACGCCGTCGAGGTGGAGCTGCTCGGCAGCGACTGCGCGCCGGGCGGCCTCACCCCCACGGCCACCGAGACCACCGCCGCCGTCCTGCAGCAGGGGACGCGCATCGCGCAGTGGGTGCAGACCGCCTCCGACGAGAACGACAGCAGCTGGGTGTTGACCGGGGCGCTGTGCGCCACCGAGGGGCAGGGCTTCGAGGTGCGCGTGCGCGGCGGCCGGGTCGGCCGCGAGACCACCGGTCAGGCGCGCTGCGTCGTGCAGGCCGCCGTCCCGACGGCGCACGCCTACACGCCGCGCCCCGACGACGCGTGCACCGACGACGCCGCGCTGGCGCTGACGATGGACGCCTGCGGGCGGCTCTCGGCCGAGTTCGAGGCGCAGCTGCTGTTCGGCGAGGACTGCGCGCGCCCCGAGCCGTGCACGCTGCGCATGCGCTGGACCGCGCGCCCGCTCGTCTTCCCCACCGGCGCGCCCGCCGACGACGTCCGGCCGCCGCCGGTCGAGGGCATGGCGCCCTGCGAGTGACGGCGGCGCTGACGCGGTCAGCGCGGGCGGCGGTAGAAGAGGATGATGGACAGGCAGTGGAACTGCTGGTCGCTGGACTGGCGGACGACGGTGTCGATCACCTCGAGGCCCGGATGCTGCATCATCCAGGCGCTCATCGCCTCGCCGAGTCGCTCGCGCTCGACCGCCTTCGTGGCGGTGAACACCTTGACCGCGTCGTATCCGTTGAGCGCCACGCGGCGCGCGCTCAGCGCTTCTTGCTGCGCGAGCGGGCGCGGAGCGCGCGGCGGCGCTCCTTCCGGCGACGGCGCTCGGCCTCGCGCTGCTTGCGCTTCCGCTTCACCGAGGGCTTCTCGTAGAAGCGGCGACGCTTCAGCTCCTTGTAGACGCCCTCCTGGGCGACCTTGCGCTTCAGCGCCTTGATGGCCCGCTCGACATTGTCGCCGTCGACGACGACCTCGAGGGGGCGGAGCTGGAGCTCGTTGTTGCTACTCAAGGAAACCACCACCTTTCCAGAGCCTTCGTACGCCGTGGGCGCCACCGACCACTTCGAGGCGACGCCACTTCCAGACGGCGTGAAAAGTCGCGACAGGGTAGGGAGGGGTCCTGCCCTTGTCAAGCGGTCGAGAGCCCGGTAACCATTCGCCTGCTCGAAGGCCACGGCGAGGAGTGCGCGGCGTGCCCAGGGACCCACTGCCGGTGCTGCCGGCCCACCCGCTCGACGACCGCTTCGGGCGCGATCGCGCGGCGCTGCGCCTGCCCGACTTCCTCAAGCGCAAGGTCGGCAAGGGCGACGCCGTGCGCGGCGTGAAGCACCTTCTGCGCGGGGCCGATCTCAACACCGTGTGCGAAGAGGCGCGCTGCCCCAACCTGGGCGAGTGCTTCGCGGCGCAGACGGCCACCTTCATGATCATGGGGCGCGACTGCACCCGCGCCTGCGGCTTCTGCGCGGTCGGCACGGCGGTGCCCAAGCCCCTCGACCCCGACGAGCCGCGCCGGGTGGCCGAGGCGGCGGCCGCGCTGCGCCTGGCCCACGTCGTCGTCACCAGCGTCGACCGGGACGACCTGCCCGACGGCGGCGCGGCGCACATCCGGGCGACGATCGACGCCCTGCGCGCGCGCCTGCCCGCCGCCGCGATCGAGGTGCTGACGCCCGACTTCCAGGGCGATCCGGCCGCCGTGCGCACGGTGGCCGAGGGGCCGCTCGACGTGTTCAACCACAACGTCGAGACCGTGCCGACGTTGTATCCGCGCGTGCGCCCGCGCGCGAAGTACGCCTGGTCGCTGGGCGTGCTGCAGCAGGTCGCGCGCGAGCACCCCGAGGTGGTGACCAAGAGCGGCTTCATGGTCGGCCTCGGCGAGACGCGCGACGCCGTGTTCGCGCTGATGGACGATCTGCGGGCCCACGGCGTGCGCATCGTCACCATCGGCCAGTACCTGCGCCCCAGCCTGAAGCACGTGCCGGTGGTCGAGTACCTGCGCCCGGAGGCCTACGCCGTCTACCGCGCGCACGGTGAGGCGCTGGGCTTCGATCACGTCTTCGCCGGCCCCTTCGTGCGCTCGTCGTACAACGCCGCCGAGGCCCTGCGGCACGCGACGGAGGCCGCGGGTGTCTGATCGGCTGGTGCTGGTGTCGGCGACGCCCATGCCCGACGTGCGGGTGGACGCCGTGCGCGTGATGCACCGCGTCGGCCTGCTGGCCCGGCGGGGCGGGGGGACGCTGCTCGCGCCGTCGAGCCCCGCCGGCCCCACGGTGGTGCCCGGGGTGCGCCACGTCACGCTCGACGTGGCGCCGGGCCTCGATCTCGAGAAGCGCGAGGAGGCGGTCTCGGCCCTGCTGGGCGCGCACCTCGACCGCCTGAAGCCCGCCGTGGTGCACGCGTTCGGCGTGCGGCTGGCGGTGCCGGCGCTGCTGCGGCGGCGGGCGCGCGTCGTCATCGAGCCGGGCGCCACCCCGGCCCAGCGCCTGCGCGACACCCTGCCCGACGCGGCCGCCGCGCGGCTGGCCGATCTGGTCAGCCTCGAGGACAAGACGCTCGCGCGCGCCGACGCGGTCGTCGCGTGCTCGACCGTGCACGCCTCGACGCTGGTGCAGCGCGGCGTGCGCTCGGAGCGCGTGTGGACCGTGCCCGACGGCGTGGTGCCGGTGCCGGCCGCGGGCCCCCCGCCGGATCTGCCGCAGGTCGTGTTCGTGGGTGATCTGGACGTCTGGAGCGGCTGGGACACCCTGCTCGACGCCCTGGTGCGGTTGCGCCAGCCCTGGCGCGCCACCTTCGTCGTGCCGCCCGACGCCTCGACCGGCGCGCTCGAGGCCCGGGCCCGCCACCTGGGGGTGGGGGAGCGCGTGTCCCTGGCCCGGCTGGACGCCGACACCGCGCTGCGCGTCGAGGCGGCGCAGGTGGTCGTGTGCGCCCTGCAGGCCACGCGCGCCGTGGTGGCGGGGGGCGTCGTGCCCGAGGCGGCGCTGTGGGCCATCGCCGGCGGCCGGGCGTTGGTCGCGCCCGAGCTGCCCAGCGTGCGCGCCTACGTCGGCGCGGCCGGCGCCTACTTCGATCCCGGCGACCCCGGCGCCCTGGCCTCGGTGCTGTCGCGGGTGCTCGACGAGGCCGGCCTGCGCGCCGACCTGGTGGCCCGGGCCGAGGCCCGCCGCAACGCGCTGGCCTGGGCCGGCGCCGACGCCACGCTGCGCGACCTCTGGGACACCCTCCGCGCGGCCTGATTGGCCCGGTTGCGCGCCGGCACCGGGCTCACTAGGATGCCGCGCCATGCCGCGCCGCGACGATATCCGCCGCATCCTGATCATCGGCTCCGGCCCGATCGTGATCGGCCAAGCGTGCGAGTTCGACTACTCCGGCACCCAGGCCTGCAAGGCCCTGCGGCGCGAGGGGTACGAGGTCGTCCTCGTCAACTCGAACCCCGCGACGATCATGACCGATCCCGACACGGCGGATCGGGTGTACGTCGAGCCGATCACGCCCGACGACGTCGAGGCGATCATCGCGCGCGAGAAGCCGGACGCGCTGCTGCCCACGCTGGGCGGCCAGACGGCGCTCAACACCGCGCTGGCGCTGGCCGACGCCGGGGTGCTCGAGCGCCACGGCGTCGAGCTCATCGGCGCCAGCGTGGGCGCCATCCGCAAGGCCGAGGATCGCGAGGCGTTCCGCGCCGCGATGGAGTCGATCGGCCTCGACATGCCGCGCGCCGCCATCTGCCGCACGGTGGCCGAGGTGCGCGCCTGCGCCGACGCCTACGGGTTCCCGCTCATCCTGCGCCCCAGCTTCACCCTCGGCGGCACCGGCGGCAGCATCGCCCGCCACGCCGACGAGCTCGACCTGCTCGCCAAGCGCGCGCTGGACGCGTCGCCCACCCACGAGGTGCTGGTCGACGAGTCGGTGCTCGGCTGGAAGGAGTACGAGCTCGAGGTGATGCGCGACCGCAAGGACAACGTGGTCGTCGTCTGCTCGATCGAGAACATCGATCCGATGGGCGTGCACACCGGCGACTCGATCACCGTCGCGCCGGCGCAGACGCTCACCGACAAGGAGTACCAGCACCTGCGCGACGCGGCGCTGGCCTGCATGCGCGAGATCGGCGTCGACACGGGCGGCAGCAACGTGCAGTTCGGCGTCTGCCCCGACACCGGCCGGGTGGTGATCATCGAGATGAACCCGCGGGTCAGCCGCAGCTCGGCGCTGGCCAGCAAGGCGACGGGCTACCCCATCGCGAAGATCGCCGCGCTGCTGGCGGTGGGCTACACGCTCGACGAGATCACGAACGACATCACGACGACCACGCCGGCCAGCTTCGAGCCGACCATCGATTACGTCGTCACCAAGGTGCCGCGCTTCAACTTCGAGAAGTTCCCCGGCAGCGAGGCGGTGCTCGGCACGCAGATGAAGTCGGTGGGCGAGGCGATGGCCATCGGCCGCACCTTCGCCGAGAGCTTCCAGAAGGCGCTGCGCAGCACCGAGACCGACACCTACGGCCTCGAGCCGCGCGTCCACGAGGTGGACGCGGTGCGCGCCGCGCTGGCGGTGCCCACCCCGGATCGGCTGTGGTACGTGGCCGACGCCATGCGGCTGGGCCTCGACGACGACGCGATCTACGCCCTGACGTCCATCGACCGCTGGTTCCTCGCCCGCCTGCGCGAGATCGTCGACGCCGAGGCCGAGCTGCGCGGGCACGCCGGCACCCGCCCGTCGGCGGCGCTGCTGCGCGGCGCCAAGCGCATGGGCTTCTCGGACATCCGGCTGGCGACGCTGCTCGAGACCACCGAGGACGCCGTGCGCGCCTGGCGGCTGGCCGACGGCGTGGTGCCGGTGTTCAAGCGCGTGGACACCTGCGCGGCCGAGTTCGCCGCGCACACGCCCTACCTGTATTCGACCTACGAGCAGGTCGACGAGGCGCCGCCGACCGACCAGCGCAAGGTGGTCATCCTCGGCGGCGGGCCCAACCGCATCGGGCAGGGCATCGAGTTCGACTACTGCTGCGTGCACGCGTCGATGGCCCTGCGCGCCGCGGGCTACGAGACGATCATGGTGAACTGCAACCCGGAGACGGTCAGCACCGATCCGGACACCAGCGATCGCCTGTACTTCGAGCCCCTGACCTTCGAGGACGTGCTGGCGATCGTCGAGCGCGAGCGCCCGGTGGGCGTCATCGTGCAGCTCGGCGGGCAGACGCCGTTGAAGCTGGCGCGCCGCCTCGAGGCCGCCGGCGTGCCCATCCTGGGCACCTCGCCCGACGCCATCGACCGCGCCGAGGATCGCGAGCGCTTCCAGAAGCTGCTCGACAAGCTGGGCCTGCACCAGCCGGTCAACGGCGTGGCCCGCAGCCTCGGCGAGGCGCGCCAGGTGGCCGATCGCGTCGGCTTCCCGCTGGTGGTGCGCCCCAGCTACGTGCTGGGCGGGCGCGCGATGGAGGTCGTCGTCGATCACACCGGCCTCGAGCGGTACATCCGCGAGGCGGTGCAGGTGAGCCCCGACCATCCCATCCTGCTCGATCAGTTCGTCGGCGGCGCCGTCGAGCTCGACGTCGACTGTGTCTGCGATGGCACCACGGTCGTCGTCGGCGGGGTCATGGAGCACGTCGAAGAGGCCGGCATCCACAGCGGTGACTCGGCCTGCAGCCTGCCGCCCTACTCGGTGCCGCGCACCATCATCGACGAGGTCGAACGCCAGTCCCACGCCCTGGCCCTCGAGCTGGGCGTCGTCGGCCTGATGAACGTGCAGTTCGCGGTGCGCTTCGGCAGCGACCGGGCCGACGAGGTCATCGTGCTCGAGGTCAACCCGCGCGGCAGCCGCACGGTGCCCTTCGTGAGCAAGGCGATCGGCCGCCCGCTGGCCAAGATCGCCGCGCGCGTGATGGCCGGCGAGACGCTGCAGGCGCTGGGCTTCACCCGGCCCGTGCGCCCGGCGCACATCGCCGTCAAGGAGGCCGTCTTTCCCTTCGTGAAGTTCGGCGACGTCGACGTCGTGCTCGGCCCCGAGATGAAGTCGACCGGCGAGGTGATGGGCATCGCCGACGACTTCGCCACCGCCTTCCTGAAGAGCCAGACCGGTGCCTTCAACGTGCTGCCCCGAGCCGGCACGATCATGCTGTCGGTCGATGCGGCGGACAAGAACGGCTTCACGCAGTTGGCGCGGCGCCTGCGCGCGCTCGGCTTCCGCCTGATGGCCACCGAGGGCACCCGGGCGCACCTGGCGGCCGAGGGCATCGAGGCGGATCACGTCAACAAGGAGCACGAGGGCGGCGCGCACACGGTCGCCGCGATCGAGGCCGGCGCCGTCGATCTCGTGTTCTGCACCACCCGCGACGCCGCGAACATCGCGCGCTCGCGGGGGCTGCGCCAGGCCGCGCTGCGCCGCGGCGTGCCCTACTACACCACGCTGGTCGGCGCCCGGGCGGCGGTCTACGCCATCGAGCGGTCGATGCACGGGCGCCCGACGGTGCGCGCGCTGCAGGACTACCACCCCCCCCGCTGACCTCCCGACCTCGGCGCCGCGCGCGGCCGCGCCGAGGCCGCAGCCGCGAGCCGCGCCCGAGAGGAGCCCCGATGGACCGGATGCCCATGACCCAGGCCGGCTACGAGCGCATGCGCGCCGAGCTGAAGCGCCTCAAGACCGTCGAGCGTCGCGACGTCGCCGCCCTGATCGAAGAGGCGCGCAGCCACGGCGATCTGCGCGAGAACGCGGATTACGACGCGGCCAAGGAGAAGCAGGGCATGCTCGAGGCCAACATCCGCGACCTCGAGGACAAGCTGGCCCGCGCCGAGGTGATCGACGTGTCGAAGCTGGGCGGCGACAAGGTGGTGTTCGGGGCCACGGTCACGCTGTACGACATCGACGCCGACGAAGAGAAGACGGTCACGATCGTGGGCGAGCTCGAGGCCGACGCGAAGGCGGGGCGCATCTCGGTCAGCTCGCCCCTGGCGCGGGGCCTGATCGGCAAGCAGGTCGACGACGTCGCGCGCATCCAGACCCCGGGGGGCACCCGGGAATACGAGATCAGCGAGGTGTCGTTCGAGTGAGGGTCGCGCCGCGGCCGACGCCGGCGGCGCCGACAGCCGGGCGTGAGAAAATGCACGCCCCCCTCGTGCGGCCCCCCGGCGCGCGCCGCGCGCTTCCCATCGAACGACCGCAAAGCCGCACGGCGCGGGGCCTTCCGGCCGCCGCGTCGCATCGGGGACGCAGCCCTAACGTTTCTGTGGCGCGTCCCTTGCAGAAGCCGTCGAGGACTCGGGCGCCGCGCGTCAAGCCACGCACGGCGCCAACCAATCGAAGATGAACCGGCAGTCCAGGTCGAGGCGCCGGGAGGGGTGAGCACATGCAGCTTTGGCGAAAGCTCGCGGTGGGCGTCGCAGTGGCGTTGGCCGGGCTCGTCGGGTGTGCGGAGCAGGTCGACGACGTCGATCGCGTGCAGCCGCACTACACGAAGAAGTCGCTGCTCGAGGGCGAGTGGTACTTCCGGCAGACGATCGTCGATCGTCCGCCCGAGTACATCTACCCGTTCACGGGCATCGAGGGGTCGCTCGAGAAGGTCCGCTGGGAGATCCGCGAGGATCTGCTCATCGCCTACCGCACCTACGAGGCGGTGCCCGGCCTGGACTTCGACGAGACCGCCCCCGGCGCGCGGTTCAAGGGTGATCCCGTCGCGATCTACGCGATCGAGGAGCACTTCGACATCATCCGCGACTTCAACCGCCAGACCGGCGAGCAGGGCAACGTGCTCGTCGAGGACGGCTCGCTGCGCCCCTGGCACGAGCGCGAGTACATGCGGGTCGACTGGGCGCACAACCTGGTGACCGATGGCTCGAACCTGAGCGACCTGGTCACGGCCAACTCGATCAACAACGCGACCACCTACTGGGTGCGTGAGGACGAGGCCTTCAACCCCGACCACATGCAGCAGGAAGACGACTTCATCATGTTCACCAGCACGTACATGGTGAACGACGGTGGGTACGCCTGCTTCATCGAGTACGGCGCGCCGGTCGCTGGCGGCGTGCCCTGCGGCGCCGTCGAGGTCAAGCTGCGCTCGGCCTTCTCGAAGATCGATCCGGAGGAGGTCGCCCAGTTCGAGCCGGTGGCCTACGACGATCGCATCAAGCTGCGGGATCCCGCCGAGAGCTTCACCGATCGCAACGGCAACGGTGTCTACGACGCCGCCGAGCACTTCGTCGACGCCAACGGCAACGGCACCTACGACAGCGGCGAAGAGTACGTCGATCGCGACGGCGACGGCAGCTGGAACGCCGCCGAGCCCTTCACCGACGCCAACGAGAACGGTCGCTGGGACGACGCCACCCCCGTCAAGTTCGTGACCCTCTCGGTGGGCCCGGAGAAGGACAGCCTCGTCGACGTCGCCTGCACCCCCGAGGTGCTCGACGCCGCCGGCCCCGACGTGACGCTCGCCGACTGCCGCGACCTGCAGTTCGACCTCATGGGTCGCTTCGGCTTCTTCCGCAGCGAGCGCAACCGCTACGACCGGCTCAACGGCGGCAACCTCGACGCGCAGCGCGAGTGGTACGCCAACCACCACCAGATGTGGAAGGCCACCAAGGACGACCAGGGCCGCACGCTGCCCCCGAGCCAGCGCGAGCTGCGCCCGATCGTCTACTACGTCAACACCAACTTCCCCGCCGATCTCGAGGGGATGGTGGTCAAGCTGGGCAAGGACTGGGACGCCGCCTTCATGAAGGCCGCGATGGTCGCGACCGGCAAGAGCGCCGAGGAGATCCGCAACCAGCTGAAGCGCGACTTCGAGCAGAGCGGCGAGCAGGCGTCCTTCCTGAGCGACGCGGACTACGGTGAGTCGGGCCCGGGCCAGCTGTTCCAGATCCGCCGCAACAACTGCTCGACCCAGTTCATCGGCGCCTACCTCGATCGCAACCCGCGCATGGCCGACGTCGTCGACGAGGCCACCGAGGGCCAGGGCCTGCTGGCCGGCAACATGGAGAAGACCTGCGCGGGCCTGCGCTACCACAGCCGCCAGCGCAAGGGCGTCGAGCCCTTCACCTGGCAGCAGATGGGCGACCTGCGCTTCAGCTACGTGTGGTGGATCAACGAGGAGGAGCCCAACGGTCCCCTCGGCTACGGTCCCTCGTCGGCGGACATCGAGAACGGTCACATCGTCAGCGGCAACGCCTACGTCTACGGCGCGGCCCTCGACAACTACGCCCGCGGCGCGGCGGACACCATCCGCGCGCTGAACGGCGAGCTCGACCTCGAGCACATCATCGACGGCCGCCACTACCTCGACTGGCTCGAGAGCGGCTCGACGACGGTGACCAGCATGAACCTCGAGGTGAACGAGGACTTCCAGAAGGAGATCTCGCGCCGCATCGGGTCGAACCGCATGGAGGGCTATCGGTCGTTCAAGAAGGCCGACGGCGGCATCGACAAGGCCGCGATGAAGCGCCACATGCGCGATCGGCTGCGCCGCCCCCAGCAGAGCGATCCGCTGGCGACCGCCATCAACGGCCCGGTGCACGAGGGCCGGGCGCGGCTCGAGGCCCTCAAGCGGGATCCCGAGTTCCGCGCCCGGATGGTCACCGACGAGATGCTGCAGGTGGTCGG
This sequence comes from Myxococcales bacterium, assembly GCA_020633465.1. Taxonomy (GTDB): domain Bacteria; phylum Myxococcota_A; class Bradymonadia; order UBA7976; family UBA1532; genus JACKDN01. Next base: position 178,550 of record JACKDN010000015.1, read on the forward strand.
GCCCTTCTTCGGCTGGCGGCCGGGCGAGCCCGTCCCCGACGAGATGATGGATCTGGCCTTCGAGATGACGGTCGATCCCGGCGCCCTGCGCGACGCGCGCATGGAGCGGCTGAAGGTCGCGGCCGACAACAACGTGTACATGGCCGACTTCCTCGACGACCAGATCGTCGGCCTCGCCCTCGAGCTGAAGGGCCTCGACCCCGAGGAGATCTACCAGGAGCTGCGCAAGCAGATCTTCGAGGCGGTCATGCTGCACGAGATCGGCCACACGGTCGGCCTGACCCACAACTTCCAGGCCTCGTTCGACGCCCTCAACTACCAGGACGACTTCTGGCGCATCCGCACCGAGACGTCGCAGGGCGAGTGGAAGAACCAGCGCCTGCCCGAGTACCGCTACGCCTCGATCATGGACTACGGCAGCCGGTTCAACTCGGACACCAAGGGCCTCGGCAAGTACGACTACGCCGCGATCCAGTTCGTGTACGGCGGCCACGTCGAGCAGTTCGCCGAGGGCGTCAACGTGCCCGGCCGGCTCGACATCGAGCTGGAGTTCAACGACTACAGCAAGATCCCCGACATGCTCGGCGGTGACATCGCCAACATCACCAAGCGCGTGCCGCGCCCGATGCAGGACGTGATGGCCGAGCGGCGCGAGGGCGTGCTGCGCAACGCCGAGCTGTTCGCCGCCAACCCGGGGCGCAGCGGCGCCGACTTCTGGGTCGACCGCACGGTGCCCTTCGCCTACTGCGCGGACGGCTTCAACGGCGACCTGAAGTGCCGCACCTGGGACGACGGCGCCAACCACGCCGAGGCGGTGGCGTCGGCCATCGACCGGTACTGGAACTACTTCATCTTCAACGCGTACCGCCGCAACCGCGAGGAGGGCGCGTTCATCAACGGCTTCTTCGGCCGGCAGGACCGCCTGGCCGAGTACCTGGCGTACCCCTGGAAGTACTACTACTTCTACGACGCCTACCCGGTGGACGTGCGCGAGGACCTGCTGAAGGCGGCCATGCTGGGCCTGAACTTCATCAACCAGGTCATGGGTACGCCGGAGCCGGGCCGCTACTGCAACGCCAGCGGCATGTACTACCCGTCGTACTTCTTCAGCTTCGCCGATCAGCGGAACTGCGAGTCGGTGTCGGTGCCCATCGGCGTCGGCCGCAACCTGTACATCGACTTCAGCGACGACTACGTCTACCGCATCAACTTCATCGGTCTGTACTACGACAAGATCAACTTCGCCGGGCAGCTGGCCGACACGTTCACCCAGTTCTTCCGGCTGACCGACGACACCGACGATCGCCAGTACACCATCGGCTACTACCTGGCCTTCCAGGACGAGCTGTTGGAGCTGAGCCGCGACATGATGTTCAGCGCGCTGGGCTATGTCCGCCCGGGCAGCGTGTTCAACAACTTCGTCATCGACGGCACCGTCCGGCCGCAGCTGCTGGTGGATCCGCGCAACTTCGGCGGCGACCGGGTGGCCGACACCACGACGCCGCGCATCTTCTCGCGGGTGCCCTACAACCTGCTGTGGCAGAGCCTGGCGCTGCAGACGATCTACAACTCGAACAGCTCGGATCGGCACACCGACTTCGTCGAGTACCTGATGCTCAACGAGAAGGGCTCGGGCGACGACCGCGCGGTGGCCGACGACGCCGACAAGGTGGAGTTCACCCACCCGTTCACCGGCTCGACCTACGTGGCGGTGCAGTCCTCGGACGGCAAGTCGCTGGCCTACGACCTCGTCGAGCTGGCCAACCAGATCGTCGAGCAGGACTGGGAGCCGGCGCGAGCGGCCTACGAGGCCGATCCGTCGAACGAGGCCGCGCGTGAGCGCTTCGAGGACGAGGACTACGCGCTGCAGAACGTCGTCGAGCTGATGGACGACATGCGGCAGCTCAAGTCCTGGGTCGACTACGGGCAGTGAGGCGCACGATGAACGCGACGAACACGAAGCGATCCATGCACGGCGCCCGCCGCAACCCACGGAAGGAAGTTTTCATGCGCCTGAGCACGACCCTGGCCCTGCTGGCCGCGGCGACCGTGGGACTCCTCGCGGGCTGCGCCGAGCCGGTGGACGACATCAACACGGTGCAGCCGCACTACGTGTCCAAGGCCCTCTTCGAGGGTGAGTGGTACTACAAGCAGACGATCACCGACGTCTCCCCCGAGGTGTCGGTGGGCTTCGTCGGCCTCGAGGGCAGCCTCGAGAAGATCCGCTGGGAGATCCGCGAGGACCAGCTGCTGGCCTACCGGGTGCACGAGGCGGTGCCCGGCCTCGACCAGAACGACAACGCCGACGTGCCGGGCGCCGAGTACAAGGGCGATCCGGTCGCGAAGTTCGACATCATCAAGCACTTCGACATCCGCCGGGGCTACAGCACCTCGACGGGTGAGGAGACCAACGAGATCGTCGAGAACGCGAGCGACCGTCCCTGGCACGAGCGCGACTACATGCGCATCGACTGGGGCAGCAACAACGCGCAGGGCCCCGTCGACCTCGCCGGCATCTTCACGGTGTGGTCGCAGGCGAACGACTACGTGCGCGAGACCGAGATCTTCGATCCCGATCACCTGCAGGTGACCGAGGACTACATCTCGATCACCAACCTGGCGGTGATGGAGGCCGATCTGGCCACCTGCTACTACAGCTACGGCGGCTTCAACTGCGGCGCCGGGCACGTGCGCATCCGGTCGTCGTTCGCCAAGATCGATCCCGCGGACGCCGAGCAGTTCGAGCCGCGCGAGTACCTCGACAACATCCCGCTGAAGGACGACGACGGCCGCATCCTGCGCACCGTCAGCCTCCGCCTGGGCAACGGCGACGACGTGGCCGAGTTCGCGTGCACGCCCGAGTTCATGGACTTCCTCGACCAGCTGACCGCGCCCGGCTACTTCACCTTCCAGGACGACTGCCGCGAGGTCCGCTACCCGCAGTTCGAGCGCTTCGGCTTCTTCCGCACCGAGCGGTACAAGTACGACCGCCGGGTGGGCGGCGGCCACGACGACAACCGCGAGTGGTACGCCAACATCCACAACATCTGGAAGAACCCGGTGGCCGCCGACGGGTCGATGCGCCCGGCCAGCGAGCGCGAGCTGCGCCCGGTGGTGTACTACACGAACCCCGGCTACCCCGCCGACCTCGAGGCCGTCGCGGGCCGCATGGCCAACGACTGGGACGAGGCCTTCATCAAGACCGCGATGGCGGCGACCGGCAAGACGGAGACCGAGATCCGCGACCAGGTGGCGCGCGACTACGGCGTGCCCGACTGGGCCTACTTCGAGGGCGACGCGCTCAAGCAGGGCGGCATGTTCCAGATCCGCCGCAACACCTGCTCGAAGCAGGGCATCGAGGCCTACGTCGCCAAGTACCCGGAGCTGGCCGACGTGGTCGCCGAGGCGACCGAGGGCGAAGAGCTGCTGGTGGGCAACTTCCAGCGCGTGTGCGCGGGCCTGACGCACTACAGCCGCGTGCGCAAGGTGGCCGAGCCCTTCGTCTGGCAGCAGGTCGGCGACGTGCGCTTCAACCACGTCAACTGGGTCAACGAGCCGCAGCCCTCGGGCCCCCTGGGCTACGGGCCGTCGGCCGCCGATCCGGAGTCGGGCCGCATCATCACCGGCAGCGCGCACGTCTACGGCGCGGCCATCGACACCTACGCCCGCTCGGCCGCCGACATCGTGCGCACGATGAACGAGGATCTCGACCTCGACGCGCTGATCTCGGGCGCCAGCTACGAGCAGTGGCTGCACCAGTCGAACACCTTCGCCGACATGGAGATGGAGCTGAAGCCGGGCACCTTCGACAAGATCAACGCGCGCCTCGGCGGCTTCAAGGTCGAGCAGGCCTACGGTGACTACAAGCTGCCCAACGGCAAGGTGGATCGCGCCGCGCTGATGCGGCAGATGAAGCGCCGGCTGGACAACCCGCACCCCGACGATCCGATGTACGAGGCCCTGCACGGGCCGGTCGATCTCGGCCGCGCGCGGCTGGAGCAGCTGAAGCAGGATCCCCGCTTCCGGTCGCGCCTGCTGACCCAGGAGCACCTGCAGCTGGTCCGGCCGCTGTTCGGCGCGCAGCCGGGCGACGAGGTCACCGACGAGATGGAGGCGGCCGCCGTCGACCTGGCGGTCGATCCGAAGGCCTTCGGCGAGCAGATGCGCGCCCGCTTCAAGCACTTCTCGGATCGCAACATCTTCATGGCCGACTTCATCGACGACTCGGTCGTCGGCCAGGCGCTCGAGATGAAGGGCCTGGATCCGGAGGCGGTGTTCCTGCGCCTGCGCGAGCAGATCTTCCGCGCGGTCATGCTGCACGAGGTCGGCCACACCGTGGGCCTGACCCACAACTTCCAGGCGTCGTTCGACGCCCTGAACTACCAGGACGAGTTCTGGCAGATTCGGGACGAGGTGCCGGAGAGCGAGTGGAACGCCGCGCGCCTGCCCGAGTACCGCTACGCCTCGATCATGGACTACGGCGCCCGGTTCAACTCGGACACCAAGGGCCTCGGCAAGTACGATCTGGCGGCGATCAAGTTCGCCTACGGTCGGGTGACCGAGGTCTTCGGCGACGACATCGACGTGGCCTCGACGCTCGACTTCGACGTCTTCGCCGACGGGTACGACGGCATCCCCGAGCTGCTCGGCGGCGACTACCGCAACATCACCAAGCGCAAGGACGTGCCCGAGCAGCGGGTGATGGCCGAGCGCCGGCAGGGCGTGCTGGACAACTCGCGGGTGTTCGCGGCCAACCAGAACACGCCCGCCGACGAGTTCTGGTTCAACCGCGAGGTGCCCTACGAGTACTGCTTCGACGTCTTCCGCGGCAACCTGCAGTGCCAGACCTGGGACGAGGGCGCCAGCGCGACGGAGCAGGTGCGGTCGGCCATCCAGAACTACTGGAACTACTACGTCTTCAACAACTACCGGCGCGGTCGCGGCGAGGTGAACTTCCTCAACAGCTACTTCAGCCGGCAGGACCGCCTGTCGTGGTACCTGAGCAACCCGTTCCGCTACTTCTACTTCTACCAGCAGTGGGACATCGGGCTGCGCAACGACCTGTACCAGGCGTCGCTGATCGGCCTGAACTTCATCAACCAGGTGCTGGGCACGCCGCTGCCCGGTCGGCACTGCCTCGACCCGAACACGAACCGCTACGTGCCCGCCGAGATGATGGCGCCCGGCGCGGAGTGCGAGGCGTTCGACGTGCCGATCGGCACCGGCCGCGAGCAGTTCATCGACCTGAGCGACGAGTACTACTACCAGGTCGACTACATCGGGTCGTACTACGACAAGGTGAACTTCCTGTACTACCTCACCGACACGTCGACCTCGTTCTTCCAGGTCACGAACGTCGGTGACAACCGCGCCTTCTCGATCGGCTACTACCGCGTGTACCGCGAGGAGCTGCTGAAGCTGGTGCGGGACATGGTGTTCGCCTGGCTGGGCGACGGCGAGGGCGAGTCGTTCAGCAGCCTGGTCGCCACCGAGGGCGCGCCGGCCGAGCGCATCACGCCGCGCGCGCTGGTCGACAAGGAGGCCTTCGGTCAGGACGAGCAGATGGACGGCATGCCCCGTCTGTTCGCGCCGATCAGCTACAACATGGTGTGGCAGAGCCTGGTGCTGATGTCGGTCTTCAACACGTCGACCTACGACTCGCAGACCGACTTCTCGAACTACCTGACGGTGGTCGAGAAGGGCTCGGGCGAGGACTTCGAGACGCCCGAGGGCTTCCGCCGCGCCAGCTTCACCCACCCGCGCACCAAGGTGGTGTACGAGGCCGTGCAGACCCGCGACGGGCTGTCGATCAGCTACCCGCTGCTGCAGCGCGCTCAGGCCTACGTCGACAACGTGTGGACGCCGGCCTACGACGCCCTGCAGGAGTCGCCGAACGACGACGCGACCCGGGACGCCTTCGAGGCGGCCGATCGCAAGCTCGAGGAGTACGCGGACCTGATCGGCGACCTGCGGCTGCTGCGCTCGGCGGTGGACTGGTCGAACGACTGACGCTCGGCCCGCTCGGCGGCGCGCCACCCGGCGCGCCGCCGCCCGGACGACGCCGCCCGGCGTCGCCCGCCTCTTCCCTGCACGCCCCGCGACGGCGCCCTTGACGCCCGGCCCTCGCCTGGCCGACAAGCGGCCCATGCGCATCGCCTACATCACCGACGAGACCATGCCCAACCCGTCGGCCAGCGGCCTGCAGATCGTGCAGACGCTGGCCGCGCTGGCCGAGGCGGGGGCCGACGTCGACATGCTGTACCCCGTGGAGCCGGGGGATCGGCGCGGCGCGGCCGAGCGCCGGGCCGAGCTCGAGGCCTTCTTCCACGTGCCCTGCGGCTTCGGCCTGGTGCCGCTGCCGGGGGCGGTCACGCGGTGGCGCCCCCCGATCAAGGTGGCGCAGGCGGGGCTGGCCACCCGGGCGGCCCTGCAGGGGGGCTACGACGTGGTGTACACGCGCAACGTGGGGCCCATCCTGCCGGCGCTGGCTGCCCGCCGGCCGGTGCTGTTCGAGACCTACCGGCCGCTGACGCAGCAGTACCGGGCCTCACGTTGGCCCTTCTGGGCGGTGGCGCGCCACCCCCGCTTCATCGGCATCGTCACGCACTCGCGCTACGCCCGGCAGGCGTTCGTCGCCGACGGGCTGCCGCCCGAGCGCATCGAGACGGTCTACAACGGCTTCGATCCCACCGCCTTCGCGGCGCAGCCCTCGCCGACCGAGGCGCGCGCGGCGCTGGGTCTGGCCGAGGCGCCCACGCTCGTCTACACGGGGCGCATCGCGCCGCTGAAGCGCATCGACCTGCTGCTGGACGCCGCCGAGCAGATCCCGCAGGCGCGCTGGGTGCTGGTGGGGGACGTCGACAGCGACGAGGCCCGTCCGCTGGCCGCGCGCGCTCGGGCGATGCCCAACGTCCAGCTGTTGGGCTACCTCACCGGCGCGCGGCTGGTGCAGGCGCTGCAGGCGGCCGACGTGCTGGTCATCCCGCCGAGCGCGCAGCCGCTCGAGCAGTTCAAGACCACGGTGCTGCCGATCAAGACCTTCACGTACCTCGCCGCCGGCCGCGCGATCCTGGCCGGGCGCACCCCCGACCTCACCGAGCTGCTGCAGGACGGCGCCAACGCGCGGCTGGTGCGGCCCGACGACGTCGGCGCGCTGATCGAGGGGGCGCGGGGGCTGCTGCGCCAGCCGGCCGAGCGGGCGCGGCTGGGCGAGGCCGCGCGCGCCACGGCCGAGACGCTGACGTGGTCGGCGCGGGCCGAGCGTCTGCTGGGGTTCATCGACCGCCGCCTGGCGGCGATGGGTCAGCCGGCGGACTGAGCCGCCGGCTCGGAGGCCAGCCACGCCGCCAGCGGCCGGAACACGTGCGCCTCGGCCGGATCGCTGATGAACAGATCGGCGTGCGCCATCGGCCGCCGCTCGTCGCCCGCGAAGACGAGGGCCCGATCGGCGCGCCGCATCACGTTGTGCGCCGAACACACCGTGGCCTCGGGGACGATGCCGTCGGCGTTGGCCACCAGCGTCAGCAGGGGCAGCTCGAGCCGCGCGACGTCCTCGGTCAGGTTGCGGCCGCGATGCAGCAGATCGCCGGCGCGCACCCAGCGGGCGATCTCGCGGTTGATGGCCGGCACGGGATCGTCGACCGTCTGCACCAGCGTCGCCGGCTCGGACAGATCGCAGATGGCCGGGTGCAGGTAGATGTGCAGCAGGCCCGGCACGCGCGCGGCGAGCGGCAGCAGGCGACGCGCCACCCCGCGCGTGCCCTTCATGCGCATCAGGCTCCACAGCGGCGGGGCGGCGCTCAGCGTGCGCAGCAGCGGGTGCACCGCGGTCCAGCGCAGGGGCCCGCCGAGGTTCACCAGGCGCGCGGCCCGGTTGCCCGGCAGCCAGGCCGCGTACATGAACATGTAGGTGGCGCCCAGGCTGCAGCCGATCAGGTCGACCGCGTCGCCCCGGACGTCGGACCGCGCGCAGATGGCGTCGATCGCCGCCGGCAGATCGACGAGCGCGACGTCGGCCATGCCGAAGCCCCGTGGCCCGCTCGACCGCTGCGCCAGGCCCTGGCCGCGCAGATCGACGCACCAGACCTCGTGCCCCTGCTCGGCCAGGTACCCGGCGATGCCGGTGCCGCGCGGGTGGTAGCCCAGGATGAAGCTGTTCATCGCGAAGCCGGGCACCATCACCACCGGCCGGGTGTCGGGGCGCAGCCGCGCCGGATCGGCGTAGCGGTGCAGCGCCAGCTGCCACCCGACGCCGTTGTCCACGAACCGGGTGGTGCGCTCGACGCTCACTCGCCGTCTCCGTCGTCGTCGCTGCCGCGGGCGCTGCGCACGCCCGCGAAGAAGCCGTGGGTGAGGCCCTTGCCCCGCGCCGCGTGGCGCCCCTGCGGGCCGAAGCCCTCGACGGCGCTGACGAGCGCCTCGTCCTCGGGCGCGTCGGCGCGGCGGCGATCGGTGGCCTCGGCCTGCGTGTCGATGTGCAGCGTGCGGGTGGGGAAGGCGAAGTCGACGCCGATCTCGGCGGCCAGCCGCTTGATCGACAGGAACATCTCGTGGCGGGCCAAGAGCTCCTTCGTCCAGGCGTCCACCTTCACGAACGCGTAGAACATGATCTCGAGGGCCGACTCGCCGTAATCGACGAAGTGCACCTCGTAGGCGTCCTTCCGCGTGTCCGGGTGGTTGGCGATGATCGCGCGGATGCCCTCGCAGAAGGCCTGCACTTGCGCCGGGGTCGAGTCGTAGCCGATGCCGAACCGCGTCGAGATGCGGCGGTAGGTGCGCCGCGACATGTTGTCGATGCTGGCGGTGGCCAGCACCGAGTTCGGCACCGAGATGATGCTGTCGTAGAAGGTGCGCACCCGGGTGGAGCGCAGGCCGATCTCGACCACGGTGCCCTCGACGTCGTTGGCCTTGATCCAGTCGCCCACGTAGAAGGGCGCGTCAATCATGATCGTGACCGAGCCGAAGAGGTTGGCCGCGGTGTCCTTGGCGGCCAGGGCGAGGGCCAGACCGCCGATGCCGAGGCCGGCCAGCAGGCTGGTCACGTCGATGTGCAGGTTCTGCAGGACGAAGACGACGCCGACGGCCACCACCACCACGCGCAGCGTCTTGCGCACCAGCGTGACCAGCTGGTCGTCCATCTTGCCGGCGGTGGCGCGGGCGCGGGCCTCGAGGTGCATCGCGAAGACGTCCACCAGCCGATAGGCCAGGACGACGCCGGCCAGGGCCGCCACGAGGCGCGCGGCGACGGTCAGGACGCGGGCGGTCGAGATGGGCAGGCGGAGCTCGCTGAACAGCGCCGCGAAGAGCCCCGTGGCCGCCAGGATGCCGAGCGGCCGCGCGACGTTCTGCAGCAGGGCCGAGCTGGAGTCGATCTTCCACCGGCGCAGCAGGACGACCAGGCGGCTCTTCACCAACGCGCGGACGATGCGGCTGACCAGCCAGCACAGCCCCAACAGCAGGGCGAGGCCGACGAACTGCCACACCTCGTGGCCCAGGATCGACTTGCGAAACACGGGGGGCAGGCGCTGCAGCGTCTTCTCGGTCCAGCCCGAGAAGGTGCCGCGGTACAGGGCCGGGATGCGATCGACCACGTTGGGGGGGAAGCGCCAGGCGCCCGCGTCGCGGCGCAGCTCGACCGGCTCGTAGCCCTCGACCAACGGGCTGCGGTGGCGCCCGCGCTCGTCCTTGAAGTCGGCGTCGTCGGACAGGTCGTCCATGATGACGTACAGGCCGCGCGCGTCGAGCACCGCCTTCAGATCGCGGGCCCGCTGGATCAGCTCGGCGTCGCTCATGCCGGCGGGGCGGGCGAAGCACTTGATCGCGTCGTTGGGCAGCATCTGGTCGGGCTGCAGGTTGTCGAGGAACTGCTGCGCGGCCGCGCGCGGGCTGCGGCAGGGGCCGGGGGCGTCGGCGGCGTGCGCGGCGGACGCGCCGGACAACGTCGCGACCGCCCACAGCGCCAGGGCCGGCAGGGAAGCTCGGGTGCGCATGGTTCCTCCGTGGCGTCGGCAGGCCCGGGCCAGCCAGCCCGGGCGCAGGCGCTTGATACCACAGGCGTGCGGCGATCTCACCGGCCCGGTGGCCGGCCACCGGATTGGCCGGTGGGTGGCGGCTCGACCGACCACGCGCCGGGCGCGAAGCCCGAAACCGCGTCTGCGCCCGGCGGCAAGCGTCTTGCAAACGGCTCGCGCGTTCGGCCTCGGCGAGGAGTCGGCCATGGACCGCGACCACGTGATGACGCGCCTCCGGCGTATCCTGCGCGACCACTTCGGCAAGCCCGAGGCGGCGCTGACGCCCGACGCCACGTTGGCCGGGACCCTGATGCTCGACAGCCTCGATCTGGTCGACCTGGCCTCGCTGCTCGGGCGCGCCTTCCCCCACGCCCCCAGCGTCGAAGCCTGCCGCGAGGCCCGCTCGCTGGGCGGGCTGGTCGACCTCCTCTGCCGCGCGAGCTGCGAAGCCGCCTGACCGGCTGCGGGCCCTTGACGCTCGGGTGCCGCGCTCGGCACCGTGCGGGCGTGCGCCCCCTCTTCCTCATCGCCGCGCTGCTGGGCGTCGGCTGCAGCGACGACCCGCCGGTCGCGCCCCTGATGCCCGCCCGCCCGCCCGGGCCGGACGCCGCGCCCCGCGCGGCCCGCCGTGCCCCGCGGCCCGTCCCCGCCACCTGCAACCACTGGCTGCCCGAGCTGCCCATCGCGGGCGTCTTCGGGCAGGGCAGCTTCCACATCGAGGCGCCGCGGCCGGGCGGCCGCCTGGCCTTCGACTGCGAGTGGCGGGCCCCGACGCCGGCGGGGCAGGCGCCCACCCGGGTGGTCCAGTTCCAGGGCGCGTGCGGCGAGGCGGGGGCGCGCCTGCGCGCCCACGTCTGGCCCCGCGCCGACGGCGTCGCCGCGATCGAGCGCCCCGCGCTGGGCGTCGCCGCGGCCGCCACCACGGCCACGCGCCTCGGCGACGAGCCCCAGGTGCGCCTGGTGTTCGAGTCGATGGTCAGCCCGGGCTGCGTCGTGCGCGTCGAGGTGCCCGGCGATCTGAAGGTGGCCCTGCGCGTGGGCCACGCCATCGAGCGCGCCCTGGCCCGCTACCGGCCCGACCTCGCCGACGGGCGCGGCGCAGGTGATCTGCCGGGCCAATCGAGGTAACCTTCGGCCGTCCGGTCACCGGGGCGGCCGCAGGGGGGCGCGGCCCGCCGGGGCCGTCCCCTGCAGGCGGGTCCGAGATGGAGCCAGGCACGGTCTTCGCCGACCGGTACCGCATCGATCAGCTGCTCGGCGAGGGCGGGGTGGGGCGCGTCTTCCGCGCGCGTGACCTGCAGGCGCGGCCCCCGGTCGACGTGGCCCTCAAGTGCCTTCGCCCGGAGTACGCGCGCGAGAAGACGGTCCGCCGCCGCTTCAAGCGCGAGGCCCGCGCGGCCCAGAGCCTCCAGCACGCCCACATCGTCGGCGTGCACGCCTACGGCGACGACGCGCAGGGCGTGCCCTACATCGCCATGGAGCTGCTCGAGGGCACGCCCATGTCGACCCTGCGCGACGACGACCGGCCGCTCGAGTGGCTCTTGGCCGTCGTCGACCAGATCCTCTCGGCCCTCGCGTACATCCACGCGCGCAACATCATCCACCGCGACGTCAAGCCCGAGAACATCCTCGTGCTCGACGGGCCGCAGGGGCCGCAGGCCAAGCTGGTCGACTTCGGCTTCGCCCGGGTCGAGGACGACGCCGATCCGACGCTGACCCAGGCGAACCAGGACGCCTTCGGGACGCCCCAGTACATGGCGCCCGAGCAGGCGTCGGGCAAGGGCGTCATCGGTCCGCCCACCGACATCTACGCGGTGGGCGTGCTGCTCTACGAGTTCATCGCCGGCCACCCCCCCTTCACCGGCGCGCACGGCATGGCCGTCGCGCTGAAGCACCTGATGGAGGCGGTGCCGCCGCTGCACGCGCGGCCGGGGCTGTACGCGCCGCCGGGCCTGGTCGAGATCGTCTACCGCGCCTTGGCCAAGGCGCCGCACGAGCGCTTCGCCACCGCCGCCGACATGCGCCGCGCCCTCTTGCCCTATCGCGACGACGACGACGAGGACGTCGACGACACGGTGCAGATCGAGGACGCGGCGGCCCGCATCGCCCAGGCGGCGCGGGCGATGGGCGGGTTCGCCGAGGGCGCCGGGGCCGAGGTGGCCGCGGCCGCCGGCCGGATCGACCTGGGGCCGGAGGCCGACGCCGCGCCGCCCGCGGCGCAGCCGATCGTCGGCCGCGACGAGGACATGCTGTGGCTGTGGCAGCGCGTCCGGGTGGTGTGCGAGGAGGGCGCCGGCCGCCTGGTGCTGCTCGGCGCGGCCCAGGGCATGGGCAAGAGCCGCGTGGTGGGCTGGCTGCGCGATCAGGTCGCCGAGGGCGGCTGGATGTTCAGCATCGGCGGCGTGCACGGGCCGGACTCGATGCGCGAGTACGGGGGCCTGCGCGGCGCCCTCGACGATCTCTTCGGCCACCTGCCCGACGAGCGGGCCGAGGCCGAGCAGGCCCTGCGCGCGATCGTGCAGCGCTGGGGAGCGGGCTCGGGCGACGCGCTGGCCGGCGAGCCGATGGACGCCGTCGGTGTGTCGGCCATCGTCTCGTACCTGCGTCCGGCGGCGCCCGGCTCGGTCCTGCACGGCGCGGTCGACGGCGAGGCCCGCGGCGACGTGCTCTACGATCGGGTCTGCGACGCCCTGCGCCTCGCGGCCCTCGAGCGGCCCATCCTGCTGACGCTGGAGGGGCTCGAGCGCGCGGGCCCCGAGACGCGCACCTTCCTGGCCCACCTGGCCGACTACCTGCGCCGGCACCCGTTCCCGATTCTGGCGGTGGTCACCTACGCCGCCGATCCGGACGGACGCCCCCAGGGCGCGGCGCGCGCGGCCGTGCAGGGCGTCCAGGCGGTCGCCGGGCCCGAGGTCGAGCACCACGCGCTGGGCCCGCTGGGCGCCGACGCCATCGCCCAGCTGCTGCGCCTGATGGCCCCGCTCGAGGACGACGTGGTGCGCGCGATCGTGCGCCGGACGGCGGGCAACCCGTTCTTCGCGACCGAGCTGCTGTTGTACCTGCGGCAGGCCGGCGAGCTGGTCGATCACGGCGAGGGCCTGCGGCTGGCCCGCGCCGCGGATCCCAACGGCTGGCCGCGCGATCTGCCGACGACCCTGCGGCTGCGCGCGCGGGGCACCTTGGCGCGGCTGGCGGATCCCGCCTTCGTGTCCGAGGTGCTGGTGCGCAGCGTCGTGCTCGGGGAGGCCTTCGACTACGCCCTGCTGATGGACTACCTCGTGCGCGTGCTGGGCGACGAGGCGCGGGTCGAGCGCGCGGTCGAGGCGTTGCTGCAGTCGCACCTGCTGCTCGAGTCGCGCAACCCCTCGGTCGACCTGCTGTACTTCGCCCACGGCGCGCTGTGGGAGGCCATGCGGGGCGAGCTGAGCGAGCACGCCGACGTCGGCGAGCTGCACCGCCGCGCGGCCGAGGCGATGGTGGCCTACCACGCGGGCGCGACGGGGCCGGTGGCCGCCGAGATCGCCGCCCACTACCAGCGCGCGGGCGCGCCGCTGCAGGCCGCCGAGTTCTACGCCGAGGCGGCGGCGGTCGCGCGCGAGGACGGTCAGCTCGGGCGCGCCTTCGAGCTGCTCGAGGCGGGCGACGCGCTGCTCGCGCAGACGGCCGGGCCCGACGCCCAGCAGCGGCGCGCGCGCATGTGGCTCAGCCTGGCCGAGATGGAGCTGGCGCGCGACGGGTTCGCGCGGGCGCAGAGCCTGGCGGCGCGCGTGCACGCCTGGGCGCGGCGCAAGGGCCACGCCGATCTGGCCGGGCGCGCGCTGCTGATGCTGGGGGATCTGTGTCGACGCCAGGGCCAGCTGCCCGAGGCGGCGCGCGCGTACGCCCACGCCGGTCAGCTGTTCCAGGAGGCCGGCGACGCGCGCGGCGTCGCGCGCTGCTTGCTGGGGCACGCGATGGTCGAGCGCGGGCAGGGCGAGCACGACGCGGCCGCGCAGCTCTATGGTCAGGCGCGGCTGGCGATGGAGCGCATCGGCGATCGCCTGGGCACCGCGCGCGCCTGGCAGGGGCTGGGCGAGCTGGCCCTGCGGCGCGGCGACTTCTCGGGCGCCCGCCTGGGCCTCGAGCAGGCGCGGGACGCCTTCGTGGGCGCCAGCGATCGCGCGGGCAGCACCTTCTGCGAGTGGCTGCTGGGCGAGACGCAGCGCCTGCTGCAGGCGCCCGAGGCGGCGGCGCGCCACTTCGAGGTCGCGCGGCGCGGCTACGCCTCGTTGGGCGATCGCGGCGGCCTGGCCCGCTGTCACCTCAGCCTCGCCCGCCTGCAGGCCGAGGCGGGCAGCTACGAGGGCGCCCTGCAGAACTACCAGGGCGCCGCGGTGGCCTTCGACGCGCTCGGCGACGCGGAGCGCACCGCCGCCGTCCGCGCCGAGCTGGGCCTGCTGGCCCTGGCCCGGCGGCGCTTCGACGTGGCCGTCGACGCCCTGTCGCGCGCGCTCTGGGCCGCCGTCGGCGCCGGCGACGCCGCGCAGGAGGTCGTGCTGCGCGCGTCGCTGGCCTGGGCCGCGGCCGAGATCGGCGATCAGGACACCTTCGAGGATCAGCTGGCCGCGGCCCTCGAGCTCGACGCGCAGATGCCCGTGCTGGACGACGACTACGCGCACGCCCTCGAGGGCATCGCCGAGGTCGACCTGTACCTGGGCCACGCCCCGCGCTCCGCGCAGCTCTTGGCCCGCGCGCTCGAGATTCACCAGAGCCTCGGCAACGCCGACGAGGCCGCCCGGGTCGAGGACGCGCTGCGCCGCGTCACGGCGCGGAGCTAGGCGGGTGCAGGGCGAGATCCTCGCCAACCGGTACCGCCTGCTCGACGAGCTGGGGCGCGGCGGCATGGGCACGGTGTGGCGCGCCGAGGATCTGCTGACCCGCCGCGACGTCGCGCTCAAGCGCCTGCGCGCCGAGTTCGTGCAGGACGCCCGGCTGCGCCGGCGGCTGCGCCGCGAGGCCCGCGCGGTGGCGCGGCTCGAGCACCCCAACATCGTGCGCCTGTACGACATGGGCGAGGACGACGCGGGCGCCCCGTTCCTGGCGATGGAGATGGTGCGCGGGCGCCCCCTGCGCGCCGTCGGGCTCGAGACCTTCGAGTGGCCGCGCCTGGCGGCCTACGTCGACCAGATCCTGGGCGCCTTGGCCTTCGCCCACGCGCGCGGCGTGGTGCACCGCGATCTGAAGCCCGAGAACGTCGTGGTGACCACGGGCCCGCAGGGCGAGGCGATCGTCAAGCTGCTCGACTTCGGCTTCGCCCGGGTGGAGGACGACAGCGACGATCAGCTGACCGCGGTCAGCAAGGACGTCTTCGGCACGCCCACGTACATGGCGCCCGAGCAGGCCACGGGCGATCACGAGGTGGGGCCCACCACCGACCTGTACAGCCTGGGCGTCATCGTGTGGGAGCTGGTGACCGGCGCGCCGCCCTTCACCGGCAGCTCGGGCACGGCCATCGTGGTGCAGCACGTCACCAGCCCGCCGCCGCCCCTCGTCGCGCGGGCCGGCCTGGAGCTGCCCGCCGGGCTCGAGGACGTGCTGCGGCGCGCCCTCGAGAAGGAGCCCTCGCAGCGCTTCGACAACGCCGGCGACATGCGGCGCGCGCTGGCGGCGCTCGACGACGACGATCACTCGATGACGCTGGTCAACGCCCAGCCGCTGGCCAACGTCACGACGGGCGAGCGCTCGGTCATCCTCGAGCCGGATCCCGCCGACGAAACCGGCACGATGACCGTCGCGCGCACGCTGGCCCGCGACGAGGGGCCGCTGGTCGGCCGCGATCCCTTGCAGCGGTGGGTCTGGGACGGCGTCGTGCGCGTCTGCGAGGACGGGACGCCGCGCGCCCTGCTGCTCGAGGGCCCGAGCGGCGTCGGGCGCACCCGGCTGCTGGCCTGGCTGCGGCAGACGCTGGCCGAGGGGGGCTGGATGACGGTCGCCGGGGGGCGCTGCCGCCCAGGCGACGCCGCCGGCGCGCTGGCCGCGGCGTTGCGGGCGGCGTTGGCCCTCGAGGGCGTCCGCAGCGACGATCGTCCGGACGCGGTGCGGGCCGCGCTGGCCCAGCTGGGCGACGATGGGCGCGTGGACGGCGATGCGCTGACCGCCTTCCTGTGGCCCGCGGTGACCGGCCCGGGCCCCGTCGGGCGCGCCCTGCGGGTGGTCGAGCAGGTGGTGCGCCTGGTGGCCGCGCGGCGCCCGCTGCTGTTGACCCTGGACGATCTGCACCGCGCCGACGGCGCGCAGCTGGCCGTGCTCGAGCACCTGCTGCTGCACCTCGCGTCGCGCCCGGCGCCGGTGCTGGTGGTGGCCACGCGCCGGGTGGACGCCACCAGCCTGCTGCCCTCGACCACCTCGTCCGATCCGGTCAGCGGCCTGCTGACCCGACGGCCCGATCTGTTCGAGCTGCGCGAGGTGACGCGCCTGGACGACCTGAGCATGGCCCAGCTGGTCCAGGAGCGCCTGCCGCTGCCGCCCGAGGACGTCGAGCACCTGGTGCGCGCCGGCCGCGGCAACCCGCTCTACGTCGTCCAGGCGCTGGCCTGGCTGGTCGACCAGCGGGCGGTGCGCGCGGCGGGCGAGGGCTACACGCTGGGCCCCGACGTCCACGCGCTGCCGAGCACCCTGGTCGAGCTGATGCGGGCCCGGCTGCGGGTGGCGCTGGCCGATCACGGCGACGATCTGCGCGCCCTCGTCGAGTGGCTGGCGCTGCTGGGCGACACGTTCCCCTTCGGCCTGGTCGAGGCCTTGGGGCGCCGCGCCGGCGTCGACGTCGTGCGCCTCGAGACGGGGCTCGATCAGCTGGTGCGCGCCGGCGTCCTCGTGGACGAGGCCGGCGACGCCTTCTCGTTCGCCAACCACCTGACCCGCGAGGCGGTGCTGGAGGATCTCGTCGGGCGCTCGGACGCGGCCGGCCTGCACCGGCGGGTGGCCGAGACGAAGGCCGAGTGGTTCGAGGGCGCGCCCGGCCCCGCGGCCGCCGACGTCGCGGGGCATTACGCCAGCGCCGGCGATCCCGAGAAGGCGCTGTCCTACCTGCTGGTGGCCGCCGAGCACGCGCGCGAGACCTTTCAGTTCGCCAGCGCCGGCGCCTGGTACGCGGCGGCGGAGCGCCTCGCTGGCGCGCTGCCCCGGGGGGGGACGTCCGACGCGGCGCGGGCGGACATCCTGCTCGGCGTCGCCGAGATCGCGCTGGCGCTGCGCGATCCCCAGCGCGCCGGGCGCCAGGCCGCCAAGCTGCTGCGCTGGGCCCAGCAGGTCGAGGACGGGCCGCGCACGGCCGCCGCCCTGCGCGTGCTGGGCGAGGCGCAGGTGGCGTTGGGGCGGGGCAACGAAGCGGACGCGGCGCTGGCCGAGGCGGCGCGGCTGCTGCAACTCGAGGGCGACGCGCGCGGGGCCGCCCGGGCGGGCCTGGCCCGGGGGCGCGGCGCTGCAGCGGGGGCGCTGGCGGCCTCGCGGGATCACTTCCGGGCGGCCTGGGCCCGGTTCGCCGAGGCGCAGGACGTGCGCGGCGAGGCGGCGTGCCGGCGCGCCCTGGGCGAGCTGGCGGTGCGCGCCGGCGATCGCCCGACCGCCCTCGAGCAGCTGACCGAGGCGGTGCGCCTGGCCGAGCGGGCGGGGGACGCCCTGCTCCTGGCGCAGGCCAGCTGGCGTCTGGCCGAGCTGCTGCGGCAGGGGGGGCAGGTCGAGGCCGCGGCGGCGCGCTACGCGGTGGCCGCCGACGCCTACGGGGCGGCCGGCAACGAGGAGGGCGTCGGGCGCAGCCTGCGCGGCCTGGGGGACGCCCAGCGCGCTCTCGGGCATCCCGAGTCGCGGCGGACCTATCAGCAGGCCATCGAGGCCTTTCGGCGCCTGGGTGACAGCTTCCAGCTGGCCATCTGCTTCACCCAGGTCGGGCGGCTGGCGACGGACGCGGGCGACCTGGTGAGCGCCGAGGCCAGCTTCGAGCGGGCGCTGGCCTGCCTCGAGGCCTTCGACGATCCGGTGCGGGTGGGGGTGCTGCACGCCTTCCTGGCGCGCATCGCGCACCGGCGCGGCGACCGGTCGGCGCGCGACGAGCGCCTGCGCGCGGCGCTCCAGGTCGATCGCGCGCGCCCGCTGGTGGTCAACGAGTGGCCGCGGGTGCTCGAGGAGCTGGCGGCGGGCCTGCGCGCCGAGGCGCGGCCGCAGGACGCCGGGCGGCTGCTGCGGCGCGCCATCGAGGTGTGGACCGCGCTGCGCCGCCCCGAGGACGCCGCGCGCTGTCGCACGACGCTGTCAGAACTGACTGCGTAGACCGATGTTCAGCGGGATGGTCGAGTAGGTGAGGGTGAGATCCTCGCCGTAGCTCTGCGCGTACTGGTAGCCCAGGTTCGCGAAGGCGGCGACGCTGTCGTTGAACACGTACGAGCCGCCGAAGCCGAAGCGCAGGCCCCAGCCGATGCGGGTGCCGCCGCCGGCGGCCTCGGGCACGTCGTCCTGCTCGAGCCAGATCGAGGGGCCGATGGCCAGGAAGCCGTCGAAGGTGACGTTCTTGACGATCGGGAAGCTCATCCGCGTGCGCAGGGCCGGGTTGAGGATCAGCCGGCGGTCCTGGGCGTCGCCCTTGGCGTCCTCGCCGCCGGCCCACAGGAAGCCGAACTCACCGCCGATGCCGAAGGCCTTGGCCAGCATGTAGTCCACCTGCGGGGTGATGCCGAAGGTGGTGGTCAGATCGCCGTCGCCGCTGGGGCCGTCGTCGAACTCGGCCTCGCCGGTGCCGGCGAAGCCGACGTTGAAGCCGAGGCCGCCCACGATCTGGGCGCTGGCGGGGGTCGCCGCGAGGGCGGCGGCGAGCAGGACGAGCAGCGAAAACGCGGAGCGCTTCATCGGGCACCTCACTGTCGATCGTTCACCGGGCGTTCTATCAGGCACGGGGCCTCTGCGGGAAGTCGGGGGTTTGCGTCGCCGCCACCGTGCTTACGGTTGTCCCCGTCGGTCTGCCGGCGGCCAGGGACGGCGGAGCGTCGGCACCCTTCACTTCGGTGCACCTCAAAAACAAGAGACACACGGCGCACCGCCAGCGAAAGAGGAGAGCCCCATGGACTTCAACAAGTTGACGACCAAGGCGCGGGAGGCGCTGGGCGCGGCGATGGAGGTGGCGCGCAAGGGCGGCGCCCCGGAGCTGTACCCCGAGCACGTGCTCGTCGCGCTCGTGCGGCAGAAGGACGGCGTCGTGCCGTCGCTGCTCGACAAGCTGAACGTGTCGACCGAGCGCGTCGTGGCCGGCGCCGAGCGGGCGCTGCAGCGGCGCCCCAAGGTCAGCGGCGGGCAGCTGCACGAGAGCGCGGGCTTCCGCGATCTTCTCGGCCGGGCCAGCGACGAGGCCGAGAAGATGGGCGACGAGTACGTCTCGACCGAGCACCTGCTGCTCGGGCTGTGCGAGCAGCCCGAGGCGGGGCGGGCGCTGCGGGACGTGGGCGTCCAGCGCGACGCGGTCCTGCAGGCCCTCCAGTCCGTGCGCGGCAACCAGCGGGTGACCGATCCCGAGCCCGAGGGGCGCTACGACGTACTCGACAAGTACACCCGCGATCTCACCGCCGCGGCGCGCGCCGGCAAGCTCGACCCGATCATCGGCCGCGACGACGAGGTGCGGCGCGTGATGCAGGTGCTGCAGCGCCGCACCAAGAACAACCCGGTGCTGATCGGCGAGCCGGGCGTCGGCAAGACGGCCATCGCCGAAGGCATCGCGCAGCGCATCGCCACCGAGGACGTGCCCGAGGGGCTGCGCGGGCGGCGCCTGCTGAGCCTCGACCTCGGCGCGCTGATCGCCGGCGCGAAGTACCGCGGTGAGTTCGAGGAGCGGCTGAAGGCGGTGCTGAAGGAGGTCGCCTCGGCCGAGGGCGACATCGTGCTG
This sequence comes from Myxococcales bacterium, assembly GCA_020633465.1. Classification (GTDB taxonomy): domain Bacteria; phylum Myxococcota_A; class Bradymonadia; order UBA7976; family UBA1532; genus JACKDN01. The sequence goes on from JACKDN010000015.1 coordinate 198,464, forward strand.
TTCATCGACGAGCTGCACACGCTCGTCGGCGCGGGCGCGGCCGAGGGCGCGATGGACGCCTCGAACATGCTCAAGCCGGCGCTCGCCCGCGGCGAGCTGCGGTGCATCGGCGCGACCACGCTGGACGAGTACCGGAAGTACATCGAGAAGGACGGCGCGCTCGAGCGGCGCTTCCAGCCGGTGCGCGTCGACCAGCCCACCATCGAGGACACCGTCTCGATCCTGCGCGGGCTGAAGGAGAAGTACGAGGTGCACCACGGCATCCGCATCCAGGACGGCGCGCTGTTGGCCGCCGCGCGGCTGTCGCACCGGTACATCCCCGACCGCCAGCTGCCCGACAAGGCCATCGACCTCGTCGACGAGGCGGCCAGCAGCATCCGCCTGCAGCTCGACAGCCGCCCGACGGTGATCGACGACGTCAACCGGCGCATCACCAGCCTCGAGATCGAGCTGATGAGCGTGCAGCGCGAGAAGGACGAGGGCAGCAAGGGGCGGGCGAAGGCCATCGAGGCCGAGCTGCGCGACCTGCAGGGGCGGGCCGACGAGCTGACCCGCGCCTGGAACGCCGAGCGCGAGGCGCTCGACAACACCAACGCGCTGCGCGAGCAGCTCGAGCAGGCCGGCACCGAAGAGGAGCGGCTGCGCAACACGCTGCCCAAGGTGATCGACTACGACGCGCGCGAGCGCATGTACCAGCAGCTCGGCGAGCTCAACGCGCGCATCGCGGGGCTGCGGCAGCAGCTCGAGGTGGCCGAGGCCCGGCTGGCCGAACGTCAGGAGACGGGCAGCTTCCTCAGGCAGGAGGTGACCGAGGACGACATCGCGGCCATCGTGGCGCGCTGGACCGGCATCCCGGTCGAGAAGATGCTCGGCTCCGAGGTCGAGAAGCTGACGCAGATGGAGGGCCACCTGCACGAGCGGGTGGTGGGCCAGGATCAGGCCGTCGAGGCGGTGGCGAACGCCGTCCGCCGCGCGCGCGCCGGGCTGAGCGATCCGGACCGTCCCATCGGCAGCTTCCTGTTCCTCGGGCCGACCGGCGTGGGCAAGACCGAGCTGGCGCGCGCGCTGGCCGACTTCCTCTTCGACGACGAGCGCGCCGTGGTGCGCATCGACATGTCGGAGTACATGGAGCGCCACGCGGTGTCGCGCCTCATCGGCGCGCCCCCGGGCTACGTCGGCTACGAGTCGGGCGGCCAGCTGACCGAGGCCGTGCGCCGGCGGCCCTACGCCGTCGTGCTGCTCGACGAGGTCGAGAAGGCCCACCCCGAGGTTTTCAACGTGCTGCTGCAGCTGCTCGACGACGGCCGGCTGACCGACGGGCAGGGCCGCACGGTCGACTTCCGCAACACCGTGGTCATCATGACCAGCAACATCGGCTCGGAGTACATCCAGAGCGCCACCGACCAGGCGCAGGTCGAGGCGCGCGTGCAGGAGGCGCTGCGCGGCCACTTCCGGCCCGAGTTCCTCAACCGTATCGACGAGACGGTCGTGTTCCACCGCCTGGACCGGGCGCACCTCGACCGCATCATCGACCTGCAGCTCGATCGCTTCCGCGCGCGCCTGGCCGAGCGCGACATCGCCCTCGAGCTGACCCCCGACGCGCGCGCGCTGGTGGCCGAGGCGGGCTACGACCCGGCCTTCGGCGCCCGGCCGCTGAAGCGCGCCATCCAGCGGCTGCTCGAGAACCCCATCGCGATGGCGCTGGTGTCGGGCCGCTTCGTCGACGGCGACCGCATCGTCGTGCGCGAAGAGGCCGGCGCGCTGGTGCCGAGCAAGGGCTGACGCGCTCAGCCCGCCGCGGGCCCGGTCAGGGGTAGGCCGGGCCCGCCACCCCACACTCCTTGCGACAGTCGGCCTCGATCGCCTCGATGGCGCGCGCCTCCATCTGGCGCGACGCGACGCAGCGCTGCACGCAGGTGTCGGCGCCGCCGGCGTCGGGCAGCGTGGCCTTCGGTGTCGGCGCGGCGCGGGGCGCGGGGGTCGGCCGGGTCTGGGGGGCGGCGTCGCCCGGGCCCTTCGGGGCGCAGGCGGTGGTCAGCAGCAGGGCGGGGAGGGCGGCGGCGGCGAGGTGGCGGCGGATGGTCGCTCCAGGCGGGGTCGGGCGCCTCTCAGCGGGCGTCGGCGCGGAAGTCGGTGGGCCCCTCGGTGAAGCCCGGGCGCGCCGGCTCGAAGGCCTCGTAGGTGGGGGCCGGCAGGCCCAGCGGCTCGGCCAGCATCACCCGCAGCCACGCGCGGATGTCCCAGGTCACGACCAGCTCGCGATCGCCGTCGGTCACCTCGACCGTGCCCGCGTAGAACTCGAAGCTGCGCCGCAGGGCCACGTCGACGGGCTGCCCCTCGGGCAGCAGCTCGCCGGGGCGCAGGCCGGCCGGATCGTCGTCCGGCTTCTGCCGCGCGGGGCTGGGGGCGGGCTCGGCCGGGCTGGGCGCGGGCTCGTCGGCCTCGTCGGCGGGGCTGGGGGCGGGCTCGGCCGGGCTGGGCGCGGGCTCGTCCGCCTTGTTGCGCGCGATCGCCTCGGCGTCGAGCACCGTGCCCTGCACCTCGACCGAGGCGGTCTCGGCGTCGGGGGCGTACAGGCGCAGCAGGATGCGGTAGCGGCCCGGCGCGTCCAGGTGCAGGTCGCGCTGCAGCGTCGCGGTGTCGGCCACGCCGTCTTCGAAGTCGAAGCGGATGTCGACCGCGTCGCCGACGCCGGCGCCGACCTCTTCGGGCAGCAGGAAGACCTCGGCCGTGAAGGCGAGGCGGGTGACGCGGAGGGCGTCGAAGACGTCGCCGAGGCCGATGAGCTCGACCCGCGGGGTCAGCACCAGCTTCGACTCGGCGGCCGAGGCGGGGCCGTCGACGGGGGCGGCGCTGCCGGCGCGGCCGCTGATCGCGGCGTCCTCGTCCCCACAGCCGGCGAGGGCCAGCAGCGCGCTCAGGATCCAGACTGCTCGTTTCATGGCCGCTCTCACCGCGTCGTCGTTGCGTGCCGGCCGGGCCGCCGAGGCGGACTCACGAGCCGGAGACCTCGCGCTTGATCTCCCCAAGTGCGGGTGTGGCATGGATTATCTGCGAAAGTCGAGGTCTTTTCATCCCCAAGCTCTCGGCGGCGTGGGTGATGTTGCCGCCCGAGCGGCGCAGCGCGCGGGCTATCGCCTCGAATTCAATGCGCTTTTTGAGGTCGGTCAGGCTGCCTTCCTCCTCGAGCATCCGCTCGAGCAGGTCGCCCGTGTACAGGGACGCGGCGTCGACCTCCGGCCCGGCGGGCGCGTCGGGCGCCTCGGCGGCCTCCTCGGAAGGGCGATCCTCGGGCGCGGGCGCGGCGTCGGCGGCGGCCTGATCGGTCAGGATGTCGGACAACAGCAGCAGGGCGTCCTGATCGGGCGGACGGAAGATGTCGCCCAGCTCGGCCAGCTCGGTCAGACCGATGGCGTCGCCGTCGGTGAACAGGGCCACGCTGCGCACCACGTTCTCGAGCTCGCGCACGTTGCCCGGCCAGTCGTGCTGCACCAGGCTGGCCAGCGCGGCCCGCGTGAAGCGCAGCGGGCGGGCGGTGGCGTTGGGCCGGCGCTGCAGGAAGTGGTCGACCAGCAGCGGGATGTCCTCGCGCCGCGCCCGCAGAGGCGGCACCTCGATGATCACGCCCCGCAGGCGGTAGTACAGGTCGGCGCGGAAGGCGCCGTCGCGCACCATCTGCTCGAGGTTGCGGTGCGTGGCGCAGATCACCCGCACGTCGACCTTGATGGTGTCCTGCCCGCCGACGCGCTCGAAGGTGCCCTCCTGCAGCACGCGCAGCAGCGCCACCTGCGTGTTGGGCGAGATGTCGCCGATCTCGTCGAGGAACAGCGTGCCGCGGTCGGCCAGCTCGAAGCGGCCCTTCTTGCTCGACACGGCGCCGGTGAACGCGCCCTTCTCGTGCCCGAACAGCTCGCTCAGCAGCAGGGTCTCGACGAAGGCCGCGCAGTTGACCTTGACGAAGGGCCCATTGGCGCGCGGCGAGTGGCGGTGCAGCGCGCCGGCCACGAGCTCTTTGCCGGTGCCGCTCTCGCCGCGGATCAGCACCATGCTGTCGCTGCCCGACACGCGGTCGAGCGAGTTGAACACCGGGTGCAGCGCGGGCGCGCGCCCGATGATCTCGCTGTACCGCTCGAGCCACTGGGCGCGGAACGGGCCGCTCTGCCGGTCGAGCCGGTCGGCCTGCTCGGGGGCCCGGGCCGCCGTCAGCGGGCCCGTCGGCGCGATGCCGGCGCGCACCCGGCGCAGCGACTCGCCGACCGCCCGGCGCGGCGCCGCCGCCAGGTAGGTGTCGCGCAGCGAGGCGGGCAGATCGGCGGCCACCCGCTCGATCACGTCCACCGCGCCGGCCAGCGCCTGCAGCGTCTCGGCCCGATCGTTCTCGGCCCAGTGCACCTCGGCCAGCCGCGCCAGCGCCTGCCACCAGACCTCGCGGTCGCCGGCCTCCTCGGCCGCCGCCACCGCCGCCTCGAGCTCGACCTTCGCCGTCTCGAGCGCCTCGCTCCGCGTGTGCAGCGTGCCCCGCGTCATCCGCAGGCGCGCGGTCAGCGCGTCGCTCTGGCCGGTGGGCAGCGCCTGCGCCTGGTCGAGCAGCGGCTCGACGGCGTCGGTCTCGCCGGTCTCGAGCAGCAGCACGGCCTGCGCCCACAGCAGCGAGCCCATCCGCTGGTTGTTGCCGCCGCCCTGCTCGGTCAGCCGGATGGCGGCGGCGTACCGATCGGCGGCGCGCTGCGCGTCGCCCTCGTGGCGCGCCACGTCGCCGTCCAACATCAGCGCCTGCGGCTCGAGGTAGCGCAGGCGCCCGCGCCGGATGTGCTCGCCGGCGATGTCGCCCAGCCGCCGCGCCCGCTCGACGTCGCCCACCGTCAGGTACAGATCGGCCAGGTTCAGCGCCGTCGTCGCCAGCTGCGCCCGGTGCCCCAGCTTGCGGAACGCCGCGGTGGACTCGTGGTAGTAGGCCAGCGCGCGCGAGAAGTCCTGGCGCCGGTGGTGCAGCACGGCCAGGTTCTCGACCGACAGGGCCAAGAGCCGCAGATCGCCCGTGCGCTCGGTCAGCGCGCGCGCGGCGTCGAAGCGCTCGAGCGCGCGCTCCGGCTCGCCCCGCTGAAGGCCGACGACCCCCAGGTTGATCAGCGCCCGCGCCTGGTGCCCCTCGTCGCCCAGCGTCTCGGCGGCGGCCAGGTTGCCGGCGAACAGCGCGTGGGCCTCGTCCAGCTCCTCGCGGGCCAGGTGGATCTTGCCGCGGGTGTTGCGCAGGGCCAGGGCCGCGGTCTCGGTCGGCGGCTCGGGCACGGGCGTGCAGTGGGCCAGCGCGCCGGCCAGGTCGCCCTCGCGGTAGGCGGCCTCGGCGGCGGCGGCGGTCAGGCGGCGGGCGAGGGCCGCGTCGTCCACCTCGGCGAGCGCGGCCTCGGCCACGCGGCGCGCGTCGGCGGGCTCGCCGGCGCGCAGCATCAGGTTGGCCCGGCGCGCTTCGAGGGCGGGGCCGGCCCGATCGGGGAAGTGCTCGGTCAGCGCGGCCAGCGTGCGCAGGGCGTCGGTCAGCCGGCCCGAGCCCGCGTACAGCGCGCTCAGCCGCTCGAGCAGATCGGCGCGCAGGCCGTCCTCGGCCGCGTCGACCACGCGCTCGAGCAGATCGGCCGCGCGCCCGTCGGCCAGGGCCAGCTGCATGCGCTCGGCGGCGGCCAGGGCGTAGGGCACGGCCTCGGCGGTGGCGCCGCCGGCCAGCAGGTGATCGGCGATGGCCTCGGGCTCGGCGTCGAAGCCCGCGGCCAGGCGCTCGGCGATGCGCTGGTGGACGTCGCGGCGGCGCGCGGCGTCCATGCGGCCGTACCAGGCCTTGCGGGCGCCGGTGCGCACGAAGCGGAAGCGCAGGACCCCGCGCTCGAGGTTGCGGGTCAGCACCTGCGCCTCGACCAACCGGCCGAGGGCGGCGCGCGGATCGGCGTCGAGGCGGCCGAACTCGCGCAGCTGCTCGGGCGTGCACGGCTCGCGGTAGGCGGCCAGGATGTCCAGCAGCGGGGCGTCCTCGGGGCGCACGCCGGCCAGCCGGCGGTGCCACAGGTCGTCGTGATCCGAGGGCAGGGCGTCCACGAGCTGCTCGAGCGCCACCGGCAGGCCGGACGAGGCGTCGAGGAAGCGCTGCACGACGGCGGGGGACTGCAGGAAGGCGCGCACGCCCTCGGCGTCGAGGCCGGCGAGGGGCAGGTGCTCGACGGCGGCGCTGGCGCGGGCGACGTCGACCAGCGGCCGGGTGCGATCGTCCACGCGGAAGCTCGTGACCAGCAGGCCGCGGAAGGTGGGGCCGGCGAGATCGGCGGCGTCGGCGGCGTCGTGCGGCGTCCAGTCGAAGGCGGGATCGGCCAGCAGGTTCTCGAGCACGTAGCGCCACATGGCCAGGGCGGCGGGATCGGCCCGGTGCAGGTCGTGCACGAAGACGACCACCGGGCGGGCGTCGCCCAGCGTGACGAGCGCGCGGCGCACCGTCTCGAACAGGTGCAGCGTGCGGTCGGCGGCGCGGCTGCCGTCGCTGAGGCCGGCCACCAGGTTCAGCGCGCGCTCGATGGCCGGCGCCGGGCGGCCCAGATCGCTCATCAGCTGCGCGGCGGCCCCCAGCAGGTCGAGCAGGGGACCGTGCGGCCGATGATCGGTGGGGCGGCAGACCGCCTCGAGGGGCGTCTCGCCGCGCTTGCGCAGCACCCGGCGCAGCTCGGCCATCAGGCGGCTCTTGCCGACGCCGGCCGGGCCGGTCAGCAGGGCGGCGCGGCCTCGGCCGCCGGTGGCGGTCACCTCGTCGGCCAGCGCGACCAGACGGGTCAGCTCGGCCGAGCGCCCGAAGAAGCCGACCTGGGGGCCTTGCGGTTGGAGTGGGAACATGGACGCCGGATCGCTCGAGTGCTACCTGTCGGGTGACGCGCGGGGCGACGCCGTCGCGCGGTCATGTGCTACCTGAACCTCGGGGTCGCCGCAAATGCTGTGGGCCGTCGGCGCGTGTCTTTGCTTCCTGGTGGTGGTGCCGCCCCTGGTGGCCGCCTGGGAGTCGGTGCGCATGCGCGGGGGCAGCCGCGACGTCGGGTTCTGGGCGCTGGCGCGCGCCGTGGCGGGCAGCTGCCACGTGCCCTGGGGTCGGCGAGGCTCGCCGGTGGTGCGCTTCCCCCTGCCGGTGGGCGAGGGGCGAGCGCGCGCGCTGCGGCAGGGCGGGGGCCGCTGGATCGTCGAGGGGCGCGCCTACCTGCGATCGAACTTCGGCTTCGCCGCGCGCATCTGCGCGCCCCCGGCGCCGCCGGCCCGCTGGCGCGCGCCCGGGCTGGCCGTCGCCCGCGTGTACCCCGAAGAGACCGAGCACCTGCAGCACTGCTCGCTCGAGACGACCGACGAGCGGCTGCTGCGCTGGCTGTTGCGCCACGCCGAGACGCGGCGCCTGCTCGACGGCCTCGAGGGCACGACCGGGGCGCCGAGCGCCGAGGTCACCCTCGCCGGCTCGGTGGTCATCGTGCGGGCGCTGGCGCCGCGGGGGTGGGGCGTCGGCGCCGCCATGGAGCACGTGGGCCCGGCGGTGGTCGAGGTGCTGCGCCGCCTGTCGGCCGATCTGGAGGATCTCGCCTCGGCGCTCGAGGACGCGGGCGACGAGGCGCTGGTGTCGGCGCCCTGCGCGGGCTGCGGCGCCACCATCGAGGCCGATCCCTGGCTGTGCCCCGGCTGCGGCACGCCCCTGCACCGCGGCTGCCGCGAGATGCTGGTGGGCTGCGCCCAGCCGAGCTGCGGCCACGCCGCCGACGCGCTGCCCGCGCGGCGCCCGCCGCGCGCGGCGGCCGAGGTGTTCGAAGAGGCGCTGCTCGAGGGATCCTGACGCGGCGGCGCGGGCGGCCTATCCTGGGGCGCATGATCGTGACCCTCCTGACCGACTTCGGAGATCGCGACGGCTTCGTCGGCGCGATGCGGGGCGTCGTGCTGTCGCGGGCGCCCGGGGCGACGCTGGTGGATCTGGCGCACCACGTGCCGCGAGGCGACGTCGCGAAGGCCAGCCGGGTGCTGGCGCGGGCCGCCCCGTACTTCCCGCCCGGCACCGTGCACCTCGTGGTGGTCGACCCCGGCGTGGGCTCGGCGCGGCGCGCGCTGGCCGTCGAGGCGGCGGGCATGCGCTTCGTGGCGCCGGACAACGGCGTCCTCGAGCCCTTCCTCACCGGCGCGCGGGTGCACGCGGTGTCGCCCGGGCCGCTGCTGCCGCCGGCGCGCGGCAGCACCTTCCACGGCCGTGACGTCTTCGCGCCCATCGCCGGCGCGCTGGCCGGGGGCGTCGCGCTCGAGCGGATCGGCCCGCGCGTGGGCGACCCGGTCCGGGCGCCGGCGGCCGCGCCCGCGCGGGCGGCCGACGGGCGCTTCGTGGGGCGGGTGGTCGAGGTGGATCGCTTCGGCAACCTGATCACCGACCTGCCCGCGGAGGGCTTCGCCGCGGGCTGCGAGCTGCACATCGGCGACGCGCGGCTCGCCGGCCCCGCGCCGTGCTACGCGGCGGTCGAGCCGGGCGCCCTGGCGGTGGTCGTGGGCTCGGAGGGGACGCTCGAGGTCGCGGTGCGGGACGGTTCGGCCGCCGAGCGGCTCGGGCTGACCGCGGGCGCCCCGGTCGCTTGCGCCTCGGCGCCGGGCGGCCCATCATCCGCGCGGTGAGACGCCTGCTGCCCATCGTCATCGTCCTCCTCTGCGGCGCCTGCGCCGAGGATCGCGGTCGAGGCCGCGTCGTCGGCTCGCTGATGGTGCCGGAGTGCGACGGCGACGGGGCGCTCGACGCGCGCTGCGCGGCCGGCGTCGATCCCCTGGAGTGCGAGGCCTTCGACCTCGAGGTGGACTTCTTCGCCGTCGAGACCTTCGAGGAGTCCGCCGTCATCCGCGTCCAGCGCGGCGGCCTGGCCTTCGCGCAGACCAACGGCGTGCTGCTCGAGATCCGCGACGTGCGCCTGCTGCGCGGCGAGCTGGGGCGCCCGCTGGCGGTCGGGCCCGAGCGCAACATCCGCGCGGCGCTGGGGCTGTTCGATCGCTGCCCCGACGCGACCCAGAACTTCGAGCTGCGGGGCGAGGTCACCTTCACCGCCTTCGGCGTCGGCAAGGGCGACGCGGTGCAGGGGCGCATCGATCGGCTCGAGGTGCGCGACGGCCGCAGCGAGGGGCCGGGCACGGTGCTCGGTGTGCTGCACGGCGACTTCGACTTCACCTTGCGCAGGGGGCCGCCCTATCAGCAGTTCGCGGGCAAGTGAGGCGCCGCGCGTCGGCGACGCGCTCGAGCTCACCGTTCGGCGCCTGGGGTTCGGCGGCGACGGCATCGCCCACGCCCCCGACGGGCGCGTCGTGCTGGTGCGCGGCGCCGGCCCGGGCGACGTCGTGCGGGCGCGGGTGTCCCAGGTGCGCAAGCGCCACGCGCGCGCCGTCGTCGAGGCGCGCGTCGCGGACGGTCCGGCGCGCGTAGAACCCTTCTGTCCCCGGGTCGACGTCTGCGGCGGGTGCCCCTGGCAGGGCATCGACGACGCGGTGCAGGGGGCCGCGCTGCACGCGCACGTCCAGCGCGCGCTCGATCGCGCCGTCGGCGGCTCCGCGCCCCTGCTGCCGCTGCGCGCGGTCGCGCCGCGCGCGGCGTGGCGCAGCACCGCGCGCCTGCACTGGCAGGACGGTCGTCTGGGCTATTACCGCGCGGGCGGCGATCTGTTCGACGTCCCGGACTGCCCGGTGCTGGCGCCCCCCCTCGACGCCCTCTTCGCGGCCGCGCGCCGCCACCTGCTGCCCGCGCTGCGAGGGCAGGGCGCCCTGCGCCTGACCGGCGCGCCCGACGCGCCCTCGGGCACGCTGACGGCCGCGCCGGACGGCGCGACACCGCCGGGGCTGGCGCGCGCGCTGGCCGCGGTGGTCGAGGCCGAGCCGGCCTGCCACGGCGCGGCCCTGGTCGGGCCCGAGGGCGTCCGCACCTTCGGCGATCCGGTCGACGCGCTGGGCCCCGAGCGCGTGCCGCACCCGGCCGGCACCTTCGTGCAGGCCCACCAGCCCGGGGTGCAGGCGCTGGCCGCCGAGATCCTGGAGCGGCTGCGGGGCGTCCCGAGCGTGCTCGAGCTGTACGCGGGCTCGGGCGCCTTCACCTTCGCGCTGGCGGCCGCCGGGCACCGGGTCGTCGCCGTCGAGAGCGCGCCGCGCGCCGTCGAGGCCCTGCGCGCCGCCGCCGCCGCGCGCGGCCTGAGCGAGCGCGTGCTGGCGCGCCTGGGCGACGCGGCGCGCCTGCCGCCGGATCCGCCCCGCGTCGCGCTGATCGATCCGCCCCGCAAGGGCGCGCGCGAGGCGGTCGCCGCGCTGCACGGCGCGGGCGTCGAGCGCCTGCTGTACGTCGCCTGCGATCCCATCACGCTGGCGCGCGACGTCGCCTGGCTGGTCGAGCGCGGCTGGCGCATGGAACAGGGCCGCTGCTTCGACCTGTTTCCGCACACGGGTCACGTCGAGACCTGGGTCGATCTGCGCCGCGGGGCGAGTTGACGGTCCGCGGCGGCGGCCCCTACCGTGAGCGGGAGGAGGCGGCATGAGCGACCAGCGATACGTCACGTTCACCGTGCGGGGGCTGGCCCTCGACCCCGACAGCCGCCTGCCCATCCTGCTGCTGCAGGATCCCGGCGGGCGCGTCCTGCTGCCCATCTGGATCGGCGCCTTCGAGGCGGGCGCCATCGCCACCCGGCTCGAGGGGCGCACCTTCCCCCGGCCGATGACCCACGACCTGCTGTTCAACGTCGTCACCGCCCTCGGCGCCGAGGTGCTGCACCTCGACATCCGCGCCCTGAAGGGCGGCACCTTCTACGGCAGCCTGCACCTGCGCGCGGCCGACGGCCGGCGGCACGCCATCGACTGTCGGCCCTCGGACGGCGTCGCGGTGGCGGTGCGCGCCGAGGCCCCCATCCGGGTGGCGGCGGACGTGCTCGAGGCGGCGCAGCCGCTGCAGGAGGAGGGGCAGGGCGCCGACGAGGAGGGCGGCGAGGCCCCGCGCGTCGCCTTCGTCGCCGCGGGCGACGAGGCGGCCCGCGCGCGCCTGGCCGAGCAGCTGGCCGACATGGATCCCGAGGACTTCGGCAAGTACGAGATGTAGCGGACGGCGGCCGGTGAAGTGCCGGTTGCCGCCCGTCCGATCGCGCGCTTAGGATGGCGCCGCGTGGGGCGCCGCGTCGGGCGCCGCGAGAGGTGCATGCTGGGCTGGGTCTTGCGTTGCGCGCGGCTGCGGTTGGCCGTCGGCGCCGCGGCCGTCGTCGCGATGGGGCTGCTGTTGCCGGTCGAGGCCGCCGCGCGCCTGTGGTGGGGCGTGGCGCTCGGCGGGGCGGCGCCCTGGATGGTGCTCGGGCGCGAGCGCGGGCGACGCGCCGCCGGGTTGACGGCGGCGCAGGCCGTCGCCCCGCGCGGCGGGCGTCTGGCGCTGGCCGAGCTGCTCCCCGGCCTGGGCGTGGCCTTGGCCGGCGCGGTGGTCGCCGCGCGCGGCGTGCCCGAGGCGACCCTGGGCCTGTGGTGCTGGGCGGCGGCCCTGCTGTGCATCGCCGACGCCGCCGATCGGCGCCTGGGCCACGCGGGCGCGGCCTGGCTGGTGGTGCTGGCCTTCGCCCTGCTGGTGCTGGTCGCCCCGCTCGCGCTGGGCCCGTGGATGGGTCGCACGGACGCCGCCCCGTGGATCGCGACCGTCGCGATCGGCGGCCACCCGGCCGCGATCGCCCTCACCGGGGCGGGCCTGCCGGTGCTGCAGGATCCTCTGTTCTATCGTTTCACTCTCAGCGGCGTGGTCGAGGTTCGGCCGATGCCGTGGTATTCGGGGGCGGTGGTCCACCTGGCCGTGGCCGCGCTGGCCGCGGGGCTCGCGCGGCGCGCGGCCCGTCGCCCCCCATCCTGGTCGAGGAGCATGTCATGTCGTTTCGCCGTCCCGCGCGCCTGAGCGCGCTCGTCGTCGCCACCCTGGTGGTCACCGCCGGCGTGGCGTCCGCGCAGCCCAAGGGCGAGGCCGCCCTGGATCCCAAGGTCGCCGACGCGGCCAAGAAGTCCGTCGACAACGGCCTGCGCTTCCTGCGCGGCCAGCAGGCGGACGACGGCTCCTACGGCAAGCACGTCGGGCTCACCGCCATGGCGCTCCTCGCGTTCGCCGAGAGCCACCGGGCGTACAAGTACGACGAGGGGCCCTTCATCAGCCGGGCCGCCGACTGGCTGGCCCAGCAGGCCCGGGCGGACGGCGCGATCACCGGCGACGCCACCCCCACCTACAACACGGCGCTCGCGATCATGGCCCTGCACGCCATCGATCCCGTGAAGTACAAGGCGCAGATCGAGGGCGGCCAGAAGTTCCTCGTGCGCTTCCAGAGCGACGAGAACCAGAAGTACCAGCCCAGCGACAAGTTCTACGGCGGCATCGGCTATGGCGGTGACGAGCGCCCCGATCTGTCGAACCTGCAGTACGCGCTCGAGGCGCTGCAGAAGACCGACTACGATCCCGACAGCGACGTGTGGAAGAAGGCGCAGGTGTTCCTCAACCGGTGCCAGAACCGCAGCGAGTCCAACGACCAGGCGTGGGCCGGCAACGACGGCGGCTTCGTGTACGCCCCGGGGCAGAGCCCCGCGGGCGAGGACACCAAGGACGGCAAGACCACCTACCGCAGCTACGGCGCGATGAGCTTCGCTGGCCTCAAGAGCCTGATGTTCGCCAAGGCCAAGAAGGACGATCCGCGGGTGAAGGCGGCCTGGGAGTGGGTGAAGGCCAACTACGACTTCAACAGCCACCCCGGCATGGGCACGACCAGCTACTACTACTACCTGCAGACGGCGGCCAGCGCGCTCGAGACCTACGGCGAGAAGGTCGTGCCGGACGCCAAGGGGCGCAAGCGGTACTGGGTGCAGGATCTGCTGACCAAGATGATGGCGCTGCAGCAGCCCAACGGCGCGTGGAAGAACGAGAACCCCAAGTACTGGGAGGGCAACGAGCTGCTGGCGACGGCGCGCGCGGTCATCACCATGAACCACGCCCTGCGGGCGGCGGGCGTCCAGCACTGATCCCGCGTCCCCCCCGGCGCCGGATCGCGCCGGCGCTGTTGGCGGCGGTGGGCGTACTGCTGATGGGCGCGCTGCCGGTCGAGGTGGCGCCCACCGGCGACGCCTCGGGCGCCCGGGTCGCGGTCGAGAACCGCAGCGTGCACGCGCTGCGGGCCGCCCTGGGGGTCGACGACGCGGACGTCGAGCAGCCCGCCCCCGCCTACGCCACCGTCGACTTCGTCGTCCACTGTCTGGGCGCGCGGCCGCCGGCCCTGCGGCTGCGCCTCGACGGCGAGGTCGCGCCGGTCGAGGTGCCGGCGCCGTCGCTCGACGCGCCGCCGCCGGCCCTCTGGATCACCAGCGCGCGCACCGGGCGCGCGGCGCTCGAGGCCCTGCTGGCCGAGGTGGGCGTCGAGGTCGAGCTGCGCGCGGTGGCGCCGGCCGAGATGCCCTCGCAGGGCTCGGCCCTGCGCCTGGCGCCGCTGATCCTGATCGGCGTGGCGGACGTCGCCCGGCTGCAGCCGACCGCCCGCGACGCGCTGGCCGACGCGGCCGCCCTGGGGGCCACCGTCGTCGTCGCGGCGGGCGAGGGGGCCGGCTCCGACGCCCTGCTCACC
>JACKDN010000016.1 GCA_020633465.1 Myxococcales bacterium
TTCCAGGGGCGCTACCTGCTGCGCCCATCCGAGAAGCTGAACCGCCGCCTCGTCGGCGTCGTCGCCTACGCCGCCCACAAGTACGGCGTTGACGTCCACGGCATCCACGCGATGAGCAACCACTACGCGCTGATCGTGACGGTGCCGGACGCGACCACCATGGCCGCGTTCATGTGCCTGGTGAACCAGCAGATCTCCATCGAGGTCGGCCACCTGCACGACTGGAAGGGGCCGATGTGGCAGGGCCGCTACCACGCCATCGTCATCGACGACGAGGCGAGCGAGGTCGAGCGCCTGCGCTACCTGCTGAGCAACTGCGTCAAGGAGAACTGCACGGAGCGCATCGCCGAGTGGCCCGGGGTCCAGTCCGACGCCGCGCTGCTGGGCCGCGGCAAGCTGAAGGGCGAGTGGGTCGACCGCACCGCGCTGCACGCGGCGCGGCTGATGAACCCCGACGCCGACGTCGACGAGGCCGACTTCACCACCCCCATGCACCTCGAGTTGAAGCCCTTGCCCAGCCTCGCCCACCTGTCCCACGGCCAGCGCGTCACCCTCGTCCGCCGCATCATCCGCGAGGTCGAAGCGGCCGCCGCCGAAGAGCGCCGCCGCACGGGCAATACCGTGCTCGGCGCCGCCCGCGTGCTCGCCATGCATCCGCACCACCGCCCGGCCAGCATGGACGAGAGCCCGATGCCCCTCGTCCACACCACGACCAAGGCGACCCGCAAGCTGTGGCGCGCCGCCTACGCCGCGTTCGTCGAGGCCTACCGCCGCGCCGCCGACGCCCTGCGCGCCCACCGCGGCAAGTGCGACTTCCCCGAGGGCTGCGTGCTCCCGCTCCACGCCTTCTGCGACCCGCCCGCCGCGGCGACGTAGCGCCCGCCGCGCCGCCCGAACCCGCCACCGTCCGCGCCCCGCGCCACCGGCGACGTGCGCCCACCTGCCGCCGCCCACGCCCCCTTCACCCGCCCCCCGCGCGTCTTCGCCCGCCGCACAGCCCACGAAGCCCCGACCGAACGTCTCACGGCGCTCCAGTCCGCCCAGTCACGCCGGATTCGTCCACTCGTACTGAAATCACGAGCGCCCACCACCACCCCTCCCCCTATCTGCCTGGCACCGAGGACGGTCGTGTCGATGCCGTCGGCGAGGACCTTCACCAGCGTGCCGTTGCTCTCGGCGACCCAACGCCCCAGCGCTCGGTCGTAGTAGCCGGCGGGCACGGTGCCGGTGTACACGGTGCCGGTGTACGCGACGTCGACTGTCATCGGGAACTCCAGGAAGTTCTCGACGTAGAAGACCACCGGCGGATCGAACTTCACCTGCGCCGCCGCCGCCAGCTCGTCGACCATCAGCTCGATCGCGTAGGTGTATGCCGTCGGCTCGGGCAGCGGCGCGGGCATCGTCGCGAGGCCCTGCGGGCCCACGGTGTACTCGATCGCGCGGATGTTGTAGTCGCCCACCAGCGGCGTCTCGGTGCCGTCGGGCGCCACCTCGACGACGGTGGTGGACGGGCGGACCAGCACGGTGGCCTGACGCACGAGGTCGGGTGCGGTCGGATCGATCGGATCGGGCTCGCTCTCGACACGGCCGAGCGCCACCTGCAGATCGGTGGCGGCGCGATCGATCAGCGTCGGCGGGTGCTCGGCGTCGTCGACCGCCAGCATCACGACATCCTCGATACGCCAGCGCTCGGCGCGCCCCAGCTTCACCCGGCGATGCACGCTCAGGTACTCGGGCCGACCGTCCGGCGCCAGCCGGTCGAAGCTCAGCAGCGCGTGCCCGCCGCCGGGTACGACGATCGTGAACTCGCCGTCCGGGCGACTCTGGACCGAGCCCGCGTCCGGCCGACCGAAGACCGAGACCCGAACCCGCGGCAACGGCGGGCCGCCCCGCTGGACGATGCGACCGCTGACCACGGTGCGAGGCTCGGCATCGTCGACAACAGTCCAACCCGCCTGCGGAGGGCTGGCACCCCCGATGATGCTGTCGACCAGATCGCCCGGACCCGCGACCCCGCCCGGTGGTGGCACGACCACCGGGGGCGGTGTGCCGAGGCCCTCGCAGGCCGGCGCGCCCTCGTCGACCAGCCCGTCGCAGTCCTCGTCGGCGTCGTTGCACAGCTCGGGCGTGCCGGCCAGCTCGTCCGCCCCACCGTCGCAGTCGTCGTCGATGCCGTTGCAGGTCTCGGCCGTGGGCGCGCCGGGCGTGGCGCTGCAGGCGAGCGCGCCGGCCTCGCAGATCATCGGTCCAGTCCGCG
Organism: Myxococcales bacterium; assembly: GCA_020633465.1. GTDB lineage: Bacteria > Myxococcota_A > Bradymonadia > UBA7976 > UBA1532 > JACKDN01. The sequence continues at coordinate 2,258 of JACKDN010000016.1, forward strand.
CACAGGCGCCGATGCCTACGACGCACGTCTCGCCAACGCCGGCCAGCACGCCCTCGTCGACGCTCCCGTCGCAGTCGTCATCGAGACCGTTGCAGGTCAGCTCGACCGGCTCGGGCGGCTGAAGCGGCGTGGCGTCGCAGGCGGACGTGGTGAGCCCGGTGCAGGCGATGACCCCGTCCACGGCGCATCTTCCAACGCCCTCCGAACACGCCGTGCCAAGGGCGAACCCCTCGTCGAACTCGCCATCGCAGTCGTTGTCGACGCTGTCGCACTGCTCGGCGGTGAGTGGGGAGCACGTGGCGGTCGACGGATCGTTGCACACCACCGTCGCCCCGAGGCCGGCGCAGGCGCCGATGCCCTCGCAGGTCTGCCCGACGCCGCGCCCGCCCCAGAGGTAGCCCTCGTCCGTGACGCCGTCGCAGTCGTCGTCGACGCCGTTGCACAGCTCGGCCGTCGGTTGGCCTGCTTGGACCGAGCAGGCCACGCTCTGGCCGTCCGGCGCGCATTCGATCACACCCTCGGCGTAGCACGCGCCGAGGCCGTCCTCGCACGGATCGCCCGTGCCCCAGCCGTCGTCGACCGTGTCGTTGCAGTCGTCGTCGAGACCGTTGCACAGCTCGATCGGGCCGGGCACCGCGGCGTTGAGGTCATCGCAGTCCGTCGGCGGGAGCAGGCTGTCGCCGTCGGCGTCGTCGTCGCACGCGTCGCCGAGGCCGTCGGCGTCGAGATCGGCTCGGGAGGCGTTCGCCGTCGTCACGCAGTTGTCGCAGCGATCCGGGACGCCGTCGCCATCGAGGTCGGCGGTGACCTGGACCGCGTACCACGGGCACACATCCTGGGTGTTGAGCACCCCATCGCCGTCGAGGTCGTCGTCGCAGGCGTCGCCGACCCAATCGAAGTCGAAGTCGGCCTGATCCGGGTTGGCGATTGTCGGACAGTTGTCGCAGTCGTCTCCCAGGCCGTCGCCGTCGAGATCGCCGCCCGCCCCCCACTGGCCCGGGCACGTGTCGCTCTCGTTGAGCGTACCGTCGCCATCGGCGTCCGGATCGCACGCATCGCCCATCGTGTCCCAGTCGGCGTCTCGCTGGCCTGGGTTGGCCGTGAACGGGCAGTTGTCGAAGGGGTCGGGGACCGCGTCTCCGTCCGTGTCGGTCATGCTGCCGCATCGATCGTCGACGGCGTCGCAGTTCATGTCGATGTATCCGGGCGGGTCCGGCGCGCCGGGACACCGATCGCAGGCGTCGCCGTGGCCGTCGCCGTCTGCGTCGTCGGTCTGACCGCTGCCGGGGTTCGGCGTCGTCGGGCAGTTGTCCGTCAGGTCCGGGACCTGGTCCCAGTCGCTGTCCTGGCAGGCGTCGCCGGTCCAGTTGAAGTCGTCGTCCTCCTGCCCTGGGTTGGCGACCAGCGGACAGTTGTCGCAGTCGTCGCCGACGCCGTCGCCGTCGCCGTCCGTCTCACCGCCCCACCCGTCGCAGAAGTCGACCTCGTTGGCGAGGCCGTCGCCATCGCGGTCGCCGTCGCAGGCGTCACCGTCGCCGTCGCCGTCGCTGTCGCTCTGATCCTCGTTGGCGACGCTCGGGCAGTTGTCGCACGCATTGCCCAGGCCGTCGCCGTCCGGATCTGCGTGATCGGCGGTGGCCACTGGCAGCAACGGACACGGATCCGCGGTGTCCGCCAGAAGATCACCATCGCTGTCCGGCGGCGCGGCGCACGCATCTCCGACGCCGTCCCAGTTCACGTCCGCTTGGTCGCGGTTGGGCACCGCGGGACAGTTGTCACAGACGTCACCGACGCCGTCGCCGTCCTGATCGGTCTGGGTCGGATTGCGATCCCAGGGGCAGTTGTCGACCTCGTCGGGCACGGTATCGCCGTCCATGCCCAGCACGACGGGATCACAGGCGTCACCGATCATGTCGTAGTCGCGATCCTCCTGGTCGTTGGCGAGGCCGACGCAGTTGTCGTAGGCGTCGTCCGTACCGTCGCCGTCGAGATCGAAGACGCAGGATTGGGCGATGGCGGGCCAAGGCGCCAACGCGACGAGCGCGCCGAGGATCAGTTGCCGGCGCATCGCGCGTACCCCCGAGCGACTGATCCGTCGAAGGCGTCGACCTCGGCGGTCGCAACGCCGATCACCGCGCGGAGCGATGTCACCTGGAGCGTCAAGGCGTCCCCACGGACATCGAGCCGCGCCAGGGCACACCCGGCCAGCTCGGCGGATGCCACCGAGGCGTCCACGGTGGGCGGCATGAAGAACAGGGCGCGCTGCAGACCGATCAACCAGGCGAGACGGCCAACGCCAACCGCCTGCGCTGGGGGCCCGGCGACCGGCAGCCAACCGGTGGGTACGAAGACGCCGACGCGCGTGACGCAGGGCGTCGTTCGGGTCGGCGCCTCGGCGACCGCCACGGGGGCCTTCAGGGCCTCGCCCACGCGGCTCAGTAGCCGACGTGCCTCGAGTCCGAGGGGCACCGCATCGGCCGGCGCCGTGGCCCCGGGACAGACGCCCGCCCCGAGGGCCGGCGTCGCCACCAGCAGCCACAGTCCAGTCATCGCGGTGAGCCCGCGGCGTGCGGTCCACCGGCCCAACGCTGTCCGTTCGTGAGACGACCTCATCGCGCCCTGCCCCTGCTGCCCGAGCGTTCGGCCACAGAGAGGCATCGACTCCGAACGAGTCGACCTCGGTGGCCCGAATCACGCAGCGTGCCCGTTTGCCGGTGCGGCGCAGCGCCGCACCTTCAGCCTGCCTGGAAAGCTACGCCCCCCCTGGAACGGGTCAAGGGAGAAAGTGGGCGGCAGGATTCACGGCTCTGCCTTCCATCCAGGACAGGACGGCACCCGGGACGACAACGGACTCGGCCACCACCCAGGACGAAGGGACTCGGCCGCGCCGCCCGGATCAGGTCCTACTGATTCATCCGCGCAGCCGTCTTCGCCGATATCGACGACCATGCTATGCATCTGCGTATGGACTGGCGCACCGTCACCTTCGACTGGAACCGCGCGCGGGCCTTCCTGGTCACCGCCGAGGAGGGTTCTTTCTCGGCCGCGGCGCGCGCGCTCGGCCTTAGCCAGCCCACCGTCGGGCGCCAGGTGACCGCGCTGGAAGAGGAGCTGGACGTCGCGCTCTTCGAGCGCGTGGGGCACGGCCTGGTGTTGACGCCCACCGGCCTCGAGCTGGTCGACCACGTCCGCGCGATGGGCGAGGCGGCGACGCGCGTGTCGCTGGCGGCCACGGGGCAGTCGCAGTCGATCGACGGCAACGTCTGTGTCACGGCCAGCGAGGTCATCGCGACGCACCTGCTGCCGCCCATCGTGGCGCGCCTGCGTGCGGCCCACCCGGGCATCACGATCGACATCGTCGCGTCGAACGCCCAGGCGGATCTGCGCCGCCGCGAGGCGGACATCGCGCTGCGCAACGTGCGGCCGACGCAGCCCGATCTGGTGGCGCGCAAGCTGCCCGAGGGCGCCGCCCGCCTCTACGCCACGCCGGCCTACCTGGCGAGCCAGGGTGATCCGGCCACGCCCGAGGCGCTGGCCGCGTGCGACTTCGTCGGCTTCGACCGCAGCGAGACCTTCGCTCGCGCGCTGCAGGGCCTCGGCCTGCCCGTGCAGCACGACCGCTTCGTGGTGGTCAGCGAGAGCCAGCTCGCGCAGTGGGCGATGGTGAAGGCGGGGTTGGGCGTGGGCATGATGATGCAGGTGGTGGCCGACGCCGACCCGGCCGTGCGCCTCGCTCTGCCCGACCTGCCGGCCTTCCCGGTGCCCATGTGGCTGACCGCCCACCGCGAGCTGCACACCAGCCGCCGCATCCGCGTGGTGTTCGACCTGCTGGCCGAGGCGCTCGGCGGGTGACGGTCAGGGGTCGGGGAAGTCGGCCGTGCAGTCGTCGAAGGTGGTCGGCGCGGTGGGCGCGAAGCGGACGTAGTCGATCACGGCCCGGGTGCGCGAGTCGTCGGCCGGGCCGGCGGTGGTCCACGCGCCGGCCATCACGCCCACCTGCACGGTGGCGGGCAGGGGCAGGTCGAAGCGCATCGGCTCGACGCCGGTGACGTCGATCTCGGGCCAGGCGTGCGCCTGGTTGGCGGTCACGCCGGGCAGATACGACTCGGGGCTCCAGGCGCCGTCGTCCCAGGTCCAGAAGCGGAAGGCGTCGCCCACGCGGCACACCAGCAGCACATCCTCGGCGAAGGGCTGCGGGTTCAGGTACAGGCCCGACCGCGACGCCTGCGTCTTCTTGATCTCGCGCGAGTAGCCGCTGGGGCCCTGCGCCCCGAAGTTGTACATCACCCAGTGTTCGTCGCCGCCGTGGGTGCCGGCGGGATCGCGGATGACGAAGCCGCCCGCGTTGAAGTCGCCGGTGGGCGGCTGGTCGGGCCGGGCGTCGTCGACCACGCGCAGGCGCGCGGTGACCGCGAAGTTGCCGGTGGCCTCGCGGTAGACCAGCACGGCGTAGAAGTCCTGGAACCAGGCCCAGTTCTGCCCCGGCGGGGGGTTCTGGGCGACGATCTCGAGCACGCCGTTGGCCTGCGTCACGCGCGCGGCGCGCTCGGGGTGCAGCACTTGCCAGCCGATGTCGGCGCCGGCCAGCAGGTCGGCCGGCGGGCCGTCGAACTCGTCGGACAGCGGGTGGGCCGCGAGGCCCATGTCCGGGGCGGCGTCGGGGTCGGGCGCGGCGTCGGGGTCGGCCGCTGCGTCGGCGCCCACCTCGGCGTCGGTGTCGCCTGCCGCGTCGGGATCGGCAGTCGCGTCGACGCCCATCCCGGCGTCGGGGTCGGACGCTGCGTCGGCCCGCGGCGCTGCGTCGGGCGTCAGGCTCGAGTCGACCCGCGGCGTCGCGTCGGGCCTGACGTCGGCGTCGCTCGGCGCCAGCGCGGCGTCCGCCTGCGCATCCGGCCGTGCCGGCGCCGCGTCCATCCGGCCGGTGGCCCCATCGGGCGCCATCGCGTCGACCCGGGGCCCGTCGGCGTCCGGGGCCACCCGCGCGTCGACCGCGGCGCCGTCCTGCACGACCGCGTCGACGGCCGACTCGTCGCCAGCGTCGTCACAGCCGGCCAGCGCACCCAGGATGATCGTCGCCACGCTGGCGAGTCGTCGACAGGTCATGCAGGTCCTCCACCGCCGCGTTCACAGTGCGGGGGAACCGACCTCGATGTCGACCGTCACGCCGCGGACGGCGACCCGTTTCACCCCAGCGGCTCGACGCGCGCCTCGAAGCCCGCGGCGCGCAGGCGGTCGAGCAGCGGCAGGCCCAGCGCGAACGCGGGCGTCAGCACGCCGCCGCGGTCGGGGCCGCCGGGCAGGTCGTCGAGTTGGGTGGCCAGCGCCAGCGCCGACTCGCACAGGCATTTCACGGTCACGCGGTTGCCGGGATCGCCGTCGGCCTGCATCACGCCCAGCACGCGCTGCCCGTCCTCGCCTTCGCCCACCAGGCGCACGCGGAAGAAGCCGCCGTCCATCACCGCCTCGCTGGGCCCCTCGCCGGGATCGGGTGCCACGCGCGCCAGCACCCGGCGCCCGAGCTTGCTGCCGATCGCCTTCTCGAACGCCCCCATGCCCAGCGTCAGCCCCCAGGCCTTGGCCTTGCTGCGCATCTCCATGGCCTCGGTGTACGCGAACGCGGGCCCGTAGCCCTCGCCCCGCTGCGCGAACAGCGCGTTGCTGCGCCGCACCACCCGCGTGTTCACGGGCGCCATGAAGAAGGGCGCCAGCCACACCCCGCGCGTCGCGTCGTAGTCCACGGTGCGGCGGTCGCGGCTGCGCTTGCGCTCTTCGCGCGACTGGTGCGTCGGCGGGTTCAGCAGCAGCGTATCGCCCAGCTGCGCGGCGTCGCCGCTGTCGCCCAGCGCGATGGCCGAGTCCATCGTGCCGCCGTTGAGGCCGCCCTTCGCCTTGAAGCTGGCGCTGACCGACTTCGTGGCGGTGCCCCGCTCGCGCAAAGACTCGACCACCATCAACGTGCCGAGATCACTGGGGATCGAGTCGAACCCGCAGAGGGGCACGATGCGCGTCCCGTCGGCGCTGGCCTGCCCGTGGTGGCGGTCGATCACCCGGCGCACCCACGGCGTCTCGCCGGTGATGTCGACGTAGTGCGTCTTGTGGCGCACGCAGGCGTCGACCACCGGATCGCCGTACTTCGCGAAAGGCCCGGCCGTGGTCAGCAGCACGCGCGCCTGGGCGCACATGGCGTCCACGCTGGCCGGATCGCCGCTGTCCGCCACGATGCAGCCGGGATCGCCGGCCAGCCCCTCGAGCAGGCGGTCGAGCTTCGCGCGGTTGCGGCCGGCGACGGCCCAGCGCAGGCCCGCCGGCGCGTGGGCGGCGAAGTAGTGGGCGGTCTGGCGGCCGGTGAAGCCGGTCGCGCCGTAGAGGACGACGTCGTAGGGGGTGGCCATGCCGAACTCCGAGCCGATGGCCCGTACGATGGCCCGGCGCGGCCGCGGGTCGCAAGGTCAGGAGGTGTCCAGCAATCGAACGCCGTCGTGAGGGCGTGCCGGGCGAGGCGCAGGCCGCGAAGCGGCCGGTCCGTGGCGCACGCCCGCAAAGCCGCGGTGAAGGCGGGCCCGGGGCCCGTCGAGCCGCGGCTGCGGACGTACGCCGCGGAGCGCCCGGCCGGCGCGTCCGCAGCAGGTGGGCGATTGATGGACACCTCTTCAGGAGGTGGGGCGCAGTCGATGCGCGCCGTGGCGCGCGCGGCGGTCGCGGCGATGCGGTTCAGCCGCGGCGCACCTGGCGCGGCGGGCGCGTGTCGGCCGCGGTGGCCGGCGCGGCGTCGGCGCGCGCGCCGTCGGCGTCCGGGGTCTCTGTGTTCGGGGGACGCGCGGGCGACGGGCGCCGCGCCGTCGCCGTGTCCGGGCCGGGAGCGCCGGGACGGAGCCTCGGCGTCGGGTGGCCGCCGCACCGCCGTCGGAGTGGGCCGTCCAGAGCCGCGATGCGCCTGCCCTCGCATGATCTCGAACCTCCTGACACCAGCACCTGCCCTCTGCACTCGGCGGTCTGGCGAAGACTCGAAAATCACGAGGTTGGGGGTCACCCCTGGGTGCCCCGCGTCCCTGGGTGTCAACACATGGTCAGAGCTGATCCCGCACGACGCCCGTGCCCCAGAACGCCTCCTGCAGCTTGTCCCACAGGTCGCGCTGGTCGAGGAACCCGCGGGTCACCTCGTAGGCCGCCACCAGGTCGCGGCGGAACATCGTCTCGACCTCGGTCGCGAAGTCGCCGTCGTGCACCATCACCGCGCACTCGCTGTTCGATCGCGCGCTGCGCTCGTCGAAGTTCCACGTGCCGACGATCGACGCCACGCCGTCGAAGGTGGCCACCTTTTGGTGCATCGTCACGCCTTCGCCCTTGCGCTCGTACACCTTCACGCCCGCCTCGATCAGCGTCGGATAGCTGCGGCGCGACGCGACGCTCATGAACGGAAAGTCGTTCGACTCCGGCGAGTTGGTCAGGATCTCGACGCTCACCCCGCGCTTCTTCACCGCGTCCACCAGCCGCCACACCATGCGCTCGTCGGGGATGAAGTAGGCGTTGGCGATGCGGATGGAGCGTTGCGCGTTCTGGATGGCGCCGATGTAGAGGTTGGTGACGCTCTTGGTGTTGAACTCGCGCGGCCACTGATGCGCGAAGCGCGCGGGCAGGCTGCCGGGCGCCTCGGGCGCGGGGAAGAGCGCGCGGTCGTTCATCAGCTTGTCGCCCGTGATGCGATCCCAGCTTCGGCAGAACGCCCACTGCATGTCGCGCACGATGTCGCCGCGCAGCAGGATGTCGGTGTCGCGCCAGGGGATCTTCGCGCTGCCGCCGCTGTCGTCGATCAGCATCGTGCCGCCGTAGGCGTACTCGCTGGCCACGTTCTGGCCGCCGGTGATGGCCGTCTGGCCGTCGACCACCAGCATCTTGGCGTGCCACGCGGTGGTCACGTCGGGCATGTACCGCAACACCGGCACGCCGCGATCCTCGAGCCACGACAGCACGTCGCTGCCCGCGTCGAAGTTGCTCTTCTGGTCGGTGATGACGCGCACCTGCACCGGCGGCCCGGCGGGGAAGGCGATGCGCGCGCCGCGCTCGTAGGGATGGGGCTCGTCGAAGGCCTCGCCGCGGGCCTTCGCCACCAGCAGCCGGGCGTGCAGCCAGCCCGTGTCGTCGGGCGCGAACACCAGCGTCTGCAGGTGAATCGAGTGGCGCGCCTCGGCCATCAGTCGATAGCGCACGGGGAACGAGGCGCCCCCGTTGATCAGCAGCTCGGCGTGGGTGTCGTCGCGGCGGATGGAGTGGGTGTGCTGGTCGAACCAGGCCTGGCCTTCGGACGAGTCGTAGGGGTGCACGGGGTCCCTCCTCGTGGCGCGCGCTGCCGGCGATTCAACCCCAATCCGTGGGCGCAATGCGAGCCGATCGACCGACGCCAGGTGGTGGGAAGGTAACGTGAGGCGCGGCACGGCGCGGCGCCGCAGCGGCACGCGCTTCGCAGCCAGCACGGGCGGGGCGACGGCCCCGGGCGGGAGGTGAGCGATGAGGCGATGGATCGGATGGGCCGCGCTGACCCTGACGCTGGCCGCCTGCGGCTCACAGCGACCCAAGGACGATCGGGTGGGCGCCGCGCCGGTCGAGCGCATGGAGCTGAGTGACGACGGGCTGCGCATGGAGTTCGCGCCCCGCGTCGAGCGCGAGGACGCCGTCGAGCACGTCCTGCGCTGCCGGCTGGAAGAGGATCCCGACAACCCGCGGCTGTCGCGGGTGGCCTGCCCGGTGAACATCGGCAACGCCCACATCGACGTCGAGGAGGGGCCGTCCGGCGTCGCGCTGACCGTCCGGCTCGACCTCGAAGACGCCAAGGCGCTGAAGGCCTGGTTCGAGGCCGCGGGCCGCAAACCGTAGGGCGTCGCTTGCGACCCCCCGCCGGCTGCGCCATCTTCTGGCGATGGCCGACCCCCGTGATCCTCCGAAGGGCCGCATCGGGCGGCTGGCGCGGCTCGCCAGCGTCGGTGCGCGCAGCGGCGCCCGCCTGCTGCTGAACCGCGACGCCGACGACGCCGCGAAGCACGCCGCCGAGGTGCTGGGCAACCTGCGCGGTCTGGCCACCAAGGTGGGCCAGATGGCCAGCTACATCGACGGCGTCGTGCCCGAGGGGCAGCGCGACAGCTACGAGCATTGGCTGGGCAAGCTGCAGTCGGCGGCGCACCAGTCGACGCCCGAGGCCATCCGCGGGCAGGTCGTCGCCGAGCTGGGGCGGCCGGTCGACGAGCTCTTCGAAGAGTGGGACGACACACCGCTGGCGAGCGCGAGCATCGGGCAGGTGCACCGCGCGCGGCTGCCCGACGGGCGCCCGGTGGCGGTCAAGGTGCAGCACCCCGGCGTGGCCGAGGCGGTCGAGGCGGATCTGCGCAACGCGGGGCTGCTCGAGACGGCGCTGGCGGCGGTCGCGGGCACCAGGCGCTTCGAGTCCAAGCGCGTGCTCGAAGAGATCCGGGAGCGCTTCCGCGAGGAGCTCGACTACACCCTCGAGGCCGAGCGCCAGCAGCGGTTCGCGACGCTCTTCGCGGGCGACGATCAGGTCGTGATCCCCGAGGTCGTCGGCGATCACTGCACGCAGCGGGTGCTGACCACGACCTTCGTCGAGGGCCTCTCGCTCGACGAGGCCCGCGCCCGCCCGGAGGCCGAGCGCGCCGTCTGGTGCGAGACACTGTGGCACTTCGTCTACAAGGCCAGCCTGGTCGGCAAGCTGTTCAACGCCGACCCCCACCCGGGCAACTACTTCTTCCAGCCCGACGGGCGCGTCGCCTTCCTCGATTACGGCTGCGTACAGCCGGTCGACCCCGGCCGCTCGGTGCACGCCTGCGATCTGCACCGCGCCTCGCACCGCGGCGATCTGGCGGCCTTCCGCGAGGCGGGCAAGCGCATGCTCGACCTGCAGGGCGGCCCCTACGAGGTGCGCGCGCTGGAGTACGTCGAGCTGTGCTTCGCGCCGCTGTTCGAGTCGCCCTACCGCATGTCGCGCGATTACGTGTCGACGCTGGTGGCCGAGATGAAGCGGCTGGCGCTCGACTTCCGCAAGGGCAAGGACGATGGCTACGTGCCGCTGCCGCCGGGCGTGTTCTTCCTCAACCGGCTGCAGTTCGGCTTCTACTCGGTGCTGGCGCGACTGGACGCGCCCGCCGACTATCGATCGGTCGAGCGGCGCTTCCTGGGGGACGCATGAGCCTGGCGCTGAAGGGGCACAGCGACGTCGCGCGGGCGCTGCGGCATCGCGTCGGCGTGCTGGGCGAGACCTGGCGGCCGGCGCTGATCAGCGGGCCCTTCGGCGCGGGGCAGGCCGAGGTGGGGCGGGCCGTGCACGCCGCCAGCCGGCGGGCCGACGCGCCCTGCGTGCAGATCGACTGCCTCGCGCTGCCGCCCGCGGCGCCGGCCGACTTCGTGCTGAACGCGGCCAAGGCCGCGGGCGAGGGGACGCTGGTGCTGGCCTGGGTCGAGGCGCTGATGCCCGCGGCGCAGCAGGCGCTCGCCGCGGCGCTGGCGGACGGGGCGTTTCAGCCGGGCATGCCGCTGCGGGCGCGGCTGGTGGCCTGCACCGCGGACCGCGACGGCGTGGCGCCGGCCCTGCGCGCGGCCTTCACCGAGCACCTGGTGCTGCCACCGCTGAGCGCGCGCGCCGCCGATCTGGGGCCCATCGTCGCGGCCATCCTGGCGGCGGTCGCCGAGGCCGAGCAGACCGCCGCGGACGCCGAGACGCTCGCCTGGATCGCGGGCGAGGACTGGCCCGGCGATCTGACGCAGCTCGCCGCGGTGGTGGCGACGGTGGCGAGCAGCGGCATGCCCCTCTCACCCCGGCTGCTCGACGCCGTGCGCCGCCGGCGCGACTGAGATGGCGACTCCCGGCTCACTGGCCCGCAGCGTCGGCTTCTGGGGCGCGGTGTGGCTGGGCCTCGGATCGATCCTCGGCACGGGCGTCTTCGTCAGCCTCGGCATCGCGGCCGGCGTGGCCGGACCCAGCGTCGTGCTGGCCGTCGCGCTCGCGGCGCTGGTCGCCACCGCGAACGGCCTGTCGAGCGCGCAGCTCGCGGCGGCGCACCCGGTCAGCGGCGGCACCTACGAGTACGCGCACCGGCTGGTGCATCCGCGCGCCGGCTTCGCGGCGGGCTGGATGTTCCTCAGCGCGAAGAGCGCGTCGGCGGCGACGGCGGCGCTCGGCTTCGCGGGCTACCTACTGCACGTGCTGGGCGTCGAGGCGAGCACCTTTGCACGGGTGGGCGTGGCGCTGGCGCTGGTGGTGGCGCTGACCGCGCTGGTCGCGGGGGGCATGCGGCGCTCGAACGCGGTGAACGCGATCATCGTGACGCTCACGTTGCTGACGCTGGGCGCCTTCGCGGTCGTGGCCTTCGTCGAGGCGGCGCCGGGCGCGGCGCAGCGGCGGCTGACCGAGGACGTCTTCGGTGCGGCGCCGGACGCGCTGCTGCAGGCCACGGCGCTGATGTTCGTGGCCTACACCGGCTACGGGCGCATCGCGACGCTGGGCGAGGAGGTCACCGAGCCCGCGCGCACCATCCCGCGGGCGGTGATCACGACGCTGGCGCTGACGATGGTGCTGTACGTCGCGGTCGCGGCGGCGGGCGTCACGGCGGTCGGCGCCGACGCGTTCGCCGAGGCCACCGCGTCGCTGGCGGCGCCGCTCGAGGTCGTGGCGCGCACGTTCGACGCGGCGTGGGTGGCGCCGGTGGTCGCGATCGGCGCGGTGACCGCGATGGCCGGCGTGCTGCTGAACCTGCTGTTGGGCCTGTCGCGCGTGCTGCTGGCCATGGCGCGGCGCGCCGAGATGCCGACCGGCTTCGCGGCGCTGGACGACGGCGGCTCGCCGCGCCGCGCGGTCATCGGCATCGGGGTGCTCATCGCGGGGCTGACGCTGCTGGGCGATGTGCGCACGACCTGGACGTTCAGCGCCTTCACGGTGCTGATCTACTACGGGCTGACCAACCTGAGCGCGCTGCGGCTGGCGCCCGAGCACCGGCGCTTCCCGCGGGCCATCGCCGTGTTCGGGCTGGTGGCCTGCTTCGGGCTGGCGTTCTTCGTGCCGGCGGTCGTGTGGGGCGCCGGTCTGGGCCTGCTGGTGATCGGCTTCGGGCTGCGGGCGGGGCTACACAAGATCGGGAAAGCGCCGTCGGATCGATAGCTTGCGGCCGGCGAGGCCAGCGAGACCCATCGTCAGGCCGACGCTGCTGAGGATGAAGCCGAAGCCGAAGGGCAGCGACTTGATCATCGCGCTGGCGCCGGGCACGAACTCACCCGCGGCGATGGTGGCGGCGACGCCGAAGGGGATGGCGCCCACCAGCAGCGTGCGCTGGCGGCCCAGGACGCGGCGGTCGTCGTCTTCGACCAGCATCAAGCGGATGTCGCCGTCGCGCAGGTCGAGCAGGGGCTCGTCGCGGCAGGTGGTGCAGGTGCCGACGGCAGCGTAGCGGGCCGAGCAGGTGCCGCAGGCGAAGTCGCCCGGCGCGGGGGCGACGGCGGGCGCGTCGGCGTTGGCCTTGCGGCCCAGCGCGCGGTGCAGGAGCCAGGCGCCGACGTCGGGCTGCTCGAGACACCACAGGGTGCCGACGCCGTTGATCAGCGAGGCGATCGACGCCAGCAAGGGCGCCATCAGGACGTCCTGCGCCATCAGGGTGCGCGACCAGACGAAGCCGATGACCCCGATGGCGAAGACGGCGCCGACGACGGTGAGGTAAGCGAGGGCCTTGATGGCGTCGCGCGCGGCCTCGCTGCCCACCAGCAGCCCACCCAAGAGCAGGCTGTTCAGCACCAGGCCCATCGAGCGTGGCTTGCCGGTGAAGGCGGCGTAGGCCTCGGCGGCGATGGCCAGGCCCATGATCGCGAACTGGATCATCAGCTTGCGCGGCAGCGGTGGCTTGTTCATGGTCGCATCCCGTGAATCGACGGCGCGCACTGTAGCGGGCCGGGCGGCGGGGTGCGAGGAGGCAGGCATGGCGCTCGGTGAGGTGGGGCAGCGGGTGGTGGTGACGGCCTTCGGGGCCGACCCGATGGACGCCCTCGAGAACACGCTGCGGGTCGAGGCGCAGCCGGCGCCCGACCCGGCCGAGCTGGGGCCGCAGGACGTCGTGGTGCGGGTGCGCGCGTGCGCCGTCGGGTGGGTCGACCTGCTGATGGCGAGCGGGCAGTACCAGCACATGGTGAAGCCGCCGTACACGCCCGGGCTCGAGTACAGCGGCGACGTGGCGTGGGTGGGCGAGGCGGTCGACGGCGTGGCGGTGGGCGACCGCGTGTACGTCGACGGGCTGCTGGCGGGGCCGCGCTCGCTGGGGGCCTATCAGACCTACGGTGGCTTCGCGACCTGGGCGGTGGCGCCCGCGGCGGCGGTGCGGCCGCTGCCCGAGGCGTGGAGCTATGACCAGGGCTGCTGCCTGCTGGGCAACTACGAGACGGCGTGGCACTGCCTCGTGGCGCGGGGGCAGGTGCAGGCCGGCGAGACGGTGCTGGTGCACGGGGCGTCGGGTTCGACGGGGCTGGCGGCGGTGCACGTCGCGAAGCTGCGCGGAGCCACGGTGATCGCCACCGGTCGGTCGCCCGAGAAGCTGGCGATCGTGAAGGCCCAGGGCGCCGACCACGTGGTGTGCACCGCCGATGCGCCGCGCTTCCGCGAGGCGGTGAAGGAGCTCACCGGGGGGCGGGGCGTCGACGTCGTCTACGACGGCGTGGGCGGCGAGACGTCGATCGAGAGCCTGCGTTGCGTGCGCTTCGGGGCGCGCTTCCTGATCGTCGGCTGGGCGTCGACGCCCGACGTGGCGCGCGGCAAGGGCCAGCGCGGCGCGCCCAACGCCAACGTGCTGCCCACCAACCTGATCATGATGAAGGGCCTCGACGTGCTCGGCTGCCCCACGGCCATCTCGACGCACCTCGACCCCAGCATCCGGGCCGCGCGGCTGGGCGCGATCATGGCGTGGGTCGAGTCGGGCGACCTGGCGCCCTACGCCGGGCCGGCCTACGGCTTCGCCGAGCTGGCGCAGGCCCTGCGGGACAAATGGCGCAGCGCGCACGTGGGCGGCTGCATCCTACGGCCGTGAGGGTCGCGGGCCGGCGCGCCCTGACACATCCCGCGGCGCTGGCGCCTCCACCGCTGGGGAAAACACAAAAGAGCCCCGCGCCCGAGAGGAGAACCCATGGCCACCGTGCAGATCACCAAGGACAACTTCGAGTCGACCATCGCGGACAACGACATCGTGCTGCTCGACTTCTGGGCCGAGTGGTGCGGCCCCTGCAAGGCCTTCGGGCCCATCTTCGAGAAGGCCAGCGACGCGAACGAGGACATCGTCTTCGGCAAGATCGACACCGAGGAGCAGAGCGAGCTCGGCGCGCTGTTCCAGGTGCGGTCGATTCCGACGATCATGGCGTTCCGCGAGCAGATCCCCGTGTTCCGTCAGCCGGGCCTGCTGCCCGAGAACGTGCTCGACAACCTGATCGAGCAGATCCGCGGGCTGGACATGGACGAGGTGAAGCAGCACTACGAGGCGCAGCTGAAGAAGGCGCGCGGCGAGGGCTGACGCGGTCGGTGGCGTGAGCCCGCGCCGGCTCAGTCGCAGGCGTAGGTGGCCACGGTCTGCAGATCCCAGGTGCCGTCGGCGTCGAGATCCACGCGCTGCGTCTGCCAGCGGTCTTCGTCGAAGGTCATCTCGGTCACCTGATCCCACGCGCCGTCGCCGTCGTGGTCGTTGCGCTGGCGCGTGACGCGCGCGCCGTACAGGCGGCCGGGATCGTCGCCGTCCGCGACGGTCAGCTCGTCGACGCGGTCGGCCGCGCCGTCGGGCAGGTTGGGCGTGCACACGCCGTCGCCGCCGCTGCAGCCGTAGCCGCCGCCGTCGACGCGCGCGGTGACGGTCTGGCCGGCGTAGGCGTAGGTGGTGACGCCGTCCGGCTGCCCGTCCGGCGTGGGCTCGGTGTCGATGGGCCAGCTCGGCGGGCCGATGTCGCGCTCCAGCCGCACCGGGCGGCCCGCCTCGAAGACGTAGCCCTCGACGCGGTCCGGGGTGCCGTCGTCGTCCTCGTCACAGACCGTGCGCTCGGGCAGCGCGCCTTCGGGCGTCGCGGGATCGGTGTCGGCGTAGGTGAAGGTGCAGCGGGTGACCACCAGCCGGTCGCCGGCCATGGTGCGCGACAGCGTCTCGATGCTCTGGCCGGCGGCGTTCAGCGTCGTCTCGGTGCGGCTCTCGGGCACGCCGTCGGCGTCCGAGTCGAACGTCGACACGGTGCGCCGCGCCGCGTCGTCGCGCTCCCAGGTGAAGCGGCGGTCGACGGTGCCGTCGTCGCCCTCGTCCCAGTCGCTCACGTAGCCGGTGCGGTCGGCGTTCCAGGCGAAGGTGGTGCGCTGGATGATCGCGCCGGTGGCGAGGTCTTCGGCCACCGTCTCGACGATGCGGCAGGCGGGCGCCGGCGGCGGCCCGGCGTCGGCCTCGAGGACGCCCGCGTCGGGGTCGGAGGGGTCGCGGTCGTCGCCGGCGTCCGGGAAAACCGCCGGCGGCGCGCCGTCCGCGCCCCCGAGGCCGCCCGTGGCGGCGTCACCGCCGAGCTGGATGGGACCACCGCCGCCGCCGCTCCCGAGGCAGCCGGCGAGGCCCAGCGCCGCCACGAGGGCGGCGCCGCGCACGATGATCGTCGTCGTGTGTCGCATGCAAACCTCCCGGCGGCTCGGCGTTGGGGAGGCTGCCCGACGAGGCGGCGCGGAATCAACCGTGGGGCCGAGATTTGGGTGGCACCTCGGCGCCTCGGCGCGGATCGCTTTGCGAAGTCGGGACCGATCGTTAGAACGTAGTTGAAACGGCGCCGGGCGCGCGCCCTGCTTGGGAAGACGAAATGCAGAAGAAGCTCAGCGCGGTCGGCAACAGCCTCGGGCTGATCATCGACAAGCCCATCCTCGAGCTGCTGCGCATCGACAAGGACACGCCGCTCGACGTCAGCACGGACGGCGACGTGCTCATCATCCGGCCGCTGAGAGATCCCCGCGCCGAGCGCATCCGGGCGGCGGCGTTGCGCGTCGCGGACGCGCACGCCGAGGCGTTCGAGAAGTTGGCGAAGTGAGCGGGCCCGACTTCCTCGGCATCGAGGACGTCCTGGCGATACACGCGCTGCATCAGTCGGCGCCCCGCGACGCCAACGCGTTCTTCGCGGCTGAAGCGCCGCGGCTCGCCGAGGTTCGAGGAAGGCACTCCGTGCCTCCCTCGAGCTCCCACCGGCCGGGCTCCGCCCTGGACCCGCCGGAGGTAGGACGGTCGGCGCGTGGTGCTGACGTGCAGGCTCTTTGGCGCCGCGCCAGTTGACGGCCGCGGCGGCTCGCCGCCAAGCCCAGCCGCCCGGTACTCGCACGACCGGCCGGCGGCGCCGCCCTGTCGCGCCATTGCCCGCGCTCGGGGCGGGCGCCCGCGTCGACTCCCCCACGGCGGTGAGTGCCACGCATTTTCTGAAAAGAGGGCGGGCAAAGCCGCTCCTGAAACGGGCGACGCCGCCGGCCGGTCATGACGCCCCAGGGCGGGGGCTTGCCCGCTCGCCGAGAAGCCGGGGTGGTAGGTGCTCGTCCCGCGCGCCCTGCCAGCACGTGGCTGCGGGGCGCGATGAGCGCGGGCATGAGTCGGCCGTTGGAGTCGCTTCGGCGCGCCTGGCCCGCGGCGCGGCCCGCCCTGTCGGCCCCGCTCCGGAGTTGGGTGGCACTTCTCGCCCTGCGTGCCGGGTCTGCCGCGCTGCAACCGCGGGCGACCCGAGACGCCGACCGTCGCGGTCGGTGTCTACGTGGCGTGGACGTCGAGGTCGCAGAGCGCCACCTCTCGCCCATCTTTCGGGCGCTGCCACTCGACGTAGACCTCGTCGCTGCGCGTCATCAGCCAGAAGCTCCGATCGGGTGTCGAGAGGCGGGCGCCGATGACCTGCGGGGCGCCCGCCGGCCAATCCGTCACGATGCCGGCGACGGCGGTGATCGGCTGCCCGAACAGCTCGGCGTAGCGCGGCCAGGCGGCGGCGTCGTAGCGGGTCCATTTGCCGCACTCGGCGACGTAGGCCTCGTTCTCGGGGCTCAGGGGCGGGGCGAAGTCGTCGTGCCATGGCGTGTCGGTCACGCACAGCGCGCTGCAGTTCGGCGCGTGCGTGAAGCGGACGAGTCGGTCGTCCAGCAGGAGCTCGAGGTCGCCGTCGTCGGTGCCGAGCTCGGAGAAGGCCGCGTCGCCGGGCGGATCGGGCAGCGTGAGCGCGCCCGTCGTGTCGTACAGGATGCGCCAGACGCCGCGGACGCGGCGGCCGGGCATCGAGCGGAGCAGCGCCAGCGAGGGCGCCGAGAAGCCGTGCGGGCTCACGCTGCGCCGGGCCCTCAGCCGATCAGGGCGGGCACAGGGTCGACGCGCAGCTCGGTGGGGTCGACGCCGCCGCTGGCGAGGACGGTGGCGAGGACGTGCTCGGGCATGAGGCTCACGCCGGTCTCGTCGGGCTGGCCGGTCTGGAGGTTGATCAGCTCGGGGCCCATGGCGTTGTCGCTGCTGGCGCCGATGAGCTGGCCGGCGCGCAGGCCGCCGCCGGCGACGAGGGCGCAGTTGCCCAGGTGGTGGTCGCGGCCGGCGCGCTCGTTGAGGCGGGGCGTGCGGCCGAACTCGCTGAACGCGATGATCGACGTCTTGGCCAGCATCGAGCCGCCGCCGGGGGCCTCGCTGTCGCGCAGGTCGGTCAGCAGGCGCGCGAGGGCGTCGAAGCCGGCGTACAGGCGCGCGCTGTGATCGTTGGCCCAGGTCTGGTCGTGGGTGTCGAGCTGGGTGCTCAGCGCGACGCTGACCACGCGGCTGAGGCCGGTCTTCAGGGCCTGCGCGGCCAGGGCGGCGCGGCCGGCGGGCGTCTCGAGCTGGCCGGGCTGCAGGCCGTAGTGGGCGCGCGCGGCGGCGGTGTCGGGGCCGGCGAACTGGAAGCTGCGGTGCAGGTTCGACGTGACCACCTGGCGGGCGCGCGCGCGGTTCTCGCGGTAGATGTCGGCCAGGCGTGAGGCGGCGACGCCGTGCTCGCCGCTGCAGTCGCGGTGCTTCTTCCAGTAGTCGCCCAGCGCACCCTTGACGTTGGGCGGGATGTCCGTGGGTAGCCCCAGGTTCTCCTGCAGGATGTACTGCAGGTGGTCGACCGCCGCGACGGGCAGCGCGGCGGCGTGCGCGGGCTGGTCGACGTTGTACGACTCGACCAGGTGCGCCAGGTGCGGGACCGGCGTGTCCAGCGTCACCTGCGCGGCGGCCAGCGTGCCGGCCGCGTTGCCGCGCGCCGTCAGCCCCGAGGGCGGGCGCCCGGTGATGAAGTAGCGGCGCCCCACCTCGTGCGTCAGCGTCGCCATGTTGATGCCGCGCACCACGCTGAACAGATCGGCCAGCGGCGCGAGCGACGCGGCGCAGGGGCCCAGCTCGAAGGGGCCGGCGTCGATGGGCGCGCGGCTGAACGCCGCGGGGATGAGGTCGTAGGCAGGCTGGATGCCGGTCGCGCGCACGTCGGCATCGGTGAACACGGCGGGATCGCGCGGGTCGAGCCCCAGCAGGTGATCCCACCCGCCCTCGAAGTACGCGAACACGAAGTAGTGGTCGTTGTCGCCCGCCGCCCGGGCCACGCGGGGCATCAGCCCCCCGAGGGAGAAGGCGCCCGCCGCCAGGCCGGTGCGCCACAGGAAGTCGCGTCGGTTCATCGGGCGCACCTCAGTAGAGCACGAACTCGGGGTCGGTCATCATCGCGATGCACACCGCCAGCCAGCCATCGCGCGCGGCGCGGGCGGCGGGGGCGGTGGACGAGGCGTTGACGAACAGGGCGTACAGGTCGTCGATGGCGGCGTCGTCGGCGGGCGGCACGTGGCGGCCGTAGAAGCGCAGCTGCAGGGCGCGCAGGGCGGCGCGGGCGTGGGCCTCGTCGAGGCTGTCCCAGGGGCCGTCGTGCACCACCAGGCTGCGGTCGGCCGCCTCGGCGTCGCGCTGCACCCAGCGCACGCAGATGCGGTTGGACGCGTCCTGCATGAACTTGGCGATGATCAGGGTGGGCTCGAGGTTCTCTTCGGTCACCCGCAGGTAGTCGGGGGCGCCCAGCGTGGGCGCCAGCACCTGCAGCATGTCGGTGGGGCCGGCGCCGAAGTCCTCGGTCCAGGCGATGCCGTCGGTGATGATCGGGATCGAGCGCGCGAGCTGCTCGATGGTCATGCGGCCCGGCGCGCGCGTCAGCGGCGCGACCTCGCTGGGCGGCGCGCCCACGTCGGGCTCGACGCCGGGGGCGCCGCCGGCGCCGGGGTCGCCGCCCGGTGAGATCGGCGCGGCCTCCTCTTCGCACCCGAAGAGCGCCAGCAGCAGGGCCAGGCGGACGATCGTGCGGCTCATCGCGCCATCCTCCGGTAGCCGGGGTGCAGCACCAGCGTCTTCACCAGCGCCTTGAAGTCGTAGCCGCCGGCGGCGAAGTCGGCCGCCAGCGCGGGCAGCTCGTCCTCGACCTCGCTGGGGCTCATCGGCCGGTGGTAGAGGCGCTCGAACACCTTGCGCGTCACGCACTGGGCCAGCTTGCCGTTCTCGATGTTGGCCTCGACCAGCGCCTGCGGTCCCGCCTCGACGTGGGCCACCTCGTCGGCGTCGCGCCACTCGTACGACTTCAAGACACCGGCGTAGGCCGCCTCGTCGGGGTGGCCGATCTCGCTGACGTAGAAGCGATCGCAGATGAAGTCGCACATGCGGTCGGGGTTCTGCGCGCAGGCTGCGCACCGCGCCAGGTAGGTCGGGTAGGTGTCCGGGTCGAGGTAGTAGGTGCCCGCGTTGGCGAAGCGCCCCCAATAGGCGGCCGCCGGCTCCAGCCGCCCGTGGCAGTAGTTGCAGCCGCAGCGCTTGCGCAGGTTGGGCTCCTGGCTGCACTCGTCGTTCGGGCTGGGCAGCCCGTTGGGCGGCGCGACGAAGGGCTCGCACAGGAACGCGTTGTAGAAGCGGTTGGCGCGCGCGCGGTCGGTCTGGAAGCGCAGCAGGTACGACATGCTGGTCAAGAGGCCGCTGTGCTTGGCGTGGGCGCGCGGCGCCGCGTGCCAGTCGGCGTCGCCGTAGGGCACGTCGGGCAGCTCGGCCACGGGCACCGGCGGCTCGAGGATGATCGGGTCGAGCGCCATCGGCGCCAGGTAGCGGTAGTAGTGCACCAGCGGGCCGTTGACCTCTTCGGTCTGCCCGATCAGCGCGTCCGTGTAGGGGCGGCCCTCGGCGATGGGCTGCTCGACCATGCGCATCACCTGCTCTTGCAGCGACAGCGCGACGTCGAGCGCCACCGGGATGCTGGCGCAGTGCTGCAGGTTGGGGCCGCAGCCGCAGGTGCCGGTCAGCAGGCCCTGTGCGGTGTCGCAGGCGACGCCCGTCTCGGACACCGGCTGGATGCGCGCCTCGAGCGCGCACACCTTCACCTCGGTGCCGGGCGCCCAGTAGGGCTCGACCATCACCCAGCCCTCGCGCCGCGTGCCGTCCGGCATGGTCTCGAAGATCAGGTTCCCGTCGGCATCCCACTCGGCGGGCTCGTCCTTGCAGGGCACCAGCCCGCCGCGCCCGTAGACGCCGGTGAACAGCAGGAACAGGCGCTCGGGATCGCCGTCGCCCTCGTACATGTACAGCTGCGCGGGCAGCAGCAGCGCGACCGCGGCGTTGACCACCTCGATGGCGTCGGTGGCCGGCCACAGCAGGTCGCGGTGGTGGCGGCGCACGAAGTTCGAGAACTCGGGGGCGGCCAGCAGCGCGTCCACCTGTGCCTCGCCGACGTCCTCGGCGTCGCGCACGGCCTCGAGCTCGTCGACCGTGGGCACGCGGCCGGCGAGGTCGAGCGTCAGCTGGCGCAGCAGCCGGAAGCGGTCGACCTCGACGACGTCGTCGCAGGGCTCGGCGCCCGGCTCGCGCTGCGGGTCCTGCGCCACCGCCGCCAGCGGTGCGGCCAGCACCAGCAGCGCGAGCAGGGCGCGGAGGGCGGGGTGGGGCATGGGCGCTTCCTCCCGGGCGGCGTGGGGTCGGTACGCGGGGGCCCGGGGACAGTGTAGCGCACGGGCCGGGCGGGTCAGGGCGCGGGCGCCTCGAAGTTGATGCAGCCGGCCGCGGCGAACGTGCCATCGTCGCCGGTGCACTGGCCCTCGAACGTGAGCGACAGGATGTCCGGGCCATCGTTCGGGTTGTTGGAGCCGAACTCCAGCGCCAGCACCTCGGCGCTGCCGGTGTAGGTCACGGCTCGGTTCACGGCGCAGGTGACCCCGCGCTCGGGAGACCGCACCGAGATCGAGAGCACCGAGGCCATGTCCATCTCGTAGTCGGCGGTGCTCTGGAAGGGATGCGTACCTGGGGCGATCTCACCCCAGGAGCCCTCGTCGCGGAACGACATCGACAGGCGCGCCTTGCGATCGGCGACCGCCTGCAGTGAGCCGAGGCTCACCGTCACCTCGGTCTCGTCGTAGCTGTACGAGCGGTTGCCGGCCGTGAGGAAGGCGACCACACCGCCCGAGCCCATGCACCGCGCGCGCGCCTGACCGGGGGGCACGGGCGGATCGCCGCCGGTGGGCCCGCCACCGGGCCCGCCGACGGGTCCACCGCCGGGCCCTCCGCCGCCACCCCCGGGCGGCGGCGTGCCGTCGCCGCGCATGGTGATCGGCTCCGACTGGCCCACCGCCTCGAGCGGATCCTCCAAGGTCGCCACCTTGAACACCGCGGTGGCGGGCGGGCAGCCGTCGCGCCCGGTCTTGCACGCGATGAGGCGCGTGACGGCCTTGCCGTCCTCCAGCTCGATGCGCGCCGGCCCCACCATGCCCGCGTTGGGCGGGTCGACCCAGGTGCGCACCTCGCCCACCCAGGGGTCGCCGGTCTCGCGCTCGTACACCTCGAAGCGCGCGATGAGGCTGTCCTCGCCGTCGGCGAGCAGGCTGCGCTTCTCGAGGTTGAACGTGACCTCCAGCGGCGGCTGGGCGTCCTGCTCGACGGCGCCGATGGCCATGCAGCCGCCCTGCAGGCAGACGAGGCCGTCGTCGCAGGGCGAGGTGCCCAGGCGACACAGGCCGCCCTCCTCACCGGCTCGGGGCTCTTCTTCGACGCAGGCCGTGGCCAGCGCCGCGAGGCCCAGGAACAGTGCTGCGCGTGTCATGCCGCGAATGTAGCCCCAGGCGGGCGCGCCGCGCCAGCACACGGGCGCCGGGCCGGGGTATGCTGGCCGGCGCGCGGGGGATGGCGCAGGAGGCGAGGCGTGCGGTTCACGAGGTGGGTGCTGGCGGCGGCGGTGCTGGCGGCGGGGTGCGACGACGGCGGTGAGACCGGTGGCGGCGGGCTGGACGCGGGGCGCGAGGACGCGCGGGTCGCGGACGCGATGCTGCCCGACGACGTGCGCATCCGGCCCGACACGGCGTACGACCGCTTCGGGCCCGAGCCGCCGCGCGACGCGGCGGTGGTGGACGCTTCGACGGGGCTGGACGCGGAGGGCGACGCGATGGCGGCCGTCGACGCGGCGGTCGATTCGACGGTCGACGCCTTCGCCGACGCCGAGGCGCCCGACGCCGCCGACGCCGCCGCGCCCGATGACGTCGGTCCGGACGCCGCGCCGGACGCGGCCCCCGACGTCGGGCCGCCGCCCGCCGCCTGCACCAACGCGCTGGACGACGACGGTGACGGGCTGGTCGACCTGGCCGATCCCGGCTGCCTCGACCTGGCCGACGACGACGAGACCGATCCCGCCTTCCCGCCCGCCTGCGCCGACGGGGAGGACGACGACGGCGACGGCTCGACCGACTGGCCCGACGATCCCGACTGCGCCGCGGCGGGCGATCTCAGCGAGGGCCGCCTGTGCGTCACCGCGCGCCTGGTGGCCGAGGTGGGCGAGGGCGCGCACGCCCTGCGCGTGCCCGTCGGCGGCGGGCCCAGCCGCGCGCAGGGGAGCTGCGGCGGCGAGGCGGGCGAGGGCGTCGTCGCGGTCAGCGTCAACCGGCCCGCGCGGCTGGACGTCGCGCTGCGCGCCGAGGGCCGCACGCCGGTGATCTACGTGCGCGGGGCCTGCGAGCTCGACGGCACCGAGTGGGCCTGCGGACGCACGTTCGGCGCGGCCGACTTCCGCGTCGAGCGCCTGCCCGTCGGCACCACCTTCGTCGTCGTGGACAGCGACTTCGCCGACGGCGGCGCGCCGGTGGACCTCGAGCTGACGGTGACACCGCTCGACGCGCCGGCCTGCGACAACGGCGCCGACGACGACGGCGACGGGCTGATGGACGCCGAGGATCCCGGCTGCGCCGACGCCCTGGACGCCGACGAGGTCGATCCGGACGAGCCGCCGGCCTGCGCCAACGGCGCCGACGACGACCTCGACGGGCAGACCGACTGGCCGAACGATCCGCAGTGCCTCGCCGCCGGCGATCCCAGCGAGGCGCCGCGCTGCAACGATCCGACCGTGCCGGTGATCGAGGTGGGCCCGGACGGCGGCGTCTTCGCGCTGCCCCCGCGCGTCGCGCCCTCGCGCACGGCGGCGAGCTGCGGCGACGTGCGCGCGCCCGAGACGGTGTTCGCGGTGACGCTCGACGCGCCCGCCAGCCTGCGGGCCGAGCTGGCCAGCGAGGGGTTCCTCAACGGCCGGCTGTCGCTGCGCCCCCTGTGCGACGCGGCGCCGCAGGAGCGCGCCTGCAACCCGCGCACGCTGTTCGTCGACGAGCTGACCGCGGGCACCTGGTACGTGATCGCCGAGGTGGCCGCCGATCTGGCCGAGCCCGCTGACGCGACGGTCACCTTCACCGTCGAGCCCTTCGTGCGCGCCTGCAGCGACGGCTTCGACAACGACCAGGACGGGCTCGCCGACGCCGCGGATCCCGGCTGCACCACGGCCTTCGACCGTGACGAAGCGGACGGCCCGGCGCCCCCGCAGTGCGCCAACGGCGTGGACGACGACGGCGACGGCGCGACCGACTGGCCGGCCGATCCCGGCTGCCGCGCGGCCGGCGACGTGGACGAGCGGCCGCTGTGCATCCTCAACGTGCCCCTGCACGCGGTGTCGGCGCCCGGCGGCGCCGTCGAGCTGCCCCTGGCCAACCAGGGTGGGCTGACCGACGGCAGCTGCCGCCTGACCGGCGAGGGGCGCGAGCACGTGCTGGCCATCGACCTGGCCGAGCCCTCGAACGTCACCGTCGACGTGCCCGAGCCGCTCGAGGCCGTCGCGCTGTATCACCGCACCGCTTGCGACCGGCCCCTGAGCGAGACCGCCTGCGAGCGGGCCGACACGCTGGCCCTGCGCGACCTGCCCGCCGGCACCCACTACGTCTTCGTCGATCCCGCGCGCCCGGCGCCCTTCACCGCCCAGGTGACCATCGACGCGGCGGCGCGCGCCTGCGGCAACGGCGTGGACGACGACGGCGACGGGGCCGTCGACGCGGCCGACCCCGGCTGCGCCCACGCCGACGACGTCGACGAGGCCGATCCACCCGCCGCGCCCGCCTGCAGCAACGGCGCGGACGACGACGGCGACGGGGCGATCGACTGGCCCGACGACCTCGACTGCCTGGCCGCCGGCGACGGCAGTGAGGACGGCCTCTGCGCCGGCCTGACCGACGTGATCGAGGTCGACGGCTCGGCCCTGCTGACCATCGATCTCGACGGCCGCGACGATCTCATCGAGATCACCTGCGCCGGCGGCGGCGGCGGCGGCGAGCGCGTCATCGCGCTGACCCTGGACGCGCCGGCCGACGTCGTCATCGAGGCCATCCACGCCGACTTCGACACCGCCATCGAGGTGCGCGGCGCCTGCGACGACGCCGACAGCGTCGTGGCCTGCAGCGACGACGAGGGCTTCGCGAACCGCGCGCGCGTCGAGCTGCCCGGCCTGGGGGCGGGCACCTGGTTCATCGTGGTGGACGCGTTCCTGCGCAACAGCGGGACGACGGACGTGCGGATCAGCGTGGAGCGCTGACGGCCGCTCCGTGCGCTGCGACGCCGCGCACGACCTCGTGATCGTCAGCGCAGGAGGTCACCCACGCGCAGGCGGACACGGGTGCGCGGCAGCTCGACCTCGTCACTCTCGTGCAGCAACCGCACGACGCCGTATCGGCCGTCGGCCTCGGGCTCGCTGTGCACCTCCAGGCGACGCGCCTTCAGATCGAGCAGCCAGTACACGGGCACCATGGCGCTGGCGTAAATCGCGGCCTTGTCATGATCGGCCTGCTGGGAGGTGTACGAGACCTCGATGACCAGCACCGCCTCGTCGCCTCGAGGATGGCGCTCGAAGAAGGTGTCTTCGTCCCCCTCGACGATCGAGAAATCGGGCTCGGGCAACGAGTCGTCGCTGACCGCGAGAGGCTTGGCCTCCCGGACGAGCGTCGGCGGCGCATAGGCGCGATACAGCGTCCGCGCCATCCGGCTCGTGGCGGTCGCATGGGGCGGACCTTGGGGACGCACGACGACCAACTCCCCTCGCAGCAGCTCCAGCGGCTCGTCTTCGGCGAGGATGCCGGACGCGACCATCGCCATGACCTCGTCTACCGTGAAGCGCCGGGTCTGGTGGACGGTCTCGAGGCTCATCGTTCTGCACCTCCGCGCGCAGTATACCGGTCGCGTCTTCGGGCGCGACAGACGGTCGTCGGACCGCGTGGGCGATGGGCCACCCGTCGTCGCCTGACGACGCGCGCCGCCGACGCTGTAGTAAGTCGACGACACGGGCGGGAACGCGGCGCGCATCGGCTATCATCGCCGGGTGGAGCCGCACACCGTCCTGGTCGTCGATGACAACCCGGCCAACCTCCGCGTGGTCGTGAGCCACCTGCAGGCCTATGGCCTCGAGGCGATCACCGCGCGGGACGGCGAGGCGGGGCTCGAGCGTGCCCGCCGCGGGCGGCCGTCGTTGATCCTGCTCGACATCGAGATGCCCGGCATCGACGGCTACGAGACGTGTCGCCGGCTGAAGAGCGACGCGGCCACCGTCGAGGTGCCGGTCGTGTTCATGACGGTGCGCGCCGAGACCGAGGACAAGGTGCGCGGCTTCGACCTCGGCGCGGTGGACTACCTCACCAAGCCCATCGACGCGCGCGAGCTGCTGGCGCGCGTGCGGACGCACCTCGAGTTGCAGGGCCTGCGCGCGCGGCTCGCCGCGCAGAACGAGGCGCTCGAGGAACGGATCGCCGAGCGCACCCGCGCCCTCGAGCGCGAACTCGCGCAGTCCGAGCAGCTGCGTCGCGAGCAGGAGCAGCTGCTCGAGATGGTGCGCGCGCAGAGCGACGTGATGCGCGGGCTGACCCGTGATTGGCTCGAGGCGCGGCGCGCCCGCGATCAGGGCCTGTCGACGACGCTGAAGGAGCGAGTGAGCGCCCGCCTCGGCCTCGTGCACACCCACCTGCGCAGGCGCGGCGGTTGATCGGCGAGGCCGCGGCGCGGGCCGAGGTCGAGGCCCACCTCGACACCGCGATGGCGTTGCTCGAGCCGGCCGCCGACTCGGCCGCCAGCGTCGAAGGGCACCTGGACGACGACGCCGAGGGATCGCCGCTGCTCGCGCTCAGCGCCCGGGAGAACGAGGTGCTCGACCTGCTGGTCGACGGCAGCTCGACCAAGGAGATCGCCTGGTCGTTGGGCATCGCGCGCACCACCGTCAGCACGTACCGCGCGCGCTTGATGGAGAAGCTGGGCGTCGACAACGTGCCCGCGCTGATCCGCACGGTGCTCACCCTGCGCGACGCGCGCTGATCCCGTGGCCGTCGAGACGCCCGCCGGCTGGGCCTCGGACGAGGCGGCGGGCCCGTCCGTCCAGCTGCCGCCGGACCTGTCGCTGGACCGGATCCTCCATCGCAGCGCCCACACCCTCGTCGCCCGCTGCGCCGGCGCGGACGGCGCGCGCGTCGTGGTCAAGACGCCGGCGCCCTGGGTCCCGGCGCCCGAGGCCGAGGCGCGCTATCGCCGCGAGCACCGGCTGCTGACGCTGGCCCCTGGTCCGCATCTGGTCGGCGCGGTCGAGCTGCGCTTCTGGGGCGCCCGGCCCTTTCTGGTGCTCGCCGACGCGGGCGCCGAGACGTTGGCGCATCACCTCGCCTGGGGACCGCTGCGACCCGACGACGTGCTGCACATCCTGGTGTGGCGGCGCGCGCGCGCTCCGTCGCCTGCACGCCGTCGGTGTCCTGCACCGCGACGTTGTCCGGCCAACCTGCTGTGGGCGCTGCGGACCGGCGCGGTCGAGCTGATCGATCTCGACCGGGCGCTCGAGCGCGAGACGCCCGCCGCGGCCCCCGAGCTCGCCGGCCCGCCCACCTACCGGGCGCCCGAGCTGTGCGGCATCGCCCACGCGCCGGCCGACGCGCGCGCCGATCTGTACGCCCTGGGCGTCACCGCGTGGCAGCTGCTGGTGGGGCACCCGCCCTTCGACGGCGCCGACGCCGAGGCGGTGATCCACGCCCACCTGGCGCGGCGCGCCACGCCGGTGCACCGCGTGCGGGCGGAGGTGCCCCGCGCCCTGTCGGACATCGTCCAGTGCCTGCTGCGCAAGCGGCCCGCGGACCGCTACCCGGACGCCGCGGCGCTGCTGGCCGATCTCGAGGCGGCGCAGCGGGGCGGCGCGGCGCCGGGGCCCGCCGGGCGGCTGACGTGGGGCGCCTGCACGGCCGCGCGCTGGCGCACGACGCGCTGGTCGACGCGTTCGAGGCGGAGGGCGCGGGCGGGCGCGGCCGGTGGTGATCGTCGGCGAGGCCGGCGTCGGCAAGAGCCGGCTGCTCGACGCCTTCCGGTCTCACGTCGAGGCTGGCGGCGGCGGCTTCTTCGCCGGGCGCTTCGACGTGGTGGGCAGCGGCCCACCCTACGAGGCCGTCGCCGAGGGCCTGCGCGCGGCGGTCGGCGCGTTGCTCGGCGGGCCCGCCGAGCAGGCGGCGGCTCGCCTGGAGGCCGTCCGTCGGGCGGCGGCGCCCAACCGCGATCTCGTCGCCGAGCTGGTGCCGGCGTCCGCCCGACGCTCGAGTCGCTGCCGCCGCCGACCGCCGTCGATCCGGTCGAGGCCCGGGCGCGCGCCCGCCACGTGCTGTGCTCGGTGCTCTATGCGCTCGCGTCGCCGGAGCGCCCGCTGGTGCTGGCGATCGACGACCTGCACTGGGCCGACGGCGCCTCGCTCGACCTGCTGGCCCGCGTCGCCAGCGACCCGCAGCACCGCGGCCTGCTGGTCGTCGTGGCGAGCCGGGACGCGCGCTTCCTCGAGATGCTGTCGGACCGCGGGGTCGACTGTCACGCGATCCGCCTGGCGCCCCTCGACGAGGCGGCGCTCGCGGGGCTGATCGCCGACACGCTGGCCTGCGGGCGGGCGGACGCGGCGCCGCTGGCGGCCGTGCTCGAGCGAAGACCGGCGGCAACCCGCTTTCGTCAACCTGTTCCTCGCGCGGCTGCGCGAGCGGCCTGCTCGCCTGGGAAGGCGAGCGCTGGCGCTGGGACCTGCGGGCCGTCGAGAGCGCCGACGTGGGCGACGACGTGGCGCGCGTCGTCCTCGGGCGGCTGGAGGCGCTGCCGGGCGCGGCGTCGTCGGTGGTGGGCGAGGCCGCCTGCTTCGGCCGGCGGGCCCCCGTGGAGGTGTTGGCGCGGGTGGCCGACTGCCCGCCCGAGGTGCTGATGGAGCGCATCCGGCCCGCGCTGGCGGCGGGCGTGCTGGTGGTGCACCACGACGTCGACGGCGTGCACGCCGTCGGCTTCCCGCACGACCGCATCGTCGAGGCGGCGCGGGCGCGGCTGACCGCCGAGCAGCGGGCGGCGATCCACCTGCGCATCGGCCGCTGCCTCGCGGGGGCGCGCGAAGGCGTGCCCGACGCGCTGTTCGCGGCCGCCGCCCACCTGGCGCGCGCGCTCCCGGCGATGGGCGACGCCGCCGAGCGCGTCCGGTTCGCCCACCTCGCCCGGCGAGCCGGCGATCACGCCTGGGCGAGCGCCGGCTTCGAGGACGCGCTGGGTCACTACGACGCGGGCATCGAGGCCCTCGGCCCCGCGGGCTGGGGCGTCGAGTACGACCTGGCGCTGGCGCTGCACGAGGGCGCGGCCGAGGCGGCGCGGGTCGTCGGTCGGGCCGATCGGATGAACGCCTGCGTCGACGCCGTGCTCGCGAACGCGGCTGGCCTGCCGACCAGGCGGCTGCCTGGTCCACGCGCATCGTCGCGGCGACCGACGCGGGCGGACCCACGAGGCCGTCGAAGGCGGCGGAGCGTTTCCTGACGCTGGCCGGCGCCCGCGGCCCACGCGCGGCGGGCGCGCCGGATCGCCTTCGGTTGGCGCGGACGCTGTGGGCGCTCGCCGGGCCCTCGCGCGGACGCCTGCGGCGGCTCCCGGTGACCACCGGTGCCATCGACGCCGGCATCCAGCGGGTGCAGCATATCTCGCGCCCGCCTTCTCGCGCGCTACCCCGAGCGGGGCCGCTCTACGTCTTCGACGACGTCCGCACGGTGTTGCGCGACGGCGTCGCGGCCTGGGGGACCGCTCACCTGGATGGCGTCGGGCGTGCTGTGCACCGCCGTGGGCCTGCTCGAGCGCGCCCACGCGCTCATCGAGCTTCGCGCACGCGCAGGCCGAACGGGTGGGTTCGCCGCACATCCGCGCGCGCGGATTCGGGTCATGGACGCCGGCTGCGTCCAGTGGTGGCGCCAGCCGGTCGGCGAGATGGTGGAGCTGCTCGACCTCGGCGGCCGACGCGGCGGCTCGGGCCGGCGACACCGATGGTGCACTACGCCGGGCTCATCGCGGCGGCCTATGCGCTGATCGCCGGCGAGCCGCTCGATCGCGTCAGCTTCGACTGCAGCAGGTGCGCGCGCGGGCGCGCCTGGATCAGGTGCTCGACGTCGAGCGCTCCGCGGCGGCGATCCACGCGCACGTCGCCTGGCTGCGGGGCCTCGCCGGCGGCCCGCCGCCGCCCGGCTCCGGAGCACGCGCCCTGGCTCGGGCTGTTGACCGCGCTCGTCGAAGGCGAGCGGCGCGCGGCGTTCGAGGCCGCCGTCGCCCTCGGGCCGTGGTTCCGCGACCGCTTCCCGGTCACCGCGGACGTGCTGTCGGCCTGGACCCATCGGCTGGTCGCGCTGTGGGGGCGGTCGAGCAGGGCTGGATCGCCGCGGCGCGGCGCGGCGGCCGACGCGGGCGGGCCTGCGCCTCATCCGGCGGGCCGCGCGCCAGGTGCCTGGCGCCGGTGGCGGCTGGCGTGGGTCGCGGCGCCGCGAAAACGCGCGGCCGGCTGCCGCGAGGCAGCGCTGGCCCTGTACGAGCGCGCGATCCGCGGCGCGCGACGCCGGCGTGCAGCACGAGGTCGCTATCCTCTGCGGCGACACCGCCGACCTGCTCGAGCAGATGGAGCGCCTGACGGCCGCCCGCGCGTACCGCCACGAAGCGCGGGCGGCGCTGCAGCAGTGGCAGGCGCGCGCCCGGCGCTGGGCGATGCGCGGGCCGACGCTGCGCCGCCGCCGCAGCTGTCGCAGGCGGCGCTGGCGATCACCGAGGAGGTGATCCTCGACCGCCTCCTCGCGCGCGTGCTGGCGGCGCTGTTGGAGCAGGCGCGGGGCGTCCGCGGCGCGCTGGTGCTGGGCGACGCCGAGGCCGCCACCGTCGAGGCGCGCATGGAGCTCGGGCAGTCGCCCCGTGTGGGCCC
This sequence comes from Myxococcales bacterium, assembly GCA_020633465.1. Lineage (GTDB taxonomy): Bacteria > Myxococcota_A > Bradymonadia > UBA7976 > UBA1532 > JACKDN01. The sequence goes on from JACKDN010000016.1 coordinate 32,846, forward strand.
GAGCGTGCCCCTCGGGGCGGCGCGCGACCTCCCGGCGAAGCTGGTTCAGCGGGTGCTGCGCGCGCAGCACGCGGTCGTGTTGGGTGATCCCGACGAGGCCGACGTCGACGACCCGTACCTGCGCGGGCGCCCGGCGCTCTCGGTGTTGTGTGTCCCCATCGTGCGCGGCGGCGACGTGCGGGGCGCCGTGTACCTCGAGAACGACCTGGTCGAGCACGCCTTCGCGGCGCGCCAGATCGTGGCGGTGCAGACGCTGGCCGCGCAGGCGGCGATCGCCATCGAGAACGCGCGCCTGTACGAGAGCCTCGACGCGCAGGTGCGCGAGCGGACCGAGGCCCTCGAGGTGGCGTTGGCGCGGGCGCAGGTGGCCAGCCGGGTGAAGAGCACCTTCCTCGCCACCATGAGCCACGAGCTCAAGACGCCGCTCAACGCGATCCTGGGGTACGCGGACTACCTGCGCGAGCGGGCGACGCTGGACACCGAGGGTCGCAAGGGCGTCGAGACCATCCGGCGCAGCGGCGCTCACCTGCTGGGCGTGATCGACGACATCCTCGACATGGCCCGGCTGGCGGGCGCGTCGAGCTCGACCCGCGGCCGGCCGCGCTGCGCGATCTGGCCCGCGAGGCGGTCGACTTCGTCGCGCCGATCGCGCGCCGCAAGGGCCTGCGGTTGGCCATCGACGCCGACGGCGATCTGCCCGCGCGCGTCGAGGTCGACGCCAGTCGACTGCGCCAGGTGCTGCTGAACCTGCTCGACAACGCGGTGAAGTTCGCCGTGAGCGGCCAGGTGACGCTGCGGCTCACCGTCGTGCGCGCCGAGCCGGCGAGCGTGCGCGTTCGCGTCGAGGTCGAAGACACCGGCCCGGGCATCGACGCCGCGCGCCTGGGCTCGATCTTCGAGCCGTTCGAGCAGGCCGGGGCGCGCGCCGATCGCAGCCGGGGGACGGGGCTCGGCCTCGCCATCACGCAGGGCATCGTCGAGCTGATGGGGGGCGAGATCGGCGTCCGCAGCACCCCGGGCGTCGGCAGCACGTTCGGCTTCGAGCTCGAGCTGCCGGTGACCGACGGCCGGCCGATGCCGACGCCGACGCCCAGGCCGTCCACGCGGGATCCGGTGGCCCGCCCCCGCGCCCGACCGGCGCGCCTGGCGGCTTGGCCGAGGCGGGCAAGCTGACCCGGGTGGCCGAGCTGGCCCACAGATCGCCGAGCGCGATCCCCGGCACGCCGCGATGGCGCAGCGCATCGAGGCGCTCGCCTTCGACTTCGACGACCGCGCCATCCTGGCCCTGTTCGCCGACGACCGCTGACGACACGCGTCGTCATCTTCCTACACGCCCGACGACAGACCTGAGCCAGGGCCCTCGCTAGCCTGCTGGCATGGGGTCCACACCCAGACGAGCCGGGGTCCGCCATGAGACGCGATGGATGGGTCTGCTCGCGCTCTGCGGCATCGCACTTCGCGTGCGACGACGCGGGCGACGGCGGGTAGACTGACGCGGCCGCGGTCATCGACAGCGGCGCGATCGACGGGGAGGGCTGCCTGACGGGTCGCCCATGCCCGACGCGGGCCGACCTGATGGCGCGCTCGCCGACATGCGCTGCCCGACGCCGACGCCGAAGACGCGGGCCTGAGGGCGACGCCGAGGTGCCGGACGGCGCGCGCGCGATGCCATCGTGGCCGACGCCGACGCGCCGGACGGCGCGCGCGATGCCATCGTGGCCGACGCCGACGCGCGGACGGCGCCGCGCGCGATGCCATCGTGGCCGACGCCGACGCGCTGGACGGCGCCCTCGCCTTCGACGAGGGGCTGCCTGACGAAGGGCCGCTCGACGCCGGCCTGCAGCTCGACGCCGGCGCACTGGACGAAGGCCGCCCGACGCGGGCGGGCAAACCTGACGCCGACGCGCTGGACGGAGGGCTTTCGACGCCGGCTGGCAGCCCGACGCCGACGCGCCTGATGCCGGCCCCGCGTTCGCCGTGCGGGGCCGCGTGATCCAGATCCAGCTCGGAGGGCGCCTCGTCGGCCCTGGAGCTCACCGCGCGGGCGCGGCAAACGGCGCGTGCGCGCCAGCAATCTCGCTACCGCGTTCGAGGGAGGCTGACCCCCATGATTCGCATCATCGCTACGCTGGCCGTGTGCCTGGCCGCGGAACCGGTCCTCGCCCAGGAGCCGTTCACGCTGACCTACGAAGGTGAGCTGAGCGATCCTCGACGGCGCGCCGATCGACGCCGATCCGCCGATGGTCTTCTGCCTGTACGACACCCCGGTGGGTGGCGCGCCGCTGTGGTCGGAGGCGCACGAGGTGCCGGTGGTCGACGGTCGCTTTTCGTGGTGCTGGGCCTCGACGCACCCATCCCACCGCTCGGCGGCGCGATCTACGTGGGCTGGAGGTCGACGACGGCCCGGAGCTGCTGCCCGGATGCGCCGGCGGTGCGCTGCGTGCGCTCTGGGCCGACCAGGCGCTGGACGTGTCGGGCCGCGACATCCACCCGGCGACGGTGAGCATCGGCGACCTGCGGGTGATCGACGAGGACGGCCAGTGGGTCGGCGACCCGACCGGGCTGCAGGGTCCGCCAGGGCCTCGAGGCGAGCAGGGTTGAGCCCGGTCCGCGGGCGAGCCGGGGGCGCCGGGCGCGCAGGGCGAGCCAGGGCGCCGGGCGCGCAGGGCGAGCCGGGCGCGCAGGGCGAGCCTGGGGCGCTGGGTGCGCAGGGCGAGCCGGGTCCACCGGGTCCGCCGGGCGAGCCGGGGCGCTGGGTGCGCAGGGCGAGCTAGGTCCGCTAGGTGAGCCGGGCGCTGGGTGCGCAGGGCGAGCGTCCGCAGGGGCGCACGCGCGCAGGGCAACCTAGGGCCCGCCGGGCGAGGGGGCGCGGCGCAGGGCGAGCCGGGTCCGCTGGCGAGCTGGGTGCGCTGGCGCGCAGGGCGAGCCGGGTCCGCCGGGTGAGCAGGGCGAGCTGGGCCGCAAGGCGAGCAGGGACCGCCGGCCCTGTCGACGAAGACGCGCTTCGCCCGGTACTGCGCCTGCTTCCGCGCCGCTGGCGATCGGCCTCGACGCCTGCCAGCGCGTGCTCTTCGTCACCAGCACGTTCATGCTCGGCGACCTCGGCGGCGTCGAGGGGCCGACGCGATCTGCCAGGCCCACGCCGACGGCGTCGGCCTCCGGGCACCTACAGGCCTGGATCGCGTCCTCCAACGACGACGCGCCGGTGGTCCGGTTCACCCGGTCCGCCGTGCCCTACGTCAACACCATCGGCGAGGTCGTCGCCGACGACTGGGCCGACCTCGTCGACGGTGACGCCCTGCAGGCCTCCTACGGCTACGACGAGAGCGGCGCCGTCCCCGACCTGGGCAGCGCGCGGGCACCATCTTCGCGTCGACTGCGCCCTCGGGCGCCTACCGCGGCAACAACGGCAACTGCCAGAGCTGGTCCATCATGCCGACGGGTCAACTCCGAGCGGCGCCACCATCGGCACGTCGCTCAACATCAACGTCCTCGCCGCCTGCGACCGTACGCGGCGCCTCCTCTGCGTCCAGCAGTAGCGTCCCGCGAGCCGCCGTCGCGGCGCGGCGCTCAGCCGTCGACCGCTGCCCGGCGCACCCGATCCATGATCGCGACGCCCAGCCCCGCGAGGGGGCAGGGCAGGACGTCCACGCCGGCGTGTCCGGCGGCGTCGAGGGCGCGCAGGGTGGCGAACAGCGCGGCGGCGGTGGCGGTGAGATCGCCGTCGGGGGCGAGCGTGACGACCTCGCCGTAGGCCTCGGTGCCCGCCGGGGGCGGCCCCGCGAGCACCAGCAGCGCGCGGTCGGGCGCGGGGGTGAGCGCGTCCGGCGTGAGCAACCTCAGCGGCGTCCTGGTCGCGTAGTGCCGCGCGAGCTGCCCCGGCGCCAGCGGGCGCTCGAGCACGCGCACGCCCTCGGCGATCGGGCCGATGACCGCCTCGAGGTCGGCCCGCGGGATGCCGCCGGGCCGCAGGAGCGTGGGTCGGTCGTCCAGCAACGACACGATGGTCGACTCGAGGCCGATGGCGCAGGGGCCGCCGTCGAGGATCAGGTCGACCGCGTCGCCGAGCTGGTCGGCGACGTGCGCGGCGGTGGTGGGCGAGACGTAGCCGAAGGGGTTGGCGCTGGGCGCGGCCACCGGCACGCCGGCCGCCCGCAGCACCGCGCGCGTCACCGGGTGCCGCGGCACGCGCACCGCCACCGAGGGCAGGCCCGAGGTCACCAGGTCGGGCACCGTCGGGCGCCGCGGCAGCACCAGCGTCAGCGGGCCGGGCCAGAAGGCCGCGGTCAGCCGCGCGAAGTGCGTCCGCGCGTCGTCGATCTGCGCGAGCGCCGCCACCGCGTCCGCGTCGGGCACGTGCACGATGAGCGGATCGAAGCGCGGGCGGCCCTTGACCTCGAAGATGCGCGCCACCGCCTGCGCGTCGGTCGCGTTCGCGCCCAGCCCGTAGACCGTCTCGGTGGGCAGCGCCACCAGCAGCCCGGCGCGCAGCGCCGTGGCGGCCTCGGCCACCGCGCGCAAGTCGCTCCCATCGAGCACACGGGGGTGGTCCGGACCGTTCTCGGGCACGCGCTTCACTCCGAATCCAATGGGCGGTCAGCGTTCAGCTCTCGGCCCCGCCGGGATGCGCCGACGGCTCGTCCCGGCCCGGGCGCCTCGGTTCGCAGACCGTGCCCGTGCCCGTGCACGTGCCCGTGCCCGATCCTGGGCAGTCGGGCTGCCCGCGGCGCACACCCCCTCACCCCAGGTACCGCACGCCGGTCGCGTCCTCGGCCGCCGTCCACAGCCGCTGCGCCACGTCCTCGTCCTTCGCCGCGCCCCCCACGTGCGCCGGCTTGGGGTAGCCCCACACCTCGGCGACGCCGCCCGGCCCATAGTAGCCGCCCGGCTCGGCCTCGGGCGCCGTCGCGGCGAACAGCTGCGGCAGCGCGCCCTGATCGGCCGACATCGCGAAGCGCGTCGCGAAGGCCAGGAAGCCGCTGTGCCGCTGCAGATCGGTGCGCGTGCCGCCCGGGTGCGCGGCGTAGGACGTCACGCTGGAGTTCGCCGCGCTCAGCCGCCGCTGCAGCGCGCGCGCGAACATCAGGCAGGCCAGCTTGCTCTGCTGATAGGCCCGCCACGCGCGGTACTTCTTCTCGCCCGTGAAGCTGTCGAAGTCGATGCGCGCGCCGACGTGCGCCAGGCTGCTCAGCGTCACCACCCGCGCCGCCGGCGCCGCCTCGAGCAGGTCGAGCACTCGCCCGGTCAGCGCGAAGTGGCCCAGGTAGTTCACCCCGATCTGCAGCTCGAAGCCGTCCTCGGTGCGCCCGAACGGCGGGATCATCACGCCGGCGTTGTTCATCAGCACGTCGACGTGGTCCGTCGCCGTGTGCAGCGCCTCGGCGAACGCCTCGACCGACCGCAGGCTGGCCAGATCGAGCGCCAGCAGCTCGACGCTGCCCGCCGGCGCGTCCGCCGCGATGCGGTCGCGCGCGGTCTGCCCGCGCTGGGGATCGCGGCAGGCCATGATCACCCGCGCGCCGCGGTGAGCCAGGGCCTTCGCCGACGCGAAGCCGAGCCCGGCGTTGGCGCCGGTGATCACGATCACGCGGCCGGTCTGGTCGGGGATGTCGGCGGCGGTCCAGCGGCTCATGCGTCACTCCGTCCTCGGTGCGACGCATGGATGCCAGGAAAGCGCGCGGCGCGCCACCGTCACACGGTGCGTGAGAACACCGACTTCTTCGCCTCGGCGTACTTGGCCCAGTAGTACGTGTCGAAGCACATCGCCAGGTTGCGCACGAACAGCTCGCCCTCGGGCGTGGCCTCGACGCTGCCGGCGTCGAGGCGCACCAGCCCTTCGTCGGCCAGCGGTCGCAGGCGCTCGAGCGCGTCGCTGAAGACCGTGTGGTCGGCGTGGCCGTGGGCGCGCGCGACCGCGTCGAGGTTCACCCGGAAGTTGCACATCAGCCGGTGGATGGCGTCGCGGCGCAGCTCGTCCTCGGGCGTGCGCTCGACGCCGCGGTAGATGGGCAGCTCGCCCGCGTCGATGGCCTCGGTGTAGCGCGACAGCTTCTTGTGGTTCTGCAGGTAGGCGCCGCGCATGTCGCCGATGGCCGAGATGCCCAGGCCCAGCACGTCGTCGGCGGGGATGACGGTGTAGCCCTGGAAGTTGCGGCGCAGCGTGCCGGCGATGCGCGCGCGGCCCAGCTCGTCGTCGGGCTTGGCGAAGTGATCCATGCCGATGGGCACGTAGCCCGCGGCCAGGAAGCGCTCGCGCGCGATGGCGAACAGCCCCAGCTTGTCCTGGGGATCGGGCAGCGCGGTCAGGTCGATGCGGTTCTGGTGGCCGCGCCCGTCGGGCACGTAGGCGAAGCTGTAGACGGCGGCGCGATCGGCGCCGAGGGCGATGGCCTGATCGACGGTGGCCTCGAACGACCGCCCCGTCTGGTGCGGCAGCCCGTAGATGAGGTCGACGTTCAGCCCGCGGTACCCGCGCTCGCGCGCGTGCTCCATGATGCGCGCGGTCTGCTCGATGGTCTGGACGCGCCCGATGGCCTCCTGCACGTCCCGCGTGAAGTCCTGCACGCCCAGCGACATGCGGTTGAAGCCCAGATCGGCCAGCGCATCGACGTGCTCCGGCCGGGTGACGCGCGGATCGACCTCCACCGCCAGCTCGGCCCCCTCGATCACCTCGAAGTGGGCGAACAGGTGCTGCAGCAGATCGGTCAGCTGCGCGGGCGAGAAGTAGGTCGGCGTGCCCCCGCCGAGGTGCAGCTGGGCGATCTGGCGCCGGTTGGGCAGCCGCGACGCGATGAGCTCGATCTCCCGCTTCAGCAGCCCCAGGTAGGGCGACGCCGGCTCCTTGTCGGGCGAGATGATCACGTGGCAGCCGCAGAAGTGGCAGCGCTTCTCGCAGAAGGGCAGGTGGACGTAGATCGACAGCGGGCCCTCGCCGGCGTCGGCGGCGGCGAGGTGGTTCTCGGCCACCTGCGCGTCGACGCCGGTGTGGAACTCGACCGCGGTGGGATAGCTGGTGTAGCGCGGCCCCGGCTTGTCGTGCTTCTGCAGCAGGGCGGCGATGCGGTCGCGGTCTTGGAGGGCGGTGGCGGTCACGGTCATGCGGTTCGCTCCGATCGGCGCTGCGCGGCCGACGAGGGCCCCGTGGGGGCCGTACGGGGTGGCGCGTCAGCAAGGTGCGTACCGCACCCCCGGCGGCATCACAACGAGGATGGCCCGCTACCGCGCGGTGACGATTCGGGCCGGGCGGGTTCGGCATGTTACCGCATGGTGATCGCGGGCGAACGCGCGACCCGCCGGCCCGTCGTGGCATCCTCGGCCCCATGCTGCGCCCCCACCCGCTGCTCGCCCTGCTGTTGCTCGCCGGCCCCGCCCAGGCGGCGCCGCCCCCCGCCGAGGTGGCCGCCGAGGCACAGCCGCCCGCCGACGGCGCGGGGCGTCGCGCCGCGGCCGCGGCCACCGCCGTGGCGCCGGGCCTCGTCGTGCACGGCGCCGGTCACTTCGTCCGCGGCGAGACGCAGACCGGCTGGCGACTGCTGGCCGCCGAGGGCATCGGCCTGGGCTCGGCCGCCGGCGGCGTCGTCGGCCTGGCGGTCACCGGCGCCTCGCCGCGCACGATGCCGGTGTTCGCGTGGATGATGATCCACGGCGTCGGCCTCTTCGGCGTGTCGTACCTGGCCGACATCTACGGCAGCGTCGCGGGCCCCGACGGCGGCGGGCGACCGGTGCGGCGGGCCCCCTGGTTGGCCCTCGAGCTGGGCCACCGCTTCGTCTACGACCCCATCTTCGACTACGGCCACCTGGCGGTGGTGGGCGCCGAGTGGCGCCACGCCTTCTTCGCCCTCGAGGCCGAGGGCCTCCTGGCCGCGGACGACGACAACCAGCGGGTGCGGCTGGCCCCGCGCTTTCGCCTCTTGGGCCCGCGCCCCGATCGGCCGGCGGACGACGGGGGCTTCGTCGATCTGCGCAGCGCCCTCGTCTGGCACCGCTACGGCACCGAGCGCTTCTCGATGACGCTGCTGGACGTCGCCGCGCGCGGCCGCCTGGATCTGCATCACGTCGGCCGCACGCTGCGCGGCGCCTTCGCCGAGGCCGAGCTGGGCATCGCCGCCGGCGCGACGAAGCACGAGGGCTTCGACGCCGAGCCCGAGGAGCTGCTGTTGGGCGGCTTCGCCTTCGGCCTGTACCTGGGCCACGCGCGCGACGGCTGGGGCGAGGTGGCGCTGGGCTACGATCACCGGCACGACGGCTACGCGGCGGGGCTGAAGGCGGTGGGGCTGGGCAGCGGCGTGGCGGGGCACTTCACGATCGACGCGCGCCTGGGCGTGTCCGGGCCGTGGGGCGTCGGCCTGGAGGGGGCGGTCGGATCGGCTTGGTTGGGCGGCGTCTCGCTGCTCTACCGCGCGGGAGGGGAGCGATGAGGACCGTCGTGTGCGTCGCGGCGCTGCTGTGGAGCGCCGGCTGCGTCGAGGTGGCCGAGGAGCGCGCGAAGAACGAGGATCGCATCGGGCGGCGCGCCGCGCACGGGCTGACCGTGCAGGTGGACGAGGGCCTCGCCGCGGTGCGCGCGCTCGAGGCGGATCGCGTCGAGCTCTGGGCTCAGGCGCCGACCCTGACCGTGCGCCTCACCGCGGCCGAGGCGGGCCCGTGGACGCTGGATCTGCGCAACGCCATGCCCGACGCGGTGCTCGAGGGGGCCCCCGCGCGGCCGATCGGGCGCAGCGTGCCCACGCATCGGTCGTGGCGGGTCGACGTGCCGGCGGGCGAGACGACGCTGCGCATCGCGCCGCCCGACGCCGAGGATCCCAGCCCCTGGACCTTCGTGGCCTTCGCCGACGTCCAGGACCGGCTCGACGGCGTGCAGGACCTGTTCGGTCGCATGGCCACCGAGCCCGGCGTGCGCTTCGGCCTGATCAGCGGCGATCTGACCGAGCAGGGCGACGCCTCGACCCTGCGCCGCTTCCAGCGCAACATGGAGACGCTGCCCTTCCCCCTGTTCGCCACCCTCGGCAACCACGAGCTGGGCGCGGACACCGCCTCGCCCCCCTTCCACCGCCTGTTCGGGCGGGGCAGCTTCAGCTTCGCGTACCGCGGCGTGCGCTTCACGCTGCTGGACTCGGCCAGCGCGACCCTGGCCCCCCGCACCTACGACAAGCTCGATCGCTGGCTCGCAGCCGGCCGCGACGACCTGCACCTGGCGATGATGCACATCCCGCCGCTGGACGCCTTCGGCCTGCGCAACGGCGCCTTCGCCAGCCGCGGCGAGGCCCACAAGCTGCTGGGCCTGCTGGCGCGCGCGGGCGTGGACGTTACCGTCTATGGCCACGTCCACACCTTCAAGGCCTACACGAACGTCGGCATCGACGCCTACATCACCGGCGGCGGCGGGGCCATCCCCGAGCGCCTCGACGGCATCGGCCGCCACTTCATGACCTTCCGGGCCGAGCCGGCCCTGGCCCGCATCGTGCCCGGCGTCGTCCGCATCTTCCCGGCGGACTGATCCCGTTATCGCGTCCACCCCCTCGGCTTGCCCTTTGAACGTCGACACCCAGAATGGGGCCGTGCGCGTCCTCGGACCCATCGCGATCGGCCTGGCCCTCGGGTGTGCGGGCTGTGGCGCCGCGCCGCCGGCCCCGCCGCCGCCCGCCCCGCGTGGGCCCTCGGTGGCCGAGGTGGTGGGCCGGCTGCCCGAGGCGCCGCCGGCGCGCCCGCTGGGCGAACTGGTGGCGGCCCGGCTGACCGCGCTGCGCGCCGCCGACGCGGACGGGGCGCGCCTGCTGCCCCGGTCTGGGGCGCCGGGCCGCCGCGCTTCGTCGACGCCGCGGGCCCCACCGCCGACGCCGACGCGCTGCGCGCCTTGTGCGCGGGCCTGGTGGACGAGGCCCTGCCGCCGGACGCCGTGCCCTGCGCCGCGTTCGAGGCGGCGCTGCAGGCGGTGACGGCGCGCGGCCGAGCGTTGGAGGGCACACCGGCCCCGCTCGACGCGGCGGATCGCGCCATCCTGAGCGCGGCGCTGGGGCCCGAGAACCTGTCCGCCGCCCTCGACGCGCGCGGGCAGCTGCGCCTGGGCGTCGTCGCCCGGGCCATCGGGCCGCGCGCCACCACGCCGGGGGCCGTCGCCCGCTGGGCGGCGGTGCGCGACGGGCGCGACGCGGCGCTCGCCGAGCTCGAGCTGGCCGGCTTTCGCGTCGGGCTGGCGTATGGCTGGCTGCTGCGGGGCCGCTACGCCGAGGCGCACCACCCGGGCCGAGAGCGCGCGGCGCGCCTACGTCGACCGCGTGCTGGCGCGCGGGGCGCGGCGCGCGGGCCGGGCGCCCGGGAGCGCGCCCGCCCGCCCGACTGGCCCGCCCGGGCCGAGGACGCCCCGTGCTGGTCATGCAGCAGGTGCTGCGCTGGCTGCGCACCCGCCCGACCGCCGAGGTCATCGCGGCGCTGCGGCGCGCGGGGTGATCAGTACGCCGGGCTGATCGCGGCGCACGCGCGCTACCGGGCGCTGGTGGCGGCGGGGGCTTCGCGTCGGTGCCGGACGCGCTGGGCAAGGCCCGGCGCGGGGGGCGCCACGCGGCGGTGCCGGCGCTGCGCGCGCGGCTGGCGCAGGAGGGCTTCGCGGCGGCCGCGGAGGGGGCGCCGGATCGCTTCGACCGCGCCTTGGTCGACGCGCTGGCGCGGTTCCAGCGGGCCCATCAGCTGCGCCCGGCCCCGATGGTGGGGCGCGGCACGCGGCGGGCGCTGCGCGTGGGCGCGGCCGAGAAGCTGGCGCGGGTGGCGGCGGCGCTCGAGGCGCGGCGCGCGGCCCTGCGGCGCCCGGCGCGGTACGTCGAGATCAACATCCCCGACTACCACGTCGAGCTGTGGCGGGACGGCGTGCGGTTGGAGCGCATCCCGGTGGTGGTGGGCAGCAGCAAGCGGGTGTGGGAGCCGGGCGGCTTCGAGCGCCCCAACGCGACGCCGACGCTGCACGCCGAGATCACCCACGTGATCTACAACCCCCACTGGAACATCCCCTCTCGCATCCTCGAGGAGGAGATCCTCGACGACGAGGCCCGCGCGCTGCCGAACGACGAGCAGATCGCGTGGCTGGAAGAGAAGGGCTACGAGGTGCAGCGCCCGGGCACGCGTTGGCAGTACGTGCGGCAGGTGGCCGGGCCGGGCAACCCGCTGGGCAAGGTGAAGATCCTGTTCCCCAACCCCCACGACGTGTACCTGCACGACACGCCCGCCCGCGGCCACTTCGCGCGGCCGGTGCGCGCGTACAGCCACGGCTGTGTGCGGGTGGAGTCACCCCTGCAGCTGGCGCAGGCCATCCTGACCGAGGACGGCCAGTACGACGCCCGCCAGGTGCGGCGCTGGCTGCGCGACGACGAGCCGCGCTCGGTGGTGCTGCGCGAGCCGATCCCCATCTTCGTCGAGTACGTGCCGGTCCGTGTCGACGAGGACGGGCATGCCTGGTTCCTGCGAGACGTCTACGAGCGGGGCTTCGACGTGGTGATCGACGCGCCCGGCCTCGGCACCCCGGGCGGCAGCTGATCCTCGGCGCAGCGCGGTTGCGCTGGCAGCGAACAGCGGCGACGGTGTCATTGAACGACGGGGGGACTTCGATGGGACCCAGAGGACTCTGGACGGCCGTCATGGCCGTGGCGTTGGCGATCGGTTGCGACGACGGCGGCGGCGGGGGTGACGGCGACGCCGGCGCGGGCGGTGCGCCCGGCGTGGGTGGGTTGCCGGGCGCCGGCGGTTCGCCCGGCGCGGGGGGACAGCCCGGCGCGGGCGGGACGCCGGGCATCGGTGGACAGCCAGGGTGGGCGGCGAGCCGGCGGCGTGCCCGGCGTGGGAGAGCCCGGCGTGGGCGGCAGAGCCCGGCGTGGGCGGCGAGCCCGGCCAGGGCGGGCGCCGGGCATGGGCGGCGAGCCCTGGCCAGGCGGCAGCGCGGGCGGCGGCATGGGCGCGCCCGGCATGGGCAGGCGAGCCGGGCCAGGGTGGCGGCGCGGGCGGCGCGCCCGGCATGGGCGGCGAGCCGGGCCAGGGTGGCGGCGCGGGCGGCGCGCCCGGCATGGGCGGCGAGCCGGGCCAGGGCGGCGGCGCGGGCGGCGCGCCCGGCATGGGTGGCGAGCCGGGCCAGGGTGGCGGCGCGGGCGGCGCGCCCGGCATGGGCGGCGAGCCCGGCCAGGGCGGCGGCGCGGGCGGTGAGCCCGGCATGGGCGGCGAGCCCGGCCAGGGCGGCATGGGCGGCGCGCCCGGCATGGGTGGTGAGCCCGGTCAGGGTGGCGGCGCGGGTGGTGAGCCCGGCATGGGCGGCATGGGCGGCGCGCCCGACCGCTGCGCCGATGTCGACTGCTCGGCCCGCGACACCGACTGCATGGTCGGCGTCTGCGACGCGGCCACCGGCGAGTGCACCGTCGAGCCCCGCGAAGACGAGACGCCGTGCGAGGACGGCGATCTCTGCACCGGTCTCGGGGCCTGCGTCGGCGGGGCCTGCCAGCCGGGGACGCCGATCGATTGCTCGGCGATGGACGCCACCTGCATGGTCGGCGTGTGCGACGCCCAGACCGGCGGGTGTGTGGCGCAGCCCGCCGAAGACGACGAGCCGTGCGACGACGGTGATCTGTGCACGGGCATGGGGGCGTGCCTCGCCGGCGCGTGCCAGCCCGGCACGCCGAACGACTGCAGCGCCTTCGACGGCGTCTGCCGGGTCGGCGCCTGCGATCCCGCCACCGGCGCCTGCGGCGTTGCCGACGCCGACGACTGCGCGGCCTGCCCCGACGGCCTGTGCGTGGCCGGCGCCTGCCGGCCGCTGCCGCCGGCGGGCATCTACGAGGGCTTCGAGTCGGGGGCGTTCAATCCGCTGTTCGACGCCGGCGAGCCGGCGTGGATCATCGACGGCACCCGACCGATCGAGGGCACGGCGTCGGCGCACGCGCCCGACATCGACGACGACGAGTCGGCGAGCATGAGCCTGGGTCTGCAGGTCGCCGCGCCCAGCCTGCTGCGCTTCCGCTACCGCATCGACAGCGAGGCCGGCTTCGACTTCCTGGTGGTGCGCATCGACGGCGAGATCGCCGTGACCGCGTCGGGCCAGGGGGGCGAGGACGTCGAGCTGGGGCTCGAGCCGGGCCTGCACACGATCACCTGGAGCTACGAGAAGGACGAGTCGGTCGGCCAGAGTCGCGACACCGTGTGGATCGACGCCATCGAGCTCGTGCCCGCCTGCGACACCGGCGACGCCTGCTCGGTCGGACTGCCGGCGGGCGACGCCTGCCTCGTGTGTCCGGCCAACGACGGCGCGGCGTGCGGCGACGATGCGTGCCTGGCCGGCACCTGCCGCGCGGGCGCCTGCGACGCGCAGCCGGTGGACGACTGCACCGCCTGCGGCGAGGGCGTGCTGGACACCTGCTCGGCGGGCGTCTGCCAGCCCACCGGGCTGGGCAGCGAGTCGTTCGAGTGGCCGACGCTGCCCGGCTACATCGTGACGGAGGGCGACGCGCCCTGGTCGGTCAGCGAGGGCGGCTTCCACAACCGACGCTCGGCGCGCTCCGGCGACATCGCGGACCTGGAGCGTTCGGATATGCGGGTCATGGTGGACGCCGAGGAACCCCAGTTCGTGCGCTTCGCCCTGCGGGTGCGCAGCGAGGTGGACTTCGACTTCCTGATCTTCAGCGTGGACGGCGAGGAGCGCGACCGGTGGTCGGGCGACGTGGACTGGACCACGGCCGGCTATCTGCTGACCCCCGGTGTGCACGAGCTGCGCTGGTCCTACGTGAAGGACGAGAGCGTCAGCGACCTGGAGGACGCCGCCTGGATCGACGCGATCGGGTTCACCCGCGAGCAGGGCTGCGGGGCCTGCGAGGCCCGTGACAGCGGTGACGCGGACGGCGATCAGGTGGCCGACCGGTGCGATCTGTGCCCGGACGGCCCCAACGACGCCGACGCCGACGGCGACCAGCAGCCGGACGCCTGTGATGCGTGTCCCGGCTTCGATGACTTCGCCCCGCTGATCCTCGCCCGGCCGCTGTCCGGCACGGAGGGCGTCCACTGGGTCATCAACAACTACGTCGATCTGGATCCGGGCGAAGGCATCGAGGACTACGCCGGCGGCGCCAAGACGTACGACGGCCACCAGGGCGTGGACATCGACATCGCGAACTTCCGCGCGATGGACGCCGGCTATCTCGTCCTCGCGGCGGCCGCTGGCGTGGTCGAGGCGACCGGCGACGGCAACTTCGATCGCAACGTCGAGTGCGTCGGCGAGTGGAACTTCGTCCGCGTCCGGCACGCCAACGGCTTCTCGACCACGTACGGCCACCTGAAGAACGGCGGCGTGGCCGTGGCCCCCGGGGATCCGGTCGAGGAGGGGGACATCCTCGGCCTCGTCGGCAGCTCCGGCTGCTCGACCACCGCCCACCTGCACTTCGAGGTGCGCGACTGCGCCGACGCCGTGGTGTCACCCTTCCACGCGGAGATGTGGGACCTGGCGCCGGTCTACGATCCGCCGCTGACCCTGATGGACGCGAACGTGCAGCGCGGCTCGATCCGCGACGTGAACGACGTGAAGGATCCGCCGCCCGACATCGACCGCGCCTTCATCGGCGACGTGATCGGCGTGGGCTTGTCCACCGCGGGCGGCGACGCCGGCAACACCGTCGGCGTGCGCGTGTTGCGACCCGACGGCGCGGAGCACTTCGCGCGCAGCGCCGCCCTGAACGGTCCGCAGCGGCACGGCTTCTACTTCTGGAACGCCGTGATCGATGGTCCCGGCGGCCGCTGGACGGTCGAGGTTCGCATCAACGGCGTCGTGGCGCGCACCTACCCGATCAACGTCGTCGACGACGCCGCGGACGACTGGCGCATCCGCTACGACGTCGCGCACCGGGACTATCAGACGATGTTCGACGTCATGCTGGCGGCCGGCTTCCGACCGGACAGCCTGTCGGGCTACGAGGTGAACGGCGAGACCTTCGTGGCCGCCGTCTTCCGCCGCGCGGTGGCGGGCTGGGCGGCGGTGCACGGTCGGACCGCGGCCGACTTCCGCGCCACCCACGACGAGCTGACGGGCGCGGGGGCGCACCTGGTGGACTTCGACGCGTACCTGCTCGATGGCCAGCTTCGCTACGCGGGCGTCTGGGTCGTCGGCGCGCGTGAGCAGACGCTGTCGCTCGACCAGAGCCTCGGGGACTTCCAGGCGCAGTTCAACGCGCTGGTGGGCCAGGGCTGGCGATTGGCTCGGCTGTCGGTCATCGACGCGGGCGCCGGTCCGCGCGCCTCGGCGCTGTTCGACCGCGAGGACGTGGGTGGATGGACGGCGCAGGGCATCTTCACCTCGGCGGAGTACCAGGCCTTCGCCGAGCAGCAGCTGGGCCTGGGCCGCTGGGTGCAGGATGTCGAGGCGTACACGCCCCTGGGCACGGACGACGGTCGGTTCTTCGCCATCTTCGACAGCGTCTTCCCCGCCGGCGCCGTGACCCGCCACGTCCTGACGGGCGCCGCGCTCGAGGCCGAGCACGCGCAGGCGTTCGGGGTGTCCGGCTTCGTCCCCATCACCCTGCGCGGCTACCAGCGCGACGGACAGTCGTACTTCGTCGCCACCTGGAACGCGCCCTGACAGGGTCAGCAGAAACAGTCCGCCTGCTGCGCGACGGCGTCCTCTTCCCGCTGACCCTGTGACGCCCACGGGGGCGACGCGCCCGCGTCGCCCCCGTTGAGCCCCGGATGCGAGCTACGATAGGATTCCCCGACGCGCATCGGGGGGGTCCAGCGTGCGTAGCATCCTGAGCGGGGTGGCCCTGTTGGGGCTGGGGTGGGTGTTGTCCGGCTGCGACGACGCCCCGTCTTCGGGCGGTGATCCGGTCGACATGCGGACGACCGGCGGCGAGGGCGACGGCGACACCGTCGACGCCGCGCCGCCGCTGGACGCGGCCCCGCGCGACGCGCGGGTGGTCGTGGACGCGGCGCCCGACGCTGGCCCGGACGCGATGCGGGACGCCGCGCCGCCCGAGCCCGACGTCGGCGTGCGCTGCGCCGACGACCTCGACTGCGAAGGCGACGCGGTCTGCGCCCCCGAGGGCTTCTGCGTGGCACCCTGCCAGCCCGGGCGCTGCCCCGATGGCTACTGCAGCGCCGCCGGCTACTGCGTGCCCGAGGACTGCCCCGGCGACGAGGTGTGCCCGGACGGCACCTACTGCAGCGGCAGCGGCGCCTGCGTCGGTGGCTGCCGCCAGACCCCGGGCGGATGCCCCGAAGGCCAGGTGTGCGACGGCAACCGCGTGTGCGTGATCCAGGTCGAGTGCCTCGACCGCGAGGTGTGCGGCAACGGGCTCGACGACGACTGCGACGGTGAGATCGACGATCCCGGCGTGTGCAATACGCCGTGCATCGAGGACGAGGCCTGCGAGACCGGGCTGCCCGGCGTGTGCGCGGCGGGCCTGACCACGTGCCCGGACGGCGACATCGGCGCGCCGGTGTGCCTGGGCGCCGAGCCCGCCGACGCCGAGGCGTGCAACGGCCTGGACGACGACTGCGACGGGGCCGCCGACGAGGGGCTGGGGGTGGGCGATCCCTGCGCGGGCGGCGAGGGCGTGTGCCTGGGCCGCGGGCGCGTCGTCTGCGGCGACGACGGCCAGCCCACTTGCGGCTTCGGCGCGCTGGACGACGAGATCTGCGACGGCCTCGACAACGACTGCGATGGGGCGACGGACGAGGCCTTCGCCGATCTGGACACCGCCTGCACGGCGGGGCAGGGCGCCTGCGCCGTCGAGGGGCGGCTGCGCTGCGGCCCCGACGGCGTGACGCTGGTGTGCGACGGCGCGGTGGGCGAGCCGGGCGCGGAGGCGTGCAACGCGCAGGACGACGACTGCGACGGGCGCACCGACGAGGGCTTCCCCGGCGTGGGCGAGGCCTGCAGCGTCGGCGAGGGGGCGTGCCGGGCCGAGGGCACGGTCATCTGCACCGACGACGGGTCCGACACGCGCTGCGACGCGCAGCCGGGCGTACCCGGCCGCGAGCTGTGCAACGGGCTGGACGACGACTGCGACGGCCGCGTCGACGAGGGCGCGGGCGGGAATCCGCTGGCCGAGCCCTGCTACGACGGGCCGGCCGGCAGCGATCAGCGCGGGGTGTGCGAGGCCGGCACGCGCACCTGCGTCGACGGCGCCTTCACGGCCTGCGAGGGCCAGGTGCTGCCCGGCGCCGAGGTGTGCAACGGGCTGGACGACGACTGCGACGGTCAGATCGACGACGGCGAGGACGGCGGGCCGCTGGTGCTGACCTGCTACGGCGCCGACGCCGCGACCGCCGACGTGGGGGCCTGCGTGCGCGGCACCAGCGTCTGCCGCTTCGGCGCGCCCGGGCCCTGCGTGGGCCAGGTGCTGCCCGGCGTCGAGATCTGCGACGGCGCGGACAACGACTGCAACGGCGAGACCGACGAGGTGGCCGGCGGCTGCGTGTGCAACGCGGGCGAGCAGCGCGAGTGCTACAGCGGGCCGAACGGCACCGCGGGCGTGGGCGCGTGCGTCGCCGGCACGCAGACCTGCGCCGAGGACGGCAGCGCGTGGGGCCCCTGCGCGGGCCAGGTGGTGCCGGCCGAAGAGACCTGCAACGGGGCCGACGACAACTGCAACGGCGAGGTGGACGAGGGGGTCGCGGGCGTGGGCCGGGCCTGCACCGCGGGCGTCGGCGCCTGCGCCAACGCCGGCACGGCCTTCTGCGACGTGGACGCGGCCGAGGTGCGCTGCGACGTCGAGCCGCTCGAGGGCCGCGACGAGGTGTGCAACGACGTCGACGACGACTGCGACGGCACCACCGACGAGGGCTACGCCATCCGTCAGCCCTGCTTCCGTGGCACCGGCGCGTGCCGCCAGTTCGGCTTCACCCTGTGCAACGCCTTCGAGCAGATCAGCTGCGACGCGGTGCCGGGCGTCCCGCGCGACGAGACCTGCAACAGCCAGGACGACGACTGCGACGGGCAGACCGACGAGGACTACCGCGTCGGGCGGGACTGCGTGGCGGGGCAGGGCATCTGCGCCGCCGAGGGCGCCTTCATCTGCAACGGGCCCGACGCCGCCACCTGCGACGGCGACCTGCAGCCGGCCGAGGTCGAGCGCTGCAACGGCGACGACGACGACTGCGATGGGACCGTCGACGAGGGCTTCCAGCTCGGGACGGACTGCACCGTCGGCGTCGGCGAGTGCGTGAACAGCGGCGTCGTGGTGTGCGGACGCGGCGGCGGGACGACCTGCGGCGCCGCACCCCTGGCCCCGCTGCCCGAGCTGTGCAACGGGCTGGACGACGACTGCGACGGCAGCGCCGACGAGGGGCTCGAGGATCAGGGCGCGTGCGGCACCGGCTCGCCCGGCGTGTGTCGCCAGGGCCGGGTGCGGTGCGTCGAGGGCCGCAACCTTTGCGATCCGGTGACGCCCGCCGCCGACGAGGTGTGCGACGGGCTGGACAACGACTGCGACGGCAGCGCCGACGAGGGCCTGGGCACGGTGATGTGCGGCCAGGGCGAGTGCGCGCGCGAGCTGCCCGCGTGCAGCGACGGCACGCCGGTGCAATGCGATCCCTTCGCCGACGCCGCCGACTTCGAGCTGTGCAACGGCGTCGACGACGACTGCGACGGCACGGTGGACGAGGGC
This sequence comes from Myxococcales bacterium, assembly GCA_020633465.1. Lineage (GTDB taxonomy): Bacteria > Myxococcota_A > Bradymonadia > UBA7976 > UBA1532 > JACKDN01. Next base: position 51,466 of record JACKDN010000016.1, read on the forward strand.
GCCATCGGCGACGACACGCCCTGCGACGCCGGCGTGGGCGCGTGCAACCAGCTCGGCCGGCGCTTCTGCGTCGAGGGCGCGCTGGTGTGCGACGCGGTGCCCGGTGAGCCCACCGTCGAGCTGTGCGACTTCCTCGACAACGACTGCGACGGGACGATCGACGAAGAGGCCGCGGGCGTCGGCAACCCCTGCGGCGACGGGGTCGGGGCGTGCCGCGTCGAGGCGACGTTGGTGTGCGAGCGCGGTGACCTGATCTGTCCGGTCGAGGCGCAGCAGCCCACCGATGAGATCTGCGACGGCGCCGACAACGACTGCGACGGCGAGCCCGACGAGGGCTTCGGCAGCACGGTGTGCGGTCTGGGTGAGTGCCGGCACGCGGTGCCCAACTGCGACGGGCAGGGGGCGGGCGCGTGCGATCCGCTCGAGGGCGCGGCCGAGGAGGTCTGCGACGGTCTGGACAACGACTGCGACGGCACGACCGACGAGTCGCCGACCGACGTGGGCGTGGCCTGCCGCAGCGGGCTGGGCGTGTGTCAGCGCGACGGCAACAGCGTGTGCCGGCGCGGCCGCATCGTGTGCGACGCGGTGCCTGGCGTGGGCGAGGCCGAGCGCTGCGACCTGCTGGACAACGACTGTGATGGGGCGACCGACGAGCAGACGCTCGAGGCGGGCGCGGCCTGCCAGGCCGGCCGGGGTGAGTGTCTGCGCCGCGGCACGGAGGTGTGCCGGCAGGGGCAGATCGTGTGCGGGGTGACCGCGGGCGCGCCGGTGGCCGAGATCTGCAACGACCTGGACGACGACTGCGACGGCAGCGTCGACGAGGCGTTCGACACCGTCGAGTGCGGCGTCGGCGCGTGCTTCCACGGGCAGCGGCAGTGCGTCGACGGGGTGCCGGCACAGGTCGAGTGCGATCCCTTCGAGGGGGCCAGCGGCGAGACGTGCAACGGCGTCGACGACGACTGCGACGGCACGACCGACGAAGAGCCGAGCGACGTGGGCATGCGCTGCCTCAGCGGGCGGGGCGCGTGCGCCGTGGCCGGCGTGCGCGTGTGCAACGCGGGCAGCGTCGTGTGCGACGCGCAGCCGGGCGCCGGCGGCGCCGAGATCTGCAACGGCGTCGACGACGACTGCGACGGGCGCACCGACGAAGACGACGTGTGCGGCGACGCCACCGGCCCCGACGTGACGCTGTACGTGAGCGATACGCTGGTAGTGGCCGGGCAGGCGGTGACGCTGCTGGTGCTGGCCGAGGATCCCTCGGGCATCGCGAGCATCGAGGTGACCGCGAACGGCGAGGACGTCCCCGTCGACGCGGGCGGCCTGGCGCAGTACCGGCCGCGCGACAGCGGCGTGCTGGTGTTCGAGGCCACCGTCACGGACAACCTGGGCAACGCGACCGTCGAGACCCTCGAGGTGCAGGTCGAGGCCGGGGCGCCGGAGGCGCTGGTGCAGGTCAGCCCGCCGCGGCTGCGCAGCGGCGACGCGTACACGACCGTCTTCACCTTCGACGCCACCGAGGCCGTCGGCGGCGACCTGGCCTATCGCTGGCTGATCCCCGGTGGCACGGTCGTCGGCGGCGCGCTCGACCAGCCGGTGGTGCAGGTCAGCTTCTCGGGCAGCCGCGACGAGCCGTGGTTCCTGACGGTCGAGAACGCCATCGGGCGCGACACGCGCGGCGGCACGCTGCGGCTGGACCGCCCGCCGATGGCGCGCATCGACGCGCCGGGGCGGGTGCAGCGCGGCGACCCGGTGGTGTTCGACGGCACCACAAGCCGCGATCCCGACGGCGATCCGCTGTTCTATCGCTGGACGCTGCTGGCGGCGCCGGCGGGCAGCGCGGCCGAGCTGGACGACCTGCGCGGCGCGACCTCGACGCTGGTGCCCGACTACGCCGGCGTCTACGAGGTGCAGCTGGTGGTGGGCGACGGCGATCAGGCCAGCCGCCCGGTGACGCGCACCGTCTACGTGGACGACGACGCCGATCTCACGCCGCCGCGCGTGGCGGTGTTCGCCGATCCCGCGCAGCCCGCGCTGGGCGACGAGGTGACGATCACCATCGACGTCAGCGACGCGTCCGGCGTGGCCGGCGTCGAGGCGACGCTGGACGGTGAGCCGCTGGCGGTCGATGCGGACGGCTTCGCGACCTTCACGCCGCAGTTCACCGGGCGCTACGCGGTCGAGGTGGTGGCGACCGATCGCGCGGGCAACCGCGGCTTCGGATCGCTCGACGTGTTCGTGCACGACGGCGCGGCGGGCGCCGGCCCGCAGGTCGAGCTGCGCAGCCCGGTCGAGGGCGACCTGCTGAGCGAAGCGTTCGAGCCCGACGGTCGCGTGGCCGACGACGACCTGGCCTACTGGGCGGTCGAGCTGGCGCCGCGCGGCACCGGGCGGTGGGTGCGGCTGCTCGAGGGCTTCGAGCCCATCGACGGGCCGCTGGGGCGGGTCGATCTCACCGTGCTGAAGTCGGGGATGTACGATCTGCGGCTGATCGCGGGCGATGACTGGGGCGTCGAGTCGCAGGCGCGCACCATCGTCGAGGTCGCCCCCGGCATGCAGGTGGGCAGCCAGCGGCTCGAGTTCATCGACGCGGGCGTCGTCGTGGGCGGCCTGCCGCTGACCATCAAGCGCATCTACGACTCGGGCGACAAGGCGCAGGGCGCCTTCGGCGTCGGCTGGACCATGGACGTCGGCGCGGGCGAGGTGCACTTCAGCAACCCGCCGGGCGAGGGCTGGGACTGGAATGGTCGGTGCGTCGGCATCTTCGGACCGCCCCCCCGGCTGGATCCCTCGCAGAGCCACGTGGTGACCTTCCACATCGGCGGCGAGGCCTATCGATTCTACTTCGCGCCGCAGTTCATCGCGTGCGGCTTCGGCTGGCAGCAGGCGAACGCGCAGTTCCTGCCTTATCCCGGCACCGACGCCGAGCTGGACTACATCGGCGAGAACCCCATCCAGCTGGTGAACGATCAGTTCGTCGAGGGTGACTTCTTCACGCCGTGGGATCCGCAGGAGTACATCCTGCGCCTGCCCGACGGGCGCGAGTTCCTGTTCGACAAGGATCGCGGCGCGCGTCAGATCGACGACGGCCAGGGCAGCACGCTGCAGATCAACGAGCAGGGTGTGTTCCACTCGAGCGGCGAGGCCATCACCTTCGAGCGGGATCGCTTCGGGCGCGTGACCTCGATGGCGCTGCCCAACGGCGCGCGGCGCACGTACACCTACGACGGCAACGGCGACCTGCGGAAGACGACCGACTTCGCCGACGCCGAGACGACCTACCTGTACGACGACGATCACAACCTGACCGACATCGTCGACGCGCGCGGCAACGTGCCGGGCACGTCGGTGTACGACGCGACCGGGCGGCTGATCGCGGTGGTCGACGCGCTGGGCAACCGGCTGGAGATCGGCCACGACGGCGTCGAGCGGCAGGAGGTCGTGGTCGATCGCCTGGGCAACCGCTCGATCCACCGCTACGACGCCGCGGGCAACGTCATCGAACAGGTCGACGCGCTCGGCGGGCGCTGGCGCAACGAGCACGACGCCGACGGGCGGCTGACGCGCACCGAGGACCCCGAAGGCAACGTCCGGCTGTACGAGTACGACGCCGACGGCAACCGGACGGCCTACGTCGACCCCAACGGACAGCGTTGGACCATGGGCTACGACGCCCAGGGCCGCATGACCAGCAAGACCGATCCGCTGGGGAACACGACGGCCTTCGAGTACGACGCGAGCGGCCGCAAGACGCGCGAGGTGGACGCGAACGGCAACGAGAGCACCTGGGATTACGACGCCAACGGCAACCTGACGCGCGCCGAGTACCCCGGCGGCAACGTCCGCACCTTCGCCTACGACGCCAACGGGCACGTCGACACCGTCACCGACCCCATGGGCACGACGTTCGCCATGGACACCGACGCCGAGGGCAAGGTGATCGGCGACAGCCACATGCTGGACACGCACGACGGACCCATCCCGGTCGAGTACGGCTATACCTGGGGCGACGAGGGCAACATCGACGCGGTCACCTATCCGGGCGGTCGCGAGGCGTTCGTCGACCGCGACCGCGCCGGTCAGCCGATGCGCAGCACCGATCCCCACGGGCGGGTGTTCGAGTACGAGGTCGACAGCCTGGGGCGGATGCGCGCGCGGCGCACCGAGGACGGCCGCGAGCTGCTCACCGAGTACGACGCCGAGGGGCAGATCACGACCATCGTGATGCAGGACGGCAGCCGCTACCGGCGCAGCTACGACGCCAACGGGCGCATCGCCAGCGAGCAGTTCCCCCACGGCGGCGCGACGGTGAACCGCTACGACGGCGCCGGCCGCCTGATCGCGCGCGGCGACGGCCTGGGCAACGAGGTCACCTACACCTACGACGCCGCGGGCAACCGGCTGACGCGCACCATCGGCGGGGCGACGGTCAACTACAGCTACGACGAGGCGAACCGCCTGGTCGGCATCACCGACGCGATGGGTCGGGCGCTGGCCTTCGAGCGCGACGCCAAGGGCAACGTCACCCGGCGCACCTGGCAGGGCATGGTGACCGAGGCGCTGACCTACGACGAGGCCGACCGGCTGGTCGAGCGCACCGACATGAACGGCGGCGCGTGGACCTACACCTACGCCAACAACGGGCGCATCGAGACGGCCACCGATCCCGAGGGCAACGTCGCGCGCTTCGAGCACGACACGCACGCCAACTTCGAGACGCTGATCGATCCCAACGGCCACGCGACGCGCTACGTCCACGACGCCGAGGGCAACGTGCTCTCGCGCACGCTGCCGCTGGGGCAGCGCGAGACCTATGACTACGACGAGCTGGGGCGGTTGTCGGCCTGGAACCGCTTCGACGGCACGGCGATGACCTACGTGCTGGACGTCGCGGGCCGACCCATCGAGCGCACCGGCCCCAGCGGTGAGGCGGAGCGTTTCACCTACGACGCGAACGACAAGGTCACCGCCCACACCGACGCCGACGGCGCGTCGACGCTGGCCTGGACGGCCGACCGGCTGAACACCTGGCGCGACAAGCTGGGCGCCACGTTCGTGGCCGGCTACAGCTTCGGCGGCACGCCGCTGAGCGTCGGCACCGATCTGGGCACGACGCTGCTCGAGTACGACGCGCGCGGCGGCATCGCGGCGGTGACCGATCCGCAGGGCAACCGCACGCAGTACCAGCGCGACATGACCAGCCGGCCGCTGGCGGCGACGCTGCCCGACGGCGCCAACCTGACCTGGACCTACGACGAGGCCGCGCGGGTGAGCACGCTGGGCCTGAGCGACGACCAGGGCGCCGCGCGCTTCGGCCTGGCCTACACCTACACCGACGGCCGGATGACCCAGGCCACCGAGCTCGACGGCCGCGTGTCGACCTTCGACTACGACCGCGCCGGGCGGCTGGTCAGCGAGGTGATCACCGAGGGCGGCGTCGACGCCGACATCGCCTACACCTACGACCCGAACGGGAACATCACGCAGCGCACCGAGGACGGCGCGAGCGAGGCGTTCACCTACGACGACAACGATCGGCTGCTGACGCGCGGCTCGGTCAGCTACGACTGGGACGCCAACGGCAACCTGGTGCGGCGCCTCGAGGGCGGCCTCGAGACGCGCTACGCCTACGACGACAACCTGCGGCTGGCGCGCGTGGAGATCGACCGGATCGGCCAGGAGCCGCGGGTCATCACCTACACCTACGAGCATGACGGGCTGATACGCAGCCGTGACGACGACGGCGAGGTGACGCACTTCGTGTGGGATCGCAGCCGCGACGTGGCGCGCCTGCTCGAGGAGCGCAGCGGCGCCGGAACGCTCCTGCGGCGCTACGCCTGGGGCGATCAGCTCTTGGGCTACACCGACGCGGACGGCGCCTGGCACCACGTGGTGACCGATCACGTGGGCACCGTGCGCCTGGACGTCGGGCCGGACGGCGAGCAGGCCTTCGCCTACGACGCCTACGGTCGGCTGCGGCAGGGCGAGGCGCGCGACGGGCTGGGCTACGCGACCGGCTGGAACGACAGCGCGACGGGCTTGGTGTACCTGCAGCAGCGTTGGTACGCGCCCGAGATGCTGCGGTTCACGCAGATGGACCGTCACCCGCCCGTGGACAGCGATCCGCGGACGCTCAACCGTTACGCCTACGCGGTGGGCGACCCGGTGCACCACAACGATCCGACCGGCGAGTTCTCGATCGTGTCGGTCACCATCACCGTGGCCATCGTGGCGGTGCTGGCGCAGGTGGCCATCGCCAGCTTCCTGGGCATCGACACGCCCAGCCCGTTCAAGGCCCTGCTGTTCCTGGGCCACGGCGACATCCTGCAGGACCTCACCAACACGATCCTCCCGCTGTTCTCGCTGGGGGTGTCACTGCCGGCGTTCTGGAAGATCATCGGGCTCGATCTGGGCTTCGCGCTCGAGCTGTGGAGCTTCTTCGGTAACGATCCCGAGTGGTTGGGTGGCTTCGCGCTGATGGGGACGCTGGGCGTCGGGCTCAACCTCGGCGCGGCGGGGAGCGTCGACGTCGGGGTCGGGGTCAGCGCACCGAGCGGCGTCGGCTGGAACATGGACACACCGTTCCAGGCCGAGGGCTGGGGGCTGTCGATCAGCGCGTCGTGGGCCAAGGCCGAGGACCTGGCCAAACGCTTCGGCGGGACGCTCGCGGTCAGCGGCGGCGCGGGCGTGACGGTCGGCCTGGGACTGAACCCGACCGGCAAGGGAGCCAACGGGCGGGATCGCTTCGGCGTGACCTTCGTGCCGATCATCTCGGGGCTCAGCTTCGGCACCGGCAGCGCCGGCGGGTGGAGCTTCTCGCTGATGTGGAACCTGACGTTCTACTTCGGGAAGCACCCGTCGGCGGGCGGGCCGGGCGGTCCCGGTGGGCCGGGTGGTCCCGGGGGCCCGGGTGGCCCGGGTGGTCCCGGCGGACCGGGTGGTCCGGGTGGTCCGGGTGGTCCGGGTGGTCCGGGTGGTCCGGGCGGCCCGGGTGGCCCCGGCGGCCCGGGTGGTCCCGGCGGTCCGGGCGGTCCCGGCGGCCCGGGTGGTCCCGGCGGCCCGGGTGGTCCCGGTGGCCCGGGTGGTCCTGGTGGCCCGGGTGGTCCTGGCGGTCCGGGTGGTCCCGGCGGCCCAGGTGGTCCTGGCGGCCCGGGTGCCCCTGGCGGCCCGGGTGGCCCTGGCGGCCCGGGTGGCCCTGGTGGGCCGGGTGGCCCCGGTGGGCCGGGTGGTCCTGGTGGTCCCGGCGGTCCCGGCGGCGGACCGGGTGGTCCCGGCGGCCCGGGCGGCGGCCCCGGCGGTGGGCCGGGCGGCGGCCCCGGCGGTGGGCCGGGCGGCGGCCCTGGCGGTGGCCCCGGCGGCGGGCCGGGCGGCGGCCCTGGCGGTGGGCCGGGCGGCGGCGGCCCGGGTGGTGGCCCGGGCGGTGGCCCTGGCGGTGGGCCGGGCGGCGGCCCGGGCGGCGGCGTGGTCTGCGGCCCCGATCCGCTGTGCCCGCAGCCCTTCCTGCTGAACGCGTACCAGACGCCCACGCCGGGCAGCTTCGTGTTCCTCGACGGCACCTTCTCGTCGCCCGACGTCGTGCAGTGGCACTTCGTCATCGAGCAGGCGCCCGCGGGCAGCGCCGCGATGATCCTCGAGTCGTTCTTCGACATCGCGCAGCCGGCCGGCGGCGGCTTCCCCGACGACGTCACCACCTCGCGCGCGGTGATGCACGTCGACCTGCCCGGGCGCTACCTGATCAAGATGGTGGTGCTCGACCAGGACGCCCTGTGGGCGCCCTCGCCCGCCTGCCCGGCGCACGCCTATATGGTGCTCGACGCGGGCCCCGTCGGCCCGATCGTCCCCGCGGGTGATCCCTGCGACCGCGCGCGCGCCGCCGATCGCTGCGACCTGGGCCTGACCTGCACGCAGACCTTCACCGACGGCGCCGGCGTCTGCGATCGGCCCTGGCAGCCGGTGGTCGAGGTCGAGCCGAACCACACGACGCTGACCGCCACGCCCCTCATGCTGGGCCCGGCCGGCGCCGTCGCGGCGACGCTCGACGAATGTCGCAACGACGCCTTCGACGCCTTCCGCCTGTCGCTCGCCGCGCCCACGGCGGTGGCCGTCGAGACGACCAACGCCGCCGGCACCTGCGGCGCCGACACGCGGCTGTTCCAGGTCGACGGCGCCCTCCTCGACGGCCTGGGCTACGAGGCCGCCATCGACCCCGCGAACGCGCTGGCCTTCAACAACGACCTCGGCCTGGGCCGCTGCTCGCACCTCGAGGGCCTGCTGCCCGCCGGCGACCACTACTTCGTCGTCGACAACGGCGACGAGCCGGCCACCTACGCCGTGCGCGTCTACCCGCTGCGCGGCGTGGGCGATCGCTGCGACGTCTGGGGCGTCGAGGATCGCTGCGCCGCCGGCACGACCTGCGTCGACGCCAACAGCGACGGCGACGGCGTGTGCCAGTAGGCGCACAGCGGGGCGCTGAACGGAGCGGCTGCCGTGGCGACACGTCGGTGCCGAGGCGGCCGGGCTATCAGCTTTCAGCGGTCAGCGGTCAGCTCCGCCGCGGCGATTGCTGCGCTGACTGCGGGCCCGACACCGAGCATCGCTCACAGCGCACGATGCCGAGGTGGCGGGTTCGATGTCGAACATTGTTCACCGCGCGCGATGCCGAGGCGGTGGGTTCGAACCGAGCATCGACCACGGCGCACGATGCCGAGCGCCCAACGCACGGGTCGGCCGCGGGCCCGGCTGACCGCTGACCGCTGACCGCTGACAGCCGGTCGGATCCACCGCCGACGCCCGACCCCTCCACCGCCGCCGCACCTCCCCTCCACTGCCGACTCGGAAGCCTCGCCGCGGGCGCTCGCCTCGTGCTACCACCGTCGCCGTGACTGACCGACGCTGGGCGCCCCCGTGACGCTGCCCGCCCCCCTCCGCCGCGCCTTCGCGCTCGACCTGCGGGCCCTGGCGCTGTTCCGCATCGTGCTGGGCCTGGTGCTGCTGGGCGATCTGATCGACCGCGCGCGCGATCTCACCGCCTTCTACACCGACGCCGGGGTGATGCCGCGCGTGGCCGTCGTGGCCAACCCCTTCGACCCCTATCACGTCTCGCTGCACCTGGCGCACGGCGGGCTTTGGTTCCAGGTGCTGCTGTTCGTGCTCGCGGGCGCGGCGCACCTGGCGCTGGCGCTCGGCTGGCGCACGCGCACGGCGGCGTTCGTCTCGTTCGTGCTTCACGCGTCGCTGGTCGCCCGCAACGAGCTGACGCTGCAGGGCAGCGAGACGGTTCTGCGCGCCATGGGGTTCTGGGCGCTGTGGCTGCCCATCGCCCGCCGTTGGTCGATCGACGCGCTGCGCCACCCACCGGCCGAGCCGCCGCCGCAGTCGGTGTGTCTGCCGGCAACGGCCGCGCTGATCCTGCAGATCGCGTACATCTTCTTCTTCTCGGCGCTGCTGAAGACCAGCCCCGACTGGTGGCAGGACGGCACGGCGGTCTACTACGCGCTGCATTGGGACGAGCTGGCCACCCCCTTCGCCGAGTGGATGGTGCACGCGGTGCCCGAGGGCGTGCTGCGCGTGCTGACCCGCGCGGTGTGGGTGTTCGAGTTGATCGGACCCCTGCTGTTCGTCGTCCCCTGGCGCACCGGCTGGTTCCGCGGTCTGGGCGTCGCGCTCTTCGGCTTCATGGTGGCGAACTTCGCGCTCTCGTTTCGCCTGGGCGTCTGGCCCTTCGCGGCCCTGGTGACGCTCGCACCGCTGCTGCCGAGCCGCTGGTACGATGCGCTGGAGCGTTTGGCGCCCCGCGGCCGCCTGCGGCGCCTCTTCGATCGCGCGCCGGCCAGCGCGCGCCCCCGAACACTCGACGGCCGCTTCGCCCGCTGGGGCGCCGTCGTCGCCCTGCTCTGGCTCACCTGGCACAACGTCGGCACCGTCTGGCCCCAGCACGAACCGCCCGCCGCGATGCAGGCCGTCACCCGCGCGGCACACCTCGACCAGCGCTGGAACATGTTCGCCCCCGGCCCCCGCCACTACGGCGGCTGGTGGCAGGTGCGCGGCAAGCTGGCCGACGGCAGCGAGGTGTTCCTGCACCCCGACGGCGCCGCCCCCGACGACGCCCGCCCCGCGGTGCCCGCCGACGTCTTCAGCAGCCACCGCTGGCGCCTGTACATGTGGCAATACTGGTTCCGCGCCCGCCGCCCCTACCGCCGCTACCTCATCCGGTGGCTGTGCAACACCTGGGAGGGCCAGGGCGACCGCGCCTTGCAACACGTCGAGGTGCGCTACATGAAGGAGTGGAGCCTGCCCGGCAACGAGCGCCCCACGGCCGAGCCGGTGGTGGTCGAGACGGGGCGCTGCTGGGGGATGTAGGCCGCGAAGGCCCTACGGTGCGAGCACCGTAGTCCAAAGATAGCGTACCTGTCAACTGGTGGCCCGAGTTTCCCTGTCTATTCAAGGGTTTGTGCGGTTAGTGTGGGTTGAGCTTGACCGCAGGTCATGTACCTGGTACGGTGCTAGCACCGTACCAGGTGATTTAGCTGCATGGCCGAAGGGCTTCCGAGACGATCTCAGGCGCTCATCGAAGCCGACTTCGACGGCGAACCTCGCTCCATCTACCGCGCCCGGGATCTCGAGACGATCCTGCGGGCGCGCTACGACGCCTGGGGGCTGAGCCGCTTCGATGACGTCGGCAAGTTGATCGCGACGATGGAGCGCAGAGGCTGGCTCCAGCCGGTCAGCCTGCAGTTTCCCCGACGCCGCCTGAACTTCCTGGTCTGGAGGCAGGCGAACGCGTTCGAGCTGCCGGCAGCCGTCTCACCGCACGCGTTCCTCAGTCACTACACCGCCTTGGTGCTGCACGATCTGACCGACGACCAACCCAAGACGATCTACCTGGCCGAGCCGCGTCCTTCGCGGCGGGCCACCAAGGAGGATCTCGGTCAGGAGGTCATCGATGCTGCCATGGAGGCCAGCCCGGTGCTGTCCAAGAACCGCGCCGAGTTCGGCGGCTACGAGATCGTCTGGCTCGAGACGGAGGTGCCCGAGAGGGTGCAGGTGTCCCAGGCGGTCGAGGTCGGGGGCCGAAGCCTGCGGGTGAGCACGATCGAGAAGACGCTCCTCGACGCCGTCGTGCGACCCGAGTACTGCGGCGGTGTCCATCAGCTGCCGGCGGCGTTTCGTCGCGCGACCGAGGCCTTGTCGATCAATCGCCTCGTGAAGCTACTTCGCGGACTGCAGCCTCGCTTTCCGTACCATCAGGCGCTCGGCTTCCTGCTCGAGCGCGCGGGCTACGACGCCAAGCTGCTGAAGGCACTGCGCGCGCTCGACGATGGCGAGCACTCGTTCTTCGTCGGACGGGGCAGCAAGGCGACGATGGCCTTCGACGCCTCGTGGCGCGTCCACTACCCGCCCGAACTCCCCCTCTGACTTGTTTGCTCTGACCCATCGAAGGGGAGGCGCATGAGCGTCGACCTCTCGGCGGACACGCTGAGCGTCATCGCATCGCTCAAGTTGCAGGTGCTGTTGGCGATCGCCGAGGACGACTACCTGTTGTCGCGCCTGTTCCTCAAGGGCGGAACCGCCATCGACTACCAACTTCACGAGGGCCTCGGTCGCTCCTCGACCGACCTCGACTTCTCCGTCGAGGGTCCGCTACCGCCCCTCCACGAGGTCGAACGCCACTTCACCGACGCACTCACCCAACGGTTCGCGGATCAGCCCTTCGTCGCCTTCGACATCACGGTGCAGGAGAAGCCCCGGCCGCAGCCGCCCGACAAGACGACCTGGCCCGACTTCTGGGGCGGGTACCGGGTCTCGCTGAAGCTGGTGCGGCGCGGACTCTGGGAGCAGCTCGGCGGCGCCGACAATCTGGCGGGCGTCCGCCGGCAGGCCGAGGTCGTGGGTGATCGCCAGCACCGCACCTTCAAGGTCGAGATCAGCAAGCACGAGTACGTCGGCGATCACTACGACATGGTCACCATCGCCGAGACCGGCGAGGTCATCTTCGCGTACTCGGTGCCGCTGCTGATCGCCGAGAAGCTGCGGGCGATCTGCCAGCAGCTGCCCGAGTATCCGCACGGCCACTCGGCGAAGCGTTCGCGGGACTATTTCGACATCCTCCGGTTGGCCACGACCGTGGCCGATCGAGCAGGGCTCGTTGCGCTCCTCGCCCAGATCGTCCCCCCCGTCTTCGCGGCAAAGGCGGTCCCCGTCGAATGGTTGCAGCGGGTCGACGATGCCGATGTGGTCGATCACCACCGTGACGACTTCGAGACCCGGCTGCGCGCGACGGTGCAGGCCGGTCAGCGGTTGCCGCCCTTCGAGCACTTCGTCGGCGAGGTGGGCGCGCTGGCTGATGCGATCCTCGCCGCCATCGCGGCGCGCAAATAGACGCCACGCGAGGGTGGGGCGACCGCCTCAGCGGCGCCGGCGGCGCAGGCCCAGTAGGAACAGGGCGAGGAGGACGGGCGCGCCGGCGGGCGGGGTGGCGGCGCAACCGTCGCCGCTGTTCTGGGCGCCGAGGGGGGTCGGGTCGTCGTCGCGGCCGGGACCGATGGCGGGGCCGAGGGTGCCATCGAGGCGGACGCTGGGCGGCGCGAGCGGATCGGCGTCGGCTTCGGCGTCGGCCGGGGTGGCGTCCTGGGGGGCGTGCGACGGCGTGGCGTCATGGGGGTCGGGTGTCGCGCCGGCGTCCGGCCGGGCCGGCGGCGCCTCGGCGTCGATCATCGGCGGAGCCGGTGGGGCGGCGTCCTCGGGCGGCTGGGGTGGCGGGGCGGCGTCCATGGGAGGCGGCGCGGCGCAGGCGCCGTCCCGGCACCGCTGGCCGGCGGGACAAGCCGACTCGGCGTACGCGCCGTCGACGCACGCGGCGCGCCGCGCCCCGTCGAGGCAGAACGCGCCGCCGGGTCCGGCCTGGCAGCGCCGGTCCATGCACCGCGCGCGGCCCGCGGCGTCCTCGCCGCAGACCAGCCCGAAGGCGCCGCAGTCGCCGTCCTGCTCGTCCAGCCGACCGTCGTTGCACGACCGGAAGGTGGTCTCGCCGGTGCAGTCGGCGCCCTGCCCGTGGCCGTCGGGGCAAAAGGGGTGCACGCAGTAGGCGTAGGCGCCGTCGGCCTCGCAGGCCGCGCCGAAGGCGGCGCAGTCGCCCTCGCCGAGGAAGCGGCCGCCCTGGCAGGTGGCGATGATGTTCCCGCGGCAGAAGCGGGTGTCGGGCGCGGGGCACCGGCCGTCGGGCGCGTCGGTCCAGGTGATGCCCAGGTGGTTCGACACCACACGCGGGCTGCCGTCCGAGGGTCGGTTCTGCACCTGCCCCTCGACCACCAGCGTCGAGCTGCCGCCGCCGTCGAGCATGGCGGCGTCGTGGCAGCCGAAGCCGAGCAACAGATCGCGCGTCTCGTCGCAGGTCATGCCGGCCGCCCCCGCCCGGCGCCCGTCCACCACCACCATCCACAGGTGCGCGCCGTCGGCTTCGAGGCACACGGCGCTGCGGGGGTTGCGCGCCCCGTCGTAGCACCCCTGCAGGCGCTGCCCGCCCTGCAACAGCAGCAGCCCGTTCGTGCCCACCGCCTGAAAGAACCGGTTGGGGGGCAGGGTCGGATCGCCGAACCACCACGCTTCGTCCAGGGGCGGCGCCTGGTCGATGACGCACCGGCTGTCGACCGTGCAGGCAAAGTAGCCCCAGCCGTGGGGCGACTGGATGTGCCGGTGCCACAGGTTGCCGTCCGAGATGGCCAGCCCCACCGGCGTCCGGCCGTCGGACCAGTCGCCGTTGATCGCCGCCAGCACGCCGGTGTTGCGCGCGAAGGTCAGGGTGTTCACGCCGCGCTCGCCCGCGACGTCCGCGGTGACCCGCAGGCCGACGTTCGGCGACGCCAGGTTCACCCGCAGCGCCCAGATGTCCTGCCCGCCGCCCGTGCGATGCAGCCGGTCGACCCCCGGGCGGATGGCCGTCCAGGTGTCGGCCGCGAGCGCGGGTGCGCCCCCGAGCAGCAGCAGAACCCCGACCCACAGTCCGCGCGCCATCGCTCCTCCTCGTCGCTCGCTCACCACACGAAGGGGACCAGCGCCCGCCGCTCCCGCGGATAGTCCGGGAACTTCTCGTGATACCAGCGATGGTTGTCGGCCGCGCGCGGCCCCAGGTTGGCCAGCGTGTAGATCGCGAAGGCCAGGCCGGGCAGCGACCACGTCATCACCGCCCAGCCGGTCCAGGTGATCAGCTCGCCCAGGTAGTTGGGGCAGGTGACGTAGCGATACAGCCCGCCCCGCGGGATGCGGTAGCCCGTCTCGCCGGGCGGGCGCAGGTTGATCAGCACGTGGTCGGCGTGCTGGTTGATCAGCCAGCCCGCGACGAAGAGCAGCGCGCCGAGCGCGAAGCGCGGATCGCCCAGCCAGTCGGCGCCGTAGCTGCCCAGCTCGCTGATCCACCGGGCGTTGAGCCAGGCGTTGAACACGTTGAACGTGAAGCCGGACATCGCCACCAGCAGCGGCATGCGCTTGCCGGCCGTGCGCAGGCGGAAGGGGAAGACGAACGCACGCGGCACGTAGTGCAGCAGCCAGAAGCCCAGGAACAGCAGCGGCACCAGCTCGGCGCGCTGGCTGCCCAGCGCGAAGAACGCGCCGAAGGCCAGCACGGCCGGACACTCCATGAGGATCCAGCCCACCCGGTTGGGCAGCGTCGGGCCGAAGCCTTCACGGGCGTGGCGTCCGTAGGGCGCGGTGATCACCTTCACCGCGATCAGCGTCACCGCGGCCAGGCCGAACATGCCCCACACCAGCCAGCGGTGCAGCTCGTGGGGGCTCACGCGGGACGCTCCTCCGCGGCCGAAGCGCCGCCGTGGGCCTTCGCCCAGGCGACCGCGTCGGCGATGGACTCGGCCGCCGGGCGCGGCCGATGCCCCAGCTCGCTGCGCGCGCGCGTAGAGTCGATCTGCCGGTTGGCCCGCACCGCGTGCAGCGCCTCGCTCGTGTACAGGGGCTCGGCCCGCGCCATCTTCGCGGCGAGCGTCACGAAGGGCGCCCCCAGCCGCGCCGCCCACATGGGCGAACGGAAGCGCGGCGGCGCCACGCCGTGGGCCCGCGCGGCGTGCGCCGCCACGTCGTCCATCGACAGCCACTCGCCGCCGAGCAGGTAGTTCACGCCCGTTCGTCCGCGCGTCTCGGCGGCGAGGGCGGCCGCGGCGACGTCGCGCACGTCCACCCAGTCGAAGCCCCCCGGCGTCATCGCCGGGATCCTCCGCCGCCCGATGAGCCCGATCAGTCGCCCCATGCGCGACGGCTCGTGGTCGTTGGGCCCGATCACCCCCGTGGGGTTCACGATCGTCGCGTCGAGCCCAAGGGCGATGACCTCGCGCAGCGCCGCCTCGCCGGCGGCCTTGCTGCGATCGTAGGCGGGGTGCTTCGGTCCGGGACGGCCGGCCTGCTCGTCGATGGGCGCGTCGAGCGGCTCGAGGTCGAAGGCGTGCACCGAGCTGAAGTGCACGAAGCGGCGGACGCCCGCGGCGAGCGCGGCGCGGGCCGCGTTGCGCGTGCCTTCGACGTTCACCGCGGTCACGCGGCCGCCCTGATCGCCGGTGATCGAGATGCGCGCCGCGAGGTGGTAGACGACCTCGGCGCCCGCGAACGCTCGGTCGAGCGAGTCCGCGTCGAGCACGTCGCCGTCGATCCGTTCGACGTCCAGCCCGTCGAGCGACGTCGCCTGGGTGTGAATCAACGCCCGGACGCGGCGGCCCTGCTCGAGCAGGGCGCGGACGAGCGTGTTGCCGACGTGGCCGCTGGCCCCGGTGACGACGGTGTACTTCATCGACACCGAGCTACCACGGATGGGCCCGGCAGGGGAACGCCGATGGCCCGGTGCGGGCCGTCGGCTGGAGGAGGTGGGCCCGGCGTCGTGAGGGATGAGTCGACGCCGGGCCCGGGGAGGCAGGGATCATCGACCCAAGGTCACTGACCCTCGGCCACCCCGCGCTCGCGCGCCCACAGGCCACCGTTCTGCTCGAAGTGAGCCTTCGCGGCGTCGCCGTTGTGGCAGGCGCCGCAGGCGCCGGCCGTCGGGCTGTGCACGAGGTCCGTCGCGTTGGGCACGCTGGCCCGCGCGGCGTTGATGCCGTCGGCGTCGGGCTCGCCGCCGGGCGTGGTGACCACGGTGGTCAGCAGCGCGTTGGCCGGGATCGCCTCGGCGAGGTAGGTGTCCTCGTAGTGGCAGGTGAGGCAGTCCGTCGGGTCGCCGGGGAAGGTGACCTCGTCGAAGTTGTAGTAGTTGCCCGCGCCGCGGAAGCTGCGCACGAACTCGTACGCCGCGTAGCGCGCCTCGTTGCCGTGGATGCCGTGGATCAGCTCCTTGAAGTTGTTGCTGTCCTCGGGGAACGTCAGGGGATCCATGCCCAGCGCGTCGATCGTCGCCTGCGGCAGGGTGTCGGGATCGGCCGTGCGGCCGCTGCTCGACAGGTTCGGGTTGTGGCAGGTGACGCACACCATCGTCTCGTACACGCGGTTGCCGCCGTGGCCCTCGAACCACTCGTGGCAGTTGCCGCACTTGGCCGGGTCGACGATCTCGCGACGCTGCTCGTCGCCGGTCACGCCGGCGTACACCGACACCGCGTGGCGGGCGACGTTCTCACCGCCGATGACCTGCTGGAAGTAGCCCTGCAGGGCCACCGCGCGCATCTGGGCGCCGACGGGGAAGCCGTCGGCGATCGTCGCGGTGAAGACGCCGGGATCACCGGCCGCGGCGATGTTGCCGTCGGTCAGCAGGCCGCCGATGTCGATCGAGGCAGGCTGGCCGGCGTTGTTGCCGAGGTTGTTGAAGTCCGCCGGGGTCTCCTGGCCCTCGGGCGCCATGGCGTAGGCCATCAGGAACGCCGGGTAGCGGCCGGGCTCGGTCAGATCGGCGGGCAGGTTCAGCAGATCGAGGGCGACGCCGTCGCGCAGGATCGAGAAGTCCACCTCGACGACGTTGCCGTCGACCACGCGCGCCTCGTTGATGGCGTAGGTGATGTCGGCGAAGCCGGCGGGCAGGCCCGGGTTGTTCGGGGTCGCGTTCTCGGTCAGGTGGGCCGGGATGATCGGCGCGAGGCCGCCCATCGGCGGGTGGCAGGTGGCGCACATGCTGTTGTCGGCCTGGGCGCCGGCGGTGTGCAGCGCCATGCCCTCGGGCACGGGCTCTTCGAAGACGACGTTGTGGCAGCTGCCGCACGCGACCTTGTTGGGGCGCGTGTTCCAGTTGTTGCCGTCGGGCGTCTCGGGATCGTCGCCGTTGTGGCACTTGGCGCAGTTGTTCACGGCCTGCGGGTAGGTCACCTCGCCGAAGTCGTGGACGTTCGGGATCTCCTGCGCCGCGTGGATCTTGTGGATCATGTACGGCATGTCGACGTCGGGGCGGTTCGGGTTGTGGCAGACGACGCACATCTCGGTGTCGTTGCGGCCCGCGCCGTGGAAGTCGAGGCCGCCGTGGCACTCGTTGCAGGACTCGATGGCGACGATCGCGCGCCGCAGGGTGACGGGATCACCGTTGGGCACGAAGTCGTAGATCGGGTTCAGCGTCGCGACGTCGGGCGGGATGCGCGAGTGCTGCATCGCCAGGCGGTGCGTCACCGTCGGATCGAACTCGTCCTGGATGTCGGCCGTGAAGGTGTAGGTGTAGTTGTCGTTGCCGTTGGCGACCAGGTTCGCGGCGTCGCGCTCGTTGGTCACGTAGTCGAACCACACGTCGGGATCGCCGTCCTCGCCGGGGATCAGCTTGGCGAGGTTGAAGCGCGCGTAGTTGAGCCGGCCGCGGCTGTCGGCCGAGGTCAGGTCGAGGTTGATGCGCAGGCCGTTGCCGTCGAAGGCCGCGAAGTCGAAGTTGACGATCGGCGTGACGGCGCCGGTGCCGACGTCGATGTCGAAGTCGACGTTGCGGATGGTCACCTCGGCGTGGCCCATCTGCAGGTTCAGGTTGTGGGCGGTCTCGACCTCGGCCGCGCGGCCGCTGGCGTGGCACACCGAGCAGCTCTCGTTGGCGTACAGCGTCAGATCCTGGCCGTCCTCGCCGGCGGGGCCCTGCGGACCCTCGGCGCCGTCCTGGCCGTCCGCCCCGTCCTGGCCGTCGGCGCCGTCGGCGCCGTCCTGACCGTCGGCGCCGTCCTGTCCGTCGGCGCCGTCCTCGCCGTCGGCGCCGTCCTCGCCGTCGGCGCCGGGCTGGCCGTCGGCGCCGGCTGGCCGTCGGCGCCTGCGGGGCCGGCGGCCGGCGGGGCCGCGGGACCGGCGGACCGGCGGGGCCGGCGGGACCCTGGGCCCCCACGCCCGCGTCCGGGCTGACGCCGTCCTCACCCGGAGGTCCCTGTTCGCCTTCGCAACCCGCGAACACCAGCATGGCGGCCAGCGTCACGACGAAGCGCTTCATCGTTCCAGCGGTCATTTCATCCTCCCCACAGCATTCATGGCGCTGAGGCACGGACCTCGCTTCGAACGCCCCGCGCGACCGGAATCGCGAGACGCCGACCCGCGCTCGGCGCCGAGCGCGCCGGGCATCTTCGAGTCGAACGAGATCCAACGGTTTTGGGCCGAATCGGACGATCCGACCGTTCGAAGGGTCGACCTCCACCCGCCGCTCGGTCGGGGGACGGGCGCGCGGCGAAGCGCGCGCTCTCTTCCTGGCCCGTCGTCGGTCGGCGACGCACCCAGGTGCGTCTGGTGGGAGACCATCGGTGGGCACGAGGGGGCGCGACCCGGGACAGTGAGGCACCTCGCGCGCGGGGCGCGCGCCGAGGGGTTGGAGCGTGCCGGGGAGACACGCGCGCGGGTTGTTACTTCAGGGTGTCGCTGCGACGTGTAGGCCGAGTGACAGGCGTAACGACGTTCGGGGGGCAGCGAGGGCGACGACGGTGACGTCGCCGGCCGTCGAGCGGTCGGCGCGGTGACGGCCGTCGGGACGCCGGTGGGCGTCGCGAGGTCGCACGGGGCGCGGACGGAGCGTCGCCGACACCCGGACGGTCGCGGCGCCGGAGCGCGCGTCGTTCGGGTCGGGTCGTCGGTGCTGACGCTCATCGAAACTCCCCCCCGCGCGGGTCGAGGTGCCGCACGAGTTGGCGCCGGGCTGTGCAAGCCGTGTGCCCTTCGGGCGGGTCCGGCGGAGGGGGTGGAGGGGGGCGTGATGGGGCTCTCTGTGGTGTGTGATCGGGGCCGAAAGAGGCACCTCGCTGCCCGCGCCGTGGCTGGCCGGGGTGTTCGCGGGCGACGCGGCGTGACGGGCCGCGAGCGCCGATATCGGGCCCGGGGAGCGTTCGCGAGGTGGGCACGGCGACCGCTGACCGTCGCGCCGCGCGCGGCGCCCGGGCGAAGCCTCGTGAGCGTCGGACGACGGGTCGGAGCGTATCGGAGCGAGTCCGAGCGTATCGGCGTGTATCGGGTCGTGGGTGGGGGCGTGGGTGGGGGCGTGGGTGGGGGCGGCGGCGTCGTGGACGCTCGGGAGCGTCTCGACGGGTGCGTCCACGAGCCGGCAGCGGGGGGCGCCCGCGGCAGGACGGCTGCGCGTGCTTCGGCGCAGACGCGGTCGACGCGATCGGCGACCGCGCGGCCGGGGCCGCCGGTCTGACGCTGTGGGCGCACGACGGAGACAATGCCTTCGGCGGTGACTTCAGTGACGTCCTCGAGTGCACGCCGACCCTCGCGCGGAGCGCCACCGACAGCGGACACCACGTCACCACGGTGGATCGTGCTCAGCCCCGTCCCGGGCTGGCACGCGGCGATTCGAGCCGAGGCGCCCGTCGGGTAGCCGGGCGTCGGGCCGTCCGCGCCGGTCGACGCGGGCGCCGCCGGCCCCACCGACGCCGGGCGCGCGGACGCCGATCCGGCGCCGCGTGGGCGCGGGCGCTGCTGCTGCAGGCGGTCAGTCGTCGTCGGACACGCTGAGGCCGCCCCGCGCGTCGCCCTCGACCACCGACAGTCCGCCGCCCCGCAGCCCGCCGATGCGCTTCGCGATGGCGTCGGTGGCGGCGCGCACCGCGTCCCGGCGCGCGGCGGGCGTGAACAGCCCGCTGCCCGCCTCGGTGAGCGGCGCGATGGCGCGCTCGGTGCCGACGTCGCCCAGGCGCGCGACGAGGGCCAGCAGCAGGTCGTCGCCGGCCTGGGGCAGGCAGCACAACAGGCAGCCCTCGGGCAGCGCGTCGAGCAGGCTCCGATTCGCCACGAGCCGCGGCATCAGCGCCGCGGCGACGGCGCCGCGCACGGCGGGATCGGCGTCGGTGGCGATGCAGGCGGCGGCCTCGAGCACGATGGCCTCGGGCGCGCGCCCGTCGAGCGCCTCGAGCAGCCGCTGGCGAGCGCCCGGGGCGCTCTCGGTCTCGATGCGCGACCGAGCGCGCGCGATCAGGTCGTCGGGCGGCACGAGCCCCACGGCGACGTGCAGCAGATCGGTCAGCGACTCGGCGTCGG
This sequence comes from Myxococcales bacterium, assembly GCA_020633465.1. Taxonomy (GTDB): domain Bacteria; phylum Myxococcota_A; class Bradymonadia; order UBA7976; family UBA1532; genus JACKDN01. The sequence continues at coordinate 71,860 of JACKDN010000016.1, forward strand.
TCGCGGGGGCCCGCAGCGCGCCGCCGCCGAGGGTCAGGCCCTTGTCGAGCCAGGGGAGCAGGCGCGCGCGCAGGTCGGCGTCGAAGGTGGCCCGCGCCGCCAGCGGATCGCCCGTGATGTGCGCGCGCCGGTCGAAGGCGGCGTCGCCGATCAGCACGTCCTGGCCGGTGAACACCTTGCGCAGCGCGGCCAGGTCGGCCTCGGCGCGCAGATCGAAGGCGGGCGCCCGGGCGAAGCGGAGCGTGGCCGGCTCGCCCGGCTCGTAGGTCAGCGGGCCCAGGCGTTGACCGCCGCGCGGGCCCCGCCGTCGCCAGCGCGCCGCCACACAGGCGCGCAGCGCCGCGCCGGCGGGCGTCAGCGCGGCGGCGCCGACGGCGGGGCGGTCGAGGATGGGCTCGGCCTCGGGCCCCAGGCCGCGAGGGCGGCGCCCAGCGCGGCGGGCGCCTCGAGGGCCGCGCGATCGGCCAGCGTCGCGCGCGCCGCCGGCCGCACGTCGGCCGAGGTCAGCAGCCTGCGCAGCACCTCGGGCGCGGGGGCGGCGTCGGCCGAGGCGCCGGCGCCAGCCACGCGGCCGCCGTCGCGAAGGCCGGGCCGGTCGCGGCCGCGTCGACGTGCAGCCGGGCGCCCCGCTCGACGCAGGCGACCAGCAGGGCCAGGGCGCCTGGCTCGCCCGCCGGGTTCGCCCGCACGTCGACCTCGCGGCAGCCCGGCGGCAGGTGGTCGGCCAGCCAGCGCAGCGCGTCGTCGTCGAGCGCGTTGCGGGTGAGGTCGAGGGTCTGGAGGGCGCCGCCCGCCAGCAGGGGCGCCATCGCGCGCAGGCCCGCGGCGTCGAGGCCCTGCGCGCCCAGCTTCAGGGCAGTCAGCCCCTCGGGCGGGCAGCCCCCCAGCACCTCGCCGGCGGCCGCGCCCAGCGCGCCGTCGTCGAAGACGAGCGCGGCGTCGGTCGCGTCGGCGCCGGCCAGGCCCCAGCGGATGGCGGCGCGGCGCACGGAGGTGGGCAGGTAGGGGTGGGTGGCCAGGGCGCGGATCACCGCGCGATCCACGCCCGGCGGCAGGGGCCGCGCGCCGCCGCAGGCCAGGTGCAGCGCGGCGCGGCCGAGCGCGCCCACGGCGGGGGGCAGATCGACCTCGGCGAGGGCGCTGCGGGTGGCCGAGCGCGCCAGCGCCAGGACGCCGGCCTCGGTGGTGGCGGTGCCGCGCAGATCGAGGTGGCGCAGCGCGGGCAGCGTCTCGCTGCGCGCCAGGGCCGCGACGCCCGCGTCGCCCACGGCGGTGCCCGCCAGCACCAGCGTGTGCAGCGCCGGCAGGTGCGCCTCGGCCAGGGCCGCGGCCGCGTCGTCGTCGAACGCGTCACCCTGCAGGGTCAGCGTCGCCAGCACCGCGAAGTGGTCGGCGCCGAAGGCCAGGGCGCGCGCGACGGCGAGGTCGCCGCGGAGGGTCAGCTCGGCGACGCGGCCGGCCGCGGCCTCGGCGACGGCCTCGAGCGAGGCGGGATCGAGATCGGTGTCCACCATCGCCTGCACCTCCGCGGCGCGCGCGCGGTCGAAGGCGGCCGCGACCAGATCGAGCGTGGGCGCCTCCGGCGCGGGCGGGCCGCTCAGGCGGTCGGCGGCCGCCACGCGGCGCAGCCACCGGCACATGTCCTCGAAGGCGCCGGCGCGGGCCTGTTCGTGGGCGCCGCCGAGGGCGCGGCAGGCGCCGAGCAGGGCCTTGCGGCCGACGGCCTGACCGTCGCCGCGCTGGGCCCGCCGCCAGATCTCGGGCAGCAGCGGCGTCAGCGACCGGCTGGCGGTCATCAGCGCGTCGAAGGCGCCGGCGGGCGCGCGGGGCGCCCAGAAGCGCGTCCGCTGCGCATAGTTGGCCAGGGCGTCCGCGTCGGGATCGGCGGGCGAGAAGGGGGTCCCGCGCAGGCGGGCGCGGACGGCGGCGGGGCGCTCGACGTGCGGCACCGGCTCGCCGCCGAGGGGGGCGTCGGCGTCGAGGCGCCCCATCAACCCCTCGGCGGTGCGGGCGAAGGGGCGCTCGACGACGCCGGCCTGGTCGGGCGCGGCGAAGCGGCGCAGCGCCTTCTGGGCCTTGCCGCGGACCTGGACGACGCCGAACAGCGCGTCGGCGGGCAGGGCGCGGCCGTCTTGGAAGACGAGGTGCGGCTCGGGTCGGCGCAGGGCGAGCTGCACGACGCCCAGCAGGTCGAAGGGCGGCGCGGCGGCGAAGACGCAGAGGGTGGGGGCCGCGTCGGTCGACGCCGGGCTGGCGCGGCACTCGGCGAACACCAGGGGGCGGCCGTCCGCGGCGAGGCCCACCCGGCGCACGGCGCCGAAGCCGTCGGGGGTGGGGGCGCGCAGGCGGTACCGACCGCCGGGTTCCGTGAGCAGGGCGTGCGCGCCGTCGCCCCGCAGCCGGCGCTCGCCCCGCACGGCGGCGTCGCGATCGGCGCGGCCGTGGCCGAGCAGGCGCCGGGTGAGCGCGCCCCACGTCTTGCGGGGCGCGTCGTCGTGGGTGCGGACGTGGCCCGCCGGCAGCTCGACGACGTGGACGCGGCCGGCGTACCCGTCGCACACCAGCGCCCGCGTGCCGTCGGCGCCGACGCGGACGCTGCGCTCGATGCGGGCGTCCTCGACGACGACGCGGCTGGTCAGCGTCTCGAGGTCGAGCAGGTGGACGGCCTCGTAGCCCACGAGCAGGGCCCAGCGCCCGCGCGGATCGAGCCCGACGTCGGCCAGGGCGGCCAGGGGCACCCCGGGCGGGGGCGGCCACGCGTCGTCGGGCGCGACGCGGGCGGCCCGTCGCCACGCCTCGCGCCAGGGGATGTCGGGGCGCATCGGCGCAGCGTGGCAGAGCGCGAGCCGTCGGGCCAGCGCCGCGCGCGCCGAGGCGAGCGACCGCTGGCGTCGGCGGGCGGTCACGACTACGCTCCGGGCGTCCGGGTGTGGAGGGAGCGGTGCGCATGTGGGGACTCATCGGGGCCGTATGGGGGCTGGTCGGCGTGTCGACCCTGCTGGGCAGCGCCATCTGGCGCCTCAGCCCCTATGCGTTCGAGCTGGCCCACCTCGAGCTGACCACCCTGCAGTGGGCGCTGCTGGTGGCGAACGTCGTCTTCATGGCCCACAGCGAGGGCTACAAGGGCTTCCAGCAGAACTTCTCGCCGCGCGTCGCGGCGCGCACGCGCTACCTGGCCGACCACCCGCACCCGCTGCGGGCGCTGCTGGCGCCGCTGTTCTGCATGGGGTTCTTCCACGCCACGCGGCGGCGCCTGATCGTCAGCTACGTGCTGACCTCGATGATCATCTGCCTGATCGTCCTCGTGCGCACGCTGAGCCAGCCTTGGCGCGGCATCGTGGACGCGGGCGTGGTGGTCGGCCTGGCCTGGGGCCTGATCGCCTACTGGGTCAGCGTCGCGCGGGCCTTCGGCTCGGCGACCTTCGATCACGATCCCGAGGTGCCGGTGCCGGCGGCCAGCTGAGCGCCTGCGCGGCGCGCCCACTTGCGTCTTGACGGCGGCCACCGCGCTGGGCGAAACCCCAGCGATGCGCCTGTCCCACCTCACGCTGCGGACGACCCAGCCCGGACGCATCCTGTCGTTCTACCGCGCCGTGCTGCACGTCGAGGTCGAGCGCCGCGAAGACGACGGGGGCACGCTGACGCTCGCCGACGGTCAGCGCCTGTTCGTCGAGCAGGCCGACGAGACCGGCCCGGGCGTGCAGCTCTGGCTGCGCACGGGGCCCAACACGCTGGCGCGCGTCCGCCAACGGCTGACCGATCTGGACGTCGAGGTGGTCGACGACGCGCCGCACCGGGTGGTGTTCGTCGATCCCGACGGCCGGCGCGTGGCGCTGCACACGGCGCGCGGCGGCCCCGAGGCCCAGCCCGAAGACTGAACTGCACCGCGTGATCGGCGCCCAGGTGACTTTCGCCCGGGCGCCCGGTCGAAGGTCGCGTGGCTGCGGCGACGCCGCGGCCGTACGCCCACGAAGACAGGAGGACTCAAAAGCATGCGTACCCTCGTCGCCCTCACCGCGCTGGCCTTCGCGCTGCCGGCCGCCGCCCAGGAGCAGCCGGATTACGTGCCCGGCCAGGACATCGACAAGGAGACGAAGAAGGAGGAGGCCGAGAAGCGCCCCGAGGGCTGGTCGTACAAGCTGAACCTCGGCTTCAACTTCTCGCTGAGCCACAGCAGCAACGTCGTCGGCGTCGAGGACGGCAGCACCATCTCGGTGGGCGGCGCGTTGGACGGCGAGGCCAACTTCAAGAGCGGGCAGCACGAGGTGCTCAACCGCCTGGGCATCCAGCACACGCAGTCGAAGAACCCGGCCATCGACGAGTTCGTGAAGACCGTCGACAACCTCGAGTTCCGCTCGATGTACATGTACTCGCTCGAGAGCGTGCCGTGGCTGGGCCCCTTCGCTCGTGTGCGCCTGCAGACCGCGGTGCTCGAGGGCGAGTTCATCTCGGGTGATCCGGCCAACCTCGCCATCACCGACGCCGACGGCAACGTGACGATGCTCAGCCTGCAGCCCCAGCAGGCCTTCGACCTGACCGATCCCTTCGAGCCGCTGGTGCTGCGCCAGTCGGGCGGCGCCTTCGCGCGCCCGATCAACCAGAAGGACCTGAGCCTGGTGATCAGCGCCGGTCTCGGCGCGCAGGAGATCATCTCGCAGGGCGGCTTCGCCGTGGCCGACAACGAGGACACGGCCGACGTGATCGAGGTGGTCGAGATCCAGGACTCGCTGCAGGCCGGCGCCGAGGTCGAGCTGGACGTCGGCGGCAACCTGAACACGCTGGTGAGCTGGAACCTGACCGCCAGCGTGCTCTACCCGTTCTACACCGAGGCCGAGACCGACCTCGAAGGCGTCGAGCTGATCAACGCCGAGATCGGGGCCAAGCTGAGCGCCAAGCTGGCCGAGTGGGTGTCGCTCGACTACGTGCTGACCGCCAAGCGCATCCCGCTGGTGCTGGACGACTGGCAGGTGACCAACGGCGTCCTGCTGACCTCGGCCTTCAACCTGCTGTGATCCGGCCGGATCACGGCGCGAAGGGCCAGGTCGCGTGGCCCAGCGCCGCGATCAGCTCGGCGCGGGCGACGTGCCAGCCGCGCAGGTGGTCGTAGTAGGTGCGGCGCGTCTGCAGGTAGGCCACCAGCCCCTCGAGCACCTCGCGCGCGTCGCCGGTGCCGGTGCGCCAGGCCGCGCCCGAGAAGGTCATCCAGCGGCGCGTCGCCTTCACCTGCCGGCCGGCGATCTCGGCCAGCGCGGCGTGCTGGGCCAGCGCGTCGGCGGCCTGCTTCACCTGCAGCGGGATGCCGGTGGCCGCGAAGCGCGCCAGCGCCTGCACCTCGTCGCGGCGCGCCGCGGCGTGCTCGGCCCGCGCGGTCGCGTCGAGCGGATCGAAGTGCCACTGCAGGCCGACGGCCACGCCCCCGAACAGGTCGTTGTACGGATCCTGGTGATAGGGGTTGTCGGCGTCGTCGCGCGTGGGCGTCCAGCTGTGGGTGATCGTGCCCGCCGCGAACAGCACCGGCGCCATCGCCAGCCGCTCGGCGTCCTCGAGGCGTAGCGTCGCCCGCTCGCCGTCGCGCAGCTGGGCCCACTCGGGGCGGTGCTCGGCGGCCTCGGCGTAGAGGCGGGCGAGGGGCGGGGCGGCGGTCGGATCGACGTCGGGCAGGCGGTCGTCGGCCAGGATCAGCGGGGCGTCGGCCGGGCGGCCCATCGTGTGGTTCAGCGCGGCCAGCGCCAGGGCCGCGCCGTCCTCGGCCACGCGCGTCAGCCGCTCGATCTCGAGGGCGCCGTAGCGCAGCTTCATCAGATCGGCCTGCGTCACCTGGCCCGTCGCGTCGTCGTAGGCGGCGCGGGCGTGCGCCTCCGCGGACGCCAGCGCCTCGGCGCCCACGCGCAGCGTCGGCAGCAGGCTCTTCGCGTACAGGTGCGCGTAGTACAGCCGCCGCACCTCGAGGGCCACCGCGTTGCGGGCCTCGCGCACGCGCGCCTGCTCGACGGCGGCCCGCGCTTCGGCGGCCTCGGCGGCGGCCTCGACCCGCCCGAAGCTGTAGATCGGCCACGACAGCAGCGCCTCGAGCCGCGTGGACGGACCCCAGGCGTCGGGCGCGAAGTCGCGCTCGACGCCCTCGAGCGCGCCGCCCCGCACGGTGAACATGGGCGCCACCCAGGCCAGCGCGTCCAGCTTGGGGTAGTACACGGCCTGCACGGTCGCCAGCGTCGCCCGGTGCTGGCGCACCCGCGCCTCGGCCTCGGCCACCTTCGCGTTGGCGTTCAACGCGACCTGCACGCAGGCGTCGACGTCCATCGGCGCCGGCGCCGCCCACGCCACGCCCAGCAGCGCCACGACGGCGCCGAGCATCCTCACGGCAGCGCGCCCCGCTTCTTCACCTCGTCCGCGCGCCGCGCCTCGAGCTTGGCGATCAGCCCGTCCACCCCGTGCTTCGCGATCAGCCGGCCGAACTGGTTCTGGTAGTCCTTCATCAGCGACGCGCCGTCGAAGTCGACGTCCACCACGCGCAGCCCGCCGGGCCCCGGCTTCCAGTGGAAGACCACCTCGGTCTCGAGGTCGTCCTTCGGCAGGCGCGCCTTCAGGCGAGTGGCGTCCGGGCCGGCCTGCGCCAGCTCGGTCTCGGCCTCGCGCAGGAAGGCGCCGCTGTCGGGGTAGGCGACCAGGCGCAGCAGATCCCAGAACACCGCGGCGAAGCGCGCCGCCTGCGCGTCGCTGAACGCGTCGCGGTGGGGCGCGATGGGCGTCGTGGTCAGCGCCTCGCGATCGAAGAAGCCGTCGAGCGCCGCGTAGGTGGCGGCGTTGGCTTGGCGCATCGCGTCGGTCGGCGCGGCGCCCTCGGCGGGCGCCTGCACCGCCTCGAAGAGCGCGATCAGCGCCCGGGTGCGGGCCAGGGGATCGGCGTCGGCGGCGTGGGCCGCGGGCAGCAGCAGGCAGGACAGCAGCAGGGACAGGGCGGCGCGGATCTTCACGGGGAACTCCCTCTCAAGGCAGCAGCAGGCGGACGCCCAGCAGCAGGCCGCCCGCCATCAGCCCGGCCGCCACGTCGTCGCCCATCACGCCCCAGCCGCCGGGCAGGCGGCGCTCGAACACGTTCACCGGCCACGGCTTGACCATGTCGAGCACGCGGAACAGCACGAACGCGGCGACGAACCAGCCCGCGTGGGCCGGGACGAACAGGGTGGCGAGCAGGCAGCCGACGAACTCGTCGACCACGACCTCTTGCGGATCGGCGTGGGGGTCGAGATCGCGGCAGAAGCGCAGGACGGCCCAGTAGGCGATGATCGTGACCACCACCGCGACGGCGACGCGTGGGCCCATGGGCACGGCGGTCAGCCACCAGGCGAAGGGCAGCGAGGCGAAGGCGCCCACGGTGCCCGGCCCGACGGGCGCATAGCCGCTGAGGCCCACGGTGCTGATGTGCTCGGCCACGTCGGCGTGGGGGCGCCGCCACCAGGCCATCGCGCCGCCGAGCAGCACCAGGCAGACGATGAGGTTGACCGCCAGGCCGGCCACCGCGAGGGCACCCAGCGAGGCCAGCCCGGGGTGCTCGGCCAGCAGCAGCGCGCCGAAGCCGAGCATGGTGGTCAGCACGGCGCCGGCGATGGCGCGCGCCGTCTCGGCGAAGGCGTCCTCGAAGGCGTCCTCGCCCCGCGCCAGGCGGGTGACCAGGTGCACGCCGCCGTCGACGCCCAGCCCGAACAGGACCGGCAGCATCACGACGCTGAGGAAGTTCAGGGCCAGCGGGGTCACCGGCACCAGGGCCAGGGTCAGCGCGACGGTCAGCGCCGCCGGCGCCGCGCACAGCAGGGCCAGCTTCAGGCTGCCCAACAGCAGCCACAGCGCGCCCAGCACCAGCACCACCGTGGCGATCAGCACGCGCGGCGCCTCGTCGATGACCAGCTCGACCAGGTCGGCGAGGATCATCGCCTCGCCGGCCACCGGCGCGCCCGGCGGCAGCTCGGCCCCGCGCACCTCGGCGGCGAAGCGGCGCACCGCGGCCCCGTCGCTGAGGCTGACCGCCGGGAACACCAGCACGAAGCCGTCCTCGGCCGTGGCGTCCGGCCCCTGGAACTGGCGCCTCAGGGCCGGCGGCAGGTCGCCGCGGCCGAAGGGCGCCGCCGCCACCATGCGCCGCGCGTCGTCGAGGTAGGGGCGCTGCGCCTCGGTCAGCCAGCTCGGCTTCGCGCGCTCGACCGTCGGCCGCAGCGCGTCGAGCACGGCGCGCTTCGCCGGCTGGTCGAGCGGCACCAGATCGGCCACGCCGGCGACGAAGTCGATGGCCGAGCCCGGGCGCGCGGTCCGACGGAAGGCGTCCAGCACGCCGCGCTCGGTCGCGGCGTCGTCCGTCAGCACCACCGCGGGCGTCTGGCTGTAGCCCAGCAGGCGGTTCACCTTCTGGTCGAGGCGGAAGGAGGGCAGATCGGCGTCCTCGAGCGCGCCGAGGTCGTAGTCGAAGGTGACGCGGGGCAGCAGGCCGAAGGCGAGCAGGCAGGCGGGCAGGCCCAGGCCCATCACGGCGGGCGTCCAGCGGGGCAGGGCGCGCGCGAAGCTCGAGGTGGGCACCGGGCGGGGGCGGGCGCCGCGATCGACCAGCGCCAGCAGGGCGGGCAGCAGGGTGGCGTAGGCCAGCACCACCAGCGCCGAGCCCAGGGCGGCGACGACGCCGAACTCGCGGAAGGCGCGGAAGTCGCTCAGCGCCACGCCGGCGAAAGCGAAGGCGGTCGTCAGCCCGGCGACCACCACCGCGCGCCCGGTCTCGCCGAAGGTCGTCGCGACGGCCGCCGGCCCGGACGCCCCGTGCGCGCGCTCGGCCTGATAGCGCCCCAGCAGGTGGATGCCGTGGTCGATGCCCAGCCCCAGCAGGATGGCGCCGATGAAGCCGGTCAGCAGGTTGAGGGTGCCGAAGACGAGGGCGGTGAGGCCGAAGGTCCAGGCGAGGCCGACGCCCAGCGGGCCCAGCACCAGGATCACCGCGCCCGGGCGCCGGAAGTGCGCCATCAGGAACAGCAGCATCAGGCCCAGGGCCACCGCCGAGGCCAGCGCCAGGTCGTCCTGGATGTGTGCCTGCTGGTCGACCTTCTTCACGTAGCGGCCGGTGAGCGCGATCTCGAAGTCGGGCCCGTAGGCCGCCGGATCGATCGTCGCCACCAGCGCCTGCACGTCGTCGACGACGCGCCGGGCGAAGGCCATGTCCGAGGCGCGGCGGGTGGGCTTGGCCAGCACCGCGATCAGCCCGCGCTCGGCGTCGAGGTAGTAGGGCTCGTCCCCCTGCCGACCCAGCCAGTCGCGCCCCGCCTGCCGGCGGTACTTGGCCTCGAGATCCGCGAAGTCGAGGGGCGGCGCCTCGGCCTCCTCGAGATCGAGGTACATCGGGTTGCGGCGCTTGCGCTCGTGCTGCTCGCGGGCGTCGATCCGCGCCTGGATGGTCTTCAGATCGGGCAGATCGAGGAAGTACGCGGCGCGGTCGCGCAGGAACTCGACCGGGCGCCGCGCCTCGACGTAGCGCACCGTGTCCAGGGCCTCGAGCCGGGGGGCGACGTCGTCGGCGAAGCGGCGCAGCGTGTCGGCGTCGGCGCCCCGGCCCACGACGACGACGTAGCCGATGCCGTCGAAGCGCGCTTCGAGCTGGCTCAGCGCGCGCACGCTGGGCAGATCGGCCGGCAGCAGGTGGCTGAGATCGGTGTCCAGCGAGAGGCGGCGGGCGCCGAACAGCGCCAGCAGCGTCATGGCGCCCACCAGCGCCAGGGCGCGGGCGGGGCGCGCGTGGGCCCGCGCCGCCAGGGCGGCCAGGCCGCGGCTCAGCGCGTGGGCGACGCGCCCACCGTCGACGGGCGGCGCGGGGCTCACCGGCGCACCGCGGCGGTGGTCGGGCGCTCAGGCCGCATGGGGCCGCCGCGTGTCGACGGATCGGCGGGCGCCGAAGACGTAGTCGCGCTGCAGCGGGTAGTTCCAGGCGAGGAACACCACCAGCCGCACCAGCGCCCAGGCGACGGGGTAGGGCACGGCGGGCAGGATGCTCAGCACGGCGACGCCGCCCGCGTTGAGGGCCGCGCTGGTGCCGCTGGTCACGCCGTAGCGGAAGGCCTGGGGGCCGGCCGGATCGTCGGCGCCCCCGAAGGCCCAGTGGCGCCCGAGCGAGAAGTTGACGGCCGCGCCGAGCAGCGCGCCCACGCCGGTCGCGAGCCAGGCGGGCATGTCCAGGCCGCTGACCAGCGCGACCACGAGGGCGAAGTCCACGGCGGTGGCGACGACGGCGGCCACGGTGCCGCGCCACACGCTGCCGCGCCCGGTGAGGCCGGCCGCGCGGCGCGGTCCGCCGCCGAGCGCGCCCAGCAGGGCGGCCAGGCGGTGCAGGGCGGTCACGTTGGTGCCCACCGCGAGCACGGTGAGGACGACGGCCGCGGGCCAGTGCATCGGGCGCGCGACGTCGGGAAAGACCAGCGCCGAGAAGACGGGGCTCAGCGCGGTCGCGGCCCCCAGCAGCGCGATGCGCTCGGGGCGCTGCAGCAGGCCCACCTTGATGTCGTGGCCCAGCGAGGCGCCCTTCGCGCGGATGTAGCTGACCAGCATCGAGCCGGCCAGGGTGGCCAACACGGCGCCCAGCACCCAGGTCTCGCGGTAGTACCAGGCGAGGCCCATCAGGACGAGGGCGTCGGCGTAGCGGTCGAGGATCGAGTCGAGCGCCTCGCCCTGCTTCGAGGCGGTGCCCTGAGCGCGCGCGAGGCGGCCGTCGAAGAAGTCGCAGAAGCCGGCGAAGATGAACAGCCAGCCGCCGAGGGCGAAGCGGCCGGCGGCCAGGGCGACCGCGGCGGCCAGGGCCAGCAGCACCGACAGGGTGGTCAGCGCGGCGGGGGGCAGGCCGGCGCGCTCGAGCAGGACGAACAGGGGGCGGGTGATCCAGGCGAAGTAGTTGCGGACGAAGCGGCCGAGGATGGCGCTGGCGCCGCGGCGCTCGAGCTCGGCGTCGTGGCGCTCGCCGCGCAGCCAGAAGACCCCCAGGCCCAGGATCATGTACGCCGTCAGGAGGAGGGCCGGCGCCAGCGCGGTCCACACGCGGGCCTCGGCGCTCAGCGAGCCCCGCAGCCAGCCCACCATGGTCGCCCAGTCCATCTCGCCCCCAGTGCGTCCGTCGACCCCGCCAGAGGATGCTCACAATCGAACGTTCGTTTCGTGTTCCGTGCGTGAAGTTGTGTGAAGCGGGCGGGGGCCACGGGCGCGATGTCACGATCCAACGATGCGCGCCTGCGCGGCGGCGTCGCGGTTCGCGTGCGGGGTCGGGCGCGTGGCGCGGAGAGGGGGTCGGCGGCGGAGGGCGAGCCGGCCCGGGTCGGGGCCGGGCTCGGGGGGCGTCAGCGGCGCGGGGCGCGCGCCTTGCGCAGGCGGCCGCGCAGCACGGCCAGCAGCGCCAGCAGCAGCGCGGCGCCGATCGGGGCGCCGCCGCGCGTGCCCGCGTCGCAATAGCAGCCGCCGCCGGTCAGATCGCCCGCGGGATCACCGCCGTCGACCCCCCCGTCCCGCTGGTCGACGCCGTCGCCGCTGCCGCCGGTGGGATCCATGTCCACCTCGGGCGCTGCGTCCGGCGCCGGCGCGGCGTCGGGCACCGCCATGTCGGGCAGCGGACCGGCGTCGGGCGCGGGCGGCGGCGCGGGCACCTCGAAGGGCGTGGGGGCCGACCAGTCGCTGGTCAGCCCGCCCGGATCCTGCGCCCGCACGTCCCACACGTAGGCGCCCGGCGGCAACGCCTCGCCCAGCGGCGCCACCAGCCCGGCCGTGTCGGTGGTCCAGCGGGGCTCGTCCGCCTCGGCGTCGAACAGCCGCACGGTGTAGCGCAGCGGATCGCCGTCCGGATCGCTGGCCGCGCCCCAGATGAAGCGCGGGCTGGGCGTGCTGATCGAGTCGGCGGCCGGGTTCAGGGGGCGCGGCGTCGTCGGCGGCCGGTTGCCCTGATCCACCCGGAAGCGCGCGGTGGCCGCGGGGCCGGCGACGAAGGGGTCGCGCGCGCGCACGCGCCAGAAGTAGTCGGCGTCGTCGGCCAGCAGCTCGGGCGCGGGGAACGTGATCGCCCCGTCCTCGCCGGGCGCGATCTCGTCGCTCACCCAGGTGTCCGCCTCGGGGAAGCGCGCGTCGCGGCTGAGCCAGAAGCGGTAGGTCAGCGCGTCGCCCTCGGGATCGGTCGCCGGCCCGGCCTCGAGCGTCACCGCCGGATCGCCTACGACCGCCTCGTGCGCGGGGAACACGATGGTCGGCGCGGTCGGCGGCTCGTTGGCCTGGTTCACGCTGAAGCCGACCGTCTCGGACCACGGCCCGGCCACGCCGCGGCCGTCCACCGCGCGGCAGCGCGCGAAGTACGCGCGGTTCTCCTCGAGCGCCTCGCTCAGCCGCACGTCCACCTGGCCGTCGCCCTCGCCGGTGGCGCCGCCGGTCGCGCTCACCATCGCGAACCCGGCGTCGCGCGCGACCTCGCACTCGTAGGTCAGCGTGTCGTCGGGATCGGGATCGGTCGCCTCGTCGACGGCGAGCACCGGACGATCGGTGCGCAGCTGGTCGCCGTCCTCGGGCGCGGCGATGCGCGGGGCGGTCGGCGGCTCGTCCACCGCGTCGACCACGAAGGCCTCGGGCGGCGCGTAGTCGCCGAAGCCCAGCCCGTCGTGCGCGCGCGCCGTCCACCAGTACGTCGTGTTCTCGGCCAGCGCGGCGTCGGCCGGCGTCGCCCAGATCGTCTGCTCGTCGCCCTCGTCGACCAGGGCCGACCGCGCCACCTGCTGGTTCAGCTCGGCGTCGGCGAAGATCGTGTACTCGTAGGCCAGCGGCCGGCCGATGGGGCTGCGGGCGTTGCGCAGCACGAGGTCGGGCGTGGGCGTCGGCACCCGCGCGCCGTCCACCGGCGCGATCAGGATGGGCGGCGTCGCCCCATCGTGCCCGTTGGGATCGGTGCCGCCGTCGAACTCCTCGCAGTTGCTCAGCCCGTCGCCGTCGGCGTCCGCGTCGCAGTCGTCCTGCGTCGGATCGAGGCCGTTCTCGCCCTCCCAGGTGTCGGGCAGGCCGTCCTCGTCGGCGTCGAGGTAGGCGGCGCTGCAGGTGAAGCTGGCCTCGGCCTCGGCGCCCTCGTCGTCGCGCACCACCACCCGGAAGTCGGTGGCGCCGGCGCGGGCCTGGGCGTAGGTGGGCGTCCAGGTGACGCGGCAGCCGGCGGCGTCGATGCGCGCCCCGGCCGGCGCCGGCGCGGCCAGCCGGCAGGTGAGGGGATCGCCCTCGCCGCCGGGATCGCTGGCCAGGAGCTGCAGCGCGACCGGCGCCCCCTCGACCGCGGCGGGGCAGGGCGGCGCCTCGAGGGTCGGCGGCCGGTTGGTGATCTCGATCGGCGCCGGGCGGAAGACCGTCTGCCCGCCGTCGTCGTCGGTCACCAGCACGGCGATCACGTAGGTGCCGTCGTCGAGCCCTTCGCAGATCAGCACCGGCTCGGGCCGATCGAGCACGTCGAGGATGCCGTCGCCGTCGCAGTCGACGCTGTAGCGCAGGATGCCGGCGTCGTCGGCGGCGGGATCCGTCGCGGTCACGGTCACGGTCACCGGCTCGCCCTCGGGCGCGCCCATCACCACCACCGACTCGACGATCGGCGGCCGGTTCACGAGATCCACCGGCACGATCGCGGTGTTCGAGACGCCGAGGTCGTCGGTCACCGTCAGGTTGCAGTCGAAGCGCGCGCCGTCGAGCGGGCCGTCGAGGGCCGCGGCGTCGATCTGCAGATCCGCGCCCTCGGCCACCGTCGGCAGATCGCCGCAGTCCCAGGCGTAGGTCAGATCGCCGCCCTCGGGATCCCGCGACGGCGCCGCGCTCAGGCGCAGGCTGCCGCCCTCGTCGAGCAGGTCGTAGGGCGCCACGCGCGCGACGGGGGGCTGGTTCTCGACCACCCGGAACTTCACCGAGTGCTGCGCGCACAGCGAGCAGTCGCCGCCGCACTGCTCGTCGGTCAGGCCGATCCAGCGCCCGTCGTCGCACACCCGGAACTGGCGCACGCGGGTGGTGCCGATGGCCCACTCCGCGGGGATGGCGAAGGGCACCTGCGCGCCCACCGCCTCGAAGACGTCGTCCTGGTCGAGATCCCAGGCCAGCAGGGTCAGGCTGTCGGCCGGGAAACCGTCGAACGGGGGATCGTCGCTGTCCGGGTCGAAGCTGCGGCTGCCGTCGAGCAGGTAGGTGCGCCCGGGCACCACGTCGTAGGTGCGATCGGGATCGCCGCTCGGGTGCGGCAGGGCGACCGGCGGGTGGTTGATGACGGCGATGCGCACGATGACCGACTCGTCGTCGATGTCGGCGCGGCCCACCTGATCCTCGACCTGCAGCGTCACCCGGTAGGTGACCTCTTCGCCGAAGCCGAGCGTGGGGGCGTAGGTGAAGGTGGGGCGGAGGTCCGGATCGTCGGTCTCGAAGTCCCAGACGATCTCGTCGAGATCGACGCGCCCGTTGCCGTTCACGTCCTCGGGGGCCGCCTCGCCGGCGTCGGTGAAGTCGCCGTCACCGTTCAGATCGAGGCCCTCGGGGTAGTCGATGAAGTTCCACCGGTAGGCGGTCAGCGCCACGCCGGGATCGGGGGAGTAGGACTGCCGGTGGCTGAAGGTGACCTGGTCGCCCGGCCCGGCCAGCACCGGGCTGGCCGCCGCGACGGCCACCGGCGGCGCCTCGAACACCGTGGGGATCAGCACCAGCAGCCCGAGCGCCGTGCAGAGCTGCGCGTCGTTGCCGATCCAGGTGTTGTCGCCCGTCCACGACCCGTCGGCGCGCTGCTCGCCGATCAGCCAGTCGGCGTACACCGCGTACCAGTCGAAGGCGTCGTCGCCGATGCGCTCGAAGGCCGGCACGTAGGACCGCATGCCCTTCGACACCTGGAACATCGCGTAGAAGTTGCCCAGGTTGTTGCCCCAGTTGCCCACGCCGCCCCAGTTGTTGCGCAGGAAGTTGACGGTGTCGGTCACCCGCTGATCGTTCGGGTTGCGGCTGAGCGCGAAGCCCAGGGCGTTGAGCATCGATCCCGAGCGCGCGATGTTGTGCCCGTGGGTGCAGCTGTTGTTGTAGCCGTAGCCGCCCGCCGGCCCGTTGCACAGGGTCGAGCTGGTGTAGCGGGCCGCGTTGTAGAGGCGGTCCTTCACCCAGCTGGGCGTCTGCACCCCCCCGTTCACCTCGGCGGCGAACAGGCCCACCGCCGTCCAGCCGATCTGCGACGTGTCGACGCCGCCGTTTGCGCTGTAGGTCCAGCCGCCGACGATGGTGCTGTCCCACTGGATGTCCGACTGCGACCACCAGAAGTACTCGGCGTTGTCCTGCACCACGTCGCCGAGGCGCCGCCCGCGGACCTCGGCGATGCCCAGATCGGCGGGCAGCACGTAATCGGGATCACCCCAGCTGGCCAGCGCCTCCAGCACCGGGCCGTTCTGGTAGTTCTCGTTGCCGTTGCCGCGCAGGCCGTAGCCGTTGCCGTTCTGATCGGGCTCGACCCCCTCGGACTGCGTGGACAGGTTCACCCGTGACAGGCGGCTGGCGATGTAGTGCAGGCCCCACTGCACGTCCTCGACGTAGGGGTCGACCGCGGGATCCACGCCCGCGCGGTGGCCCCGGTTCATCATCGCCTGCGTCGCCAGCGACGTGACGATGTCCGACTGGACGCCCCACCAGGCGCGGGCGGTGGCGGGATCGCGGCTCATGTTGGCGTGCGCGTGCCAGAGGGCGTTCGAGATGGCGCGGTTCACGCGGTGCGTGCGGGTGGGGTCGACGCGCACGCGCAGGAAGAACTCGGCGCTCCGGGGCTCGCCCTCGGCGCCGCAGCGCGCCTCGACGCGCGCCACGAACAGGCGCGTCTCGGGCTGGGCCGGCAGGGTGTGCTGGGCGCCGAGGTTCCAGCGGTTCGGCGCGTTGGCCCAGTCGGTGTCCCAGGCGCCGTCACCGTCGAAGTCCCAGCGGAACTGGATGGTCTGGTCGCAGGGGCCGCGCGCCACGGCCTGGAAGAAGTGCCACTCGCCGTCCACCGCGTCGTGCGGCACCTCGGGGGCGGTGCCCACCCAGGGCACGGTCACCACGGAGAAGGCCTCGGGCGGATCGCCCTGAGCGGCGGCCGGCGAGGCCAGCGACAGACCGGCCAGCAGAAGCATCCGGGCAGTGGATCCGCGCACGTGTCCCCCCTGTCGACCGCCTCGCGCTTTGCAATGGGTCAAGATACCCATCCCGGCGTTCGGCGCTCAAGGAATGTGCGGTATCTGGGCCTCGGTGGGCCGGAAGAGCTTGTCAGCGTGGTCCCCCCGTGACGAGAATCGCCCGACCGGGAGGGGACCGAGGGGGTGGGCATGGCAGCCCGACGCATCGTGGCGGGCGGGATCGCCCTGTGGCTCGCGCTGGGCGTCGCGCAGGCGCAGGACGTCCAGAACTTCGAGCCGGCGGCCGGGGGGTGGAACTACTTCTCGGTCGAGGGGGGCGGCACAGCGCCCGGCGCCAGCTTCGTCCCGTCGCTGGTGCTGAACTACGGCTACCAGCCGCTGGTGCGGCGCGACGCGGACGGCGAGGTCATCGACGCCATCGTCCGCCACATGGCCACCGCGGACGCGATGCTCACCTACGGCATCGTCGACGTCATCGAGGTCACGCTCGACGTGCCCTTCGGCGTCACCGTGGCGGGCGACGATCCCCGGGGCCTGGCGAGCGAGGGCGCGACGCTCGGCGACGTCCGGCTGATCCCCAAGGTGAACCTGTACGGCGGCCTCGACGGCGCGCTGGCCGTGGCCTTCGCGGTGCCGGTCAGCCTGCCCACCGGCGACGAGGCCAGCTTCCAGGCGGCCGGCACCACCACGATCAACCCGAAGGTGGCCGTCGAGGTGCGGGTGGCCGACCTCCGGGCCGCGGCCAACGCCGGCTTCCGCGCCCGCCTCGACTCGGCGCAGATCGAGAACGTCACGGTCGGCAACGAGGTCACCTACGGCGCCGGCGTCGGTTACGACGTGCACCGCGACGTGCGGCTCCTGGGCGAGGTCTTCGGCGCGGTGGGCGTCGAGGACTTCGCCGACGAGAGCGCCTCGCGCCCCCTCGAGGCCCTGCTGGGCGGGCGGTGGTTCGCCCCCTTCGGCGGCGTCTTCACGCTGGGCGCGGGCTGGGGCGTCGTGGCCGACTACGGCTCGCCCGACGTGCGCGCGGTGCTCGGCTTCGCCTGGTGGCGGCGCGATCGCGACCGCGACGGCGACGGCCTGCTCGACGACGTCGACCAGTGCCCCGACGCGCCCGAGGACGCCGACCGCTTCCAGGACGCCGACGGCTGCCCGGATCCCGACAACGATCTGGACGGCGTCCTCGACGTCGACGACCGCTGCCCGATGGAGCCCGAGGATCACGACGACTTCGAGGACGCGGACGGCTGCCTCGATCCCGACAACGATCGGGACGGCCTGCTCGACGGCGCCGACCGGTGCCCGCTCGAGCCCGAGGACGCCGACGGCTTCGAGGACGACGACGGCTGCCCGGATCCCGACAACGACGGCGACGGCGTGCTCGACGGGGACGACCGCTGCCCGCTCGAGCCCGAGGACGCCGACGGCTTCGAGGACGCCGACGGCTGCCCCGATCCCGACAACGACAAGGACGGCATCCTCGACGGCGACGATCGCTGCCCGCTCGAGCCCGAGACGATCAACGGCGTCGACGACGAGGACGGCTGTCCCGACGAGGGCGTGGCCAAGGTGCAGATCACGCGCGAGCGCATCGAGATCCTCGACCGCGTGTACTTCGATCTGGGCAAGGCGACCATCCGCGCCGTCAGCCACGACGTGCTGGGGCAGGTGGCCAGCACGCTGAAGGCCAACCCGCAGATCACGAAGCTGCGCGTCGAGGGGCACACCGACAAGTTCGCCGGGCCGCGCATCAACGTGCCGCTGTCGCGGGCGCGGGCGCAGGCGGTGCGCGATTACCTGATCGGGCGGGGCATCGCGCCCGAGCGCCTGCTGGCCGAGGGCTACGGCAGCACGCGGCCGTTGGTGCCGCACGAAGAGAAGGGCTCGCCCGAGAAGAACCGGCGGGTGGAGTTCGTGATCGTCGAGGTCGCCGGCGAGGTGGTCGAGAAGGAGGCGCCGCCGGTGCCGCCGCTGCCCGACGCGGGCGCCGGGGGCGTGCGCTCGATCGTCGTCGCGGGCAAGAGCATGGCGCTGCTGCGGGTGGCGCACGCCGACAGCCGCGCGCGCGGCACGCTCGAGGCCGGCACGCGGCTGCAGGTGCTGGCGCGCGGACAGTTCTGGAAGGTGCGGGTGCAGAGCGGCGCGCTGGTCGGCGCCGAGGGCTTCGTGCGGGCGGAGGATCTCGAGGGCCCCGAGTGAGCCCGCGGCGCTCGCCTGCGCACATCGACCCACCTCGATTCGACGCGCCGCGCGGTCCGGGTTAGCCTCGGCCCATGAAGGCGGCGCTTCAGTCCTGGTTGACCTGGCTGGCCCCCGCCGCGGTGGTGGCCGCCGCCGCGCTGGCGCTGCCGCGCGCCGGCGCGCTGCCCGTCGATCTGGCGCCCCTGCGCACCCACGCGCCCTTCCTGCTGCTGCCCGTCGTGCTCGCGCTGGCCTGGCGCTTCCGCCAGGGGCGGCTGTTCTACTTCGCGGCGATGCTGCTGGCGCTGACCTGGGCGCAGGGCCGGCCCAGCCTGCCCGGCGTGCCCGCCGGCTGGGGCCCGCTGGTGCTGAGCGTCACGCCCCCGCTGACCGCCGCCCTGCTGTTCCTGCTGGGCGAGCGCGGCCTGTTCACCCTGCGGGGCGGCGCGCGCGCGCTGCTGATCGCGCTGCCCGCGGTGGGCGCGCACGTCGCGGCCCCGCGCTGGCCCGGCCTGCGCGCCCGGCTGACCGAGCGCTGGCTGCTGCCCGCCGACCTGACCCCGCTGCCCGAGCTGGCCGTCTGGGCCTTCGCGCTGGCCGCGCTGATCATCGTCGCCCGCTTCGTCCGCACCCGCGCGCCCGAGTGCGGCGGCGCGCTGGCCGCGCTGGTCGCCACCGCCCTGGCCCTGCACGATCCCCCCGGCACCGACCTGCTGACCGCGGCCAGCCTGTGCCTGGGCGTCGCGGTGGCGCAGGCGAGCTATCACATGGCGTGGCTGGATCAGCTGACGGGCCTGCCCGGCCGGCGGGCCTTCGACGCGCAGCTCGCGCAGGTCGGCCGGCGCTACAGCGTCGCGATGGTCGATGTCGATTTCTTCAAGAAGTTCAACGACAAGTACGGCCACGACGTGGGCGACGAGGTGCTGCGCATGGTCGCGCGGCGGCTGGCCCGCGTCGGCGGCGGCGGGCGCCCCTTCCGCTACGGCGGCGAGGAGTTCGCGGTGGTCTTCCCCGGCAAGCGGGCCGACGCGGTGCTCGACACGCTCGAGCGCCTGCGCGCGTCGATCGCCGAGACGCCCTTCAGCGTGCGGCAGGCGGCGCGCCCCAAGAAGAAGGCCGCCGGCAAGAAGGGGCGGGGGCGCGGGGCGGGCACGAAGAAGGTGACCGTCACCGCCAGCCTCGGCGTGGCCGATCGCGCCGGCGATCGGCGCACGCCCGAGGCGGTGCTGAAGGCCGCCGACCAGGCGCTCTACAAGGCCAAGCGCGGCGGCCGCAACCAGGTGCAGGCGGCCCGCTGAACGGCGGTCGTCGACGTTGACCCGAGCGGCCCCCGCGGGCTAAAGCAGCCTCACCGCGATGCGACAGCGACGTCCGCTGCGCGGCGCTCTGGGGAGAAGCCATGCACCACCTTCGTTCGTCCACCCTCCTGGCCTCGCTGCTGGCGCTGTTCGCGGTGGCCTGCAGCGACTCGAGCAGCAGCAGCGGCGGCGGCGGCGACACGCCCTCCGACGACATGGGCGTCGGGCCGGTCGGCGACGCGGCCCCGCCGGCCCCGGACATGGGCGGCGGCGGTCCGCTGCCCCCGGGCGCGCGCGAGCTGCAGATCGTCGGCGAGCGGCGGCTGCTGGTGCCGCTGAACTCGATGTCGACGCTCACCGTGCGCTACGTCGACGCCAACGGGGGGGTGCCCAACGGCCGCATCAGCCTCACGCAGGCCGACGCCGACGGCATGCCGGCGCCGGGCGGCGTCGAGGGCAGCGGGCTGTCGAGCCTGAACACGACCACCGACGCCAACGGCCAGGCCACCGTCACGTTCGTCGCCGGGCCGCGGCCGGTCAGCATGCGGGTCACCGCCAGCGCCGAGGGCGCGGCCCCGGTCACCTGGGAGATCGCCGTGGCGACGCCGGGCACCGGCGGCCTGTCGGTGACGGTGAACTACGACACGATGACCGGCCGCTACGGCTATCCGCAGATCGCCCGCGCCCGCGTCGACCTGTTCACCGGGCAGACCTGCGAGCAGCTGCGCCTGTCGGCGACCAACCTGCTGGGGGCGCAGTTCAGCGCCAACATCGAGCCCTACGACGAGGTGGACAAGAGCGCCACGCTGGGTGACCTGGGCACCGAGACGGTCACGGTCACCGGCGTGCTGCAGAACGCCAACAACGCCGTGGTGGCCTTCGGCTGCCAGGAGGGCGTCACCATCGACGAGGGCATGCTGAAGGAGGTCGCCGTCGACGCGACCGACCTGCCCCTCGAGTTCAAGGGGCGCTACACGGTGGTCAGCGCCTTCGACCTGACCGCGCTGCTCGAGCAGAGCGAGAACGACACGCTGAACACCGTCGCCGACGTGCTCGAGATCGTGCGCATCCTGGGCAACGGCGACGGCGAGCGCGGCATGGCCGTGGTGCAGCTGTTCTGCGACCTGATCACCGAGAACGACACCCTGTGCACCATCGCCGAGCGCATCGGCGGCCCGATCATCGACAACGTCTTCGAGAACAACGCGCCGCGCGCCCTGCTGGACGTGCTGACGGTGCTGAGCGATCTGGTCGAGATCGCCGGCAACCTGACCATCGTGGGCGAGATGGAGTTCGTCGCCAGCTACCCGACGCCCGAGGGGCTGCTGCCGGGCAACGAGAACCGCTGGCAGAAGCTGCGCTTCGACTGGAACAACGGCTGCCCGCCCGGCGAGATGTGCACGCGCGAGTTCACCTTCGGCGACCTCGAGGTCGACCGTCGGCCGGTCGCCGGGCCCTTCGACGGCCAGATCGAGGGCGTGCGCATGACGATCAGCGAGCACTCGATGACGCTGCACTACGGCAGCATCCTGCTGGGCCTCGCGACGCAGTGGCTCATCCCGGCGATCACCGGCACGGACGGCCCGGTGACCGTGCAGGAGGTGCTCGACACCCTCATCCCGTGCGAGCCGATCAACGACGCCGTGGGTGAGCCCGACAGCGGGCTGTGCGAGGACGTGCTGGTCGCCGCGCTGAGCGACATCCTGATCGAGCAGATCGGCAACCTGACCTTCGACGGCGACGGCGCGTTCCGGCTGAACGGCTCGGTCGAGCCGCGGGACGCGGACGGCGATCTGGTGGTCGACACGCTGGCCCTCGGCGTCTGGACCGCCAACATCAGCTTCGGCGGATCGCCCACGGTGATCGACGGCTGCTTCACCGGCTGCCGCCCCGGCGGCGACGGCACGCCCTGCACGCCCGCGCCCTGCACCATCGGCGCGCCGGTCGACGGCGGGCCGTGAGCGGCGTGTCCGGTCAGGGCGTCGCGGCCGGCGGGCCGTAGAGCACGGCCGCCAGCGTCGCGGCCAGCTCGGGCGCGGCCGGCTCGATCCGCGCCTGCCCGTCGCGCAGGGCCAGCGTGCCCGCCCAGGCCGCGACCGGCGCCCCCGCCGCGCGCACCGCCTCGAGCATCAGCTTCCCTTCGCCGGTCAACCGCCGCACCCACGCCGGCGCCGCCTCGCGCGGCGCCAGCGCGTCGAGATTCACGCCCGCCGCGGTCAGCTCGAAGGCGGCGGTCGGCACCGCGCCCGCGGTGACCCGCGCCCAGCCGGAGACCCGCCCGGACCGACCCAGCGTGGCCTCGAGGTCGCGCAGGCTCCAGGCCAGGCTGCCGATCTCGAGGGGGTCACCGGCGACCGACAGGCGGCCGCCGAGCCGCGCCGCGCGCAGGGGGCCCAGGGGCAGGGCGGGCAGCAGATCGGCGACCGCGGCGACGGGGAAGGTGGCCAGATCGCCGGCCAGGGCCAGCCGGCGCGGCGAGCGCTCGAGGCCGCCGGCCCCCGCGAACGTGGCCGGGCCCAGCGTCGCCTTCAGGTCGAGGATGGTGGCGCGGGTCGGCTCGACTCGGGCGGTCATCGCCGCCGCCCACGGCACGCCGGCGGGCTTGCGCAGGCTGGGCGCCTCGACGGTCAGCCCGCCCAGGTCGACCGCGGCCGCCACGTCCACGGCGACCCCCGGATCCCCCTTCGCCGTGGCCTCGAGCGTGCCGCCGCCCACCACGGTCGCCATGGCCGGCAGCCGCACGTCGGCGTCGCTGAGCCGCACCTCGAGCGCCGCGTCCAGCGCGCCGGGCCCGCCGGCGGCGCGCAGCTGCACCTCGCCCGTGCCGGCGAAGTGGACGTCCTCGGGGATCGCGTCGCGCACCCCCGGCAGCAGCTTCACCAGCGCGTCGATGGCGAAGGCGCCCGTGCCGCCCTCCAGCCGATAGCGCGGCGCCTCGAAGTGCTCGACCTGGCCGCTCAGGCGCACCGCCATCGGGCCCAGCGTCGCCTGCAGCCGCTCGACCTTCACCGCGTCGCTCGACCGCTGCGCGGCGGCCTGCACGTCCATCGCGACGCCCGGCGGCTTGTCCAGCAGCCCGGGCAGGCGCACCCGGGCGCCCTCGAGCTCGATCCGCACCTGCGCCTGCTGCGCCCGCAGCGTGCCGCCGCCGGTCACCGCCAGCGACGCGGGGCCGGCCAGCTCGGTCCCCGCGGGCAGGCGCCGCGCCAGATCGGGCAGGTGGCTCAGCAGGCGGTCCAGCTGAAGCCCCTCGGTGCGCACCGCGACCCCGTCGAACACCGGCCAGCCGAACAGGAAGCCGCGCACCGTGCCGTCGGCGGTCAGCCGCATGTCGTCGAGGGCCACCACGAGGCCGTCGAGGGTGAAGACGCCCTGCTTCAGGTCGAGGTCGAAGGTGGGCTCGACGTGCAGGTGGAAGGGCGCGCCGCCGCCGACGGACAGGTCGCTGACGTCCAGCGCGCCGCGCACCCGCGTGCCCCCGGCGCGCGCCAGCGGATCCCGGACGTCCAGTCGAGCCGTCAGCCGCGCGCTGTCGATGCGCACCGGGGCGGCGTCGCCCAGGTAGGGGGCCAGCCGCGACAGATCGAGGTCGTCGGCCTCGAAGCGCAGGTGATGCAGGGGGGTCGGCCCCTTGCGGCCGATGGGCAGCGGGCCGAAGCGCAGCCCGATCATGACGTTGGGGGCGTCGGCCAGGGCCGCGGCGCGCACGGTCAGCTCGATGGGGCTCACCAGCGCCACGTCGCGCAGGTCGAGGTTGATCTGGTCGATGCGGGCGTCGACCGGGGCGCCGCCGGTGGCCTCGTCGCGCAGGCGCACGGCGGCGTCGGCCAGGGTCACCGCGTCCAGCCGCAGGTTCTGCAGGAAGCGGCGCACCTCGGGGCGCATCGGATCGGGGGGCGCGCCCTCGCGGGGCGGCCCCTTGCGCAGGCGCCCCACCACGTCGGCGTAGGACAGGCTGCCGTCCGCGCGGCGCACCAGGTTCACCTCGAGGCCCTCGAGGGTGACGCCGGTGACGTGCAGGTCGGTCCCGGCCGAGCGGATGGCCGACCAGAGGGCGAAGTGGACCCGCGCCCGCTTCAACCGCAGCAGGGGCGGATCGCCCGGGCGCTGGCCGTGGATCACGACGTCGCGCACCTCGGCGCCCAGGTCGGGCCAGAAGGCGGTGTCGATGGCGCCCACCGAGACGTCGCGCCCCAGCCGGTGGCGCAGGGCGGGGATCCAGCGGTCCCGCTCGGCGTCGATGACGTCGTCCGGATCGAACAGGAACAGGAAGGTGACGGCGCCCGCGGTGAGGGCGACGGCCAACAGGAGGGCGACGCGCTTGAGGGCGCCGAGGGTCAGCATCCGGGGCATGCGGGGCAGTATACCGGTCCGGGCCGCTTGCTCACGGTCCGGCGGCGACCCATGATGGTCCGATGCGCTGTCTGCTCGCCCCGATCGTGCTCGCCCTGCTCCAAGGTTGCGGCGGCCGCGCCTCGCCCGCCGGCAACTGGAGCACCTACCACTACGCCGACAACCCCCTCGTCGGACGCGTCTGGTCGGCCGACCGCGACACCTTCCTCGGCCCGGACGATCTGGTCGAGGCGCTGGCCGAGGCCGACGTCGTGGTGCTGGGCGAGAAGCACGACAACCCGGATCACCACCACCTGCAGGCGTGGATCATCCACCACCTGGCGCGGGTGGGCGCGGTGGCCTTCGAGATGCTGGACGAGGAGGACGCGCCGGCCCTGGCCCAGGGGCCGACGACCACCCAGGCGGTGGCGACGGCGGTCGCCTGGGAGGACTCGGGCTGGCCGCACTTCGTGCTGTACGAGCCGGTCTTCGCCGCGGCGCTCGATCGCGCGGCGCCCATCCTCGCGGCCCACCCGAGCGCCGGGCGCCTGCGCACCGTGATGCGCCAAGGGCTGCGCCTCGATCCGCTGCTCAAGCTCGATCCGCTGGCCCCCGAGCAGCAGAAGGCGCTCGAGGACGAGATCCGCGAGACGCACTGCGGCTACGCGCCCGAGAAGATGGTCGCGCCCATGGCCGACGCGCAGCGCTTCAAGGACGCGTGGATGGCGGCGCGCGTGATCGAGGCCGACGGGCCGCGCGTGCTGATCGCCGGCGCCGGCCACGCCCGGCGCGACGTCGGCGTGCCGCTGTACCTGCGGCGGCAGGGCGCGAAGAAGGTGCTCAGCGTGGGCTTCGTCGAGGTGCGCGCCGGCAAGGACCAGCCCGGCGACTACCCGGTCGAGCGCTTCGACTACGTGTACTTCACGCCGCGCCTCGAGGACGTCGATCCCTGCGAGAAGTTCCGCGCGCAGCTCGAGCAGATGGGGGCGATGCGCGCGCCGGCCAGCGGCGGAGAGGCGGCGCCGGCCGCGGCGCCGGCCAGCGCGGCCCCGCGCCGCTGCACCGTCTACCGAGCGGGCCCGGCGGTCGGCGGCGAGGGCGGCGAGGCGCCGGTCGAGGGCGCGGTGGCCATCCAGATGAACACGGCGGCGATCGAGGCGACGGTGCCCGACGACGGCGTCGAGGCCGCCTGCGTCGCGCGGGCCGCCGAGGCGTGCGGCGCCGACGCCGGTCCCGACGCCTGCCGCTTCGAGGTGCACGCCGCCGAGCCCGGCGGCTGGGACGTCGCCGAGCCGCTGCCGGCCGAGTGAGGCCGCCGGGCCGGGGGCTCAGTGGGGGTCGCGGCCCAGGGCCGTCACCGCCTGCTCGAGGGCGGCGAGGCCCATCGTGATCTTCCGGAAGAAGCTGGGATCGTGGCGCACGAAGGTCAGCCGCGGGTGGTGCCCGTACAGCGCGCGCAGCTTCGCGTCCAGCTCGGCCGCCTGACGAGTGGTCTCGGTGCGCACCGGGTTGCCGCTCTGCACCGACAGGCCGCCCACGGCGGCGCTCTCGAAGAAGATCACCGCGTCGTAACGCCCCAGCTCGACGTCGAGCGTGGTGTTCAGGTCGACGAAGAAGGCCTCGGGTCCCTCGGGCCAGTAGGCCGCGCCGTCGAGGGTGCCGCGGTCGCACAAGAGCAGGCGGTCGCCGTCGAGCGCCGCGACGACGTCCTCGAGGTTGCGTTGGACGCTGTAGATGGCGCGCTGGGCGGCGCGCAGGGCTTCGGGCGGGCCGCCGCGGGGGAAGCCGCCGCCGAAGAGGATGGTGGCCGCCTCGGGCACCAGCCGGACGGCCTCCTGCAGCTCGCGGCGGAAGAGATCGGCGGCGGTGGTCTTGCCGCCGCCGGGTCCGCCGGTGAGGACGATCCGTCGGGCGGCGCGGCGCTTCACCGCGTCACCCGTTCAGATCCTTGTGCCGCAGCACCAGCACCGGCTTGTGGGCCAGGCGCAGCACGCGCTCGGCCACCGAGCCCAGCAGCAGGCGGGGTAGGCCCGAGCGGCCGTGCGACGGCAGGATGATTAGATCGACGTCGAGCTCGTCGGCCAGCGTGGCGACGCTGCGCCCGGGATCACCGAACTGCACGTGCAGCGTGGCGCCCTTGTCGCCGAGCTCCTTGCCCAGCGCGTCGAGCACGTGGGCCCGCCGCGAGGCCTCGTCCACCTCGCCCCAGACGACGCCGGGCGTGGTGACCGGCAGGGGCTGAAGGACGTGCACGACATGCACCTTGGACGGGGTGCCGACGAAGGCGATGGCCTCCTCGACGGCGTGGAACGCTGCCTTCGAGAAGTCCACCGGCACCAGCACGCTGCGGGGATCTCGCCAGGTCATGTCGCCTCCTTCCGATGGGGCCGGCCGGCGATGGCCGGCGCCGGGCGCCCGGTTCGACGTTCGAGCAAGGGAGGTGCCAGCGCCGCGCGGCGCCGCGCCCGCGGCGTCCCGTGCCCCGCCGGCCCCCCGGGTCACCGCACCGTAGCACGCCCCGCCCCGCGCGGGCACCGGGGGGTGGGCGCGACGCCGCCCGGCCCCGGCGCATCTTGCACGGCATGAGACACCACGCCTTTCGCGGCGCCCTCGGCGCGTTGGTCTGCCTCGTCGCCCCGGCCGGCTGCTCGCCGCCCCCCGATCCCGCCGCCGAGATCGCGCCCTCGGCGGCGGCCTGCCAGCGCCCCGCGCAGCGGTGCCGTCTGGGGGACGGCACGGTCGGCGTGTGCGAGAAGCGCCCCAGCGGCGGGTACACCTGCACGCCGCAGCATTGACGGCGACCGACGGCCCCCCGCCGGGGCGCCCTGGGTCGGCCTCGGAGGAACCCATGCATCGACATCGTCTGGCCCTGGCCCTGCTGATCGCGTTCGCGGCGAGCGCCTGCGTGCGCCAGAGCACCTACGACGCGCTGAAGAAGACGTCCGAGACGCAGGCGGCGCGCATCACCGAGCTCGAGGAGGCGCTGGCCAAGGAGAAGGCGGCGCTCGACGCCCTGCAGGTCGAGCGCGATCAGCTGGCGCAGCGGGTCGCCGAGCTCGAGCAGACGCGCACGCACCTGCTGAAGGATCAGTCCGACCTCGAGGCGTCGATGGTCGATCTGCAGCTGGCCCTGACCGAGCTCGAGCGGCGCAAGAAGGAGGCCGAGGCGCGGGTCAACGAGTTCCGCGCGCTGCTCGATCGCTTCAAGCCGCTGATGGACGCCGGCCGGCTGCGCGTGAAGATCGTCGACGGGCGCATGGTGGTCGAGCTGGCCACCGACGTGCTGTTCGCGTCGGGCAAGGCCCGGCTGAGCAAGGACGGCAAGGAGGCGATCGTCGAGGTCGCCAAGCTGCTGGCCGACATCCCCGACCGGCGCTTCCAGGTCGAGGGGCACACCGACAACGTGCCCATCCGCAACAGCCGCTTCCCCTCGAACTGGGAGCTGGCGGCGGCGCGCGCGCTGACCGTGGTGCAGACCATGGTCGAGGCCGGCCTCGCGCCCCAGCGCGTCAGCGGCGCCAGCTACGCCGAGTTCAAGCCGGCGGCGACCAACGAGACGGACGAGGGGCGGGCGGCGAACCGGCGCATCGAGATCGTCGTGGTGCCCGATCTGTCGACGCTGCCCGGCTTCGAAGAGCTGAAGGAGCTCGGCGGCGGCGCCTGAGGCGCCCGCCCGGCCGAAGCGTCAGAGCACCTGCACCACCGGCGCCTTCTCCATCAGCATCTTGCGCGTCTGCAGGTCGAAGACGGTGGCCACCAGCCAGCGGTTCGCGTCGACGCCGAAGCCGATCTCGAGGCGCGGCGCCGTCTCGCCCGGCGGGTGGGGCGGATCGAGGTGGCCCAGGGTGGGGTTGTGCTCGTTGAGCGTCACCACGACCGTCTCGGCGCGCGCGCCGTCGCCCACGCGGTGCAGGTTGCCCTCCGCGTCCCAGGCGAAGCGGCGCTCGCCCCCGCCGGCCATCTCGCAGACCACCAGCTTGAACACGCGCTCGGGCTCGCCGAGGGCGCAGGTGGGCACCAGCTGCCGCTTCCAGACGTCGTCGACGGGGAAGCGCGTCCCCCGCGGCACGATGGTGGTGAACTGCTTCTCGTGCGTCTCGGGGTGGTAGGTGACGATCGCGTAGTCGTGCACCAGGAAGTCCGAGGGGGCGACGCGATCGGCGGCGAAGGCGCACGCGCCGAAGGCGACCGCCTCGAAGGGCTGCCAGGCCCGCACCCGGCCGCGGCCGTAGCGCTGCTCGAACCGGGGATAGACGTCGGGCAGCAGCGTCGAGCCGCCCACCATCAACACCTCGTCGATGGCGTCCTCGCCGAGGCCCGCCGCCTCCAGCTGCCGCGCGATGCCGTCCGCGCAGTCGTCGAGCACCGCGTACAGCCCCCGCGCCTCGAGCGCGGCCACGACGTCGGCCCGGCCCACCGTCAGATCGCAGCGCCCGCCGTCGAGGCGCGCCGCGACCCCGCGGAGCTCGGCTGGGGGCGCGAGCCCGAAGTCGGTGTGCGGCTCGAAGTACACGGCCTCCTTCACCCGCCGCGTCTCGTCGAGCAGCAGCCGGTACCACAGCGCCTCGTCGCCCTCGGTCGCCTTCGGATCGACCCGCACGTCCATGCGCGCCGCGAAGGCCTCGAGCAGCCAGCGATCGACGACGTTGCCGCCCACCGGGCGGCCCTCCTTGGCCAGCACCTCGCAGTGGCCGCCGCCGGCGCCGCGCGGATCGAGCGCCACGACGGCCAGATCCAGCGTCCCGCCGCCGAAGTCGACCACCAGCACCCGGCGCGCCCGGTCGAGGCCCACGCCGTAGCCCAGCGCGGCGGCCACCGGCTCGTCGAGGAAGCGCACCCGCTCGACCCCCAGGGCGCCCAGCAGCTGCGCCACCTCGGCGCGGTAGGCGTCGTAGGACTCGACGGGCACCGTCACGACGAGGTCGCGGACGCGCGTGGCGGTCACCGCGTCGATGTCGCGCAGCAGCTCGCGCAGGAAGGCGCGCGCCACCTCGCGGGCGCTGACCGCCTGGCCCTCGAGGCGGCACAGGGTGCGCTGAGGCGCGTGGCCGAGGGCCTGCTTGAAGCTGGGGGCGAAGGCCGGGTGGCGCCAGCCCTGGTTCTGCTCGAGGGCGGCCCGCCCGATGTCGGCGTGGCGGCCCCAGAAGACGCGCTTGAGGAAGAAGGGCGAGCGGCCGAGGCGGTCGAAGAAGCCCTCCGGCGCGCGCATCTGCGTCGCCGAGGGCACCAGCCGCGGCGCCTCGAGGGGCTCGACCCGCCCCGGCCGCCGGCAGATCGCCGGCAGCTCGACCATGCGCGCGCGGTCCGCCTCCGCGTCCCAGCGGGCCACGCCGGTGTTCGTCGTTCCGAGGTCGAGCGCCCAGGCCACGGGCCGATGATGGACCTTCGCGCGCCGCGACGAAAGGGCGTCGCGCGCGGCTCGGGGCGCCCCCCGCGTCAAAGTACTTGGGCTGTGACCTCTCGTCCCTTAACGTGGCGGACGTCCGTGCACCAGCGAGGCGAGCCATGAGCGAGGAGGCACCGCGACCGGCCCCGGCGCGCCACCGTATCCTGGTGGTCGACGACGAGCGCCAGACGGTCTCCGCGGTCAAGCACCTGCTGCGGCGGAAGTACAAGGTGCTGGGCGCGACCCGGGCCCAGGAGGCCCTCGAGCTGCTCGATCAGGAGCCCGTGTCGGTCGTCCTGTGTGATCAGCGCATGCCCGAGATGACCGGCGACGCCTTCTTCGCCGAGGCGCGGCGGCGCCACCCCAACACGATCCGCATCCTGATCACCGCCTACGCCGACATCCAGGCGCTGGTGCGGTCGATCAACAACGGCCACATCTTCGGCTACGTGGCCAAGCCGTGGAGCCCCGAAGAGCTCGAGCACATGGTGGCGCGCGCCATCGAGCACTGGGACGTCAGCGAGCTCAACCGCCGCATGACGCGCGAGCTCGCCGACGCCAACCAGCTGCTGCAGAAGGCCAACGACGAGCTGAAGGCCTTCACGCACGTCGTCGCCCACGATCTCAAGGAGCCCCTGCGCACCATCGCCGCCTACACGCAGTTCATGCGCGGCGATCTCGACCCGCCGCTGCAGCCCGAGGGCCTGCACTACCTCGACGGCATCCAGCGCTGCGCCGAGCACCTGTTCCGGCTGATCGACGATCTGATGCGCTTCACCGAGATCGATCACATCGAGCGCGCGCTCGAGCCGACCGAGCTGCGCTACGTCGTCGGCAAGGCGCTCGAGATGCTCGAGGGGGCGGTGCGCGATCGGGGCGCCGAGGTGCAGGTGGCCGACGATCTGCCGGTGGTGCAGGGCGACGCGGGGCGCCTGGTGCTGCTGTTCCAGAACCTGATCTCGAACGGCCTGAAGTTCAACCAGAGCGATCCGCCGCGCGTCGAGGTGGGCGTCGTGCCGGGCGAGGGCGACACCGTCGAGGTGTTCGTGCGCGACAACGGCATCGGCATCCATCACGACTACCAGCAGCAGATCTTCGAGATCTTCGAGCGCCTGCACGCGCGCACCGAGTACCCGGGCACGGGCGCCGGCCTCGCGATCGTGCGGCGCATCGTCGAGCTGCACGGCGGGGCGGTGGTGGTCGAGTCCGCGCCCGGCAACGGCTCGACCTTCCGGCTGACGCTGCGGCGAGCGGACGCGCCACGGTGACGGCGTCCGCGCTGGCCGCGGCGCTGCGACGGCACCTCGAGGACCGCCTCGACCGCCCCGAGACCGTCGCGCGCCTGCACCCGATCGTGACGCGCCACCTGCCGGTCGAGGGCGCCGAGGCGGGCAGCACCTGGTGCCCGCCCATGTACGCGCTGCGGCTGGCCACCGCCCTGGGCCTGCCCGAACACGTCGCGCTGGCCTTCGCGGTCGCCGGGGCCTGCTACTTCTCGGCCGCCGACGTGGCCGACGACGTCGCCGACGGCGATCTGCGGCGCACCGTCGGCCTCGACCTCAACGACGCCTGCCGCCTGCTGTTCCTCGTCGACGCCGCCTTGGCCGATCTGCCCGACGTCGACGCCGACACGCGCCTCGCGTTGATGCGCCTGTTCGCCGCCCGCGGCCTGCAGATGGCCGACGGGCAGGAGGACGACCTCGAAGGCACCGACGCCATCGAGGCCGCCGATCCGCTCGACATCTCGCTGCGCAAGACCGGCGCCGAGTACGCGGTCTTCTTCGCCGGGCCGGCTCTGCTGGCGGGCCTCGATCCCGCCCCCTGGGCCGACTTCGGCCAGGCCCTCGGCGCCCTGCTGCAGACGCTGACCGACTACTTCGACCAGTTCCTGCAGCCGGAGAGCGACGACTGGCTGGCCGGCAAGCCGACGCTGCCCCTGCGCCACGGCCTGGCGCAGCCGACGCACGGGCCGGCGCTGCGCACGCTGCTGGCGGGCGATCGCCACGCCGCCGATCGCGCCGCGCGGGCCGCCTGGCATCTGGTGCAGGCCGGCGCAGGCGACCGCATGGCCGCCGCGATGGCCACCCTGCGCGGCCGCCTGGACGACGCCGCCGCGCGCGCCGGCGAGCCGCCCATCCTGGCCGAGCTGGCCGCCGAGCTGCTGGACATGGGCGACGGCGTCGTCGAGGCGCTGGCCGAGTATCGCGGCGATCCCGCGCCGCCCGTGCGCCCCCTCGCCGACGAGGTGGCCGAGGCGGTCGACGCGACGCGCCGCTTCCTGGCCGCGGACGCGTCCTTCGACGGGGCGACCGAGGTCCACCGCTGGGGGCTGTTCGGCGCGCCCGACGTGCGCGCCGGCCTCTTCGGCCGCCTGGTGATCTGCGACGCCCTGTGGGGCCTCGGGCTGCCGCTCGACGACGCCCTGGCGTGCATCTTCGCGCAGGCCGACGGCGACGGCTGGCGCTACTACCCGGGCCACGCCGACATCCCGACCGACGCCGACGACACCGGCATGGCGCTGCAGCTCGCGGCGCGGTGCGGCCGCGCCGGCGATCCGGCGGTGCGCCGCGGCGCCGAGGCGCTGCTGGCCAACCGGACCGACGACGGCCGCTTCCACACCTGGCTGTGCGACGGGCGGACCCACCAGCGCGCGGTCGTCGACGCGACCTGGGCGGGCGGTCTGTGCCCGGGGGTCAACGCCAACGCGCTCCTGGGCCTGTGGGCCGTGGACGCCGCCGCGCACCGCGAGGTGGTCCGCGCCGGCGCCCGCGCGCTGGCCGACTGGACGGGCACGGGCCCCGAGGCGCCGCCGTCCGCCTTCTACAAGCCGGTGACGGTGGACGCGCTGATCGTGCGCTGCCTCACCACCGTGCTGGGCGACGAGCCCGCCGAGGTCGCGCGGCTGCGGCCCGCCGTCGACGCCGCGCTGGCGCGCCTGACCGCGCGGGCGCGCCTCGACGGCCGGTTCGGCGGGGTCATCGACACGGCGCTGGCGGGGTGGACGCTGGCCGGCGCCGGTCAGCTGCGCGCGCCCGAGGCCACGCTGCGCGCGCTGGTCGACGCCCTCGAGCCCGACGGCGGGCACCCGGCCGAGGACTACTTCGTGACCGTCGGCGTCGCGATGCAGCACGGCTGGTACGGCGCGCGGGCGCTCACCAGCGCGCTCGTGCTGCGCGCCATCGCGCGGCTGGCCGAGGCCCCGTGAGCGCGGCCGCGCGCACCGAGACGCAGGCCGAGGTCCTCGAGGGGCCGACCTCGATCCGGCTGAAGCGCACCAAGGCGTTCCTGATCACCCACGCGGTGCTGGCCGCCATCGGCGTGGCCGTCGCGCTCGTCGAGACGTTCTTCGACCTGCAGCCCAACGCGCGCCGGCTGGCCTTCAGCTGGGGGGTGCCCGGCGCCATCGGTCTGATCACGCTCGGCGCGGCGTTCTTCTACCGGCGCCGCCGCCTGAACCTGCTGATCCCCATCGTGCTCGCCCTCGACAGCCTGGTGGTCATCCTGCAGCTGTACCAGGAGGGCGACTTCGAGACGGCGTGGATGGGCACGCCCCTGATGCTGCTGTTCATGCTGCCGCTGTTCAGCGATCGGCCCCGCTTCGTGTGGGCGCTGGCCGGCCTGCAGGCGGGGCTGTTCCTGCTCCTGCTCTACCTGCGCAGCACCGGGGTGATCCCCTACGACGTGCGCAGCACCGATCCGGTCAGCGACTGGGACTTCGCGTTGTTCTCGTTCAACGGCTTCGTCGTCGCGGTCGTCGGCTCGGCCCTGCTCGCCGGTCGCACCAGCGTCGACGTGCTCAACAGCCAGCGCCAGCTGACCGAGGTGCTCGAGCGCCAGGAGCGCGAGCTGGCCATCGCCAACGCGCGCATCGTTCAGCAGGAGAAGATGGTCTCGATCGGCCAGCTGACCGCCGGCGTGGCGCACGAGATCAACAACCCCCTCACCTTCGTCCAGACCAACCTCGGCAGCCTGCAGCGCGATCTGATGGATCTGCTCGACCTGCTCGAGCTGTACGAGAAGGCCGAGCCCGTGCTGCAGCGGGCCGATCCGGAGACGGTGGAGCGCATCCGCGCGCTGCGCGAGGATCTGTGCCTCGACGATCCGCGCGAGACGCTGGGCGAGCTGTTCGAGGACACGGCCGACGGCCTGGCGCGCGTGCACCGGATCATCCGCGACCTGAAGGTGTTCACGCGGCTCGACGAGGCCGAGCGCAAAGAGGTCGACATCCGCGAGGGCATCCGCAGCACCCTCAAGATCCTCGCCAAGCCCTTCGCCGATCGGGGCGTCGAGGTGGTCGACGAGATGGAGGATCTGCCGCCCGCCGAGGTGTACGCCGCGCTGCTGAATCAGGTGTTCATGAACATCCTGCAGAACGCGCTCGACGCGGTGCCCGCCGAGGGCGGGCGCGTCGTCGTGCGCGCCCACGCCGATCCACACCAGGTGGTCGTCGAGGTCGTCGACAACGGGCCCGGCGTGCCCTTGGAGCGGCGGGACAAGGTGTTCGACCCCTTCTTCACGACGAAGGAGGTCGGGGCGGGCACGGGGCTCGGCCTGAGCCTCAGCCTCGACATCATCGAGAAGCACGGCGGCCTCATCGAGATCGACGACGCGCCGGGCGGCTCGGGGGCGCTGTTCAGGGTGCGGCTGCCGCGTCAGGCGGCCGCGCCCGGCCAGACTCAGCCGTAGAGGGTGACCGTGCGGGGACGCTTGTCGGCCGGCGTCGCCTTGGGGGCGGCGGCGCGACGCGCGTTGTCACGCAGGTTGCGAACGAGCTCGGTGCGGATGGCGCGGCGATCGAGGGTCTTCATCGTCTTCTTCTCCGTGGTCCGAGGTGAGCGGCTCAGCCGTACAGCGTGACGGTGCGGGGACGCTTGTCGGCGGCGGGCGCCTTGGCGGCGGGCTTGGCGGCCTGGCGCAGGTTGCTCAGCATCTGGCGACGGATGGCGGTGCGGTTCAGCGTGTTCATCTTTGTGCTCGTCTCTTCGAAGGTTCTGTTTCTTGGGTTCGTTCGGTGCAGGGAGGTGCCTGCGCCGGCTCAGCCGTACAGCGTGACGGTCTTGGGCCGCTTGTCCGCGACGGTCCGCTTGCCCTGGGTCGCGACGGGCTTCGCCTGGGCGGCGCGCAGGTTGCGGACGATGGCGTGACGGACGGTGCTGCCGTTCATGGGGCTGTCTCCGATGTGGGAATTTCGACGGTTCGTCGGGGTGGCACTCAGTCTCGAATGGGGCCCCCGGTCGAGGGCGCTCCCTGATTTCGCCGGCCCTCTATGCGGCAAGCGTGCCAAGGTGATGGGAGGCCCGGTGATCGCTGTTCGAGATGTATGTGAGGCTGTGTGTGATGCCGGTGGCAAATGGGCGCGGTTACGCACACTTACGGGGATCCCAGGTTGGCACGAACGCGCACGAAAGCACGTGTAATGGGCCTCTGAGAGCCTTACGTGAGTCTTTGAACGGCGTTCACGCGGTGCGGGTCACTCGGGCGCCGCGCGCGCGCAGCCACTCGATCAGGTGGCCAGAGTGGTCACCCTGGATGATCAACTGTCCATCTCGCGCCGTGACCCCGCACGCCAGGTGGCGGCGCAAGTCGCGGGCCAACGTGTCGAGGGCCGGCCCGAGGGCGTCGACCCCGTCGACGAGGGTCACCACCTTGCCGCGGCGACCCTTGCGGTCGACGTGGACGCGAATGGCTGGGCAGTCGGCCAGGGTAGGGGACGCGCTGGGTGGGGCCGGGGCCGCCTCGGGGGGCGCGGCCGGGGGCTCGGCCGGCGCCAGCCCGCGCGCGGCCAGCAGATCGCCCAGCGTACCGCCGAAGCCGGCGCTGTCGTCCAGCGGGCGCCGCTGCTTCTGCTTCTTCTCGTCTCGCTTCGAGTCGCGTCGGCTCATGCCGCGCAGGGTGCGTCAGCCGTCGCCGCCGGCGCAACCGAGGCGCGCGCGCAGCCCCCAACGCGTGCTCATGCCCACGTCCCGCCCGCGCAGGCGCCCGTCGGGCCCCACGTAGTAGTTGGTCGGGAACTTCGACACCTTGAAGGCGGCGAGCGTGGCGCGGTCGGCCAGCAGCACCGGGTAGGTCAGCCCCTCGTCCCTCACGTAGCGGCGCACCACCTCGGGGTCGTCGTCGGCCGCGATGGTCAGCAGCACCGCGTCGGGGCCCCGCTCGGCCTCCAGGGCCGCCAGCGCGCCGTGCTCCTGGCGGCAGACGCCGCACCAGGTGGCCCAGAAGTGCAGCAGCACGGTCTTGCCCCGCAGGTCGGCGAGGTCGACCACCTGACCGTCGAGCGCGGGCAGGCGCAAGGGCGGCGCGGGCTCGCCGGCGTCCAGCAGGCCGCGCCGGTTCCACAGCGTGACGGCGAACAGCGCGGCGCCGACGAGGGCGACGTCGCGCGCCAGGCGACGCAGGCGGGGCCGGGCCATGGGATCCTCCGAGGTCGCCCCCGTGGACGCCGGTTGGCCCGCCGGGGTTTCGGCGCGGGTGGAACCGCCGGTCCAAATCTGCGAGAAAGGCGCTCGTGAACGCGCCCCCGCCCGCCGAGCTGACCCCGCCGCAGCAGACCGAGCTGCTGGCCGATCTGCGCGCGCTCGAGGTCGAGCTCGAGGCCCAGCTCGAGGCCGGCCGCGAGGGCGCGCGGCCGGTGACCCTCGATCAGCAGGCCATCGGGCGCGTGTCGCGCATCGACGCCATCCAGCAGCAGCAGATGGCGAGCGAGGGCCTCCGCCGCACGCGGCGGCGCCTCGATCAGGTGCGCCGGGCGCTGCGCCGCGCCGAGGACGGCGACGATTACGGGCTGTGCAGCCGCTGCGAAGAGCCCATCGGCTTCCCCCGGCTGAAGGCGCGGCCCGAGACCCCCACCTGCCTGGGCTGCCAGAGCGCGCTCGAGCGGCGGAACTGATGTCGACCACCCGGTGGCTCGTCGCGCTGATCGGCCTCGCCTGCGCGGGGCCCGCCGCGGCCCGCTTCTCGCCCGGCCTCTCGCCCCACGAAGATCGCGCGGTCGCCCCCGCCCGCGCCGACTTCGCGTCCCTGCGAGAGCGCCTCGACGCCCTCGCCCGCGGCGATCGACGCATCGTGCGCGTGGTGCAGCTCGGCGACAGCGAGGTGGCCGACGATCTCGTCGTGCGCACCCTGCGGCGGCGCTTCGCCGAGCGCTACGGCGACGCGGGGCCGGGCTACGTGGCGGCGATGCGGCCCTGGACCTGGTACTACCGCGAGCGCTGGCGCGCCGAGGCGCCGGTCGGCTTCGAGCCCCACGTCTACAGCCGGCACGCGCTGCCCGGCGGCGCCTACGGGCCGGGGGGCGTGGCCTTCGTGGCCAGCCGGGCCGGGGCCGAGGCCGAGGTGCACCTCGAGCAGCCGGTCGAGGGGCCCTGCGACGTGGCCTTCCACTACCAGCGACAGGCCGGCGGCGCGCGCATCACGCTGCGCGCCGACGGGGCCAACTTCGCCGACGTGGACACCGCGGACGCCACCCCGGGCCCCGGCGTGCTGCGGCGCCGCTTCGCGTCGTGCCCGGGCCGCTTCGGGCTGCAGGTGGGCGCCGGGCCGGCCATGGTGCACGGGTGGAGCGTCGAGGCCGCCGGGCCCGGCGTGGTCTGGTCGTCGTTGGGGGTCATCTCGGGGCGGCTGCCCCTGCTCCTGCGCTACGACGACGCCTCGCTGCGCGGCGGGCTGCGCGCGCTGCGCCCGGATCTGGTGGTGCTGTCGTTCGGCATCAACGCGGCGGCCTGGCCGCGCGGACCGTCGAGCGACTACTTCGACGAGGTGGTGGTGGCGCTGCAGCGGGTGCGCGCGGCGCTGCCCGGCGCGCCTTGCCTGGTGGTGGGCCCCTACCCGGTGGGCCACCGGCGAGCGGGCAAGGTCGAGCCGCACATGGTGGCCCGCTGGGTGTCGAGTCGCATGCGGGACGCGGCGGTGGACTCGGGCTGCGGCTACCTCGATCGCTACGCGATGGCGGGCGGGGCGGCGGCGGTGCTGAAGTGGCGCCAGGCCGAGCCCCCCCGGCTGCGCGACGACCTGGTGCACCTGACCGCCTACGGCAGCGACTGGATGGGCGAGCGCATCTACCGCACGCTGGTGCGGGGCCTCGAGCTCGAGCCGGGCCGCCACGCGCCGGCCCACCTGCACCTGCCGGAGGCGGCCCGCACCGAGGACGGCTGAGCCGGTGACCGCGTCAGCCCGCCGCCTTGCGCAGGCCGATGGCCTTCTCGGGGCAGGCCTTCACGCACAGCCCGCAGGCGTGGCAGGCGTCGGCGCGCACGGCGAAGGCCTGGCGGCCGCCGTGGGCCCAGGCCTTCAGCCGCCCGCGCAGGCTCAGCTCGGCCTTCTCGGCGGCCGTCAGCCGGCGAATCTCGAAGACGTCGTAGGGGCACACCTCGAGGCAGTCGGCCTTCGCTTCGCACCGGTTGCGGTCGATGACCGGGTACCACTGGCCGGCCTCGGGGCGGCAGTTCGCGTCGGTGGCCATCAGATCAGCCGCCCCATCTCGCGCGCCTCGGCCACCGCTGCCTTGTCGAGCAGCGCGTGGTCGATGGGCGTGCCCGCCTCGGCCGCGTAGAAGGCGGCGCGCAGCACCGCGTTCTTGATGTTGCCGCCGGCCAGCTTGTACTTCTTGCCCAGCTGATCGAAGCGCACGTCCTCGGCCACCTCGGCCTTGTCCGGCAGCATCACCTCCCACAGGCGCGCGCGCTCGGTCGCGTCGGGCAGCGGGAAGTCGATGCGGAACTTCAGCCGCCGCTTGAACGCCTCGTCGATCGACTTCTCGAAGTTCGTGGTCAACAGCGACATGCCGTCGTACTGCTCCATGCGCTGCAGCAGGTAGTTGATCTCCATGTTGGCGAAGCGATCGTTGCTGCCCCGCACCTCGGTGCGGCTGGAGAAGAGGCTGTCGGCCTCGTCGAAGAGCAGGATGACCTGCGCCTTCTCGGCCTCGTCGAAGACGCGGGCGAGGTTCTTCTCGGTCTCGCCCACCCACTTGCTGACGATGCGCGACAGGTCGACGCGGTACAGCTCGCGCCCGAGATCCTTGGCGATCAGCCCCGCCACCATCGTCTTGCCGGTGCCGGGCGGGCCCGAGAACAGGCAGGCCAGGCCGCGGCCGTAGGCCATCTTCCGCCGGAAGCCCCAGGTGTCGTAGACGAACTCGCGGTGGCGCGCGTGGGCGATGACCTCGTCGAGCGTCTCGCTGACCTCCTTGGGCAGGATGACGTCGTCCCAGGTCAGCGTGGTGGTGAAGGGCTCGGCCACCTGCGCCAGCGCGTGCTGCAGCCGGCGGCGGACGGCCTGCGCCACGTCCTCGAGCTCGAGGGACGCGCCCGCGGGCGCGACCAGCTGCTTGCGCGCCCGCGCCTCGTAGACCGCGCCGTGGATGGTGCCGGGCGACACGCTGAACCGCCGCGCGAGGTCGTCGGCGAGGGCGGCGTCGTCGGGGTGGCCACGCTCGAGCGCGCGGCGCCACACCTCGCGCTGCTGGTGCGTCGAGGGCAGGCTGAGGGCGACGTCGAACAGGTCGCGCACGTGCGGGTGCAGCGCGCCGGCCGACAGGTGCGCCGTGAACACCACCGGCCCGTCGTGTTGGTCCACCAGCTGGCCGACGACGCCCGAGCGCTTGTCCCAGTCCTCGCGCCGCTCGGCCAGGGCGTCGCCGCGCAGGATCAACACGCAGCGGCGCAGCAGGGCCTCGCGCGCGGCCTCGGCCAGCCGCGCGGCGAAGGGCTCGGGATCGTTGGGCAGCCGCTCGAGGTCGACGGTCAGCGTGCCCCAGCCGTGGGTCGCGGCCAGGCTCGACACGAGCGTGCGGCGGCCGCTGCCCGCCGAGCCGACGACCACCAGCCGCGGGCGCCCGGTCTCGACGGCGCGGGCCAGGCTGGTGGCCAGATCGGCGCGCACGGTGTCGTCGACGAACAGCGCGTCGAGGGGCGGCGCCGCGGCGGCCGGCGCCACGCGGCAGGCGGCGCTCAGGCCCGGCGACAGCGCGTCCAGGCCGCCGCGCAGGAAGGCCAGCACGGCGTCCGGCACGACGACGCCGCGGTGCAGCAGCGGGCTGTCGTTGCCCCAGGCGGGCGCGTCGCGCAGCTCGATCAGGCGATAGCGGCGCAGGGGCGCGCCCGCGCGGAAGGCGTCGTGCAGGCGCGCCGCGTCGCCCGGCGTGGCGGCGACCAGCTCGCACAGGAACCCGACGCTGGGCAGCTTGATGGCGAAGTCGGCCCAGGCGAAGGCGTACAGCCGCGCGAGATCCACCGACACCAGCGGGCCGGCGGCGGCCAGCAGCAGGGTCAGCGCGTCGGCGTCCAGGCGGAAGCGCTGCGCCAGGGCGCGCAGGGGGCCGTCGGCGTCGATCGCGGCGCGCAGGGCCGCGCCGGTCGCGTCCACCTCGGCCTGCACCTGCGCCAGCGGCGGCAGCTGCAGCGCGGCGGGGGGCGCGGCGCCGGCCTCGCGGGTGCCCAGCAGGCCGCGGGCCTCGTCGAGGCTGACGTACAGCTGACTCAGCGTGCCGCTGGCCTGCACCATGCGGAAGCCATAGCGGTGGACGTGCCGCTTGACGCAGGCGAAGAGGTGGTCGAGCCACACGGTGGTCGGATCGGTCATCGGCGGCGCGCTCCGTGATCGCGCCGGTATGGTGGCACCGCCGCCGAGACGGGTAAAGAGCGGGGTCGGGCGCGGGCAGTCGTTTGCACTGGCGACGAATCGCCGTCTCCGCCACTCTGAGCGGCATGCGTCGAGATCGCCCGCAGCCCGAACGAGCCAGCCCGTGGACCGCGTCGCTGATCGCGTGTGCGCTGGTGGGGGCCGTGCTCGCGCTGGCCTGGGCGACGCGGCCGCAGCCGCCGGCGCCCGCCGCGGTCATCGAGGCGATCGACCTGACCTTCACCCGCGAGGCGCTCGCGGGCCCGCCCGTCGGCTTCGAGACCGGGCCCGCCCAGCCGGAGCCCCCCGAGGCCCGGCCGGAGAGCTGAGCGCGCGCGGTTGACCCCGCGGCGCTCGATTGCCTAGAAGCGTCGTCCATCGCCCCGACCGGCGCACAGGACGACCCCGTGAACCCGCCCCCACCGCCGCCGCCCGCCTCCGATCCGCACCGCGCCGTCCGCGTCTGGTTGATGGCCACGTGGGGCATGGTGTTCGTGATGGTGCTCATCGGCGGCGTCACGCGCCTCACCGGCAGCGGGCTGTCGATGGTGGAGTGGCGGCCCCTGATGGGCGCCCTGCCGCCCCTCGGCGACGAGGCGTGGCAGGCGGTCTTCGAGAAGTACAAGCAGTCGCCGCAGTACCTGAAGGTGAACCACTGGATGCGCCTCGAGGACTTCCAGGCCATCTTCTTCTGGGAGTACCTGCACCGCCTGTTCGGCCGGCTGATCGGCGTCGTCTTCTTCGTGCCCTGGGTCGTCCTGGCGCTGCGCGGGCGCATCACCGGCAAGCTGCGGCTGCGCACCTTTCTCGCCTTCGTGTTCGGCGGCCTGCAGGGGCTGCTGGGCTGGTACATGGTCAAGAGCGGCCTGGTCGACGTGCCCGCCGTCAGCCACTACCGGCTGGCCGCGCACCTGTCGCTCGCCTTCTTCGTCGCGTGCTGGTTGGCGTGGATCCTCTTCGATCTGCGACCCCGCCCGGCCGGGGCGCGGCGCGACGCCGGCGCGGCCGGCCTGGCCTGGGGCTTCGTGGCGCTGCTGTCGCTGCAGATCGTCTATGGGGCCTTCATGGCGGGCAGCCGCGCGGGCTTCATGTACAGCACCTGGCCCGACATGAACGGCGTCTACGTGCCCGAGGGCATGACCCTGACCAACCACGTCGGCATCCACTTCGTGCACCGCACCCTCGGCTACGTCGTGGGGCTGTCGGGGCTGGGCCTGTGGCTGGCCACGCGCGGCCGCGCCACGACGCCGGCGCAGCGGCGCGGCGGCCGGTGGGTGGCCACCCTGGTGGTCGTGCAGGTGGCGCTGGGCATCAGCACCATCCTGCTCAACGGCCGGCTGCAGACGCACCACGGCCTGCACCCGCTGCACATCGCGGTGGCCGCCGCGCATCAGGGCGTCGCGCTGCTGCTGCTGACGGCCGGGGTGTACGTGGCCCACGCGTTCGGGCGCCGGCCCGCCGAGCAACCCGCCCCGGCGACGGGGCATCTGCAGACCTCCACCGACGCCGCGTGAGGAGCCGATGAGCGACCGGACGATGCTGAAGTTCTCGAGCGAAGACTGCGGGGTGTGCTTTCAGATGGCGCGCTTCGACCACAAGATCGCCGCCGAGCTGGGCATGGACTTCGTCGAGGTGAAGCTGCAGGACGCGGCGACCTACCGGAAGTACCGCAAGATCCTGATGCAGCAGGTGCCCGACAAGGCCGACATGGGCTGGCCCACCTACATCGCGGTCGACGATCCCGAGGGTGACTTCGCGGTGCTGGGCATGGTGAAGGGCGGGCACCACAAGGGCGCCTTCCGCGAGGCCTGGCAGGCCCTGCTGGCCGGGGTGCCCGAGGCGCCCTGACCTCCTCAGGGGCGCTCGCTCGGCGGCGGACACAGGCCGCCCTCGCACACGTCGATGACCTCGCCGGTCTCGAAGAAGTGCACCATCTGCGTGTTGTGCGAGTCGAGGCGGCGCGGCTTGCCGTGGGGATCGCCGTTGGGATCCTCGGGCGGCGGCCGGTTGCCGGCGGGCGGCCACGGGTTGCCGAAGTGCCAGTTGACGATCGCCGAGCCCTCGTGGGGGTACGCGGTAGGCTCGACGAGGTCGACCGCCCGTTCGTCGTCGTAGTTCTCCATCAGCGCGAAGCCGACGTCGCTGCGGGCGACGATCTCCATCGTCACCGGCGCCACCTGGTAGTCGCCGCGCGCCGGCGCCGCGATCGCGTGCTTCGCGGGGTTGCCGGGGAAGGGCTCGGCGCTCAGGTGGCGGTAGTAGCTGACCGGATCCGTCTGATTCCAAAGCTGCTGGATGGTCGAGAGGATGAGCGCCTCGTCGTAGCGCGGGCCGTACAGCTGCTCGACGACGGCGAAGAAGGGCTCGAAGTCGACCGAGCGGTGCAGCAGCGTCGAGTAGTTCTGCCCGGGCACACCCAGGTGGCCGCGCGTCAGCACCGGGCTCAGGGCCAGGTACGTGGCGCCGTAGATGCCGCCCTGGCTGATGCCGCTGTAGTAGAAGCGGTCGGTGTCGAGCGTGATGCCGCGGCTGGTGACCTCGTCGAGGGCGGCGAACGCGCCGCCGCGCATCGCCTGGGCCAGCACCAGGAAGTCGACCATGCCCTGGTGCATGCGATCGGCCAGCCACGGGAAGTAGCTCATCTCGGTGATGATGGCCTGGATGTTCGGCTCGTCCGGCTCGGCCATGCCGGTCCAGTCGCTGGCGAAGAAGATGAACTGGTGGTCGGCGGCGATCTTCGAGTTGAAGCTGCCGCGCACCTGGCTGCCCTTGCCCAGCAGGCCGTGCCCGTACTGCACCAGGCCGTGGGGCGTGCCGTCGAGGGCGGTGTGCGGGACGCGGATCCAGAACTCGGGGTCGTGCCAGCCGTTCTGCGCCGGCATGCCGTCGTCGCCCAGGTTCATCACGCTGCCGGTGCGATCGCGGAAGGGGCCGTCGGGCTTCAGGTAGTAAGGCGAGCGGAAGGTGCCGTACAGCTCGAGGGCGATGTGCTCGTTCACCTCGCGGCCGGAGTCGTCGGGCGCGGGCGCGAACTCGGTCACCTGCAGGACGGTCAGCTCGGGCCCGGCGTCGCCCACGGCGGCGAGGGCGGCGTCGCGCAGGTGCAGCATCCAGCCGTGCAGCGCGTCGCCGCTGGCGGTGTGGAAGTCCCAGGCCAGCTGCAGGGTGCCGCGCTCGACGCCCTGGGCCTCGAAGAAGCTGAAGACGCCCTCGAAGGTGGCCCGGCGGTCGGCGACGGCGGGCTGCGCGCAGGGATCGTCGTCGCGCAGCTGGCGGAACGCGTGGCTGGGCTCGATGGCGGCGCCGGTGGTGTCGGTCAGGCCGCGGAAAGCGACGTAGTGGTGGGCGTCCTCCTGCAGCAGCACGGCGGGGCGGACGAACAGGGTCTGGATGGCCGGATCGTCCTCGTAGGCGTCCAGCTCGACCCAGTAGGGCACGCGGCGCATGGTGTCGCCCTTCACCTCGTACCAGACGATGGCGGCGTCGTCGGCGACGCTGTCCGCCAGATCGTACTGCCCCGGCAGCGTCGAGACGTCGACGTTCGGCAGGATGACCAGCAGGGCCTCGCCGGGGCCGTAGCCGTCCATGCGGCGCCAGGCCGTCGGATCGACGTGGACGTCCTCGACGTTGGCCGGCAGGGAGGTGGCGCCGAAGGCGAGCGTGTACCCCGTGGCGCGGTCGGCGTCGGGGGCGAGGTACAGGTTCGACGGCCAGGGCATCGAGCAGGCGTAGGGGTTGATCGGATCGCAGTCGGGATCCAGGCGCCCCTCGTCGGGGCACTCGACCCCCATGTCGGCGCCCGGGCCGGCGTCGGCGGGGTCGCCGCCCATGCCGGGGGCGC
This sequence comes from Myxococcales bacterium, assembly GCA_020633465.1. Taxonomy (GTDB): domain Bacteria; phylum Myxococcota_A; class Bradymonadia; order UBA7976; family UBA1532; genus JACKDN01. The sequence continues at coordinate 115,666 of JACKDN010000016.1, forward strand.
CGCCCATGCCCGGCGCGCCGCCCGCGCCCGGGGCGCCGCCCATGCCGGTCGCGTCGGGGGCGGGATCGCCGCCGCCGTCGTCGTCACAAGCGCACAGCGCCACGGCGCCGAGCGCCAGGCACAGGACACGGGTTCGTCGCATGTCGTGCTCCCCAAAGGACTGCCGAGCACGGTGCCGCAGGGCCGATCGGGCGGTCAAGCGGGCCGGCGCGGGCCGACCGGGGGGTGGCGGGTGGGCGGTGGGGACGGTACAACGACCCGTGATCGTGGGATGGTCTGGGGAGGCCCTGGTGAAGCAGAGCGTGTTGTGGGGAAGCGGCTGGTGCGCCGCCCTGATGGTGCTGGCGATCGGCTGCGGGGCGGACGGCTCCGGCGGCGGGGGAGGCGGCGGCGCCGACGCGGGCGCGGCCTGCACCGACGGCCAGACGCGCGCCTGCGACGCCGGCGGCATGCCCGGCTCGCAGGCCTGCACCAACGGCGCGTGGGGCGACTGCGTCCCGCAGGCGCCCGAGCAGTGCAACGGCCTCGACGACGACGGCGACGGCGAGAGCGACGAGAACCTCCAGCGGGCCTGCAACACGGCCTGCGGCTCGGGGATCGAGACGTGCCCGAGCGGCTCGTGGGTGGGCTGCGACGCGCCCGAGCCGGCCACCGAGGTGTGCGACGGCCAGGACAACGACTGTGACGGGCAGATCGACGAGGCGCTGACGCGCGTGTGCGAGAGCGAGTGCGGCCAGGGCATGGAGAGCTGCTCGCTGGGCAACTGGGTGGGGTGCAGCGCGGCGACGCCCGGCGTCGAGACGTGCAACGGCATGGACGACGACTGCGACGGCACGACCGACGAGGCGCTGCGGCGCGAGTGCAGCACCGCGTGTGGCGCCGGCGGTGAGACCTGCACCGACGGTACGTGGGGCGCCTGCGACGCGCGCGAGCCGATGGCGATGGAGGACTGCGGGCCGGACAACGGCGGCAACGACATCGACGACGACTGCGACGGCATGGTGGACGAGGGCTGCGACCGCTGCATCCCCGACAGCACGACGGTGTGCTCGGTCGACCGCGGCGTGTGCCAGCAGGGCGTCAAGACCTGCATGGCCGACCGCAGCTGGGGCCCCTGCCTGAAGGACGGCGACGAGGTCGCCGAGCCCGACCAGAACGCCGAGGTCTGCGACGGCCTCGACAACGACTGCGACGGCGTGGTCGACGACGGCGTGCCGGGCGCGGGTGATCCCTGCGGCACCGACGAGGGCGCCTGCCGCGCGGGCATCCTCGCTTGCGTCGACGGGGCCGAGGCCTGCCAGGGCGAGCTCGCCGCGGGCGACGAGCTGTGCGACGGCGCCGACAACGACTGCGACGGGACGGTCGACGAGGGGCTGCCCGGCGATCAGTGGGAGATGAACGAGGAGTGCCGCACGGCGAACAACGTCGGCGACATCGGCGAGGGCGACGAGCCGCGGCTGCTGAACGGCAGCATCTACCCGGACGGCGACGTCGACTATCACTGGCTGCGGGTCGACGAGAAGAGCGACTTCTGCTTCCCCGGCATCGGCGGCGAGGAGCCCTACCGCGTGGTCGTGGCGCTGGGCAACCTGCCCGAGGGCACGAACTACCGGCTGTGCCTGTCGGTGGCCGAGGAGGCCGACGACATCAACGCGTTCTGCGGGGGCGAGCTGCTGCTGCAGGAGACCTGCACCGAGGACGTCGTCGACGGGGCGCTGGCGCTGGCCTACGAGGTCGACGCGGCCTGCTTCTTCAACGACGACACGCACGTGCTGGTGAAGGTCGAGGCCATCGAGGGATCGAGCTGCCTGCCCTACACCTTGGCGGTCAGCGCCGAGACGGTGGCCGAGCCCGACATGATGGACATGAACTGAGCGGCCGCGCCGATCAGCTCACCGCCCACAGCAGGGCCGCGTATCGCGCGGCCTTGCCCACGAACACCAGCGCCAGGAAGGGCAGGGGGCGCACGCGCATGATGCCGGCGATGACGGTCAGCGCGTCGCCGACGACCGGCGCCCACGCCAGCAGCAGCGTCCACACGCCCCATCGCTGAAACCAGGCCTGCGCGCGGGCGAGCTGGCCGGGCCCGACCGGGAACCAGCGCCGGTCGCGCCAGTGCAGCGCGAAGCGGCCGAGCCCGTAGTTCACGACGGCGCCCAGCGTGTTGCCGAGGCTGGCGGCCAGCCACAGAGGGGCGGCGGCGACGCCGGGCTGCGCGGCGAGGCCCACCACGACGACCTCCGAGGCCACGGGCAGCAGGGTGGCGGCCAGGAAGCCCGAGCCGAACGCGGTGAGGTAGCTCCACACGCGGCGCATCGTGCTACGTTCGGCCCATGCGCGCGACCGTGATGGTGATGCTGGGGGTGGCCCTGCTCGTGGGGCCGGTACGAGCCAACGACGTCGGCGTCAACGCCCACGTGCCCACCGACGACCAGCTGGACGCCTTGGCCGACCTCGGCGTCGAGTGGGTGCGGGTGGACGCCAACTGGTTCCAGCTGGAGCCGGCGCAGGGGCGCTTCGAGTGGGCCTTCATGGACCGGGTCGTCGACGGCGCCAGCGCCCGTGGCCTGAAGGTGATGATGACGCTGTCCTATGCGCCCGCGTGGGCCACGGACGGCGGCGCCGACGGCGTGCCCAGCAACGACGTGCCGCGCGCGGGCACCTACGCCGCCTTCGTCGAGGCCGCGGTCACGCACTACGCGGCGCGCGGCGTGCGGCACTTCGGCGTCTGGAACGAGCCCAACCTCGACCACTTCTGGGAGGGCACGCTCGATCAGTACGTCGACCGCGTGCTGCGGCCGGGGGCCGACGCCGTGCGCCGCGCGTGCGCGGATTGCCTGGTGCTGGGGCCCGACATCGCCAGCGTGGGGTCGTGGCAGGACTTCCTGGGCGGCGTGCTGGAGCGCGCCGGCGACGTCTTCGACATCCTCACGCACCACACCTACGCCCAGCCGCAAGCCGTCGGCGCGCGCTGGATCTGCGACGACTTCGCCCACGCGATCGACATCGGGGACGACGCGATCTGCTTCTACGAGCCGGGGCTGCGCCAGGTGCTCGACGGCGCCGCCTGGCAGGGCGAGGTGTGGCTGACCGAGGTGGGCTATCGGGCCGCGCCCTGGGACGACGCGGGCGAGCAGCAGAAGCAGGTGGTGTACGCCCGCGAGGTGCTGGCCATGCAGCTCGAGACGCCGTGGTGGACCAACACGTTCTTCTACGAGCTGACCGACTGCCGGCCCGCGCAGCCCGACTGCGACATCGACGGGTTCGGGCTGACGCGCCGCACGGCGGGCCCGGACGCCACCTGGGCCGACAACTTCGTGCTGAAGCCGGTGTTCGCGTGGCTGAAGGGCGAGCTGGCCGAGAACCCCGCCTGGCGCGAGGACGCGATGCCGCCGCCCCCACCCCCGCCGCCGCCGCCCGCGGCCATCGAGGCGCCGCGGCGCGCGGACGCCGCGCCCGACGGCTCGTTGGGTGAGTGGGACGACGACGGCTGCGTGGTGCTGACCCGCTACGAGGTGGTCGATCAGCCGCGGGCGGGGGACGCCGATCTGTCGGCGCGGGCGTGCGCCGCCTGGAGCGCCGGCGCGCTGTGGCTGTCGGTCGACGTCGAGGACGAGCGGCACCGCAACGATCAGCCCGACGACACGCTGTGGTTGGGCGACTCGGTGCAGCTGGCGGTGGATCTCGACGCGGACGGCGGCGACGCCTACGACGAGGACGATCGCGAGGTGACGGTGGCGCGGGTGGGCGACGCGACGCGCCTGCACGCGTTCCACGGCGGCCTCGACGGCGTGACCGCCGCGGTGGTGCGCGACGGCCGCCGCACGCGGTACGAGCTGCGCGTGGCGGTGCCGGGGTTGGGGGAGGGGGACGTCGTCAAGGCGTCCTTCCTGATCAACGACGCAGACGCCGCGGGCCGGGACGGTTGGCTCGAGTGGACGCCGGGCATCGGGCGCGCCAAGTCGCCGGGCGACTTCGGCACGGTCACGCTGGTCGGGCGCGAGGCGATGGCGGATCCCGACATGGGGTTGCCGCGGGCGGACGACGCGGGGCGGCCGCCGCCGCCGTTGCCGGATCCGCCCGATCTGGGCGCGCCGGGCCGCGACGCGGGGGCCGATCTCGGGCCGCCCGGCGACGTCGGCGGGGCGGGGGGCGCCGGCGGCGCGCCGGGCGCCGGGGCCAGGGCGCGCCAGGCGCCAGGGGCGGCGTGGCGCCGCTGGACGCGGGCGTCGCGGTGCGCGCTCGGACGGCGGCGCGCGCGCGTCGGGGGGCGACGACGAGGGCTGTCGCGCGGCCCCCGGGGCGCTGCCCGGCGCGCTGCTGGGCCTGCTGTTGCTGGGCCTCCGCCGGCGCCGCTGATCAGCCGCCGCGCCTCACCAGAAGTGCCAGACGGTGTAGGTCGCGAAGAGCAGGGCGATCACGATCTTGCCCCAGCCCATCGACTCGTCTTCGCCGGCGTCGGGCGCGGCGGTGTCGAGCGCCGGCGCCGCGGGCGGGGGCAGCGGCTCGGGGTCGGGCTCGGTGGGCAGTGAGGGCGATGCGCTCGCGGGCGGCGTGCTGGGGGGCGCGAGGGCAGGCGCCGGCGCCGCCGGCGGCGGCAGCGCGCGCGGCGTCAGCGTCCACGCGCGGCGCCGCAGCACCGACAGCAACGCGGCGCGCGCCCCGGCGAGCTCGGCGACGGCCTGCGCGCGGCGCGTCGCCTCGAGCCAGGCGCGCACCACCGGGCGGTCGTCGCCGTGCAGGTGGCTCAGCGTCACCGGCCCCTCGGGCAGCAGCAGCGTGAACTCGGTGCCCAGGTAGGTGTCCGTCTCGCCGATCGCGCGCACGTCGCGGCCGTCCATGCGGTGGTGCCGGCCGGGTCGCAGCGCCTCGTCCTCGACGAACACGGCGGCGCGGTCGCTCAGGCACAGCATGCCGCGGCGGCCCACCACCTCGGCGCCGCGCCGCAGTTGGGCCTCGATCAGGGCGTGGGGGGGCGCGTCGAGGAGGGTCGCGGCGCGGGCGAAGAAGGCGGCCGGATCGAGGCGGGTGGCGGGCATGGCACGGGCTCCGCGGACGGGTCGGTCCCACCCTACTTCGATGCGCGACGCCGGGCCAGTGAGGGCGAGCGCGACCGTCGGCATGGGGGGCCGAAGGCGTCCAGATTCTGGACACCGTGGACGGTCGATACACCTGCGAGCCGCGGCGCGCTGTACGTAAGTGTCCGAAAGGATTGAGTTCATGCCCCTGGCACGGCGCTCGCTCCAGGGGGCCGCAGCGAGAACGAAGCAGGAGACGCGCTCGCGGCCTCGCGGCGGCCGGCTACTCGGGCTGCACGCTGCGGATCAGGTGCGCATAGAACTGGACCATCCGGCCGTAGTCGGCCTCGCGGATGCGCTCGTCGGTGCCGTGGATGCGGTCGGTGTCCCCCGGCCCCAGAAAGCCCGGCGCGAAGCGCAGCACGTGGTCGGACAAGCCGGTGTAGTGGCGGGCGTCGGTGATGCCGACGACCAGGTAGGGCACGACCACGGCGTCGGGGAAGACGCCCGCGATGGCCGCCTGGACGGCGCGGAAGCCGGGGCCGTCGGGATCGGTCATCACGTCGCGGCGGGGCGGGATCGAGGGCAGCGCCTCGACCTGCACCCGGGGGTCTTTGACAATCTGGCGCGTCCGCTCGAGCACCGCGTCGCGTGAGGTGCCGGGCAGGACGCGGTAGTTGACCACCGCGGTCGCCCGCTGGGGCAGGACGTTCGCCTGCGGCCCCCCGCTCAGCATGGTGACCGCGGTGGTCGTGCGCACCTGAGCCGCGGTGCGGGGCTTGCCGGCGTAGAGCGCCTTGACCGCGCCGCCGAGCAGCCAGCGGTTGCGCAGGGCCAGGCGCTGGCCGAAGGGCATCTCGGGCGCCAGCCAGTCCATGAAGGCCTCGGCGGCGGGCGTGAACTCGAGCGGCCACGGATTGGCCTCCAGCAGCGCGACGGCCCGGCCGACGCGGCCGGCGGCGGTGTGCGGCGGCGGCATCGAGGCGTGGCCGCCGACGTCCTCTGCGGTGAGGCGCACGCTGAAGGCGTCCTTCTCGGCGACGCCGACGATGGCGACCGGGCGCTCGATGCCGGGGATGACGCCCTGGGTCACCATGCCGCCCTCGTCCAGCACGAGGTGCGCGCGGACGCCCTCCGCTTCGAGGTGGTCGGCGATGGCGGCGGCGCCCTTGCCGGTGGTCTCCTCGTCGTGCCCGAAGGCGAACAGCACCGTGCGCTTCGGCTGGAAGCCCTGGCCGATCAGCCACGCCGCGGCCTCGAGCTGGGCCATCAGGCTGGCCTTGTCGTCCAGCGCGCCGCGGCCCCAGAGGAAGCCCTCGACGCGGCGGCCGCCGAAGGGCGGGTGGGTCCAGGCTTCCGGGCGGTCGACCGGGACGACGTCGGCGTGGGCCAGCAGCAGCAGCGGCTCGAGGGTCGGGTCGGTGCCCTTCCAGGTGAACATCACGCCGAGGGGGAAGTCGCGGCGCTGCAGGCGGGCGAGGGGAGGCAGGCCGTCGGCGGCCAGGATGTACAGCTCGTCGAACAGGCCGCCGCCCGCGTCGGCGACGGTGCGCAGCCGGATCGCCGCCGCCAGGCGCTCGAGCGCCGCGTCGAGATCGAAGCCCTCGAGCGGGGCGGCCGCCGACGCGCTTCGCTGGCGCGACTCGGCGGTGACGGCGCGGACCAGCAGCACCGCCGCCACCAACAGCAGCGCGGCGCCGACGATCTTCAGGGCTCGCTTCATGGGGCCTCCGGGCGCTGAGCGGGGCTGCGATGGTGTACCATGCGTCGCCCCTGGCGCGGAGGTTCCGATGCAGCAGCCCACCGAGCAGCCGGCCACGAAGGCTCCGCTGGTGCGCTATCTCGACGAGACGGCGCCCATCGACTGCCCGTATGGCCATGTGCGGCGGGTGGTCACCGGCGGCGAGGGCGGCGTGGCCAACGTGCACGTCGTCGAGGTCACGCGGGGCGGGCTGCACCTGCACCGCGCCTACGACGAGACCTACTTCGTGCTCGAGGGCCACGGCACGATGGTGCTGGGCGGCGCGACGCACCGGCTGCGGCCGGGCGCGGTGGTGGTCATCCCGCCCGAGGTGCCCCACAGCCTCGAGGCCGACGAGGGCGAGGTGCTGCGCTTCGTCATCTTCGGCACGCCGGCGATGTCGATCGACGATCCGCGCGCGGCGCCCACCCGGCCCAGCTGAGGCCCCACCGCCGGAACATCGTCCCCTCGGCGCGGTCGATGCCCCCGATGAGATCGTCAAGGGCGGGCGGGCGTAGTACACCCGACGCGAAGCCCGAGGCGTGGAGGTGGCACGATGCGATGGTGGCTGGTTCTGGCCCTGGTTCTGGGGTCGGCGACGGCGTTCGGTCAGGACGAAGGGACCGACGAGCAGGTGCGCCTCTCGCTCGACCGCTACGCGCGCTTGATGGCCGCGGCGCAGCGCGCCGGCGGCGGCACGGTGACCTGGGGTCGAGGCGCCGTGACGGTGCAGCTGCCCGGGACCGTGGGCGAGGCCGCGCGGATCACCGTGGACGCTCGCCTCGAGGCCTTCGGCGACGGCCCCATCGAGGCCGTGCTGCTGCCCGCCGACGCCGTGCTCGAGAGCGCGACCGTGGGAGGCCGTGACGCGGCGCTGCTGCGCGTCAACGGGGCCCACGTCGCCCTGCTCGACGATGCGGGCCCGCGCGACGTTCGCCTGCAGTACCTCGTGCCCACGGCCACCGGCACCGATGGCTCTCCCTTCGCGATGGTGCCCCTGCCGCCCCTGCCTTCGGCCACGCTGACGGCCAGCGGCGGCGCAGACCCCGAGGTGTGGCCGGGCACGGGCGGCGCGCGCGGCGGCGATCGGGTGACCGCCACCGTGCCGGCGACGTCGGCTGTCCTGGTGCGGTGGGCGGGCGTGGGGTCCGGCGCCTCGGTGCAGCGCGTGGACTACCGCCTGGCCCCCGACGAAGGCGGCGACGGCGTGGACGTCACCAGCCGCTTCGAGGTGCTGGTGCGGGGCAAGCGGGCGAAGGTGCGGCTGGCCACGGCCGACACACCGCTCGTCGAGCTGAAGAGCGGCAGCGGCCCCCTGGCCTCGCACGTGGCGGACGGGTGGCACGTGGCCGAGGTCACCGGTCCGGGGCGGGTGGTGATCGAGGCGCGCCTGAAGCTGCCCATCGATCGCACGCACGGTCAGCCCCAGGTGGTGCTGCAGCCGGACGAGGCGCCCATCGCCCGGGTCGAGGTCACCGTGCCCGGCAAGCGTGAGGTGGTGTTCGAGCCGCCGGTGCCGCTGACGACGACCGTGCGCGGCGAAGGCGAGCGGGCGCTGACGACGGCCATCGGCCACCTGCCCCCGCTCGAGGCGGTGACGCTGCGCTGGACCGAGGCGCGCGCGGCGCCCGAGACGCGCGTGCGGGTGAACACCGACACCTACCAGCTGATGACGCTGCAGGAGGGGGTGCTGCGCTCGCGGGTGCTGGTCGACTACGACGTCATCTACGGCAAGCTGAAGGAGCTGCCGCTGGCGCTGCCCGAGGACGTCGTGCCCTTCAAGGTCGAGGGCGAGGGCATCGAGGACTGGCGCATCTTCCCGGCCACCGACGACGAGCCGCGGCACCTGCGCGTGGTGCTGGGGCGTGAGCTCGAGGGGAAGATGAGGCTGGAGGTTCAGCTCGAGACCTCGGTGCCGCCGACCGAGGGCACCCCGGTGACGCTGCCCCTGGTGCGGCCGATGGAGGCGGCGCGCGAGCTGGGAGTCATCGCGCTGTTCGACGGGGACAAGGTGGGCTTCGCGCCGGCCACGGCCGAGGGCTACGCCAAGGTAGGGCAGGACGCGCTGCCCGTCGACGTGCGGCAGGATCTGCGCGACAAGGTCAACCAGGCCTTCAAGCACATCGGCGCGCCGAAGCCGATCACGACCAAGGTGGCGACGGCCAAGGCGCGCGAGGTGCGCTTCGACGCGCGGGTCGACACGCTGTACCTGGTGCGCGAAGGCGCGCTCACCGGACAGGCCTCGGTGCTGGTCGAGCTGAAGAGCGGGCGGCGCGACGCGCTGGTCGTGTCGTTGCCGGAGGGGGTGGCCGAGCCGCGCATCACCGCCCCCAGCCTGAACAAGGTAGAGCCGGCGCCCGAGCGCTTCGACCCGGGGCCGGGCCGGAAGGGGTACTACGTCGTCTTCACGCAGGCGCTCGAGGGCGCCATCCAGCTCGACGTCGAGTTCGAGCTGCTGCTGAAGAAGGATCTGGGCGAGGTGCGGCTGCCCGACATCCAGGTGCACGGGGCCGAGGTCGAGAGCGGCGCCTTCGGCATCGCCGCCGAGACGGGTATGGAGGTCACGCCGGGCGAGTCGAAGGACCTGCGCAAGGTGAACGCGACCGAGCTGCCCAAGGCGGTGCGGCTGCGCAGCGACACCGAGGTGGCGCTGGCCTACACCTTCGCGCACGTGCCCTGGTCGTTGATGCTGACGGTGCAGCGCCACCGGACGGTCGAGACGCTGAACGCCATCGCGACCCAGGTGTGGATCGAGACCAACGTGCTCGAGAGCGGCAACCTGGTGCACCGCGCGACCTACCAGGTGCAGAACGACGAGAAGCAGTTCCTGCGCCTGAAGCTGCCGGCCGAGGCCAAGGTGCTGCGCGTGGCGGCGGGCGATCGCAAGGTGAAGGCGGTGCAGGACGAGGAGGGCGCGGTCGCCGTGCCGCTGCCCAAGAACGCGCACCTGAGCGTCGACATCACCTACGAGACGCGGCGCGACCGGCTGGGCGTGTTGGGCGCCGTCGAGCTGGTGGCCCCGGACGCCGACATCCGCACCAACGACATCCAGTGGTTGGTGAAGGTGCCGCGGGTGCGGCCGGTGTTCCGGGTGGCGACCGATCTGAAGCAGGTGCCGGCCTATCAGTGGCGGGCGCGGGAGGACGAGGCCGATACCACCGAGCTGCCCGCGGATCCCGACAGCGAGCGCTTCCTGTTCACCTACGCGGTGCAGGACGACGCCGAGGCGCCGCTGGCGGTGACGCTGCGCTTCGTCGCAGCGCCGGACCGGGACAGCGAGCCGTGGATCTTCGTCGTGGCGGTGCTGGCGCTGGCCTTCGTGACCCGCCGCCGCGCGAAGCGGCAGCCGATGGGCGCGGCCGACGTGGCGGCCCTGGTGGTGGGCATCGGTGGGTTGGTGCTGGTGGCGACGCTGTGGCGCCTGGACATCGAGGACGGCGTCGCCGCGATGGTGGTGCTGCTGGCCGTCGGCTGGTTCAGCCGGGTGAAGCGCCCGAAGGAGGCCGCGAATGAGGACCTGGATTGAGCGGAGCCGCGGGGTGAGGGCGCTGCTGGCCGTCGCGCTGGTGGTGTCGGCGTGCTCGAAGATGGGCGACGCCGAGCCGCCGGCGCAGACGGCGGCGAAGGCCGAGGAGCCGCCGACGCCCGATCGGTTCCTGAAGAGCGTTCAGCAGCCCTCCGATGACGCGCCGGCGGGCGCGGCGGACGAGACGGCGGCGGTCGACGATCTGCTGAACGCGATCGACGGGCGCGGCCCTGCGCAGGACGGGTGGGCGGGCAAGGGCGGGGCCGACCAGGGCGGGGAGGGCAAGCTGCTGCGCGGGCCGGGGCACGCCCGGACGGGTTCGGCGCGCCGGGAAGCCCCGGCGGCGCCCGAGCCGAGCAACCGCGCTGTCGTCGTCGACGAGAAGAAGGTGCCCGCCGACGTGGGCCTGCGCGCCCTCGGTGCCGGCGGCGCCACCGCCCTGCCGCGAATCGCGACGCCGCCGGCACCGTTCGAGGCGCCCACCTTCGAGGCGCCCCCGGAGGCGAAGCCGCGGCCGCCGAGCGACGCGCCGGTGAAGGCGGCGGCGGCGCGCAGCCAGCTCGCGGCCGTCGTCGAGGAGGACGAGGAGTCCTCGGACGGTGACATCGACTTCGACGACGACCGCACCCTCGATGTGGACCGGCGCGACGAGGCGCGGCGGCTGAGCGGCAAGAAGGACAAGGCCAAGGAGGCCTTCGCCGGCAAGGCCGAGGACGAGGCGGGCGAGCGCGAACGCCAGCGACGAGCCGTGAAGAAGCGGTCGGCGCTCGAGGGCCTCCGGCGCGAGCTGGCCGACGGCGGCGAGGTGCTCGATGGAACGCCCGACGTCGTGCCCGACGACGCCATCGCGGCGCTGCGCCACGTGCGGCCCGATCGTTTCCTGCCGCGCATGTGCTACTTCGAGAACACCTACCTGGGGGGCAACGCCGCGTACGAGGAGCGGCTGCGCCGGTTGGACGAGGACTTCGGGCGCGACGCGCCGTATCGCCTGGCGTCCCTGCCGCCGCAGCCCTTCGACGCGCCCGCCGACGCGGGGCTGTCGCTGACCGCGGCGCTGGACACGCGGTCGCTCGATCAGCCGGGGCGGGTGTACCTGCAGATCGGGCTCCAGGGCAGCAAGCGCTACGGGTGGCGGCGGCCGCCGCTGGACGTGGCGTTGGTGGTCGACCCGGCCGCGCGGCGCGCCGACGCCGCGGCGTTGGAGCAGGCGGTCACGACGCTCGTGCGCCGGCTGGGCCCGCAGGACCGCCTCGCCGTGGTGCTGGCGGCCGAGGATGGCGCCGAGGTGCTGGCGCCGCTGGCGGGCGTGCGCGACCAGCGCCTGGCCCTCGCTCGGCAGCTGGAAGGCCTGCCGCCGCCCGAAGGGGCGGGGGGCGAGGCGCTCGGCCGGGCGATGGACACCGCGGGGCAGGTGCTGCGGCGCGGCGCGGACGATCAGGCGCGCGTGCCCGGGACGCAGACGGTCGTGTTGCTGACGCACGGCGCGGACGCCGAGCGGGTGCAGTCCGCGGCCCACGCGGCGCACGCCCTGAGCGTGCAGGGCGCCGTCACCAGCGTCGTGCAGACCGGGGGCGATCGGGGGGCGTGGTGGAGCGTGGCCAACGCCGGCCACGGCAACTACCACCGGGGCGAGGTGCAGGCGTCGCTCGAGGCCGAGCTCGAGAGCCTGTCGAAGATCATCGCGCGCCTGCTGCGGGTCAACGTGCGGCTGGCCTCGAAGGTCGAGGGCGTGCGCGTCATCGGCAGCCGGGTGTTGGGGCAGGACGAGGTGAAGCGGGTGAAGGCGCGCGAGGAGGCCACCGACCGCAACTTGAGCCGGACCTTGGGCGTGACGGCCGATCGGGGGGACGACGACGACGGTATCCAGACCGTGATCCCCTACTTCTACGGCGGCGACGCGCACGTCATCCTGCTCGAGCTGTGGGTCGAGTCGCCCGGCGCGGTGGCCGACGTCACGCTCAAGTACAAGGACATGGTGTCGCTGACCAACGCGACGGCGCGCGACAGCGTGGCGCTGACGCGGCTGCCCCGCGAGGACACGCCGCTGCAGCACATCGTGCGGCGCAACGTGCGGGGCTTCCGCCTCGCCGAGGCGCTCGAGGGGGCGGCGGCGCTGGTGGAGCGGGGGCAACGGCCGCCGGCCTTCGCCTTGCTGGAGCGGGCGCGCGCGCAGCTGCCGGCGGCCGACCGGCGGCTGCTCGACGCCTTCGACCGCGCGCGGGGGCTGCCCGACCATCGCCTGGCGGCGGCCCTGCGCATGGCCAGCGCGCGTCGCGTGGGGCAGCCCGCCCGCGGCGCCAGCGCGCGGCTGGTCGAGCGCTGACCCACCCAGAGGACCCGCCCGAGGTCGAAGTCCCGGCGGATCGGGCGTCTCACCCGAGAGGCCGGGCGGTTGCACCATTTGTGTAAAGATTGTTTGTGCGCTAAGTAACGGCGCATGCAAAGCAACCCATTTCGCGTGGTCTTCCGCGTGGTGCACGCCATCGAGGCCGCGTTGGTGGCGGCGGGCATCCTGCTGGTGGCCGGACTGACGGTGGCCAACGTGATCGGCCGCTCGCTGTTCGGGGTCAGCGTGGCCTTCGCCGAGGAGCTCGGCGGGCTGACGATGGTGTGGGTCACCTTCGTCGGCCTGGGCTACGCGGCCGGTCAAGGCCGGCACATTCGCATGACCGCCTTGTTCGACCAGCTGCCCGAGAACGGCCGGCGCGGGCTGATGGTGGCCATCGCGGCCACCACGGCCGTGCTGTGTGGCTACCTGACGGTGGCCGCGGTCGATTACGTGGGCACGGTGCGGGTGCTGGGCACCGTGACGCCGGCCCTCGAGATGCCCCTGTGGCTGGCCTACCTGGCCGCGCCGGTCGGCCTGGGCCTGGCGACGCTGCAGTTCGCGCTGACGGCGGTGGCGAACGTCCGCCGGCCCGGCGTGCACCTGGCCTTCGACGTCGCCGAGGGCGAGGCCGTCGACGACGTGGCGGTGACCTGATGGCGCTGCTCGTCGTGACCGTGATGGTGGTCTTGCTGCTGCTCGGCTTCCCGATGTTGGTGCCGCTGCTGGCCGCCAGCATCGCGGTGCTGTTCGCCTACTTCCCGACGGTGCCCGCCGAGGTGGTGGTGCAGCAGATGATCGGCGGCGTGAAGCCCGCCGCCCTGATCGCCGTGCCCATGTTCATCTTCGCCGCCGACATCATGACGCGCGGGCAGGCGGCGAACCGGCTGCTCGACCTGGTGAGCGCGTTCGTCGGCCACCTGCGCGGTGGCCTGCCCATCACCAGCGCCGTCAGCTGCACCCTGTTCGGCGCCATGTCGGGCTCGACGCAGGCCACGGTGGTCGCCATCGGCACGCCCCTGCGGCCGCGGCTGCTGCAGGCCGGCTACAGCGACGCCTTCACCATCGCCCTGATCATCAACGCCAGCGACATCGCCCTGCTCATCCCGCCCAGCATCGGGATGATCGTCTATGGCGTGGTGTCCGGCACCTCGATCGGCGAGCTGTTCATCGCGGGCATCGGGCCCGGCCTGCTCATCCTCGTGCTGTTCAGCGCCTACTGCTGGTACCGCTCGGTCAAGCTGCGCATCGAGCCCCTGCCCGCGGTGCCCTGGTCGGGACGCCTGAAGGCCCTGAACCGTGCTCTGCTGCCGATGGGCTTCCCGGTGATCGTCATCGGCGGCATCTACGCTGGCGTCTTCAGCCCCACCGAGGCCGCCGCGGTGTCGGTGGTGTACGCCGCGTTCCTCGAGATCGGGGTCTACCGCGAGCTGACGCTGCAGCGCCTGCCGGCCATCGCGCTGTCGACCGGCATGGTGACCGCGGTGGTGTTCGTGCTGGTCGGCGCGGGCGCCGCCTTCTCGTGGGTCATCAGCTTCGCCGAGCTGCCGACGCAGCTGGTCAACGACATGCTGGGGCTGTCGGCGGCCAGCGGCTACGTGACGATCATGGCCACCATCGCGATCGCGTTCTTCATCGGCTGCATGTTCGTCGACCCGATCGTGGTCATCCTGATCCTGACGCCCATCTTCCATCCGGTGGCCGTGGCGGCGGGCATCGACCCGGTGCTGGTGGGCACGGTCGTCACCCTGCAGGTGGCGATCGGGTCGGCCACGCCGCCCTTCGGCTGCGACATCTTCACGGCCATCGCGGTGTTCCAGAAGTCCTACCTGGACGTGCTGCGCGGCACGCCGCCCTTCATCGCCATGCTGCTGCTGTCGTCGGTGCTGGTGATCGCCTTCCCCGACATCGCGCTCTGGCTGCGCGACCTGGCCTTCGCGGAGTGAGCGCGATGGGACGATGCCTGATGGCGCTGGCGCTGGCCCTGCTGGCCTGCGAGGCGCCGAAGCAGGACCACGAGGTGTGGCGCTTCTCGATCGAAGAGACCCGGGGCAGCGTGCAGGACGCCTACGCGCAGCGCTTCGCCGAGCTGGTGGCCGAGCGCAGCGGCGGCGAGGTCGAGGTGAAGGTGTACCCCTACGGCACCCTGGGCACCTCGGACCAGACCACCGAGCTGTTGCACAACGGCACGCTGCAGCTGGCCATGGCGTCGCCCGGTCACCTGGGCAAGCTGATCCCCGAGGTGCAGGTGTTCCTCTTGCACTTCGTGCTGGACGACGACCCCGAGGTGGCCAGCCGCACCCTGGCCGATCCCGGCCTGCGTGCGCACTTCGCGCCCCTGTACGCGGCCAAGAACTTCCAGCTGCTCGACTTCTACTCCGAAGGCGAGATGGTGTGGACCACCCGCAAGCCCATCCGCAAGCCGGCGGACTTCGCCGGCGTGAAGATTCGCGTGATGACCTCGCCCCTGCTGATGGCGGCCTACGACGCCTACGGCGCCAACCCGACGCCGCTGCCCTACGCCGAGGTCTACAGCGCGCTTCAGCTGAACATGATCGATGGCCAGGTGAACCCGATCTTCGCGATCGAAGAGATGAGCTTCTACGAGGTGACCGACTTCCTCGTCTTCCCGGGCCACAGCCGCTTCGTCACCAGCCTGGCTGCCAACGAAGACTTCTACGCGGGCTTGACGCCAGCGCGCCGCGCCTTGCTCGACGAGGTGGTGCGGGCGCTGCACGACGAGGTGTTCGCCCTGCAGACCCGGTACAACCGCGAGCGCCTCGACTCGATGCTGGAGGCGCGGCCGTCGCTGACGGTGCTGCGGCTCGAGGACGAGGAGCGCGAGGTGTTCGCGACGGCGGCGGAGGCCGCCCACGCGCTGTTCGTCGAGCGCGTCGGCCCGTCGGCCGACGCCGCGCTGAAGGCCCTGCAGGCGGCGACCGAGCGCAACCGGTAGCCTGCCGCGGCGGCCGGCCGAGGGCCCCGCCTACTCGCCGTCGGCCGGGGGCGGCATCATCGGCTCTTCTTGGGCGTGCTCGGGCGCCAGCGCGGGGCCGTCGGGGGCGACCACCGGCGCGTCGTCGTCGCCGGGTGGGGCGATCTTCGTGGCGTCGCCGCCCAGCTGCGCCTCGAGCGCGCGGATCCGATCGAGCACGGCGTCGTCCTCGTCCCAGCCCTTCCACCGCGTGCGCTCGAGCTCCTCGATGCCGCCGGCCACCTCGGCCACCGTCGTGCCGACGTCGGCGTCCATCACGTGCTGCGCCACGGTGAAGCGCAGGCCGTCTTCGACGGCGGCCACGTGCGCTGCGGTGACGCCCAGGCGGGCGAAGATCGCCTTCGCCAGCGCCTGCGTGCGGGCGCGACGGGCCTTGCGGGTGGCGTCCAGGTCGGCGCGCAGGCGCGCCAGCTCGGCCTCGATGCGCTTGCGCTCGGCGTCGGAGGGCGCGACGGCGCCCTCGACGGGATCGACCGGCCGCTCCACGGCCTCGTAGGGCGGGCGCAGCGTGTCCATATAGCCGGGCAGCCGCCAATCGAGCAGGCCGGTGAACGTCGCGCCGGGGGCGAAGGTGCTGGCCGCGCTGGCCGGACGCAGGGGCGTGGGCGGCGCGAACGCACCCTTGGCCACCCGGTCGAAGGTGCCCGCGTCGGGCGAGACCACCAGATAGTCGCCGGCCAGCCCGATCCACAGGGTCTTCTCGCCCAGCGGCAGCGCGATCCGCTCGCCCTCGCTGCGCACGAGGCCGGTCACCAGGGGGCCGGTGCGCAGCGTGTCGAAGGCCTTCTTCGCGGCGGCAGCGTCGGTCAGCCCCACCACCAGCCCCCCGCTCATCTGGGCGAAGCGGTCGGTGTCGTAGCGGGCCAGCGCCAGCTTCTCCGGATCGGCGGCCATCGCGAAGCCCACCTCGCCCGACAAGAGCCCGATCAGATCGGGATCGAACGAGATGCCGAGCAGCCCGCTCAGCTCGCGCGTGCCCTCGTCCAGATCCCGCGTCTCCTTCAGCGCCAGCGCTACGGTGCGCACCAGGCTCCACAAGGCCTTCGGATCCACCCGCCCCGCCGCCACCGCGAGCGGGGCCTCGGTCACCGTGGCCCAGGTGGCCGAGTGCCCCTCGATGTTCTGGAAGATGTTGCCGGGGGGCGCGGTGCGCTTCAGCTGGAAGTGGCCCCGCGCCTCGACGCGTCCCGCCTCGACCTGGGCGCCCACCGCGATGGCCCCGATGCCGGCCACCATGTTCTGCGCCATCAGCAGCTGCGCCTCGAGCTTGGCGCGGCGCAGCCCCCGAGCGCGGTCGACGTCGTGGCGGAACATCGCCATGACCTCGTCGATCATCTGGGGGATGTTGACGAACAGGCCCGCGTCACGGCCGTAGTCGAGGCGCTCGACGCTGGATCGGAAGGTGGGCGACTCGGCCATCGAGGCCTTGGGATCGAGCCCGGCCAGGCGACGCGCCGTCTCGCGCACGTCGGGGCCGCGTCGGTCGTTGAGCACGATCCACGCGGTGCGCTCGGTCAAGACGAGGGCCACGTCGTCGTCGCGCGTGGGGTGCACGACGCGCGCGGTGCCCACGGTCTGATCGTTCAGCGTCTCGTGCGCCAGGGCGGCCAACGTGCCGAGCATGGTGCGGAAGGTGTCGACGTTCGACAGCCCGAAGAAGACGACCACCTGCGGGCCCTGCAGGTGCAGGACGCCGACGCCGGCCGGCGCGGTGGGGTCGATGCCGACCTTGGGCAGGTTGGCGGGCTCGAGCAGATCGTGGCCGACCGTCTTGATCAGCTCCTGGCGGGCCTCGGCCAGCGGCTCGGCGAAGCGGGTCACGAGGAGCGCTCGGCCCAGCCGATCGGCCAGCTCGACCGGGTTCGCGGCGACCGCGACGAGGCGGGCCTCGGCCGGCACCCGCAGGAGGCCGTCGCGGGCCAGGGCAAGCGCGGGCTTCGTGCCGGCGGGCGCCGGCGCGGCGGCCCCCGCGTCGGGGCCGTCGGGCGGCGCGCTCGCCGGCCGCTCGCCCTTCTTGCAGGCGGTGAACAGGACGCAGGTGGCGACGAGCAGCCAGCGGATCATCGGGTTGCCTCCCAGCCGAGCGGGCACCGGGCGACTATGGTCGGTCGCGGTCCGAAAGGTCGAGCCCCAAGGTGCGGGCCACGCCGACGAAGTCGTCGTAGCCGACCCACACGGCCGAGAAGGGTCGGACGCCGACCAGGCGGTGCGCGCCGGCCGACACGCTGACCGTCAGGTAGACGTGCTCGCCGCTCGGCGTGCGCACCCCGCTGGCCAGGTCGATGGCCTGGTCGTCGAGGCGCAGCGGGTTGTCGGGCGCGCTCACCAGCACCAGGTGGTTGCGGGCGACGGTCGGGGGGACCGCGAAGTCGTAGCGGGTGGCCCAGTGGGCGATCGGCGCGGCGACGAAGGCCGCGGGATCGCCCGCGCGCGCGCCGAAGGGGGCCGCGGCGCCGGTGGTGTCCTGCCCCGAGACGAGCCCCAGCACCGCGAAGGGCGCGTCGCCCGTCACGTCCCAGGGCGCCGCGCTGCCCACGACACAGCTCTGCCCCACCTCGAGCAGCACCTCGGCGCCCTCGAGCAGATCGGCGCAGGGCACCTCGCCTGCGTAGCCGGGGCCCGCGGGCGGCCGCTCGGCGAACGAGGGGGTGAACGTGAGCCGCGCGGGCAGGTCGTCGGCGACGAGCTTCCAGTAGCCGCGCTCGTCGGGGTGGGCGCTCCGCCGCGGGGGTGGACCCAGGGCGAAGCGCGTGCCCCACGTGGTGCGGGGTGGGAGCTGAACCTCGAGGTGATCGCAGCCGGCCCGATCGGCGGGGTAGTTGGCGCAGGGGTGTCCCGAGAAGACGGCGACGGGCGCGCTGCTGTCGATCTCGGTGCCGGTCAGGTCGGTCGGCCCGTCGGGACCGCCCGGGGTGCCCTGCAGGTACAGCACCTCGTGCGTGTTCAGGCGCACCTGCAGGCGCGCGCCCTCGACGACGAAGGTGCGCTGCGGATCCGGCCGCACGGTCACGCCCGGGGGCAGGCGCACGTCCACCAGCACCCCGTCGCCGGGCGCCGCGACCGCCAGCGTGGGGACGCGGGGCAGATCGCCCGGGGGGTTGAAGGCCGGCACGCCCACGAAGCGGTGCCGCCGCCCCAGCACGTTCAGCGGAAGCAGCGTGCTGGCGTCGTTGCTGAAGCTGTAGTTGCAGCAGTACGGGTTGGCTTGGGTCGCCGTCACCGGGCGGTCGGCCAGCAGGCGCAGCGCGGCCGCGCGGATGGCCGAGCCCTCGAGATCGGGCAGCTCGCGCCGCAGCAGCAGCGTGGCGGTGCCGCCCGGGGGCACCACCAGGCCGTCCGCCGCCTCGACCTCGGACTGCACCACCGTGCCGTCGGCGGCGCGCACCTGGCTCTCGACCGTCGTGACCGCGTAGCGCGCCTGCACGTCGGGGATGTCGGGCACCTCGATCATGCGGCGCGGATCGAGGTCGGCGATCGAGCCGTCCGGGGCGCGCAGCCACAGGCGCGCCGCCGCCTGGGGGGACGGGTTGTGCACCAGCACGCCCAGGGGCGCGTCCGGCGTGGGGCCGTCCACCCGCGAAGCGGTGTTGGGCAGATCGACCACGAGGAACGCGCAGCCCGCGGTCGAGGGGCGGGCGGCGGCCACCTCGCAGGGATCGTCGATGCAGCGCCCGTCGACGCACTCGGACTGCCCGGCGCACCGGGCTTCGGGGACGTACCGACCGTCGGCGTCGCAGCGCGCGGGCTCGCGCGCCGACAGGCACCGCCGCGCGCCGGGCGTGCAGCGAGGGCCGCCGGCGTCGGGGGCGGGCGGCGCGCCATCCGGCGTGGCGTCGGGCGCGGGCCGGGCGTCCCGAGCGGCGTCGGGGCGAGGCGGCTCGGCATCGGCCCCGGCGTCGACCGCGGCGTCGAGGGCGGCGTCCACGGCGGCGTCGGGCGCGGCGTCGAGCGCGGCGTCGACGGGCGGCCGGGCGTCGCGGGGCTGGCCCGCGTCGAGGCAGGCGCAGGCACCGTACCGGCCGTCTTCGCCGCAGGTGCGCAGGCCTTCGCCGACCCCGCAGGCGCAGAGCTCGGTCGACCCTCGGACGCACCCGGCGTCGATGGCGACGCAGATCCGATCGCGGCACACCGCGCCGCCGACACAGGCGGGCGTGTCGGCGCACGGGCCGCCGATGGGCACCGGCCCGCCGGACGAGGACGACTCGCAGCCGACGCCGGCGCACAGCGCCATCAGGCAGAGCAGCACGACCGCGCGGCGTGGCGGCGCCGGTTCGGCGCCTCGGGTGGCGGACTCGGGGTTCAGGGCAGCGGCTCGTCGAGGGGCTCGAGGGTCAGGCGCCAGGCGCTCAATAGATCGCGATCCGGCCCGCCGCGACCGGGGGACAGCGTCCCGTACAGGGTGTAGCCGCCCCCGTGCGCGCGGAAGACGGTGGCGCCGGGCGCGGCCGAGAGTTCGGGCGCGAGACCGGCGTCGGCGCAGCGCCGGACGGCCTGGAAGGCCGCCTGCAGGCAGCCCTGGTCACCGGGCAGGCAGGGCACCACGGGGCAGGTGGGCGCGGCCCCGCGGACGTCGCCCCCGATGACGCCCAGGAGCCCCGAGGGCGTGGCCTGGGGCGTGGGCGACGCGGTGATGGGTGGGGCGGCCCAGGCGGCCGCGGCCAGCAGAGCGCCACCGGCGGCGGCGGCGACGGGCATCTTCATCCAGGCCTCCCCAGGCTCGGGCCGTCGGCCCGCGAATCGACTCGGCGCCGCGTCGGACCCCGCGGCGCGAGGTCGGCGCTCGGCGCGGCCCCGCCGGCCCGCGGCGCGCACGACGAGCCGCCACGACGCCCGCGACTTCGACCCCCGGGCAGTGTAGTCCGCACAGAGCGTCTGCGGTAGGCTTCGGCGCATGGCGAGCCCCCCCGACATCGGCGATGTGGTCCTCGAACGCTACCGCCTGACGCGCGTCATCGGCCGGGGTGGCGTGGGCACGGTCTTCGCGGCGGACGACGAGCGCCTGGGCCGCACCGTCGCCGTCAAGGTGCTCGGCGCGCGGGGGCGCAGCGTCCGCAACGCCGACGCCCGCTTGCAGCGTGAGGCGCGCACGCTGGCCGCCCTGGTGCACCCCAACCTGGTCACGCTCTTGGATTACGACGTGCTGCCCGACGGCAGCCCGGCGATGGTGATGGAGTTCGTCGACGGGGTGAACCTGCAGTCGCTGCTGTCGGCGCACGCCTTCACGCCCGAAGAGATCTTGCGGGTGCTGGATCAGACCCTGGCCGCGCTCGTGGCGTGCCACGAGCGCGGGGTGATCCACCGCGACCTGAAGCCCGGCAACCTGCTCGTGGACGCGTCGAGCATGGCGGTCAAGGTGATCGACTTCGGCATCGTGCAGCTGCTGGGCGACGAGGGCGCGACGGCGCTGACCGTGAACGGTGAGGTGTTCGGCAGCCCCCGCTTCATGGCGCCCGAGCAGTGGCAGCAGGGTCTGGTGGACGCGCGGACCGACCTGTACGCCCTGGGGTTGATCGGCTACTGCATGGTGCTGGGGCAGCACTTCATCCGGCAGCGCAACCCGGTGGCCGTGTTCGAGCACCACCTGCGTGGGCCGCGCCCGCCGCTGACCGCCACCGGGGCCGGATGCCCGGTGCCCCCGGCCCTGGCCGCCGCCCTGGCGCGGGCGGCCAGCCCCCGCCCCGAGGACCGCTTCGAGAGCGCCCAGCAGATGCGTGACGCCCTCGCCGGCCTGGGCGCGGGGGCGCCGATCGCGGCGGATCTGCACACGGTCGATCGGGCCCCGGCGCTCGACGGGTTCGACGCGACCGAGGTGACCGAGGCCGTGGCGGCGGCGTCGAGCATGGAGCAGCCCATCGAGGCGATCGACGACGACTTCTTCGACGACGACGGCGAGACCGTGGTGGCCGAGGCGCCGGAGGCGGTCGAGACGCCGCCCCCGCCGACGCGCGAGCGGGTGCGCTTCGGTGTCCCGGGGGGCGTGTCGACCCAGATCACGAAGGGCGACGTCGAGCGCGCCCTGAGCGCCGGCCCGCCGGCGGCCATGCCCGTGCTGGCCTTGGGCGTGCCCGCCGCGGCGGTCCCGGACGCGGCCGCGGAGGTCCCCGGCGCGCCGCCCGCGCCGGCGAGCGCGCCGCCGCGCCCGCCCGCGCCGGCGAGCGCGCCGCCGCGCCCACGCGTCCCCTCGAGCGCGCCGCTCTCGGCGCGCCCCATGCCGCGACCGGTGCCGACGGCGGCCCCGCCCCCGGCCGACCGGGCCGACGCGCCGGAGGGTCCGCCCTGGAGCCTCTTGGCCGCCGTCCTGTGCGGCGTCGCCGTGGGCGCCGGCCTGCTCTACTGGCTGGTCTGAGAGGGTCATCAGACCCGGTCCGCGCTTTCGGCGGGCCCGCTGCCGGGTGACCATCGTTCGGCGCGCGGGCGGCGGGGCCGTGGGCCCGCGGGCGGGCGGTCGCGTCGGCCCCATCGAGACGGCCCGCCGGATGGGGTAGGATGCCCGGCAGCTTGTGGGGGCGAGGGGAATGCACGTGTCCAGGCGGTGGGTCGTCGCGGCGGCGTGGTGCTGCGCGCTGATGACGGCGACGGACGCGCGCGCCCAGGACGGCGCGCTCACCTTCGAGACCTTCGAGCCCATGGCGCCCGGCCTGGGCACCCTGAACGTGCCGACCGCGCCGACGCTGCCTGCGGGCGGCTTCGCGCTCGAGGTGTGGACCGCCTACAGCCGCGAGGCGCTCACCCTGTCGACGGTGGCGGGCGACGACAGCCGCGCGCCGGCGTCCGTGGTCGACGCCACCCTGCGCGTCACGGCCGCTGGCGCCTACGCCCTGATCGACGGCCTGGCCCTGGGCGTCGCGGTCCCCTTCGTCTGGGGGCTGGACGCCCAGCCGGTGACGGTCGGAGGCCGGTCGGAGGATGATCTCACCGGCGCGGCCCTGGGCGACCTGCAGCTGGTGCTGGGCGCCGACATCCTGCCCTTGCTGGGCGTCGGCCGCGCCGCCACCGGCGGCCTGGGGGTGGGCGCGGGCCTGCTGGTGTGGCTGCCGACCGGCGCGCAGGAGGCGTTGGCCGGCGAGGGCAGCGTCCGCTGGCAGCCGCACCTCGACGTGCACTGGCGCGGGGCCGGCTTCCTGGTGGCGGCCTCGGTGGGCTATCACCTGCGCCCCGAGGCGCGGCTTTTCAACCTGGTGCTGGACGACGAGGTGCGCTGGGGCGTCGCGGGCGAGGCCCCCCTGTTCCTCGACGGCCTCGCGCTGGAGCTGGCGGTCACCGGCAGCGCCTGGCTGGCCGATCAGCCCGATCCGCAGGATCTGACCCGCACCGATCCCGACCGCGATCCCGCGCCGGTCGACGCGGTGGGCGCCGTGCGCTACACGACCGACTTCGGGCTCGAGCTGGCGCTGGGCGGCGGCCGCGGCCTGAACGACGGCGTCGGCGCGCCGGCCGGGCGCGTGTTCGCGCGGCTCGGCTTCTCTTCGCCGCCCGACCGGGGGCGCGCGCCGGGCGCCGCCGACGCCGACGACGACGGCGTGCCCGACGACGTCGATCGCTGCCCCTTCGAGCCCGAACGGCTGGACGGCGTGCGCGACGCCGACGGCTGTCCCGAGGCCGATCCCGCCGTGGTGGCGGCCGCCACCGCGGCGGCGCCGGGCGTCGCGCCCGCGCCGCTGGTGGCGCTGCCCCCGCTGCAGCGCCGCGTCGACACGGACGGGGACGGCCTGTACGACGACGAGGACGTCTGTCCGGACGAGCCCGAGACGGTGGACGGCTACCTGGACGCCGACGGCTGCCCCGACGCGGATCCCGACGGCGACGGCCTGGTGGGCGCGGCCGACGCCTGCCCCACCGAGGCCGAGATCGTCAACGGGCTGACCGACGCCGACGGTTGCCCCGATCGGGCCGCCGACGCGGACGGCGACGGCGTCGAGGATCGCGTCGACGTGTGCCCGCTCGAGCGCGAGACGCCCGACGGCGTGCGGGACGGGGACGGCTGCCCCGAGGCCGCCGGGCCGCGGGATCAGTACGACGCGGTCGACGAGGGGCTGGCGAACGCCGCGGCGCCGCCGCTGGCGCCCCTGCCGCCGATGGTGCAGCTGCGCGACCGCGACGGGGACGGGCTGCCGGCGCCCTTCGACGCCTGCGACGACGCGCCCGAGGATCTCGACGGCTTCGAAGACGGCGACGGCTGCCCCGAGCCGGACGACGACGGCGACGGTGTGCCCGACGCCTCCGATCGGTGCCCCCGGGTCGCCGGCGTGGGCGACGGTTGCCCCGTGGTGGGGCCGGACGCCGACGGCGACGGCGTGGGGGACGCCGCCGACCGCTGCCCCTTCGAGCCCGAGACGCGGGACGGGGTGCGGGACGACGACGGCTGCCCCGAGAGCGCGGCGCCCGCCGCCGCGGCGACGCCCGCCGCGACGCCGGCGCCGCCCGCGGCGCCGCCTCCGGCCAGGGGCGCCGCTGCCGCCCCTCGAGGTGCGCGCCGATCTCGACGGGGACGGCCTGATCGGCGACGACGACGCCTGCCCGACCGAGGCCGAGGACGCGGACGGCTTCGAGGACGCGGACGGCTGCCCCGAGCTGGACGACGACGGGGACGGCCTGCCCGACGCGGCGGACGCGTGCCCCCGGCAGGCCGAGACGGTCAACGCCTTCAACGACGACGACGGCTGTCCGGACGAGGTGCCCGACGTCCAGGCCGAGGTGACCGGCATCGTGCGCGGCATCCAGTTCCGCGCCGACTCGGCCCGCCTGCTGCCGCGCTCACTGAAGGTGCTGGCCAAGGTGGCGAAGGCGATGCGCCAGAACCCGCGGCTGCGCCTCGAGATCCAGGGCCACACCGACGCGCGCGGCGAGCGCGACTACAACCTCGAGCTGTCGAAGCGGCGGGCGCTGGCCGTGAAGCGGTGGCTGGTCGAGCAGGGGCTCGACGCGACGCGCATGCGCACCAAGGGCTTCGGCCCCGACCGCCCGACGGCGCCCAACAGCTACTTCGCGGGCCGCATGCGGAATCGAAGGGTCGAGCTGGTCTATACCGAAGTACGAGATCCCGCAACGAAGGAGGTCCCATGACCACCCCCCGCCCGGGGCATCGCGTGCCCGTCGGCGCGCGCGTCTGGCTGGCGGCGACGCTGGCGGTCGCGCCGGCGACGGCGTCGGCGGCCGATCCCTGTGAAGGCATCAAGATGAAGGACGGCACGGTCGCGACGGCGCGGCGCCTGGTGGCCCAGGCCGCGTTGTCGCCGGCCGACGAGGGCTGTGTCCGGGCGGTCGGCGCGGCGCTGGCCGGGCGCGGTGGCGTGCGGTCGGTCACGGTGGCGGTCCGCGTGGCGGACGCGCAGCGCGCCGACGGCACCGGCTCGAAGATCGGCGCGCGCTACGCCAGCCTGCTGGCCGAAGCCGGCGTGCCCGAGGCGCGCATCTCGACGGTGGTGCCCGCGGCCGCGCACGGCGAAGAGGGGTCGGTGAAGGTGACCTTCACCGAGCGCCGCGCGGCGCGCCCGGTGGCGCGCGTGGATGCCGTCGACGGCGCCGTCCGCGCGGGTCCGGCCGAGACCGATCTGCAGCCGGTGGCGCGCGGCGCCACGCTGAAGGCCGACACCTACGTCGCCACCGACGCGACGGGTGGGGCCTGGCTCGAGCTGGCCGACGGCAGCCGGCTGCGGCTGGGCCCCGACGCCCTGCTGTTCATCGGCAAGCTGCACCTGAACGACGATCTGAAGCGCGTGGTGAAGCTGGAGCTGAAGCGCGGCACGGTGGACGCCGACGTGCGCAGCGGCGGACAGGGCTCGGTGTTCGACGTGGGCACCCGCAGCGGCGTCGCGGGCGTGCGGGGCACGCTGTTCCGGCTGGCGGCCGACGACGCGGGCACGCGCATCGAGACGCTCGAGGGGCAGGTGGATCTGGTCGAGGGCGAGAAGGCGGTGCCCGTCCCGGCCGGGCAGGGCATGGTGGCCAAGGCCGGCGCGCCGCTCGGTGCGCCGGTGGCCCTGCTGGGCGCGCCGCAGGTCGAGGGGCCCCTGCAGGGGGCGCTGGCCCCCGGGACGTCGCTGCGCTGGCAGCCGGTGGCCGGCGCCGCCGGCTATCGCGTCGAGCTGGCCCGCGACGCCGAGTTCAGCTACGGCGTGCAGGCGACGCCGGCGCCGCCCGAGGGGCTCAACGTCCCGGCGACGCTCGCCGCGGGCAAGTGGTTCTGGCGCGTGGCGCCGGTGGACGCCGCCGGCTTCGTCGGCCGACCCTCGAAGGTGTACGCGTTCGTGGTGGGACGCTGACGTGACCGCCGAGCGCCTCGCCACCGTGGCGGCCGTCGCGCTCGGCGCCGCGTGGATCCTCGCCGGCGCCGGTCCCGCCAGCCTGGCGCGGCGCGTCGACCGACCCGTCTACGACCTCGCGCAGCGGATCGCGGTGCCCGACGTCGAGCCCGACGAGGCGATCACCGTCGTGGTGGTCGACGACGAGAGCCTGGTGCGCCTCGGCGAGCGGTGGCCTATCGATCGGCGCACCTGGGCGCGCTTCCTGAAGACCGTCGAGGCCTACGGACCCGCCGCGGTGATGCTGGACGTGTGGTTCGAGACGCCGGCGCCCCGCGGTGAGGCCGAGCTGGCGCTCGACATCGCCGATCTGCTGCGCGACACGATGGCCGACGCGCCCGCGGCCGAGAAGCTGGCCACGTTGCTGGATCGCAAGGCGGCCACGCTGGACGGGGATCGGCAGCTGGCCAAGGCGCTGGCGGACGTGGGGCGCGTCGCGCTGGGCGCGGCCTGCCTCGAGGGCGCCGACGACGCGCTGGATCGCGGCCGGCCGCCCGGCCTGCACCCGGCGCCGGGGGTCGCGGCGCCGCCCGAGGGCGCGGTGCCCTGCCCGCGGCTGTCCCTCAGTCTGCCCACGCTGACCACCGCGGCGCGCCTGTCGGCGGGCATCACCGTGCGCACCGACGACGACGGCGTCGCCCGCCGCTACGGGTACTTCTTCGAGGTGGACGGCGTGGCCTATCCGTCCCTGGCGCTGGCCGCGGCGCAGCTGCTGCGCCCGGACGACGCCGAGGCGCTCGCGCAGCGGGCCGCCGGCGCCGATCACGGGCGCCCCGGCCTGCCCTTCGCCCGGCGCGGCGCCTTCCGCACCGTGCGCTTCAGCGACGTGATCGAGGCGCCCGCCGACTCGGCGCCCCTGCGCGACGCCCTCGGCGGGCGGGCCGTGCTGGTGGGCGTCAGCGCGCTGGGCACCGAGGATTACGCGCGCACGCCGCTCGAGGGCGAGCTGCCCGGCATCTACGTGCACGCGTCGGCGCTGGCCGCGCTGCTGGCGGATCGCTTCGTCGAGAGCGAGCGCGCCCTGGGGCGCTGGTCGGGGCTGGTGGGCGTCGCGCTGCTGCTGGCGATCGCCGCCCTGGGCTGGCGGCGCGAGAGCGCGGGCGTCGTGGTGGGTCTGGCGATCGGCGGCGTGCTGACGTGGCTGGCCTTCTCGGCCTACGCGTTTCGGACGGGCGCCTGGGTGAACGTGCTGCCCGTGCTGTTGGGCGTGGGCCTGTGGCTGGGGGTCCGGCTCGTCTTCGTGTACCGCCGCGCCGCCGACTCGCGCCGCCAGGCGCGCGCGATCCGGCGGGCGTTCCAGCACTACCTGGCGCCGGCGGTGGTCGAGGCCCTCGTGCAGGATCCCGATCGCCTGCGGTTGGGCGGCGAGCGCCGCGAGATCACCGCTTTCTTCAGTGACGTCAAGGGCTTCACCGCCCTGGCCGAGAACATGGAGCCCGCCGAGCTGGTCGAGGTGCTCAACGAGATCCTGGGCACGATGACCGAGATCATCCTCGACTGCGGCGGCATCATCGACAAGTACATCGGCGACGCGATCGTGGCGATGTTCGGCGCGCCCCTCGACCAGCCGGATCACGCCGAGCGCGCCTGCCGGGCCGCCGCGCGCTGCCAGGACGCGCTGGCCGAGATGCGGGCGCGCTTCGTCGCGCAGGGGCGCCCCGAGGTGCACGTGCGCATCGGCCTCAACTCGGGCCCCGCGCTGGTGGGCAACATGGGCTCGGAGCGGCGCTTCGAGTACACGATGCTGGGCGACACGGTGAACCTGGCGGCCCGCCTCGAGGGCACGAACGCGCAGTACGGCACGCGCATCCTGTGCGGCGAGGCGACCGCGGCGCGCGTCGGGGCCGGCGTCGTGCTGCGCGAGGTCGACCGGGTGCAGGTGAAGGGCCGCAGCCGCGCGGTGCAGGTGTACGAGGTGGTCGGCGAGCGGGCCGAGCCGGTCGTGGTGGCGCGTCTTGGTCGCTTCGCCGCGGCGCTCGAGCGCTACCGCGCCGGCGCGTTCGCCGAGGCGCGCGCCGCCTTCGAGGCGCTGTCGGCCGAAGGGGACGCGCCGTCGGCGATCTTCGCCGAGCGCGCCGCCGCGTACGAGCAGGCGCCGCCGCCGGGTGACTGGGCGGGCGTCTTCGTGATGACGACGAAGTGAGGATCGCGATGCGTCGACCGCTGCTGCTGATGGGCCTGGCGACGGTGCTGGGGGTGAGCGCCGACGCGCGGGGCGGGGTGGCCGGGCCGGTGGTCGAGATGGGCGTGGGCGTGTCGGGCGGCGTCGTGCAGGCGCCCTTCCTGTCGACGGACGGGACGCGGCTCTACATCCGGTGGCTGTCGGACTTCGCGCCCGCGCAGGGCTTCGACCTGTACGCCCACGCGCGCCCGGGCCCCGGCTTCATCTGGAGTCAGGAGCAGACGCTCGGCGCGCCCTTCAACACCGCGGGCGACGAGTCGGGCGTGTGGGAGTCGGTCGACGGTCTGCGCCTGTACTTCGGCCTGGGCACGAACCCGCCGACGCTGCACGTGGCCGTGCGGCCGGGCCTGGCCACCCCCTGGAACGATCCGTCGGTCGACGCGACGACCCACGACGATCTGTTCGCCGCGCTGGTGGCGCCGGGCGACGCGGCGCGGTCGCCCACGCTGTCGCAGGACGAGCTGACGCTGATCTTCTCGAGCGGCCCCTCGGGGGCCGAGCACCTGCGGATGGCGACCCGGCCCGCCGTCGACGTGCCCTTCGGCCCCTCGGTGCCC
The DNA here is from genome assembly GCA_020633465.1 of Myxococcales bacterium. Classification (GTDB taxonomy): domain Bacteria; phylum Myxococcota_A; class Bradymonadia; order UBA7976; family UBA1532; genus JACKDN01. The sequence goes on from JACKDN010000016.1 coordinate 144,312, forward strand.
GTCACCGCGGCCAACACGGACGGGATCAGCAACTTCGCGCCGCAGCTGGCGGCCACCGGGCGGCTGCTGTTGTTCAGCCGGATGACCGCCGACGGCGATCTGCAGGTGATGCGCCTCGAGCGCCGCACCACGCGGGTGCCGTGGACCTGGCCGGCCCTCGTCGCCGCGCCGGATCCGGCGGTCAACGACGCCCTGAGCAAGGACGCCTGGGCCCAGCCGACGGAGGACGCGATCTACTTCGCCTCCGATCGCTCGGAGGACTGGCGGATCTACCGGTGGGCCTTCGGTGACGTCGACGGCGACGGCCTGCCCGATCCGCACGACAACTGCCCCCTGGTGCCGAACGCGGGGCAGATCGACACCAACGACGACGGCGTCGGCGACGCCTGCGATCAGGACGACGACGGGCTGCCCGACGACGTCGAGCTGGCCGGGCCGACCGACGTCCTGGACGCCGACAGCGACGACGACGGGCTGCTCGACGGCCAGGAGGATCGGGACGCGGACGGGCAGGTGGGGGCGGGGGAGACCGATCCCCTCGATCCCGACAGCGACGACGACGGGACGGACGACGGCGACGACTGCCGTCCGCTCGATCCGGCGCCGGCCGCCGAGATCTGCGACGACGGCGTCGACAACGATTGCGACGGCCTGGTCGACGAGCCCGACGCCTGCGCGGTCATCGAGGTGCTCGACCTGAACCCCCTGCCCGAGGAGATCGCGCACCCGCTGGACGGGTCGATCGTGCTGGTGGTCGACCGGGTGGTCGATCCGGCCACGGTGCAGGGCATCGTGGTGGTGGGTGATCAGGGCGGCACCTTCGGCACGATGGTGGCGGTCGACGGCCCGCGCATCGAGGTCGTCCTGTCGCGCGCGCCCTTCCCGGGCGAGCGGGTCACGGTGATCGTGCCGGCCGGCTGGGGTGGACCGCCGCCGGTCGGGCTGCCCGAGCCGGTGCAGTACGGCTTCCGGTTCGAGGTGCCGGGCGGGCACGGCGAGCTGCACGCCGCGCGGCGCGCGCTGCCGCCCAACCTGCGCGCCAGCGGCGTCGCCCTGGGTGATCTGGACGGGGACGGGGATCTCGACCTCGTGATCGCCAGCAGCGAGCCGACGGCCGCGCTGCGCGTGGCGCTCAACGACGGCACGGGCAACTTCCCCGCGGCGGACATCCAGAGCCTCGGCGCGGTGGGCCTGTCGGGGGGCGTCGCGCTGGCCGACTTCGACGCGGACGGCGATCTCGACGCGCTCGTCACGCGGGCCGGCGGCGGGCAGCTGCACCCGAACCGGGGCGACGCGACGTTCGGCGCGCCGATCGGCTTCGCCGGGAGCAGCTGGGGCCCCGTGGTGGGCGACGTCGACTCCGACGGCGTGGCGGACTTCTTCCTGCCGATCAGCGGCAACGACCGCCTGTACCTCGGCGGCGCCGGAGGCCCGTTCCCGCTGGCGTCCGTCTTCCCCTTCGAGGGCAGCCAGGGTGGCCTGCTGGTCGACCTCGAGTTCGACGCGGTGCTGGATCTGATCGTGTGCCGCGGCGGCGCGAACCCGCTGCGGCTGTACGAGCAGGACGGCGCCGGCGCCTTCAGCGACGTCGGCACCCTCGCCGGGACGCCCGCGTGCCGCACGGCGGTGGCCGGCGATCTCGACGGCGACGGCGCCGTCGATCTGGTCTTCGCCGTGGCGCTGGGCGCGTCGGAGGTGTGGTTCAACCCGGGCGACGGGACCCTCGACTTCGAGGCCGGGCAGTCGCTGGACGGGGCGGTCAACGCGCTCGCCCTGGGTGATCTGGACGGGGACGCCGATCTGGACGTCGTGCTGGCCACGGGCAGCTTCGACGCGCCGCGCGTGTGGCTGAACCAGGACGACGGCACCTTCCAGCGCGGCCCGAACGCCGAGACGGTGTCGACGCCAATCGGCGTGGCGCTGGGCGATCTGGACGGCGACGGCGATCTCGACGCGGTCGTCGGCAGCAGCGTGACCACGGTGTACCTGAACGAGCCGGACGCCTGCCCGGGCGATCCGCTGAAGCTCGCGCCCGGCTTCTGCGGCTGCGGCGCGCCCGACGAGGACGCCGACGGGGACTTCGTGCTCGACTGCCTGCCCGATCCCTGCCCCGGCGCCTCGGACACCGACGAGGACGGCGTGATCGACACCTGCGTCGCCTGCGCGGCCGACACGGACGGTGACGGGGTGTGTGACGCCGACGATCTCTGCCCCCTCGTGGCGGACGCCGATCAGGCCGATCTGGACGACGACGGGCTGGGCGACGCCTGCGACGACGACGACGACAACGACGGCGTCGAGGACACCGTCGATCGCGATCCGTCCGATCCCTTCACCTGTGAGGACGTCGACGCCGACGGTTGCGACGACTGCCAGCGCGGCGTCGACGGGCTGGGCCCGGAGCCCGACGCCGATCCGGCCGAGGACGGCCCCGACCGCGACAGCGACGGGCTGTGCAACGACGGCGACGACTGCCCCGACTTCCCGGGCGGCGACGAAGACCAGGACGGCCTGTGCCCGCCCCTGGACGTCTGCCCCGACGTCTTCGATCCCGACCAGCGGGACACGGACGGTGACGGGGGCGGCGACGCCTGCGACGACGACGACGACAACGACGGGGTGCCCGACGACGAGGACGCCGATCCGACCGATCCGACCGTGTGCCGCGACGAGGACGGCGACGGCTGCGACGACTGCTCGGGCGCGCTCGGGGACGGCTTCGGGTTGGGCGACGACTTCGCGCCCAACAACGACGGGGACGATCAGGACGGCGACGGGCTGTGCGACGCGGGGGATCCCTGTCCGCTGGTGATCGGGGGCGACGAAGACGGCGACGGCGTGTGCGCGCCGGACGACAACTGCCCGGCGGTGTCCAACCCCGACCAGATCGACAGCGACGAGGACGGCGTGGGCGACGCGTGCGACCTGCCCGATGATCCGGACGCCGGCGTCGCGGTCGACCTGGGCGTCGCGCCGGACGCGGCGGTCGAGGCGGACGCGGCGGTCGAGGCGGACGCGGCGGTCGAGGCGGACGCGGCGGTCGAGGCGGACGCGGCGGTCGAAGACGACGCGGCGGTCGAAGCGGACGCGGCGGTCGAAGTCGACGCGGCGGTCGAAGCGGACGCGGCGGTCGAGGCGGACGCGGCGGTCGAAGACGACGCCGCCGTCGCCTCCGACGCCGCCGTCGCGCCGGACGCCGCGGTGGAGGAAGACGCGGCCCCGCCGGTGGACGCCGCGGTCGCCGTGGACGCGGCGGCCGACGCGGCGCCCCGCCCGGATCGTGGGCCCGACGGGCCGCCGCCCGTGCTCGACGGCGCGCCGCCCGCCGTCACCCCCGACGCCGGGCCGTCCGGGCCCGACCAGGACGGCGACGGCGTCGCCGACGCCGTCGACAACTGCGTCTTCCTGTCCAACGCCGACCAAGAGGACGCCGACGACGACGGCGTGGGCGATCGCTGCGACAGCAACGACGGCAACGAGCGCGCCGACGCACCCTTTCAGGGCCTCGATCTGCAGGGCGGCGGCGGCTGCGACCTCGTCTCCGGCGGTGGCGGTGCCCCGGCCGGGTGGGCGGCGCTGGCGCTGTTGTTGGGGCTCAGCCGTCGGCGGCGGCGGCGTCGGCTTGGACCGCGTCCTCGACCGCGTGCTCGTCGGGCAGCGCGTAGGTGAGCACGCCGCGCGCCTCGAGGTAGGCGCGGTGCTGTTCGTACCACGCCGCCCAGCGGTCGTTGCGCGCGCGCAGCGCCGCCACCTCGTCGATCAGCGCGTACCGGGTCATGCTCGCGGGCGGCGGGCGGTCGGGGCGCTCGTCCCGCTCGACGCCCAGCCGTCGCAGCAGGCGGTCGGCCACCGAGAACGTCACGAACAGCGTCATCGCGCTGCGCGCGGCTTTCAGCGCCACGCCGCGCAGGCGCAGCAGGCGCACCGAGCGGCCCAGCGCGCTGACCCGGAGCACGCGCAGCACCGGCAGCAGGATCACCACCAGATCCAGCCAGTTGCGCTTGACGTACTCCCACCGCGACTCGGCCACCGCGATCTTGACGACGAACTCGACGAGGAAGGCCACCCACACCAGGCCGAAGCCGACGTCCACCCACCGGGCCAGATCGGGCGGCAGATCGCCCTGCACCTCGAGCGCCAGCAGGGGCAGCACCGCCACCGCGAGCAGGATCATCGGCCAGTGGAAGGTGCGCTCGACGCGCTCGCGCACGTCGTCGTCGGCGATCACCACGCCCAGGCGGGGCACGCGCACGTGCCGCGTGCCGGGCGGCGGGGGCGGCAGCTCGGTGCCGGCGGCCACCCGCCAGGGTCGCGCCCGCGGCGGCAGCGGCGCTTCGTCGTCGAACTCGAACAGCTCGGTCACGGGCAGGTCCCCGTGCCGCCGGTGCCGCGGGGCAGCCGGAAGTCGAGGCGCACGGCGCCGTCGACGTCGATGCGCTGCTGCACGGGCTTCATGCCCGACGCCTTCACCCGCACCGTGTAGGTGCCCGGCGCGGGCAGGTAGCGGTCGTAGCGTCCGTCGCGGCAGCGCGTGTGCCAGCGCTCCTTGTTGCGCGTCGGCTGCTCGAGGATCTCGACCTCGGCGTGCACCGGCTTGCCGGCGGCGTCGGTGACGAAGCCCGACACCGAGGGCCCCTCGAGCAGGCGGTCGAGCAGCACGGTCCAGGTGGGCCGGGTCACCGCGACGATCGCGCTGCGCTCGGTCATGTCGAGGGGGGTGTACAGCGCGCCCTCGACCAGCAGGGCCAGCGTGCCGTGGGTGAAGCGGTGCCAGTCCTGGTCGGTGCCGTCGACCGCGTACAGGTTCTTGCGCACCTTGTAGGGCCGCTGCTGCGGGTGTTCGGCCAGCTTGGCGGCGATCTCCTCGGCCACCGTCCAGGCCTCGTTGGGCTCGGGACCCTCGACCCGCGGGATGGTGTACGGCGCGAGGATGGCCACGGTGCCCGTGTGGTAGGACACCGACGCCGCGAAGCGCTCGCGGTCGGCGAGGGCCATCAGGCCGCGGGTCTCGGGCTCGCTGGCCGGCTTCGGGCCCCGGTAGTAGCGGCTGTGCGGCTTCGAGTGGCTGCCCCGCTCGCCCAGGCGGCCCCAGTAGAAGGGGTAGTTGCGGTTCAGGTCGACGCCGTCCCGCAGGTCGCGCTCGCCGTCGCGATCGAGATCGCGCCCGTTCTTGCGCGCCCCGTCCTTGCTCTCTTCGAGGAAGTAGTGGTTGCCGTCGGGGTTCACCAGCGGCACCGCCCACACCACCCAGTTGTCCAGCCACCGCTGCGTCCGTGCGTCGCCGGGCGGCGCCTCGAGCAGCTGCTGCACCGCGTCGAGCACGAACTCCACCGACAGGGGTTCGTCGCCGTGGTGCGCGCCGTTCAGCAGAAGGGTCGGGCGGCGCCCGGCGTGCTCGATGTCGTTGGCCACGGCGACCGCGTAGATCGGCCGGCCCTCGACGCTGGTGCCGACGGTGGCCAGGCGCACGCGATCGGGGAAGCGGTGCAGGTAGGCGCGCAGGATGGCCTCGACCATCTCGTTGTTCTTGTAGCTGCGGTCGATGCGCACCCCGCGCCCGGTGGGCTCGGGGGGCCGCGCGCGCCAGGTCAGGTAGTGGCGGTCGAGGTACTTCCAGGGCATGCGGGTGATCATCCGCAGCACCGGCAGACGGTCGCAGTGCAGCCGCTCGAGGCCGGCCCAGTCGGTGCGGAAGGCCACGCGCGGCGGCCGCCCCTCGAGCTGCTCGAGGATGCGGCCGTAGACGGTCGCCTGGGCCGCGTCGCTGGGCTTCATCAGCACCACCAGCGGGGCGCGATCGGGCTCGACGGGGGGCAGACCGTCGCAGGGCGGGCGCGCGCTCAGGCCGGTCAGCGCGACCCCTTGCCCCCAGCGCGAGCCCCCGCGCACGCCGACCAGGCCGCGGCCCGCCGGCACGTCGTTCGCCAGCAGGGTGCCGAGGAAGCGGCCCTCGGCCGGATCGATGAAGTGGGCCACCATGCGATCACCGAACACCTGCACGACGATCTCGAGGGTGGTCATGCGGGGCGAGCGGCGCAGCTGGATGCGCTCGTCGAGCAGCGACACCTCGCCGCGGCGGATCGACACCAGCTGGGCGCGGCGCCCGCGGATCTGCACGCCGACCGCGGCGTCCAGGCGGCGCGCGCGGCGGTCGGGCCGCGCGCGCACCAGCAGCGTCAGATCCAAGCCGTCGCGGGGGTTGCCGACGCGGAAGCGGTAGGTGCCGTCGGCGGTGGCGCCGTCGCCCGGATCGACCAGCCAGAAGCCCCGGTGCTGCAGGGGTGACACCGCGCCGGCCCGCTGCGACCACTCGCCCTTCACCGTGGCGCGGCGCGCGACGGTGTGCGCGTCGAGCAGCACGCGCTCGGCCGCGCCGGCCGGTGCGGCCAAGGCGGCGAGCAGCGCGACGATCGCCAGCGCCGGCAGCCTGTCAGCCACCGGTGACCTCGTCGCGTCGCCGCCAGTCCCCGTGGGCGATCACCGGGTGCGCGCCGCGGCGCTCGGGCCGCAGCAGGTAGGCCGCGGCGGGCGCCGCGTCCTGCAGCGCGACCGGCGACCGCGTGTACAGCGCCGGCGCGTCCTCGTAGGCGTCGAGCGCCGGCAGGGCCGCGTCGTCCACGTCGTACACCTCACCGCGCACCGCCGTCTCGCCCCCCTCGATCAGCGCCGGATACCAGCCCAGCCGCAGCAGCGTGTACCGCGCGTGGGTGCGGGCCGCGCCCACGTAGCGCGCCGCGCCGAGCAGGTGGTGCCCGACCTCGCCGCGCATCAGCGTGCCGTAGATGAACAGTCGGGTCGCCATGGCCCGGCATCATAGGCGCTGCGCCCGGTCCCCCCGCAACCCCGGCGCGTGGACGCTTTACGACCGCGGCCGGCCGTGCTTGTCTTCGCAGCGCGCCGCCGCCTGCCCGTGGAGCCCCGATGTCCGACACCCTGCCCGCGCCCGCCGACGTGCTGCCCCACCGGCCGCCCTTCCTCTTCCTCGACCGGATCCTCCGCTGCGACGCCCAGCGCGCCGTCGCCGAGCGCACCTTCCCGGCCGACGAGCCCTTCTTCGCGGGCCACTTCCCGGGCAACCCGGTCGTGCCCGGCGTCATCCTCGTCGAGGCGATGGCGCAGACGCTGGCCTACCTCGCCCTGCGCGCCCGCGGGGGCGGTACGGTGCTCTTGACGGGCATCGACGGGTGCAAGGTGCGTCGCCCGGTGCGCCCGGGCGAGACGGTGACGTTCAGCGTCGAGGTCACGCGGGCGAAGATGGGGCTGGTGGTGGCCCGGGCCGAGGCGGCGGTGGGCGACGAGCCCTGCGCCTCGGCCGAGCTGCGGGGCTATCTGGCCCCGCAGGCGTGAGGTCGCGTCCGGGCGGACGCGCCGGCCTCACTTGCTGGCGGTGAGCGCCTTCTCGATCTTGTCGAGCACGTGCTTGTCCTGCCCCGGCTTGCCCGCGGCGTCGGCGTAGGCCGTCTTCAGCGCCTCGAGCTTGGCCTTCTCGGCGCCCAGCTCCTTCATCGTGTCCACCGCGCTCGTGCGGGCCATCCAGTAGGCCTGGCGGTCCTTGACGATGTCGGCGAGCACGTCGACCAGCTCCTCCTTCTTGAACCAGTCGGCCTTGGCCTGGAACTTCTCGTTCTTCGCCCACATCATGCTCGACAGCGACGCCCAGGCCGGCATCTTCTCGGTGCGGGGCGTGGCCTTCAGGCGCTTGATGGTCAGCTCGTAGGCCTTCTTGCTCGGCTCGTCGTGCACGATGGGCGACGACCACATGCCGATGAGGCCCCGCATGCAGTCGGCGTACAGGCGGGGATCCTTCTCGGCCTCGGCCGTCAGCTTCTCGAGCAGGGGCAGGGCGCGCTCGTCACCCCGCGCGCCGAGGCGGCTGCAGCCGTAGCGGCGCACGTCCTCGTCGGCGTCCTTCTCGACCATCATCATCGCCTTCTCGAGCGTGCCGTCGGTGCCCTTGGCCCAGCTCGACGTGAGGGCGCTGACGACCTCCTTGCGCACCTTCGGGTTCTCGTGATCGGCGTTGCTCATCACCAGCTCGAGCACGGCCGGGTTCTTGGCGATGCTGCTCGAGACGGTGCGGATCATCGACTTGAGGACCCCGGGCACCTTCTCCTTCTTGGCGGCGTCCACGATGGCCTGCTGGCTCTCCTGGCTGGCGCCGAAGAGCGAGCCCATCAGCGTGGCGCTCTGCAGCCGCACGGCCGGGCTCTCGTGGTTGATGTGCTTCTTGCCCAGGCCCGACAGCCCGCCGCCCGCCGCCTTGATCAGATCGCGGCGGTTCTTGCGCGCGTCGTTGTAGGCCTTCCAGGCCTCGCACTTGCGGTCGATGCCGCGATCGTCCACCTCGCACGCCGAGAGGCCCAGCAGCAGCTTCTCGTACGCCTCGAGGGTCAGCCCCGGGCCGTCCTTCGCGAGCCCGTCGACCGTCTTCTTGGCGTCCTTCGCCTGGTCGATCATCTCGCCGGCGGCCTCGCCGGCCTTGCCCTTCAGGGCCTCGGCCGTCTTGTCGGTCTTGGTGTCGGCCGCCGCCTTCTCGGCGCCGCCCGACGCGGGCTCGTCCTTCTTCCCACAGCCGGCCAGGCCGAGCAGACCGAAGGCCAGGAGCACGATCGGCAGGTTCCGCATGAAGCCCTCCTCGTTGATGGGCGGGGCCACAGACCCCGGTCGGGCGGCAGTATTTGACGGGGTGGGGCGGGTGTCAACCCTCCCCCGAGGGCCCGATCAGCGCGCCAGGTCGGGTCGCTCGCCGAACAGGCGCGCCACCCGCCGCGACCAGCGGGCCAGGGCGCGCGCGTCGGGCGCCTCGGGGTGGGCGCGGTACAGGGCCACCGCGGGGCCCAGGCGCGCGAAGGTGGGCGCCATGCGCGCGGCCAGGCGGGGCGCCCGCAGCGCGCCGCGCAGGGTCTGCAGAAGATCGCGGGCGTCGGGCACCGGCAGGCGCTGCTCGAGGCCCGCGCGGTAGCTGGGCTCGCTCAGCAGGCCCGCCTCGAGCAGCCGCCGCACGTCGTCGCCGTCCAGCGCCTGGGTCGCGCGCCGGAAGAGATCGTAGGCGGCCAAGAGCGCGCCGACGCGCCGCTGGAAGGCGACCTGGTAGCGCCACAGCGTCGCCGCCGCGCCGGGATCGGCCGCCCCGGTGACGGCGTCCGCCAGCATGCGCGCGGCCAGAAGCCCCACGCCGATGCCGCTGCCGTGCGCCGAGAACACCTGGCAGGCGGCGTTGCCCAGCAGGGCGACGCCCGGCGCGGTCAGCCGGTCGTAGGGCCGGCGCAGCGGGATGGCGCCGGCCCCGCCGAAGCGGCGCGCGCCGATCCAGCGGTGGTGGGCGCGGGCGCGCTCGACCAGCTCGGGGCCCGAGGGCAGGGCGGGATCGGCGATGGCGCCGGTGAGGATCTCCACCTCGTCGCCCTCGAGGGTCAGGTTGCTGATCGAGTAGCCGCCCGCCACGCCGGCGCGGCACAGGGTGTCGCCCTCGTCGAGGCCCTCGGCCTGCAGCCAGGCGCGCGCGCCGGCGGCGTCCGCCACGGCGCACACCATCTGGGCCGCCGAGCAGACGTGGGCGCGCGGCACCGGCGGGCAGTCGCGGGCCAGGCTCGGGACGCGCCGGCGGAGCGCGCCGCCCATGCCCGACGCGTCGACGAACAGATCGGCCTCGAGCGCCAGGGGGCCGTCGGGCCCCGCGGCGTGCAGCGCGCGGGGCCGATGCCCGTCGAAGCGCAGCTCGAGCAGGCGGGCGGGGGCGATCGTCGTCGCGCCCGCGGCCCGCGCGTCGGCCTGCAGCCGGGCCACCAGGTGGCGCATGTCGACCGGCCACACCGGGCTGGGATCCAGCCGCAGCCCGCGCCGCCCGGCGGCCCCGCGCATCACGAAGGCGCCCTCGCCCCGCCGCTCGGGCGGCGTCGGCCGCGGCACCCCCGCCGCGTCGAACATCCAGGGTGGCACGCCGTTGACCCAGCGGGCGCCGGCGCCGTCGAGCGCCCGGGCGTCGAGCAGCGCCACCGACCGCCCCGCCTGCGCCAGGCAGCGCGCAGCCGCGGCGCCCGCCGTGCCCGCACCCATCACGACGACATCGAACGAGAGGCTTCGCATCGCGCGACCATAGGTCACTTCGGACGGCCGCGCGACACCGGACGTGGCCGGCGGGCGTTCGGTCGAGCGTATTGAAAACGTTTGTCGATTCCCGAAAAATGGGCGCCGATGCACGACTCGATCGGTCTGGACCGAGGCGAGTGCCTCGCGCGCATGCCTGGGCTGGATCTCTACCGAACCCGACCCGCTGCGCCCCGCGGCGCCGCGCTGGTGCAGGTGGCCCGGCCCGACCGCGCGGAGGCGCAGCGCCGGGCCGCGCACCTGTTGAGCGCGGCCAGCCCGCTGTCGGCGCCCGCGCTGCGCGAGGTGGTCGAGCTGGCCGATCGCGTGGCGCTCGTGTTCGACGATCCGGGCGCCGAGCCCCTGTCGTCGCTGCTGGGCGCCTGCGACACCGAGCGCCTGCTGCGCGTGTCGGTGGCGCTGGCCGAGGCCCTCGCCGCGGTGCACGCCGCGGGCCTCCTGCACCGCGGCCTGCGCCCCGAGGTCTGCCTCTACGACGCCGCCGGCGATCGGGCCTGGTTCGTCGGCTTCGACCGCGCGCTGCAGGGCCCCGCGGCCGCGCCGCCCCGCGAGCTGACGGGCGCCCTCGACGATCTCGCCTGGATCGCGCCCGAGCAGACCGGCCGCATGAACCGCGCGGTCGACGCGCGGGCCGATCTGTACGCGCTCGGCTGCGTGCTCTACGCGCTGGCCAGCGGCGGACCGCCCTTCGACGCCGAGGACGCGATGGGCTGGGTGCACGCCCACATCGCGCGCCGCCCGCGCCCGCTCGACGCCCCGCGCACCTGGGCGGACATCGTCGAGCGGCTGATGGCGAAGACCGTCGAGGATCGCTACCAGACCGCCCTGGGCCTGGCGTCGGACCTGCGTCGCTGCCTCGACGGGTGGTGCACCGAGGGGCAGGTGCCCGTCTTCGATCTCGGCGTCCGGGATCGGTCGTCCACCCTGCGCGTCCCGCAGCGCCTCGTCGGGCGCGAGGCCGAGCGCGCCGCCCTGCTGGGCGGCTTCGATCGGGTCGCCGAGGGCGCCGTCGAGGTGGCCCTGGTCGTGGGTGATCCCGGCATCGGCAAGAGCCGCCTGATCGACGAGCTGTACCGCCCGCTGACCAAGCGCCGCGGACGGGTGCTGGCGGGCAAGGCCGAGCAGTACGCGCGCGCCGAGCCCTACCACGCGCTGCTGGGCGCGCTGCGCAGCGAGCTGCGGCGGGTGCTGTCGTTGCCGGACGAGGCGCTCGAGCGCGTGCGCGATCGCCTGCAGGCGGCGGTGGGCGAGGGCGCGGCGGCCCTGGTGGGCGTGCTGCCGGATCTGCGCCTGCTGCTCGATCCGCAGCCGACGGCGGCGGTCCTGGGGCGCGTCGAGGCGCAGAACCGCTTCCGGCTGGCCCTGGCGCGGCTGGTGCGCGGGCTGGCCGAGCCGGGGCGCCCCCTCGTGCTGCTGCTGGACGATCTGCAGTGGGTCGACGCGCCGACGCTCGCGCTGCTGGCCGAGCTGGTGACCGATCCCGACACGCGCGCGCTGTACCTCGTGTGCGGCGTGCGGCCGGCCGAGGCGCAGGCGCGCCCGGTGGTGGAGCGGTGGATCGAGGCGATCGACGGCGCGCGGCCGCTGATCCGCGTGGCGCTGGGGCCCCTGGGCGTGGGGGCGGTGGCGTCGCTGGTGGCCGAGGCCGTGCACTTCGCCGAGGGCGCCGAGGCGCTGGGCGCGCTGGTGGCCGAGAAGACCGGGGGCAACCCCTTCTTCGTCGGCCGCTTCCTGCGGTCGCTGCACGAGGACGAGCTGCTGGCCTTCGACGAGGCCGCCGGCGCCTGGCAGTGGGATCACGCGGCGCTGGCGGCGCGCCCGCACACCGACAACGTGCTCGATCTGATGACGGCGCGCATCGAGCGCCTGCCCGCCGAGACCCTGCGGGCGCTGCAGGTGGCCGCCTGCGTGGGCGGGCGCTTCGAGCCGGCGCGGGTGGCGCTGGCGCTCGACCGCGCCGCCGATCGCGTCGAGGCGGCCCTCGCCCCGGCGGTCGCGCTGGGGCTCGTGACGAGCGCGGAGCGCGGGCGCTGGGCGTTCGTGCACGACCGCGTCCAGGAGGCGGCGCGCAGCACGCTGGCCGAGGCCGACCGGGTGCCGCTGCACCTGCGCCTGGCCCGCGATCGCCTCGCCGACGCGGCGGATCCCGGCGAGCACGTGTTCGAGGTGGCCGACCACTACCAGGCCGCCGAGCCCGCCGTCGACGACGCGGCGGAGCGCGCCCGCGCGGCCGACATCTGCCTGCAGGCCGGCCGCCGCGCCCGCGACGCGGGGGCCTTCGACGCGGCCCGGGGCCACTGCGAGGGCGGGCTGCGCTTCCTCGGGCCGGGGGGGTGGTCGGCGCACCCCGCGCTGACCCGCGAGCTGCACGTCGGGCTGGCCGAGGCCGCGCTGGCGGGCGGCGATCCCACGGCGGCGCTCGCGCTGACCGAGCAGGTGCTGGCGCACACCGACGACGTCTTCGACCGCGCGCGGGTGCACGAGCTGCGCATCGACGTGCACGAGGCCCAGCTCGAGCACGAGCGCGCGCTGGACGAGGCGCAGGCCGTGCTCGAGCTGCTCGGCTTCCCCATCCGCCCGCTGGCCGACGCCGCCGACTTCGACGCGCGCCTGCGCGCCCTGGTCGAGCGCCTGCGCGCGCTGGGCGCGGACGGCGTCGTCGACCTGGCCGAGGCCACCGATCCCGCCGCCCGGGCCGCGGCCCGCATCCTCAACGCCCTGTACGCGATCGTGAACATCGGGCGGTCCAGCCTGCTGGGCCCGGTGCTCTTCGCCGCGCTGGATCTGTCGCTCGAGTACGGCGTCACGCCCGACGCGCCGGCGGCGTTCACCCAGCTGGCGGCCGTGCTCTGCGCGCGCGGCGACTACGAGACGGGCTACTCGGTGGGGCGCCAGAGCGAGCGGCTGCGCGAGCGCTTCCCGCCGACGGCCGCGGTGACCTCGCTGCGGGTGGCCTTCCCGATCTTCGTGCAGCACTGGCGCGAGCCCATCGCCCCGGTGGTCGCGTCCCTCGCCCGCGCCGCCGACGAGGCCCTCGACCTGGGTGATCCGCGCAGCTTCGGCCACTGCGCCAACCAGCTGATGGTGCACGCGGTGCTGGGGGGCGAGGCCCTGGCGCAGGTGGACGCGCGCTACGCCGAGCTGTCGGTGCGCCTGATCCGGCATCAGCAGCTGGTGGGCGTGGCCAACGCGGGCGCCTGGGGCCAGGTGGTGTCGTGCCTGCGGGGCGAGACGTCGACGCCCTCGTCGCTGGTGGGCGCGCGCTGCGACTACGCCGAGACGATGGCGCGCTTCGACGCGGCCGATCTGTTCCTCGTCCTGGCCTACGTCAACGCCGCGCAGGTGGCGCTGGCCGGCTGGACGCGCGACGCCGAGCGCGTGCTGGCGGTGGCGGATCTGGGGCCCCGCGAGGCGCTCTTCGATCAGCCCCCCAACACGGCGCGCTTCGCCTTCGTGGTGCGCGCGTGGTTCCGCGCGCTGGCCCACCTGGATCGCTGCCGCGCGCCCGAGGGGGTGGACGCGGCCCTGGCCGCCGTCGCCGCCGACGTCGACCGGGTGCGGCGGTGGGCCGAGGGCGCGCCGCACAACCACGGCCACCGCCTGGCGCTGCTCGAGGCCGAGCAGGCGCGGGTGCGCGGCGACGAGGTCGCCGCGATGGCGGCCTACGACCGGGCCGTCGCGGCGGCCGCCGCGGGGGGCTTCGCGCTCGACGAGGCGCTCGCGCTCGAGCTGGCGGCCGACTTCCACGCGCAGGCCGGGCGGGCGCGGGCGGCGCGGGGCTACCGAGAGGACGCGGTGGCGCGGTGGCGCGCGGTGGGCGCGACCGCCAACGTCGATCGCCTGGGCGCCGAGATCGAGCGGGCGCCGGTGGCGTCGCTCGACGTCGAGACCGTGCTGCGCATCAGCGACGCGGTGACGCACGAGGTCGAGCTCGAGCGCCTGCTGACCGCCGTGACGCGCACGGTGCTGCAGAGCGCGGGCGCGCAGCGCGTGTTTCTCTTCCTCGACCACGACGGCGAGCCGCGGCTGCAGGCGCGCGGCACCTCCGAGGCGGACACCGTGCACCTGTTCGAGGGCACGACGGTCGACGCCTGCGCGGGCCTGGTGCCCGAGGTCGTGCACTTCGTCGTGCGCGCTCGCGAGGCCATCCTGCTGCCCGACGCCCTGCGGTCGGAGCGCTTCGGCGATCGGCCGTCGGTCCGGCGGCATCGGCCGCGCTCGGTGCTGTGCCTGCCCCTCGAGCAGCGCGGCCAGCGCATGGGGGTGCTGTACCTGGCCAACGACCTCGTGCCCGGCGCCTTCGAGGACGAGCGGGTCGAGCTGCTGCGGGTCTTCACCGCGCTGGCCGCCACCTCGATCGCCAACGCGGTGCTGCTGCGCGACGCGCGCGAGGCGCAGGCCCAGCTCGAGGCGCAGAACGAGGCGCTGACCGCCCTCGACCGGATGCGCGACTCGTTCCTCGCCCGGACGAGCCACGAGCTGCGCACCCCGCTGAACGCGATCATCGGGCTGACCGAGTCGGTGATCGAGACCACGCCGGCGGCCGGCGGCGAGTCACACCCGCTGCGCCTGGTGGTGTCGAGCGCGCGCCGCCTGTCGAACCTGATCGAGGATCTGCTGGACTTCTCGCGGCTGTCGCAGGGCCAGCTGCGCGTCGAGCGCGGCGCGGTGGACGCCGGCGCCACCGTCGGGCGGGTGGTTCAGCTGCTGCGTCCGCTGGCGCGCGACGACGTGGCCCTGATCGACAGCGTCGAGGACGAGCTGCCGCCGGTGTTCGCCGATCCCGACCGGCTGGAGCAGGTGCTGACGATCCTGGTGGACAACGCGATCAAGTTCACGCGCCACGGCAGCATCGAGGTGGGGGTGCGCGCGGTCGACGAGGACACGGTCGAGCTGTTCGTCCAGGACACGGGCGTCGGCCTGGATCCCGCCGCGCAGGATCGCATCTTCGACGCCTTCGCGCAGGGCGACGAGCGCGTCGCCCGGGCCTTCGGCGGCGCGGGGCTGGGTCTGTCGATCGCGCGCCAGCTGCTCGAGCTGCACGAGACGTCGATCGAGGTCGACTCGGCCCCCGGGCGCGGCGCCCGCTTCGCCTTCCGGCTGGCGCGGGCCCGTGGCGTCGAGGCGCTGCGCGGCCAGGTGGCGGCGCTGCCGGTGCGCCGCCCGGTCGAGCGCGACACCGTGCAGATGGCCCCGGTGGTGGCCACCTCGGACGAGGGGCGCGGCTACAACATCCTGGTGGTGGACGACGAGCCCGCCAACCTGCGCGTGGTGCTGAACAACCTGGGGCGGCTGGGCTATCAGGTGAGCATCGCGTACAGCGGCCCCGAGGCGCTCGCGCAGATCGACGCCGGGGTGCGGCCCCACCTGGTGCTGCTGGACGTGATGATGCCCGAGATGGACGGCCTCGAGGTGTGCCGCCGCCTGCGGTCGCGCTACACCCGCAACGAGCTGCCCATCGTGATGGTGACCGCGCGCACCGAGGTGCCCGACGTCGTCACCGGCCTCGACGCCGGCGCCAACGACTACCTGGGCAAGCCCTTCAGCGGTGACGAGCTGCGGGCCCGGATGCGCACCCACCTGCACCTCGCCAACCTGCACCGCTCGGTGGCGCGCTTCGTGCCCCATCGCTTCCTCGAGCTGCTGGGGCGGGCGTCGCTGAGCGACGTGCGACTCGGCGACGCCGTGCGGCGCGACATGACCGTGCTGTTCGCCGATCTCAAGGGCTTCTCGGCGCAGACGCGCGCGCTCGAGCCGGGCGCGCGCTTCGACCTGCTCAACGAGCACCTGGCGCTGATCGAGCCGATCGTCATCGACCACGGCGGCGTCGTGGACAAGTTCGTCGGGGACGCGGTGATGGCGGTCTTCGACCGGCGCGCGGCCGACGCCGTCGAGGCGGGCGTCGCGATGCTGCGCACGGTGGCCGAGGCCAACGCGCGGCGCGTGGCGCAGGGCACGCGGCCGATCGAGCTGGGCATCGGCATCAACACCGGCCCGCTGATGCTGGGTACGGTGGGCACCGAGTCGCGCATGGATACGACGGTCATCAGCGACGCGGTCGGCCTGGCTCACCGCGTCGAGGGGCTGACGCGGCCCTATCGGAGCGGGCTGCTGATCACGCAGAGCACGCGGCGCGCGCTCGACGAGCCGCTGCGCTGGGCCACCCGGCTCATCGACGTGCTGTCGCTGGACGAGGGCGACGCGCCGACCCCGGTGTACGAGGTGTACGAGGCGGACGCGCCGGCCCGCCGGCTGGCGAAGCGCGCGACGCAGGCGGCGTTCGAGCGCGGCGTGCAGGCCTTCCACGCGCGCGAGGTGGACGAGGCCGTCGTGCAGTTCCGCCTGTGCCGCGCGCTGGACGGCGGCGATCCGGCCACGCGGCTCTATCTCGAGCGGTGCGCGCGCATCGAGGAGGCCTTCGTCCGTGTGTGAGGACCGAGACGGGTCGCGTCGGGGACCGTCCGCGCGACAGACCGGCGAGCCGCACGGGACAGAGCGCAAAGCCGCGCCCCGGGCGCCGATGACGCGCCGGCGCGTGATCTCTCGACCACGGATTCACGTGTCGTCGGACAGAAAAAGTGAAGTGAAACAGAAAAAAGTGCACTGGCCCTGGCGGGCGGCGCCGGCGGATTCCGCTAACCGGGGTGTGGGGGCCTGTGGCCCGGCCTCTCGTCGGTATCAGGCGGGCCGACGAGGTGTCGAGGACGGGGTCACCGTGAGCGCAATCGGGAGGGACGACCGCGGCCATTCGGGCGACTTCGCGTTTCTCTACCGCCACCTGAGGGCGGTGGCCGAGCGCTACTTTCGCAGCGAGCCCGCGGGCCACACCCTCCAGCCCACCGCGCTGGTCCACGAGGCCTTCCTCCGCCTGATGGAGCAGGACGGCCCCGCCTTCCGCGACCAGCAGCACTTCTGCGCCGCGGCCGCCATCGCGATGCGGCACGTGCTCGTGGATCACGCCCGTCGCCGCCGCGCCGCCAAGCGCGGCGGCGATCGGCGGCGCGTCACGCTCAGCACCGTCGAGCTGGACTTCGATCAGCAGTCCCTCGACATCCTGCACCTGCACCTGGCCCTCGAGCGCCTGGGCAAGCTCGATCCGGTGCAGGAGCGCCTGGTCGTCCTCAAGTTCTTCGGCGGCCTCGAGATGAAGGAGATCGCCGCCGAGGTGGGGCTGTCGCTGCGCGCGGCCGAGCGCGCCTGGCGGGCGGCCCGGGCCTGGCTGCTGATCCAGCTGCGGGCGGGGCCCGATCTGTGAGCGGCGAGCCCCCGCCCGAGCCACCGTCGGTCGATCCCGTCGAGCGTCATCGCCGGCTGACCGAGGCCTTCGCCGACGTCTGCGACGCGCCCGTCGAGGAGCAACGCGCGCTGGTGACCGCGCTGCGCGCGCAGGATCCCATCCTGGCCGATCAGCTCGAGGCGATGCTCGAGCTCGACGCCGACGGCGCCGCCCAGCTGACCGCCCAGAACTACGCCGGGCTGATCCGCGAGGCCCTGTCGGGCCAGATCGCGCCGCACCCGCCGCCGCAGGGCGTCATCGACCGCTTCGAGGTGGTGGGCGTCATCGGCCGGGGCGGCGCGGGCGACGTCGTGCGGGTGCGCGATCCGGCGCTCGATCGCGAGCTGGCGATGAAGCTGCTGCGCGCGGACGCCCTGGCCGACGACGCCGCCGACCGCTTCGTCACCGAGGCCCGCACCATCGCCCGGCTGCAGCATCCGGGCATCCTGCCGGTGCACGAGATGGGTCGCCTCGAGGACGGCCGCGTCTGGTACACGATGCGCGAGGTGAGGGGGCAGAGCCTCGCCGAGCTGGTGCCCGTCCTCCACGGCCCCGCCCCCGGCGGCTGGACCTTGCGGCGCCTGATCGAGCGCTTCCGGCAGGCCTGCGAGGCGGTGGCCTATGCCCACAGCCAGGGCGTGGTGCACGGCGATCTGAAGCCGGCCAACATCCTCGTCGGTGAGTTCGCGGACGTGCTGGTGGTGGACTGGGGGTTGGCGCGGCGGGCCACGACCGACGCGCCCCCCGCGCGCCGGCGCGCCGGCGGCGAGGCCCTGCGGCCCAGCGTCGCGGGCACGCCGATGTACATGGCGCCCGAGCTGCTCGACGGGCACGCGCCGGTGCACCCGACCCGCGACGTCTACGCGCTGGGCGTCACCCTCTGCACCTGCCTCGCCGGGCACGCGCCCTACGACGGGCGCCTGTTCACCCTCGAGGTGCTGGCCGAGGCCGCGAAGGGTCGGGTGCGGCCGATGACGGGGCGCCTGCCGGTGCCCCCCGAGCTGAACGAGACCTGTCGCAAGGCCATGGCGCTGTCGCCTCGGGATCGGCACGCCGACGCCGGGGCGCTGGCGGCCGAGCTGGCCGCCTGGCTCGAAGGCGAGCGGCAGCGCGAGCGGGGTCGGCGCCTGGTCGACGACGCCCTGGCGCAGGCGCCGCGGGCCGAGCGGCTGCGCGCGCTGGCCGCCGAGGCGGCGAAGGAGGCGCGCGCCCACCTCGACGCCGTGCCGCCCGACGCGCCGCTCGAGGCGAAGCTTCGGGGCTGGGCGCTGGAGGATCAGGCGGTGGCCCACCGCCGGGAGGCCGAGCACGTCTCGGCGCGGGTCGAGGCGCTGCTGCGCGCCGCGCTGGTGCACGCGCCCGGCCTCGAAGAGGCCCACCTGGCCCTGGTCGGGCGCTATCGCAGCGAGCACGCGCGGGCCGAGGCCGCCCGCGACGTCGAGCGCGCGATGAACGCCGAGGCCCTGCTGTTGGCGCACACCGACGCGCTGCCCGCCGGCCACCCGGAGCGGAAGCGGACCGAGGGCTGGCTGCGCGGCGACGGCTGGCTGTCCCTCACCACCGATCCGCCGGACGCGCAGGCCCGGGTGCGGCGCTGCAAGGTGGTGCAGCGTCGGCGCGTGTTCGACGCCGGCGGCGACGTGCACCGCGCGCCGCTCGACGCGATCGTGCTGCCGCGGGGCGCCTACCTGGTCGAGCTGTCGGCCCCCGGGCGCGATCCCGTCGCGTACCCGGTGCGCCTGGGCCGGGTCGAGCACTGGGAGGGCCGCGGGCCCGGCGACGACCGGCGCTGGCGCGTGCGCCTGCCGCCCGCGGGCGCCCTGGGCGAAGACGAGGTGCTGGTGCTGGGGGGCTGGTTCACCGCGGGCGACGACGCCGTGGCGCCCAACGCGCTCGACGCGCTGCGCTGCTGGGTGCCCGGCTTCGTGATGATGCGGCGGCCGGTCACCAACCTGCAGTGGCTCGCGTTCCTCGACGACCTCGCGGGCAGCGGCCGCGCCGCCGAGGCCATCCGGCACGCGCCGATGCAGACCGACGACGAGCCCTACCCCTGGCAGCCGGACGATCCCGTGCGCCGCGTCGCCTGGGACAGCGCGCGGGCCTACGCCGCGTGGCTGGCGGCCCGCACCGGCCGCGCCTGGCGGCTGCCGAGCGAGGTCGAGTGGGAGAAGGCGGCGCGCGGCGTCGACGGGCGCGCCTACCCCTGGGGCGACCACCTGGATCCCACCTGGTGCGCCATGCGCGACAGCGCCGAGGGGGCCGTGGCGGTGGACGCCTTCCCCGACGACGTGTCGCCCTACGGGGTGCAGGGCCTGGGGGGCAACGTGCGGGACTGGTGCCTCGAGGTGGCCCACGTCGGCCCTCGGCTCGACGCCGCCGAGCGGCTGGTGCTGCCGGCGCCCACCGACGAGGGCGGGCTGCGTCAGGCGCGGGTGGCGCGCGGCGGGGCCTACGGGGACGTCGCGCGCGACTGCCGCGCCGCCACGCGCCACGTCTGCGCGCCCGAGCGGCGGTTCGACGACGTCGGCGTGCGCCTCGTGTGGTCCTACGATGTGGCGCCCGGGGCCCCTGCGCCGGACGCAGGTGTGGTATGAGGGCGCTCCACGGCGCGGGAGCGAGCGAGGCGATGCAGAGGGCCTGGATCGGCTGGTGGCGTGCACGCCAGCGCTACCATCGGTACAGCGTCGAGGGCCTCGAGCACCTGCTGACCCCGGGGCCGAAGCTGATCGTCGGCTATCACGGCAAGCCCATCGCCCACGACCTGTGCATGCTGCAGATCGCGCTGTACGACCGGCTGGGTTACCTGCCGCACCCCGTCTTCCACGCGTACTTCGGACAGAACCCGGCCCTGCGCCGCTTCATCGACGCCCTGGGCTTCGTCACCGGCGACGGCGAGGACATGGCCGAGGCCATCGCGCGGGGCGAGCACATCATGGTGACGCCGGGCGGCACGCGCGAAGGCTGCCGCAGCAGCCGCCACCGCTACCGCGTGCGCTGGGGGCAGCGCATGGGCTATCTGCGGGTGGCGGCGAAGTACGGCCTGCCCATCGTGCCGGTGGCGGCGCGGGGCACCGACGACCTGTACCTGGGGCTGAACGACGGTGATCGCACCGCGCGCCGCCTGGGCGTGCCGGCGGGGCTGCCCCTGTGGGTGGGGCTGGGGCTGGTCGGCGCGTGGCCGCTGGCGGTGCCGTTCCCGGCGCGCATCCGGCAAGTGGTGGGCGCGCCCATCGAGGTGGGCGACGTCGATCCGGACGATCGCGAGGCGCTGCGGCCGCTGCACGCGCGGGTGACCGGGGCCGTGCAGGCGCTGCTGGACGGCGCCCGATGAGCGGCGCGGGTGAGGGCGGGGCGCCGTCGGCGCGCTGGGCGGTGGTGCTGGGGGCCAGCTCGGGGACGGGCGCGGCCATCGCCGAGACCATCGCGCGCCGCCGCGGCTGGCACGTCTTCGGGGTGCACCGGGGCAACTGGCCCGAGGGCGCCGCGGCGGTGCAGGCGGCCGTCGAGGGCGCCGGCGCGCAGTGCGAGATGTGGGTGCACGACGCGGGCACCGCGGCGGCGGCCGAGGCGGGCGCCGAGCGGCTGGTCGAGCGCGCCGGGCCGGGCAGCGTCGGGCTGCTGGTGCACAGCCTGGCGAGCACCGCGGTCGGCCGGCTGGCGATCGATCAGCCGGTGGCGCCGCGGCAGATCGAGGCCAGCTTCGATCGCATGGCCCACTCGTTCGTCTACTGGACGCGGGCGCTGTACGCGCGCGGGCTGCTGGCGCCGGGCGCGCAGATCCTGGGCCTGTCGAACCTGATGACCGAGGCGCTGGTGCGCAACACCGCCGTCATCTCGGCGACGAAGGCCGCGCTCGAGATGTACGTGCGGCACCTGGCGATGGAGCTGGGGCCGGAGGGCTATCGGGTGAACCTGCTGAAGTTCGGCCTGGTGGTGACCGAGGCGGCGCGCTGCACCTTCCCCGACGAGACCTTCGAGCGGCTGGTGGCGGTCATGACGCGCGCGTCCCACACCCGACAGCTGCTCGATCTGCAGGGGGTCGCCGACTTCGTCGACCACCTCGCCGGGCCCGAGGCGCGCTGGTTCAACGGCGCGACCATCGACTTCACCGGGGGCGAGCCGCTGACCTTCTTCGACGCGCTGATGCACCCCGAGGAGTGATCAGCCCGGCGTCCGGAAGCTGAGGCAGTAGAAGCAGCGGCTGATCTGCTCGTCGCGCACGTCCGCGGCGCCGGCGGGCACGGCGTCGCGCGGGCAGGCGGGCGCCGGATCGTAGAAGGTGACCGCGCGGAAGCCGAGGCGGCGCAGCAGGCCGGTGTCGCGGCTGGGGTCGAGGCGCTCGTCCACGACGACGATCGGCGTGCCCGGGCGGGCCACGCGGGCCATCTCGGCCAGGGCGGCGGCGGGATCCTCGAAGCCGTTGATCGCCCCGATGTGGAAGACCCGGTCGAAGAAGTGGTCGGCGAAGGGCAGCGCGTGCGCGTCGCCCAGCAACAGCCGCGTCTGTCCCAGCGAGGGGTGGCGACGGCAGCGGCGGCGGCAGCGCCGCAGCATGCCGATGCTGTAGTCGAGGCCCCACACCTCGACCGGGGCGGCCGGTAGCCGCGCGCGCAGGCGGGGCAGGTTGGCGCCGGTGCCGACCCCCACCTCGAGCACGCGCAGCGGTCGATCCGCCGGCGCCGCGAGGCCGTCGAGGCGCAGGCGGTCGAGGGCGGCCTCGCGCACCGCGTGCTCGTTCTCGTGCCGGCCCTGCAGCAGCGGCAGCGCGACGCGCACCAGCGGATCGTGCAGGGACGGCAGGCCGTCGTAGATGCGGCGCATCATGCGGTCGACCCGGCCCAGCGCGGCGTCGCGGTAGAGCTTGGGCAGGCCGTCGACGACGCTCCACTCGGTGGCGCAGCCGGCGCAGTCGAGCGCGTCGGCGCCGGCCGGCCAGCGCAGGCCGTCGTGGCCGCAGTCGGGGCAGCGGAGGTGCTCGGGTTCGGGTCGCATGGCGCGCAGGGTAGCCGCCGCCCGCGCCGTTGGCGACCGGGTCCTCGCGCCGCTTGCGCGCCCGACCGGCCGCGGGCACGGTGCGCGCATGAGCGAGGGGCCGAACATCGGGCGGCGCGTCGCGCGCGCGGTGACGCGGGCGGCGCTGGCGTCGCTGGCGGTGATCACCGCGGCGGGCTTCCTGGGCGCGCTCTTCTGGGCCTTCGATCTGGTGAGCCACTTCCGGCTGCACTGGGCCCTGGCCGCCGGGGTGGGGGGCGCGCTGGCCTTCGCCCTCCGCCTGCGCCGGTGGGCGGCCGTCGCCGCCCTCTGCCTGGCGGCCAACCTGTTCGCGCTGCGCTCGATGGTGCTGACCGAGGTGCCGGGCGGCGGCGCGCCCGCGCTCACCGTGCTGGTGGCCAACGTGCTGCGCAGCAACGAGGACTTCGCCGCGGTGGCCCGCTGGGTCGAGGCGCACGGGCCCGACGTCGTCGGCCTGGTCGAGCCCGACGCCCGGTGGCTGGGGGCCCTGGCGCCGGTGATGGAGGGGCACGCGCACCGCGTCCTGGTGCCCCGCGGCGACAACTTCGGGCTCGCGCTCTACAGCCGTCACCCCCTGCGCGCCGCCCGCCGCGTCGAGGTGGCGGGCGTCCCCGCCATCGAGGCCACCGTCGAGCTGCCGGGGGGGCCGCTGCCCGTGCTGCTGGTGCACCCCCCGCCGCCCGGCGGCGCGGCCCTGACCGCGGCGCGCGACGCGGCGATCGACGCGATCGCCGCCTGGGCGGTCGAGCGCGACGTCGCGCTGGTGATGGGGGACTTCAACGCCACGCCCTGGTCGGCCGGCTTCGACCCGCTGCGCGCGGCCGGCCTGCGGTCGGCGGGCGCGGGGCGCGGCGCATCCGGCACCTGGCCGGCGGCGCTGGGCCGGCTCGGCCTGCCCATCGACCACGTCCTGGTGAAGGGGCCCTTCACCGTGGTCGACTTCGCCGTCGACGCGCCGAACGGCAGCGACCACCGTCCCCTGCGGGTGGTGCTGGGGCGCGCGGACTGATCGTGGGGGCGACGCGCGCCGGAACTCTCGCCGCCGGCCGCTGTCGTTGCCTCCGAGCCTTGGGAGCTGCCCGATGACCACCCGCCTCGTTTCGATCGCCCTGCTGCTGCTCGTGGGCGCCGCGGCCGTCCACGCCGCGCCCCCCGCCGCCGATCGCGAGGCGGCCCTGGCCGCGGTGGCGGCCGGCGACGTGGGCGAGGGCGTCGATCGCCTGCGCCGCGCCACGCGGGGGCCCGCGCCCGATCCCGAGCTGCTCTGCCTGCTGGCCCGCGTCGAGGTGCTGGCCGGCCGGCACGCCGACGCCGCCCGCACCTGGGGGCGCGTGCCGAAGGACGCCGCCTGCGCGCGGCAGGCCGCCTTCGGCGTGGCCGACGCCCTCGCCGCGCAGGGCGAGGTGGACGCGGCGGCCGCGCGCTACGCCGAGCACGGCGCCGCCTCGCTCGGGCCCACGCGGGACGCGGCGCTGGTCGACTGGCTGCTCGGCCTGGCCGGCCGCGCCCTGGACGAGGATCGCGCGCCGATGGCCGCGTCGCTGTACGGCCTGGCGCTGCGGGCGCAGCTGCCCCTCGACGCGCGGGTCGCGCTGGCCCGGCGCGTGGCTGACCGGCTGCTGGCCGAGGCGGGGACGACGCCGCCCGGCGACGCCCGACGGGCTGGTGGCCGGGCTGCTCGCGCACCTGGCGGCCGACGACTCGGCTGAGGCGCGCCGCCGGGCCGCCTGGTTCCTGTCGCCGCGCGAGGCGCTGGCCCTGCTGGCGCTGCTGCCCCGACGCCGCCACCCGTCTGCTGGCCGCGCGCCGGGCGGCCGAGATCGACGTCGAGTGGGGGCTGCGGCTCCTGGATCGAGCGGCCGAGGTGGGCGAGGGCACGCCCACCGGTGAGAAGGCCCGCGCCGAGGCCGTGCTGACGCGCGCGCCTGCCTGGGTCGCCTGGCCGCGGTCGCGGCCCCCTGCGCGCGCTGGCTGCGGGCGCTGACGCGGCGGCGCGCGAGGCCTCGAACCTGTACCTGGGGCTGCTGGCGCGCGGCGGCGATCGCGAGGCGCTGATCGCCGCGCTCACCGACCACCTGGCGCGCTTCCTGACCGATCCGCGGCGCACCGAGAACGAGGCGCGCCCGACGCCGCGCGCCTGACGCTGGCGCGCGCTGCCTTCGCGCGCGGCGCCTACGACGCGGCCATCGCGCACCTCGACGCCCTGGTGGCGCGCGATCCCCGCTCGGCCGCCGCCCCCGCGCCGCGTGGGAGGCCGCCCTGGCCGCGCGCGCTGCCGGTCGGCAGGACGAGGCCCTGCGCCGCTGGAGGAGCTGCGCGCCCGCTGGCCGGACGATGCCGCCGCGGGCGAGGCGCTGACCGCCCTGGCCCGCGCGCGCGCCTTCGACGCGGGCGACGTCGCCGGCGCCCTGGCCTGGCTGACCGAGCAGGCCGAGCAGGGCCCGCAGGCCGGCGCGGCCCAGGCGGAGAAGCAGCGCCTCGAGGCCCAGGCCATCCGCATCCGGTCGACCCGGCAGCCGCCGGGGCGCGACGCGCGCGTCGAGATCGCGGCCCGCAACCTGGAGTGGGTCGAGGCCCGCCTGCACCGCGTCGACGCCGAGGCCTATCTGCGGGCCGGCGGCGTGCCCGGCGATCTGCCGAACCTCGACGTCGCGGTCATCGCGCCGGATCGCCGCTGGAAGGTGAAGGTGCCCCGCTACGCGCCCCACCGCGACGTCGTCTTCGACCTGGCCGTGCCGGCGCCGAAGCCGGGCTTGTACGTCGTGACCGTGGCCAGCGACGACCGCGAGGCGTCGGCGGTGCTGTGGGTGTCCGACGTCCGCGTGGTCGCGCGCGCCGTGGGCCCCGATCTGGCGGTGGCGGCGTTCCGCGGTGATCGCCCCGCGCCCGACGCGGACGTCCGCGTCCGGCTGCCCGACGGGCGCATCGTGAGCGGGCGCACCGACCGCACCGGCCTGTACCGGGCGCGGCTGGAGGCGATCGGGCCCCTGGTGGTGCTGGTCGAGGCGGGCGGCGCCCCCGCCCTGCTGCGGGTGGCGCGCGGCCGGGGGGATCTGCCCGAGCCGGCGCTGCGGATCGCCGCCGATCTGGATCGCCCCGCCTACCGGCCCGGCGACGATCTCGGCTTCCGCGTCGTGGCGCGGCGCGAGGGCGCGCCGGTGCCGGGGCGCTTCGCGGTGTGGCTGGCCGAGGGCGCGACGCGCTACGCCGAGCAGCGGGTGCAGGCGACCGAGCTGGGCACGCTGAGCGGCACCCTGGCGGTGCCGCCGGCGCCGCTGGGCAGCGGCGCCTGGCGCCGCACGCTGGGGCTGTTCGTGCAGGCGCCGGGCGAGGACGAGGGCCAGCAGGTGGCCACCGTGCTGGTGGCCCCCGAGGGGCCGCCGCGCCGCCGGGTGGAGGCCTGGATCGACGGCACGGACGCCGTGTTCGCGGTGCGTGGCGCGGCGGGCGCGCCCGTCGCCGGGGCGCGCTTGACCTGGACGGCCGATGACGGGCGCGAGGGGGCCGGGCGCACCGACGCGGCCGGTCGACTGCGGGTGAAGGCCCCCGCCGGGCCGGACTGGGGCGCGCGGGCGACGCTCGCGGGCGCCGGCCTGAGCGCGGGGGCGCGCCGCCCGGAGGCGGAGGCCAGCCCCTTGCGCGTGCACGTCGACGACGCCGCCGAGGGCGCGTCGATCGGCGTCGTGCTGCACGGGCCGCCTGGGCGATACCGCCTGGCGTGGGCGCCCTTGGCGCACCCGGACCCGTCGCCGAAGACGCCGGCGGATCCCTGGGTGCCCGCCTGGCAGGACGGCCTCGAGGGCGCCGCCGGTCGCGTCGACGCCGTCGAGGCGCCGACCGGCGTCGAGGGCGAGGTGGCCCGGCGCGAGGTCGCGATCGAGGGCGACCACCTCGCGCTCACCCTGCCGGCGCTGCCGCCGGGCGCCTGGTCGTTGCGGGTGGCGCCCGTCGGCGAGGGCGGCGCCAGCGCCTCGGCGGCCTTCCGCGTCGCGCGGCCGGCGCCGGGCCTGCGGGGCCTGCGCGATCTGCGCGCGGGCGAGCTGATGGAGGTGGCGATCGTGGGCGACGCGCCCGGCCTGCTGACCGCCGGCACGGACCGGCTGCTGGCGGCGGCGGTCGCCGGCCCGGGCGCCGTCCAGCGGTGGCGCACCAGCGCCGCGTGGGGGGGCGAGGTCGACGTGGCCCTGACGACCGCCGACGGCCGCGGCCATGCGCGCACCGTGGTGGTCGATCCCAGCCTGGACGTGCAGATCGAAGCGGCCACCGACGCCGCCACGGCCGAGCGCGGCGCGCGCTGGCGCCTGCGGGCGCGGGTGACCGACGGCGCGGGCCGCCCGGTGCGCGCCGAGTGGAGCTGCGCGTGCTGGACGACGCGCTGATCGAGGCGGCCGGCGCCCGCGTCCATCGATCCGGCGGGCCTGCGCCGCGACTTCCCGGCGGTCGCGGCGCGGGCGCCTTCGTGCGCTGGGCGCAGACGGTGACGGCCGAGGCCGTCGCGGCCGAGCTGCTGGCCGAGGTCGCGCGCGCCGCCGAGAAGGAGAAGGCCAAGCGGGCCGAGGCCGGGCGGTTCCGCGCCGAGGCGATGGACGCGCTGATGGACGCGCCGCCCCTCGGGGGCGACAGCTTCGGCTTCGGCGGCCTGGGCCTCGCCGGCACGGGGGCCGGCGGCGGCGGCGCCGGCCGGGCGCGGGGCGCGCGCGGGTGCGCATGGGCTGACCTCGATCCGCGCGCCGAGCTGGATCGGGGGAGGCGCGGCGGCGGGCTGGGCGGTGCTGCGGACCGACGCCGACGGCGTCGTCGAGCTGAGCGTGCCGGTGCCGCGCGCGATGCGCGCCTGGACCGGCGAGGCCCGCGCGATCAGCGCCGACGCGATGGGCGTGGCCACGCGCGCGCTGTCGACCCGGGACGCCGTGCGGCTGAGCGCGCCGCGCGTCGGGCCGGGCAGCCCGGGTGACACGGTGCAGCTGCGCGTGACGGTGATCAACGGCGCGGCGGCGCCCCTGCGGGCCACGCTGCAGGCCGGCGACGCGGCGCACCCGGTCGAGGCCGCGCCGGGTGAGGCGGTGACGGTGGATCTCGGCGCGCGGGCGCCCGGCGACGCCGTGGCGCTGCGGCTGGTGGCCGACGGGCGGGTGCTCGATCGCCTGGACTGGTCGCTGCCCCTGGACTCCGGGCGCCCGGCGCCCGACGGCCGGGTGGTGACCGTGGCCGCCGCGCCCGGCGGGCGTGCCCGCGGCCTGGCTGGCCCTGCGCCCGGACCCAGGGGCTTCGGCGACGCCCTGCGCGCCGCCGCGGTGGGCGGGCTGCGCTGGCCGCGCTGGCGGTGGCGCCTGAGGCGCAGCGCCCGGCGCTGCGCGCCTGAGCGCGGGCGGCCCGCGCGGCGCTGCACGCTGCGGCCCGCCGACGCGCGCGCCGACGCCGAGCGCCTGCTGTTCCTGGCCGAGGGCCGCGAGCTGCTCGGCGTCCCGCGGGGCGAGCTCGAGCAGGTGGCCGAGGGCCTGCGGGCGCCCGGCGCCGATCCGGGGGAGCGCGTGCTGGTGGCCTTCGCCCGCGCGGCGGCCGGCCAGAAGGTCGACGCGTCGGCGCTGGCGCGGCTGGAGCGCATCGAGGATCTCCCCCCGGAGGTGTCGTCGCGCCTCGCGCGCCTGCTGCTGCTCGAGAAGCGGCCGGCGGCCGAGGCGCGGGCGCGCGTGCAGGGAGACGGGCCGCAGGCCATCCTGGCGCGCGCGGCGCTGGGGACGTCCACCGACGCGGCCCGGCGCGCGCTGGCGAAGACGCCGCCGCCGCTGCCCGGCGATCCGGCCCTGGCCGACTGGCTGCGGGCCGCGGCGTCGCGCCCGGGGGACGCGAAGGGCCGGGCGACCGTGCGCGTGGGGGGGGCGGTCGTCGGCACCTGGACCGCGCCCTCGGGGCGTCGTCCGCGCGGCGCTGCCCTCGAAGGACGCGGCCGTCGAGGTCGACGGCCTGACGCCCTGGTCTGGCGCGGCAACCCCGCGCCCACCGGCAGGCGCCCGCCCGGCTGATGCGCCTGCCGGGCGGCCTGGACGGCGAGCTGGTGGTGCCTGGCGGCGGCCTGCGCGCCGGCGCCGAGGCCGAGCAGGCGGTGTTCTGCGGCGGCGCCGAGACGCCGTGCCGCGTGGCGGTGGGCGACGCGCTGGCGTCGCCGGCGGCGCTCGACGCGCCTGGCTTCGTGCCCCCGGCCGGCCTGCCCCGCGCGCCCACGATGCGCGGCACCGTGCTGCGCGCCGTCGCGCCGGGCCGCTACCGGGTGGGGGGCCTGGTCGACGGGGACGGGGTGGCGCTGCAGCCGGTGCAGGTCGAGGTGGTCGAAGACGCCGGCACCGCGGGCGTCGCGCCCTGGGCGGCCCTCGATCGCGCGGCGCAGGCCGAGGCGGCCGAGGCGGATCCCACGCCGTGGCTGCAGCCCTGGCCCGCGGACGCCGACTGGCCGGCCGAGCTGCTGGGCCGCCGCGCCGCGGTGCGCTTCGACCACGCGCTGCGCACCGAGGCGCCGGCCGCGACGCTGATCGATCGCTTCGAGGCGCTGCGCGAGGCCAACCCGCGCGCGTCGCTGGACTCGGCGCAGATCGCCCACGTGGCGCGCGCGTACCGGGCGGCCGGCCGACCGGCGCGCGCCGTGGACGTGTGGCGGGCGGGCCTGGGCGGCGCGTTCCTGGCCGAGGCGGGGCGCGTGCGCGAGGTCGAGGAGGTGGCCGGGCTTCTGCCCTCGCTGCAGGGGCTGCGGCGGGTGGCGCAGCGCTACCCGGCGCTGCCGGCGGTCGAGGAGGCGCTGTTCCACCTGCCTCAGCGCTTGGACTCGATGGCCGACGGGCCGCTGCCCGACAGCGTGCGGCGGGCCGGCGTCACCGCGACCGATCTGCGCCTGATGGCGGCCGCGTGGGATCGCGCCTACGTCGCGCTGTGGCCCGACAGCCCGCGGCGGGGTGAGGCCGCGTTCCACCTCGTGCGGACGCTGCAGTCGCTCGACGCGCACGCCGAGGCCGCGCGGTGGGCCGACGCGCTGGCCCGCCAGCTGCCGCAGAGCGCGGTGCTGGACGGCCTGCTGTACCTCGAGGGCCTGTCCCGCCTGCGCCTGCGCCAGGACGAGCGCGCGCTGGCGCTGTTCCGCCGGGTCGGCACCGAGGACTTCCCGCAGCCGGACGGCTCGACCGCGCCCGCCGCCAGCCGCGACGACGCGCGGTTCGCGCTGGCGCGCCTGTACGAGGCCAAGGGCGATCTGGACGCCGCGCGCGCCGCGTACGAGGCCGCCGCGTCGACGCACGACGAGGCGGCCGCGGCGGCCGCGGCCCTGAAGACCGTGACGCTGAAGCCCGAGCCCTACGTGCAGGTGGCCGACGACGCGCCGCTGAAGCTGCCGGTGACCCTGGCGAACGTCGAGACCGTGCACCTGCGCGCCTATCGCCTCGACCTGCGCACGGTGTTCCTGCGCGACGGCGGCCTCGACAAGGTGCTGCAGGTGAACGTCTCGGGCGTCAGCCCCACGTGGTCGGGCGCGGTGAAGGTCGACGCCGATCCCTTCCCGCGCGCGCGTCCGCTGGCGCTGCCGCTCGAGCAGCGGGGCGCCTACCTGGTGCAGCTCGACGCCGGGGGCGCGACGGCGGTGGCGCTGGCCGTCCGCAGTGATCTGGCGCTCAACGTGGCCGACGACGGGGCGGCGCTGCGCGTGACGGTGCGCGTGGACGGCCGCCGCGCCGCCGGCGTCGCGCTGCGCGGCGTCGGCTCGGGCGAGGTCGAGGTGGCGACGACCGACGTCCGCGGCGTCGCCCGCCTCGCCGGCCCCAAGGTGCTGGCCTACACCGACGCCGGCGACGTGGCCTTCAGCCCGCCCCTGCGCGTCGAGGACGAGGCGCCGAGGCCCTCGCGCCGCCGCCCCGCCCGCCCGCGCAAGCAGAAGAGCAACGTCGAGCAGCGCCTCGAGGAGCAGATGCAGCGCAACCAGGGCCTGTACGAGCAGCGCTTCCAGTTCGGCAACGACGCGGGCATCGAGGCCGAGCTGCTGTAGGCGTCTGTTGCACATTCGGGGCACTTCGCGTGCACGCCCCCGAAAGCTCGGCTCGGCGTTGCGAAAGCAAGGCGAGACCGCCGGGTGTCGTCATGCTGCCGCGCCTCGATCCGAGCTTTCGGTGACGCACCCCGCTCGACCCCTCCATGCGCCACAGGCTCCTGGCCGCCGCGG
The DNA here is from genome assembly GCA_020633465.1 of Myxococcales bacterium. GTDB lineage: Bacteria > Myxococcota_A > Bradymonadia > UBA7976 > UBA1532 > JACKDN01. The sequence continues at coordinate 174,905 of JACKDN010000016.1, forward strand.
CTCGTGATCACACCCGGGGCAGGCGGCTCTGCTTCGCGCGCATGCGCATGTTGAGGATCTCGACCGCCAGCGAGAAGCCCATCGCGCTGTAGATGTAGCCCTTGTTCACGTGCCCGCCGGTGCCCTCGACGATCAGCATCACGCCGATCAGCACCAGGAAGGCCAGCGCCAGCACCCGGATGCTGGCGTTCTGCTGCACGAAGTCACCGATGGGCCCGGCGAAGAGCATCATCACCCCCACCGCGATCAGCACGGCGACGACCATCACCGGCACGTGATCGGCCATCCCGACCGCCGTGATCACCGAGTCGAGCGAGAAGACGATGTCGAGCAGCATGATCTGAAAGACGATCGCGCCGAAGCCCTTCACCTTCGCGCCCTCGGGCGTGACGGTCACCTCGTCGGCCTGCAGCCCGGGGTGGTTCACGTTCTCGTGGATCTCGGTGGTGGCCTTGTAGATCAGGAACAGGCCACCCAAGGCCAGGATGAGATCCTTGCCGCTCCACGGCTTGACCAGCTCGAACACCGGCTCGGTCAGCCGCATCACCCAGGCGATGGACAGCAACAACAGGATGCGCGTGCCGAGCGCCGCCAGCAGGCCCAGCCGGCGCGCCCTCAGCTGCTCGCCCTCGGGCAGCTTGCCGCACAGGATCGTGATGAACACGATGTTGTCGATCCCGAGCACGATCTCCATGGCGGTCAGCACCAGCAGCGAGATCCACGCCTGGGGGTCGGTCAGCAGTTCCATCATGTCGGGGATCCTCGGCGGCTCGGCTCAGGGGGCGAAGGCGTCCACGATGCGCGGGCGCCGGTCGGCGTCGACCCCCGCGTCGGGGGGCGCGTCGTCGTCGGCGCGCAGGGCCTCGGCCAGCGCGGCCTCGAGCAGCTCGGGCGCGGGCTCGGCGTCGACGCTGCACAGCAGGAAGCCGCGCAGGGACTGGCGGAAGGGGAGGGCGGACGGGCACGCGTCGGGGCGCTCGCCGGGGTAGACGCAGAAGGCGGCGTTCTGCACCAGCGCGCGCACGCCGGGCGCGCAGTCGATCGCCGCGGTCTCGGACAGGTCCGAGCGCGTACAGGCGGCCGCGGCGACGGCGGCGGTGGTGACGATGGCGAGCAGGGCGCGGAGCACGGATCCTCCCGATCGGAGCCGCATCATCGCCGCGCCCCGGCGCGCGCGCAACCGCGCATCAGGGCCGGTCGGCGGCGGGCGGCGCCACCTCGATCGGGGTCAGCTCGACGCCCGCCTGCGCCAGCGCGGCGGCCAGGGGCAGCGCCCGCGCGACCCCGCCGACCTCGAGCGCGGCGTCGATGGCTTCGGTGACCGCCGCCTTGGCCGCCTCGACGGCCACCAGCACCGCGTCGCCGGCCGCGCGCCGCGCCGCCAGGTGCCCCGCGAAGGCGGCCCCGGCGCCGACCAGCCCCGCGCGGCGGCGGCGATCGGCCCCGAACTCGGTGAAGTCGCGCCCGTCGTAGGCCAGATCGACCGCGTGCCCCTCGAGCGCGCCGCCGGTCAGCACCACCCAGGTGACCCCCGCGTCGAACAGCCGCTTGCCCGCCTCGCGCATCCCGGCGAGATCCTCGACCGGCCGCCCCACGAAGCGGCCGGCCTCGTGCGCGTCGACCACCAGCACCTCGGCGTGCGGCAGCCAGGCGTCGCGGACGGCGTCGAACACGTCGCGCCCGTACCGGGGCTCGCCGTGCGCGTCGCACAGGTCCGGGTCGACGATCCACGGGCCGTGCGCGCCGAGGGGCTCGGCGACGGCCCAGGCCAGCCGCGCGGCGCCCGGATCACCCAGCAGCACGGCGTCGGCGGGCGCGGCGCCCAGCGCGCGGCGCAGCGCGTCCAGCACCAGGCGCTCGGGCAGGGCGGTGAGATCGCGCACGGCGGTGGCCACGGGCAGGCCCTGCGCGCCGGCGGCGGTCAGGCCGGCGAGCGCGGCGGTCAGGCCCGCGTGGCCGGCGGGATCGAGCGCGCCCAGCAGCGGGACGCAGGCGGCGCGGCGGGCGGTGGGGGTCGGCAGCACGGGACACCTCGGGACGGGAGCGACGCGGCCTCTCTACCGGACGCCGCCCGGGGTCGTCCACGGATCGAGGTGCCGATCGGCGTCGTCGTCGCGCCCGCGCAGCGTGAAGTCGAACACCACGCGCAGCGCGCCGATGACCGTCCACTCGGTGATGCCCTCGAGGTTCACGGCCTCGACGCCGAAGCGCGCGACGACCTCGGCGAAGAGGAAGGGATCGAGGTGGTACAGCAGGCCCGGACCGGTCTCGACGCCCGCCGCCCAGCGCACGCCGCTGGCGTCCTCGGGCACCACGCCGCCCTCGGGATCCACCGGCCGATCCTGCAGCACCACCGGGCCCACCTCGGTGAAGGCGCCCAGGGTCAGGTGGAAGAAGTCGTGGCTGATGAACCGGCGGCGCGCGGCGAGGCCGAAGTCCACGCGGGTCAGGCGCTCGCCGCCCCCGTCGCCGGCCAGGCTGAAGGCGGCCACGACGTACCCGCCGAGCCCCAGCCGCCCGTGCCCGTCCACGTAGTACAGGTAACCCACGCCGCCCTTCAGCAGCTCGGTGGGCAGGGTCAGGCGCTCGTCGCCGAGCATGCCCGGGTAGCGCCCCTCGACGCCGAACTCGACGGTGACGGCCCCCCACAGGGCGGGCACCCAGAGCAGCGTGGCGGCGCGGTCGATGCGCGCCGCGTCGTCCTGGGCGCGAGCCGACCAGGGCGGCGCGAGGCAGACGGCGGTGAGGAGGAGGGCGCGCAGCATGGCCGAGTCGCTGCGACCCTGTCGCACTCGTCGGTCGAAATCAAGCGGCCGCGCCCGCAGCGTTGACCTGTGCGCGCCGATGGCCTAGCGTGCCGCGCGATGTGGCCGCAGCGCGCTCCGGCAGTGGGGGCTTGCCGCGCCGACAGGGGGTCGGCCGGCCGTAGGCGGCACGTTCATGGCTCGAGGAGAGTGTTCATGCGTCGGATCCTGATGCTGATGGCGGTGCTTCTGTCGAGTGGCGCGCTGGTCGCGTGCGGTGGTTCGCAGAAGAAGGGAGGCGGCAGCGGCAGCGACGATCGGTCGGCCTACGACAAGCTGCAGATGCTGCCCGACGAGCTGGACGCGGAGCTCGCGTCGGTCACCAAGCCCATCGACGACGTCGACACGATGATCGAGCAGATGGCGGCGATGCCCGAGAAGGCCAAGATGTCCAAGGAGGACTTCGGCGCCCTGATCGCCGACACCCTGCAGGGCAAGCCCTTCAAGGCGCCGGCCAACGTCGACGCCAAGGCGGCCGCCGAGCTCGAGACCTTCCTGACCAACCTCAAGGGCTTCAAGGAGTCGCTGTTCTCGGCGCCCGAGAACGCCGGCGCGCTGGCCAAGAAGGCCGGTGAGACCCTCGTGAAGCTGCCCGCGCTGACCACGCAGGTCGCCACCGAGGCCGCCGCCGTGAAGGCCAACCCCTTCGCCTCGAAGGAAGACAAGGCCAAGGCCGCGCAGCAGGAGGCGAAGGCCAAGGACGCCGAGAAGAAGGCGCAGGCCAAGGTGCAGGAGGTCCAGCAGAAGGTCGGCGGCCTGCCCGCCCGCGCCACCACCGCCATCGGCAAGTTCACCGCCGCCCTCGGCAACCTGGGCGTGACCGAGGCCGCCCTCGGCGCCGTCAACGACAAGGCCAACGAGACCAAGCAGGCCGTCGAGGACGTCAAGAAGACCGCCGAGGACTCGGTCAAGGGCGCCGCGGACACCGCGACCCAGCAGTAACCCTCGCGACCGGGGCGCACCCGGTTCTCTCCGGGGCCCGGCCACTGTACAGTGCCGCGCTGATGCGCCCCCCGGTCTCCCTCCTCCTCGTCCTCGCGCTGTCGGTCGCCGCTCCAGCGGCTCGGGCCGACGACGCGCCCGTCGATCCCTTCGTCCTGACCCTCAGCGGTGGCGTCAGCCTGGGAACCTACCAGGCCGGCCAGACCTGGGCCGTGCTGGCCTACCTGCGCGCCGCCCGCGACGCCGGGCTGCCCGCCGACGCGCCCCTCGCCGCGCTGCGCCCCGCGCTGGCCGGCGTCACCGGCGCCTCGGCCGGCGGCATCAACGCCCTCGCGGCCGCGGTCACCTGGTGTCTCGAGGACGGCGAGGCGGTCGACGACAACCTGCTGCGCTCGCTGTGGATCGACGTCGGCCTCGATCTCATGCTGCCCGCCGATCCCGACGGCTACCTGCCCGCCGACGGCCTGCTGTCGCGGACCGCCCTCGAGCTGCCCGTCGAGCGCCTGCGCGCCGCCGTCGCCGAGCGCCGCTTCCGCCCCGGCTGCGCCTTGCCGGTGGCCCTGACCGTCACCCGCGCCACCCCCTCGCGCGTGCGGGCCGCGGGCCTCAGCGTGCCCGGCCAGCGCGCCGTCGTGCCCCTGCGGCTGGCCGTCGATCCGGCGGGCCGGCCGCGCGTCGCCGCCCAGCACCTGCCCGCGACCGCGCCGCGCGTCGGCGAGCTCTTGTACCTCGCCGAGCAGGACGGGGCGGTGCCGATGGACCGCGTCGTCCGCGCCCTGCAGGCGTCGAGCGCCGTGCCCGTGGTGTTCTCGCCCATGGCCCTCGAGTACTGCGCCGCGTCGTGCCCCGTGCGCGTCGAGCCGCCGCCGACCGGCAGCTGCGCCCACCTGCCCGATCGCCCGGTCGCCTGCCGCGGCAACTTCGTCGACGGCGGCATCTTCGACAACGTGCCGCTGGGCCTCGCGCGCGTGCTGGCCGAGGCCGGGCTCGAGCCCGCGGCCCCGCACGAGCGCCCCATCACCTACGTCTACGTCGAGCCCGCCAACCGGCGGCGCCGCGCCCGCGCGCCGCGCCCGCCGGGCGATCCGCCCGGCACCCAGCGCGCGGTGCCCGATCACGTGCGGCTCGGGCGCGATCTGGTGCTCTCGGCGGGGCGCTCGGTGCTGCTCGAGACCGTGCGTGGCAACCGCTGGAACCGCGACGTCGCCGATCTCGCCTGGGCCACCGCCGACGTGCTCGATCCCGAGCCGCCGGTGCACGGCGCCACCCGGCGGGTGCGGGCGACGGCCCTGGCCCAGTGCCTGGGCGTCCCGGTGGCGCCCCCGCGCGCGCAGCCCTGCGCCGAGGCGCTGGGCGTGGGGGCCGCCAGCCCCCCGCCGCCGCCCGATGCCGCCCTGCTGGCCGCTCTCGCCGCCGCCCTGCGCGCCATGGCGCAGGCGCCGCCGGCCGACGCGACCTTGCGCGCCCGCCTGACCGCCGAGGGGGCCGATCCGGCGCTCGCCGCGGGGGGCTTCCGTCGCCTGGCCGCGCGGGGGCTGCGCCTGCTCGCCGTCGATCTCACCCGCGCGCGGGTGGGCGCGGCGGCCGACGACGAGCGCGTCGCCCGCGCGCTGACCGACACGCTGATCGCCGTGCAGGACGCCCTGGTGTGGCCGGGGATGTTGGCCACCGACCCCGCCGTCGAGCGCCGCGTCGCGCAGCTGGCGGCCGACGCCGCCGCCCTCGAGGTGGAGCGCACCCGCGACGGGGACGGCCGCGCGGGGCGCCGGGTGCGCCTCACCACCCGCCTGGCGCCGGTGGTCGGGGACGCGCTGTTCAACTTCGCCGCGTTCCTCGATCGCCCGCTGCGCCGCTTCGACTACGCCGCCGGCGTCTACGACGGCGCGCAGTTCATCGCCGAGTACGCGTGCCTGCACGCCGATCCCTACGCGGCCGCGCCGCCGGCGCGCGACGCCGAGGCGCCGCTGGACGCGCTCGAGCCGACCGACGCCCGCACGGCCCGCTGCATCGGGGCGCGCACCGGCGAGGTGCTGCGCCGGCTGGGCGCGCTGGACGATCCCTACGTGGGCCGCGTCGTGCGCGCGCTCGGCCGCTGGGAGGGCGGGGACGGCGACGGCTGGGCCTGGACGGCCGGCGCGCCGCCGCGCGAGGCGCCGCCGACCGACGCCGAGGCGCTGAAGGTGCTGGCCGCGATGGTGCCGGGCCTGGACGCGTGCACCCCGGCCGACGCGATGGCCGACGGCGAGCTGGACTTCACGCACCTGGTGCGGCGGCTGCGCTGCCTGGACTACGACCCGCAGAGCCGCGCGATGGCGCGGGCCTACGCCGATCCGGCCGGGTGGTGGAACCAGCCGATCATCCGGCTGCTCGAGCGGGCCCTGCGCCTCGAGCGCGTCGAGCGCGACGCGGCCCCGAAGGACACCGAGCGCCGCGACGCGCTCGAGGCCTCGGTCACCGGCATCGAGGCCGCCAACTACGCGGTGCGGCGCTACATCGACGCCCCGGCGACGTGGGGGTTCGGCACCACCAGCGCGCCCACGGCCACCGTCCTGACCGCGCTCTTGCCCTACGGCCTCGACTTCGACATCAGCCGCGGCGGCGTCGGCGCGCGCTACGAGGCCTGGTGGCGCCCGGTGCGCCCCTTCTCGCTGCGCCTCTTGGCGACGCCCTACCGCTTCCGCCGCGAGGACTCGTGGACCGGCCTCACCCTGGCCGGCGCCGGCCACCTGCGCTCGCCGGCGGTGCGCACCTTCGGCCTGGGCCCCGCGGTGTTCCGCAACTGGGATCGCGGCGACGACGCCGCGTGGAGCTGGGGCGTCGAGGGTTACATGGGCGTCATCGTCGGCATCCTGCGCGTGGGCGGCGGCTACCGGCACCTGCCCGAAGACAGCGGCGGCGACACCTTCTTCCTCAACCTGGGCGTCTCGGACTTCAACGCGCTGACGCGGCTGGTGTTGCTCTTGTGATGGACGCTGGCCGTGGACCGGAAACCGAGGAGCGACCAAGGCCGCGCCCGTGCGGTCGGGCTATCAGCTTTCAGCTCTCAGCTCCGCCACGACGACCGGGGATCGTGCTCGGGCTCACCCCCTCGAGCTCGGCTCGACGTCGCCGACTCGGCTGGACGGTCGGGGCCCGGCTGACCGCTGACCGCTGACAGCCGGTCCGCACGGAAACCGCGGACCGTGGACGCGCCCACGGGTGCCGGACAGCTTTACATCGCCCCCGGTTTCACGCAGTTTCGGTGGGCTCATGCGAGACACCCGCCCGATCGTCGCCTCCTTGGCGCTGGCCCTGCTGGCGTCGTCCGCGGGCGCGGTGACCGTGCCGCCCGCGGGCACGCGGCCGGTGCTGACGGACGCGGCCTTCGAGGGACCGGACGCGTCGCGCACGCGCGTGCCTCTGCGGCTCGAGCTGGTCGCCGGCGACGCGCCGCAGCCCACCGACATCCAGCCCTGGCCCGGGCGCCCGGGCACGCTGATCGTGCTGGGGAAGCAAGGCACCGCCTGGTGGATCGATCCGGCCGCCGGCGAGGGTGGGGTCTGGCTGACCGTCGACGTGCTCACGCGCTCGGAGCAGGGCCTGCTGGGGCTCGCGTTCCACCCCGACTTCGCGCGCAACGGCCGCTTCTACCTGCACACCAGCGTGTCGTCGAAGGGCGAGGCGGTCGGGCGGGTGGCCGAGTGGTCGTCCAAGCCCGGCGCGGCGCCCGGCGACAGCGCGCCGACGGCCGGCCGCACCCTCGTCGAGGTCGAGCAGCCCTACCCGAACCACGACGGCGGCCAGATCGCGTTCGGCGCCGACGGCAAGCTGTACGTGGCCTTCGGCGACGGCGGCGCGGCCAACGATCCCCACGGCAACGGGCAGGATCGGGGGACCCTGCTGGGCGCCATCCTCCGCCTCGAGGTCGAGGGCGCCGATCGCGTGCCGAAGGACAACCCCTTCGTGGGCCAGGACGGCGTCCGCCCCGAGATCTGGGCCTACGGCCTGCGCAACCCGTGGCGCTTCCACCTGCTGCCCGACGGCCGCGCGATCGTCGGCGACGTCGGGCAGAACCTTTGGGAGGAGATCACCGTGGTGCGCGCCGGCGAGAACCACGGCTGGAACCGCCGCGAGGGGGATCACTGCTTCCCGCCCGGCAGCGCCTGCGACACGAAGGGGCTGGTCGAGCCGATCCACGTGTACGGGCACGACGTGGGCAACTCGGTGACCGGCGGCTACCTGTACGGCGGGACGGATGTGCCCGATCTGAAAGGGCTCTACGTCTTCGGTGACTATGGCAGCGGGCGGCTGTGGGCCCTCCCGCTGCCGGCCGAGGGCGCGGTGAAGGCGGCCGACGTGCGCGCGCTGGGTCGCTGGCCGATCGCGCCCAGCACCTTCGGCCTCGGCCACGACGGCGCCCTGTACGTCGGGGACTTCGGCGGGCGTGTCTTCCGCGTCCGCGCGGGGCGATGAGGTGAGCGACGCGGCCGAGGCCGAGCTGCGCGAGGCGCTCGCGCGCGATCCGGACGATCGTGGGGCCGAGCGGGCGCTGAGCCGCCTGCTCGAGGACGCCGGCCGCTACGAGGATCTCACGCTGCACCTGCTCGAGCGCCTCGAGACCATCGTGGGCCCGGATCGCTTGCCGCTGTTCGAGCGCGTGGCCGACGTGCTCGAGGAGCACCTCGACGCGCCCGAGCGCGCGCTGCGCGTGCTGGTGCAGGCCTTCACCGAGACGGGCGACGACGACCGCCTCGGCCGCACGCTGGCGCGGCTGGCCCAGCGCACCGGCCAATGGGACGCGGTGTTCGAGGTCTACGAGCAGCGCCTCTTGCAGCCCGGCCTGCGCGAGCCCCTCGACCTGCACCGCCGCCTCGCCGGGTGGTATCAGGTGCAGGGCCGCGGCGCGGACGCCGCGCGGCACCTGTGGCGCGTGCTGAGGAGCGATCCCGACGACGCCGGGGCGGCCCGGGATCTCGAGGCGCATTACGAGGCCGTCGAGGACTGGCGCGCCCTGGTCGATCTGCTGCGCGCGCGCCTGCCGCGCGTCACCGACGACGAGGCGCACAAGCGGGCCACCCAGCGCATCGCGCGGCTGCTCGAGGTGCGGCTGGGCGCGGCGGCCGAGGCCATCGGCGTGGTCGGCGAGCTGTACCAGCGCGCGCCCGACGAGGGGCTGGAGGAGGCGCTCGAGCGCCTGGCCGAGGCCAGCGGCGAGTGGGCGGCGCTGGCGCGGGTGTACGAGGCGGCGCTGCAGGCGACGGTGGCGGTGCCGCGCGATCTGGCGCAGGTGCACCGGCGGCTGGGGCGCCTCTACAGCCGCCGCCTCGGCGACGTCGAGCGGGCGGTGCGCCACTACGACCGCGCCCTCGAGGCGGATCCCGACGACGTGCGCACCCTGGGCGAGCTGCGGGGCCTGCTCGAGGCCGAGCAGCGGTGGGGCGAGCTGGCGCTGGTGCTGGCGCAGGAGGCCCGGCTGGTGGGCGATCGGGCCGAGCGCTACCGCCGCTATCTGGCCCTGGGCGAGCTGTACCACGATCGCATCGGCTCGGCCGCCGACGCCGCCGAGGCCTGGTTCCAGGCGCTCGAGGCGCGCCCCGACGACAAGGCGGTGCTGGTGCGCCTGCTCGAGGTCTACGGTGAGAGCGGCCAGTGGGACGCGGCGGTGAAGGTGCTGCGGCGGCTGGTCAAGGTCGAGACCGACCTGCAGCGCCGCGCCCAGTTCGAGCTGACCATGGGCATGGTGCTGCGCGACGAGCTGGGCGATCGCTACCAGGCGGTGCGGGCCTTCGACCGCGCGCTCGATCTGCAGCCCACCTTCGCCGAGGCCTTCGAGGCGATGGAGCGCACGCTGGCCGACGAGGGTGATCCGGCGCGGCGCGATCGCTACTACCGCAAGATGCTGCAGCGCGCGCGCGAGCACCGGCTCGACGGCCGGCTGGTCGAGAAGCTGGCGCGGGCGCTGGTGGCGTTGAACCGCGACGAGCTGGGCCAGCCGGCGGCGGCGCTGCAGGCGATGAAGGTGGTCATCAAGTACGCGCCCGACGACGCGGGCGCGCGCCTGCAGATGGCGCAGCTGGCCGAAGAGGCGGGGCGCTCGGACGACGCGGCCGAGGTGCTGCGCGGCCTGCTCGAGCGCGATCCCTCCAACGTCGAGGCCTGGCACGCCCTGTACCGGGTGTACCGCAGCGTGCGCCGCTACGACGCGGCGTGGTGCGTCAGCCAGGCGCTGATGCTGGTGGGGCAGGCGAAGGACGACGAGTCGCGCTTCTATCGCAAGGGGCGCGCGGCGCAGGACGAGCGCACGGTCGGCGCGCTCGGGTCGGCCGACTGGCGGGCCGTGCGGGCCGCGGGCAAGAGCGAGGCCCTCGACGCGGTGTACCTGAACCTCAACGCCACCGCGTGGCCGCTGATGACGCGGGATCCGCGCGACCTGAAGCTGAACCCCAAGCGCGATCGGGTCACCCTCGATCTCACCACGCGCTTCGGCCAGGTGGCGGCCTACGTCGGGCGCATCGTGGGGCTGCAGCTCGACGCGGTGTGGGCCACCGAGCGCGCGTCCGGCGTCAGCATCCCCAACCTCGACCCGCCCTCGCTGCTGGTGGGGCCCGACGTCGAGCAGCTGCCGCTCGAGGCGCTGGCCTTCCTGCTCAGCCGGGCCCTGTACCTGCTGGCGCGGCAGCACGTGGCGGCGGCGGTCGACGAGGAGCCCGGGCGCCGGCGCGCGCGCCTGGTGGCGCTGGCGGCGACCGGCCTGGCGCGCGTCTTCCCGCAGTCCGCGCCCCCCGGGTACGACGCCGGGCTGCTGCAGGCGCTCGGCGGCTTGCCGGGCGGGGCGGTCGGCGCCATCGAGCGGGTGGCCGAGCCCCTGCTGGACGCCTCGTTGGACGCCTTCGGCGTGGACGCCTGGCTCGAGGCCCTCGAGCACAGCGCCAACCGCGTCGGCTTCGTGGTGTGCAACGATCTGGCCGCGGCGGTGGGCCGCATCCAGGCCGAGGCGCGCCCGGTGGCGCCCCTGTCGGTCAACGACCGCGTGCGCGCGCTGCTGCTGTTCTCGGTGTCGCCGGCCTACCTCGAGGTGCGGCAGCGGCTGGGGCTGTCGCTGGACAGCTGAACGCGGCCCGCCGGCGCGGTGACGAAAACTGCACCTGCGGTGACCCGCCCCGCATCGTTAAGCTCCTCGCGCCCACCGCTGTCGGAGATGCCCATGCGCACCCTCGTCATCGTCGCGGCGCTGGCCTTGCCGGCCGGCGCCGCTCTGGCCGAGACGCCCGTCGCCCGCCGCGCGGCCGAGGCCAGCGTCGCCGCGCTGCAGCGCAACGGCGCCGCGGTCCGCGCCGCCTGGCAGCCCGGCGCCGCCACGCCCGCGCGCCTGACCGGCCTGCGCGTGCCCACCGTCGGCGCGACGCCCGAGGCCCGCGCCCGCGGCTTCCTGCGCGCCCACCCGGATCTGCTCGCCCTGCGCGAGGCCGTGCTGCTGAGCACCCGCCGCAGCCGCCAGCGCACGGTGGTCCGCCTGCAGCAGACCCACGCCGGCCGCCCGGTGGTCGACCGCGTGGTCAGCATCACGCTCGACGACGCGGGCGCCGTGCGCAGCGTCGTCAACGCGACCGCGCCCCTGCAGCAGGTGAAGCCGACGGCGCTGGACGCCTCGGCCGCCCGCGCGCTGGCCGTGCGCCACGTGCTCGGCCGCGACGACGCCGACCTTCCCACTCGGGTGACCCCGGTCGTCTTCGCCCTCGGCACCCAGGGCGTCGAGGGCTTCGAGGTCGAGCTCAGCCGCGTGCCCTTCCACGAACACCTGGTCGTCCGCGTGGACGGCCACGCCGGCGAGGTCATCGGCGTGCGCGACGAGGTGATGCACTGATGAAGCGCGCACTGCTCATTGGCGCCGCGCTGGTGGCCACCGCCTGCGACGACGGGGGCGGCCCCGCCCTCGAGCTCGAGGTCGACGCCGCGCCCACGCCGGCGGACGCCGCGCCGCCCGCGCCGGATGCCGCGGCCCCGGACGCCGATCTCACCGACGCGGCCCCGCCGCCTCCGCCGCCGCACCTCGACGCCCCGCTCGCGTGGGTCTACGTCGACGATCCCGTCACCGACGAGGGGCAGCTCACGCAGGTCGAGCTGGCCCGCACGGATCCCGAGGACGGCCGTCTCACCAACCACGCCGTCGAGGTGTTCAACTGCCTCAACGAAGAGGGCGGCGTCGTCGCCATGCCCGATCTGGGCGGGCTGAGCCTCACCGTCAGCCTGTGCCACGAGGTGCAGGTGGCGCGCCCGGACGCCGACGGCAACTACCTGAGCATCATGCCGCCCGAGGACGAGTCCGATCCCAACGACTCGTTCGCCGAGATCATGATGTACCACCAGGTCACGCGGGCCCGGGACTACTACTTCGACAGCTTCGGCTTCACCGATCTCGACGTCTCGCTGCCGGCGCTGGTGAACGTGCAGCTGAAGGTCGAGCCGCCGCTCAGCCTGGGGCCCTTCCGCCCCAACCCCGACGGCTGGTATCCGCTGGCCAACGCGGCCTTCTTCCCGAAGGAGCAGTGGGATCTGTTCGCGTCGCAGTTCGGCCTGCCGCCGCGGGACAGCGACAGCATCATCTTCTTCCAGGATCAGAAGGACTTCGCCTACGACGCGCGGGTCATCTTCCACGAGTACACCCACGCGGTCATCGGCTTCGACCGGCTGAGCGCGCAGCGCGTGGTCGACCGCTACGGCCTGAACCCGTCGACCTTCTCGATGCACGAGGGGTTGGCCGACTACTTCGCCGCCTCGCTCGCCGACGACGCCGTCATCGGCCGCTACGTCGGTCAGGGGGGCTCGGGGATCCGCGACATCGGGGATCGCAAGAAGTGCCCCGACGACGTCGTCGCCGAGCCCCACGCCAACGGGCAGATCATCGGCTCGACGCTGTGGGCGGTGCGCCAGCGCCTCGGCGCCGAGGTGACCGATCAGATCGTCTACCGCGCCCTCGAGCAGTTCACGCAGACGACCACCTTCGAAGAGGCGGCGGCGCTGATGGTGGCCGAGGCCGAGGCGATGGATCCGGCGCTCGTCGAGCCCCTGCGGGCCGTCTTCGCCGAGTCGAACTTCGAGATCTGCGAGCGCTCGGCCCCCTGGGTGGACTTCGACGTCGACCGCGTCTGGCACCGCCTGCCCTACACCGTCGAGGGCACGCAGTCGGTGGGCATCGCGGGCTTCCGCGAGGGCGTGCCGGCCTACAAGCAGTTCCACGTCGACGTGCCCGCCGAGGCGCCCGCGGTGCGCGTCACCTGGCAGGCGCTCGGCGGCGCGAGCTTCATCGGCCAGCCCGGGCCGCTGCGCACGCCCCTCGACCTGGCCCTTCGCCACGACGCGCCGATCGAGTTCACCTACGGCGACGGCGTGCACATGGATCTCGACCACCGCGTCACCCCGCCCCTCGACGAGGGGGTGCAGACGGCGGTGCTCAGCGGCGACTGCCTGCCCGCGGGCGGCGGCCGGCTGCACACGCTCTTCCTGAACACGGGGGGCGATCCGGCGCAGATCGTACGCATGCACGCCGAGGTGCTCGACGCGCTGCCGTTGGACGGCACGCCGATCCTCGACTGCGGCGGTGCGGGCCCGATCGAGGGCGACGCGGGCGTGCCCGCGGAGGACGCGGGCGCGATCGACGCGGGGGCAGGGGACGCCGGCGGGGCGGCCGACGCGGGCCTCGACGCCGGGCTGCCCGACGCCGCGGCGGCCGACGCCGGCTGAGCCGGCGCCGGCACCCGATCACATCTCGAGCGGCGGCTGAGGGCCCGGCACGATGTGCGCGATGTCGGGATCGACGCCCGCGGGCGTGTCCGGCCGCGCGGTCTTCTCCTCCAACTTCTGCAGCTTCTTCCGCCGCTTGTCTTCCCGCTTGTCCTGACGGGCCTTCTCTTTCAACCGCTTGTTGACGCTCGGGTTCATCGCCATGAGTGGCTCTCCACGCAATCAGTGCGGCGCGGAGTGTGGCACGTTTGGTGGGTCCGGGTCGCCTCCGATTCCTCGCCGGCCCCCGCAGATTCGCCTGTTTGGTCAACGGTATCAATGGCTTGGCGTGCGCTGACTTTCTCGCGGACGCCCCGCTGAGCGGCCCGTGATCCCGCCCCGCGGGCCCCGCGCTCGGCGCCGCGGTGTCCGCTTCGCCGCCGCCCGCGCGTCCCCGGTGCACACGCATCACCGGGGTCCGCCATGTCCGCGCTGCACTACCACGCCCTCGCCACCCCCGCCGTCGCCCGCGCCCTGAACGGCCAGGCCAAGGCCGCGCTGGGCCCCTACCTGTTCCACCTGAAGAAGGGCATCACCGCCGCCCGCGAGCGCGCCGAGCGCTCCGCCGTGGCGTGGGAGCGCGTCGAGGCGCCGATCACCGTCGCCCTCGAGGCCCTCGACGCGCTCTTCGACCTGCCCCTGCCCCCCCAGTGGTACGTGGTCGAGGGCCTCGGTGATCGCGCCCCGGACGTCGAGCAGCCGCTGCTCGTCGACCGCGCGGCCCTCGTGCGGATCGAGGCGCTCGAGCGCGCCGGCGACGCGTGGCGCCTTCGGCCGGCCGAGGCGATCGCGGCCCAGGCCGAGGTGCGCTGGGATGGCTGCCCGGTCACGCTGCGCCCGGACGAGGCGGGCCTCGAGGTCTTCGACGCCGCGGGGCGGCCGGTGGCCGTCGAGCTGGTCGAGCGGCGCGCCGACGGGCTGCGCGTGGTCGCGCCGGGCGACGTCGCCGCCCTGCACGACGCGGCGGGCGCGGTGCTGGCCCGCCCCCGGCCGCCGCGTGACGGCGCCCGCCTGCTGCGCGGCCAGGACGGCTTCGTCGTGCCGCTGCCGCAGGGCGACGCGCCCCTGGCCGAGCGCCCGCCCGCCGGCACCCTGCGCGCCGACAACGGCGTGCGCTTCGCGGCCCGGACGGGCCGCGCCGACACCCGCGGCGTCCGCGTCCAGCTCGTCGCGCCGCCCCACCTGGACGACCTGGTCGATCCCCGCGACGCCTTCTTCGAGGAGGGGGTGCGCGAGGTCGAGAGCGTCCGCGGCCGCACGTTCGCGCGTCACCGGGTGCTGCGTCGCTTCCCCGACGAGCGCCAGCTCGTCCTCGACGAGGCCCCGCCGAGCGGCGCGACGCTGCGCGTGTCGGTCAACACCGTGAACCAGGACCGGCAGCGCCGCGCGCTGTTCGCCCTGCGCGACCGCCCGCAGCCCCACCACCGGCCGCTGTTGCGCCTGTTCGAGCACCCCGAGCGCTGCCGCTGGCCGGCCGTCGCGCCGATCACCGTCGACGACTGGGCCTTCCTCACCGACGACGCGGTCAGCGGCTGCGCGGCGCAGCGGCGCGCCGTCGAGATCGCCCTCGGCACGCCCGACTTCGCCCTCATCGAGGGGCCGCCCGGCTCGGGCAAGACGGCGGTGGTGACCGAGCTGGTCGTTCAGGCCGTGCGCCGCGGCCAGCGCGTGCTGCTCTGCTCGACCACGCACGTGGCGGTCGACAACGTCGTCGAGCGCCTCGGCCAGCTCAGCGAGCCCGTCGACGTCCTGCGGCTGGGCGACGCCGATCGCGTCGACGAGAGCCTGCGGGCGCACCAGATCGACGCCGTCGTCGACGGGCTGGCGGGGGCGCTGCCGGTGGGCGGCCCGGCCCTCGCTCGACAGCTCGCGTTCGAGGCCGCGGACGTGGTGTGCGGCACGACCACGGGCGTGGCCCGCTACGACGAGCTGATCGTCGCCGCCGAGGGACGCCCCTTCGACCTGCTGGTGCTGGACGAGGCCAGCAAGACGACGCTGCAGGAGATGCTGGTGCCCGCGCTGGCGGCGCGGCGTTGGGTGATCGTCGGCGACGTCCGCCAGCTGCCGCCCTTCAGCGACCGCGCGATGCTCGAGGCGTCGCTGGCCGAGCTGAAGCTGGACGACGGCGCGACGCTGTCGCCCGCGCGGCAGCGCGCCGGCCTGCTGTGGCACGCGATGCGTCGGGCCACGGCCCCCGTGCTGCTGGTCGAGCCGCCGGCGGTGCTCGACGCGCTCGAGGCCGACCTGGCCGCGCGCGGCAGCGACCGCGTCGTCGCGCGGGTCGACGCCCAGGCCGGCGCCGACCCCGCGGCGCAGACGCGCCGGCTGTTGTCCGCCGACCTCGTCCTGGTCCCGCCCGCCGCCCTGCCGGCGTGGGCCGAGCGGCTGCCCGCGCACCTGCTGCTGGCCACGCCCGAGGCCGCCGCCGGCGAGGTCGGGCTGGCCCATCGCCGCCGCGCCGCGCCCGCCGATCCGCGCGCGACCGAGCAGCTGCGCCGCGCCCTCGAGGAGCGCACCTGGGCGGGCGAGGTCGCCTGGCGCATGGCCCGCGAGCACGAGCTGCGCCGGGCCGCCGATCGCCAGCGCGCCCGCTACGCCGACGCGCTGGACGCGTTGCTGCCCCACGACGAGGCCGTGCGCGGCGCCGTCGTCGCCCAGCGCGACATCGCCCTGCCCAGCGTCATCGAGGTGCTGCAGGAGGGCGCTGGCGAGACGAAGTTCCGGCGCCCGACCCACCTGCAGAGCGGGCTGCCCCACGCCGTGCTGCGCGACCGCCTGGTCAGCCTGACCCACCAGCACCGCATGGTGCCGGCGCTGTCGGCCTTCCCGCGCACCACGTTCTACGCGGGGCAGGCGCTGGTCGATGGCTCCCTGCTGACCGGCCGCGACGCCCGCGACGGCTGGCCCGCGACGCCCGACACCGCGCACGGCCGCTTCTGGGTGCCGGTGGAGGGGCGGGTGGACGCGGGGCGCAACGCGGCCGAGGTGCGCGCGATGCGGCGGGCGCTGGAGCGTCTGCTCGGGGCGCTGCGCGATCACCCGCCGCGCGGCCGGGCGTGCTGGTCGGTCGCCTGCCTCACCTTCTACCTGCAGCAGTCCCTGGCGCTGCGCGACATGCTGCGGTCGCTCACCGGTCACGGCCGCGGTGAGTCCCGCTTCCGCCACGGCGCGGTCGAGATCGTCAGCGGCACGGTCGACCGCTTCCAGGGGCGCGAGGCCGACGTCGTGCTGCTCAGCATGCGCAACGTCGGCGCCGTCGGCTTCACGGACAGCCCCAACCGGCTGAACGTCGCGCTCACCCGCGCCCGCCGCCGCCTGCTGGTGTTCGGCCACCCGGCCACCTTCGAACGCTGCCGCGCGGACGAGCTGCAGGATCTCGTGTCCGGTACGCCGCGGCTGCCGCGTCCTGGGACACACGAGGAGGCGGCGCGATGAAGACGACGATGACCGCGAAGGTGAGCGTGACCCGCATCAGCACCCACGCCCGGGTGCACCGGACCACCGACCGACCCGACCTGCAGGCCCTGTGCGCGGCGGCGCACGACGCGCCGCTCGACGCCGCCCGGGCCGCGTCGGTGTGGCCCGACCTGACGGCGCGCGCCGCCGGCACGCTGGTGAAGGCGCTGCGCCGCATGGGTCTGCTGGGCCGCGGCGGCACGCTCACCGCCGCCGGGGAGCGTTGCCGCGCCGCCGCGCAGGTGGTCGAGGTCGAGGAGGGGCAGCATCACCTCTGGGTGGCCGAGCACCCGCTCCTCGGCCGCCGCGCCCTGCACGTCGAGCGCGTCGGCGACGACGACCGGCGCCGGGACGACCGGGGGCGCGACGACGACGTGATCGCGCTGTCGGGGGACGCGTGCGACGCCCACCCGCGGCCGTCCGTGCTGACCGGGCAGGAGCTGCTCGTCGAGCGCGTCGGCCCGGGCGATCTGGCCCCCGCCGGACGCATCAGCCCGCAGACGGCGGCCACGCTCACCGTGGACGTCGACTTCGACGCGGATCGCGCGACCTGGACGCTCGAGGGGACGCTGCACGGCGCGCGCGAAGGGCAGGACTTCCGCACGGTCCCCGTCCGCCTCGAGCTGGACACCCAGGCGCTGTACGCCCGCTGGGAGCCCGACTGGAGCGTCGAGCGGGGCCGCCTGCTGATGGGCTACGACGACGATCCGAGCGATCCGCCGTTCTTCCGCGACTGGACCTACGATCCGGTGACCCTGCCCGACGGCGGCACCTTCCGCGACGTGACCGTGTTGGGCGTGCCGGTCGCGCCCCTCGACGACGCCGAGGCCGCCCGCTGGGCGCTCGCGCTGTGGGCCCGCCGCGCGGCCGCGCTCGACGCCCCGACGCGCCGGGACGCGCTCACCCGTGACTACGCGGCGCTGGTCGCCGGCACGCCGGTGGCCGCCGTCCCCGCCCCGGCCCTGGACGCGCTGCTCCAACGCCTGCGCGCCGATCGCGCCCGCGACGCCTTCTGGCGCGTCGCCGCGCCCCACGACCTGAACCCGACGGAGGTGATCCGATGATCGCGCTGACCGGCCCCATCGAAGCGCTCGGCCGCGCCGACACCGTCGACCGCCGCGACGTCCGCGGTGACTGGTGGGTGCAGCAGACGTCGACGACCTCGGCCGCGCCGCCCTGGGACGACGCCGCCGACCGCGACCTGGGCCGGCTGCGGCGGGGCCTGGGCGGCGACGTGTTCGTCGGCGTGCTCGAGGGCCCGGACGACGCCGTCCGCGACCTCGCGGCCGCCGCGCTGGCCGACGGCGCGCGGGTGTACCTGCTGGGCACCGACGCGACGCTGCGGACGCTGCCGGCGGGGGACGTCGCGGCGCGGGCGCTGCCCGAGCCCGCCGGCAGCTGGTGCGTGTGGGGCGCGCGCGGCCTGGCCTGGGGCGCCGGCGCGCGGCTGACGCTCGACGGCGAGCTGGCGCGCGCGGCGCACGCGCTGTTCACCGACCTGTGGTGGAACGAGGCCGTGGCCGAGTGGCGGGGCAACGCGCGCGCGACGCTGGAGCCCTCGCCCTTCAGGGGCCGCCGAGGCAGGCCGACCTGAGCGACGCGGTCGTCCGGCTGGCGGCCGCCGACGCCGACCTGGCCCGCGACGCGCGGCTGCTGGTCGCGCCGCGAACGCTCCCCAGCGCCCGCCCCCCGACGCTCCTGACGACGCCCCACGCGGTGGACGCGGCGACGCTGGCCGGCTGGGCGCGGGCCGGCACCCGCGCGCTCGGCCTCGACGCCGGCCGGACGCTCCCGCGCTGGCCGTCGCGCCGCAGCGCTGCGTCGTGGGGCTGCCGGCCAGGCGCGCGGACGCTGCGCGTCGGATCACCGACGCCGCCTTCGCGGCCAAGGCCGGCCACCACGCCGAGAGCGTCGCCGGCTGGCGCCTGCACGTCGATCGGCGGCTGGGCGACGTCGCGGGCGCCATCTGGCTGCCGGGCGAGGCGCCGCGGACGCCGGCGCCCCGGCAGGCGCGCACCCTGGCGCCGGTGATCGCGCCGATCGACGCGCGCTTCCCGGACGCGAAGCCGGACGCTCGGCCGGCGCCGGATCCCCTCGCGCTCGAGGTGGCCGACGCCTGGAGCATCGAGCCGCCCCGGCTGCCGGCCGGCGCGCCGAAGGACGCGCTGCACCTCGAGTGGGCCCGGCTGGACGACGCGGTGCTCAGGCGGGCGCGCGACGCGGTCGACGCGCTGGCGGCGGACGCGCCCGGCGTGGCGCGCGCGCTGCTCGATCGGCTGACCGGGCGGCAGGCCCTGGAGCGTCAGCGGCGCGTGCTGCTCGACGAGGCGAAGGCGCTGGCCGAGGTCGCGCCGTCCGAGCGTCCGGACGAGGCGGCGGCGCGCTGCCAGCGGCTGATGGCGCTCGGGGCCGACGTCGAGGCGTGGCGGCGGGCGCGGGGCAGGCCATCGACGAGGCACGCCAGCGTGAGGCGCACGAGGCGGCAGTCGCGGCGGCGGCCGGGCCGAGCGGTCGACGCTCGAGGGCGCGCTGCCGCCGCTCGAGGACGCCGCCGCCGCGGCACGGGCCAGGTGGGGACGGCCGAGGCCGCGTGGTCGGCAGCGCGGGCGGCCGCGCACGACGATGCCGTGGCTCAGGTCGCCGCGTCGCTCGCCGCGGCGGTCGAGGAGGCCGAGCGCGCGCTCGGCGCCGCCGGCACGTCGTCGAAGAAGAACAAGCAGCAGCAGCGCGCCCGCGACAGCCTCGCCCAGGCGCGCGCGGCGGCCAGGCAGGCCCCACGCCCGAACGGATCGAGCGCGCGGTCGACGACGACGCGGCGGTGCGCGCAGCGCGCGCCGAGCACGACGCCGCGCGCCGCGCCGCGGCCACCGCCGAGACGGCCCTGAGCGACGCGCAGCGCGCGCTCGCCGACGCCCGCGCGGCCGCCGAGGCCGAGTTCGTGTTCCACCCGTCGGCGACGCCCCCCGCCGCGGCGCCGACGCCGCTGCCGGCCGTGCCCGCCGAGGCGCTGCCCGCCGTCGGCGCGCTGCACCGCCACGGCGGCCGCCGCCTGCTGGTCGTCCGGACGTGGCAGCAGGTGCCCCAGGCGCGCCTCGACGCCGACCGCCTCGGCGCCGAGCTGGTGGTCTGACCCGAAAGTGCATCGGACGCTGTCCGGTTCTCCCGACCGGCCGCGTCCTCGACTCGCAACCACGAAGGAGGACGCCATGAGCGTCGACGGCAACCTGCCGCTGGAGATGGAGCTGCCCGGCGGGCCGCTCTCCGCCCGCCCCCTGGACTTCATCTTCCTGCTCGACGCGTCGTCGTCGATGCACGGCGCGAAGATCCAGTCCCTGAACCAGGCCGTCGAGGCCGCGCTGCCGGCGATGCGCGACGTGGCGCGGGACAACCCGAACGCCGCGGTGCGCGTGCGCGCCATCCAGTTCGACAGCGGCGCCCACTGGCACATCCCGAAGCCGACGCCGGTGGAGCAGGTGGCCTGGACGCCGATGAGCGCCAGCGGGAGCACCTCGATGGGCCGCGCGCTGTCGCTGTGCGCAGCCCAGCTGCGCACGCCGCCGATGCCCGACCGCGCGCTGCCGCCGGTGCTGGTGCTGATCAGCGACGGCGCGCCCACCGACGACTTCCGCGCCGGGCTGAACGCGCTGATGGCCGAGCCCTGGGGCAAGAAGGCGGTGCGCATCGCGATCGCGATCGGCGAGGACGCCGACCTGGACGTGCTGCGCGCCTTCATGGGCCACCCGGAGCTCGAGCCCCTGCGCGCGAACAACGCCGACACGCTGGTGCAGTTCGTGCGCTGGGCGTCGACGGCGGTGCTGCAGGCCGCGTCCGCGCCGCCGAGCCGCGCCCTGGGCGCGCCCGCGCCCAGCGGCAACGTGGCGCTGCCCGCGCCGCCGCCCCCGGCCAGCGCGGCGGACGTCTGGTGAGCGGACCGCGCCTGCGCGTCGCGGCGACCGCGCACAGCGTGGCCGGCGCGGCGCACATCCGGCAGATGCGTCCCTGCCAGGACGCCCACCGGGTGGAGCCCACGGGCGAGGGGGTCGCCGTCGCCGTCTCCGTCGCCGACGGTCACGGCAGCAGCCCGAACGCGGCCGAGGGCGCCATCTTCGCCGTCCAGACCGCGACCCGCACGTTGGCGGACCTGCACGCGGCGCTCGGCCCCGGCGCGGCGCCCCGCGCCTATCGTGGGCAGATCGAGGACGGCGTCGGTCGCCGGCTGGTGCTGGCCTGGCAGGACAAGGTGCAGCGCCACGGCTCGATCGAAGGCATCAAGCGCACGCCCGGCGACCCCGACCTCGAGCTCACCCGGCGCTACGGCACGACGCTGGCGGCGGCCCTCGCGATGCCCGACGTCGTCGCCTGCCTGGCCCTGGGCGACGGCGCGACGCTGTGGGTGTCGCCCGAGGACGAGGTGCTGCGCCCGCTGGGCGTCGACGCCCACGCCTTCGCCGACCAGACGTCGTCGCTGTGCACGGCCGGCGCCTGGCGCGACCTGCGCGTGACCGCCTGGACGCCCCCCGACGAGGGTGGGCTGCTGTTGATGATGAGCGACGGCTACGTGAACTCGTACGCCGACGACGCGGCGCTCGACGCGGTCGCCCGCGACTACGCCCGCCTGGTGCGCGCCCGCGGCGTCGAGGCCGTGGGCGCCGCCCTGCACGGCTTCCTGCGCCAGGTCTCGACCCGAGGCTGCGGCGACGACGTCTCGCTGGCCCTGATCCACTTCGCCCCGCCGGAGGAACCCCGATGACACTCTCCCTGCCCCAGTCGCTGCACACCCGCCAGGGCCAGCCCGTCGCCTGCCGCCGCCTGCTCGGCGAGGGCGGGCAGGGCCGCGTCTTCGAGGTCACCGTCGACGGCGCGACCCACGCGCTGAAGCTGTACCACCCGCACATGGCGCCCCCCGCCCAGCGCGGCAGGATCGAGCGCGCCGTGCAGGGCGGCCCGCCCTCGGCGCACTTCCTCTGGCCCACCCACGTGGTGGCTGGACCCGGCGAGGCGTTCGGCTACCTGATGCCGCTGCGCCCGGCCCGCTTCCGCTCGGTGCCCGACCTCGTCACGCGCCGGGTGACGAGCACCTTTCCGGCCCTCCTCACCGCCGCCGCCGAGCTGGCCAGCGCCTTCCACGAGCTGCACGCGAAGGGCCTGGCGTACTGCGACATCTCGTGGGGCAACGTCTTCCTCGACCCGAAGTCGGGCGAGGTGCTCGTCTGCGACAACGACAACGTCGACGTCGACGGCGCCGACACGGCCACCGTGCTCGGCACGCCCCGGTTCATGGCGCCCGAGATCGTGCGCGGCGAGGCCGGCCCAACCGTGCGGACCGACCGCTTCTCGCTGGCGGTGCTGCTGTTCCAGATGCTGTTCAACGGCCACCCGCTCGAGGGCGCGCGCGAGGCCAAGGTGCGCTGCCTGGACGGCCCGGCGCTCGAGCAGCTCTACGGGACGCGGCCGCTGTACGTGCTGGATCCGGCCGACGCGTCGAACCGGCCGGTGAAGGGCATCCACGACAACGTGCTGATCTTCCAGAAGATCTGGCCGCCAACCCTGCGCCGTCTGTTCGAGATCGCCTTCACCGAGGGCCTGATGAACCCCGGGCGACGGCCGACCGAGGGTGAGTGGCGCCGCGCGCTGCTGGCCACCCGCGACCTGCTGTACCCGTGCGGCGCCTGCGGCCACCCCAACGCGCTCGACGCCGACGCGCTGCGCACCGGCGACGCCGGCCGGTGCTGGTCGTGCGGCGGCGCCATCGGCCCCGTGACCTGGATCGACCTCGAGGGCGCCGCGGTGGCGCTGCCGGTGGGCGGCGCCCTGTACCCGAACCACCTGGGCGAGCGGAACGACTTCGGCGCGCCGGCCGCGCAGGTCGAGGCGCACCCCGAGGACGCCCGCCGGCGCGGCCTGCGCAACCGCACCCCGACGCCCTGGAGCCTCACCCGCCCGGACGGCGCGCTGGTGTCGGTGCCCCCCGGCCGGGCCGCCGCGCTCGAGCCGGACTACACGCTGGACTTCGGCCAGGCGCGCGGGCGCGTCCACCGCACCCGCTGACCCGGCGTCGAGATCACTCGCGGTCGCGGCAGCAGCGGAAGCCGATCTCGTAGAAGCGGAAGCCGTCCCCGTGCGTGGTCACGCCGCCGCGGCAGGTGCGCGACTCGGCCCAGTAGCGGCCCAGCAGGCGGCCGTGGAAGTCGGGCTCGCCGCCGTCGCGCCGGCGCGTCCACTCCTCGACGTTGCCCACCATGTCGTAGGCGCCGAGGTCGTTGGTGCAGCCGGCGTTGTCGCCCGCCGGATGGGCCTGGTACAGCCACTCGACGTGCTCGGCGGCGGCGGGCGCCTGCGCGGCGGCGGTCAGCAGCAGCCGGTCGAGCGACTCGACCCGCGGCGTGGTGACGCCCAGCGGCCAGCCGGCCAGCAGGTTGGGCTGGAAGGCCCGCCACACCGCGTCGTCGCGGCACACCCCGGGCTGGTGCCGGTCGCCGTAGGGATAGCTGGTGTCGAGCGGGCCGGTACACGCGGCGATCCACTCGTCGTCGAAGCACAGGCGCTTCTCGCGCGCCGCGCACCAGGCCTCGGCCTCGACGAACGAGTACATCACCAGCGGCAGCGCGCCGGCGCGGTTGGGCGCCTCGTAGCGATCGACGCAGGCCGCCTCGACGGCCACCATGTCGTCGGGGCAGCCGCTCGCGTCGCGGGGCAGCAGGCGCAGCTCGAGCCGGTAGGGGCCGGGCAGCGCGTTCGCGCCGTCGAACCAGGTGTCGACCACCAGCCACAGCGTCTCGCCGGCGGTGACCGGCCAGCGCAGCTCGACGTTGTCGCGCGCCACGCAGGCGTCGGCGTCGAGCGCGTCGAGCAGGTGCAGGTCGACGTCGACGTCGTCGCCGGGCAGGTCGTCCAGCGTCGCGACCAGCGTGCCGTCGAGGTCCGGCGTCACCGCGTACACGATCTCGGCGCCCTCCTCGCGGATGGCCGGCGCGCAGGGCGTGTACCGGTCGGCGACGCTGGGCGGGGCGTCCCGGGTGTCGCCCTCGAGCGTCGCAGGGAAGGTGTCCACCGGGATCGGGGCGTCCCAGGTGCCCGGCGTCGGCGGCGCGGCGTCGGGGGCCGCGTCGGGCGCAGGCGGCGCGGCGTCGGGGGCGGCGTCCTCGATCGCGACGTCCGCCGGCCCGCGATCCACCGGCCGCAGCGTGTCCGTCGCGTCGACGAGCGCGGGCGGGGCGGCGTCCAGCGCCGCGTCGACGGCCTGCGCAGCGTCCTCGACGGGCGCGCCGTCGACCGCGCTCGCGGGCTCGTCGTCGGCGACCTCGCAGGCCAGGCAAGCCAGCAGCAGCAGGGGCACGGCGCGGCGCATGAGCGCACCCTACGCCGCGGGCGGCGGGCCGTCGACGGGGTCGGCGCATCCGTCGAGACTTGCCCGCCGGGCGAGCGTATGGTGAGCGCCCTCGAGACGGAGGCGACACCCGATGGACGACCTCACCACCACCACCCTGTTGGGTCTGGCCCTGGGCCTGCGGCATGCGCTCGACGCCGATCACGTCGTGGCCGTCGCCACCATCGCGTCGCGCGAGCGTCGGGTCACCGCCGCCGCGGCCATCGGCGCCTTCTGGGGGCTGGGCCACTCGGTCATCGTCCTGCTCGCGGGCCTCGCCGTCCTGTGGCTGGGCGTCGTCGTGCCCGAGCGCGTCGGCCTGGCCGCCGAGCTGGGCGTCGCCGCCATGCTGGTGGGCCTGGGGGTCTGGAGCCTGCTCGGGCTGCGCGCCCGCCACCGCCACGGCCCCCATCGCCACGGCGACCTGGTGCACACCCACCCGCCCGGCGACGCGGGCGCGGGCCACGGCCACCCGCTGGGCGCCGATGCGGTCAGCCGCGTCGACGCGGCCCTGGGTCACGCGCGCCTGTACCGGCGCCTGCGCCCGGTGGTCATCGGCGCGCTGCACGGCTTGGCCGGCTCGGCCGCGCTGGCGTTGTTGTTGGTGCCGATGGTCACCCGCCCGCTGGTGGGCGTCGGTTATCTGCTGGCCTTCTGCGGCGGCACGGTGGTCGGCATGGTCGCGGCCACGCTGGTCATCGCGCTGCCCGCCACCCTGGGCGGGGGCCGCTGGCCCCGGCTGCCCGAGGCGGTGCGCGCCGTCGCCGGCGTCGCCAGCATCGGCGTGGGCGTCCTGCTCGCTCGCTCGGTCCTGCTGGGCTGATCCGGCCGGCCCTGGCTCAGCCCCAGCCGTTGCCCGTCAGGCGTTGCAGCGCGCGCTGAAAGCGCTCGACGCTGACCGGCACGATCTCGCAGACCCGCCCGTACAGCATCGTGGTCGGCACGTTGCGCCCCTTCATCTCGCGCTGGGCCTCGCGCAGCGTGTAGAGGATCGCGCGCTCGAGGCGGGTGAGGCCGTCGCGGACGTCCGGGATGTCGTCGTGACCCGCCATCGTCAGCGCTTGCGGATCAGGGGCAGCGACTCGTCGTCGTCCGCGTGCCAGATGAGCCCGCGGTCGGTGAACTCGAGCTTCAGCTGATCGGCCGTGCCGTCGTTGGCCGTCGTCGCGAGCGTCAGCGATCGGCCGGTCTGGTTCGCGACGCTGTAGGCGCCCTCGATGGTCTTCCCGGCCATGCTCAGGCTGAAGCGGTCGGCGGTGAACTCCAGGGCCATCGACCGCGTGACGTTCTCGGCCATCTCGAGCGCGAGGGCGCGCTTCTCGGGGGGCATCGCGGCCAGGTGGGGCTGCTCGGCGAGGCGGCTGGTGTCGATGGTCCACTGCCCCACGATGGCCTCGCGGGGCTTCGCCGGCACCGCGTAGGCGGCGCCGCCGCCCTCGTCGTCGGGCGTCTTCGGCGCGGTCTTCTTGCAGCCGACGAGGCCGATGGACGACAGCAGCAGGGCGAGGGCGACGGGGATGATGCGCACGGAGCCTCCACGAGTGCCGGTCGCCGCTGGACACGCCCGGGGCGCCGGTGCGGTCTACTATAGGCGGCCCGCGCGGCGAGGGCACGCGCGTCGTGGGGCGGTGTCGGGTCGTTGCGCCGCGCGGGGCCCATGCCTAGGATGCGCCGCCGGGTCGGCTGGGAGCGAGCGCGTGCGACGGGCGCTGTGGGTGGCGGTGATGGTGCTGGCGGGGGCGCGCGCGGCGAGCGCGGCGCCCGAGCTGGTGCAGGCCGTCGCGTGCCACGACGTGGTCGAGCGCGAGCCGGTGGGCGTGGCCGAGCGCTTCGCGCCCGGCGTCGTGTGGCTGTACCTGCGCCTCGCCAGCGACGCCGCCGCCCAGGTGGAGCTGGTGTGGCGGCGCGACGGAGACGAGGTCCAGCGCACGACCCTGAAGGTGGGGCGCGGCAAGCGGTGGCGCACCTGGGCGCGCCACCGGACCGAGCCGGGCGCCTGGCGCGTCGACGTCCTGCACCGGGGCCGCCGCCTGGGCCGCGTGCGCTTCCGCGTCGCGGCCGACGCGGCGCCCGCCGCCCTGGCGCCCACCCAACCGGCCGTCGAGGCGCCGGCCGTCGAGGCGCCTGCAGCCGACGCGCCGCCGGTCGGCGAGCCGCAGACCGACGAGCCGGCCGCCGACGCTCCCGTACCCGACGCACGGGACGCGGACGAGCCGGACGCCGACGAGCCGGCCGCCGACGCGCCGCCGCCCGCCGCGCCGCCCCCGCCGCCCCCCGATCCCGAGGACGCGCCGGCGCCCCGCGCGGCGCCCACCATCGTGGCGTTGCCGGCCGAGGTCGAGCCCGAGCCGCTCGCCTGCCGCGCCTGGGTCAGCGTGGCCAGCGACGACGCGGGCGCCCCGCACGCGATCATCGACGTCGACGTCGCCGCGGGCGTCGCGCGCGCGGTCACCCCCGGCCTGCTGGTGCGCGACGGGCGCGCCCTGCACGTGCTGCGGCTGCACCCGCACCGCGTCGACGAGCGGGGCCGCTACGGCAGCGTGCGCCGCGCCTGGGATCTGTTGATGGGCGCCCAGGTGCCCGACGGCCCGCCGGTCACCTGGCACGGCTACCCCGCCACGCTGGCGCCGCCCGGCGCCGACGCGCCCCGCGGCGCGGTCTTCGACGAGTCCAATCGCCTGCACGTGCTGGGCATCTACGGCCCCTTCGTCGCGCTGCGCGCCGATCTGGGTGGCTTCGCCGGCGAGGGCAAGGACTTCGATCACTCGCGCCACGCGTGGGTCCGGGCGCCGGGCCAGACGGCCGATCCCGTCGCCTCGATGGTGGGCCACCCGGCCCGCGCGGTCGCCGCGTGGCTGGCCGCCCACCCCTACCGCGGCGAGGGCCCGGCGCCGACGGTCGACGGTCACGACTTCAAGCGCAGCGCGCTGGTGTGGGACGCGGGGCAGCTGACCCTGCGCACGCTGGTGCGCTGCTGCACCTTCGCCGCCAACCGCAACCACGTCGAGGTGGCGCTGCCGGTGCAGCCCAAAGAGGCGCTCGCGCGGCGGCTGCCCGACGACACGGGCGCGTGGGTCGATCCGCGGGGCTGCGGGGCGGTCGCCCTGCGCGACGGGCGGCTGCTGGCGCGGCTGGGCAACGGCGGGCCGAAGCCGGTGCGCGCCGCCTCGACGGCGCGCCCGACGAAGCTGCTGGGCGTGGTGTGGGTGCGTCCGCGCGACCGGTGGTCGTGGGACGAGGTGCGGCAGGTGTCGGCGCGGCTGGCGCCGCGACGCAAGTGAGGCGGGCGGGGGTGGGCCGTCAGGCGCGGCCGGCCTCGGAGGGGGCCTCGGCGGGCGCCAGCTCGGGCGGCGTCAGCGCGCCCCAGGGGTCCATCGTCGCGCCGACGTCGCGGGCGCAGGCCGGACACATGGTGGCCTCGGTCTGGATCTCGTAGCCGCTGCCGCCGGGGTCGTCGCGCCAACGCTTGCGGTTGAAGCGATCCTTCCGGCGTCCGGGCGACTGGCTCTTGGAGCGGTGCGGGTAGGTGGTGGGACGCGCTTCGACGACGACGCGATGCGCGGGCGTGCCGGGCTTCGTGGCCCGGTGACAGGAATCACATACGAACATGCCTCCAGCCTTCCTTCGGGATCCACGGATTGGCTGAGTCCCCGCGGATGTCGGCTCGCACCGGGCCACCTGACCCGGGCACGGCCGCTTGTTGCACGTCGGACACCCTAGCCGACATCGAAAATACTTTCAAGTCTAACTATTCGTGTCCTTTGTATCTGCGGCCCCGTCCCGTCGCCGGCACACCCCTTGCTCACGGCGACCCCCCGATGCAGAATCGCGCGCCCGAAACCGCCCCCGCCCCGTCGCCCGGAGTGCTCGTGCTCCACCGGCGCCGCGGGCTGGGAGTACGCGTACTCCACGCGGTGGTCGGGCGCCCCGAAAGGACGGTGAGGCCATGATTGGACGGGTCGAACAGGCGGTCATCCTGGCCGCGGGCATGGGCACGCGCATCCGCGGCGAGTCGCAGCCCCTGCCCAAGCCCCTGGTGCAGGTGGGCGGGCTGCCCCTCATCAAGCGCACCCTGCTGACCGCCCGCAAGGCCGGCGTCACCCGCTTCGTCGTGGTGGTCGGCTGCGACGGCGACCGCGTCCGCGCGGCCGTGGCCGACGATCCCGAGCTCGCCGGGCTCGACGTGCAGTTCGTCGACAACGCGGACTACCAGCTGAAGAACGGCGTCAGCGTGCTGAAGGCCCAGCCCTTCGTGCACGGCGAGTTCTTCCTGATGATGAGCGATCACGTCTTCGATCCCGCCATCCTGCACACGCTGCAGGGCACGCCGGCCCGCGACGGCCTGGTGCTGGCGGTCGATCGCAAGCTGTCGACCATCTTCGACATGGACGACGCCACCAAGGTCAAGGTGGGCGAGCGCGACCGCATCGTCGACATCGGCAAGGAGATCCCGGATTACGACGCCATCGACACCGGCGTCTTCCGCTGCGCCCCGGCCCTGTTCGAGGCGCTGCAGGTGGTGCTCGACGAGACCGGCGACGCCTCGCTGAGCGAGGGCGTGAAGCTCCTGGCCACCAAGGGGCGCGCGCGCGTCGCCGACGTGGGCGAGGCCTGGTGGCAGGACGTCGACGATCTGGCCACGCGCAAGCACGCCGAGAAGCTGCTGTTCGCGTCGCTGACCAAGAAGATCGACGGCCCGGTCAGCCGCCACATCAACCGCCGGTTCAGCAAGACCATCACCCGCCTGGTGATGAACACGAACATCGTGCCCAACCACATGACCGCGGTGGGCCTGGTGATCGGCCTCGCCTCGGCGGTGGTCACCGCGATGGCCACCGCGCAGTCGCTGTGGCTGTTCGCCTTGGGCGGCGTGCTGTACCAGATCTCGTCGATGATCGACGGCTGCGACGGCGAGATCGCCCGGCTGAAGTTCAAGCACAGCGACTGGGGCGAGTGGTTCGACACCATCTCGGACGACGTCATCAACCTCAGCTACCAGCTGTCGTTGGGCTTCGCGATCGCCAACATCACCGGCGCCGGCATCTGGCTGCACATCGGCATCGCCACCTTCGTGCTCGGCTGGGTCGTCTGCCTGGCGCTGTACCGCAAGCTGCTGCAGAGCGGGAAGGGCACCCACCTGGCCATCGAGTGGAGCTACCTCGAGGCCGACGGGCAGGCCAGCCTGTTCCAGCGCTTCTGCGCGAAGTTCGAGTTCGTCGCCCGCCGCGACTTCTACGCGCTGCTGCTGATGGTCGTCAGCTTCCTGGGCGTCGGACCGATGAAGGTCATCCTGGTGGCCAGCTTCGTCACCGTGGCCATCGTCGCCGTGCAGTACTTCAGCACCGCCTTCAAGGGCACCGCCGAGCAGCGCGATCAGGCCCGGCAGGCCGGCTGAGCCGCTCAGCAGGCGGCGCCGTCGAGCGTCGCGGCCACCGCCTTCACCAGCCGCCGCACCGCCGCCGCGTCCGGGGCGGCGGGCACGTGGACGAAGCCGACCCGGGGCAGCGCCAGGTCGTGCAGCGCCCGATAGAACACCAGGTTGCACAGGTAGTCGCCCGCGTCGTCGCTGACGCCCACGTCGGCGTCGATCAGGTCGGCCCAGGGCAAGCGCGTCGGCAGCGTCGGCGGCCCGCTGGGCACCACCGCGTCGGTCGCGGGTCCGCAGCCCAGGTGATCGGCCCGCGGCGCGCAGCGGTTGCGGGCGACGCGCTCGACCTGGATCTGCGCGCGCTGCGTCGCGACGCCCAGCATGATCAGCCCGCGCGGCTCGACCTCGGCGACGGCGGCCAGCAGCGTGGGCCACGCCTCGGCCCAGGTGGTGGGCAGCACCCGCCCGGCCACGCGCCGCCCGGCCAGCACGGCGCCGTCCAGCGCCCGGGCGAGCCGCGCGGTCGGGTTGTCCTCGACGCCGGGGAAGGGGCCGAAGCCGGTGACCAGCAGATCGACGCGCATGGCCGCACTGTGCCGGCTGCGCCGCTGCGACGCCAGGGCCCTGCGCGGCGTCCCACCCCCGTCCTCGTCATCGCCGGAGTCCACCCGTGAAGCAGTTCGCCCCCGCCGCCGAGCGCAACCGCGATCCCATCCTCGAGGTGCTGCGCGCGGTGCTGCCGCCGCGCGGTCTGGTGCTCGAGATCGGCTGCGGCACGGGCCAGCACGCCGCGCACTTCGCCGCGGCGCTGCCGCAGCTGGACTGGCAACCGACGGATCGCGCGCCGCTGGTCGACAGCGTCGCCGCGTGGGCGGCCGAGGCGGGCGCGGTCAACGTGCGGCCGGCCCTCGCCCTGGACGCCGCGGCCGCCGTCTGGCCGGTGGACGCCGCCGACGCCGTCTACTGCGCGAACGTGATCCACATCTCGCCCTGGGCGACGGCGCAGGGCCTCTTCGCCGGCGCCGCCCGCCGGCTGCCGCCCCACGCGCCCATCGTGCTCTACGGTCCCTTCCGCTTCGCCGGCCGCTTCCTGGCCGACAGCAACGCCGCCTTCGACGCCTCGCTGCGCGCCCGCGACGCGTCGTGGGGGGTGCGCGACCTCGACGACGTGAAGGCCCTCGCCGCCGAGCACGGCTTCGCCTTCGACCGCCTGGTCGAGCGCCCGGCGAACAACCACGTCGTCGTCTTCCGGCGCGACGCCGCGTGACGTCAGGGCAGGGCGGCCCGCAGCCGCTTCACCCGCTCGACGTCCACCGCGTTGCGCCAGTCGCCGTCCACCTTCAGCCAGCTGCCGACGATCAGCGCGGCGGCCTCGGTCGCCAGCGTCGCGGCGTCGTCGGGGGTGACGCCGCTGCCGACCACCACCGGCAGCCCGGCCGTCCGCGCCGCGCGCACGTCGTCGAGCGCGGTCGGCCGCCCGGTCGACGCCCCGGTGATCACCAGCGCGTCGGCGCCGCAGAACGCCGCGCCGTGCGCGAGATCGGCCAGAGCGAGATCGGCCGTCACCGCGTGCGCCGCGTGCTTCTTCTGCACGTCCGCCCAGACGGCCACGTCGGCGCCCAGCGCCCGCCGCGCCCGCAGCAGCGGCCCGGCGCACGCGTCGATCCAGCCCTCGTCGGCGACGTGCGCGTAGGCGAAGCCCTCGACGCGCACGAAGGCCGCGCCGGCCGCGACCGCGACGCCCAGCGCCTCGCGGTTGGCGCCAGCGAGCACCTGCACGCCCGTCGGCAGGCCCAGCGCGGTGACCTGTGCGGTGGCCAGGGCCATCGCGGCCACCGTCTCGGGTGGCACCGCGCCCTTCAGATAGGGCAGGTCGCCCATGTTCTCGACCAGCAGCACGTCGCAGCCACCCTCGGCCAGCGCCTCGGCGTCGCGCCGCGCGGCGTCGAGCACGCCGCGCACGTCGCCCGCCCAGCCCGGGCTGCCGGGCAGCGGCCGCAGGTGCACCATGCCCACCAGGCGGCATCGACCGTCGGCGAGGTGTATCATCGGAGGTCCTCGGGGTGAGTCATCAGGCTCGCAGTCCTTCCGTCGGTGGCGATATCATGGGGCGCTCTCACGTGCGGGCGCCGTCCAGGGAGCCGCGATCTTGAACATCTCACAGCTTCGTTGGAAGGCCCGGCAGCGCCCGGACGACGCCGAAGCGTGGTACGCCCTGGCCCAGGCCCTCCACGCCGATGGCCGCGGCGAGGAGGCGCGGCCCGCGGCCCGGCGCGCCGCCGAGTGCGTGGTGCACGGCTCGCTGGGCCGTCGCCTGGGTCGCCTGCTGTTGGCGCTGGGCGAGCGCCCCCAGGCCATCCGCGTCTGGACCGCGGTGCTGGACGCCGATCCCGGGGACGCCGAGGCCCTGGTGTCGCTGAGCCACCTGCGCCTGCACACCCGCGATCCGGCCGGCGCCGAGCGGCTGGCCGAGGAGGTGGTCGCGCGCTGCCCGCAGCGCGGGGACGCCCACGTCGCCCTGGCCGAGGTCCGCGCCGCGCAGGGCCGCCTGCCCGAGGCCGCCGCCCACCTGGCCGACGCCCGGCGCTTCGGCGTGGCCGAGGCCGGCGTCGCCGCCCGCATGCGCGCCTTGGCCAGCCGCCTCGGCGGCGTCGAGGTGCCGGCGAACGTGCGCCGCACCGACCGCCGGCGCGAGCCCACCGGCCCTCTCGTCACCGCCACCCGCGCCGACGAGGCCCCTCGCCGCGCGCCCCCCGTGCTGCACGGCGCCTTGGCCGGCGTGCCCCTGGGCCGCCTGCTGGCCTGGGTCGAGGCCACCGAGGCCACCGGCACCCTGCGCCTGCCCGACGCGGGCGCCGTCGTGCGCGTGGCCGAGGGCAAGGTGGTGGGCGCCATCGCGCGCGGCGGGCCGCGCCTGGGTGAGGTGCTGCGCGCGGCCGGGGCGCCCCTGCCCGCGGGCGCGCCGGCCGACGACGACGAGGCCCTGCTGGCCCTGCTCGTCGCCCGCGGCACGCCGCCCCAGCGCGTGGTGCAGCGCGCGCTGGCCACGCAGATCGGGGACACCCTCACGCTGCTCGGCCAGGCGCGCGGTCGCTTCGCCTTCCACCCGCGGCCCCTCGAGGGGCTGCCCGCGGGCTGGCGTCAGCTGCAGCTGCCGGTGGCGCTGCTGCCGGCCCTGCCCGAGTCGCCCGAGCAGCCGGGCGGCGGCGCCGTCGTCGCCCGGGGCCGCCTGGGACGCGCCGGCCTCGAGCCCCTGCGCTCGTTGCTGGACACGGCCAGCGGCGTGCTGCGCCTGGTCGCGCCGGGCGGGCTGGCCGAGCTGTGGTGGAGCCGCGGCGTCGTCGGCGGCGCCACCACCAGCGCCACGCCGCGGCTGGGCGATCTGCTGGTCGAGCGCGGGCTGCTGCCGCGCGCGGTGATCGAGGGCGCCGTCTCGGGCGAGCCGGCGCCCCTCGGCAAGCAGCTGGCCGGGCGCGTGCCGGCGCTGGCCCTGCGCGCCGCGCTGACCGATCAGGTGCACCGCGCGGTCGACGAGGTGGCCGGCTGGGCCACCGGCTACTGGTGGTTCGAGCACGATCCGGCCGGCGCCGCGCAGCGCGCGCCGGACGATCTCACCGGGGGAGGCGGCCGATGAGCGACGCGCCCGATCTG
This sequence comes from Myxococcales bacterium, assembly GCA_020633465.1. GTDB lineage: Bacteria > Myxococcota_A > Bradymonadia > UBA7976 > UBA1532 > JACKDN01. The sequence continues at coordinate 208,251 of JACKDN010000016.1, forward strand.
AGCGCCCTGCGCGCGCGCCTCGAGGCGGACGATCGCTCGGCGCGGCGCACGGCGGCGGTGCGCGTCGGCCGCCTGCTGGGTGAGATCGACGATCCCGGGCCGCTCGCGCCCCTGCTCGAGCGGGCGCTGGCCGACGTGGATCCGGCGGTCCGGCGGTCGGCGGTCGAGGCCCTCGCGACCGGCGCGGCGCGGCACCCGGCCCTGGTGGCGCGCCTGGTCGAGCCCCGGCTGGGCGAGGACGAGCTGACCCTGCGCCGCGCCCTGGCCGGGGCCTTCGCCGCCGCGCTGAGCAGCCTGGGGCTGGCGCCGGCGGCGTCGGGCGCGGCGCTCCACGCGCTGAGCGATCCCGACGCCGAGGTGCGCGTGCACCTGGTGGGCGCGCTGGCCCGGGTGGCCGAGGCGGGCGCCGAGCTCGACGCCTGGCTGGACGAGCTGGTGGCGCGGCTGGACGATCCGGCGGCGGCCGTGCGGGG
>JACKDN010000017.1 GCA_020633465.1 Myxococcales bacterium
GCAGGTCTCGACCCGCGTCCGGGGCGCCACCAGGCTCACGCACGTCAGGCGCGCCGGCTCGCCGAGCTCGGGGTTGGGCACGCACTGCCGCGTGCCGGCGGTGCAGACGCCGGGGAAGTTCGTCTCGCAGGGCGTGTTCAGGCCGGGATCGTCCTCGTCGACGCTGCCGTCGCAGTCGTCGTCGAACCCGTTGCACACCTCGCCGGTGGGCAGCACCTGCCCGACGCAGTGGTCCTCGTTCTCGGTGCCGTCCTTCAGCAGGCCCTCGATGCAGGCCTGCGCGCCGGCCCGGCAGCGGCCCACGCCCAGCGTCTCGGGCGGCCCGGTGTAGCACGCGGGCGTCGCCAGATCCGCGGGCTCGTCGGTCAGCTGATCGCAGTCGTCGTTGACGCCGTTGCAGACCTCGTTGCAGCGGCGCTCGCCGTTCAGATCGACCGCGGCCAGCCCGTCGTCGCAGGTCTGGGGCAGGCTGACCACGCACTCGCAGCCCGGCTGCTCCTCATCGACGTCGACGAAGCCGCGCAGGCAGTCGGTGCTGCACTCGTACTCGGCCCGCGCCCCCGGCTGCGCCACGTTGCGGCAGGCGGGCTCGAAGTTGAACTGCATCGACAGGGTGACGCAGTTGACGTCGCAGCTGCCGCAGGCCTCGTCGTCGTCGTAGAAGCGCTCGCCGTTCTCTTCGAACGAGAAGCCCTCGTCGACGCGGTCGTCGCAGTCGTTGTCGCGGAAGTCGCACACCTCCTGCGCGCTCGGCCGGACGTTGCCCTCCTCGTCGTCGCAGTCGGGGGTCTCGTTGCAGGTCTCGTCGGGGCCGAGCTGCAAGAGCTCGCAGGGGCGGCCGCACAGGTAGTAGCCGTCGCCGTCCTTGTCGAAGCCCTCGTCGATGTTGCCGTCGCAGTCGTTGTCGATCTGGTCGCACACCTCGTCGGCCTCGGGGTTCACCGAGGCGGCGGCCGCGTCGTCGGGATCGTCGTTGCAGTCGAGGGGGATCGAGAAGTCGCAGTTCGGGGTCGGCTGCCCCTCGGGCGGCGCCTCGCCGTTGCGCAGGGCCAGGCAGGGCGGGCAGCCCTGGAAGCCGTCGGCGTCGCGGTCGTGCTCTTCGGGATCGTCGACCACGCCGTCGCAGTCGTTGTCGATGCCGTCGCCGCACTGATCGCTGTCCGCCGGCGGGTTGCTGCAGGTGGCGACCGCGTTCATGCACACGACGGTGCCGCCCGCGCACGCGCCGGTGCCGCAGGGCTCGCTCAGCCCCACCGGCGTGCCGGTGCCGGGATCGATGAAGGGCTGCCCGAAGAGGTCCTCGGTGCCGTTCGGCGCGGTCCGCTTGAAGTCCTCGTCGACCACGCCATCGCAGTCGTTGTCGAGATCGTCGCAGGCCTCGTCGCCGCGCACGCCCTCGGTGTCGCACATCAGGCCGACGCCGTCCGGCGTGCACACCACCGGCACGTTCTCGCAGATGCCCAGCGTGCAGAAGTCGTCGAGGTAGTAGACGAAGCGCTGGCCGGCGTTGATCACCTCGAGGCTCTTGCGCGGCCCGTTGCGGAAGTCGCGGGTGAAGTCCTCGTCCTGCTGACCATCGCAGTCGTTGTCGTTGCCGTCGCAGCGCTCCTCGTAGCGCGCCGCGCCGCCGGGGCAGTCGCCGACGCTCTGCTGGCCGGTGCTGCAGTGCAGATCGTCGTCCTGCTGCCCTTCGCGGGGCAGGCAGAAGCCGCCGTCGGCGTTGCAGCCCCAGCGCACCCAGTCGAAGATCGCGATGCCGCTGCTGCCCACGCCGAACCGGCCGAGGGGGGCGCCCTCCGGGCGATAGCTCTCGCCGTTGCCCGTGCGGTACAGATCCAGGTTCTGGAAGTCGCGCAGCGGGTTGGTCAGCACCTTCTGCTCGTCGATGTAGAGCTCGAAGAACTCCTCGCCGGCGGCCACCTCGTCCTCGTTGGCGCCGCCCTCGCCGTTGGCGGCGGGCGGGCGGTAGACGATGCGGTAGGTGTGGGGCTCGTCGAAGGCGAACTCGGCGAAGTCCTCGGGCAGCTCGTTGGTGCTGCCGCGGCCGGTCGGGATGCCGATCTTGCCGCCGCCGATGCAGTAGGCCGCGCGCTTGTTGCGATCCACCCACAGGTCGATGATCGCGGTGCACTCGGTGCCGCCGCCGTCGAGGCGCACGTTGGCCTCGAGGTAGATGGGCGTGCTGACCGACTCGAGGGCCGAGAAGTCGAACTCGAAGACCTTGGCCTCGCCGCTGGTCTGGATGCGCAGGCCGCGGTCGTCGCCGTTGCCGACGTCGATGTTGATGCCGTCCTCGCTGCCCAGCACGCGGCGCACGACGGCGCGCCCGAAGGTGCCCTCGGCGGTGTCGAGGAAGGTGGGCAGATCGTCGGCGTTGTAGATGCCGGCGGCGCAGGGATCCGAGGGCACGCAGCGCCCGCTCTGCGGGATGCACTGGAAGCCCGCCGGGCAGTCGTCGCGCTGGACGCAGGGGCCGATCGACTCCGTCTCGCTGCACGACACCAGGGCGGCGGCGAGGCAGCAGAGGAAGGGGACCTGAAGTCGCTTCACCATGGTGCCGCCGTTGCGTTGGTTCCGGAGTCCGAGTCGGGGATCTCCCGGAAGGGGGACTCGTTGGACTCCGGCCACAGGAGGATCGCCGATCCGGCCAGGACCAGGGCCGCGCCGACGCTGTAGCTGATGATCAGGCCCAGCTCGTAGTCCTCGAAGTCGTCGACGAGCCGGGCGTGCTTCGCAGAATCCTTGGGCGTGAGGCCCTGCGTCTGCTCGGCGGCGTCCGCGGCGAAGACCGTGAACATCACGCCGAGCCCGATGCCGACCACGCCCAGGCCGAAGGTCGACCAGCCGACCGGGGGCCGCCAGCCCGAGCTCTCGGGCTCGTTGGGCTTGCCCGGCACCAGCCGGAAGGCGTCGTGGCGGAACTGGACGGTCTGGGCGAGGCGGGGATCGAAGCGGGCCGAGTGCTTGCCGCGGGAGAAGTAGTCCGCGAACAGCAGGCCCTGACCCGGCACGCCGCGCAGCGGCAGCTCGATGTTGGGCACCTCGACGCCGGGCGTCAGCTCCCAGCGCCAGGAGTTGAAGTTCTGCTGGCCGGGGTTGTTGCGCAGGCGCTGATCGCGTTGCGCGAACCACTCCTTGGCCGTCAGGCGATCGAGCTCGTCCACCAGCTCGGGATCGTAGGCGACCACCACGTCCACTTGGACGGGGTTGTCGTCGTTGGCCTTGCGTGACACGTCGAACTTCATCTTGAGGCGCGTGGGCCCGGTCGGCCCACACCCCACGACGAGCATGCAAAGCCCGATGCCGAGCGACAGACCGCCCGCGCAGCGGAACACCTTATCCCACATCCCGGCCCCTCTGAGGATGAGCGTCCCCATCATTCGGCAAGCGGCGCGGCTGGATCAACAAACCGCACATTCGGAATTCCCCCTCCTGCCGGATAACACCGTGCAGGGCGCCTCGTCGAGCACCAATCCACGCGGTTTGTGCGCCCTTCGGCCTCGCTGGTGGCCCCGCGGGATTAGTTTTGACAGGTGAGGTATGCGGGCCTTTAATGGCGGTACCGTGGCGTCCGGGGGGGTCGCCGCGGGGGGCCGACGATGGGTCGGTCCTACATGTAATCTGATGTGTGAGATGCCGTGCGCGGAGGATTGAGCTGGCTCGGACTGGTCCGGATCGGCGGCCTGGCCCGGATCGGATTGGGCGCAGCCCTCTTGCTGGGAAGTGGCCTGGTCGCGGGCTGTGGTTCGAGCGGCCCCGAGCGGCTGCGCGTGTCGGTCGAGGCCGAGCCGGGCGCCAACAACGACACCCCCGTCGCGGTGGCGGTGCTGGTCGTGTACGAAGACTCGGTCTTCCGCGACCTGTCCAAGCTGTCCGCCTCGGAGTGGTTCGAGCAGGCCGAGCAGCGCATGCGCGACAACCCGGAACGCACGGACTTCGACCTCCTCAGCTGGGAGGTCATGCCCGGACAACGCATCAAGGAGCTGAACGTCGAGCTCCAGGGTCGGCCGGCCGATGGGCTGGTGTTCGCCGACTACCTGAGCGAGGGTCAGCACCGGAACCGATTCAACCCGGAGCGGCGCATCCTGGTCGTGCTCGGCAAGTCCGACTTCGCCGTGCTCGACCGACGCACCGACGACTGATCGGGGGCACGTTCGGCTGATCGCCCGCGGTCGCGGGCGCGTTCGGCCCACGGCGCCCCCGCCGAACGAGGCGGAGACGAGCCCATCGTGAGGAGCCCCACGGCGATCCCCGACGGCCTGCGCTGGCACGAGGGCATGCTGCTCTCGCCGCAGCACTTCCAGCAGCAGTCCCTGCGCTTCGAGGCGATGCTGCACTACTACGCCAGCATGGCCAGCCCCTTCTTCTGGGGCGTGTGCCAGCTGGAGATCGATCAGGTCGCCCTCGACAACCGCGTCCTGCAGGTCCAGTCCATCCAGGCGGTGATGCCCGACGGGCTGTTCGTCTCGACGCCGCCCGCGCGCCTCGAGCTGATGCCCTTCAAGGCCGACGCCGAGAAGGCGCCCCTGCGCATCACGCTCTGCGTGCCCGAGGCGGCGGTCGCCGACCGGCAGGGGGCGATGGCCCGCTTCGTCGTCGAGCCGGGCAACGCGATCTCGGATCTCGATCCCGACGCGGACGAGGGCCAGGTGGCGGTCACCATCCCGCGGCTGCGGCCCAACGTGAAGCTGGCGGCCACCGAGGCGGGCACCGGCGGGCAGGTGCGCCTGCCCATCGCCGAGGTCGAGTACAGCGACTCGGCCTTCCGCCTCACCGACTACGTGCCGCCCCACTTCAAGACGCACGACACGGCCTACTGCAAGCCGCTGCTCGAGCTCTGCCAGGACGTCGCGCGCAAGGTGCGGGGCAAGGCCCACTACCTGCTCGAGATGATCCGCTCGCCGGTGGGCAGCGCCAACCGGCCGCGCTTCGAGCGGCAGCTCAACAGCCTGATGGCCGCGCTGCCCGCCTTCGAGGCCCACCTCGACAGCGGCCAGGTGCACCCCTACCAGCTGTACGTCGCGCTCTGCACGCTGGGCGTGCACGTGGCGACGGTGGGCTCGGTCGACGAGATCCCGCGCTACCCGCGCTACGACCACGACAACATCACCGAGGTCTTCACGTCGGTCGCCAGCTCGCTGCAGAGCGCCATCGATCTCGGCGTGCAGGAGAACTTCACCGAGTACCGGCTGGACGGTGAGGGCCACAACTTCACCATCCCGTTCCGCGAGGAGTGGGTGGGCCGCAAGCTGGTGTTGGGGTTCCTGGGGCAGCCGACGCCCGAGATCATCGCGTGGGCCGAGAACTGCTACATCGGCACCGACAGCCACATCGAGTCGATGAGCAAGAACCGCGACGTGGGCGCCAAGCGCGTGCGCGACGATCAGCACGAGGGTCTGCGCCGCCGCCCGGGCACCATCCTCTATACGCTCGACGAGGGCCTGCGCCGCATCGAGCCGGGCGAGACCATGCACGTCTACAACCCCTTGCACGGGCCCAACGACGCCGCCCCCAACCGGGTGGTGTTGTACGTGCAGAACGCGTCGTGACGGAGGCCTCAGCGTGAACGCCGCCCAGCTCAGTCGCTCGACGCTCCTCGGCAAGCTGCGCGATTTCTACGCGCTGATCGTCAAGCTCAAGCGCGAGATCGAGGAGCACGGCGCCGACATCTCGGTCGAGCGCGTGCAGGGCGAGCTGCGCGCCTTCATGGACGAGCAGCTGCGCAGCATGGGCGAGGCCCCCGACGAGGCCGGCTATCACCTGTACGACGCCATGCGCTACGTCATGGTGGCGCTGGCCGACGACGCCTTCCTGCACCTGCGCACCGAGTGGCCGGGCCGCGCCCGCTGGCTGACCAACCTGCTCGAGAAGCAGGTGTTCGGCACGCAGCGCGCGGGCGCCGCCTTCTTCGATCGCATCGACGAGCTGCTCGCCTCGCGCGACAAGTCCAAAGAAGAGGTGGCCATGGCCTTCCTCTTCGCGCTGATGCTGGGCTTCAAGGGCCGCTTCCGCGGCGAGGAGGAGCACGAGCTCGTCAGCTATCGCGAGCGCCTGCTGTACTTCGTGGGCCTCGGCCAGTCGGGTGGGCTCGATCCGGCCAAGCCGATGTTCCCGGACGCCTACGCCCACACCATCACGACGGATCCCGATCAGAAGATGCCCGACCACCGCCTCTATGTGAGGTTGCTGGTGGTGGTCATCCTGGGATACGTCGGACTGGCGCACCTTTCGTGGCACCAGCAGACCGCGCCGATCCGTGACGTGGTCGAGCAGGTGACGCAGCAAATCGAGGGGGTCGGCCCCTCGGACGCGAGGAATTAGAACCGTTGGCCAAGGCGAAGAAGCGCGACAAGAAGAAGGCGGCGCCCGAACAGGCGCCGACCGGGTCGTCGGGCGCCGCGGTCAAGCGATCGTTCGCCCGGGGCGCCCGCGAGCTGGGCACGATGCTGCGCGGCGCGGACGCGATCTACCGCATCCCGTGGTTCGCGCTGATCGGCGCGCCCGGCACCGACAAGTCGGCGCTGCTGGCGGACAGCGGGCTGACCGCGCGGCCCGGCAGCCCCAACACCTTCGGCCTCGAGCCGCCGAACGCGAACCAGTGGTGGTTCTTCAGCGACGCGGTCGTCATCGACTTCGCCGACGACTACTTCGCTGGCGCCGCCGAGCCGGGCGGTGAGAGCGCGCCGGCGCGCCGCGGCTTCTTCTCGCGGCTGTTCCGTCGGGGCAGCACGCGGGGCGGGGGGGCGTGGAAGACCGCCCTCGAGGCCCTGCGCGAGAACCGCCGCAAGCGGCCGCTCGACGGCCTGGTGCTGGCGGTCGACGCCCGCAAGCTGGTGGTGCGCGCGCCCGAGGACATGACGCAGCTGGTGCGCCGGGCCGAGGCGATGGCCGAGCGCGTGATGGACGTCCAGTTCAGCCTGGGCGTCGTCGTGCCGGTCTACGTCGTGCTGACGCACTGCGAGGGCGTCGAGGGCTTCGCGACCTACGCGGGCGCGCTGCCCGAGCCGATGCGCGACCAGATGTTCGGCTGGTCGTCGCCGCACGAGCCCGACACCGCCTACCAGTCCGAGTGGGTCGACGAGGCGATCGGGTCGCTGCACGAGGCGGTGTCGGTGACGCAGCTCGACCTGCTGCCGCAGGCGCGCTCGCAGGCCGATCGGGACGCGCTGTACCTGTTCCCGAAGGCGATCGCCGGCCTGAACGAGCCGCTGAAGACCTTCCTCGACGCGATCTTCAAGCCCACCTCCTTCCGCAAGAGCCCGCCCCTGCGCGGCATCTACCTGACCGGTCAGGTGCCCGACAAGGCGGCCAAGGAGGCCAAGGCGCAGCCACCGATCCCCGGCGTGCCCGTGGCGCCTGCGCCGGCGCCCACCGGGCGGCACCGCTTCGTGCGCCAGCTGTTCTCGGAGAAGGTGTTTCAGGAGCCCGGCCTCGCGCGCATCGATCAGGAGCAGAGCCGCGTCCTGAACAAGAAGGTGCGGCGGGCGCGGATGGCCCTGATCATCGCCAGCCTGGTCGCGGTCGGCGGCCTCGTGTGGCAGCGCTGGGCGACGGCCAACCGGGTCGAGGACTACGACCCGCTGGTGCAGATCCTCAAGACCTACCTCGACAAGGCGCGCTACGGGAACGCGGCGGTGGACGCGGGGCAGGGGGTCGACGCCCTCGAGGCGCTGGCCGACATCCAGGTGCACCGCCTCGAGGTCATCCCGGCGCCCACGTCCTACTTCGGCGATCTGACCGAGATGGCGAACCGCGCGGTGGCCCAGGTGCTGGGCGACGGCGTGGGGCGGCCGCTGCGCGAGGAGATGGTGCGCAAGGCGGACACCCTGCTGCCGCCCTCGCTCGAGTCCGAGCTGCCCGGCGACGCGCGGGACGCCGACGCCCAGGCGGCCGCCGGGGCCTTCGCCAGCCGCACGCCGCAGCAGCACGTGGCCGAGCTGCGGGGCTTCGCGGACGACGTGCTGACGCTCAACCTGAACTTCAAGCGCTACAACAACCACGAGGCGCGCGACCTGGGGCAGGTCTACCAGTACCTGACCGGCAAGGACATCACCGAGACGCTCGAGGGCCAGGCCGACTGGTACCAGAACGCGCTGCGCGACATCGCCGGCTGGCCGACGCTCGGCTGGGCGCGCTACGGCGCGCGCGCGCGCACCAAGCTGCTGCAGAAGGTCGATGTCATGCAGGCGCAGCTGTTCCGCGAGCACCCGCTGCGCGGCGCGCTGTCGAACCTGGTCGAGCTGATCGACACCATCGAGCAGCGCAAGGGCCGCGAGACCTACTACGAGCGCCTGAAGGCCATCTACGACGCGGTCACGGTCGTCGAGAAGCTGATCGAGGACGACAAGGCCAACTGGCTGTTGACCGAGAACTTCGAGCCGGGGCCGCGCTATCTCGAGCTGCTCGAGGTGCTCAACGGCGAGGCCTTCCCGGCGCAGGGCGACGGGCAGGCGGGCGGCGAGGTCATCCCGATCGGCCGGTGGTTCGATCGCGAGAACCAGCGTCAGTTCAAGGATCTGCGCGACGCCGTCTGGTCGGCGCGCTCGCAGCTCGGCCGGTTCCCGCTGCTCGACCGCCGCGAGGGCAAGGTCGTGCTCAGCGAGCCCCTCGACGCGGTGCAGCGGGCGCTGAAGGACTTCCTCGACCAGCCCTACGTCATCGAGGACGAGGTGCAGTTCCAGCTGGATCTGCAGCGCGACGCCGGGACGCGGGATCGCTGGAACAGCGACCTCATCCAGCAGGTGCTGACCTGGCAGAAGACCTTCGCCAGCTACGCCGGCGCCCAGCGGCCGGCCGTGCCCACCGCCATCAACCAGGCGCTCGACGCGGCCGCGCGGCGCGAGTTCCGCAACCGCGTGCTGCAGGTGATGCGCTTCGCGTCGCCCGAGGTGGCGCCGGGCTCGGCCGAGGCCAACGCGAACAGCAACTGGACCGCCCAGCGCAAGGACGCGCTCAAGGAGCGCATCCGCAACCTGGCCGACGAGTACCAGTCGGTGCTGAAGATCATCGGCTTCGTCGACGAGGTGAACGCCGCGCTCAACGAGGCCAGCGACAGCCAGGTGTTCAACGCGCTGCGCGACGACGCCCTGTCGCTGCTCAATCAGGTGGACAGCATCCTCGAGCAGGAGAAGCTGTACACGATCCGCAGCGACAACTTCTCGTGGTGGGAGGGCGATCTGCCGCCGGGCGTGGTCGCCTTCGGGGCGCGCGACGCGAACGATCTGATCGCGCGCATCGGCGTTCAGCGGAAGTCGGTCACCTCGCTGGCCAACGAGTACGCGCGGCCGCTGGTCGACGTCATGGTGCGGTTGGGCGAGCCCTTCTCGAGCGATCCCGACGTCGAGAAGTGGGGCAAGATCATCGCGGTCCTGACGGACTACGAGAAGAAGGTGCCCGGCAACAGCCTCGAGGAGCTCGAGCGCTTCATCGAGGTCGAGCTGAACAAGCTGCAGCTGGCCACCTGCGCGGAGCAGCTCGAGGGTCAGGTCGACCGCTACAACCGCGACGACTTCTTCAAGGACCGCAAGTACCTGATCGGCACGGCGATGGGCCGGCGGTGCAACCAGATCCTGAAGACGGTGACGCTGCAGGGCTACGTCGACCTGCAGCAGTTCTTCACCGAGCGCCTCGCGGGCCGCTTCCCCTACGCCGGGCCCGACATCCTGGCCGAGGTCGAGACCGCCGACGTCGTCGAGTTCTACAAGCGCTTCGATCGCTACGCCGGGGCGTTCAAGGCCCTCGTGAAGCCGGGGCAGGCGGGCGGCGGGGGCCTGTTCGGCGACTCGACCGGCGAGGTGCTGCGCTTCCTGCAGCAGGTCGAGAACGTGCGCGCGCTGTTCAGCACCATCCTGCAGAGCGAAGAGGACACGCCGGACCTCACGCTCGACCTCGAGATCGACTTCCGGGTCAACCGCGACAACGAGGTCAACGGCAACCAGATCATCGAGTGGTGGATTCAGGTCGCCGACCAGCGCATCGAGTACCGCGACAACAAGCACACGACGCAGTGGCGCAGCAACGACGGCGTCAGCGTGTGCTTCCGCTGGGCCAAGGACGCCATGTTCCTGCCGGCGGCCAACCAGCGCACCGAGCACGCCCGGGTGAACGGGCGCACGGCCTGCTACGTGTTCAGCGGGCGCTGGGCGTTGATGCGGACGTTGGCCCAGCACGCGGCCACGCCGGCCGACCGCGGCCGTCGCTCGTTCCTGCGGCCGCACACGCTGCGCTTCGAGACCGAGACCAGCCTGGCCAGCGCGGCGCGCAGCGCGAGCAGCCTGCTGGTGACCGATACGCGGGTGTACCTGCGCATCTCGGTGATGACCCCGGGCGGCAAGTCCGCGTTCCGCATCCCGGAGTTCCCGCGGCGGGCGCCCGAGCTGTCGATCGAGTTCCTCAAGGCCAACGGCATCGTCGCCGACGCCGGCGGCAAGGGTGATTTCTGATGGCGGCAGCCACGACGCCTCAGGTGGCGCTCGACGCCCTGCTCGAGCCCATCTCGACGCTCATGCCCTCGGGCGAGTCGCTGCGGCGCAGCTTCACCTACGACCAGATCAAAGAGGCCCGGCGGGCCGACGATCCCAACCTGGCCCAGGGCGTCTGGCAGACGGACGTGAAGCGGGCGGATTGGGGCAAGGTCGCCGACCTGTGCGTCGAGGCGCTCGAGAAGAAGTCGAAGGATCTGCGCATCGCGGCCTGGTTGGCCGAGGCCTGGCTGAAGCGCCACGGGCCGTCGGGCGCGGCCTACGGCTTCAACCTGATCGAGGGCCTGGTCGATCGCTTCTGGGACACGCTGCATCCGCCGGTCGAGGACGACGACCTCGACGGGCGCATGGCGCCCCTGATGTGGATCAACGAGAAGCTGTCGGTCGAGCTGAAGGCCGTCTCGCTGACCGATCCGCAGGCGCAGGAGCCCGAGCACCTGACCTGGAACGACTGGGAGAAGGCGTCGATGCTCGAGCGCTCGGGGCACAAGCCCGGGCCCGACGACGTCACGACCAGCCACTTCATGACCTGCGTGCTGCTCACGCCGGGCAGCTTCTATCGAAAGCTCGACGCCGACCTCAACGAGCTGTGGGAGGCCACGGCCTCGCTCGAGGCGGCGCTGGACAAACGCTGCGGGCAGCCCATGGCCGCCCTCTGGCAGTTCCGTGAGACGCTCACGTCGATCCGCGAGTTCGTGGGCCGGGCGCTCGACCAGAAGGCCGAGGAGGAGCCCGAGGCCCAGGCCGACGAGGCGCCGCTGGGGGAGGGGGCTGCGATGACGATGGCGCGCGAGGACGACGTCGACATCGCGCAAGGCAAGGTGCGCTGGGGTCCCATCCGCAACCGGGCCGAGGCCTACCAGCGCCTCGCCGAGGCCGCGGACTACCTGATGCGCAAGGAGCCCCACAGCCCCACGCCGCATTTGGTGCGGCGCGCGGTCAGCTGGGGCAACATGAGCTTCGCCGAGCTGATTCAGGAGCTGGTGCAGGATCAGACCGACCTGCGCCAGATCTACGCCCTGCTGGGCATGCCCATGCCGGGGGATTTCTGAGCGATGTCCGGCGCCGACCGACGACCGACGCCGGGCGATTCGAGGGGGTGAGGGGGGTCCCGGTTTTTCCGCGGGCCTAAAATTTTACGGTGGGGCGGAAATTTTTTCGTTGCACACCGACTGACGTGCTCGTATCGTTTGGTCCGTGAATCGGTCCGATCGGTCGAGCTGAACGGAGCGGAGATGGCTGACAAGACTCAGCACAAGATCGGGCGGAACCGACCGCCGAGGGTGCAGATCACCTACGACGTCGAGATCGGCGACGCGATGCAGGTGAAGGAGCTGCCCTTCATCGTCGGGGTCCTGGCCGATCTTTCCGGGGACAGCGAGGCCAAGAAGCTGAAGGAGCGGAAGTTCGTCCAGATCGATCGGGACAACTTCGACGAAGTCATGGCGAGCCTCGAGCCGTCCTTGAGCTTCGTCGTCCCGAACAAGCTGGACGATGCGAGCGAGAACCTGGCCGTCGACCTGAAGTTCCAGGGGCTCTCGGACTTCGATCCGATGTCGATCATCAAGCAGGTCGACTCGATGCGAGACACCTACGAGCGCCGCAACGCGCTCAACGCGCTGCTGGCCAAGCTGTACGTCAACGACGACCTGGCCAGCTCGCTGAACGAGGTGATCGCGTCGAGCGCGACGGATGAGGAACTGAAGACGAAGCTCCAGGAGCTGATGGGCAAGCTGTGATCAGCCTGACCGCCCCGAACACGGACCAGATTCACGAAGGAGACACCTTCCATGGCTGAGGAACAGCAGGAGGGCGGCGGCGCCGCCGGTGAGGACGTTCTCACCTCGATCGTGGCGCACACCCAGGCGGCGGGCGCCAACGAGGGCCTCAAGGCCCTGCTCGAGCAGGCGATCGCCTCGGGGGTCTCGGCCGACGCCGCGGCCGAGAAGAAGAAGACGATCCGCAACGCGGCGCAGCTGATCGAGACGCAGATCCGGAAGCTGGATCAGGCGCTCACCGACCAGCTCAACGAGGTGCTGCACAACCCGAAGTTCCAGGCCCTCGAGGCCAGCTGGCGCGGGATGTCGTACCTGGTCTCGAAGACCGAGACCGGCACGCACATGAAGATCCGCGTGATGCACGCGACGAAGAAGGAGCTGCTCTCGGACATCGAGAACGCCAGCGACTTCGACCAGAGCCGCCTGTTCAAGGCGATCTACGAGGAAGAGTACGGCACCTACGGTGGCGAGCCCTACGGGCTGCTGATCGGCGGGTACGAGTTCGGCCGGGGGAACGCCGACATCGACCTGCTGATGGGCATCTCGAACATCGCCGCCGCCGCGCACGCGCCCTTCGTGGCCGGCACCAGCGCCGACATGTTCGGCCTCAACAGCTTCGAGAAGCTCGGCGATCCGCGCGACCTCGCGAAGCTGTTCGAGACCAACATGGAGAAGTGGAACCAGTTCCGGGGCATGGAGGACTCGCGCTACGTGGGCCTGACCCTGCCGCGGATGCTCACGCGCCTGCCCTACGGGCCCGACAACCCCATCGACGGCTTCGACTACGTCGAGGACGTCGACGGCACCGACGCCAGCAAGTACTGCTGGGGCAGCGCCGCGTGGTCGCTGGGTGAGCGCATCACCAACGCGTTCTCGATGTACCGCTGGACCGCCGCGATCCGCGGCGCCGAGGGCGGCGGCATGGTCGAAGGCCTGCCGCTGCACAAGTTCCAGACGGCCGAGGGCGACATCGCCACCAAGGTGCCGACCGAGGTGGCGATCACGGACCGGCGCGAGAAGGAGCTCAGCGATCTGGGCTTCATCCCGCTGGTGTTCTGCAAGAACACCAACTACGCGACCTTCTTCGGCGCGCCGACCGTCAACAAGCCGAAGGTGTACGACACCGACTTCGCCAACGCGAACGCCCGCATCTCGGCCATGCTGCCGTACGTGCTCTCGGCGTCGCGCTTCGCGCACTACCTGAAGGTGATCGCGCGGGACAAGGTCGGGTCGTTCATGACGCGGGAAGAGGTCAGCAACTACCTCAACCGCTGGATCATGCAGTACGTCCTGGGCAAGGACGACGCGGGGCAGGAGCTGAAGGCCAAGTACCCGCTGCGCGAGGCCCGGGTGGATGTCTACGATGTGCCGGGCAAGCCCGGCGCTTACCGCGCGGTCGTGTTCGTGCGTCCGCATTTTCAGTTGGATGAACTGACCGCCTCGATTCGACTGGTGTCGGATCTGCCGCCTCCGGCGGCCTGACGATCGCCGGGGGGCGTCGTCTGAGGGGCAATTGACACCGGGGGCGCTGTCCCCGCAACCAGAGGAAGAAGGTCCACACCATGGCCATCAACGTCTTCATCAAGATCGACGGGCCCGCGATCATCGGGGGCAGCACCAACAAGGGACACGAGGGCGAGATCGAGGTGCTCTCGTGGAACCACGGCTTCAACCAGCCCACGCAGGCCGTCCGCTCGGCGGCCGGCAGCGGCACGGTCGAGACCGCCAACCACCAGCACTTCGTGTTCTCGAAGTACATGGACGAGGCGACCGACGACCTGTGCAAGATGTGCTGGTCGGGCAAGCACATCGACAAGGTCACGATGACCTGCTACCGCTCGGTCGGTGACACCGGCACCCAGCAGAACGCGGTGCCCTACTTCAAGATCGAGATGGAGAACGTCATCGTCTCCGACTACACCCTCGGCGGCGGCGTCGGCGACCTGCCCACCGAGCAGGTCTCGCTGAACTACGCGAAGCTGACCTACACCTACACGCCGACCGAGCACGGCACCGGCAAGGCCAAGGGCGCGCAGGTCATCTCGCACGACCTCAAGAGCAACGTCGTCGCCTGACGTTCCCCTCCGGTGGTGCCCCCGGTCGCGCGCTCCGCGCGGCCGGACGCGGCCACGTCGCGGCATCGCGTCGCGGCGTGGCGCCCCCCGATCCTTTGGAGCCGGTGCGCATTCACCGCGCACCGGTCTCCAACTCTGGCGTGGGCGTGCGGATTGACCTACCGTGTCCGCCATGAAGCCCCCGCCCACGTCGCGTGATCCGAACCGCAAGGTTCGGGCCTCCCTCATCGACCGACTGATCGACGAAGAGCCGGGCAACAAGCCCGAGCGTCCACCCCTGCGGGTGCAGTCGCGCAACCAGTTCGCGCGCTCGCTGATGCGCGACCTGGGCTGGCTGTTGAACACGCGCTGCGGCGAGAAGAAGCCGGTCGGCAAAGAGGCCGGGCCGCGCACCGTGCTCGACTACGGCGTCGAGGATCTCACCCACCTGGCGCCCGCCTCGTACGACGACCGTCAGGTGATGGCGAAGCGCATCCGCGACGCGATCACCGCCTTCGAACCGCGCCTGCAAGTGACCCGGTTGACGGTGGAGCCCGTCGAGGGCAAGCATCGGGAGGTCGAGGTGCGCGTCGAGGCGTGGCTGTGGACCGACGAGGTCCGCGAGCCGGTGTCCTTCCGCGTCATGCTCGACCTCGCCGACGGGGAGGCCGAAGTCCGTGGCAGTTGACGTCGAGGGACAGCTCCTCGAGCGGTACCGCGAGGAGCTGCTCTTCCTGCGCCGCATGGGCGCGAAGTTCGCGAAGCAGTATCCGCGGCTGGCGCGGCGGCTGGAGCTCGATGGCAGCCAGTCGCCCGACCCCCACGTCGAGCGGCTGCTCGAGGGCGTGGCGTTCCTCACCGCGCGCCTGCAGCAGGCGCTCGACGGCGAGCTGCCGCAGGTCACCGCGGGCCTCTTGGGTTACCTCTACCCGCACTTCACCCAGCCCGTGCCCTCGATGGCGATCGCCCAGCTGCAGCCGGACGACGGCGGCGCGGGCCTGACGTCGGGGCTCGAGGTGCCGCGGCACTCGAAGCTGTTCATCGAGACCAGCTTTCAGCGCCGCACCTGCCGCTTCCGCACCTGCTACCCGGTCACGCTGTGGCCCATCGAGGTCACGAAGGCGCGCGCCCAGAGCCCGAACGCGTTCCCGTTCCTCGGCGGGCGCACCTTCAGCCACGTCCAGTCGTGCCTGCAGGTGACGCTGAAGACGAACAGCGAGCCCCTGTCGCTGCTGGCGCCGGATCGCCTGCGCTTCTACCTGGACGGCGAGCCCGCGCAGACCGGCACGCTGTACGAGCTGCTGACGACGAACCTGGTGGGCGTGGTGGCGCTGCCCGACGGCAAGGTGCCGGCGCTCGGCGCCACCCCGCACCTGGGCCGCGTCCGTCCGCTGGGCTTCGACGAGGCGGAGGAGGTCCTGCCCACGCAGGGGCACGCGCTGCGCGGCTACAGCCTGCTGCAGGAGTACTTCGCGCTGCCCGAGAAGTTCATGTTCGTCGAGGCCTTCGACCTGGACTTCTCGCAGGCCAACGACACCGTCGATCTGCTGTTCCTGTTCGACACCGCGCCGCGGCGGCGCCTCTCGGTCGGGCCCGACAACCTGCGCCTGGGCTGCACGCCGATCATCAACCTGTTCGAGAAGCTCAGCGAGCCGGTCCACATCGATCACCAGAAGCTGGCCTATCGAGTGCAACCGGACGCGCGCTGGGAGCGGACGACCGAGATCCACTCGATCGAGGCGGTGACGACCAACCTGCGCCGGGACGATCCCGCGTCGCGGCTGGCGCCGCTGTACGGCCTGGGCCACTCGAACGACGAGGGCGTCGTGTACTGGGACGCGCGGCGCGCCCCCTGCCAGGCGGCGGACATGCCCGGCACCGACGTCTTCTTGTCCTTCGTCGACGCCGATCTGCGCCAGCGCGTGCCCGACTCGCAGATCGTGCGCGCGCACTGCCTGTGCACGAACCGCGATCTGGCGACGCACATCGACCAGGGCGAGCGCCTGCACATCGAGGACGGCCCGCACGCGCTGGTGCGCACGCTCACCCGGCCGACGCCGCAACGCACCCCGCCGCTGCAGGGCGCGACGCTGTGGCGCCTGGTGTCGCACCTGTCGCTGAGCCACCTGGGCCTGCCCGACGGCGAGTCGGCCACCGAGGCGCTGCGCGAGCAGCTGCGCATCTACGCGTTCACCAGCGCCGAGTCGATCGAGCCCCAGCTGCAGGCCATCGACAACGTGCGCCGCGAGACGGTGGCCCTGCGCGCCGACGACGAGTCCTGGCGGGGCTTCGTGCGCGTGCAGCGCATCACCCTGCGGCTGGACGAGGATCGCTTCGGCGGGCGCAGCCCGATGGTGCTCGGCGCGGTGCTCAACGCGTACTTCGCGCTGCACGCGTCGGTGAACGTGTTCACCCAGCTGGCGCTCGAGTCCCGGCAGCGAGAGGGGATGTGGAAGGTATGGCCGCCGATGATCCCAAAGACGACGCTGCCGTAGCGCGCTTCTTCCGGGAAGGCTACCGCTTCGACTTCTTCCAGGCCGTGAAGCTGGTCGAGGGGGCGGTGCGCTTCGACCGGCGCGTGCAGGGCGAGCGGGACGTGTCGCCGGTGGGCAGCACCGCGGATCCCGACGACGAGCCCCTGCGCTTCTGGCAGCACGTCTCGCTGGGCTTCCCGGCCAGCGATCTGCGCTCGATCGAGATGAAGCCGCGCGACGGCGACACGCCCAAGGTCGAGGTCACCTTCATGGGGCTCAACGGGCCCCGCGGCCCCTTGCCGCTGGCGTACGCCCAGCTGCTGAAGCGGCGCCAGCTGCTGGGCGATCACGGCATCCGCGCGTTCTACGACATCTTCAACCACCGCCTGGTGTCGATGCTGTACCAGGTGCGGCAGCGCCACCGCCCGACGCTGCACACCGGGCGGCCCGAGGGGCACCCCTTCGCGGGCTTCCTCGCCGCCTTCGGGGGCGTCGTCGGCGCCGCCGCCGGCCGCACCTTCACCGAGGACCACCGCGACGCCGACGGCGTGCCCCGCCACAACGCGGCGCCGCGCGATCTGCTCTACTACGCTGGCCTGCTGTGGCACCGCGATCGGTCGATGAACGGGCTCGAGCGCATGCTGTCGCACCACTTCGGTGTGCCGATCCGCGGCGCCGAGCTGGCGGGGCGGTGGATCCGCCTCGCGGAGGACGCCCGCACCGCCCTGAGCGCGCGCCATCACAACAACCGCCTCGGCATCTCGGCCGCCGCGGGCTCGCGCGTGTGGGATCCGCAGGCCGGCTTCGAGCTGGCCATCGGCCCGCTGCCCTGGGCCGACTTCTGCGCCTTCCTGCCGACCGGCCCGAACTTCGTGGCCCTGGTGCAGCTGACCCGCTTCTACGTGCGCTCGGCCTTCGACTTCCACGTGCGCCTGTCCGTGAAGTCCGAGGCCGTGTTCACCGGCCGCGGCGGCCTCTCGGCGCGTCCCACGGTCGGACCCCGGCTGGGTTGGAACAGCTGGCTGATGAGCCGCCCCTTCGCGCCGGGGCGAGCGATGACGGTGCGCGTGCCGGGCCGGACGCAGGCCGAGGCCGACGCGATCAGCGCGCGGGCCGCCGAGGCGCGCGCGGCCGAAGCCGCCGCGGGCTGAGCGCGCGGTGGAGCCCGATCTCAAGGCGCTGCTGGCGACGCTGAACCCGACCTGCCGGCAGGCGCTCGAGGAGGCCGCGGCCCTGGCCGCCACCCAGGGTCACCGGCGCATCGAGGTCGAGCACGTCCTGCGAGCCCTGCTCGAGCGGTCGGGCACCGATCTCGACGCCGTGCTCCGCCACCACGATCTGCGGCGGCGCCGGCTGGCCGAGGCGCTGGATCTGGCCCTGCGCCGCCTCGAGGCCGGACACACCCGCGTGCCCACCTTCTCGCCCGAGGTGCCCACGCTGCTGCGCGAGGCCTGGCTGGTGTCGTCGCTGACGCTGGGATCGACGCGCGTACGCTCGGCCGCGGTGCTGCTGGCCGCCCGCACGGTCGAAGGGCTGCGCGACCGGCTGGTGGCCGCGGTGCCCGCGCTGCGCCGCTTCGATCCGGACGTGCTGCGGACCGAGCTGCCCGCGCTGATCCGCGGCTCGGCCGAGGCGGCGAGCAGCATGATGCCCGCCGGCGCGCATCCGCCGGCGCCGGGCCTGGCCGAGGGCGCCGGCGAGACGCCCGCCCTCGACCAGTACACGATCGATCTGGTCGCGCGCGCGCGCGAGGGCGCCCTCGATCCGGTGGTGGGGCGGGACGCCGAGGTGCGGCAGGTCATCGACGTGCTGACCCGGCGGCGGCAGAACAACCCGATCCTGGTCGGCCCCGCGGGCGTGGGCAAGACGGCCATCGTCGAGGGGCTGGCCCTGCGCGTCGCGCGCGGCGACGTGCCCCAGGCCCTGCGCGCGGTGTCGGTGCGCCTGCTCGATCTCGCGCTGCTGCAGGCCGGCGCGGGCCTGGCCGGCGAGTTCGAGCGGCGCCTGAAGGCGGTGGTCGCCGACGTCCAGGGCGCCGTCCGGCCGGTGGTGCTGTTCATCGACGAGGCCCACACGCTCATCGGCGCCGGCGGGGCCGCCGGCCAGCGCGACGCGGCCAACCTGCTGAAGCCGGCCCTGGCGCGCGGCGAGCTGCGCACCATCGCGGCCACCACCTGGTCGGAGTACAAGCGCTCGATCGAGCAGGATCCCGCGCTCGCCCGGCGCTTCCAGCTGGTGCCGGTGGACGAGCCCGACGCCGAGACGGCCATCGAGATGCTGCGGGCCAGCGTCGAGGCGCTCGAGCGGCACCACGGCGTGCGCGTGCTGGACGCGGCGGCCGAGGCGGCCGTGCGGCTCAGCCAGCGCTACGTCGCGGGTCGGCTGCTGCCCGACAAGGCGGTCAGCGTGCTCGACACCTGCTGCGCGCGCGTCGCGCTGGGCCAGCGCAGCACGCCGCCCGCCGTGGAGGCCGCCGGACGCCGGGTCGACCAGCTGACGGCGCTGCGGGCGCGGCTGCGCGTCGAGGACGGCGCCGTGGCCGATCACGCCGACCGCATCGCGGCGTTGGAGGCCGAGCTGGACGCCGCCGCCCGCGACTTCGCCGAGCTGGAGCGCCGCTGGCGCGCCGAGCAGGCCGAGGTGCAGCGCATCGCCGAGCTGGCCGAGGCGCGGGCCGAGGCGCCCGACGACGCGGCGGCCGCGGCGGCGCTGCGCGCGGCTCGCACGGCGCTCCGCGGCCGGCAGGGCGCGCAGCCGATGGTGCCCATCGAGGTCGACGTTCGCCTGGTGGCCGAGGTGGTCAGCGATTGGACCGGCGTGCCGGTGGGCCGGATGCTGACCGACGACGCCGACGTGGTGCTGGGGCTGAACGAGCGCCTGGCGGCCCGGGTGGTGGGGCAGTCGGCGGGCCTGGACGCCATCGCGCGACGCCTGCAGACGGCCCAGGCCGGCCTGGACGATCCCGGACGCCCGCTGGGGGTGTTCCTGCTGGTGGGGCCGAGCGGGGTGGGCAAGACCGAGACGGCCTTGGCGCTGGCCGACGCCCTCTTCGGCGGCGAAGACAAGGCCATCGTGGTCAACATGTCCGAGTTCCAGGAGGCCCACAGCGTCTCGACCCTGAAGGGCGCGCCGCCGGGCTACGTGGGCTACGGGCGGGGCGGCGTGCTGACCGAGGCGGTGCGGCGGCGCCCCTACTCGGTGGTGCTGCTCGACGAGGTCGACAAGGCGCACCCGGACGTGCGGCAGCTGTTCTTCCAGGTGTTCGACAAGGGGGTCCTCGAGGACGGCGAGGGCGTGCGCGTCGACTTCCGCAACACGGTGGTGCTGCTGACCTCGAACGTCGGGGCCGAGGCGGTGGTGGCGACGGCGGCGCAGGGCGGGGGACCGGGCGCCGCGGCGGCCGCCGCGCGACCGGCCCTCGAGGCGACCTTCGGCGCGGCCTTCCTCGGCCGGGTGGTGGTGGTGCCCTACGGGCCCCTGGCGCGCGCCGAGCTGCGCGCGGTGGCCGGGCTGAAGCTGGCCGCGGTGCAGGCGCGCTTCGAGGGGCGGCACCACGCGCCGCTGCGCTTCGATCCCGGCGTGGTCGAGCTCTTGGCCACGCGCTGCGCCGATCCGCACGTGGGCGCGCGCGGGCTGGACGCCATCCTGACCCACGCGCTGCTGCCGGGGCTGTCGGCGGCGGTCCTGATCCGCGTCGCCGAGGGCCGGGCGGTGTGCGGCGTCGAGGTGGTCGACGACGGCGAGGGGGGCTTCGCCTTCCGCTGGGCCGACGAGCCGCGCGCCGCGCGCCCGCCGGTCGCCCCGAGCCCGCCGCCGGCGCCGCCGACGCCACCGCCGCCCGCCGAGGCCGATCCGCCGCCCCCCGCGACGGCCGGCGTGGTGAAGCGCGCCATCGACGCGATCGTGGCCACCTTCGGGGCGGGCAGCCGCCACGAGTGACGCCGCGGCGCGTCCGCGTGAGGAATGTGGGGCGCGGACTTGCCAGCGCCCACCGACCACGGAATGATGGCCGCTGGAGGGAACCGCCGGGGAGTCGGCTTACATCATCCTACATTCGGATTGGTGGATGGGGGGTAAGCTGCTACCTTGGGATGGCCCAGCTCGGCGGGCAAGGGGTCCAATGCAGCTCGAATGCACGCAGTGTGGGAGTCGGTACGCGATTCCCGACGAGAAGGTGGGGGGGCGACGCTTCCGGCTGCCGTGCGGTCGGTGCGGATCGTGGATCGACGTCCAGGGACCCAGCCCCACGGGCGAGGCGCCCGAAGACGCCAGCTTCTTCGTCAACCTCGACGGCCGGGTCTTCGGCCCCCTGAGCGAGACCGGCGTCCAGGCCCTCATCGAGCTGGGGCGCGTCAAGCCCGACACCCTGCTGTGGCGCGAGGGCATGGAGGCCTGGCGTCCGGCGGGCAAGGGTCGGCGGGCCTGGTGGCTGGACGTCGAGGACGTGGGGCCCCTCGTCGAGGGCTTCGCCGCCATGCTGGCCGACTGGCCCGGCCACCCCGCCTCGCTGGCGGCCCTCGAGTCGCTCGTGCGCGCGGGCCGGCTGCCCGACCGCGCCGCCGCCGTGCTCGAGCCGGCCCTGCGCCAGGTGGGCGCCTGGCCGCGCCTCGTGACCCTCTGGGAAGATCTGCTGCCGGTCACCGACGACGCCGCGCGGCGCACGCGGCTGCTGCTGCGCATCGGCGCGGCCCGCGTCGACCACCTGGCCGATCCCGCCGGCGCCTTCGACAGCTTCGCCGAGGCCTTCCGCGCGGCCCCCGACGCCGACGAGGCGCTCGACGCCCTGCAGCGCGTGGCCGGCCCCGCCCAGGCCTGGGAGCGCCTGGCCCACGTCGTCGCGGCGCGCGCCCGCGACGTGGACGATCCCGCGCTGCGCCGCGGCCTGCGCTTGCGGCTGGCGCACATCCGCCTCGAGGGGCTGGGCGCGCTCGACGCGGCGCAGGCCGAGGTCGACGCGGTCCTGGCCGACGCCCCCGACGACGCCGAGGCCCACGCGCTGCGCTGCGCCCTGGCCCGCCGCGCCGGTGAGCCGCGGGCGCTGGCCGCCGCCCTCGAGGCCTGGGCCGGCGTGGCGCCCGCCGAGGTGGGGGTGGAGGCGCGGCTGGAGCTCGCCCGTGTACGCGCCGAGCAGCTCGGCGACGCCGCCGGCGCGCTCGACGCCCTCGAGGCCGCGGCCGACGTCGCCCCGACCGAGGCCGTGGTCGACGCCCTGTACGCGCGCTTCGAGGCCGGCCCGGCGCGATCCCGCGTGGCCGCGCGGCTGCTGCCGCTGCTCGCGGGCGCGGGCGACTGGGGCCGCCTCGCCGCGGTGCAGGCCTCGATGATCGACGACGCCGAGCCCGGCCCGGCGCGCGCCGGGGCCATGCGCTCGCTGGCCGAGCTGTGCCACGGTCGGCTGGGCGACGCCGACGCCGCCTTCCACTGGCTGCGGCGTGCCTTCGAGGAGGATCCCACCGATCTCGAGGCGCGCGGCGTGTTCGGTCGGCGCGCCCGCGCCGAGGGGCGCACGACGGCGCTCGTCGAGGCGTGGACCGCCGTGCTGGCCGGCCCCCACGGCCGGGTGCTGGCCGGGCCGGCCGTCGAGGCCTCGACCGGGTTGCCCCCGGCGCTGCAGGAGCGGCTGGTCCGGGCGGCGCTCGCCGCCGGTGGCCCCTCGCCCGCGGGGTTGGCGGCGCTCGATCGGCTGCTGACCGAGCAGCGGCGTGGGCTCGAGCTGGCCGAGGTGCTCGAGCAGCGCATCGAGGCGTCGACCGATCGCGAGGACGCGGCCCGTCTGCGCCGGCGCCTGGCGCGCCTGTGGCAGGACGAGCTCGACGGCGACGTCGAGGCGCTGACCGTCTGGCGGGCGCTGCTGATCGACCGGCCGGACGATCTGGAGGCCCTCGAGGCCGTCCTGGCGGCGACCGAGGCGTCGGGCAGCGCCGCCGCGCACGTCGAGGCGCTCGACGCGCTGCTGGCCGCGCTGCCGGCCGAGGACGCGCGCGGCCCCGGCCTGCGCCGCCGGCGCGCGCACCGCGTGGCCGATCTGGGCGATCCGGCCCGCGCGGTCACCGCGTGGCGCGGCGTGCTGGTCGACGCGCCCGACGACGCCGAGGCCCTGGGCCACCTCGAGCGCCTGGCGCGCGAGGCCGAGGACTGGGGGGCGGTGGCCGAGGTGCTGTCCCGGCGCCTCGACGCCGACGGCGCCGACGCCGAGCTCGCCTTCCGGCTGGGCCGGCTGTTCGAGGAGCGCCTGGGCGACGTGGTGGCCGCTCAGGCCGCCTACGCGCGGGCGCTGGCGGCCGACGCCGGGCACGGCGAGGCGCACCGCCGGCTGGCGCGCCTGCTCGAGGCCGACGAGCAGTGGGCGCCGCTGGCCGCCCTGCTGATCGATCGGGCCGAGCACGAGGAGGGCGCCGCGCGCCAGGCGCTGCGGGCGCGCGCGGCCGACATCCACGCCGAGCACCTGGGGCGGCCGGGGCAGGCGCTTCGGCTGCGCTGCGCCGATCTGACCGAGGCGGACGCGGCCCTCGCCGCCCACGCGCAGCTGGCGGCGCTGGCGGCGCAGGTCGACGGGTGGGGGGTCCTGGCCGAGCGCTGGGACGCGCTGCGGCAGGACGCCGAGGCGGCGCCGGCCAGCCGCCGCGCGATCACCCTGCAGCTGGTGGACTGGTGGACGACGCGGCTGGGGCGCCCCGCGGACGCCGAGGCGGCGCTGCGCGATCTGCTGGCGCAGGACGCGCACGACGACGCGGCGCTGGCCGCGCTGGCGACCGTGCAGCGGCGGCAGGCCGACTGGGCCGGGCTGTGCGACACGCTGGAGGCGCGGGTGGCCGCCGGGCGTGGGGAGGCGACCCCCCTGCACCTGGAGCTGGCCGAGCTGTACGAGGGCCCCCTCGGCGAGCCGCGGGCGGCGGTGCGCCACCTGCAGGCGGCGGCGGGCGAGGCCCCGGCGGCGCTGGCGCGCCTGGACGAGCTGCTGACCGACGCCGAGGACTGGGCGTCGCTGGACGACGTCCTGGCGCGGCGCGTGGCGCACGCGGGGGCGGCGACGACGCCCACGCGCTGCTGCTGCGCCGGGGCGCGCTCGCGGCGCGGCGCGGCGACGCGGCCGCGGCGGTCGACCATTACCGGGCGGCCAGCCGCCACGGCGCGCTGCCGGCCGACGCGGCCAGCCTGTTGGCGGACGCCCTGGCCCGCGTGGGCGATCACGCCGCGTTGGTCGAGCTGCTGTGGGGCCAGGCGGCGGCGGCCGGGGACCCCGAGGCCGCCCTGACCCTGCGGCGACGGGCCGCGCGCCAGGCCTCGGCGCACCTGTCGCCGACCGAGGCCGCCGGCCGCTGGCGGGCGATCCTGCGCACGGTGCCCGACGATCTCGAGGCGCTCGACGCGGTGTGGACGGCCAGCCTCGGCTGCGGGGACGCGGCCGCCCTGGCGTCGGTGGGTGAGACGCTGCTCGGGCGCGACGACGTGGCGCCGGCGCGCCGGACGACCCTGCTGCGCGAGGTGGCGCGCGCCTACGAGGGCGCGCTGGGCTTGCCCGGGCGCGCGCTGGCGCGCTGGTCGGCGCTGGTGGCGCTTCTGCCCGACGACGCCGAGGCCCTCGAGCGCGTGGTCGCCCTGCAGGCGCTGGCCGCCGACTGGGCCGGCCTGGCGGCGTCGCTGCACGCGCAGGCCGAGCGGGCGTCCGACGACGCGCGGCCCGAGATCCTGGCCCGCCTGGCGGCGCTGCAGGAAGAGAAGCTGGGCGACGCCGACGCGGCGCGCGCCACGTGGGCGGCGCTGCTTGACCTCGATCCCGATCACCCCGCGGCCTTCCAGCGCTTGCGCGCCCTGCACGCCAGCGCGGGCGCGTGGCCCATCCTGGCCGACATGCTCGAGGCGCGCGCCGGGCGGCTGAGCGATCCGGGCGAGCGCGCGGCGCTGCTGGGCGAGGCGGCCGAGGTGGCCGAGCTGGCGCTCGACGACGACGGGCGCGCCTTCGCCGACTGGCTGGCCGCCTTCGAGGCCGACGGCGACGACGCGCGGTGCGGCGAGGCCCTGCTGCGGCTGGCGCAGAAGGGACAGCGCTGGGACGAGGTCGTGGCGGCCTACGAGGCGGCCGCGCCGACGGCGGCCGTCCGCCTGCGCCTGGCCGATCTGTACACGCACCACCTGGGCGACGCCGAGCGGGCCGAGGCGCACCTGCTGGCGCTGCTCGAGCAGCAGCCGGGCAACACCCGGGTGCTGGATCGGCTCGAGGCCCTGCTGGTGGGCCGCTCGGACTGGGCCGGCGTCGTCGACGTGCTGGAGCGCAAGATCGACCACGCCGCGACCGACGAGGCCCGCCGGGTGGGGCTGCTCGAGCTGGCCTCGGCCTGGCGGCAGGTGCCGGGCGGCGAAGAGAACGAGCTGGCGGCGGTGCGGCGCCTGGTGGCGCTGGATCCCGCCGAGCCGGGCGCGTGGCGCACGCTGGACCGCGCCGCCGAGCGGGCGGGCGACGCCGAGACGCGCTACGACGCGCGGCGCGAGCTGGCAGCGCTGGAGCCCGAGCGCGCGGCCGAGCACTGGTACGAGGCGGGCGCGCTGGCCGATCGCGCCCTGGGTGACGCGGACCGGGCGATCGAGGCCTTCCGGGCGGCGCTGGCCGCGGCCCCGCTCGACCGCAGCGCCGCCGACGCGCTGGCGCGCGTCTGCGCGGCGCACGGTCGCTGGACCGCGCTGGCCGAGGCCGAGGCCGAGCGCCTCGAGCACCTGCAGACGCCGGCGGAGCGCCGCGCGGCGCTGACCCGCCTGGGCACGCTGTACGCCGAGCGCCTGGACGCGCCGGGCCGCGCCTTCGACGCCTGGGCCGAGGCGCTGCGCCTCGCGCCCGGCGATCCGGCCGCCGTGACGGCGCTCGATCGGCTGGCGGCGCGCACCGGCCGCTGGCCCGATCTGGCCGACGCGCTGCGCCGGCACCTGCTGGCCGTCGAGGACGATCCCGCGCGCGCCGCGCGCGCCCGCCAGCGGCTGGCGGCGCTGTACCTGGGGCCGCTGGACGATCCCTGGCGCGCCCGCGACGTCCTCGCCCCGCTCGTGGTCGACGCCGATCGCGAGACCCTGACGCTGGTGGTCGAGGCGGCGGATCGCACCGGCGACGCGGCCGGCGCGGCGAACGCCCTCCGGCTGCTGGCCGATCGCACCGCGGACGCGCCCGAGCGCGTCGCGCTGCTGCGGCGCCTGGGGCGCCTGTACGAGGCCGAGCTCGACGCGCCCCAGCTGGCCTTCGGCGCCTTCGCCGATCTGCTGGCCGAGCAGCCCGCCGACGCCGACGCGCAGGTGGCCCTGGCGCGCCTGGCCGCGCCGGCCGGGCGCCTGGAGGATTACGCCGCCCTGCTGGAGGAGGCCTGGACCTCGGTCGAGGATCACGCGGTCGCGCACGACCTCGGTCACGCCGTGGCGGTGGCCTACCGCGATCTGCTGGGGGACGAGGCGGGCGCCGCGCGGGTGTGGGCGGCGCTGCTGGCGGACGATCCGGCCGACGACCTGGCCCTGGCCGGGCTCGAGGTGGCCTACGCGGCGCGGGGCGACTGGCCCGCCCTCGCCGACATCCTGGCGCGGCGGCTGTCGCTGGCGGGCGAGAGCGAGCGCCGCCGCCACTTGACCCTGCGCCTGGCCGATCTGCAGGCCAACCACCTGGGCGCGCCGGATCTGGCCGTCGAGGGCTACCGGGCGGTGCTCGAGCGGCGCCCCGACGATCGCGAGGCGCTCGAGGGCCTGTCGGCCATCTTCGAGCGGCAGCAGGCGTGGGGGCCTCTTTTCGACGTCCTCGCGCGGCGCGTGCAGCTGGATCCCTTCGGCCGCATCGCCCGGCAGAAGCGCCTGGCGCGCCTGGCCGAGGGGCCGCTCGAGCGGCCGGCCGTGGCCATCGAGCGGTGGCGCGCGGTGCTGGACGCGCGGCCCGACGACGGGGACGCGCTGATCGGGCTCGACCGGCTCTTGACGCGCACGCAGGACTGGGAGGGCCTGGCCGAGGTCCTGGCGCTGCGGGCCGCCGTGCAGGCGGACGAGGCGCCGGACCTGCATCGGCGGCGCGCCCTGCTGCTGCAGGGGCCGCTGGCCGATCCGGCCGAGGCGCGCCGCGCCTGGGAGGCGGTGCGCGCGCTGGTGCCCGACGATCGGGACGCGCTCGAGGCGCTGGCCGCGCTCTACGATCCCGCGCAGGCGCCGGCGGCGCTGGCCGACGTGCAGCGCGCGCTGCTGGGCGCCCTGCCGCCCGAGGGCAGCCGGGCGGCCGGGCTGCGGCGGGCCCACGCGCGCCTGCTGGACGACGTGCTGGGCGACGCCGACCGCGCCGCCCGGGCCTGGGAGGCGGTGCGCGAGCACGCGCCCCGCGACGCCGAGGCGCTCGATCGCCTCGAGGCGCTCTACGCCGCGGGCGAGGCCTGGCGGGCGCTGGCCGACGTGCTGGCGGTGCGGGGCGACGACGACGCGCGGGCCCTGCGCCGGGCCGGCCTGCAGGCCGAGGTGCTGGGGGATCCCGACGGCGCCCGCGACACGCTGTGGGCGGTGCTGCGGCGCACGCCGGATCACGACGGGGCCTTCGAGCGCCTCGACGCCCTGTACCAGCAGGCGATGGACTGGGCCGGGCTGACCGCCCTGCTGGCCCACCGCGCCACCCACGAAGAGGACGCCGCCGAGCGCCGGCAGCAGTTGCTGCGCCTGGCCGGCGTGCGCGACACCCAGCTCGGCGACACCGTCGGCGCCTTCGACGCGCTGGTCGAGGCCTTCGTCGAGGCGCCGGATCCGGCGGTCGGACAGGAGCTCGAGCGCCTGGCGCCCGCCGTCGAGGGCTGGGCCACGGTCGCCGACGTCTACGCCCAGGCGCTGAGCCGCCTGGCGGCGCCGGGCTGGCTGCTGCGCCGCCTGGCCGTGGTGCAGGACGACGGGCTGGGCGACGTGGACGCCGCGCGCCGCTCCCTGCGCCGCGCCCTGAAGGCCGACGCCGAGGACGCCGAGGCGCTCGCGGCGCTGCACGCGCTGCTGACGCGGCTGGAGGACTGGGCGCCGCTGGCGACGCTGCTGGCCGAGCAGGCCGATCGCGCCACGGACGCCGACACCCGGCGCACGCTGTGGGCGCGGGTGGCGCGACTGCAGTCCGAGCGGCTGGGCCGGCCCGACGAGGCCGCGATCACCTGGCGGCGCGTGCTGGCGGTGGCGCCGGACGACGCCGAGGCGCTGGCCGCCCTCGAGGCGCTGCACCGGGCCGAGGCCCGCTGGGCCGATCTGGCCGAGGTCCACGGGCGCCAGCTGGACGCCGCGACCACGCCCGACGAGGCGGTGCGCGCGGGGACGGCGCTGGCCGATCTGCTGCGCGGCCCGCTGGGTGATCCGGCCGAGGCCGAGCGCGTGCTGGATCGCGTCCGAGGCGTGGCCCCGGACGATCGGGCCGTGCTCGACGCGCTGGGCGCGCTGCGCGGCGCGCGCGGGGATTGGGCGGGCGCCGCCGAGGCGCGGGCGCGGCGGCCGAGCGCGCGCCGACCGCGGCCGCACGTCAGGCGGCGTGGCTGGCGCTGGCGCGGGATCTGCGCGAACACGCCGACGACGCGGGCGCCGCCTTCGAGGCCTTCCGCGAGGCCCTGGTGGCCGCCCCCGCCGATCCGCGGGCGGACGCCGGCTGGCCGAGGCGGCCGAGGTGGCCGGGCGGCAGCCGGATCTGGCCGGGGCGCTGGGCGAGGCGCTGGCCGCCGTGCCCGAGGGCGAGCGCGCGGCCGCCCTGGCAGAGCGCCTCGGCGCGCTGCTGGACGGCCGCTGCTGCAGGCGCCTGCCGAGGCGGTCGAGGTGTGGCCGCGGGTGCTGGCGGTGCGGCCTGACGACGTCGACGCGCTGGCGGGCCTGGCGCGCAGCTACGGCGCGCTGGATCGGCCGGCGGATCAGGCCGAGGTGTTGGGCCGGCTGGCCGAGCGCAGCGTGGGCGCCGCCCGCGCCGAGCTCTTGGGGCGCCGCGCCCGCCTGGTGCAGTCGCTGGGCGACGCCGAGGCCGCGCGGGCGGCCTGGACGGCCGCGCTGGCCGCCGCGCCGGACGACGTCGAGGCGATGCGCGCGCTGCTCGCGCTGAGCGAGGGGACGCGGCGGCGGCCCGGCAGGCGCGCGCGCGTCTGCTCGACGCGCTGCCCGCCGACGACGCGGGGCGGCTGCCGCTGCTGCGCGCGCAGGCCGAGGCCCTGGAGGCGGCCGAGGCGCTGCCCGAGGCCCGGGCGCATTGGGCGGCCCTCCGCCAGCTCGCGCCCGACGACGCCGAGGTCGAGGCGCGGCTGGCGGCGTTGCTCGAGGCGACGGGGCAGTGGGCGGCGCTGGTGGCCCTGCTGGAGGAGCGGGCGGCGCTGGCCTCCGAGCCCGCGATCGCGGCCGCCGCGTTGGCGCGCGCCGCGACGCTCACCGAGACCGAGCTGGCCGACGAGGCCGCGGCGCGGCGCATCTGGCCCCGGGTGCTGGAGCACGCGCCCGGCCACCCCGAGGCGGTGGCGCGGCTGACCGCGGTGTACGCCGAGACCGGCGACGTCGAGGGCCAGGTCGGGCTGCTGTTGAGCCAGCTGGCCCACACCGACGCCCCCGACGCGCGGCGCGCCGTCTACGCCCAGGCCGCGGCGCTGGTGGAGCACGAGCTCGCCAGCCCCGAGCACGCGCTGGCGCTGGTGATCCGGGCCTTCGAAGAGACCGCCGACGTCGGCGCGTACGTCGACGAGCTCGAGCGGCTGGCCGAGCGGGCCAACGGCTGGAGCGATCTGGCCGACGCCTTCGGCCGCGTGCGGGATCGCCTCGACGGCGCCGACGCCGTCGGGCTGGATCTGCGGCTGGCGCGCCTGCTGACCGATCGGCTGGCGCGGCCCGACGCGGCCATCGAGGCCTACCGCCACGCGCTGTCGATCGACCACGGCTGCGTCCCGGCGCTCGAGGCGCTGGTGCCGCTGTACGAGACGCGCGGGCGCCACGCCGAGCTGGTGGACGTCCTGCGCCGGTCGTTGCGCACGCGGCGCTCGCCCGAGGGGCAGGCGGCGGTGCACCGGCGCGTCGCGCGGCTGCAGACGGGGCCCCTGGCCGACGCCGCCGCCGCCACCGCCAGCTGGCGTGAGGTGCTGCGCGTGCATCCCGCCGACGCCGAGGCGCTGGCCGCGCTGGCTGGCCTGCTGCGCGCGGCGGATCGACCCGCCGAGCTGGCCGAGGTGCTGCACGGCCAGCTGGCGGCGGTCGAGGACGCGGCGGACGAGGTCGAGCTGCGGGCCGAGCTGGCGGCGCTGTACGCCGGGCCGCTGGACGACGTCGCGCGGGCCCTCGAGCTTCTCGAGCCGGCCCTGGCGAAGGACGACGAGCACCCGGGCGTGCTGGGCGCGCTCGGCGCCCTGTACGTGCGGGCGGGCCGCTACGACGAGGCCGTCGACGTGTTCGGGCTGCAGGCGCGCCTGCTGACCGAGCCGGCGGCGCGGCGCGACGCCTACCTGGCGGTCGCGCGCATCTGGCGCGACCACCTGGACGAGCCCGCCCAGGCGGATCCCTGGTTCCGCGAGGTGCTGACGCTCGATCCGCACCACGACGAGGCGCTGCGCGCGGTGCTCGAGCGGGCCGAGGCGGACGGCCGCTGGCCGGACGTCGTCCGGGCGCTCAGCCGCCTCGAGGCGGCGACCGACGCGCCCGCCGCGAAGGCGGCGCTGCTGGTGCGCATCGGGCAGATCCACGAGGTGCACCTCGACGACGCGGCCAGCGCGGCCGACTACTTCGCGCAGGCGCTCGCGGCGGAGCCGGGCCACGTCGAGGCCGCCCGGCCGCTCGCGCGGCGGGCCCTCAAGGCCGAGCGCTGGTCGCAGGCCCTGCCGCTGCTGCACCAGGTGCTCGAGGCCACGCCCGACAGCGCCGTGCACGCGCGGCGGGATCTGCACGGGCAGATCGCGCGCTGCGCCGAACGCCTGGGCGACGACACCACCGCGCTCGAGCATCAGCGCGCGGCCTACGCGCTCGACAGCACGCACCGGCCCACCCTGGAGGCGCTGGCCGAGCTGCACCTGCGCGCCGGCGTGTGGGACGAGGCCTTCAAGGTGGGGCAGGCGCTTCTGCTGCATCACGGCGACGCGATGGCGGGCGAGGCGCGCGCCGACGCGCTGTACCGCCAGGGCTTCGTGCGCGCGCAGCAGGGCGATCGCGAGGCCGCCGGGGTGCTGTTCCGCAAGGCGCTCGACGCCGACAGCACGCACCTGGCCGCGCGGCGCGCGCTGACCGAGAGCGCGCCGGTGCCGCCGCCGCGCAGCGAGCCCCGGTCGGTGGCGCCCGCCGCGCCGCCGCCGCCGCCGCCCGTCGCGGTCGCGCCGCCGCCGCGCGCGCGCGACGCCGGCCGCCCCCCGCCGCTGCCGATCGAGGATCTGGCGCCCGTCGCGGACGACGGCGTCGTCGGCGCCCCGGCGCCGGCGCTGCCCGTGCTGGTGCAGGCGCCGCAGGTGGTGGTGCCGACCGAACAGGTCGAGGCGATCGTCGAGCGCGCGGTGGCCGCGGCCTCGGGCCGGGCCGGGCAGGGGCCCAGCCCCGAGGCGTTGCGCGGATCGCTGAAGCACCGCGTGAAGGTGGTGCGTCGGCCCAACCGGCGCTGGCAGCGCGTGATGTACGGCGCGGCCGGCGTGGCCGTCGTCGTGGCCGGGCTCGCCTTCAGCGGTCTCTTGGTGCAGAGCTATCGCCTGCAGGCCTCGGAGGAAGAGCGGGCGCGCGTCGAGCACATCAGCGAGCGCCTGGCCATCGAGGTGCAGGAGACGCAGGGCCGCATCCGCGTGCTGCAGGCGCGGCTGAAGGATCCCAACGCGTCGCCCGAGTCGCTGGCGCACCTGCGCAAGACGCGGCTGCCCGCCGGCCCGCTGTCCGACAAGCTGGTCGAGCTGACGGTGCGAGACCTCGAGATGCGCGAGGAGCTGTCGACCGTCGAGACGATGCTGTCGGAGGCCGTCGCGAAGAAGGGCAGCTCGGTCGAGGAGACGGGCGCGCTGCAGGCGCGCATCGCCGAGCTCGAGGGGCGGCTCGCGTCGATCAAGGGCGAGCAGTCGGCGGTGCAGGCGCGCCTGGCGAACCGCCTGGACTCGAACATCGAGGCCATCACGACGGCGCTGTCGGCCACCGGCATCGACTTCCAGAACCTGCTCGACCCGACCATCGCGCGGACGCCGCTGGTCGACGCGCGGGCCGACGAGGCGATGGCCCTCGGTGGCCCCTTCGTGGGCGATGACGGCTACGTCAGCCCGGTGCAGGGCGAGAGCTCGGTGATGAGCCCCTTCGGCCCGCGCGGCACCTCGCACCACGACGGCATCGACATCCCCGCCGAGGTCGGCACGCCGGTCAACGCGGTCGCCGACGGCGAGGTCATCCACGTGCAGGACCGCGCCACCTGGGAGAGCCGGCCGGAGTTCATCACCGAGGACGGCAAGCGGGTGCGCGGGCACGGCTGGCGGGCCGGCGTGTACGTCGAGGTGAAGCACGACGACGAGCGGGTCAGCCGCTACCTGCACCTCGACACGCTGGCGCACGGCATCGAGAAGGGCACGCGCGTGCGGGCGGGGCAGCCCCTCGGCACGGTGGGCCGCACGGGCGTCTTGCACAGCGACACGCACCTGCACTTCGAGCTGCGCGATCCGCCCGAGAGCGAAGGCGGCCGCTGGGGCAACGCGCTCGATCCCATGGCCAAGGTGCACGCGTCCGATCCCGACTTCATCCCCGGCACGTCGCTCCTGCACCTGCGCTTCGACGAGCTCGAGCGCCTCGAGACCGACGCCGAGGCGCAGCTGGCGGCCGAGGGCGGCGCGGCGAAGGCGGCGGCCGGCGAAGGCGGCGCGGCCGCGGGGGCCACCGAGGCGGAGCGCTCGGCGTTGGCCGCCCGCATGGATCACCTGCAGGCCCTCGAGCGCATGCTGCGCGACCTGCCGCTGGTGGCGCCGGTGGACGACTACCGCGTGTCGAGCCCCTTCGGGCGGCGCCCGGATCCGGTCACCGGCGAGTGGGCCTTCCACGAGGGCATCGACATCCCGGGCGACGAGCGCACGCCGGTGCGGGCCACCGCGCCGGGCACCGTCGTCTTCGCCGGCGAGGACGATCAGTACGGCTTCCTCGTCGAGGTCGAGCACGGCAACGGCGTGCGCACCCGCTACGGCCACCTCTACAAGTCGCTGGTGCGGCAGGGGCAGCGCGTGCGCTACCGCGAGCGCATCGCCCTGATGGGCAGCACCGGCCGCAGCACCGGGCCGCACCTGCACTACGAGGTCATCGTCGACGGCAAGCCGCGCGATCCGATGAACTTCATCCAGGCCGGCAAGTACATCTTCAAGCGCTGATCGGCGGCCCTCGCCCCGGTGTCGCCGGAGGGGTGCAACGCGCGCGGCGTTGTGCCAGAATCGGCCCCCTCTACACCATCCCAGTGGGGGTTCACGATGATCCGAGGTTGGATTCTGGCGGCCGCGTCGGTCGGCGCCATGGGCTGCGGGGCCGCGCGCGGCCCGGCGCAGGTGACCATCGTCAGCTACGGCAAGGTCGAGGGCCAGAAGGCGCTGATGAGCTGCCTGGTCAAGCAGGGCATGCCGGCCGACGAGGTGAAGCTGGCCTGCGGCGAGCCGGCCGAGGAGCTGCGCTCGTCGGCGCACGACACGTGCTGGATCTACGAGAACGTCGCCGAGCTGAGCACCGAGGGCGTCACGGGCACCGATCTCGTCGCCGTGTGCCTCGACTCGCGCTCGCGACAGGCCTACACCCGCGAGGGCAAGGACGTGACGCGGCTCGAGATCAGCCGCGTCTTCGGCCTCCGGGGCGAGCAGAAGCCGATGGCGCCGCCGCCTCCGCCGCGCCAGCCCGCCGTCACCCGGCCCCTGCCGCCGCCCCCGCCGCCCCCGCCGCCCGCCTCGATGGAGGGTACCGGCGGCGAGGACGAGGATCTCTGATCGAGGCGGACGGACGGCTGGGCGGCGCCGGCCGCCCGGCCGCGCTCAGCCCTTCAGGGCGGCCACCGCCACGCCCGGGACGGCCAGCCAGCTCGGGTTGGCCTCGAAGTCCGTCAGCTTGCGGCCCAGCTCGGCCAGGTTTCCGTGGTCGTGGAACCACGGCGGCGTCGGCTTGATGCGGAAGGGCGCCTTGACCACCGACTTCTGCGGGTGGTCGAACAGGTAGGTGTTGTGCACCGACCCGCGGCCCGACCGGATGTCCTCCAGCGGGTGGCCGGGGAAGGCCCCCCAGGTCGTCACCACCAGCCCGTACACCAGGCCCGCCCACACGTTGACGCCGATGCCGCCGTAGCGCAGGTCGGCGATGGCGCGGTCGACGGCCTTCGCGTGCTCCCGCTGCGTCACCGGGTGCACCAGCATCATGCAGGACAGCGTGCCCCACACGGTGTCGTTGCAGAAGGGCACCGCCTGCGACAGGAAGTCGGCGGCGTCACCGCCGTCGATGTCGACCACGGCCAGCACGCCGCAGAAGGCCTCGTTGGTCAGCGCGTACTCACCGGCCTCGGCGGGCACGTCCGGGATCAGCGTCCAGGGCACCACGTCCTCGGCCCGCGGCCCCAGCGCCTCGGCGTGCGGGTAGTGCTCGAGGAAGCCCTCGTACCGCTTCTGCGCGCCCGGGTAGTACGCCTTGCGCGCGCGCGCCTTCGACAGCTGCGCGCGCAGCGCCGCCAGGAAGCGATCGCGCAGCGACCACTGTCGCGGCAGCACCAGCACCTTGGCGGCGTTGCAGTTGAAGCTGCCGTTGTGCACCACCATCGACGCCGCGTGCCGCGCCTGGAACTCGATGTCGGCGTCCGACCAGGGCCCGGGCACCACGATCAGCGGCGTCACCGCCCCCAGCTCGCTGGTGATCGGCTTGTCCAGCGCCGGCTCGCCCTTGGCCTTGCGCCGCGCCTGCTCCTTCGGATCGCTGCCCCAGATGATCGCGTCGTGCGTCTTCTCGCTGCCGGTGATGTGGATGGTGTGCACCTTGGCGTGCTGGCACAGGTACGCGCCCTGCTCGGCCCCGCCGTACACCACCTTCAGGTAGTCCTGGTCGACCAGGCACTTGAACGCCCGCTCGATGTAGGGCCCCACGTACTCGTTGACCGGGTTCATCTTGAGGACGACCACCTCGTCCTCGACGAACAGCTTGTAGAGCACGTCCATCGGGCCGATCGACGACTGGTTGCCGGCGCCCAGCACCAACGACACCTTGCCCTCCGGCGTCCTGCCGGCCGCCTTCTCGCGGTAGATGTGGCCCTGGGTGGGCTCGGCGCCGGGCTCGATCCACACCTCGGCGGTGTAGCCCGTGAACAGGGCGCGGTCCTTCCAGTTGGCGGGGAACACCTCGGCCACCCACTGGCCGTCGGCGCGCCGCTCGAGCCCCGGCGGCTGGGGTTGGCCGCCCGCCTCGAGCGCCTCGATCAAGAGGCGCACGTTGCGCATGGTCGTCATCGGCCCGCCGAGCCACTCCTCACCCTCGCCCGCGCTGCCCGGCGCGTGCCCCTTGGCGCGCGCGGCCGCGGCGACCCAGTCGGCGGCGGCGGCCTGCAGATCCTCGGCGCAGCGCCGCAGCAACGCCAGCCGCGTGGGGATGGCCGTGGCGACCCAGCGGTCCCGCGCGGCGTACAGCCGCTCGACGGCGGCGTCGCACGCCTCGATGCTGGTCGGCGGGACGGACGGGGGGGGCTCGGGGAAGTCGGGCGACGACATGGGGGCTCCCTGGGTGGTGGTTCACCGTGTCGATACCGGAATCCGACGCCCGCCGCCAGGGGCGGCGCGCGCCCGCCCGGTCGGGGGTGGACATCGGCGGGCGCTTGGCGCTTGATGGCGCCGTGCGCGCCCTCGTCTGCCTCTCGCTCGTGTTGTCCGGCCTCGGCTGCAGCCGCTGGCTGTATCCCGTCACCGAGCGGGCGGCGAGCGTCTCGGTGCTGCCGACGGGCGATGGCTGGCACATCGCGCTGCACCGCTTCCCGCCCGCGTCCGGCGCTACGCCACGGCACCTGCCGGTGGTCGTCTGCCACGGTGTCACCAGCAACCGGCGCAACTGGGATCTGACCGATCGCCTGAGCTTCCCCGCCCACCTCGCCCGCGCGGGCTTCGACGTCTACGTCCTCGAGCTGCGGGGCAGCGGGGTCGCCGGCCGCGGGCCGCTCTTCGGCGGGCCGCCGCCCCAGTACACCCTGGACGATTACGCGACGGTCGACGTGCCGGTCGCCATCGAGGCCGTGCGCGCCCGCACGGGGGCCCCCGCGGTCCACTGGGTGGGCCACAGCATGGGCGGCATCGTCATGTACGTGTATCTGCAGCGGATCGGGGGCGACGCCGTCCGCTCGGTGACCGCCGTGGGCTCACCGCCCTACGTCCTGCTGCAGAGCCGCACCCTGGCCGAGGCGGTCGATCTGCTGCCCGTCGCCGGGTTCTTCTTCGACACCCTGCCCGTCGGCCTGCTGAGCGAGGCCGCCGCCCCGGTGGCGTGGCCGTCTCGGCTGCCCGAGCAGCACCTGCTGTGGAACGACGCCAACATGGAGCCCGCCACGGCGCGCGCGCTGGCCGCGCACGGCACGCACGGCATCTCGGTGGGGGTGATGGAGCAGATGGCGGCCAGCCGCGACGGCCACCTGCGCTCGGCCGACGGCGCGATCGACTACACCGCCGGCCTGGCGGGGGTGCGCACGCCCATCTTCTTCGTCGCGGGCAGCGTCGATCACCTCGCGCCGCCCGCGACCTTGATCGAGGGCTACCGGCGGCTGGGCGCGGCCGACAAGCGCGTCGAGATCGTGGGCCGCGCCAACGGGTACCGGGACGACTACGGCCACATCGATCTGGTGATGGGGCGCCACGCGCCCGACGAGGTGTACCCGCTGCTGGCCGAGTGGATCCTGCGCCATGACTGAGGCGGGGCGGGGCAGGGGGCCCCCGCGCCGCGCGGCGCTGGTCGGCTTGGGGGCGGCGCTGGCGGGCTGCGCGGGGGGGCGACCGCGGCCGGCTGCGCGCTCGAGGCAGGCGTGGGGGCCGCCGGACGCGCCCACGACGGTGGCGCTGGTGCCCACGCTGGGCTTCGGCCCCACCGTCTTCGACCTGCCCGGCGTCGGGGGCCTGGCGCCGGCGCTCGCGCGCGCCGGCCATCGCGTGCACGCGCTGCCGGGGGACGACGAGGCGGGGCTGGTCGAGCGCCTGCGCGGCCTGCGGGACGGGGGGCGTCGTCTCGTGGGGATCGGTCACGGCTGGGGCGGGGCGCAGATCCTGCGCGCGCTCGCCGCCGGGGCGGCCCTCGACGCCCTCGTCCTGATCGGCGCGCCCCTGGCCTTCGGGGGCGAGCAGCGCGCGGTGCAGGCGCTCTGGGCGCGGCGCCCGGCGCGTTGGGGGGATCTGCCCGCCCCGCTCGCGCGGCGCCTGCTGACCGTCGGCCTGCCCGAGCGGGTCCGACGGCCGCTGCTGGATCACGCGACCGCCCCGCTGGCCCCGATCCTCGATCGGTGGCAGCGCCGCGCCGCGGGCCGGGTGGTGCCCGCGCCCGACGCCGAGCTCGACATCCTCGCGCGCTTCGCCGGCCCGACCCTGTGCGTCAGCAGCCCGACCGACGCCCTCTTCCCGCCGCACGTGTGCGATCCCGCGGCCTTCGGGCCGCCGCTCCCCCGGGTCGAGCACCGGCTCGTGGCGCCCGTCGACGGCGTCGCGCTGCGGTACGGGCACCTCGATCTCGTCGCTCACCCCGCCGCCCGCTCGACCCTCGATCCGATCTTCGAGGCCTGGCTGGCCGAACACCGCGCGCCGTCGGGCGCGCCGCAGGCTGGGCTTTTATTGGAATCGGAACCCGTCAGACGTTAGCGTGAGGCCTGCGCTCGGCGCAGCACCGGGGGGTGGCGTGGGGGACGAGACGTTGATCAGCCTGCACCCGGATCGGTACCGCGAGTACCCGATCCTCTACGTCGACGACGATCCGACCAGCCTCGAGCTGTTCGCCCGCTCGTTCGACGGTGTCTTCGCCGTGCAGCGCGCCGGCTCGGCCGAGGAGGCCCTGGCCCTGCTCGACCTCGGCAACATCGCCATCGTCGTCACCGACCAGCGCATGCCCGGCATCTCGGGCGTCGAGCTGTGCGAGATCATCAGCGAGCGCCACCCGACGGTCCTGCGGGCCGTCCTCACCGCCCACGGCGACAAGCAGACCGCCGTCGACGCGATCAACCGCGGCCGCGTCCACCGCTTCGTCGACAAGCCCTGGAACTGGACCGACATCCAGCCGATCCTCAGCGATCTGGTGGTGCGCGCCCACCTCGACCAGACGGTGCGCACCCTGCGCCGCGCCATGCTCGAGCGCGAGCGCGAGGTGGCGCTGGCCCACACCCGGGCGCTCATCCTGCACGATCTGTCGAACATGACCGTGCCGCTGTCGGCGGGCATCGACGTGCTGCGCGAGCGCGCGGTCGAGCTGGCCGGCAGCTGCGAGGCCGAGGCCTGGCGCGGGCTGATGGACGAGATCGAGGTGCTCGACGAGGCGATCGGCCACCTGGTCGAGATTCACCAGAAGGGGCGGCGCGTCGCGCCCTCCGGTCGGTCGGCGACGCCGGACACGGGCGTCGCCGAGGTGGCGCGCCTGGTGTGCGAGGTGTTGGGGCGCGAGCAGCGGGCGGCGCGGGTCGAGAGCCGCTGCCCGCGCGATCTGCGCGTGCACACCGACCGCGTGTCGCTGGCCCGCATCCTGATGAACCTGGTGCGCAACGCCTGCAACGCCATCCACGACGCCGGTCACCGCGACGGCCTGGTGGTGGTGCGGGCCGCGCCGGCGGGGCCGGGCCGCGTCGACATCTTCGTCGACGACAACGGGCCGGGCATCCCGGCGGCCATCCGCGACCGCATCTTCGACCTGCGGTTCTCGGGCCGCGCCTCGGCCGGGCAGGGGCTCGGCCTGTACATCGCGCGCCTGCTGGCCGAGTCCGAGGGGGGCAGCCTCGAGCTGGTGCCCTCCGCGGGGCCCGGCGCCAGCTTCCGACTGCGCCTGCCCAGCGCCATGGCCGTTCGGCTGCGCAGCCTGACCACCGGCTGAGCCCACCCGCTCCTTCCGCGCGGAGGTACCCCCATCGTGTTCGCGTGGTGGCGACGACGCCGTCGCCGGCGCCTGCTCGGCGCGCCGCCCCCGGAAGCCTGGCCGGCCATCCTCGAACGCGACGTGGCCGCCTGGCGCGGCCTCGACGACGACGAGCGGCGCCGGCTGTTCGACATCACCCGCGTGCTGGTGGCCGAGAAGTCGTGGGAGGGCTGCGGGGGCCTCGCGCTGACCGAGGCGATGACGGTGGCCCTCGCGGCGCAAGCCGGGCTGCTGCTGTTGAACCTGCGCCACGACTACTACGCCAACGTCGACAGCGTCCTGGTCTACCCCGACACCTACGTGCTGCCCGGGGGGCCGCCCGGCCTCGACGGCGAGCCGCGCGATCGGCGGCCGGTGCTGGGCACCGCGCACCACGGCGGGCCGGTCGTGCTCAGCTGGCGCAGCGCGCTGCACGGCGGGCGCGACGCGCGCGACGGCCGCAACCTGGTCTTCCACGAGTTCGCCCACAAGCTCGACATGGCCGACGGCCTGATCGACGGCACGCCGCCCCTGGTCGGGCGCGCGCAGCTGGCCGACTGGGTGAGGGTGATGACCCGCGAGTACACCGATCTGCGGCGTCGCGCCGCGCGCGGGCGCTCGAGCTTCCTCGACCACTACGGCGCGACCAACGTGGCCGAGTTCTTCGCGGTGGCCACCGAACACTTCTTCGAGCAGCCGCGGCAGATGCTGCGGCGGCATCCCGCGCTCTACGGTGTGCTGCGGGGCTACTACCAGCAGGATCCCGCCGCGCGACCGGCCGGGGCGAGACGGTCGGGGGACGCACGATGAGCACCAGCGCGAGGACCGCGGGGGTGGTGGCGGCGGGCGACGCGCAGACGGCGCGCGCCGGGGCGCGGGCGCTGGCCGCGGGGGGCAACGCGGTCGACGCCGCCGTGGCGGCGGCCTGCGCGGCCTTCGTCTGCGAGCTGCCCCTGGCCGGCCCGCTGGGCGGCGGCGTGCTGGTCACCCACACGGCCGACGGCGACGAGCAGGCGATGGACTTCTTCGCGCGCGTGCCGGGCCTGGGCGGGCGGCGGCCGGCCGAGCTCGACTTCGCGCACGTCACGGTGGACTTCGGCGCCGCGACGCAGGTGTTCCACATCGGCCGGGCGGCGGCGGCCGTGCCCCTGGCGCTGCCCGGGCTGATCGAGGCGCACCGGCGGTGGGGGCGCCTGCCCCTG
This sequence comes from Myxococcales bacterium, assembly GCA_020633465.1. Lineage (GTDB taxonomy): Bacteria > Myxococcota_A > Bradymonadia > UBA7976 > UBA1532 > JACKDN01. The sequence continues at coordinate 39,998 of JACKDN010000017.1, forward strand.
ACCGAGGTGATGGCGCCCGCGGTCGAGCTGGGCCGGGCGGGCTACGTGCTGGGCCAGGGCGTGGCCTTCGTCTTCGCGTTGCTCGAGCCCATCCACCGCTTCACGCCCGCGAACCTGGCGCTGTTCAGCGACGCCGAGGGCCTCGGGCGGGCCGGCAGCCGCCTGGCGAACCCGCAGATGGCGCAGGTGCTCGAGGACATCGCGGCCCGGCCCGACCGGCTGCTCGATCTCTACGCGCAGCTCGCCGCCGCCTTCGGGCCGGCCCGCGGGGGCCTGATCACGCCGGCCGACGTCGGGCGCCTCGAGGTCGACGTCGGCGCGCCCGTGCGGGTGCGCCACCGCGACTGGACCCTCTCGACCATGCCGGCGCCCTCGACGGGCGGCGCGCTGGTGGCCCTCGGCCTGAAGCTCTTGGCGGACGCCGACCGCCACCCCTTCCTGTCGGCCGCGCACGTCGAGGCGATGGTCGAGACCCAACGCCTGCTGCTGGGCGTGCGCGACGACGCCTTCGACCTCGAGGTGCGTACGCCGGGCTTCGTCGACGCGCTCTTGAGCGACGCCCGGGTGGCGGCGCTGCGGGCCGCGGCGCCGGGCGAACACCCGCAGAACCCCCTGGGCTCGACCACTCACATCAGCGCCCTCGACGACGAAGGGGGCGCGGTGGCGATCACCTTGACCAACGGTGAGGGCTGCGGCTACGTGCTGCCGGGCACGGGCATTCAGGTCAACAACCTGCTGGGCGAAGAGGACATCAACCCGCGCGGCTTCCACGTCGATCCGCCGGGCATGGCGATGGCGACGATGATGGCGCCCACCATCGGCGTCAGCGCGCGGGGCGAGACCATCGCGCTCGGCAGCGGCGGCAGCAACCGGCTGCGCAACGCGATCATGGCCACGCTGAGCCACCTGCTGACGCACCGGGTCGAGCCGCGCGCCGCCGTCGAAGCGCCCCGCCTGCACCTCGAGGGTGGGCGCCTGGCCTACGAGCTGCCCGATCTGCCCGCCGACGCCGCCGCGGCGCTGGCGCGGCACCCGGGGGCGGCCGCGTTCGCCGCGCGCAACATGTTCTTCGGGGGCGTCCATCTGGCCACGCACGTCGGCGGCCGCTTCGGCGGCGCGGGCGATCCGCGGCGCGGCGGGCACATCGAGCGCGTGGGCTGACGCGCGCGTTGCGCGCGGGCGCGCGGCCGTTTAGCGTGGTGGCGTGAGCATCCGCTCGGACGAAGCGATCCTCGGCAGCCTGGTCGACGACCTGCCGCTCGGTGTCTGGGTCGCGCGCGCCCCCGGAGGCGAGTTCGTCTACGCGAACGCCCGCTTCGGCGAGATCATGGGGGCCGCCGGACGCGACGACGTCCAGCGGGGCGGCTACGCCGAGCCCTACGGCATCTACGGCCGCGACGGCGCGCTGTACCCCGAAGACCGCATGCCCTTCGTGCGCGCGCTCGAGGCGCGCCGCACCGTCATGGTGGACGACATCGTGATTCACCGCGGCGACGGCACCCGGGTCGACGTGCGCGCCCACGCGCGGCCGATCTTCGACCTCGACGGGGACATCACGCACGTCGTGATCGCCTTCGCCGACATCACCAGCGAGATCGACGCGCACCGCGCGCTCGACGAGCTGGCCGAAGAGCAGGCCTTCGTCCTGGCGCACATGGGCGACTTCGTCTATCGCCACGACCTCGGGGGCCACTTCACCTACCTGTCGCCGGCCGTGGAGCGCATCACGGGCCACTCGGTCGAGGCCTGGCAGGGGCACTACACGCAGTTCATGACCGACCACCCGGTGAACGCGAAGGTCGACGGGGCGACGCGCGCCGCGCTCGAGACCGGCGAGCGGCAGCTGCCCTACCTGGTCGAGATCCGCCACGCCGACGGGCGGCCGATCATGCTCGAGATCAGCGAGCGGCCCTATCGCGTGGACGGGGTGGTCGCGGGCATCGTGGGCGTGGCGCGCGACGTCACGCGCCGACACGAGGCCGAGACCGAGGTGCGGGCGCTGGCGCGCCGCCTGGCCGCGAAGAACCAGGAGCTCGAGAGCATCATCCACGTCGCCTCGCACGATCTGCGGACGCCGCTGATCTCGCTCGACGGCTTCGCGACCGAGCTGTGCGATCTGGTCGAGTCGCTGGCCCCGGGCGAGCGCGCGAGCACCGTCGTCGCCGAGGCCCGGTTGCTGGCCGATCGCATCGGGCGCAGCGTCGAGCGCCTCGACCGCCGCCTCGACGGCCTGCTGCAGCTGTCGCGGCTGGGGCGCGCCGAGCCGGCCATGTCGGCGGTGGACGTGGACCGCGTCGTGCGGGAGGTGCTCGAGGATCTCACCGCCCAGATCGAGCAGGCGGCGGCCACCGTCGAGGTGGGCGACCTGCCGACCTGCCGCGGGGACCGGGTGGAGCTCGGCCGCCTCTGGACGAACCTCCTGGACAACGCGCTGAAGTACCTTCGGCCCGGCGTCGCCGGCCGCATCGTCGTCCGCGGGGTTCGCGACGAGGACGTCGTCCGGTATACCGTGGCCGACAACGGCGTCGGCATCGAGCCCGCGTTCCGGGACAAGGTCTTCCGGGTCTTTCACCGGCTCGATCCGCGCGCCGCCCCCGGCGAAGGCCTGGGGCTGACCATCGCGCACCGGATCGTCGCCCGCCACGCGGGCACCATCGAGATTTCCGACAACCCGGGCGGGGGCACCCGCTTCACCGTGGTGCTGCCGGTGGCGTGAACCACCGGACCCGGGCCGACGACTGGCAGACAGAACAGGATGCCGCCATGAACGACGACACCCCCCTGGACACCCTCGATCGCATCGCCGAGCAGGTCGAGGACGGCGACCTGGAAGGGGCCCTCGCGGCCCTCGCCGAGGCGCGGCCGGCCGACGCGGAGGCGTCCGGTCGGGCGCACGCGCTCGAGCTCTTGTGCCGCCAGGGCCTGGACGACGAGGCCCACCTCGAGACGCTGCGCGGGCGCATCGCCGAGAAGGCGCGCGACCGCGCCTTCGCCCTCGGCTACGCCGCCGAGCTGTGCTCGATGGACGCCGCCGATCAGGCCGCGCCGGTGCTCGAGGGCCTGCTCGAGGACGAGGCCGCGGAGGACGCCCACCTGCCCTGGTTCTACCTGGGCCTGGCGCGGCAGGCGCTGGGCGAGGACGAGGCGGCGATCGACGCGTTCGACGCCGCCCTCGAGCTCGACATGGCCTTCGAGGAGGCCATGCTGGCGCGCGCCGAGAGCCAGCAGCTGCTGGGCGATCTGGACGGCGCCGCCGAGAGCCTCGAGCTGTACGCCGAGGCCAACCCGGACGATCGCACCCGGTGGATCGATCTGGCGGTCTGCCACGGCCGCCGCGGGCAGCTCGAGCCGGCCAACGAGGCCTTCGATCGCGCGGCGAAGGCGCCGGCGGCGGACGCCGAGGACGACATCGCGCTGTTCTACGCCTGGGCGCAGGTGGCGCGGCTGCTCGACGACGGCGATCGCCTGACGCGGGCGATCAAGAAGCTGATGGCCGACGCCCCCGACGACCCGCGCACGCTGCTGGCGCGCGGCTTCGCCGCCGACCGGGCCGGCGTCGCCGGGCCGGGCTGGAAGATGTTCCAGCAGGCCTTCGAGGCGGCCGCGGCCGACGAGGATCTGGTGCTCTTGCACTACACGGCCGAGTGCGCCTTCGAGTTCGTGCAGAAGCACGGGCTGAGTGAGGCGCAGGAAGAGCTGGTCGAGATGGTCTTCGACGAGGGCGTCTTCACCGAGCCCGTGCTGGGCCACCTGCGGCGCATCGAGCGGGCCGAGGAGGCCGAGGCCACCGACTTCGCGGTCGCGGTGCGCGGCGTGCTGCCGCCCGAGGACGAGGAGCAGGGCGAGGCCCCGCTGCCCTACGTGCGCTGGATGAACGTGTTCGCCACCGACGGCGGCGAGGCGGGGCGACTGGCGGTGGCCTTCGAGGGCCGCGCGGGCGGCGAGAAGGTCGAGCTCGAGGCCGTCGAGGCGGGGGACGCCGCCGGGCTGCAGCGCCTGGGCGTCTGGTGGGCCAGCGCGGTGCGCGAGCCCCTCGAGTGAGGCCGCCGCGTGCCGCTCACTCGGCCGGCGCGCCCAGCGCCGCCAGGGCGGCGTCGGTGAGCCGCCAGGTCGTCCACCCGGTCATCGGCTGCGCGCCCAGCGCGCGGTAGAAGTCGATGGCCGGGGTGTTCCAGTCCAAGACCGACCACTCCATGCGCGCACAACCCAGCGCCACCGCGCGGCGGGCCAGGGCCTGCAGCAGCGCGCGCCCCACGCCGCGGCCGCGGGCCGAGGGCGTCACGTACAGATCCTCGAGGTACAGCCCCGGCCGTCCGCGCCAGGTCGAGTAGTTGTGGAAGTACAGGGCAAAGCCGACCGGCTGCCCGTCGAGGTGCGCGAAGACGCAGGCGAAGGGCGCCGGCGTCTGGTTCAGCTGGGCGCGCAGGGAGTCTTCGGTGGCGACGACGGCGTCCGGCTCGCGCTCGTAGGCGGCCAGCTCGCGGATGAACCGCAGCAGGGTGGGGGCGTCGTCGGGGGTGGCGTCGTGGAGGGTGAGATCCATGGCGGTGAGGGTGCCATGGGGAGCGGGGCGTGTCAGCCCCGCCGCGCGGGTGGGCTCAGTAGCGTCCGCGCCCGCCGCCGCCGCCGCCGCCGCCGCGGGGCCCGCTGCGCTCCTGCGCCTCGTCGATGCGCAGGGGGCGGCCGTCGAGGGACTGGCCGTTCATCTGTTCGATGGCCTCCTGACAGGCCCGATCGTCCTCGAAGGTGACGAAGCCGAAGCCGCGCGAGCGCCCCGTCTCGCGATCCGTGATCACCTTGGCGTCGGTGACCTCACCGAACTCCTCGAACGCTTCCCGCAGACTCTGATCGTCGGTGTTCCAGCTCAGGTTGCCGACGAAGATCTTCTTTCCCATGCAGACCACTCACTCTCTTGCCCCCCGTTCCGCCGGGCCTATCCCGGTCGTTGTCCCCGGGGGGCGCCTTGGCAGTATGGCGAGTGCGGGCCGATCGGTCGACCCCAAAAAACACGGCGGGGCGCCCGATTCGACTCTGCTGGCGCGGACTTGCGCGGCGCCGCCCCGGCCGGCGGCGGGCCTCGTCAGCTCCAGGAGCGTTGGAAGTTGAGGCGGTTCTTGTCGCGGAAGGCCTGCTCGACGTCGATGTCGAGGCGATTGGCGATGGCCAGCAGGTAGTTGAGGACGTCGACGATCTCCTCGGCGACGTTGGCCCGCGCGGCCTCGCGATCGGGCGCGTCGCCCTCGGCGAACAGCTTCTCGACGCGGCGGATGCCCTTGGTCAGCTCGCCCACCTCCTCGACCATGAGGAACACGTTGTGGACGAGGTCGACGTCCAACCAGCCGTGGTGCGCCTCGAGCGCGTGGACGTGCTGCTGCAGATCGGCCAGCGTGGGGTGTTCGGGCAGCGTCTTCATGGATCCTCCGCGTCGTGGCGGCGCCCATTGAGCGCCGCGGCGCGGGCGCGCGTCAAGCGCCGACCAGGCCGGGCAGGGCGGCTTCGCCCGCGTCGCCGAAGCGATCGATGCGGTGACCCATCGCCTGCGCGACCGACGCGAACAGGCCACCGTGGCGGCGCCCGGGGAAGCTGAGCAGCCGCCCGGTGTCGATCGCGCCGCCCCCGCGGCCCGCCAGCACGAAGGGCATGTCGTCGTGCAGGTGGGTGTTGCCGTCGCACACCTCGGTGCACAGCAGCAGGACGGTGTAGTCGAGCATGGTGCCGTCGCCCTCCGGGCGGGCGCGCAGGGCCTCGATCACGTCCGCGAAGCGCTGCACCCAGTAGCGGCGCTGCTGGACGTAGGCGGCGAACTCGCGGTGCGCGGGATCGTGGCGCGGCCCGTAGTGGCTGGCCTGGTGGCTGCGCATGTCGTAGCCGGGATCGTACATCTCGGTGTCGGCGAAGCGGCTCATCACAAGCTCGCTGGTGTGGTGGCTGGCCTGCAGGACGCCCACGCGGGTGAGGCCGCACGCCATGGCCTGCACCATCAGGTCGGTCTGGGCGCGCAGCAGGGTGGGGAACAGCTCGGGCGCGTAGAGGGCGCCGCGATCGACGCGGCCCACCGAGCCGGGCGCGGCGTCGCAGGTCTCGGCCGGGGGCGGGGGGGCCTCCATGGCCATGCCACCCAGGCGGCGCTCGAGATCGCGCAGGGCCTCGGTGTGCAGGTCGAGCTTGCTGCGCTCGGCCGCGCCCACCTTGCCGCGCAGCGCGTTCAGGTCGGCCAGGTGGGCGTCGAGGATGCTGCGCCGGGCCGCGATCCGCGCCTCGGCGGCGGGATCGCCGGCGGGCAGGCCGGGCGCGACGCCGCCGCCGAACAGGCGCTCGAACGCGCGGACGGGATCGTCCTCGGGGGGCGTGCTGTGGCCGGCGCTGGGGTAGCTGATGTGCTTGTCGCCGCTGGCGCCGTTCTGGTTGGCCTGCACGCCCAGGTAGACGTGCCGGTGGGGCGCGTCGGCCCCGACGGTGCGGGCGAGGACGTGGTCGATGCTCTCGCCGTTGCCCCCGTCGACCGCGGTCAGCAGCTTCTTCGCGCCGCCGGGGTGGCTGCCCGCGTCGGTCGGGCCCATCGAGAGGCCGTCGAGGAAGACGCAGTGTTCGCGCAGGGGATCGAGGGGCGCGAGCTGGGCCGGCAGCTCGAAGTCGCGCAGGCCGCCGCGCGGGTGCCACAGGCTGGGCTGGCCGTCCTGGCTGGGGCCGGCGACGCCGTCGGGGAAGTAGAACACCAGGAAGCGGCGGGCGGGGGCGGCCTGAGCGCGGGCCGGTCGGCCGAGCAGGTTCAGCGCGGCGGGCAGCCCGGCGGTCAGCGCGAGGAAGGTGCGGCGTCGCATGCGTGTGCCTCCCATCACGGGGCCTCCCGGCGGAGCACGAACGAGGGGTGGGCGGCCACCGCGGTCAGCAGGGCCCGGACGTCGCCGCCCGCCGCGTCGAAGTCGGCGCGCAGGTCGCGCACCGCGCAGGCGTCGTCGGCGGCGTCCTCGCGCCCCTGGGCGAAGCGGAAGGTCTGGCGGACGAAGCAGTCGCGGGCGGCGTCGCTGTCGGCCAGCAGGGCGGCCAGCTCGTGGACGCCCTCGTACGTGGCCTGGGTGCCGGCGCCGAAGCCCTCGAGATCGTTCAGCTCGCCGCGGGCGTCGACCGGCTGGCCCGCCTCGGTGTCGCGCCAGCGGCCCAGGGCGTCGAAGCGCTCGAAGCCGAAGCCGACGCCGTCGATGTACTGGTGGCAGCCGCGGCAGAAGTCGTCGTCGGTGTGCTGGCGGAAGCGCTCGCGCGTGGTCGCGTCGGGATCGACCTCGGGCACGCCGCCGGCGTTGGGCGGCGGGGGCGGCAGCTCCTGGCACAGCAGGCGGCGGCGCACGAACAGGCCGCGACGGATCGGCGAGGTCTGGTCGCTGTGCGCGTAGGTGGCCAGGACGCTGGCGTGGCCCAGGACGCCGGCGCGGGCGGCGTCGGCGTAGGGCAGGGTGCCGTCGGCCGCCCGGTCGAGGCCGTAGAAGGCCGCGAGGCGGGCGTCGCCGACGGTGTAGTCGGCGGTCAGCAGATCGGCGAAGCGGCCCGAGCCGTCGAAGACGACGTGGCGCGCGAAGTCGGCCGTCTCGGCCAGCATCGCGGCGCGCAGGGCGGCGTCGAAGTCGGGGAACAGGTCGGGGTTCTTGTGGGCGGTGCGCAGGGCGTCGACGCCCAGCCACTGCAGCGCGAAGTCGCCCACGACGGCGCGGGCGCGGTCGTCGGCCAGCAGGCGGGCGGCCTCGGCGGCGCGGTCGATTGGGCCGCGGTCGGCGGCGGCGAGCAGGGCGTCGTCCGGCATCGAGGCCCACAGGAAGTAGCTCAGGGCCGAGGCCGCCTCGTGGGGCGTCAGGCGCCAGACGCCGTCCCCGTCGGGGGCGCCCAGCTCGCTGCGGTAGAGGAAGGCGGGGGCGCTCAACAGCGCGGTCAGGCCCGCCTCGGCGCCGTGGTCGACGAAGAGGGCGGCGTAGCGATCGACCTCGGCGGGCGAAGGGGGGCGGCGGAAGGCGCGGCGGCCGAAGGTGCGGACGAAGTCGGCGGCGCAGTCGGCGGTCGGGCAGGGGGCGAAGCCGGGGCGCTCGAGGGCGGCGCGGGCCAGCACCTCCGCGGCGTCGAGGTAGGCCTCGAGGTGGCGGACGGTGACGCGGCCCGAGGCGGCGTGGTCGTCGAAGGGGAAGGCGTCCGGGCGGGTCTCGGCGGGCACGTCGGCCGCCGGATCCGCGGGCAGGACGGGCGCCTCGCCAGCGCCGCAGTCGACCTCGACCACCGAGTTGCGGCCGCCGAAGCCGTCGTCCTCGCCGTCGGGGTTGGCCGGATCGGCGATCCACTGCTGTTCGTCGAGCACGAACTTGTAGCGGTGGCGGCCCGGGGGCAGGTCGCGCTCGAGCGCCCAGCCGTCGGCCGTGCGCGCGAGCGGCCAGCCGCCGCCGGCGACGGTGCCGGCCCAGTCGTTGAAGCTGCCGGCGACGTGGACCGTGGCGGTGCCGGGGGGCGCGTCGGCGGCCGCGAGGGCGAAGCGGTGCGGCGGGCAGGCGTCGACCAGGTCGGCGGCCTCGGGGAACAGCAGATCGCGCACGGTGTTGCGGTACTCGCGCCGGGTCAGCAGGCGAAGGCGCCGGGGGCTGAGGGCGGCGGGGGCGTCGGCGCAGTCGACGGGCTCGACGGGCGGCGGGGGTGGGACGTCGGGGGGCGGGGCGCCGTCGCGCAGGGCCCACAGGTAGTCGCCGACGCGCTCGGCGCAGGCGCCGGCGCAGGCCGTCGGGCGGCCGGCGGGCATCGTGGCGTCGATGACGCGCACCAGCGTGTCGCGATCGAAGTCGTCCAGATCGGTGAGATCGCGGCCGACGCCGCCCGTGCGATCGGCCGCGTGACAGCGGGCGCAGTGGGTGGCGTAGAGGTGGCGCCCGCGGCCAGATCCGGGCCGGGCGGGGTGGGGGCCGCCGTCGTCGTCGGCGGGCTGCCGGGGCGCGCCGCCCGCGCCCGGCCACCGCCGGCGCCCGGCGCCGCGCCGCCCGCGCCCGGCTCGGGGTCGGTGGGGCGGAAGTCGACCCCGCCGCCCGTGTCGCAAGCGACCACGAGCGCGGCCAGCACGGACAGCGCAGCGACCCGCATGGTGTCTCAGTCCTGAGTTACGTTTCGCTCCATCGTGGCGGGGTGGGCGGGGCGCGTCAAGCGGTCGGGAATAGGGCCCGCCGGGCGTCGGGTTGCTTCGTGTGCTAAACAATGGGCGGATGACCGGACGGGTGAAGGAGACGCGGTGCTGCGACCGTGGGTGTGGGTGAACCTGGTGCTGCTGACGGTGTGCGCGTGGCTGGGTGCGCGGGTGATCAACAACATCGTGGCCTACGAGGTGGTGCGGCTGCCGACGCGGGCGGCGGCGGCCGAGCCCGTGCGCGTCGAGCCCGAGCGGCCGCCGGTCGACACATGGCAGGAGAGCATCGCGGCGCGCAACCTGTTCAACGCCGACCCCCCCTCCGATCAGCCGGACGCCGGGGCGCCCGACGCGGCCCCGGTGGCCGAGCCGGAGGCGCCGCCCCGACCCGGTGAGCCCTGCGATCGCGCCGAGGGCAACCTGGCGTTGGTCGCCACCATGGTCGCCAAGCCCGCGCGGGCGTCGCGCGCGGTGCTGCGCGAGGGGCGCCGACGCACGGCGCCCACGCGTATGGTGCGCCCGGGCCAGAAGGTGGGCGACGTCGTCGTCGCGGCCATCCACCCGACGCGCGCCGTGCTGCGCGAGGGCAACGACTACAGCTGCGTGAAGCTGGGCGAGAAGCCCAAGCGCAAGCGGCGCGCGCGGAAGCGCTCGCGCACGCGGCGCAGCAAGATCAGCGCGAACATCGCGCGCTCGGTGAAGAAGGTGGGGCGCGACCGCTACCAGGTCGACCGCGAGATGCTCGACGAGCAGCTGAACGATCTGCACACGCTCGGCCGGCAGGTGCGCATCCGCCCGTATCGCAAGCGGGGCAAGGCCCACGGCTTCAAGCTGCTGCGCGTGCGCTCGGGCAGCCTCTTCTTCCACCTCGGCCTGCGCCGCGGCGACGTCCTCACCGGCGTCAACGGCGAGACCGTCAGCTCACCCAACGAGGCCCTCGCGCTCTTCGACCGGCTCAAGACCGCCCGCGACGTCACCGTCACCGTCGAGCGCCGCGGCCGCCCCCGCACCTTCGAGTACGCCGTCCGCTAGCCCGCCGGGGTCGTGCCAAAGAAACACACGAACCGTACACTTCTTTCACTTTTCGTCCGCGCGCGGTTCGCCGCCCCCGATCCGGGGCCGTCCCATGGGCCGGCGAGGGCCCGCCGGCAACAAGTAGCCTTCGAGACGTTTTAGTTTGTTTCTTTGCTCCGACCCCGTGGGGCGTTGCTCCGACCCCGTGGGGCAGGTGGGTGGATCGGGGCACGGTGATCGTGGGAAGGTGCGACGTCGCCTGCGACCGGCCGGGTGCGCCGGGCATCGACAGGGGGCACTGCACTCTTCCGCTCAGGAGCTGCCCATGCGTCTTTTCTCGATCCTGTTCGTCGCCGCCGCGTTCGTCACCGGGGGATTCTCCGTCGCCGCGGCCTGCCCCGGTGAGAAGATGGCCAAGGAGAAGGCCGGCCCCACCTTCGCCCTGATCGAGGTCGACCAGCTCGCCTCGTGGGTCGACGCCAAGAAGGCCAAGGTGTTCCACGCCACCAGCGAGGAGAAGTTCGCCAAGGCCCACATCCCCGGCGCCACCCGGGTGGACTACGACGGCCTGACCGCCGAGGCGCTCGGCGCCGCGAAGGACGAGCGCGTCGTCTTCTACTGCGCCAACACCGGCTGCAGCGCGTCCGAGAAGGCGGCCAAGGCGGCCCTGACGCTCGGCTTCGTCAACGTGTACGTCTACAAGGGCGGCATCGAGGGCTGGCAGGCGGCCGGCAAGCAGGTCGCGACGGTCGACGCCGCGAAGAAGGTGCGCGCCGACGGCTGAGAGTCTGTCAGCAAATCGTCCACCTGCTGCGCGAACCGCTGCATCCCGCTGGGCGGCGTTGCGGGGCCCCCAACATCTGGGGAAGCACGGCAAGTGCGTCCGCCAGATGTTGTGCACCCCCGCGCCTTGCCCAGCGGGCGCCGCGGTCCGCTCGCGACGGCGTCCGATTCACTGACAGCCTCTGAGAGTCGCGGCACGCTTCGCGCCGAACGCCCCGCCGGCCCCGCCGCGCGGGGCGTTCGGCGTTTCGGAGGCGCCCCCTCACCAGGGATCGGGCAGCACCACGTCGCCCGACGTGTCGAAGGTGAAGCCCAGGCTCACCGTGCGCACCTCGCCGGCCGCCAGGCGCAGGGGCAGGTGCACCAGGCCGTCCTCGTCGGCGCGGGGCGGTCCCTCGCTGCACCACTTCTCGGACGGCACCACCTTCAGCGCGCGCAGCTCGCTCACCGGCAGCCGCAGCGTCAGCTCGACGGCGCCGGTGTCTGCGCCGGCCCAGGTCAGCTCGACCTCGGTGACGAAGTGCGTGCGATCCCGCCCCAGCAGCCGATCCTCGGTGCGGCGCAGCCGCCGCGCCCGAACGCTCCAGCGATCGTCGCTGCCGAAGGACTGCTCGAAGTGCTCGCCGGCGCCCACGTAGACCACGTCGGCCACGCCCACCCAGGCCCCGTCGCGCAGCAGCGTCACCGGACCGGCCAGGATCGGCGTCGCCCCCGCGTTCGTGAGCGCCACCCGCCAGAACACGTGCGGGGCCAGCTCGGCGCGGCACACGCGGGCGACCGTCGCGCTGCTGCGGAAGCCGCCCACCGCCACCTTGTGCGGCCGCCCGTCGCTCGGCACGCTCACCGGCCCGTCGGGGCTCAGCCGTCGAGGCTCGCCCCCGTCGTACACGCCGGGCACCGCGTCGCGGCCGTCGTCCTTGCGCGCCGCCTCGCTGCGGTGCTGCAGCACGACCTTCTTCTTCTCGGCCTTCGGCTGCAGCCGCAGCCGGTCGGCGCCCAGCGGCGGCAGCTCGGCGCCCGCCCCCGGCCGATCGGTGCTGAGCACCAGCTCGACGTCGCGCCAGTCCTCGCCGGTGGCCTGCCAGACCGTCGCGTAGGTGGTCCAGTCGACCGCGCTGTCGTCGCGCAGGTGCGCCTCGTGGCTGGGGCGCCACAGCGCGCAAGGCACCAGGCCGCGGACGGTGAGCGTCGCCTCCCCGGCGGCCTCGGCCCACAGGTCGATCTCGAGATCGCACACCGGGCGCGGCTGGTGCGCCGTCACGACGTCGACCTGCGCGGCCTGCCGGTTCAGCGCGGCCTCGGCCTCGGCCTCGGCGAGGCGCGCGTCCCGCAGCGCGTCGGTGGCGTCGTCCACCAGGCGCTCGAGCGTGGACAGGTTGTCGTCCCAGGCCGCCGGTGCGGCGTCGGGCTGCCACGCGGTGGCCGCCAGCCGATCGGCGTAGCGCGCCAGCACCTGCTCGGCCGCGCGCCGCCGGTGCTCGGCCCGGGTCCGCCGGGCGCAGGCCGCGGCCAAGGCGTCCTCGGCCGCGTGCATCGCCTGCAGCGCGCCCTGCACCCGCTCGGCGTCGGCCCCGCCCCGACCGTCGTGGCGCCGCACGAGCCGCAGCCGCTCGACGCGGCCCCCGGGCAGCGTCGCGCCCAGGTGCGCCGCGTGCGTCAGCGGCGTCAGGCCCCGCGCGACCAGCCGGTTCAGCCCGGCCTCGAGGGTCAGCGTCCGGACGCGGGCCAGCTCGGCTCGATCCTCGAAGGCCGTCACCCGCGTGATCGGCAGCTCGATCGGCGTGCGCTCAGTCACGGCGGTTGCCTCCGATCACCTCGCTCTTGGCGGGGAACTCCAGCCGGTAGTGCCAGGCCAGCACGTCGGTGCTGCCCGGCGACACGGTCAGCGTCCAGCGCAGGCCCCCCTCGAGCGTCCGCCCCTGCGGATCCCGATCCGTCCGCTCGGCCGCCGGCACGCTCTCGACCAGCGTGACGGTCAGATCGTCCACGTCGTCGTCGGGCTGCGGCAGCCGGTCGTACAGCACCACGTCCACGGGCTCGGGCAGCGACGATCGCACCCGCACGGCGACGTGGTGGTCCACCCGCGTCGTCTGGCTCATCAGCCCCTTGTCCTGCTGCTGCACCGTCACCTTGCGGTCGACCACCCGCACGTCCGGATCGACGCCGAGGTTCAGCTCGAGCGGCCGCCCGCCGGCCGCGCCTTCGACCCGGCTCTGCACCTTGAAGTCGCCGTCGACGTGCACCGCCATCGGGCCGTCGGGCAGCGATCGGCCCCGCGTCACGTCCACGGTGCAGTACCGGAACACGTCGTGGCCGCCCCGCGGCACGGCGCGGTGCTCGAGCGTCGCGGCGGCCTGCGCGGCGTAGACGCCCACGCGGTGGTACAGGCCGTCGCCGGGCAGATCGTGGCGCCCCTCGGCGACGAACACCTGATGGTACGCGTCGTGGGCCAGCGGGCGGGTGCCGGGGGGCAGGGGACCCCGGGCGAGGCGGTCCGCCGCGGCGTTCAGGGCGGCGATCGCGCGGTACAGCGCCGCCGGGGCGTCCGCGTCGTGATCGGCCACCAGCTCGGCCAGGTGCGCCCGCGGATCCAGCGGGCGCAGCCGGCCTCGATCGACGGCCTCGGGCCCGGCCAGCCGCAGGTAGGCGTAGCGCAGGCGCGGCGTCAGCGCCGCGCCGGGCGGGCGCACGGTGGCGGCCTGCGCCTCGACGGCCAGGCCGCCCGGCCCACCGCCCCCGCGCGGAGGCGCCGAGCGGGCCATCTTGGGGGCGGGCGGCGCGCCGCCGAAGGCCATCGCCTGGGGCGCGCCGGCGCGGCGGACGGCCGAGCGAGGGGCGGCGCGGGCGGCGGCGCGGGCGGCGGGACGTCCAGCTCCTGATCGTAGAAGTCGTCGAGCGCCTCGTCGTGCTCGTCGGGCAGCACGCGGTGGACGGCCGTGTCCCCCGCGTCGGCCTCGCCGTAGGCGCCGGCCGCCGGCGCGGCGGCGGCGGCCACCACCGGCTGGGGCGGCGGCGGCGCCGGGGGCCCCGCGTCGTAGCCGCCGAAGAGATCGGGCAGATCGTCGGGCAGCGCGCGGAAGGCGGGCCGGCGCGCCGGCTGGGCCGTGCCGATGCGCCACGAGGTCAGCTCGGGCAGCGCCGTGTCTCGGCTGAGATCGGCGGTGCTGACGCGCACCTCGGCGCCGTCCCAGTCCTCGCCGCTGGCCTGCGCGATCAGCGCGTCGAGGCGCAGGCGGGCGGACTCGCCCTCGAGGTGCAGCGTGTAGGCCGGCACCCAGCGGGCGGCCTCGACGAAGTACTCGATCTCGAAGGGGCCCCCCTCGCTGAGCTCGAAGCGCACGCCGCGCGCGAAGCGCGGCGGGGCCGGATCGCGGTCGCGGGTGGCGGCGAAGCGGGCGGCGGCCTCGGCCGCGTCGTCGCGCGCGCGCCGCAGCCCGCCGAGGGTCTCGTCGAGGGCCTCGAGCCGCGCGTCCACGGTGCCGTGAAGCGCCACCAGCGCCCCGGGATCGGCCAGCGGCCGCCCCGCGCCCTGCGGCGGCTTCGCGTCCAGGCCGGCGAAGAGCGCGCGCCGGCGCTCGAGCACGGCGATGCGATCGTCGAGATCTTCGACGGCGCGCCACCGCCGCCGCACCGCGGCGTCGTCGGGCGCGGTCGCGTCGCCCGCGCCGCCGGCCAGCCGACAGGTCTCGCGGACGTCGCGCGCCGCCCCGCGGGCGGGCCGCACGCGCAGGGCGTCGGCGGCGTGCAAGAGCGGCAGATCGGCCACCTCGACGGGCCCGGCCGGGCCCTCGCCCGCGCGGACGACGAGCGCGCCGTTGCGGTGCACGGTGACCCGGACGACGCGGGTCGGGACGGGCTCGGGGTTCTGCATGGCCGCGACGATAGCGCGTGGCCGCAGGGGCGGGAAGGGGGCGCGCGGTTCGCGGCGCCCGGGGGGGTCAGCGCAGGACGCTGACCGTCGCCAGGTCGCGCGTGATGTTCTTCTGGTGCGCCTCGAGGGTGCCGCCGCCGATCTCGAGCAGCTTGGCGTCGCGCCACAGCCGCTCGACGTCGTACTCGCCCATGTAGCCGTAGCCGCCCAGCACCTGGATGGCGCGGTCGGCGACGTTCTTGGCCATCGTCGAGCAGTAGAGCTTCACGCCGTCCGAGTCGAGGCGGTTGCCGGCCTTGTTCAGGTCGAGCGCGTTGGCCACCTGGTACACGTAGCTGCGCCCCGCCATGTACTCGGCGTAGCTCTCGCCGATGTGGCGCTGGATCTGCCCGAAGCTGCGCAGGGGCTTGCCGAACGACTGGCGCTCGCTGGCGTAGCCGTTCATCACCTCGACGCAGCGCCGCGCGATGCCCAGGCTCATCGCGGCCAGCGTCAGCCGCTCGAGCTCGAGGTTGCGCATCATGTGCAGCGTCGCGTCGCCCTCGGCGCCGATGCGGTTGGCCGCCGGCACGCGGCAGCCCTCGAACACCAGCTCGGCGGTGGGCGAGGCGCGCATGCCGAGCTTGTCGTTCAGCTTCTGCCCCAGGCTGAAGCCCGGCATGCCCTTCTCGACGATGAACATGCTGAGCGCGCTGCGCGCGGCGCCCTGCATGCGCGCGTACACCAGGAACACGTCGCCCAGCGTCTTCTGGTCGACGGCACCGTTGGTGATCCACATCTTCGCGCCGTCGAGCACGTAGTCGTCGCCGTCGCGGCGCGCCGTCGTGCGCATGCCCAGCACGTCGGTGCCGGCGCCCGGCTCGCTCATGCACATGCCGCCGATGGCCTCGCCGGTGCACGCCTTGGGCAGGTAGCGGGCGCGCTGCGCGTCGTCGCCGTTGAAGTTCAGGTTGTTGGCGAACAGCATCGCGTGCGCCAGGTAGGCCAGCGTGAAGCCGGGATCGACCGCCGACAGCTCCTCGTGCGCGATCACCGCCGCGGTGGCGTCCATGCCCGAGCCGCCGAAGCGCTCGTCGACGGTGACGCCGAGCAGACCCAGGTCGCCCAGCTTGCGGAACAGCGGCTGGTTGAAGCGCTCGTCGCGATCGTGGGCGGCCGCCTGCGGGGCGACCTCCTTCTCGGCGAAGTCGCGCACCATGCGGCGCAGCGAGGCGTGCTCGTCGGTGGGGTTGAACAGGTCGGCCATGGTGTCCTTCGCTCGGTCCTTCGCTGGGTCCTTGGCGGGGTCCGGGCGGCGCGGAGGCGGGCCCGCGCCGCGGCGGCCCTCCGCGCGGCGGCGCAGTATAGCACCGGGCGCGCGAAGGCCGTAAGGTGCCCGGCATGTCGACGCGCCTGCATCCCCCCGACCGCGATCTGTTCGAGCAGGTGGCCCGGGCCGCCTTCCTCAACCCGTTCGGGGCCGAGCGCGCGGCGCTCGACGCGTCGCTGGCCGCCGACGCGCCGAAGGGGCCGGGCGATCTGGTCGATCGTGTGCTCGTGCGCCTGCGCGTGCGCCTCGACTGGCTCGAGAGCGTCGGCCGCCTGGACGTCACCGGCTTCGACGATCACGACGCGACGCTGCTCGAGCACGCCATCCTGTTCGAGCGCTTCCACCGCTTCGGGCCCGACTTCGAGCGCCTGCTCGAGGCGCAGCTCGCCGCGCCCGAGCGAACGCTCCCCGTGCCCTTCGCCGACGCGCTGCTGGGCGGGCTGCAGAGCGCCGGCATCGCGCCGACGCGCGCCGAGCGCCTGATGGCGCTGTTCTGGCAGATGCGCCGCGCCTATCACTTCATCGACCGCGGCCTGGTGGGGCGCAGCGAAGCGATGCGCGCCCTGCGCGCCGATCTGTGGAACGCCGTCTTCACCGTCGACATCGAGCGGTACGATCGCTTCCTCTGGGATCGCATGGAGGACTTCTCGGTGCTTTTGCTGGGCGAGACCGGCACCGGCAAGGGCGCCGCCGCCGCGGCCATTGGTCGGGCCGGCTACGTCCCCTGGGATCCGCACCGCCGAGCGTTCGCCGATCCCTTCACCGAGAGCTTCGTCCCGCTGAACCTGAGCGAGTTCCCCGAGACGCTCATCGAGAGCGCCCTGTTCGGCCACGCGAAGGGAGCGTTCACCGGCGCCGTGAGCGATCACGACGGCGCGTTCACGCGCTGCCGGCCCCACGGCGCGGTGTTCCTCGACGAGATCGGCGAGGTGACGCCGCCGGTGCAGATCAAGCTCTTGAGGGTGCTCGAGGAGCGCGCCTACACCCCGGTCGGCGGCACGACGGCGCGACGCTTCGACGGCCGCGTACTGGCCGCCACCCACCGCAGCCTGGATCGCCTGCGCGCCGACGGTCGCTTCCGCGACGACTTCTACCACCGGCTGTGCAGCCACGTGATCGCCGTGCCGCCCCTGCGCACGCGCATCGCCGAGGCGCCTGCCGAGCTGGACGATCTGCTGGCGGTGGTCGTCGAGCGCATCCTCGGCCAGCCCGACGCGGATCTCTGCGCCGAGATCCGCGCCGCGCTGGATCGCGACCTGCCCCCGGAGCATCCCTGGCCGGGCAACGTGCGCGAGCTGGCCCAGCGGGCCCGGCGCGTGATGCTCACCGGCGGCTGCGCCGATCCGCCCCCCGCGGTGAGCGCGGCCCGCGATCCCTTCCTCGGCAGCGTCGGCGCCGGCGAGCTGGACGCGCGCGATCTGATCGAGGGCTACTGCGCGCGGCTGTACCACCAGCACGGCACCTACGAAGAGGTCGCGCGGCGCACCGGCCTCGACCGCCGCACGGTGCGCAAGTACGTGAAGAAGGCGCAGGGGTAGCGGTCTGCGAACGAGCCGTCGGTGCTCGAATCCGACCGGCGGTCAGCGGTCACAGGGTCAGCAGGAATAGGACGCCGTCGCGAGCGGGCCGGGGCGCCTGCTGGGCAAGGCGCGGGGTGCACAACATCTGGCGGACGCACTTGCCGTGCTTCCCCAGATGTTGTGTGCCCCGCAACGCCGCCCAGCGGGATGCACCGGTTCGCGCAGCAGGCGGCCTGTTTCTGCTGACCCTGTCAGAGGCTGTCAGTGAATCGGACGCCGTCGCGAGCGGACCGCGGCGCCCGCTGGGCAAGGCGCGGGGGTGCACAACATCTGGCGGACGCACTTGCCGTGCTTCCCCAGATGTTGGGGGCCCCGCAACGCCGCCCAGCGGGATGCAGCGGTTCGCGCAGCAGGTGGACGATTTGCTGACAGACTCTCAGCTCTCGGCCGGGCCCGTGCGTCGTGCCGAGCGCAGAACCGCACAGCAAGGTCGGCGCGCCGGGCGCCCGGGCACACGGTCCCAACCGTCGCTGCGGAGCTGACCGCTGACCGCTGAAAGCTGAGAGCCCATCCGTCCTTGGCGCGGCGTGCCGTGGACGAACCAGTCCGTTTCGGAGCGCAGGGGCAGGGGCCTACCGGAAGCGGATCGCGTCGCTCCGCCGGAACGGGCGCCACGAGGGCGTGTCGAGCAGCTCGCCCGCCTTCTCGGGCAGCCGGAACCACACCCCGTTCACCACGTCGTCGCCCGGCCGCCCGACCACGTGTAGATCCTCGGCGGGCATGAAGCCCTGGCCCACCAAGCCGTAGCGCGCGCCGTCGGGCCCCGTGGCGACGTCGAGCAGGATGACCGCGTGGCCCGGGCCGCCGGGCTGGACGAACACGTCGCCCGGCTGGAGCGCGCGCGCGCCGACCGGTTTGCTGTCGTGGCGCAGCGATTGGGTGCCGGCGTACCGGAACAGGTGCGTCAGCCACCCGCGGTAGGCGGCGTGACTGTTGGCCGTGCCGCGGCCGCGCACCCGCTCGACCTTCGCGCCGCGCACCCGGAAACGCTCCCCGCGCCGCCAGTCCTTCCAGGCGGAGCGATCGCCGCTCGTGAAGTGATAGGCCGCCCGGTCGGCCTCGCCCCGCTGCCACAGCCACTCGGCGTGCAGGCGCAGCGCGGTGTCGGCGCATTGCTGCAGGTCGCGCTCGCCCACGTCGAGCGCGACGACCGCGACGGACGGGCGCAGCAGCGGGCGCCCGTCGTAGGCCAACACGTGGGTGCGATCGGTCCGCACCGGCAGGCCGCGCAGCCAGGCGCCGAAGGTGCCGGGCGCCTGGGGTACGCGCGTGAAGCCCTCGGGCAGCGGGAAGCGTTCGGTCAGCGGGACGAGCTTCGGGCGCTCGTCCGGGCGCGGCAGCCACGCATAGGCGCCGAAGGGATCGGGCACCTGCGTCGCCGAGGCCAGGGCGGGCAGCGTTGCGACGAGCAGCAGCAGCGTCATCATCAGTCGGGGGATCGTTCGGCGCACGCCCCGCTCAACGCGCCGCCCGCGGGGAGTCATTCCGCGGCGACGATCGGCTGACCGTCGGCGCCCAGCCGCACCTCCTCGGTCGCGGCCAGGGCCTGCTCGACCAGCGCCTCGACCTCGAGCCGCCGCTCGGCCTTCTCGAGCGCCTTGATCGACGCCTTGATCGCCGGGTTGCGCGGCACGAACAGCGTGCAGCAGTCGTCGTAGGGCAGCACCGACGTGTCGTAGGTGCCGATGCGCCGCGCGATCGCCATGATCTCCACCTTGTCGAAGGTGATCAGCGGCCGCAGCGTGAGCAGATCGGTCAGCCGGTCGACGACGGTCAGGTTCTCGAGCGTCTGGCTGGCCACCTGCCCCAGGTTCTCGCCGGTGCACAGCGCCCGGCACTTGCGCCGCTTCGCCAGCCGCGCGGCGATGCGGTACATGAACCGCCGGTACAGCAGCACCGTCAGCCGATCGCCGCCGGCCGCCTTGATCGCCTTCTGGATCTCGGTGAAGTGCACCACGTGCAGGCGCATGCCGTTCTGGCGCGTGGCCAGCCGCCGGGCGAGCGTCTCGACCTTGTCGCGGCTGGCCGCGCTGATGAAGGGCGGCGAGTGGAAGTACACCGCGTCGAGCGCCGCGCCCCGCTTCTGCGCCAGATAGCCCGCCACCGGTGAGTCGATGCCGCCGCTCAACAGCAGCATCACGCGCCCGGCGCTGCCCACCGGCAGACCGCCCGGCGCGGGCTGGGTGTGCGTCCACAGGTGCGTGCGCTCCTCGTTGACCTCGACCCCCAGCGTCAGCGCCGGGCGCGACAGGTCGACGGGTCGCTCGGTGGCGTCCTGGATGGCGCCGCCGACGTGCCGCGCGATCTGCGGCGAGGTCAGCGGGAACTGCTTGAACGTGCGCCGCGCGTCCACCGCGAAGGCGCCGTCGACGCCCGCCCACTCGGTCTGCACCAGCGCCATCGCCGCGCGCTCGATGCCGTCGAGGTCGGTGGGCACGCGCAGCACGGGGCTCACGCTGCTGAGCCCCGGCGTGTCGCGGCAGATCGCCAGCGCCCGATCGAGATCGGCCGGATCGCTCAGCTTGACGAACAGCCGCCCGTGGCTGCCCTGCACCTGCACGCCGCGCAGCTCGGCCGACATCGCGCCCTGCAGGTTGCGCTTCAGGCGATCGTAGAAGTCGTTGCGGTTGCGCCCCTTGAGCCACAGCTCGCCCAGCCGGGCCAGCAGCAGGTCGTAGGGGGCGCGCGGCGCGTCGAAGTCAGTCATACACGGCTCTCAGCGCGGCGACGGACGCGCCCAGACGCCGCGCCGCCTCGTCCATCTCGTCGGCGGTGTTGAGGCGCCCGGGCGTCAGCCGCAGCCAGGCGCCCTCGTCCTTCGTGTGCCCCAGCGCGCTCAGCGTCCGGCTGAAGCGTCCCTTGCTGCAGGTGCTGCCCGCCGACGCGCACACGCCCGCCTCGGCCAGCGCGTTCAGCAGGGGCTCGCTGGGCAGGCCGGGGATGCACAGGTGCAGGTTGTTGCCCAGCCGGCCATCGTCCAGGGCCGGGCCGGTCAGCCGCGCGGTCGGCACGGCGGCCCGCACGGCCGCCCACAGCCGATCGCGCAGCGCCGTCACCGCGTCCATCCCGCCGGGCATGCGCTCGGCCGCCTCGGCCAGCGCCCAGGCCAGGGGCGCCGAGGGCGTGCCGCCGCGCAGCCCGAACTCCTGGCCGCCCCCGCGCAGCACCGGCCGCAGCGCGGCCCGCGTCCACAGCGCGCCGATGCCCTTCGGGCCGTGGATCTTGTGCGCGGTCACCGCGACGCAGTCGGCGCCCAGCGTCGCCACCGAGAAGGGCACCTTGCCGAAGGCCTGCACCGCGTCGACCACGATCTTCGCGCGCGGCGCCCCGGCTCGCGCCTCGGCCGCCAACGCGGGCACGTCGTTGATCGTGCCGATCTCGTTGTTGGCCAGCATCACCGCGATCAGGCGCGTATCGCGCCCGATCGCGGCCCGCAGCGCCTCGGGCGTCACGCGCCCCGCCGCGTCCACCGGCACGATGTCGACCTGCCAGCCGCGCAGGCCCAACGTGGCGGCGGCCTCGACCACGGCCGAGTGCTCCACCGCCGAGATCGCCACCCGCCCCGGGGTGTCGCCCGCGGCGCCCAGCAGCGCCAGGCCCAGGCTCTCGGTGCCGCCCGACGTGAACACGACCTGCTGGGGCTGCCCGCCCAGCCGCCGCGCCAGCCGGGCCCGCGCCTCGTCCAGGGCCCGGCCCGCCGCGCGCCCGATCGGGTGGCTCGATCCCGGGTTGCCGTACAGCGTGCGGTGACGCTCGGCCAGCCCCTCGGCCACGGCCGGATCGAGCGGCGTCGTCGCCGCGTTGTCGAGGTAGATCGGACGCACGGTCAGCCGCCGGCGGGCTTGGTGCCCGTGCCCGCCTTCTTCTTCAGCTGCCCCCCCTTGATGCGCGCCTTGACCGCGTCGAGCGTCGTCTTCGTCCGGCACTTGCGGTTCTGGTCGGGCTGGGCCGACGCCCCGTAGCGCCGCTCGATGCTCGCCTTCACCGCGGCCACCCGGTCGGCGGTCGCCGGGTGCGACGACAGCCACTGGGGCAGCGCGCTGCCGCCCGACTTCTTCTCGAGCGCCAGCAGCTTGCTGAAGAAGTCGGCCAGCCCATAGGGCGTGTAGCCCGCGTCGTGCGCGATCTGCAGGCCCACCTCGTCGGCCTCGGCCTCGTCCTCGCGGCTGAACTTCGTGCTCTGCAACACCTGGAAGATCAGCAGCGCGCCGTCCTTCGCGAGGCCCTCGTCGAGGAAGAAGCCCGCGAGCTGTTCGGCCGCGAACGCCTTCTCGATGGCCTCGACGCCATGCCGCTCGGTCACGTGCGCCAGCTCGTGCCCCATGACCCCGGCGATCTCGGCGCAGTCGGCCGCCTGCAGCAGCAGGCCCGTCGACAGGTACGTGAAGCCGCCGGGCGCGGCGAAGGCGTTCACCAGGTCGTCGTCGGCGATCACCGCCACCTTGTAGCCGCCGATCTCGGAGGGCGGGCGGTGCGGCGCCGAGGCCGCCTCGAGCGGGCGCACGAAGTCGCGCGCCCATTCGGCGACGGGATCGTCGTCGGCCACCAGCACGTACTGTTGGGCCAGCTGCTGATGGACGTTCTGCCCGATCTCCACCTCCTGCTGGTTGCTGATCAGCGAACCGCAGCCGGTGAGCAGGGCGAGGGCGAAGGTCGACGCGAGAGCAGGGATGCGCATGGGGCACCGTTTACCGGCCCGCGCGGCCGCCATCAACCCCCACGGGCCGCGCGAACGCCGTGCGGTGGCGACCTGCGCGCCGGTGGCGCATCTGTCCACCCGAGGTCACGCCCCGAGGGCGGCGTGGCCCACGGCAAACCCAGGGGGATCGGATGGACTATCGCAACATGGGGCGCACGGGCGTCAGCGTCTCGTCGCTGTGCCTCGGCGCCATGACCTTCGGCCAGCCGAGCGAGGACTCGTTCATGCACGGCGTGGCGGCCAGCGAGGCCGACAGCTTCCGCATGATGGACCGCGCGCTCGAGGCCGGCATCAACTTCATCGACACGGCGGACGTGTACGGCGACGACGGCCTCAGCGAGCGGGTGATCGGCAAGTGGTTCGCCGATCGCAAGAACCGCCGCGACGTGGTGCTGGCCACCAAGTGCCGCTTCCGCATGTTCGACGGTCGCCTGGGCACCGGGGCCAGCCGCCGGCGCATCATGGAGGCCGTCGAGGCCAGCCTGCGCCGGCTGCAGACCGACCACATCGACCTGTACCAGATCCACATGCAGGACACGCGGACGCCCGAGGGCGAGGTGCTGCGCGCCCTCGACGACCTCGTGACGCAGGGCAAGATCCTCTACTACGGATGCAGCAACTACGCCGCCTATCGCCTGGTGCAGGCCGACTGGATCGCCGAGAAGCGGGGCTTTCAGGGCTTCGCGACGCTGCAGGCGCAGTACAGCCTGGCCGAGCGCAGCCTCGAGCGCGAGCACGTGCCCTACATGCAGCAGGCGGGCATCGGCCTGCTGCCGTGGTCGCCCCTGGCCGGCGGCCTGCTGAGCGGGAAGTACCGCAAGGGCGAGCCGGCCCCCGACGGCAGCCGCATGGCGAAGTGGGGCGAGCGCATGAGCCGGTGGGACACGCCCCGCAACTGGCGCATCGTCGACGCCCTGCGCGCGGCGGCCGACACGGTGGACGCGTCGCCGGCCACCGTCGCCCTGGCGTGGCTCTTGACGCGGCCGACCGTCACGTCCGTGATCACCGGCGTGCGCACGATGGAGCAGCTCGAGGCCAACCTGAAGGCGGCCGAGCTGACCCTGCCGAGCGACGTCATCGAGCGCCTCGACGAGGCCAGCGCGGAGGCGCCCGGTTACCCCTACGACTTCATCAAGAACGTCGACGGCCGCTGGTAGGCGCTACGGCGTCTACGTCCACTACCCGTACTGCCGCCGCCACTGCCCGTACTGCGACTTCACCGTCGCCGTGACGCGCAGCATCCCGCACGCGGCCTATCGCGACGCGGTGCTGGCCGAGCTGGCGGCGCGCGCGCCGGCCTTCGAGGGCTTCGGCGCGCCGGTCAGCGTCTACTTCGGCGGCGGGACGCCGGGCCTGTGGCCGGCGGCCTGCGTCGGCGCCGTGATCGACGGCGTCGCCGGCCGGCTGGGCCTGGCGGCCGACGCCGAGATCACCGTCGAGTGCAACCCCGAGGACGTCACGCTCGACCACCTGCGGGGCCTGCGCGTCGCGGGCGTCAACCGCCTGAGCGTCGGGGCGCAGACCTTCGACGACGCGCTGCTGGCGCGCCTGGGGCGGGCGCACGACGCGACCGCTACGCGCGCGGCGGTGGACGCGGCGCGGCGGGCGGGCTTCGCCGAGCTGAGCCTCGATCTGATGCACGGCGCGGCCGGGCAGCCCCTCGCCGCCGCCCTGGCCGACGTCGAGGCCGCGTGCGATCTGGGCCCCACCCACGTCTCGACCTACCAGCTGACCATCGAGGATCGCACCGCGTTCGGCGCGCGGGCCCGCCGCGGCGAGTCGCTGCTGGCGCCCGACGACGTGCTGGCCGACGCCTTCACGCAGATCCGCGCGGCGCTGCGCGCGCGGGGGGTGGTGCCCTACGAGGTGTCGAACGCCGCGGTGCCGGGGCACGAGGCGGTGCACAACAGCCTCTACTGGACCTTCGATCCCTACCTCGCGCTGGGCGCCGGCGCGCACGGTTTCTGGCACGACGGGCGGGTGGGCGAGCGCTGGGTGAACGCCCGCGCGCCGCGGCACTACCTCGCGGGCGCGCGGGCCGGCGCGCCCGCCGAGGCCTCGCGCGAGGCGATCGACGCCGAGACGCTGCTCGACGAGCGCGTGCTGTGCGGCCTGCGCCTCGATCGCGGGCTGCCGGTGGACGCGGCGCTCGAGGCGCGCTTCGGCGACGCGGCGCGGGGGCTCTCGGCGCGCGGCGATCTGCGCGTCACCGCCGAGGGGCGCTGGGCGGTGACCGACGCGGCGCGGCCCTTCCTGAACCGGGTGGTGCTGGCGCTGCTCGAGGCGCCCGCAAGTCGCTGATTTCGGCCGGATTTCGGCGTCTTGACTCGGTTGTTGGGGCGAGTGATAATCCGCCGACGTGCAGAGACGCCCCCCTCGGAACGACCCGCGCGCGCGACGCGCGCCCGGCCCCGCCGGTCTGGGCCCCCGCGCCGCCGGGGTGCTGCGGGGCGTCGTCGCCGGCTACCTGCGCACCGGTGAGCCCGTCGGATCGACCGCCGCGCTGCGCCACGCGCGCCTGCCGGTCAGCGCCGCCACCGTGCGGGTGGTGATGGGCGAGCTGACGCAGGCGGGGCTGCTCGCGCAGCCGCACACCTCGGCCGGCCGCGTGCCCACCCACGAGGGGCTGCGCCTGTACGTCGACCACCTGATGCGCGCGCGGGCCCCCTCCGCGGCCCAGCGCGACGGCCTGTCGGCCGCGCTGCTCGCCGCCGGCGAGGCCCCCGAGGATCTCGTGCGCACCGCCTCGCGCCACCTGGCCGTCACCTGCACGCGCACCGCGGTCGGCCGGCGCCCCCGCGTCGACGCGGTCGCGGTCGACCGGCTGCAGCTCGTGGCGCTGGGCGGCGACCGCGTGCTGGCCGTGCTGGTGCTGGTCGACGGCACGGTCTGCGATCGCGTCGTGCGCTTCGAGGGCCGCGCCGACGACCTGGCGCGGGCCCAGAACCTGTTCAACGAGCGCTTCGCCGGCCGCACCGTGGTGGCGGTGCGCGCGGCCCTCGCCGCCGAGCTCGAGGGCGCCGAGGCGGACGTCGATCCCGACGCGCCGCTGCTGCGCCTCGCCGGCCGGGCGCTGCCCGAGGCCGAGACGCCGGACGACGCCGTCTTCGTCGAGGGGCGCACGCACCTGCTGACCCACGCCGACGACGCGGGCCGGCTGGGCGAGGTGATGCGGGCGCTCGAGGACAAGCAGCTGTTGCTGACGTTGCTGGACGAGCTGGCCGCCGAGGGGGGCGCCCGGGTCGTGTTCGGCGACGAGCTGGGGGTCGGGGGGTTGAGCGGCTGCACGCTGGTCACGGCGGCCTACGGGGCCTTCGGGCGATCGCTGGGGGCGGTTGCCATCATCGGACCGGTGCGCATGGATTACGCGCGGATCGTGCCTTGGGTCGGTTATACGGCCAGCGCGATCAGCGGTATGCTCGGCCGGGCCGGGGCGCGCTGAGGCGCCGGGGCCGGCCCAAAAAAGAGACGAGGGCGAGGAGGAAGCATGTCCGAGGCGAGCAACAAGGGGCCTGGCCTCGACGAGCAGATGCAGGCCGCCGCCGAGGCGGCCGCCGCGGCCCTGGGGGGCGACAAGAAGGCCAACGAGGCGCCCGCGAAGAGCGCCCCGGCGGACGTCGAGACGATCGCGCGGCTCGAGACGCAGATCGACGAGTGGAAGAGCCGGGCGTACCGCCAGGCCGCCGACCTCGAGAACATGCGCAAGCGGCACACGAAGGAGCGGGAAGAGACCCGCAAGTTCGGCATCGAGGGGCTGCTCAAGGATCTGCTGCCGGTGGTCGACAACATGGAGCGCGCGCTGGGGCACGCCGAGACCGAGGGGGGCAACGAGGGCCTCGTCGAGGGCGTGCGCATGGTGTGGAAGCAGTTCCTCGGCGTCGTCGAGTCGTACGGCGCGCGGCCCTTCGAGGCGCTGGGTGAGCCCTTCGATCCCCAGGTGCACGAGGCCATGACGCAGATGCCGTCGGCGGAGCACCCGCCGAACACGGTCATTCAAGTCTTCCAGCGGGGTTGGATGTTGCACGACCGGCTGGTGCGACCGGCCATGGTGGTGGTATCGAAGGCGCCGGAGGGAACCACGTCCGAGGACGACTCGGCCAGCGACGCGTGAGGCGCCGGGGCGAGGCTGGGGGAGCCGAGGCTGGGACGGCCAGGGGGGCCACGAACGCATGATCATCGGGATCGATCTGGGCACGACCAACTCGTGCGTCGCGTACATCGAGGGCGGCGAGCCGGTCGTGATCCCCAACGCCGAGGGCAGCCGCACGACGCCCTCGATGGTGGCGATCACCGAGAGCGGTGAGCGCCTGGTGGGCCAGATCGCCAAGCGACAGGCCATCACCAACCCCGAGCACACCGTCTTCGCATCGAAGCGGCTGATCGGTCGCAAGGTGGACAGCCCCGAGCTGGCCGAGCACATCGACCGCTTCCCCTACCAGGTGGTGAAGGCCGACAACGGCGACGCGTGGATCCACCTGCGGGGCAAGGACTACAGCCCGGCCGAGGTGGGCAGCTTCATCCTGTCGAAGATGAAGCAGACGGCCGAAGACTACCTGGGCGAAGAGGTGCACCAGGCGGTGATCACGGTGCCGGCGTACTTCAACGACGCCCAGCGCCAGGCGACCAAGGACGCCGGCCGCATCGCCGGGCTCGAGGTGATGCGCATCATCAACGAGCCCACGGCCGCGGCGCTCGCCTACGGCCTCGATCGCGACGGGGCGCACCGCATCGCGGTCTACGACCTCGGCGGCGGCACCTTCGATATCTCGGTGCTCGAGCTGGCCGACGGTGTCTTCGAGGTGGTGGCCACCAGCGGTGACACCTACCTGGGCGGCGAGGACTTCGACTTCCGCATCATCGAGTTCCTGCTCGAGTCGTTCGACGAGGAGACGGGCATCGACCTGCGCGGCGACAAGATGGCGCTGCAGCGGCTGAAGGAGGCGGCCGAGAAGGCCAAGCACGAGCTGAGCTCGGCCCTCGAGACCGAGGTCAACCTGCCCTTCATCACCGCCGACGCCACCGGGCCCAAGCACCTGAACGTGCGCATCACGCGCACCAAGTTCGAGGCGATGGTCGAGGATCTGGTCGACCGCACGCTCGAGCCCTGCCAGGCCGCGCTGACCGACGGCGGGCTGGGGGTCGAGGACATCGACGCCGTGCTGCTGGTGGGCGGCATGACCCGCATGCCGCGCGTGCAGCAGCGGGTGGCCGAGTTCTTCGGCAAGCCGCCGAGCAAGGGCCTGAACCCCGACGAGGTGGTCGCGGTCGGCGCGGCCATCCAGGGCGGCGTGCTCAGCGGCGACGTCGAGGACGTGCTGCTGCTGGACGTCACGCCCCTGTCGCTGGGCGTCGAGACGCAGGGCGGCGTCTTCACCCGCATCATCCCGCGCAACACCACCATCCCCTACAGCCAGGCGCAGGTGTTCAGCACCGCGGTCGACAACCAGCCGATGGTGTCGGTGCACGTGCTGCAGGGCGAGCGCGAGATGGCCAAGGACAACCGATCGCTGGCCCGCTTCGATCTGGTCGGCCTGCCGCCGGCGCCGCGGGGGGTGCCGCAGATCGAGGTGGCCTTCGAGATCGACGCCGACGGCATCCTGCACGTGGCCGCGCGCGATCGCGGCACCGGGCGCGAGCAGCGGGTCGAGATCCGGCCGTCGAGCGGCCTGAGCGAGGCCGAGATCGACCGGATGATGACCGACGCCGACCGCCACAAGGCGGCGGACGCCGAGCGCAAGGAGCTCGTCGAGCTGCGCAACACGGCCGAGGGCCTCATCCACACGACGGAGCGCTCGCTCGAGGAGTACGGCGACATCCTGTCGCCCCTCGACGTCGAGGAGATCCGCAACGACGTCGACACCCTGCGCGCGTCGATGGACACGGTCGATCCCGAGGAGCTGCGCCTGGCGATCAGCAACCTCGAGCAGTCGGCCTACCGCATCGCCGACGCGATGTACAACGACGCCACCGACGGCTTCGATCCCGAAGCGCCCTAGTCGACGTCGCCGCCGGCGTCGGTCGCGGCGCGACCCGCGCCGCGTGACCGGATCCCACCACCGTGGCCGAGAAGCAGGACTACTACGAGCTGCTGGGCGTCGCCCGTGACGTCGACGCCGAGGCGCTGAAGAAGGCGTTCCGGAAGAAGGCGATGCAGCTGCACCCGGATCGCAACGCCGATCCGGACGCCGAGGAGCAGTTCAAGGCCGTCAACGAGGCCTACGCGGTGCTGAGCGATCCCGAGAAGCGGGCGCGCTACGATCGCTTCGGCCACGACGCGCCGGGCGGCTTCGGCGGCGGTCAGGGGCCCTTCGGCTTCGATCCGGACACCGTGCGCGACGTCTTCGGCGGCGACCTGTTCGAGCAGCTCTTCGGCGCCTTCTTCCGCGGCGGCCGGGCGCGCCACGGGCGCGATCTGCAGGTGCCGATGACCGTGACGCTGGACGAGGTGGCGCGGGGCGGCGATCGCTCGGTCACCTTCACCCGGCGGGGCGCCTGCGACACCTGCGACGGCAGCGGCGCTGCGCCCGGCACGCGGCCCGTGCGCTGCGACACCTGCGGCGGCATGGGCCAGGTGCGCGTGCGCGCCGGCTTCGTGGCGATGCTGCAGGCCTGCCCGGACTGCCGGGGGCAGGGGACGCGCATCACCAGCCCGTGCCCGGCCTGCCGGGGCGCGGGGCAGGTGTCGGAAGAGGTGACGCTGAAGGTGCCGGTGCCGCCGGGCATCGCCACCGGGCACAAGCTGCGCCTCGACGGCGAGGGGCACGCGGGCCAGGACGCCGGCCTGGCCGGCGATCTGTACGTGCAGATCGAGGTCGAGCCCCACCCCTTCTTCGAGCGGCGCGGCGACGATCTGGTGTGCGAGGTGCCGATCAGCTTCCCGCAGGCCGCGCTGGGGGCCACCATCGAGGTGCCCACGCTGGACGGCAAGGCGCGGGTGAAGGTGCCGTCGGGCACGCAGTCGGGCAAGACGCTGCGGCTGCGCGGCAAGGGGCTGCCGCTGGTGCGCGGGCGGGGCGCGGGCGATCAGCTGGTGAAGCTGCAGATCGAGACGCCGCAGAACCTCACGGCGAAGCAGCGCGAGCTGCTCGAGGCCTTCGAGGACACGCTCGAAGCGGACGAGGGGGCCACCGCGGCGGCGCCCCGGCGCAAGGGCTTCCTCGAGAAGCTGAAGGAGCTGTTCGACTGACGGCCCGGTGGGGGCTTCAGACGGGCACCGGCACCTGCTCGATGAGCTGCCGGATGACCTGCTCGGCCTCGTCGTGGGCCCGCAGCAAGCCCTCGGCCGTGCCGGTGGCGTGGACGCGGTGGGCCAGCACGGGCACCGC
Organism: Myxococcales bacterium; assembly: GCA_020633465.1. Taxonomy (GTDB): domain Bacteria; phylum Myxococcota_A; class Bradymonadia; order UBA7976; family UBA1532; genus JACKDN01. The sequence continues at coordinate 69,724 of JACKDN010000017.1, forward strand.
CAGCGCCTTGATGTCGTCGGGCAGCACGTAGGTGCGCCCCAGCAGCAGGGCCCGGGCGCGCGCGGCGCGCTGCAGGGCGAGGGCGCCGCGGGTGCTGACGCCCAGCTCGAGCTGCGGCGTCCGCCGCGACTCCTCGACCAACGCCATCACGTAGTCCAGCACGAGATCGTCCACGCGCACGGCGTCGACGGCGTCCTGCAGGCCGCGCAGATCCTCGATGGACAGCTGCGGCTCGAGGCGCCCGAGGGGATCGGCGCCGCCGCCCGCGCGCAGGATGTCGCGCTCGACCCGCTGATCCGGGTAGCCCATGTGCAGCCGCACCATGAAGCGGTCGAGCTGGCTCTCGGGCAGGGGATAGGTGCCGTGGAAGTCCTGCGGGTTCTGGGTGGCGATGACGATGAACGGGTCGGGCAGGGGCCGGGTCTCGTTGTCGATCGACACCTGCCCCTCGTTCATCGCCTCGAGCAGGCTGCTCTGCGTCTTGGGGGTGGTGCGGTTGATCTCGTCGGCCAGCACGACGTTCGCGAAGATCGGCCCGGGCCGGAAGTCGAAGCGGCCCTCGTCGCGCAGGAAGATGTTCACGCCCAGGATGTCGCTGGGCAAAAGGTCGCTCGTGAACTGGATGCGGCGGAAGGTGCAGCCGAGGGCGCGCGCGACGGCGTGGCCCAGGGTGGTCTTGCCGACGCCGGGCACGTCCTCGAGCAGCAGGTGGCCGCGCGCGAGCACCGCGGTCAGGGCGTCGAGCACCACGGTGTCCTTGCCCCGCACCACCCCGTTGATGGCGTCGACGAGGCGTCGGAGCGTCTCCTGCTGCGCGGTCAACCGCCGGGTCCTCCATGCGCCTGCGCCCTGCCGTTGTAAGGGCCGCGGGCCCGCTACGCAAGCTCGGCTCGCGCCCGGGGTCTGATCGACGGCCGTTGGTTCTTCGGTTGCGGCGTGGCCGGGTCGGCCGCGTCGCGGGCGCCTACGTCGACGTCACACGTCGGGCACGGGCGCGAGTCGGTGCAAGGGGGTTCGTAGGGCGCACGTCGCCCAGGGCCGCCGGCTGCAAGGCGACAGGGTGGCGGCAGATGATGCGGTGAGCGTCAGGCCGCGGCGCGGCGCGCTTCGGCGAAGCTCTCTGCACGTGTCCTCCAGGCGTCTCGTCGTTCGGCCCAGTACTCCTGCCACCAGCCGTTGGCCTTCAGCACGCGTAGGGCGAGGATGTTGCTGACGTTGTCCGGGTGCCACCAGGCGCCGGCGATCTTCACGCGGGCCTGAACCACGTGGCGGTGAGCGCTCTCGACCTCGCTACTGGCAGTGCTCCAGCCCTCCGCCCGGAAGTCGGCATATCGGGTGGCGTCGCTGTTACGGTCGAAGTAGGCGGCCTCGCGACGGAGATCGTCGTTGCGTGACTTCGGGTCGGGCCCCGACCGTTCCCAGGCTCGGGTCAACTCGGCGACGACGCTGTCCGTATCGCCGGTTTCGATCCTGCCCAGGGCATCGGCGGCCCACAGCTTCGGCGTCACCCCCTCCCCGAGCGCGCCTTCCGCCCCGAGTAGCTCGCTCGCCGAGCTGAGGTGTTCCTTGCAATGGGGGCGGTCCAAGATGAACCGGAAGGGTCCGGCGTTGAAGACCTCCTCCATGCGGGAGCGGATGTGGAGGGCGCCATCCGCGAGCCCGCGTACCTCGGTCTGCTCCGTCCAGCCCTTAAGGAGAGCAAGCGCGAACAGGTCGTCGAACGACTCGTCCAGTTCGTCGGTCGGCCTCGCCGAGTAGAGACGGTCGACCTCGCCGGGCTTCTGCACGAGGCCCACCTTGGCCTCTTCCCACCGGCACTTGCGTTTGCGCTTCGGCAGTCCTCGCACTGGGGTCAACTCCGGCTCTTCGCCCTCGGGCACCTCGATCGGCTCGAGGGTGGCCACCGGGATCATGCCGCCGTCCCACTCGACCTCCAGTTCATCGGCGCCCCCGTCAGCAGCCCGCGCAGGGCGTTCGACCAGTTGGCGGGCCACCTCGAGCTTGCGACCGATGAAGTCGCGCGCGTGGCCACCATGCTCATGGAGCATTCGCAGCGCCGTCGTGCGCTCCATCTCCACCCCCGGGTGATGGCGCTCCAGCTTGGCCACCGCCTTACCGGCTGGCTCGTCGGCGACCAGATCGACGGCGGCCTCCTGCACGAGCAGCGACCACGTCTCCCGATCGGTGCCGAGCAAACCGTGCAGCGGCCGATCGCCGCTGCGGCACGCACGGCAGTACACGTACGGATCCTCGACGACTACGGGCCCGAACGGCGTTTCGCGCCGCCACTTCGTCGTCCGGTGCAGCGCCGCGGGCCGGCCGCACGAGCACAACCCCCGGACCTGCTTCGCCTGGGCGCCACGCACGGTGACGAAGATCTGCAGAAGGTCGTGCCCCAGCGTACGGACCAGCTCCGAAACCTGTTCCTCGGCGGACAGCAGGTCGGGCACCGCATCACCCTCAGCGCAGCCCAGAAGACAATTCCGGTAGCGCGACTTCAGGGTGATGAGGATAGAATCCACGTCGGGCGGGAGCATTGGTCGACCTCCGTGTAGCAACCGAAGTCTGCCAGTGCGCCCGCCCGATTTCGATCCCCCTGCCGCGCTCACCGAACCGCAGCGCCGTGACCTCGGCCCGCCGGTGAACATGCTCACGCTCGTGCCCACCGCCGCGATCACGCCCACCGACCCGTGCGGCCGAGATCGAGGGCACCGCCTGGGACTGCGTTCAGCGTGCCCATCGCCTCGCCCGCGACCACCGACCCGTGCCCTTCCTGCCCCTCGCCGCGCTGCCCAACCCGACAACGCCGCGCACCACCGGCTGCGACAACCGCTCAGCTGCCGACCAACGGGTTTGAATCACACCCTCGCGCCCGTGCTGCGCGCGCGTGAAGGGGCCGAGGCGGCGCGGCCTTTTTCCGTGCCGGGGCTTGCAACCAACTTCGCGAGCGGTCAACCTGCCGGCCCAGCAGGGTGAACGGAGGTGAGGATGGCGGCAGCGGCGCCCAGCGCGGGCCATGCACTGGTGATCGTCGAGTCCCCCACCAAGGCCCGCACCATCCGGAAGTTCCTGGGGGCGGGCTACCAGGTCGAGGCCTCGATGGGCCACGTGCGCGACCTGCCCTCGTCGGCGGCGGAGGTGCCGGCGTCGATCAAGGGCAAGCCGTGGGCGCGCCTGGCGGTGGACGTGGAGCACGGCTTCGAGCCGGTGTACGTGGTGCCCGGCGACAAGAAGAAGGTGGTCGCCGAGCTCAAGCGGGCGCTCAAGGACGCCGAGGTCGTCTACCTCGCGACCGATGAGGACCGCGAGGGCGAGTCGATCGGCTGGCACCTGCTGCAGCTCTTGAAGCCGAAGGTGCCGACGCACCGCATGGTGTTCCACGAGATCACCCGCGAGGCCATCCAGAAGGCCCTCGACGCGCCGCGCGCGCTGGACGAGAAGCTGGTCGAGGCCCAGGAGGCCCGCCGCGTGCTCGACCGCCTCGTGGGCTACGAGGTGTCGCCGCTGCTGTGGAAGAAGGTCGCGCCGCGGCTGTCGGCCGGCCGCGTGCAGAGCGTCGCCGTCCGCCTGCTGGTGCTGCGCGAGCGCGAGCGCATGGCCTTCGTCACCTCGAGCTGGTGGGGCCTGAAGGCCACCGCCGAGCGCAGCGCCCAGCCCTTCGACGCGCAGCTCGTGGCGGTGGGCGAGCAGTCGCTCGCCAGCGGGCGCGACTTCGACTCGGACACCGGCAAGCTGATCGAAGGGCGCGACGTGCTGCGCCTCGACGAGGCCGCCGCGCGCGCCCTGCGCGATCGCCTCGCCGATCGCTCGATGACCGTCGTCGAGGTCGACCGCAAGGAGCAGGTGCGCAACCCGTACCCGCCCTTCACCACCTCGACGCTGCAGCAGGAGGCCAACCGCAAGCTGGGCATGAGCGCCGCCCGCACGATGCAGGTGGCCCAGCGGCTGTACGAGAACGGCCACATCACCTACATGCGAACCGACTCGGTGAACCTCTCGAACGAGGCCATCGACGCGGTGCGCAAGATGATCGACCGGCGCTACGGCGCCGAGCTGCTGTCCAAGTCGCCGCGCCGCTACTCGACCTCGTCGAAGGGCGCGCAGGAGGCCCACGAGGCCATCCGCCCGGCCGGCACGCAGATGCCCACCGTGGCCGAGCTGAAGCTCACCGGCGAGGAAGGGCGGCTGTACGAGCTGATCTGGAAGCGCACCGTCGCGACCCAGATGGCCAGCGCGATCGTGGCGATGACCACGGTGAAGCTGCAGGTGCAGGATCCCGCCGACGGCAAGGCCTGCGTGTTCCGCGCCAGCGGCCGCGAGGTGCTGTTCCCCGGCTTCTTCCGCGCCTACGTCGAGGGCACCGACGATCCCGGCCAGATGCTGGACGATCAGAGCAGCCCGCTGCCGCGCCTCGACGAGGGCGACGTCGTCGAGAACAAGGCGGTCGAGGCGGTGGGTCACGAGACGCGGCCGCCCGCGCGCTACACCGAAGCGACGCTGGTGAAGGCGCTCGAGACGCAAGGCATCGGCCGGCCGAGCACCTACGCCAGCATCATCGAGACCATCCAGCGCCGGGGCTACGTGCAGGCGCAGCAGCGCCAGCTGGTGCCCACCTTCACGGCGATGGCGGTGACCAACCTGCTCGAGCAGACGCTGGGCAAGGTGGTCGACGTCGAGTTCACCGCGGCGATGGAGAGCTGGCTCGATCAGATCGCCGACGGTCAGAACGACCGCGAGGCCTACCTGCAGGACTTCTACGAGCGCGTGCTGCAGGGCGGGGTGCAGGAGGGCGAGCAGATCGACGCCCGCGAGGTGTGCACCATCAAGGCCGACCGGCTGGGGCCCTACGCCGTGCGGCTGGGGCGCTACGGGCCCTTCGTCGAGCTGCCGTCCGAGGGCGAGGAGAAGCCGAAGTCGCTGTCGCTGCCGCCCGAGGTGGCGCCGGCCGACGTCGACGAGGCCTTCATCGACAAGCTGAAGGCGCAGGCCGAGCAGGGCGAGGCGCCGCTGGGTGAGGATCCCGAGACCGGGCTGCCGGTCTACGTGCGGGTGGGCCGCTTCGGGCCCTACGTGCAGCTCGGGGACACGAGCGACGACAACAAGAAGCCGAAGCGGTCGTCGCTGCCGCCCAAGACGAAGCCCGAGGACATCGACCTCGAGAAGGCCCTGTCGCTGCTGTCGCTGCCGCGGCGCATCGGCGACCACCCCGAGACCGGCGCGCCCGTCGAGGCGGGCATCGGGCGCTACGGGCCCTACGTCGTGCACGAGAAGGTGTACGCGTCGCTGAAGGCCGGTGACGACGTGCTCGGCGTCGATCTGCCGCGGGCGCTGCAGCTGCTCGAAGAGAAGAAGAACGCGCGCAGCCGCAAGCCCTCGGCCCTGCGCGAGCTGGGCGCGCACCCCGAGGACGGCAAGCCCGTGGTGGTGATGGACGGGCGCTACGGGCCCTACGTCAAGCACGACCGGACCAACGCGTCGCTGCCCGACGGCGTCACCGTCGAGGCGGTGACGATGGAGCAGGCGGTCGAGCTGCTCGCGGCGCGCGCGAAGGCGCCGAAGCGGGGCAAGAAGGGGTCGACCAAGAAGGCGGCCGGCGAGACGACCACCGCGAAGAAGTCGACCGCGAAGAAGGCGCCGGCCAAGAAGGCGGCCGCCAAGAAGAGCCCCGCGAAGAAGACGACCGCGCGCAAGGCCACGACCACGAAGGCCGCGGCGAGCGACGGGGCCGACGCCCCGGCGCCCCCGAAGGTGCGCAAGGCCGCGGCCAAGCGCCCCGCCGACGCCGAGGGCGAAGAGTCGGCCAACCCCTGAGTGTCGCGACGTCGAACGGTGTTCTGGGTGGTGCCCGGAACGACGTTCAGTCGTCGGCCGGGTAGCACACCCCCGTGCCCCCCAGCCCGCAGTACCCGCCCGGGTTCTTGTGCAGGTACTGCTGGTGATAGGCCTCGGCGAAGTAGAACGCCGGGGCCGGCTCGATCTCGGTCGTGACCGGATCCTTGCCGGCGGCGCGCAGGGCCTGCTCGAAGGTGCGCCGCGACGCCTCGGCCTCGGCGCGCTGATCGGCGTCGTGCCAGTAGATGCCCGAGCGGTACTGCGTGCCGACGTCGTTGCCCTGCCGCATGCCCTGCGTCGGGTCGTGCGCCTCCCAGAACACCTTCAGCAAGTCGCCGTAGCGCACCCGCTGCGGATCGTAGACCACCTGCACCACCTCGTTGTGCCCGGTGAGGCCGCTGCACACCTCGCGGTAGGTGGGGTGGGGCGTGAAGCCGCCGGCGTAGCCCACGGCGGTCGAGACGACGCCCGGCACCTGCCAGAAGCGGCGCTCGGCGCCCCAGAAGCAGCCCATGCCGAAGGTGGCGAGCCGGGTGCCGGCCGGGTAGGGCGGCGCGAGGGGCGCGTCGAGCACGGCGTGCCGCGCCGGCGGCGCCTCGAGGGGGTGGTCGCGGCCGGGCAGGGCCTCGTCGGGGCTGGGCATGCGGGCCTTCGCGGACTTGCCGAAGAACATGGGCACCTCGCGGTGGGTGGGGGCGTCGTCCTTCCTGATGCCGCGGCCGGGCCGGGGGCCGCGCGCCTCAGTCCGGCGGCAGCGACAGCGTGAAGCGCGGCCAGCCCGCGTTCACCGCCGTGAAGCGCCCGTCCAGCACCTCGGCCAGGCGGCGCAGCAGCATCAGCGTGGCGGCGGTGGCGCCGAACTTCTCGTCGTCCTCGGGGCTCCAGCGCCGGCGCGCCGTCGACACCTGCTCGATCAGGCGCACCCGCTCGGTCTCGTCGGCGTCGAGCGCCACCACCCGCACGGTGGCGTCGAGGCCGCCCGCCTCGTTGGGGCCGATCGCGATCTCGACCTCGCCGCGCTCGGCCGCGTCGTGCAGGATGCCCGCCGCCAGCACCAGCGCGCGCGACGTGGCGGTCGCGTCGGTGCGGCACCGCCGGTCGGCGCCGCTGGGCGCGGGCACCGTCACCTTGACCCGCCCCAGCGGATCGGCCCGCAGCTGCCCCAGCACCGCCCGCGCCAGGCCGTCGGCGGTGACCGGCTCGGGCTCCAGCGCCTCGGCGCCCGGCCCCTCGAGCCGCGCGAGGTCGAGCAGCGCCAGGATGAACCGCAGCAGCGACTCGCCGCTGCGCCAGATGATCGCCACCTGCTCCTTCTGCCGCGCGCCGAGCGGCCCGTCGATCTCGGCGAGCAGCAGCTCGGCGAAGCCCAGGATGCTGTTCAGCGGGCTCTTCAGCTCGTGGCTCAGGTGGGCGAGGAAGCGGGCCTTCGCTTGCTCGGCCCGGCGGCGGCCGGCGGCGGCCTCGCGGAGGGCGGCGCGCTGCCGCTCGAAGCCCGCGACGGCCACCTGGAAGGCCTCGACCAGCGCGCGGGTCTCGTGCAGCGCCACGGCCTCGCCCAGCGCGGGCGCGCGGGGCCGCTCGTCCGGCATGCCGGGGGGCGGCGGGGCGTGCAGGGCCTCGAGACCGCTCTGCACCGTGGCCAGCTCGTCGGTCACCTCGCGGGCCAGCCACCGCCCGAGCCAGGTCGCGAGCAGGATCACCAGCCCCAGCAGCGCCAGGGGGCCGAGGCGCAGCGTCCAGGGCCGCCCGCCCGCCTCGTGGGCCGGCTCGAGCTCGAAGGCGAACGGGGCCTGCGGATCGGCGCCGCGGTGCACGCCGGCCGGCGGCGTGAGGGCGGCGAAGGCGGCGGCGCGCGCGCGTCGTCGGGCAGCGCCGCCAGCGTGCGCGCCGCCAGCGTCGCCCAGCGGGCGCGCGCGTGCGCCTCGACGTCGCGCGCGTACCGCCCGCCGTCGGCCTGCTCGACCAGCACGATGCCCGCCGCGCAGACGACGACGGGCAGCTGCACGGCGAAGGCGAGGCGCATGCCGACGGCCTGTCGCAGCCCGCCGATCGGCTGGGTGGTCGCCGACACCTCGATGGTCGAGGGGCGCAGCGCGCGGCGGGTCAGCAGGTAGGTGCCCAGCACCGGCGGCAGCATCAACAGGTAGGTCACGACGCCGGCCACCAGCGCGGTGGACGCGTCGGTGCCGGTGGCGGCCAGCGCGATCGTCGACGCGCCGCCCGCGCCGAGCGCGGCCAGGAAGCCCAGGCGGGCCAGCTGGAACGGGAAGTCGTGGGCCACCCGACGGCGGGCGCCGGGCGCCGCCGCGTCGGGCCCCAGGGGCGACAGCGTCCGATCGCTCCAGCGCACGGCCCAGACGGCCAGCGTCGCCGCCGTGACCGCCACGCCCAGCTGCCACCACGGCGTCGAGGCGCCCAGCCAGGTCAGCCGCGGCACCAGCGCGGCCGGCAGCAGGGCGGCCATGGCCGTCCCGCCGACCACGCAGGCCCGCCCGAGCGCGCGCGCCCTCACGTCGGCCTCGCGGCGGGCATCTCGAGGTGAAAGGCGCTGCCCTCGCCCAGCGCCGACTCGACCCACAGGCGCCCGCCCTGGCGGCCCACCAGCCGTCGCGCGATCGCCAGGCCCAGCCCCGTGCCGGCGACGTCCCGGTGGCGCTGGACGCGGTGGAACTCTTCGAAGATGGTCTCGAGATCCTCCTCGGGGATGCCGCGGCCGGTGTCGCGGACGGTCAGCCGCACGCCCGCATCGCCGCCCGGCAGCCGCACCGGGCGCACCTCGATCCGGACGCTGCCGGCCGCCGTGAACTTGAGCGCGTTGCCCACGAGGTTCTCGACCACCTGTCGGATGCGGTCGGCGTCGGCCAGCACCGGCGGCGCGTCGGCGGCGGCCTCGAGCCCGGTCGTCACCCCGGGCGCCGCCGCGTCGCCGCGCGCCCGCAGCACCGAGCGGGCGATCTCGGCCAGATCCACCGGCGCCGGCCGCAGCTGCTCTTCGCGCCCCGCCTCGATGCGCGACAGGTCGAGGATGTCGTCGACGTGGCCCAGCAGCTGGCGCGCGCCCTGGGCGATGACCTCGACGCTCTCGCGCTGGCCCGCGCTCAGATCGCCCACGCTCAGCAGGTGGCAGTAGCCGTTGATGCTGTTCAGCGGCGTCCGCAGCTCGTGGTTGGCGGCGGCCAGGAAGCGGGTGCGGGCCTGATCGCTCAGGGCCGCGGCGTCCAGATCGGCGGCGAGGGTGCGGTTCTCGTGCACCAGGCGGGCGCAGCTGGCGTTCAGCGCCTTGGCCAGATCGCCGACCTCGTCCTCGGCGTCGATCGGCACGCCGGGCGGCCCCGCCTCGGCGGCGGCGGGCTCGGCGCTGGCGGCCGCGGCGCCCATGGCGCGCAGCGCGGCGGCGATGTCGGTCAGCTGCACCCGCAGATCGTCGGCCACCATGAAGGCGGCCAGCGGGGCGCCCAGCACCAGGAAGGCGAGGATCAGCATCGCCGGGGCGTCGTCCGGCGCGCGGACGGGCGGGCGCACGTTGGCGGCCTGCCACAGCCAGATCGTGCCGGCGGCGGTGGGGCGGGCGCGCACGTGCCACCGCGCGGCGCCGCGCCGGGTCAACCAGCCGTCGGGCCCGGGCGCCACGGCGTCGGCCTCGGCCAGCACCGCGGGGCGCTGGTCGTCGGGCAGCAGCGCGGCGTCGGTGCCGGCCTCCTGAGCGGCCAGCCGCACCAGCCGCCGCGCCGCGCCGGGCGCGGCGGCCACGCCCGTGGCGACGACGTCGGCCAGCTCGCCCAGGCGCTCGGCGCGCCCTCGATCCAGGTGGCCCGCGGCGCGCGCCGACACCCCGACGCCCAGCACGACGGCCGCCAGCAGGCCGACGGTGGCCGCGGCGACGGTGTACACCAGGCGCACCCCGGGCAGCGGCCCGCCCGGCGTGATCGCGCCGCGCGCCGCGACGTGGCTCCACAGGGCGACCCCCCAGCCGGTGGCCAGCTGCAGGGCGAAGAGCGAGAAGGACTCGAAGTAGGGCAGATCGGGGTGGCGCGCCGACCAGAGCCAGCGCCCGACCGCGCAGATCGTGACCGCGAGGCCCAGGTCGAGGGCGAGGGCGAAGCTGGTCAGGACGCCGCGGCGCGCGCGCACGGCGGCGAGCGCGGCGGTCAGCAGCGCGGCGGCGGCGCCGGCCACGACGCCCGCGAGGCGCGCGTGCGCGGTGGCCAGGGCGTCGAACAGCAGCAGATCGGGCAGCAGCGTCCACAGGGCCACCAGCACCAGCGGCGGCAACAGGCGCCCGGCGCGACCCGGCCGTCGGCGCGCGCCGCTCACGTGCGTCGGCGAGCGCCGGCCAGGTGCACTTCTTGGATGGCGCGATCGTTGGCGCGCCGCACGGTCAGCCGGGCGCCGTTGGGCAGGGTGACGGCCTCGCCGGCCCGCGGGATGTGGCGCAGGGCCTCCAGCAGATAGCCGGCCAGGGTCTCGTACTCCGCGTCGAGCGGGATGGCGACGTCGAAGGCGTCGTTCAGCGCCTCGACCGAGGTGCGCGCGCTGACCACCCAGCCGTCGGCCACCTGGCGCCACATGCCGGTCTGGCGGTCGTACTCGTCGGCGATGTCGCCCACGATCTCCTCGAGCACGTCTTCGAGGGTGATCAGCCCCACCGCGCCGCCGAACTCGTCCACGACGATGGCCGCCGAGGTCGACTGGCGCTGCAGGATGATCAGGATCTCGTCGACCTCCTGGGTCTCGGGCACGAAGTAGGGCGGGCGCATCAGCTCGCTGATCGGCTGATCCGGGCTCCGGGCCTGCAGCACGTCGAGGTGGTGCAGCAGGCCCACCACGTCGTCGACGCGATCCTTGTAGACGGGCAGCCGCGAGAAGCCGACTTGCGCGATGATCGCCGCCGCCTGCCGCACGGTGGCGTCGTGGGGCACGGCCACCATCTCGACGAGGGGCACCATCGTGTCGCGGGCGCGCAGGTGGCCGAAGGCGAAGATGCGCGAGATCATCTCGCGCTCGTCCTCGTTCACGTCGTCGGCGGTGACGGCGTCGGACTGCATCAGCAGCACCAGCTCCTCGCGCGACGCCACCGGCGAGCCGGCCTGATCACCGCGGATGCCCAGGGCGCGATACAGCAGGCGGGTGTAGGCGCGCACCAGCGCCACCACGGGGCTCAGCACGCGGTGCACGATGGTCAGGGGCCCCGACAAGAGCTGCGAGACGCTGATCGCGCGGGCCTGCGCGAGGCTCTTGGGGATGATCTCGCCGCCCATCAGCACCAGGGGCGCCATCAGGGCCATCGCGAACCAGTCGCCGCGCAGGGGATCGATCTGCAGCAGCGTCAGCGAGGCCACGGTCGTGCCGGTGACCGTGCAGCCGTTGGTGCCCACGAGCGTCGTGCCGAACAGCTGGTCGGGGTGGTCGCGGAACCAGATCACGCGGCGCGCGGCCGGGTTGCCGTCGCGGGCGGCGCGCTCGAGCTCGATGCGGTTGGCCGACACGATCGACAGCTCGGCGGCCGCGAAGAAGGCCTCGAGCACGATGCACAGGGCCACGACGGCCCAGGGCAGGATGTTCCACAGGGCCTCAGGCACCGCCGCTCCCCCGCCGCCCGGCCGGCCCCTGATCCTCGATGGGGCCGAACAGCTCCTCGAGCAGATCCTCCATGGTGATGAGGCCGATGGCGCGCCCGAACTCGTCGACGACGACGGCCATGTGGGTGCGCAGGGCCCGCAGCTCGTCGAGCAGCTCGTTGGCCGGCCGCTGGCGCAGCGTGAAGACGGGCCGGCGCAGCAGCCGGCGCAGCGCCTGGGGCTCGCGACCACCCCACCGGATGGGCAGCAGATCCTTGGCGTACAGGATGCCGGTCACGCGCGTGCCGGTCTCCGACCACACCGGCACGCGGCTGAAACGGTGGGTGACCAGGGCGTCCAGCGCGTCCTGCACCGGCGTCCCGACGTTGAGCGTGAACACCTGGCTCCACGGGCGCATCACGTCGGCCACCGTCAGATCGTCGAAGTCGAGCACGTTGTGGATCAGCACGCGCTCCTGGGCCTCGACGAAGCCCTCGGCCGCGCCCACGTCGACCAGCGTGCGCAGCTCGGCCTCGTCGATCTGCCCCGGCGGCGCCTCGGGCTTGCCGCCCAGCAGCCGCACGACGGTGTCGGTGAAGCGGCGCAGGAAGGCGCGCAGCGGGCTCGTCAGCCAGGCGAAGGCCGACAGCGGCCGCACGAAGACGCGGGCGACCAGCTCGGGGCGCAGCGCGCTGATGGTCTTCGGCGTGATCTCGCCGAAAAGCAGCAGCAGCGGCACCACCATCGCCGCCGACAGCAGCGACTGCTGCACGAGGGGCAGATCCTCCAGCAGGCGCGCGGTGATGGTGGCGCTGACGATCGACAGCGCGACGTTCGTGAGCTCGTTGCCCAGGAGGACCGTGATCAGCAGGTTGCGGGGCGACGCCAGCAGCCGGGTGATCAGCCGATCGGCGGGCCGATCGCTCTGCTGCAGCCGCGTCTGGGCCACCTTGCCGATGCTGAACATCGCGGTCTCGCTGCCCGAGAAGAAGCAGGACACCAACAGCAGCCCGACGAACAGCACGTAGTCCATCAGGTCGACCCGAAGTGATCGTGCCCGCGCGGGGCGATCGGCCGGCCGTCCAGGCGCAGGCCGGGGCGCGCGCTGCAGCCGCCGACGCGCCAGCACGCGATCGGCGGCGTGGCGTCGGCGGGGGCCGTGAACAGCAGCACGTAGTCCTCGCCGCCGCCGAGCGCCGCGTCGAGGTCGTCGCCGCAGCGGGCCCGGTAGTGATCGCTCACCGGCACGGCGGCGCGGTCGACGTCGACGCCGACGCCGCTCGCGTCGGCCAGCCGGGCGGCGTCCAGCAGCAGGCCGTCCGAGATGTCCATGGCGGCGGTCACCCGGCCCCAGCGGGCCAGCGCGGCGGCCTCGCGCAGGTGCGGGCGCCAGCGGTGGCGCACCGCCCGCGCGGCGGCGTCCGGGAACAGGTGGCCCAGCGCGGCGTCGCCGAGCGGGCCGGTGACGTACAGGGCGTCCCCCGGTCGGGCGCCCCCGCGGGTCAGCGCGCGCGGCCCCACCAAGGGCCCACCGGCGGTCACCGGGATGGTCAGCGGCCCCGGCGTGCGGGTCAGGTTGCCGCCCACCACCGAGGCCCCGTGGCGCGCCGCCGTCTCGGCGAAGCCGCGGGTCAGCCGCCGCACCGTCGTGACGCCGACGTCGCGGGGCAGCACCAGCGACCACACCAGCCAGCCCGCCGCGCCGCCGCTGGCCGCCAGATCGCTCAGGTTGGCCACGGCGGCCTGCGCGCCGATCTGCTCGGGGCGATCCCGCCGCAGGTCGAAGTGCACGCCGGCCACCAGATCGTCGTGCGTCACGAGATCGGTGCGCCCCCGCAGGCGCGCGCAGTCGTCGGTGAGATCGGCGGGGCGGCCCGCGCGCGCGAGCTCGGCCCCGATGGCCGCCACGAGGGCGGCTTCAGACGGGGGTTCGTCGGGCATCGCAGCCTAGGCGGCGAAGGGGGCGGGTGGGGGGCACCGGGGCGCTCTCGACCGACATGCTCTCAGCCATCGCCGGCGTCGAGGGGCAGGCGAACGATGAAGGTGGATCCTTCGCCGGGCGTGCTCTCGAGGCTCAGCTGACCGCCGTGGGACTGCACGAAGCTGTTCGCGATCGACAGCCCCAGGCCGGTCCCACCGTACTCACGGGTGCTGGTGTTGTCCACCTGGTAGAAGGCCTCGAACACGCGCGCCTGCTCGGCCTCGGGGATGCCGATGCCGCTGTCGCGCACCGCGAAGCGCACCGCCGGTCGGCCGTCGTCGAGGGCCGCGATGTCGACCTCGACCGACACCGTGCCGCCGGGCGGGGTGAACTTCACCGCGTTGCCCAGCAGGTTCACCAGCACCTGCCGTGTCTTGTACCGATCGATGTTCAGCACGGGCAGATCGGCGGCCAGCCGGCGCTCGAGGTTCAGCTGGCCCTTCAGCGCCTGCGGCCGAACGGTGGACAGGGCCGTCTCGACGAGCGTGGCCGCCTCGACCGGCTCCCGGTTGATGGCGCTCTCGCCGCCCCGCTCGATCTTCGAGATGTCGAGGATGCCGCTGATCAGGTGCAGCAGGCTCTCGCCGCGCTCCATGATCGTCTGGATGTACTCGCGCTGCTCCTCGTTGAGCGGGCCGGCCAGCCCCTCGAGCATCATCTCGCTGTACCCGATGACCGAGGTCAGCGGCGTGCGCAGCTCGTGGCTCACCGTCGCCAGGAAGTTGCTCTTCAGCTCGTCGAGCTCCAGCAGCCGCGCGTTGGTCGACTGCAGCTCGGCGTTGCGCCGCTCGAGCAGCGCGTTGGCGGTCTGCAGGTCGTTGTACGCCTCGGTGATCGCCTCGAGGTGCATGTTGCTGGTCAACAGCGACCGATAGCCCGCGTGGAAGATGGCGTCCAGCGCGCGCAGCAGCACCTCGGCGCGGGCCTCGAGATCGGCGTCCTCGAAGGGGCGCAGGGGCTCGCGCAGCTGGCCCAGCGTCTCGGCGTCGAGGCCGGCGGCCAGCGGCGTGTCCACCCGCGCGGCGGGGCCGGGCGGGCGATAGGGCCCCAGCACCAGCTTGCCCATGCGATCGAACTCGTAGACGACGGGCAGGGCCAAGAAGCGCGTATTGGCGACGGGATCCTCGAGCACCAGGCGATCGTCGTCGTCCACCTCGGCGCGCTTGAGGCGCGAGATGAAGCCGGTCAGGGCGCGCTTGGCTTCGGGATCCTCGAAGAGCCAGTCGAACAGCGCCTCGCCGCGCGTCACCTCGACCAGCGCGCGGTGCTCGGCGTCGTACAGGCGCACGCCGACGCGGTGCAGATCGACGAAGGCGCGGGTGACGTGGGCGACGGCCTCGGGCTCGAAGAGCTCGGCGAGCCGCACCGGGCGGTCGAGGATCGACATCCCGCTCACGAGGCCCCTCCGGCGACCGGGCGCGGCGGCCGCCACCGCGCGAACATCTGCGTCAGGAAGTCGTCGGCGGCCACGCCCAGCTTCTCTTCCAGCGCCAGCCGCTGCCAGGTCAGGCGCAGCAGCGCCTCGAGCGTCTCGCGCACGCCCTCGCCGCGCAGGGCGACCGCCGGACGAATCGGGGTGCTGCGCGCCTGCGCCAGCCGCCGCAGCTCGGCCTCGCTGCGGATGTTCGGCAGGTCGCGCTTGTTGAACTGGATGACCAGCGGCAGATCCGGGCTCAGCCCGTTGGCCTGCAGGTTGACCCGCAGGTTGCGGAACGACTCCTTGTTCGCCTCGGTCTCGGCGATCTGGCTGTCGGCCACGAAGACCACGGCGTCCGCGCCCTGCAGCACCACCTTGCGGGTGCTGTCGTGGATCACCTGCCCCGGCACCGTGAACAGCTTCAGCTTCACCCGCGCCCCGTTGCGCCCCCGGAAGGCCATCGGCAGCAGGTCGAAGAACAGCGTTCGGTCGTCTCGGGTCTCGAGGGTCATCAGGCGCCCGGCGGTGTCCTGCGGCGCCATGGCGTGCAGCGCCTGCAGGTTGGTCGTCTTCCCGCTCAGGGCGGGGCCGTAGTAGACGACCTTCAGGGTCAGCTCGCGCTTCTGCAGGTTGAAGTGCATCGCCGGCTATCGCGCCTCGCGCTCCACACCGCGCGCGACGTCGGGCGCCGCCCAGGGCCCCTCGACGTCGCCCGCCGCGCCCGGCCGCACGAGCGCCTCGCGGAACACCTCCTCGACGTGGCGGCAGGGCACCACCCGCAGCCGCCGCCGCAGGCCGGGCGGCAGGTCGCGCAGATCGGGCAGGTTGCCCTCGGGCACCAGCACCGTGCGGATGCCCGCCCGCACGGCGGCGAGCAGCTTCTCCTTCAGCCCGCCCACCGGCAGCACGTGGCCGCGCAGCGTGATCTCGCCGGTCATCGCCACGTCGTTGCGCACCGGCGCCTGCAGCAGCACCGAGGCGATCGCCGTCGCCATCGTCACGCCCGCCGAGGGCCCGTCCTTGGGGATGGCGCCGGCCGGCACGTGCACGTGCACCTCGTGCTCCGAGAACGACGCCTCGGGATCCAGCCCGTACGCCTCGGCGCGGGCGCGCAGGAAGCTCAGCGCCGCGTGCGCGCTCTCCTTCATCACCTCGCCCAGCTGACCGGTCAGCTTCAGCCCCGGCCCGCCGCGCACGCGCGTCGCCTCGACCACCACGATCGAGCCGCCCGCCTGCGTCCAGGCCAGCCCGACCACCGTGCCCACCTCGTCGACGTCGGGCAGCCGCTCGGTGGCGCGCCGCGGGGGCCCCAGCCAGTCGGCCAGCCGCGCCGCGGTCACGCGGGCCTTGCCGGTGCGGCCCTCGGCCACGCGCCGCGCGACCTTGCGGCACAGCGTCGCGACGTGCTTCTCGAGCGTCCGCAGCCCCGCCTCGTGCGTGTAGTCGCGGATCAGCGCGCGCAGGGTCGCGTCGGACAGCGTCAGCTGCGCGCGGTCGATGCCGTGCGCGTCGAGCGCGCGCGGCACGATGTGGCGCCGCGCGATGCGCAGCTTCTCGTCCTCGGTGTAGCCCGACAGCCGGATCAGCTCGACCCGGTCGCGCAGCGGCCCCGGGATGGGGTCGACGATGTTCGCGGTGCTGACGAACAGCACCCGGCTGAGGTCGACGGGCACGTCGAGGAAGTGATCGCGGAAGGCGTGGTTCAGCGCGGGATCCAGCACCTCGAGCAGCGCCGCCGCCGGATCGCCGCGCCCGTCGCCGCCCAGCTTGTCCAGCTCGTCCAGGATGACCACCGGGTTGCGCGTGCCCGCCTGCTCGAGCCCCTGCACGATGCGCCCGGGCATGGCCCCGACGTAGGTGCGCCGGTGGCCGCGGATGGCCGCCTCGTCGCGCACGCCGCCCAGGCTGATGCGCACGCACTGTCGCCCCATCGCCCGCGCGATGCTGCGCCCCAGGCTGGTCTTGCCCACGCCCGGCGGCCCGACGAAGCACAGGATGGGCCCCCGCGCGTCGGCCTTCAGCTTGCGCACGGCCAGGTGCTCGAGCACGCGCTCCTTCACCTCGTCGAGGCCGTCGTGATCCTCGTCGAGCACCGCGCGCGCCTTCAGCAGGTCGACCGACTCGGGGCTCTCCTCCACCCAGGGGAAGGCCAGCAGGCGGTCGACGTGGTGGCGCACCACCGCGGACTCGTTGCTCTCCGGGTTCAGCCGCGCCAGCCGCTCGACCTGCCGGCGGGCCTCGTGCAGCGCGGCGGGCGGCATCCCCACCTGCTCGACCCGCTGGCGCAGCGCGTCGAGCTCGGCGTCGTGCCCCTCGTCGCCCAGCTCGGTGCGGATGGCCCGCAGCTGCTGCCGCAGGAAGTACTCGCGCTGGGTGCGCGACATCTGTTGCCGCGCCTCCTCCTCGATCTGCTGCCGCATGTCGAGGATGCCCAGCTCCTTCTCGACCACCGCGTTGATCGCCGCCAGCCGCGCCAGGGGATCCACGCGCTCGAGCAGATCCTGCGCGTCCGCGGGGCCCACCCGCAGGTTGGCGATGACCAGATCGGCCAGGCGCCCGGGATCCTCCACCGGCTGGATCACCAGGGCGACCTCTTCGGGGAAGCGCCCGCCCGCCTTCACGAAGCGATCGATGTTGTCCTTGGTGGCCCGCATCAGCGCCTCGCCGCGCAGCCGCGCCTCGGCCGGCACGGGGACGTCGGGCAGGGGCTCGGGCTCGACGACGAAGCAGGGCTCGGTCTCGACGAAGCGCACCACGCGGGCGCGCACGAGGCCCTGCACCAGCACGCGCACCCGCCCGTCGGCGCGCGCCATGCGCAGGACGGTGCCCAGGCAGCCGACGCGGTGCAGCGCCTCGGGCTCGGGATCGGGATCGGCGGCCTCGCGCTGGGCCACGAGGAAGATCATCCGGTCGCCCGAGTCCTGCAGCGAGGTCTCGATGGCGCGCGCGGACTTCGCGCGGGCCACGTTCAGCGGCACGATCATGAAGGGCGAGACGACCAGATCCTTGACCGGCACCAGCGGGACGGTGGCGGGGAAGGTGACGTCGTCGGTGGGGGCCGGGCTCATCGGGGGGGCGTCTCGTCGATCGGCACCGGGCGCGGCGTCCCGCGGCGGTCCTGGATTCGGGGGATGCGCACCACCAGCACGCCGTCGCGCAGGTGGCCGGTGGCGCGCCGCGTGTCGGCCACCACGGGCAGCTCGACCACGCGCCGGAAGCGGCCGATGGGCCGCTCGAGGCAGAGGTAGCTGCCCGCCTCGGCGCGCTCGCCGGGCCGGACGCCCTCGATGACCAGGCGCTGGCCGAGGGCCGACACCTCGAGGTCGCGGGCGCGCGCGCCGGGCAGCTCGACGTGGATCTCCACCTCGTCGGGGCGCAGGAAGACGTCCAGCGGCGCGGGCGGCCCGCCGGCGGCCAGCGAGTCGGCCGGGCCGGGCAGGACGTCCTCGATGAGCTGCTCGAGCGACTGGCGGAATCGCAGCAGCCGCGCGACGGACTCGTCCCGGTCGTGCATGGGCCGCTCCCTCGACGTCGGCTCACCCTTATCACAGGTGGCGGGCGATGGAAGCCCCCAGTGCCACGACCGTCGCGCACCGCGCGCGTTGTCGCCCGGGCCCGCGGCCGGCACAATGGCGCCGTGCGCGTGACCTGCGATCGCTGCGGCAGCCCGGAAGAGCGGGCCGGCCTCGACGCCGTGGCCGGGGGCTTCGGGTTCGTGTGCGGGGTGTGCGACGCGGTGAACGTCCTGGCCCCGGTGATGGCCGAGCCCGCCCGGCAGGACGCGGCGGCGGCGCCGCCCTCCGCGGCCGACCAGGGGGCCGATCTCGCGCCCGGCGAGATCGCCTGCCCCAAGTGCGGCCACGTGCAGCGCGCCCTCGACGCCTGCCACGCCTGCGGGCTGGTGTTCGCGAAGGTCGACGCCGAGCTGGCCCGCAAGTTCGCGCGCGATCCCCTCGAGGGGCACCCGGCGGGGGCCCGCATCCGGGCGCGGTGGGCCGAGCTCGCGGGGGATCTCGACGACGAGGAGGGCCACCGCGGGTTCATCCGGCTGTGCGCCGAGACCGACCTGCTCGAGTACGCGGGGCAGTGCTATCGGCGCCTGACGCCGCCCGGCCAGCCCGAAGACCCCCGCGTCGCGGCGTACCGCCAGCGGGTGCTCACCGCGGCGATGGCGGCGGTGGGCCGGCTGGAGCGCAAGCAGACCACGCACGACAGCGGCAAGCTGCGCAGCCTGATCGCGCTCACCTTCGGGGCGCTGATCCTGCTCGGGTTCGCCGTGGGGCTGTACCTGCTCAGCCGCTACCAGAAGTACTGGCAGGCCAACGGCTGACGCCGTCAGTCCGGGACGCAGGCGCCGCCCCCGCAGTCGCGGGTGCAGGTCCAGCGGCCGGACTCGGCGTCGCAGCTGCACCGCGTCGGGTGGCAGCCCGCGCCCTCGCCCTCGGTGGCGCAGCGCTCGCCCTCGGGGCAGCCGGTCAGCGCGCAGCCCGCGGGGGAGGGATCGGGGCACCCCTCGCCGGGATCGGGCACGCAGCGCCCGCCACCGCAGTCGTCGGTGCACACCCAGGCGCCGGTCGCGTCGTCGCAGCCGCAGCGGCTGGGGACGCAGTCACCCATCGGGCGGCAGACCTCGCCCCGCGGACAGCCGACCTCGGCGCAGCCTTGCGGGTTGGGATCGGGGCAGGCCAGCGGGGCGGCGTCCGGGGCCTGGCGTCCGGCGCGGCCGCGTCGGGCGGCGCGCGCGTCGGGCGCCGCGTCCAGGGCGGCGCCGCGTCGACGGGCGCGCCGCGTCGAGGGGCGCGGCGTCCGGGGGGATCGCGTCGCGCGGGGCGGCGTCCCGTGGGGCCGCGTCGGCCATCGCCCCGTCGGTCGTCGCGCCGTCCCCCGCGCCCGGCCCGCCGCCCCCGTCGTCGCACCCCGCGACGACCAGCAGCGCGAGCCACACCCACCGCGTCATCCAGCCTCCTCGTCCGCCGCCTTCGGCCGCCGATGCGCGCCCAGCCGATCCCCGGTGATCAGGCGCGCCCCACGTTGATAGGTCGCGTACTGCCACGTCCAGTTCAGCAGCACCGCGACCCGGTTGCGGAAGCCGATCAGGTACCAGACGTGCACCAGCAGCCAGGCCATCCACGCCAGGAAGCCCTTCAGCCGCACCCGCCGCGTCTCGGCCACCGCCCGCCGCCGGCCCACCGTCGCCATCTGTCCCTTGTCGTGATAGCGGAAGGGCGCGCGCTGCTCGGGCAGGCGGTGCTCGGCGATCAGCCGCGCGACGTACTCGCCCTGCTGCATCGCCACCGGCGACACCCCGGGCAGCGGTCGCCCGTCCGCCCCCTCGAGCGTCGCGGCGTCGCCCACGACGAACACCTCCGGGTGGCCGGGCACGCTGCAGTCGGGCTTCACCTTCACGCGCCCGCCGCGGTCGACCTCGACCCCCAGCTCGCGCGTCAGCGGCACCGCCTCGACGCCGGCCGACCACAGCACCGTGCGCGCCCGCAGGTGATCGTCGCCCAGCTGCACGCCCTCGGCGTCGACGCCGGTGACCATGTCGCCCAGCCGCACCTCGACGCCCAGATCCTCGAGCTGCGCGCGCGCCGCGTCCGACGAGGCGGGATCCATGCCCTGCAGCAGGCGATCGTCGCCCTCGATCAGCACGACCCGCGCGTGATCCGAGTCGATGCGGCGGAAGTCCCGCCGCAGGACGAAGTGCGCCAGCTCGCGCAGCGCGCCGGCCAGCTCGACGCCGGTGGGGCCGCCGCCGATGACCGCGAAGGTCAGCAGGCCGTCGCGCTCGGCGCCCTCGGGCTCGCGCTCGGCCGCCTCGAACGCCACCAGCACGCGCCGCCGGATCTCGATGGCGTCGTCGATGGTCTTCAGGCCGATCGCGTGCTCGCGCCACGCGTCGTTGCCGAAGTACGACGTGCGCGCGCCCATCGCCAGCACCAGGTGGTCGTAGGGCAGGGCGTGCACCGTGCGATCGTCGCGGGCGTGCACCCGCCGCTGCTCGAGGTCGACGCCGACCACCTCGCCCAGCAGCACCGAGGCGTTCTTCTGGTGGCGCAGCACCTTGCGGATGGGCGCGGCGATGTCGGCCGGGGACAGGCCCGCCATCGCCACCTGGTAGAGCAGGGGCTGGAACAGGTGGTGGTTGGTGCGATCGATCAGGGTGACGTCGACGGGGGCGTCGGCCAGCGCCTTCGCGGCGGCCAGGCCCGCGAAGCCACCTCCGACGATGATCACGCGACGGTTGGCGTTGCGCTCGGAACTCACGGTGGGCAGATGCGCGGGCGGCGGGCGGGGCTTCGCGTTCAGGCGAGGCGAAGGGCGTGCGCCAGCAGCATCAAGAGCAGCGTCACGTGACCCCCCGCGCGGGCGCGCGGCGCGCGGACGCGGCCCGAGAAGCGCCGCGTCCAGATCACCGAGGCTACGCCCGCCGCCACGACGCCGGCGGCCGGATGCCACAGCAGGCCGGGCAGCCAGGGCAGGGCGGCGTGGGCCACCAAGACGGCGGCGGCGCGCCGGCCCGTGTCGCCCCGCGCGGCGGGCCGCGCCTCGAAGCGCGCACACCAGCGGGCGTACGCCTCGACGAACTCGGGCGCCTCGGCGGCGATCACGTCGCCGCCCTCGTCCAGGGCCGCCTTCTCGAGCGCGGCGTGCAGCGCGTGGCCCTCCGCGCCGGCGCGCGTGTCGCGCGTGGTCTCGCCGCGCCACGACGCCTGCACCCGCGGATCGGTGATCGGGTGCACCTCCTCGTGCAGCACCTGGCAGAAGACGTGATCGCTCGGCGCGGCCAGCGACACCGCGACCACGCGCTCGCGCGGCAGCCCCAGGCCGCGGCCGTGGGGGCCCAGGGCGGGCACGTCCAGCACCCGCAGGGGCGGGGCGGCGCCGGCGTGCAGCGCGTCGCGGCAGCGGGTGAGGGCCGGCACCACCTCGGCCTCGAAGCGGGCGCGCCGCGCGGCGCGTCGTCGCGCGCCAGGGCCGCCTCGACCGCCGGCCGCTCGGCGCGCAGCGCCGCCCGCAGGGCGTCGGCCAGCTTGCCCGGCCCCAGCGCGGCGTCCAGCGTCTCGAGATCGGCGGTCCAGTGGGCCAGGAAGTGAACCCGCAGGCGCTGGGGATCCGCGCGGTAGGCGGCGCGCAGGGGCTCGACCCAGGCGGGCTTCGGCCGCCGCGGATCGTACAGCGAGGCCGCGTCGCGCCCCAGATCCAGGTGACTCAGCACGTGGTACAGCAGGGCCGCGTGCAGCGGCCGCTCGACGGTGATCACCGCGCCGCCAGCCAGCCGCCGGGGCCGGCGACGACGGCGGCGCGCGCGCGGCCCAGCACGCGCTCGCGCAGGTCGTCGCCGCGCCGGGTGAGGCACACCAGGTCTTGCGCGCGGAAGCGGGGGCCCAGGAAGGTGACCGCGCGCCCGTCGGGATCGCGCAGCAGCGCGCGCAGGGGGCGCGGCAGGCGGGGCAGGGCGGCGCCGATCCAGAGGCCGTCGAAGGGCCCCTCGAGGCCGACGGCCACCAGCGGGCGGCCGCCCTGCACGGTGATCGGCTGCCGATCGCCCAGCGAGGCGCGCAACCGCAGGGCCTCGATCTTGCCGCCGGGCGCCACCGCGACCACGTCGCCCGCGTCGCCCACCGCGTGGGCCAGCAGCGCCGCGACGTAGCCGTTCGAGGCCAGCAGATCGGCCACCCGATCGCCGGTGCACGGCGCCAGCGCCTCGAGCCCCAGCGCCAGCGCGTGGAAGGGCACCCACGGCGGCGGCTCGCCCTCCTCGACCCGGGGGAGCGTTCGGCCGTCGGCGCGCAGCATCGCGTCCGCCTCGGCCTCACCCAGGTAACGCTCCGGCGGCGTCGCGAGGAAGGCCTCGATCAGCAGCTCGCTGCGCAGCACGCCCGCCTCGAGCAGGCGCCGCACGGCCTCCTCGCGGCGCCGCACCCAAGGATCGCGGACGTGCAGCCCCACCGGGAAGCGCAGCACGGTGGCCGGGCCGCTCTCGGCGGGCGGCGAACGCTCCGCGCGGCGGGCGCGGGCCAGGATGGCGTCGCGCGTGGCCGGGCTCATCTGCCGCGCCTGCTCGTCGATGCTGCGCCGGAACACCCGGTCGACGTCGCGCCCCTGCCCGCGGAAACGCTCCAGGATCTGCGCGACCAGCGGCGGATAGTGGTCGTACATGAAGCGCACGCGCCCTTCGAAGTCGAGCGCGCGGCTGGGATCGACGTGCTCGGCGCGGAAAGGCCCGTCGTACCAGCTCTTCCACCACGCCGGGTGGTGGAAGACGGTGCCGAAGCGCGCCGAATAGTCCTGCATCGCCTCGTGCACGTGGGCGCCGGGGTAGAGGCGGAAGGGATCGATCGACAGCCACCCGCAGGTCTCGCCCGCCGACGTGAACAGGCGCTGCACGAAGGCGAGCGTCTCGCGCATCGAGACCTCGTCCTCGCCCGGGTGCCCCACGATGATGTTGGCCGCCCAGTTCAGGCCGTGCTTCCGGCTGAGCGTCGCCAATCGCTCCGCCGCCGCCAGGTAGGCGTCCGGCTTGTTGCCCTTCTGCATGATCTCGAGCATGCGGGGGCTGCCGCTCTCGAGCCCGATGCCGATGCTGAAGCGCGCCGCGGCCAGCAGCTGCACGTCCTCGTCGCCCAGATCGTCGCTGCGGGTCAGCGTCCAGTACTGCCGCGGCAGCAGCCCCTCGCGCACGATGCCCTCGAGCACCGTGCGCCGCCAGGAGCGTTTCAGGCCGAACAGCGGATCGGCCAGGTTCACCACCCACCGCGACAGGTCGGTCCGGCGGCTCAGCCGGCGCAGCTCGTCGAGCGCCCGCTCGGCGCTGTAGGCCCGCCACTGATAGCCGCTCTTCGCCCGCTCCATGCAGAAGGTGCAGCGATACGGGCACCCGCGCGACAGGTAGATCTGGAACTTGCGCCCGATGTCGTGGGCCCGCGGCCAGTAGCGATCAAGCAGATCCCAGCGATAGGGCGGCAGGGTGTCCAGGTCCTCGACGACGCCGCCGTCGACGAAGGGCTGCTCGACGCGGCCGCCGCCCAGGAGCGTCTCGACCAGCTCGGCCATCGAACGCTCCCCCTCGCCGCGGATGACCGCGTCGAAGGGGCCGCCCTCGAACACCACGTCGCCGGGCAGCGCGCTCGCGTGATAGCCCCCGGTCACCAGTGGGACGTCGGGGTACAGCCGCTTCAGGAAGCGACCGAGCGTCAGCACGCGCATGTAATCGAAGCTGCTGTAGCAGCTCAGCCCGATGCAGACGAGGGGGCCCAGGCCGTCGAGCGTGCGCTGCAGGTGCTGGTGATCGGTGCCCTCGTAGTTCAGGTCGAGGATCTCGACCCGAACGCTCCGCTCGCCCAGGCGCTGCAGCAGGTAGCCGCCGATGCTCACCAGGTGCGGCAGACCGAAGTCCATGTCGGTCCACTTCAAGATGCCCGGCGAGATCAGCAGCACGCAGGGCCGACGATCGGTCGCCGTGCTCACCGGGCCGGTTCGG
Source organism: Myxococcales bacterium (assembly GCA_020633465.1). Classification (GTDB taxonomy): domain Bacteria; phylum Myxococcota_A; class Bradymonadia; order UBA7976; family UBA1532; genus JACKDN01. Next base: position 93,996 of record JACKDN010000017.1, read on the forward strand.
CGATGGTGATGAGCGGGCCGGCGGCGGGCGCGCCCCCGGCCTGGGCCTGCGCGACGAAGGGCTCGGGCGCGCGCAGATCGCCGTAGGTGGCGAAGCCGCTCTCCTTGCAGCCGCCCTGGCAGCTCTTCTCGTAGGCGCAGCCGCGACACATGTCGGGCACCTGCTGCTTGAAGGTGTGCAGGTAGGGCTGCGCGTGGATGGCCGGCCAGTCGGCGTCGACGATGTTGCCCAGCACGTTGCTCGACAGGTTGCAGCTGCGCACGTTGCCCAGCGCGTCGACAGTGATGTTGGGGGTGTGCGTGCCGACGCTGCAGAACCCGAACTTCACCCAGCGATAACGCTCCAGCCGGATGAGGCAGGGCGGGATGGGCATGGCCGTCGACACCTGCAGTTTCCAGCCCGGGCCCAATCGCTCCGCGGTGTCGAGGTTGTGCTCCACCTGCTCGACCAGCGGCATCAGCCGGTCGAGCTGGTGGATGGCCCAGCCCGTCGGCGACATGCGGTTGTACGCGATGGCGCGCACCCCCAGCACGTAGCACAGCTCCATCACGCCCTCGAACGCGCGCCAGTTCTCGGCCATCGCGACGAAGCACACCTGCACCGGCACGCCCGCGTCGCGCAGGTCGAGCGCCGCGCGCACGGTGTCGTCGAAGCAGGCGGCGCCCTTCAGCCGATCGTGCTCGTCGCGGTCGGCGCTCAGCAGCGTCAGTTGCACCGAGCGCAGCTTCCACGCCGCGAACTTCGCCGCCACCGCGGGCGTAACGTGGCTGCCGTTGGTGATCAGCTGCACCGTCGGCACCAGCTGCGTCGCGCGCTCGATGATGGTCAGCGCGTCCTTGCGCAGCAGGGGCTCGCCGCCGGTGATGGTGATGTGCCGCGCGCCGCTCTGCCGCACCGCCTTCTCCATCATCGCGAGGAAGGCGTCGGTCTTCAGCTGGCCCTTGGGGTAGTTGCCCTGGGGATCCTCGGGCGAGGCGTTCCAGACGTTGTAGCAGTGGCCGCAGGCGTGATCGCAGGCGGGGGTGAGCTCGAAGTCCAGCCGCGGCACCTGGTGCGCGGGATCGCAGGTCCAGGCGTCCGTCGGCGCGCCGTGCAGGATGCCCACGTCAGGCGTCCTCGTCGGTCTCACCCGACGCGCCGCCCAGCCGCGCGACGACGTCGGCGGGCAAGGCACGCTCGCCCAGCACGCGCTTCAGCACGGCGTCGCGATCGCTGGCCACGGGGGCGGGCCGCTCGTCCGGCTCGAGCGCGCCGAAGCCGCCGTCGGGCGCGGGCGGGCTGAGGCAGGGGCCGATGTAGGCGTCCGGCTGGGGCGGGCTGAGGCAGGGGCCGATGTGCGCGTCGGCCTCGAGGCAGGGGCCCACGTCGGCCTCGATGTCCAGGCAGGGGCCGATGGCCGCGTCGGGCGCGGCGTCGGGGCCGGCGTCGGCGGCGGCGTCCAGCGACGGGCCCAGATCCTCGAGCGGCGGCTGCAGGCAGGGGCCGACGTACATGTCGTCGAGCGGCGGCTGCAGGCAGGGGCCGACGTACATGTCCTCGTCGACGCCGCCGTCGCTCGGCGGCACCTGCGCGTCGGCGTCCACCTCGGCGTCGACGCCGGGGCCCGGGTTGGTGTCTTCCTGCTCACAGCCCGCCTGGCTGCCGCCGAGCAGCAGCAGCGCGAGCGTCGTGGCGAGCGCGGTGAGGGCGCCGCCCAGCACGCCGCCCGGCACCGCCATGGCGCAGGCGGTCAGCCCCCCGGCGGCCAGGATCGCGAAGATCAGGGGGCGGATCCACGGGTGACGGCGCGCCATGCGACCTCCTCTCGGTCGGCACCGCCGACAGAGTGCCACCGATGCCGTCACCGTGACAACGCGCGGCGCCGGTCAGAAGGGCGGGGGGCGGGCGGGCCACGGGTGCGCCAGGGGGAGAATCCAGGCCGGCGTGCCCTCGGTCGAGGCGGCGGCGAGATCGGCCGTGGGATCGACGAAGCGCTGCGAGGGCCGCCCGTTGTAGGCCACGAACGCGTCCGCGTACACGCGCACGCCTCGGTGGCCCTCGGCCTCGAAGCGCGCGGCCAGGTGCCGCGCGTACTGCGCCACCAGATCCGGCTGCGTGCTCATCTGCCGGGCCTGCAGCGGGGTCAGCGTCTCGGCGGGATCCACCTCGACCGGCCGGGCCAGGTCGTCGGCCGCGACGCGATAGGTCACCCGGCCCACCTTGTCGATCAGCATCACCCGCCACGCGAACCGGAAGCCCACCTCGGTCCAGTTCACCGGCCCCGGCTGCGCCACGAAGCGGAGGGGCAGCGCCACCTGCACCGCCAGCCAGACCCCCACGAAGGCCGGCGCCCAGCGGGGCATCGGCGCGGGCGTCGTCGGGGCCGGACCCCGGCGGCACCAGCCGGGCTCGAAGAAGACCGTCGCCGCGGCCAGCATCACGAAGGGGAAGACGCCGATGGGGAACAGCAGGCCGACCGCGACGTGGAACACCACCGCGACGGCGTAGGCGAGGCGCCGCGTGCGCCGCCACGCCAGCAGGAAGGGCACGGTGAGATCGAAGGCGGCGCCGGCCCAGCTCATCAGCACCGCCACGCGGTCGTCCGCGAGCACGGGGCCGACCACCGGCAGGTGCGCGTACACCCCCAGCCAGGTGCGCAGCGGCTCGCCGTACACCAGCCAGTCGGCGTTCAGCTTGGCCAGGCCCGCGAACACGTACACCAGGCCCACCTGGCCGCGCAGCAGCGCGTAGGCCCAGCGGCCCACCGTCGGGCGATGCGTCGGGATCACCGCCAACAGCACCGCCAGCAGCAGCACCAGGTAGTCGTGGTTCAGGTAGGGCGCGACGTCGATGCTGCGGGTGTAGGCGAAGAGGATCGCGAAGACGGCGGCGGCGCGCCGCGGCGCCCGCCCCACGGCCAGGGCCATCGCCGCGCCCAGCTCGATGGCCAGCACGGCGTACAGCGCCGGCGCGGGCAGGGGACGCACCCAGCCGAGGCCGGGCCAGGTGAAGTGGAAGGTGGGCGCGAGGTACTGGCGCTCGACCCAGCCCAGCGCCACGAAGCGGACGACCGACGCCGCGAGGATCAGGCCGAGCAGCGCGCGGAAGGCCCGCAGGCCGGCGGCGTCCACCGGCGCGGCGAGCCACGCCCGCAGCCGCGCCCGCATCAGTCCCCGTCGCCGCCGCCGAAGCCGATGCTGGCGCCCAGCGCCTGGGGCAGATCGGTCTGCAGCGTGCGCTGGAGCGATCCGAGCGCCGCGAAGGCGTCCTCCACCGCGGCGCGATCGGCGCTCAGCGCCTCGGTCAGCGGCACGCCCACCGCTGCCAGCGCCGCGTCCGCCGCCTGCAGCTGCTCGCTCAGCGTCTGCACCAGGTCGGGCCGCTCGGCCACGCGGGCCAGGCGCACCAGCCCCAGCACCTCGCGCTCGGCGTCGCCGCGCACCAGGATCGAGACGCCGTCCAGCGCGTCGCGCACGTTCTGCAGGCTGCGCCCGCTGGCCGCCGAGATCACCTTCCCCGGCTGCGCCTGGCCGTCGGTGGTCAGGCCCAGCGGCCGCGCCAGGTGCTCCTTGCGCAGCACCTCGAGGGTGAAGCCCAGCTCGGCGACCATCATGTCCACGACGTCGTCGCGCCCCTCGAAGGGCGCCGCGCCGGCGATCATCGCGTCGCCGTAGGGACCCCAGGCGGCGGCGAGCGCCGCGGTCAGCGTCACCAGATCCTCGGCCGCGGCCGTCAGGTAGGCGCACCGGCGGGGCGTCGCCGCGAAGGCAGCCAGCGCGTCGTCCTCGGGGTACAGCAGCGCCTCGATCGCCGGCAGCCCGCGCGCGGCGGCGCCCGCCGCGGCGACGTCCGCCGCGGTCAGCGGGCCGTCGCCGGCCAGCACGTCGACCACGGCCTCGGCGCGCAGCACGCCGAAGTCGATGTTCGAGCCCAGGCGCGCCGGGAACGCGCTCGCCGGCCCGAAGCGCAGCGGCGCGAGCTGGCTCCACCGGCCGCGCGCCTGCTGCCAGGCGTCGCGCGCCTCGGTCAGCGTGGCGGCCGTCGGCGCGGCGCAGAAGACCGCGGCGCGCGCGGACAGCGCCTCGGCGTCGCCGACCAGCGCCGCGTGCGTCGGCCGGGCGTAGCCCTGCACCCACGAGGTGATCAGCTCGCGCTCGAAGGCGTCGCCCCCGGCGCTCTCGTCGCAGCCCGGCGCCAGCGTCGCCGCGACGACCGCCAGCACGCCGACCGCGAGGCCGATCCCCAGCCGCGGCGTCACAGCGACTCCACGAACGCCACCAGCGCGGCGCGCTCCTCGGCGGACATCGCCCGGAAGGCCTCGCGCGCCGCCTCGCCCTCACCGCCGTGCCACAGGATGGCCTCGGCCACACCGTCGGCCCGCCCGTCGTGCAGCAGCCGGGTGTGCCCATTCACTGCCTGGAACAGCCCGACGCCCCACAGCGGCGGCGTGCGCCACTCGCGGCCCTCGGCCACGAACACCGGCCGCTCGTCGCTCAGCTCGGGCCCCATGTCGTGCAGCAGCAGATCGGTGTAGGGCCAGATGTGCTGATCGGCCAGCGCCGCCGGCTCGGCGTCCTTCGCGGTGCGATGATCGGGCACGTGGCAGGCCGCGCACCCCGCCTCGGTGAACAGCGCGCCGCCGCGCCGCACCTGCGGATCGTCGGCCTTGCGCCGGATGGGCACCGCCAGCATCCGGCTGTAGAGCACGGTGCGCTCGAAGGCGTCCGGATCGATGTCCGTCGCGCTGTCGCCGGTCTCACTGCCGCGCGGGCGCGCCTTGCAGTCGGCCTGCGCGTCGGTGCACTCGCCCTCCGGGAAGACCGGCGAGGTGATGCCCATGTCGCCCAGGAACGCGCCGGCCACCTGCTGCCGCACGCTGGGCTGATCGCCCTTCCACCCGAAGCGCCCGATGCGCAGCGCCGCGTGCGTCACGTCCCACACCCGGTTCGGCCGGCCGCTGATGCCGTCGCCGTCCGCGTCGTCGGGATCGGCCAGCGCCTCGAGGCGCGCGTCGGGGATCGCCTCGAGCAGGCCCAGGCCGATGATCTGGGGCGCGACGCGCGGTGACACCCTGAGATCGTCGGCGAAGGGCCCGTAGGCGGGGTCGTCGAGGTGGTAGGTGGGCGCGGCCAGCGTGTAGGGCGTGCCGTCCGCGTAGGCGCCTTCGACCGTCGCCCAGGTGACGCGCGGCGACGCCTCGGCCGCCACGTCGGGCAGGGCGAAGGGCTGCAGCTGCCCGCCGTAGACGGGATCGGGCGCCGGGCCGCCGACGGCGTCGGTGCCCGGCACGCTCAGCCGCAGCAGCAGGCCGAGGAAGGGCTCGTCGGAGGTGGCCGGCGGCGCGCCGCGGCCGTCGCGCAGGTGGCACGCCGCGCACGAGCGCGCGTTGAACAGCGGCCCCAGCCCGTCGCGCCGCCCGGTGGACGCCGGCGCCTCGACCCACGCCTGGTTGAAGAAGCTGTTGCCCGCGTAGAACAGCGCCTCGTCGTCGGGCGAGATGTTCGTCGCCGGCTTGATGAAGGCGTTGCGACCGCCCAGGAGGGCGTTGGTGGTGTCACCGCCGGCCATCCAGACGACGGGCGCCGCCTCGTCCGGGGTGTCGTCGCAGCCGACCGCCGCCAGGGCGGCGCCGCAGCACAAGAGGCGGGTGAGCGCGCGCATGCGTCGTCCTCCGGGGCCCAGGTCCGCGCCGCTACTCGACGACCGGTACGGTGAGTTCATAGCCGACGAAGGCCTGCTCGAGCAGATCCTCCTGCGCGCGCAGGGCCTCGACGAGGGCCACCAGGTTGGCGCGCCCGGCCTCGTTGTCGAGGGCGATGGCGCGGTCGAAGGGGGGCGTGATGTCCTCGGCCAGCGCCAGGCTGGCGGCGATCTGGTCCTCCAGCTGCTTGGCCAGATCGGCGTCGAGCGCCTCGACGGCGGCCCGCACGCCGGCGCCCGTCACGGTCGAGCCGTCGAGGCGCGTGTAGCGGCCCAGGTACACGTTCTGGATGCCGCGCACGTCCTGCACCATGTCGCGGTGCGTGTTGTCGCTGAAGCACGAGTGCTCGTCCTCCTGGCTGGCCGAGTCGAGCGCCGTCTGCAGCCGCTCGCCCCCGGTCTCGAAGCCGCTGAGCACGATCATGCCGGTCATGACGCGGCGCAGGGCCTCCCTCGGCGGCGCGCCCTCGAAGGCCTTGCGGTAGTTGTCCTGATCGGGGGCCCAGGCCGCGGTGAGATCCTCGAGGTGGCTCACCAACAGCGCGCTCACGGTGGTCAGGTACAGCGCGCGGCGCTCGGCGTACTGGCCCGGGCCGTCCATCGACTCGACGTAGTCGCTCGCCGGGCGGTCGCCCGGGCCGTCGGCGCGCATGTCCTGGCCCCACAGCAGGAACTCGATGGCGTGATAGCCGGTGGCGATGTTCTCCTCGCCGCCCGCCTCGTTCGCTTCGATCAGCGCCGCGGCGGTGAGCGCGGCGTCGCTCTGCACGAGCCCCGCGTCGGGCATGTCGACGACGTAGTCGATGTACGCCTCGTCCAGCGGCCACGCGTTGATCAGCCCCTCGGGCCCGTCCTCGGCGTCGTCGATCGGGCCGCCGTAGAAGCGGAACACCTCGCTCTGCAGGTAGGGCTCGCGCGCGGCCCGCCAGGCGTCGCGCGCGTCCTGCAGCGTCTCGGCCGTGGGGGCGTCGACGAAGGCGTTGATCGCGGTGTCCAACGCGCGCGCCGTGGTCAGGCTGTCGGCGTAGGTGGCGTGGACGATCTCGGCGTAGGTGGTGGCGACCTCGGCGGGGACGGTGGGGGCGCCGGCCTCGGCGTCGTCGTCCTCGCCGCAGCCGGCGACGAAGGCCGACGCGAGCAGCATCGAGAGCAGCGGGCGGCGAACGGTCAGCATGCGATCTCCTTCGGGGTCTCGGCCCTGTCGTGTGCGGCGCCGATTGTATGAAGTTGAAAACCATTTTCAACAAGTGATTGTACCGATGCCGCCGACAGGGGGCTTTGGGGGTGCTACCGTCGGGCCCGACGCGGGAGGAGCGATGAGCCGACGGGACGTGTACGACGCGCTGGGCGCGCTGGCTTTCGGGTACGGCGTGCTCGACGACCGCCGGGCGCGCACCTACGCCTCGGCGCAGCGGGCGCTGCGGGGCGTGAAGGACGATCTCGGCGAGGCGCTGGCGTCCGGGCGGCTGGCCGAGGTCAAGGGGGTGGGCCCCAAGGTGCTGGGCATCGTGCGCGACGTCCTGGCCGGCGATGAGCCGGCGGCGCTGGCCGACGTGCGCGCCCGCGTGCCGGCGGGGCTGTTCGCCATCGGCCGCATCCGCGGCCTGGGGCCGGCGAAGGTGCGCGCGCTGTGGCAGGCGCTCGACATCACCTCGCCGGCCGAGCTCGAGTACGCCTGCAAGGAGAACCGGCTGCTCGATCTCGAGGGCTTCGGCGCCCGCAGCCAGGCCGCCATCTGCGAGGGGCTGGCGTTGCTCCGGGCGCGGGAGGGGCTGTGCCGCCTGGACGAGGCGTGGGCCGAGGCCAACGAGGCCCTGGCCCTGCTGCGCGCGCACCCGGACGTCGTCGACGCGGCGCTGGTGGGCGCGGCGCGGCGTGGCCTGGAGGCGGTGCCGGGGGTGGATCTGCTGGTGGCCGGCCCCGAGGCGGCGGTCCGCGCGGCCCTCGGCGACGCGGCGCCGCGCGTCGAGCGGCGGCTGCACACCTGCGCCGCCGACGCCTTCGGCTTCGCGCGGGCCTGGCACACGGCCGACGCCGGCCACCGCGAGGCGCTCGCGGCGCGCGCCGGCGCGGCGGGCCTGACGTTGGACGCCGACGGCCTGCGCGGCCCGCAGGGCGCCGTGCCCGTGCCCGACGAGGCCGCCCTGTACGCCGCGTTGGGCCTGCACCTGCCGCCGGCCGAGGTGCGCGAGGGCGAGCAGGGCCTCTGGCCGATCGACGCGCCGGCGCCGCGCCTGCTGCGGCGCGACGATCTGGTCGGCGCGCTGCACAACCACACGGTGGCGTCGGACGGCGTCGACACCGCCGAGGGTATGCGCGACGCCGCCGCGGCCCGGGGCCTGCGTTGGCTGGGCATCTCGGATCACAGCGTCACCGCGGCCTACGCGCACGGGCTCGAGCCCGAGCGGCTCGAGCGCCAGGCCGAGATGCTGCGCGGCCTCGGCGGCCCCTGCGCCGTTCTGGCGGGCGTCGAGAGCGACATCCTGCAGGACGGCGCGCTGGACTACGCGCCCGAGGTGCTGGGCGGGCTCGACTTCGTCGTCGCGTCGGTGCACACCCGCTACGGGCACGGCCGCGAGGCCGAGACCGCGCGCATGGTCGCGGCGGCGTCGAACCCGTACACCGACGTCATCGGACACCCGACGGGCCGCCTGGTGCTGGGGCGGCCGCCCAACGACTTCGACGTCGACGCGCTGCTCGACGCCTGCGCCGCCAGCGGCTGCGCCGTCGAGCTGAACGCCAGCCCGCAACGTCTCGATCTGAAAGAGGAACACCTGCGTGCGGCCAAGGCGCGGGGCGTGACGGTGTCGATCGCCGCGGACGCCCACCGCGCCGACGGCCTGGACGCGCTGGGCTTCGGCGTGGTGCAGGCGCGGCGGGCGGGGCTGGGCCCCGACGACGTGCTGAACACGAGGTCGGAGGACGCCCTGCGCGACTGGCTTCGCGCGCGGCGGGCGCGCGCGGGCGCGGCGCGCTGAAACCGGGCGCGGCGCCGTGCTACCGTGCGCGCCATGCGACGCACACGAGCGGGCGGTTGGGTGCTCGTCGGGCTGCTGGCCCTGGCGGGGTGTGACGACGGGGGCGCGGGCGACGGGCCGCCCCAGGACGCCTTTCGACCGGGCCCGACCCAGGACGGAGGCGGCGGCCCGGACGGCGGCGGATCGGACGCCGCGCGGCCGCGCGACGGGGGCCCGATGCGGGACGCCGCGGCGCCGCGCGACGCCGGCCCGACGGGCGACGCGACCGTTCGGGACGCGGCGCCGCGCGACGACGCGGCGCCGCCTGCGCCTGACGGCGCGCCCCCCGGGGACGCCGCGCCGATGAGCGACGCCGCGCCGCCGCCGGGCGACTGCCCCGGCCCCGACGCGCCGGGCGGGGCGGACACCACGCGGTGGGTCGACGATCCCTACACCGCGACGGTCGAGGTGGCCGGCGCGGGCTGCCGGCGCACCTTCACGCTGCGCACCGACGCGCCCCTGCGCGACGCGCGGCCCGACAACCCCCGGGTGATCCGCGAGGCGCCGGGCCGGGCCTCGCTGCAGACTGGCCACGCGATGTTCGACGCGCTGTACGCCCTGGCGCTGACCGAGGTCGAAGAGAACAGCGTCGACGCCATCCGCGACGGCGCCTTCGACGAGGGCAACCCGCTGCCCTGTCCCCCGGGGGGCTGCTTCGAGACCGGGCGCCTGTGGAACTACGTGTGGACGCGCGACACCGCCTACGCGGTGGATCTGGGGCTGGCCGCCGTGGATCCCGTGCGCGCGGCGAACTCGCTCGGCTTCAAGCTCAGCGCGCGGCGCGAGGGGGGCGACCTGCAGATCGTGCAGGACACCGGCTCGGGCGGCTCGTACCCCATCTCGACCGATCGCGTGGTGTGGGCCCTCGGCGCGCGCACGCTGCTGCGCCACTGGGCGGGCGCCGAGGCCGACGCCTTCGCCGATCGGGCCTACGAGGCCATGGTGAACACGGCAGCCCACGACCGGGTGGTCGCCTTCGATCCCGCCGACGGCCTGTACCGCGGCGAGCAGTCCTTCCTCGACTGGCGCGAGCAGAGCTACCCGCCCTGGACGCGCGAGGACACCGTGCACCTGGGTATGTCGAAGGCGCTGTCGACCAACGTGGGGCACTACCAGCTGCTGCGGCTGCTGGCCGAGCTGGCCGAGACGCGGGACGCCGACGCAGCCGAGACCTACGCGGCGCAGGCCGAGGCCCTGCGGCAGGCCATCCGCGATCGGCTGTGGCTCGAGGGCGAGGGGCAGCTGAGCAGCTTCGTCACCACGGGGCTCGATCCGGCGCCCGCGCGGCGCTTCGACCTGCTGGGGGCCGCGCTGGCGGTGCTGACCGAGGTGGCGACGCCGGCGCAGGCGGCGCGCATCGTCGCCGGCTACCCGCACACGGCGAAGGGGCCCCCGGTGCTGTGGCCGCAGCAGCAGGACATCGCCATCTACCACAACCGCGGCATCTGGCCCTTCGTCACCGCGTACTGGCTGAAGGCGGCGCGGGCGGTGGGCAACGCGGCGGTGGCCGACCACGCGCTGGCGTCGCTGGTGCGGGGCGCGGCGCTGAACCTGTCGAACATGGAGAACTTCGAGGCGGTCACCGGCGCCGCGTGGGTGGACGAGGGGCCGACCTCCGGGCCGGTGGTCAACAGCCAGCGCCAGCTCTGGTCGGTGGCGGGCTACCTCGCGGCGGTGCACGACGTCGTGTTCGGCCTCGACGCCGCCCCCGAGGGCCTGCGGGTGCGGCCCTTCGTGACGCCCTGGATGCGCGACACGCTGTTCGGCCACACGGATCGCGTGGCGCTGGTGGGCTATCGCTACCGGGGCGTGCCGCTGAACATCGTCCTGCGGCTGCCGCCGGTGGGCACCGGTCCGGCGCCCTTCGCGGTGCAGGGCTGGCGGCTCGACGCGCGGGATCTGCCGCGGCAGGCCGCGCTGCGCGCCGACCAGCTCGCCCCGGGCGCCGAGATCGAGGTCACGCTGGTGGCGGGCGAGGGGGACGGGGGCGACATCACGATCGTCGAGGACACCGACGACTATCAGGCGCTCTTCGGGCCGCGTCCGCCGCGCATCACCGCCGTGGTCGCCGACGCCGGGGGCGGGCTGCGCATCAGCGCCGATCTGAACGGCGAGGCCGCCGCCGACGTGACGCTGACCCTGTACCGCGACGGCGAGGCCATCGCGCGCGACGTGCCGGGGCAGGGGGCGGACGGGCTGCGCGATCCCGGCGTCGATCCCGCGGTCGACGGCCCCTGCTACACCGTCGAGGCCACCTTCGCGCGCACCGGCACGCACTCGCAGCACGCGGCGCCGGCCTGCTGGTGGGGGCCGGAGGCGGCGCGCATCGACACCTTCGACGCGACCACCTTCGAGGCGACCGGCGGCGAGCTGGTGACGAACCACGGGCGGATGCACTACCAGAACTGGGGCGACCCCGGGCACGCGCTGGTGGTGCCCGACTACCGGGCGCGCTTCACCGGGCCCCACCTGATCCAGGTGGAGGCGGGCAACGGGGCCGGCTCGATCAACACGGGCGTCACCTGCGCGGTGAAGCGGGTGGACGTCGAAGAGGTCGACGGCGGCCAGGTGATCGGCGGCGGGTACCTGCTGATGCCGCACCTGGGCGCCTGGGATCGCTGGGCCGGCTCGTCCTTCGTCGAGGTCGACCTCGTGGCCGGCCGCGCCTATCGCATCGTCGTGCACGGCGACGCGCGGGCGGTGAACATGTCGGTCTTCGATCACTTCAGCCGCTACACCGGCGGCACGGGCGGTCGCAGCGGCGCCTTCAACCGGGTGAACATCGCGGCGCTGAAGGTGCTGGCGCGCACCGGGCGCTGAGGCGGGTTGCCGTCGCGCGGGCGCGGTGGCAGGCTCGGGCCATGGCGACGCTCGGACGCAACGCGCCGTGCCACTGCGGCAGCGGCAAGAAGTACAAGCACTGTCACCTGGACGCGGACCGCGCCGCCAGCGGCGCGCCCGGCGTGCAGCGGCCCGAGGCCGATCCGCGACCGATCGGCGCCGCGCCCTACGTCGTGCTGGGGGTCGGCGTCGTGGTGGCCATCGGGGTGGGCCTGTGGAAGGGCCTCGCGGCGGGGCTGGTGGTCGCCGCCGCCTGGGGGCTGGGGCTCGTCGCGTGGATGAGCTTCCGCGATCCGCCGCCGCCCAACGACAACCCGGGCAACCCGGCCGCGTTGGACTTCGGCCGGAAGGACTGAGGTCAGTCCTCGGCGGGCTCGTCCTCGGGGGTCACCAGCACCGTGCACGGGGCGCCGGTGATGAGGCCGCGCGCGACGCTGCCGAGGAAGTCACCGAGGGCCGAGCGGTCGCCCTTGTGCCCGACCACGAGCAGATCCAGGTCGTGCCGCTCGGCGTAGCCCTCGAGCGAGCCCACCGGCGATCCCACCACCACCTCGAGCGTCGCCGCGTCGGGGCTGCCGAGGTGGACGCGGGCCAGCTGCTTCAGGCTCTCCATGCACTCGTCCACCATCGACTGCGTCGACGCCGGCACCACCAGATCGGGCAGGGCGGGCAGCTCCGGGATGTAGAGCACGTGCACCAGGTGCAGCCGGGCGCCGAGCGCGCTGGCGAGCTCGCTGGCCACGCGCAGGGCGGCCTCGGAGGTGGGCGAGAAGTCGACGGCGACGCCGACGCGCGCGTCCCCGGACACCGGCTTGGCGTCGGGGTGCACCACCGCGACCGGGCAGACGGGGCGGCTGACGAGCTGCTGCACCCGCGAGCCGATCAGCGTGCGCATCACGGCGCCCTTGCCGCTGCGCGCCATGGCGATCATGGCCGCGCCGTGGTCGGACACCATGTCCCGCATCGCCGAGTAGCAGTCGTCGACCTTGATGGCGACGTCGTCGGGGCCCCCGCTGGTCTCTTTGCGGAACCAGGTGTCCACCGCCTGGCGGGCCCCCTCCATCTTCTCGGGGTCGTCGAGCACCGCGTAGGCCGACGTCATCCAGCTGCGCAGACCGACCTCGATCACGTGGGCCGCCACCACCCGCAGCTCGAGGGCGTCGCCCATCGCGCGGGCCCAGCGCGCGGCGGCGCCGGCGGCCTCGGACAGATCGGTCGCGGCGAGGATCGTGGTTCCCTTCATCGGTCGCCTCCGGGCCTTGGGCGGGCGTCCCACCGCCGCCGGGCGCGAGTATAACCCAGGGCTGGCGGCGACGCCCGGTTGAACCCGAGGGGCGACAGGGGGGACCATGCGCCCATGAGACGAACATCCGGTGGCCGCCTCGCGGTCAGGTGCGCGCTGGCCGCGCTGGTGCTGACCGCGGGCTGCGCGGACGACACGACGGCGGACGACTGCGGCGTGGCCTGCGGGCCCGCGCAGGTGTGCGCGCGCGGGGCCTGCGCGCCCCGCCGCTGCAGCGCCGCCGCGCCCTGCCCCGCCGATCTGGTCTGCAGCGGGGACGGCGTGTGCCAGGTCGAGGCGCCGGCCTGCGTCGACGATGTGGACTGCGGCCCCGGCGCCCGCTGCGTCGACGGCGCCTGCTTCGCGTCCCAGTGCGAGGAGGGCGAGAAGCGGCCCTGCGAGAACGCGTGCGAGTCGGGCCAGAAGGTGTGTCGGGGCGGGGTCTTCCGCGCCTGCAGCGCGCGCCAGCCGTTGGCCGACGAGGTCTGCGGCGACGAGCGGGACGACGACTGCGACGGGCTCGTCGACGAGGGGTGCGTCGGCTGCGAGCTGGGGGCCGAGCGGCGCTGCGAGACTTCCTGCGGCGAAGGCGTCGAGACCTGCGTCGATGACGCGTGGCAAGGGTGCGACGCCCCGCAGCCGGCCGAGATGGAGCGCTGCGGCGACGGCGGCGACGACGACTGCGACGGCGCGATCGACGAGGGCTGTCCCGACTGCGCGGACGGCCAGACGCGGGCCTGTGACTCGATGTGCGGCGCGGGCGAGCAGCGCTGCGTCGAGGGCGCGTGGGACGCCTGCGACGCGCCGCAGCCGGTCGACGGCGCGTGCGTCGTCGAGTGCACGAACGAGGCGCGCTTCGCGCGGGCCGCCCCCCAGGCGCTGCCGGCGGCCGGGACGCGGGCGTGGTTCCCGCGGGCGGTGTGGACGGGCCTGGAGTTCGGCGTGCTGTGGAACGAGCGGCGCGACAACCAGGGGCTGACGGTGCTGTCGCGGGTGTCGGCCCTCGGCGCGCCCCAAGGCGAGCCGAGCGTCCTGGCCATGCGCAACGCGGGCGACTTCGCCTGGCTGGGCGAGCACTACCTGGTGGTGACGATCGAGGTGGGGCGGCTGACCGTCGCGCGCGTGTCCGGCTTCGGGCGCGTGATCGAAGAGACCCCGATCGAAGACGTCAGCAGCGCGCTCGACGTCCGCCTGACCGCGGGCGGCGTCGGCGCGGGGCTGCTGTGGTCGGAGAACCTCGAGGATCTGTACTTCATGCCGCTGGACGCCGACGGCAAGCAGGCCGGGCCCGCGCGGCGCCTGACCAACGCGCCGGGCCGCTCGATGGACGCCAGCCTGGTGGCCGACGGTGACGGCTTCGCCCTCGCGTTCTGGGACGAGCGCGACAACCCCGACGATCCCTTCAACCCCCACGTGTACGGGCTGCGCGTCGACGCGCGGGGCGCCAAGCGCGCCCCGGAGGCGCGCATCGACGGCGGCCGCGCCCCGGCGCTGCGGGCGCTGCCCGGCGGCGGCTTCGGCCTGGCCTATCAGCGCAGCGGCGAGCTCGCCGATCAGGTGGTGTATCGGCGGCTCGACGCCGGGCTGCGGCCGACGGGGGAGGCGGTCGATCTGTCTCAGTCGGCGCGCAACGCGCGGCGTCCGGCGCTGGCCCTGTCCGGCGACGTCCTCACCGTCGTGTGGGAGGACTTCCGGCACGAGGGCACCGAGCTGTACCTCGCGCGGCTGACCCCGGCGGGGGCGATCGAGGAGGGGCCGATCCGGCTGACCGAGGCCGGCGCCTCGGCCATGCCGGCCCTGGCGGTCGACGCGCAGGGCGGCCACCTGCTGGCCTGGTCGGATCGGCGCGACGTGCCGGATCCCGACAACCAGGCGCGGCCGTGGATCGCGGCCGGGCCGCTGAGCTGCGACGAGGGGCGATGAGGCCGGGCGTCAGCGCAGGGCGCCGCGCGCGGCGGCGGCGGGCAGGGGATCGCGCGACTGCATGAACAGGGCGATCGCCGCGCGGTCGCGGGGCTGCAGGTTCTGCAGCTCGAGGCCGACGCCCGCGTCGGGGCCCGGGCGGCGCCAGACCACGCGCGCCTCGGTGTCGAGGCGGCCGATGCGCTTCAGCTCGAGCCCCACCTGCACGCGGTCGCCGGTGCGGAGGGGCATGTCGGTGGCCACGAAGACGGTGCGGGGGCTGTCGGCGACGAAGTTGCTGACGGTGTCGAGGCCCAGGGTCGCGTCGAGGCGCTGGGTGCCGCTGCGGAGGCGGGCGACCTCGCGCTCGAGCTCGGCGAGGCGGCCGTGGGCCTCGGCCAGCACGTGAAAGGCCACCAGCTTGTCCGAGATGCGCGCCCCGGACTGGTCGCGCTCGCCCGCCTGGAACATCGCCTCGGCCTCGGGCGGCAGGATGCCGGCCAGGCGCTCGAGCAGCTCGGCGACGCCCGGCTGGTCGCGCGCAGCCATCGCGTCCAGCTCGCGGGTGAGCCGGCGCTTGCGACCGAGGATGCCGGTCATCATCGCGCGCCCGTGATCGCCGGTGTCGTGGTAGACCCGAGGAAGCGGCCCGTTGGGGGCCGGCGCGTCGATGTGCACCTCGCGGGAGGCGGGGGCCGCCGGGCCCAGCGTCAGCGGGGGCAGCGGGTCGGCAGGCTTGCGGCGGGCGCCCGGTGGGCGGTCGCCGCCGCGCATGCGGCTCGTCAAATGCTCCTCCCGGGTCGTGCGGACATCCTTCAGGGTGCCGATCGAGTCGAAGAAATTCAACGTGTGGGGGCAGGACGCCCCACCCGGCCGGCCTCGCTGCGCGGCGGCGGGCGGCCGACGACGCGGCGGGCGGGCCGCTGGAGGTGCCGATGCAGTGGGCGGTGATGTGGTGCGCCTGGGCCCTGCTGGCCGCGGCGCCGGGCGCGCCGCGCGTGGTGGCGATCGGCGACGTACACGGGGACGCCGCGGCGGCCTGGCGGGCCCTGCGCCTGGCGGGTCTGGTGGACGCCGAGCGGCGCTGGACCGGCGGGCACGCGGTGCTGGTGCAGACCGGCGACGTGCTCGATCGGGGGGACGACGAGCGGGCCCTGCTCGACGGCCTGGCGCGCCTGCAGCGCGAGGCGGCGGCCGCGGGGGGCCGGGTGGTGCTGCTGAACGGCAACCACGAGCTGATGAACGTGCAGGGCGACTTCCGCTACGTCACGCCCGGGGGCTTCGCGGCCTTCGCCGACGTGCCGGCGACGGACGCGGTGAAGCGCCTGCCGCGGCGCGCGCAGGGGCGGGCGGCGGCGTTCCGACCGGGCGGGCCCTACGCGCAGCAGCTGGCCGAGCGGCCGATCGTCGCCCGGATCGGGGACACCGTCTTCGTGCACGGCGGGGTGCTGCCTCAGCACGTGGGCTACGGCATCGAGCGGATCAACGCCGAGGCCGCCCAGTGGCTGCAGGGCGAGGCGCCCGAGCCGGCGTGGGTGCGAAGCCCCGACAGCCCGGTGTGGAGCCGCGACTACTGCCGGGCGCCGTCGGCCGGCGACTGCGTGCTGCTGGGCCGCACGCTGGCGGCGCTGGGGGCGCAGCGCCTGGTGGTCGGACACACCGTCCAGCCCAAGGGCATCCGCAGCCACTGCGACGCGCGGGTGTGGTGCATCGACAGCGGCATGGCGAAGGCCTACGGCGGGCCGACGCAGGCGCTGTCGATCGAGGGTGACCAGGTGCGCGTGCTCGGCCGGTGAGCGCCCGCGCGATCAACGGACCGGCGCGTCCTCGTCCACCGGCGGGGGCGCAAGATCGTGCGGGCCGATGGTGCCGTCGGGGCGGATGGTCAGGACGTGCAGGGGGAAGCTGACCTCGCCGTCGCCCTCGACCTTCGTGGGCCCGAACACGCCGCGGTGGTCGTCGATCGCCGTCAGCGCCCGGCGGACCGCGTCGCGATCCGCGCGCCCCTCGACGGCGCGCCCCACGAGGCGGGCCGCGTCGTAGGCGTGGGCGGCCAACGCGTTGGGCGCGCGCCCGGTCGTGTCGGTCCACAGCGCCGAGAACTCGGCGGCCTCCGGATCCTCGGGCCAGAAGGCGTCGACGAAGACGCTGTTGTGGGCCGGTGAGCCGGCGCGGGCGGCGAAGGACGGGCTGTTGAAGCCGGCGCTGCCGAGGACGTGCACGAGCTGGGGCAGGTCGCCGCCGTACTTGGGCGCGAACTGGATGGGATCCAGCTCCGGCGACGTGCGCAGCTCGACGTCCCAGTAGCTGAGGAAGGGCAGCACCAGGCGCGCGCGGCTGCCGACGTCGGGGATGTAGATGGCCTCGAAGTCGACCAGGGGCGGGACGTGCAGGGCCTTGTCCTTCGACTTGCGGTTCAGCTGCGCCCAGTGGGGATCCGGCCGCCGGGCGATCAGATCGTGCCGCCCGATGAGCTTCTTGATCTCGGTGTGAAACTCGGTCGCGCGGGGCGGGTAGAACTGCGCGCCGCGGATGGCGCCGCCGCAGCGCTCGACGGTCTGCCAGAAGGCGGCGGCCATGTCGTGGCCGTAATCGCTGTCGGGCGCGAGGATGGCGAAGGTGCGGTAGCCCAGCTGCTCGCAGGCGTAGGTGGCGATGGCCCGGGCCTGCGCGCTGCGGGTCAGGCGGTGGCGGAAGACGAAGGGGCCGAGCGCGGTGAGATCCTCGCGCGACGCCAGGGTCATGATGGGCACCTCGAGGCGCTCGGCGGCGCGCGCGGCGGTGTGGCTCTCGATGGCGCCGATGGGGCCGATGATGGCGGCCACGCCCTCTTCGAGCACGAGGCGCTCGACCACCGACGGGGCGCGCTGGGCGTCGCCCGCGGTGTCGCCGACGACCAGCTCGACCCCCTTGGTGTCGCGCAGCGCGAGCTCGATGGCCTGCTTGGCGACCTCGCCGATGGCGGCGTAGGGGCCCGACAGGGGCAGCAGCACGCCCAGGCGGCCCTTCCGGACGCGCTGGCGGGCGTCCAGCCGGGCCAGCGTGGCGCGGGCGCGCTCGACGGCGGGCCCGGCCGGTGCGCGGGCCACCAGATCGTGCAGGGTGGCGCGGGCGGCGCGCAGATCGCGGCGGTGCGCCTGCAGGCGACCCAGGCGCAGCGCGGCCCAGGCGAAGACGGGCGCCTCCGGCTGCAGCAGCGGCAGGGCCGCTTCGAGATCGGCGGTGGGCACGTCCTCGATCGCGGCGGGCAGCTCGGCGGCGGTGAGGGCGCGCAGGCGGGCCAGGGCGCCGATCGCCGGATCGGCGTCCGGGCGGTGGGCCGCGGGGGCGCGGTCGGGCGTGGGCAGCGTCGGCTCCGGCCCGGGATCGGCGGCGGGCGCGTCCTCGGCGACCGGCCGCTCGTCCGCCTGCACGACGGGCGGCTTGCCGGCGCAGGCGAGCAACGCGAAGGACAGCACGAAGGGGAGGGGGGCGCGCATGGGCGTGGTGTACCCCACCCTCGCCGCCCGTTCAATCGGGGGCCGGCGGCCGCTTCGTGGGTGGCGGCGACGGGGCTGCTCGGCGCGCGCCGCGCGGCGGGCATCGCCGAAGGCGATGACCACGCGGGCGGGGCCTCCCGGTCGGCACTCGCGCAGGTCAGGGCCGGACGCGCACCGGCGGCTGCTCGAGCACGTTCCAGTCGGCGCCCTCGGCTTCGGCCTGCAGGCGGGCGCGCAGCGCGTCCCAGCCGCCGCCCGCCGCGTTGACGGCGTCGACGAGGGCCTGCGCGCGCTGCACCTCGATGGGCCGCGAGGCGGAGACGAAGGCGAAGTGGGCGGTCGCCCCCGGGGTCGAGGGCGCGACGTACAGCCAGGCCAGGGTGTCGGCGCTCGACGGGCAGCCGCCGGCGTCGGTGCACACCAGCCGCGCGCGGCCGTCCGGCTCGACCATGAACAGCGCGCCCGCGGCGCGGGCGCCGCGCACGGCCTGATCGAAGCGCGAGGGCTGGCCCAGCCGGATCAGCAGCTGCAGCCGCTGGCCGGGCGCGACCTCGTTGACCGCGCCGCGCGTGCCGGCGACGGCGCCGTCGGGCGTCACCTCGTGCCCGCGCTCGATGAAGCCCTCGGTCGCGGGCACCACTTCGAAGCGGCTGCCGGCGGGTGGATCGGGCGCCTGCACGAACACGACGAGCGCCGCGGCCGCGGTCAGCAGCGCGCCGGCCGCCGCCCACACCCGGGGTCGCCGGAACGGCAGCACCTTGGCGCCCTCGCCCGGCGGCGCGTTGGCCCGGGCGGGCGTCTCGAGCAGCCGGTCGAAGATCTCGGGATACAGCGCCTGCAGCTCGCGGCGGGCGGCGACGCTGGCGCGGATGTGCGCGCGCGTCGCCTCGCGCTCGCTCGGGCTCTGGCGCCCCTCGGCGAAGGCCACCAGCGTCTCGGCGTCCAGCTCGGAGGGCGCCGGGACGTCGACCGCGGCGTAGAGGCGGGCGAAGACGCCGTCCAACGACGACGCGTGACGGTCGGAGTGGGGAGTCATCGTCGGCATCCTCTCACCCGGTCAGCCCGGGCACCTGCCCGAGCACCAGCAGGGCGACCACGGCGGTCGCGAAAAGGTCGTCCAGCTTGAGCGCGTCGGCGAGCTGGGCCAGCAGGGCCCGCAGATCGCCGTCGCCCAGCCCGAGGTCTTCCTGGGCGCGCGCGCGGAACCGTTTGAAGATCTTGTTCTGCACCGCCTTGACGCGGCGGTAGGCGTTCGACGTGTCGATGCCCAGCTCGTCGGCCAGCTCGCGCAGCACGCGCCCCTCGAGGAAGCGCCGGCGCAGCAGCGTCACCTCGTCGTCGTCGAGCTCGTCGAGGCACGCCTCGAACAGCGGCTTCAGCCGGGCGGCCGCTTCGAGCGACTCGAGGCGGTGCGCGGCCGAGGGCTCGGGCGTCGCGACCCGCTCGAGGGCGTCGTCGGGTCCGTAGCGGCGCTGGCGCCGGACGAGATCGATGACGGCGCGGTGGGCGATCACCCGCAACCAGCCCTGCAGCGTGCCGCGGCCTTCGTAACTGGCCAGGCGCGCCGAGTCGGGATCGGCCGGATCGCGCGGCAGGAAGAGCGTCGCCAGCAGCTGCTGCTCGATGTCGTCCGCCGCCGCGCCGGGCGCCTTCGCCCGGCAGAGGTGGTGCAGGTAGCCGCCGAAGCGTTCGATGAAGTCGCGGGTGGCGCGGGGGTGCCGCGCCAGGCAGCCGAGCGCCAGGTAGACGTCGTCGTGCACCAGATCGCCGAGGCGCTCGAGCGGCTCGCCGTCCATGCGGTCGAGCACGCTGGCCACGTGGGTGACGAAGCGCGCCTCGTCGACGCCGTAATCTCCATGGGACGAACGCAGCTCGCGCCAGAGCGAAGCCAGCCGCGTCTCGAGGGCCTGTCGGGCCATCACGGGCTCTCCCGGGCCGGAGCGGGCGCCGGTGGAGAGGCCGAGCACGCCGCCCTTCGGCTTCGGGTCCCGCCAGACCGCCTCATCGTAGGCTGGGAGCATGGGAAGTCAACTCGCGGCTGCCGTCGTCGCGAGAGGGACGGGGGGGCGCGCGGCGGTTTGCGCCGCGCGCCCGAAAAAAGTGCGTGCGTGGCGCCCCGCGCGGCCCACAATGCGCGCATGGCGCGCCCGACCACCTTCCCCGGCCTGCGCACGCAGGTGCCGCTGGCGCCGCGCACCACCCTGGGCGTGGGGGGCGCGGCGCAGCGCTTCGTCGAGGCGACCAGCGAGGCGCGGCTCGTGGGCGCGCTGCGCTGGGCGGCCGATCGCGGGCTGCCGGTACACGTGCTGGGCGGGGGCAGCAACCTGCTGGTGGCCGATCGCGGCGTCGAGGGGTTGGTGGTGCAGGTGGCCGTCGGCGGGCGCGCGGCGGTGGAGGTCGAGGGCGGCGTCGAGGTGCGGGCCGGGGCCGGCGAAGGCTGGGATGCGCTGGTCGGGTGGACGGTCGAGCGGGGCTGGGGCGGCGTCGAGTGCCTGGCGGGCATCCCGGGGCGCGTCGGGGCGGCGCCGATTCAGAACATCGGGGCCTACGGGCAGGAGGTGGGCGAGCGCCTCGCCTGGCTGCGGGCCTTCGACCGCGAGGCGGACGCGATCGTGACGCTGGG
Source organism: Myxococcales bacterium (assembly GCA_020633465.1). GTDB lineage: Bacteria > Myxococcota_A > Bradymonadia > UBA7976 > UBA1532 > JACKDN01. The sequence continues at coordinate 114,819 of JACKDN010000017.1, forward strand.
GCCGGCCGCGTGCGACTTCGGCTATCGGCACAGTCGCTTCAAGGCGCACCCGGGCCGCTTCGTGGTGCTCGAGGTGGCGCTGCGGCTGACGCCGGGCGCGGCGGGCGAGGTGCGCTACGCCCAGCTCGCGGGGCACCTGGGGACAGACGCGCCCACGCTGTCGGCGACGCGCGACGCGGTGCTGGATCTGCGGCGCGGCAAGTCGATGGTGATCGATCCGGCCGACCCGAACCGACGCTCGGCGGGCTCGTTCTTCCTGAACCCCGTGGTGTCGACGGACGCGGCGGACGCCGTCGCGACGGCGGCGGGCACGGACGGTGAGGCGATGCCTCGCTGGCCGACGGCCGATGGCCAGAAGCTGTCGGCGGCCTGGCTGATCCAGCGGGCCGGCATGGCCCCGGGCTTCGGCGAGGGCGCGGTGGGGCTGTCGACGAAGCACACGCTGGCGCTGGTGAACCGCGGGGGGGCGACCGCCGCGGACGTGATCGCCTTCGCGGCCGAGGTGCGGCGGCGCGTGCACGACCGGTTCGGCGTCTGGCTGCACCCCGAGCCGGTGTTCCTGGGCTTCGACCGGCCGGTCGAGGCGCTGCTCGGCGACGCCTGAGTCAGCGCCGCGGCGAGCACGCGACGCCGGCCTCGCCGAAGGCCCGCGCCCGCGCGGCGACGACCACGCGCAGCAGCGCCGCGCCGGCCTCGTCGAGGCTGCGCCCGAAGGCGACGACGCCGTCCTCGTGGCCGCCCATCGCGAAGACGCCGCCGTCGAGCAGCGCCGTGGAGCGGGCCAGATCGCCGACGGCGCGGGCCATGGCCGGCGTGCCGTAGTCGACGGCGTCCGGGGTGGTCGGCAGGCGCAGCGCCGCGCGGGCCCGCCACACCACCGGGCAGTGACCGTGCAGCACCGCGCGCACGTGCGGGCCGAGGTCGTAGACCGCGCCGTGGGTCAGCGACTCGCTGCTCGGGCGGGCGGGGCCCACGCTGTCGACCGTGTTGGCGGCCGCGTCGTAGCGGCGCACGACGCAGAAGGCGCCCGCGTCGACGCAGGGCTGGCCGCCGGTCTGGGTGCCGCTGACGACGAAGGCGCGGGCGCCGCGCGCGCCGGGGAAGGGGCCCACGCGGGCGGAGACGTTGCCGTAGCCCGCGCCGTCGTACCGCGCGGCGTCCTGGCCGACGAGGCCGAGCTCGAAGAGCACCGCGCGCCACGCCGCCAGCCGGGGCAGCAGCGCGACGGCGGCCGACGGCAGCGGGCCGTCCGCGTGCCGCGCCGAGAACTTCGTCACCCCTTCGCTGCGCGCGCTCATGGCGCGGCATCATACAGGGCGCCGGCGCCGGTTGACCCCCTCCGCGTGCGCGCGTAGCCTCGGCGGTCCACTGGTCCAGTCCCCAACGACCGCGTCCCTCGTATGGGCGTAGGTCCAACGCGCAAGGAGCGCCCCATGGCCGACAGCAACGACGCCGAATACGACTTCGTCCCCCGCGAGCTCGACCCCGTCGAGACCCTGCGCCACAGCACCGCGCACCTGATGGCCTCGGCGGTCGAGAAGCTGTACCCGGGCACCAAGTTCGGCGTCGGGCCGCACATCGAGCACGGCTTCTACTACGACATGGACGTGCCGGGCACGATCACCAACGACGATCTGCCGCGCATCGAGGACGAGATGCGCGCCATCGCCAAGCAGAACCTGAAGTTCGAGCACTTCCTGTTGTCGCGGGACGAGGCGCGCGCCTGGGCCGAGGCGAACGATCAGGACTACAAGATCGAGCTGATGGAGGGCCTCGAAGACCCCAAGATCAGCTTCTACAAGCACGGCGACTTCACCGACATGTGCGCCGGCCCGCACGTGCGTTACTCGAAGAAGATCAAGCACTTCAAGCTGACGCACGTGGCCGGGGCCTATTGGCGGGGCGACGAGAAGCGGCCGATGCTGACGCGCGTGTACGGCGTCGCCTTCGAGACGAAGGAGGATCTCGAGCAGCACCTGCACCTGCTCGAGGAGGCCAAGAAGCGCGACCACCGGCGCATCGGCAAGGATCTCGAGCTGTTCCGCATCACGCAGGAGTACGGCGGCGGGCTGGTGCTGTGGCTGCCCAACGGCGCGTTCATCCGCAAGCAGATCGAGGACTTCTGGCGCGACGCCCACCTCGAGCGGGGCTACGAGTTCCTGTTCACGCCGCACGTGGCGCCGCTGACGCTGTGGGACAAGAGCGGCCACACCGGCCACTACAGCGACTCGATGTACACGCCGATGGACATCGACGGCGAGGCCTACCAGCTGAAGCCGATGAACTGCCCGTTCCACATCGGCGTGTACGGCTCGCGGCAGCGCAGCTATCGCGAGCTGCCCCTGCGCTACGCCGAGCTGGGCACGGTGTACCGCTACGAGCGCAGCGGGGCGCTGCATGGCCTGATGCGCGTGCGCGGCTTCACGCAGGACGACGCCCACGTCTTCTGCACCGACGAGACGTTCGAGGCCGAGGTGGACGCCTGCCTCGACTTCGCGCAGCTGATGTACCGGACCTACGGCTTCCCCGACTACAAGGTCGAGCTGTCGTGCCGCGACAGCCAGGACACCAGCAAGTACCTGGGCGGCGACGCCATCTGGGAGCGCAGCGAGGCGACGCTGGCCAAGGTGCTCGACCGGCGCGGCATCGAGTACACGCGCATCGAGGGCGAGGCGGCGTTCTATGGCCCGAAGATCGACGTGAAGGTGGTCGACGCCATCGGGCGGACGTGGCAGCTGACGACGGTGCAGCTGGACTTCAACCTGCCCGAGCGCTTCGACCTGACCTACGTGGGGCCGGACAACCAGCCGCACCGGCCGATCATGATCCACCGGGCGCTGCTGGGGTCGATCGAGCGCTTCTTCGGCATCCTGATCGAGCACTACGCCGGCAACTTCCCGCCCTGGCTGGCGCCGGTGCAGGCCAAGGTGCTGCCGCTGTCGGAGAAGTTCCGCGACTACGGCGCCGACGTCGTGGCGCAGCTGAAGGTGCACGGCATCCGGGCCAAGCTGGACGACTCGGACGAGAAGCTGGGCTACAAGATCCGGCGGGCCGAGCTCGAGAAGGTGCCCTACGCGCTGGTGGTGGGCGGCCGCGAGGCCGAGGCGGGCACGGTCGGCGTGCGCAAGCGCCTCGAGGGCGATCTGGGCGCGATGCCGGTGGACACCTTCGCCGGGCGGCTGCTGGGCGAGGTGGAGCGGCGGGAGGGGTAGCGGGCGCGCGGCGCTCAGTCGCGCGTCGCCAGGGCGCTCAGCGGGTGCACGTTCCACTGCACCGGGCGGTCGGCGTCGGGCGCGAGGCAGGCGAAGTGCCCGCGCGCGAGGGTCATCGCCAAGAGCTGGGCGTCGTCCCAGCCGCACAGCATGGCCGCCAGCGCGCGCAGCGGCCCCGCGTGCGCCACCACCACCACGTTGCCCGCCTCGGGCAGCGTGGCCCACCACGCGCGGACGCGCGCCTCCATGTCGGCGAAGGACTCACCCTCGGGCATCGCGTGGGTGCGCCAGTCCGCCTGCTGCCGTGCGAAGGGCTCGGGATCCCGCTCGCGGGCGGCGGTCCAGGTGAGGCCCTCCCAGGCGCCGTGGTGCACCTCGCGCAGGGCGGACGTCACGCGCAGGGTGGCGCCCAGGGCGCGAGCCAGCGGGCGGGCGGCCTGGCGCGCGCGCTTCAGATCGCTGCTGTGCACGGCGCTCGCCGCCCCGATCAGGCGGGCCAGGTTGCCGGCGGCCTCGGCGGCGGCCTCGGGATCGGTCAGGGGCGCGTCCAGCCAGCCGAGCAGGACGTCGTCGGGCACGGCGGCGGGGCCGGCGTGCCACAGCCAGATGCGGCGGGCGGGATCGGTCACGAGCTCCTCGCGGGGCGGCCGATGGTGCGGACGGCGCGGCCGAGGGCCGCCGTCCGCGCGGGATCGGGGGCGGCGCCGCCGAAGCGGACCGCCTCGTACAGGTCGATGATGTCGCGGGCGATGTCGAGCTGCGGCGCGGCGCGGCGCTCGAGCTGGCGCAGGTACTCGCTGGCCGTGGTCGTCGGGCCGCGCGCGAGGCCGAGGGCGCCGTACTGGCGGGCCATCTCGGCGTAGAGCGTGGCGACGGCGGCGGTGCGGCGCTCGGCGACCGCCGCGGCGTCCGGCGGCCCGGCCCGCAGGCGGCGGAAGGCCAGCCACAGGATGGCCGCGCCCAACAGCACGGCCAGCGCCCAGCCCAACACGCGGCGGCCCGACGGCGCTTGGCCCCCGCGCCCCCGGCCCTTCCGATCCCCGGGCTCGCCGAAGGCCGCCCGCCAGGCGCGGCGCAGCGTGGCGAGCGCGCCGATCTGCTGCTCGAGGTCGTACTCGATGACGTACTTGTACCAGCGCAGCCGCAGGGCGTCGGCGTACTGCTGCAGGGTGTCCAGCAGGCCGGTGCTGGCGGTGACGGCCGCGCCGGCCGGCGTGGGATCGCGCGTCAGCCAGTGCTCGACCCAGGTGCAGGCCCCCGGCCCGCTGCAGCGCTCCTCGGGCAGCAGCACCTCGACCCAGGCGTGCGCGTTGCCCTGCTTGACCGCCAGGTAGCCGCCGTAGGCGTTCCAGGTGCCGCCCAGGAAGCCGTTGACGCTGCGGGCGGGGATGCCCACGGCGCGCAGCATGATCACCATCGCCGTCGCGAAGTACTCGCAGTGGCCCTTGCGCTGCACGAAGAGGAAGTCCTCGACGGGCGGGAGGGACGGATCCCGTTGGAGATCGAGGGTGTAGGCGTAGTCCGAGCGCAGGTGGCGCTCGAGGCGATCGACGGCCTCGCCGACGGTGGTGGCGTCGCCGACCACCTGGTGGGCGAGGGCGCGCACGCGGGGCGCGAGGTCGACGGGCAGCTGCAGGTACCGGGCGTAGGGCGCGCGCTCGAGCACGCGGTGGAAGTCCGACAGGGGGCGGCGCAGCAAGCGAGCGTCGACGATCGGGGGCTCGCTGGTGACGAAGTAGCGGAAGGCGACCTCGTCGCTCTGCTCGTAGAAGACGTCGCCCTCCTGGTCGATCTGGATGCCGCGGTACCGACCGAGCGGCACGCCCGAGCCGGCCGCGGGCTGGTCGAGGCGGACGTGGTGCAGGCGGCTGAGGCCGAACAGCACGCGCGACTCCATCGGCTCGAGGTAGATGGCCTGCTCGATGGTCGGGCCCTCGGGCTCGCGATCCGGGCGGACGTCGTAGTGATCGCCGGTGGGGCGCACGGTGCGGCGCGTGTTGGCGCGCGACTTGGTCCAGGTGTGGCCGTCGTAGTGGTCGAAGGCGATGCCGCGCCAGTAGGGCTCGGCCAGCGTGCGCAGCGCGGGATCGGCGAACTCGACGCGCATCACGACGGTGGGATCGTCCTTGATGACGCCGAAGCTGCCGAGCTCGATGCGGTCGCTGAAGCCCGACATCATGATCCCCGGGCGGCTCTTCTTGAAGAAGAAGCCGAAGCCCACCCGCGGGAAGAGGAAGAAGAAGCTCAGCGCGCCGGCGAAGACGACCAGCGAGACCAGGCTGGTGGCCAGCAGGAAGTGGCCGCCGACCAGCTTGCGCGAGTTGAGCACCCGCTGCACCTGCACGGGCCTGCCCTGCAGCGAGTCGCCGTACTTCAGCAGGTAGTTCTCCTCCATCTCGCGCTTGAGGTGGAAGAGGATGAGCGTCCAGGTGGTGAACACGATGTAGGCGAGGAACAGCACGCCGTACACCAGATCGCTGTTCAGGGCCGTCGCGGCGACCATCTGCAGGAAGCTCACGACGTACAGCTGCAGGTAGTCGCGGCTGGTGCGGCGGTTGAACGCCTTGTTGATCGACAGGAAGACGATGAAGTGCACGCCGCTGAGCAGCAGCGAGCCGGCGCTGAAGACGTCGACCATCGTCTTGGCCAGCATCAGCAGGGTGAGGACGTTCCAGGCGGTGTCGTAGCGGGCCGGATCGACGCGCGGCGGCTCCCAGAACCAGCTGACCGCCAGGCCGCCCAGCGCCAGGGCGCTCACCAGCGGGTGCAGCTCGCCCGAGGCGACCAGGGCCAGCAGGCTGGTGAGCACCATCAGGAAGCTGGTGACCTTGTGGACGACGACGAAGCGCACCTCAGGCCCCCTGCTCGTAGACCTGGGCGAAGCCGCTGGCCGCGGCCAGGTGGCGCGCGCGGCGGTGGGTCACCAGCAGGGCCGGTCCCCCGCGGGCGGGCGGGCGCAGGGGTGGCCCGCCGGGCGGGGCGGGCTGGAACTCGAGCAGGGCGAGGCGGCGCAGGGCCGGGTGCAGGCCACGGCCGCCCTCCTGCACCGTCAGGTGGTCGTCGCCGGCGAGCAGGTCGACGACGTAGCCGCGATCGGCGAAGTGGACGACGAGCGACGCGGCGAGGTCGACGCAGCGGTCGAGATCCGGCGCGGCCTCCGCGGCGTCGAGCTCGGGCGGCAGGCGATCGTTCAGCACCACCGTCACGCGGCGCACGCCCTCGGACTCGTACTCGCGCAGCACGAGGCGGCCCTCGCGCGCCGAGCGCTTCCAGTGGATGTCGCGGGCGTCGTCGCCGGTGCGGTACTCGCGCAAGCCGTGGAACTCGCGCCCGGTGCCGCGGCGCGGGTGGGCCAGGGTGCCCTGCTGATCCTGCGTCTCGAGGGCGGGGTGGGCGATGGGGTGCACGCGGGGCAGCACGACCAGGTCGACGGGGGCTGCCAGGCGGTGGCTCTTGACGAAGAAGGCGAAGGGGAAGCGCGTGCCCACCTTCAGGCCCTCGTAGCGGTACAGCCCGCGGCGTCCGAACTCGGCGCGGTAGCTGGTGTGCTGCCGCGCGCCCGCCGGCACCTTGAGGAAGTAGCACTTCTTCGCCAGCGGGCGGCCGTCGATGACGTCCTCGACCTGCACGCTGAACGAGGGCAGCCGCTTCTTGTCGTTGGTCAGCGCGATGCCGGTCAGGAAGGGGCGCCCGGCGAAGACCTGCCGCGGCAGCGTGCGCGCCACCGACAGGCCGCGCAGCGTCTGCTCGCTGAGCACCCCGCTGACGATGATCATCGACAGCAGCATGCCCAAAAACAGGTACAGCAGGTTGTTGCCGGTGTTGATGGCGGCGAAGCCGACGCCCAGCGTGATGGCGACGAGGTACTTGCCCTCGCGGGTGAACTCGAGGCGGGCGCGGCCCTCGGCGCCGCGGCGCCGGCGCATGCGGCGCAGCAGCAGGATCAGCGCGACGATCGCGCCGAGCGGCACGGCCACCGACAGCGCGGCGGTGAAGCCGAAGCGGCCGACCAGGACGGCGACCAGCGCGCCGCCCGCCGCGATGGCCAGGACGCGGCGCAGGCCGAGCCCGCCGGGGGCCAGGACAGGGCGGAGGGACCGCGGGGCAGCGGACGTCACCGCGTCAGCATGGCGCATGCGTGCAGGGGGAGCAAGGCGCGGGAACGTCCTGAATGGACGCCCCATTGCGCTCGACGACATCGCGAGGCGATGCCGGGGCGGAGGGACGTCGACGACACCGTCGCGAGGCGGTCGAGGCGTCGTCAGCGGGTGGTGGCCCGGAGGTGAGGCACCGGAGGCGTAGCGGAGCTACGTCGAGGATGCCGAGGCGAGGAAACGCCGCCCGATGGCGGCGGATCGGCCGCCGCAGCAGGTGGCGGCGGCGTCCCTCGGCCCTTACCAGGAGGCCTTGACGACGCCCGGAAGGTTGCCGGCCAGGGCCTCTTCGCGCAGCGCGATCCGGCTGAGGCCGAACTTGCGGTAGTACGCGCGGGGGCGGCCGGTCAGCGCGCAGCGGTTGCGGATGCGGGTCGCGCTCGCGTCGCGGGGCATCTTCGCCAGGGCCTTCTGCGCCTCGATCTTGTCGTCCATGGACGCGTTGGCGTCCTTCATGACCTTGATCAGCTCCGCACGGCGCGCGGCGTACTTGGCGACGAGCTTCTTGCGCTTCTCGTTCTTGATGATCTTGCTGGTCTTCGCCATCTGAAGAGTTCTCCGCTGGCCCGCGCCATACGGGCTGTGATCGCATTGGCGGCGCATTCTGCACGAAGCGGACACGCGGTGCAACCCGGATTGGCGCATTGTCGGCGCCAGTGTTCGGCGGGGCAGGCCCGGACGCGGCCGCGCGAAACGCCGAACGCCCGCGCGGTCGGCGACCACGCGGGCGTTCGGGAGGGCGGCCGCCGGGCGGCTCAGAACAGGCCCTTGACCTTCTTCCACAGCGACTTGGCCCCGCTGACCACCTCGCCGGCGGCGTTCGTCACGAACCGGCTGCTGCTCTGGGCCACGTCGACGAAGGCGTCCTCGACCGCCTGGTAGCTGCCGTCGATCTGGCCACCGATGCCGTCGAACAGGCGCTCGAGGTCGCGGGTGGCCTGGTCGACGTTCGAGACGACCGCCGAGTACGAGTTGCTGGCCGTGCCCACCGTCACCCGCATCGAGTCGTCGACGAAGCGCTCCAGCGTCACCCGCACGTCGTTGGCGCCGTTCTCGACGGTGACCAGCGTGGCGCCCCCGTGGTTCATCGCCCAGTTCGAGCTCAGGTTCCACGCCTGCACCGACAGATCCTCGACCGTGTGGGCGCCCAGCAGCAGCCACTCCCGCGAGAAGTCGTAGGCCAGGGTCGCGTCGTCCTCGTGGACGTAGAAGGCGACGCCGACCGGCACGACCGGGATGGACAGCGAGTAGCCGTACTGGCCGTCGCGGCCCCAGGCGTAGTCGGCCCAGAAGCTGGCGCCGACGTCGGCGCTGATGCCCGCGTAGCTGCCGCTGGTGTCGCCCACCGTGTAGGCCGCGCCGACCAGGTTGACGCCGCCGCCCATCGTGAAGCCGTCACCGTCGACGTTCATCACCGCGTAGGCCGTGGGGCCCGTGTAGGTCAGGGTCGCGACGCCGCCGACCGTGACCTCGGCGTGGCCGTACGAGGCGTACAGGTCGTAGGCCGGGCCGTACTGGTCGAACTCGACCATGTAGCGCACCTCGCCGGCGGTGATGCTGGCCTCGAGCGGGCCGGTCGAGTCGCTGGCCGAGAAGGCGGTGTCGCCTTCCTGGGTGTGCCCCTTGAAGGGGATGAAGCCCCAGGTGCGCGGCGTGTCGTCGTCGGTGGCGTCCAGCACCTCGTTCACCTCGGCCGTCTCGATGGTGTCGCCGTAGACGGCGGGCATCTGGGTCACCAGCAGCGCGCGCTGGGTCGGGCTCAGCAGGCTCCAGAAGTTCTCGGGCAGCGGCATGCCGTGCAGGCGCAGCAGGTCGGCGATGCCCAGCGGGTCGGGCACGATGGTGCCGGTGCCGTCGGGCGCCGTGATGATGAGCAGCATCTCGTTGTGGCCGTCGCCGTCGAGGTCCGCGGCGGCGATCTTCACGATGGGCATCGCCGGCGCGGCGGCCTTCGGGGCGTCGACCAGGCAGCCGGCGTCGGCGAAGAAGTAGGTGTCGGTCTGCCCGTTGCGCAGCACGCCCGGCAGGCAGTCGTCGGTGATGACCAGGGCCTGGGCGTTGGTCGCGAAGTCGTTCACGGTGCTCCACCCGCGCCGCAGGCGGCTGCCGTCCTGGTCGACCACGTAGGCGCGGCCGTTGTCGTCGAGCACGAAGCCGGCGACATCGCCGTAGTTGGTCGACCAGGCCTCCCACACCGTCTGGTCGGCCTCGCTGGTGCGGAACAGCTTCAGGTCACCGTCCTTCACCGTCAGGAAGGCGCCGGCGTTGGCCACGATGATGTCACCCTCGGCCCAGGTGCGCTGGGCGGCGGGCGCGTCGACCGTCACCGACTGCGCGGCCTGCATCCAGGTGACCCGCACCGAGCCGCCCGAGACGTTGTTGAAGAGGGTCTCGGTCGTGCCGATGTCGAGCGTGTGCTCGGCGCCGAAGTCACCGTCGGCGCAGCCCGGCTCGCGGTAGGTGGCCACCTGGGTGCGCGCCCCCTCGATCCCCGCGACCCGCATCCGCCAGGCGTCCTCGGGCACGTCGATGCAGCCGCCGCGCGGCAGGGTGCGGAGGGCCCGCCCGCCGATGAGGCCGTCGGCGCCCTCGAAGGCCAGGCGACCGGCGACGCCCGACCAGGGCCGGCCCAGCGCCAGGTAGCCGAGCGTGTAGCTGGTGTTCGGGCCGTTGCTCAGGATGTCCGCGTCCTCGAACACCTCGTCGTTCTCGTGCTGCACGCGGGTCTGGAAGCCGCGGAACACGTCGCCGCTGCCCAGCTTGCGCACCCGGACGTTCATGAAGCCGGTGCGGTTGACCTTCTGCAGCGTGGTGATCACCAGGGGCTGGCCGTAGGTGGGCGACTGCAGCGTCACCGTCGGGTCGACGCCGTACCCGCGCAGCCGGTTCGCGCTGCGGTTGACCTTGCCGACCTCGAGCACCTGGCCGTCGGCCAGCGTGTGCACGCCGGCCTCGACCACCAGGAAGTCGTACTGCTCGGCGGTGTGGCCGCCGTCGAGCGCCGCCGGCTCGTCGATCACCAGCTCGGCGCCGTTGGACGTCACGTTGTCCACGCGCACCGCCAGCGGGTGGCCGCCGCGGTAGGTGGAGACGGTGGCGAACACCACCGGGTTGGTGTAGCTGCGCGAGAAGCTCACCGGGATGCGGGTGTCGAAGCCCGGCGCGCTCTGCAGCACCGACCCGATCTCACCGGGCACGCCGAGCGCCGCCAGGTCGTCGCCGGACAGGCCCATCACCTCGACCGTCTCGGCCTCGGTGCGGTTGTAGCCGCTCTGCTGCACCTTCACCGAGCCGGCGCTCAGGCGCACCGACAGCAAGCGGGGGTCGTTCTCGCTCACCACCTGGGTCAGCAGGGCGTCGCCGTTGGCCCCGCTGTACACCCAGTCCTTGCTCGCGAGGGCGCGGAAGCCAGCGATGCCGGCGCCGGCGGGGTCGTCGCCGACCGCCTTGCCGGCCAGGTCGCGGTCGCCGCCGCGGCCCAGCACGAGGGCGGCGCCGAGCGCGGCCACCAGGGCGGCCATCAGGGTCAGGTTCTTGCTCTTGCTGGTCATGGGTGCCTCCAGGCGTCGTTTCGATGGGGTGAAACGTGGGGCGCAGAGGACCTGCAAAGAAAATGGAAAGACGAGTCGAATCAGAGGGTTGAGGCGGTAACGCTCGGTGCGCCGTCCGTGGCGGGACGATCAGAGGCGACGGCGGCGGACCACCAGGGGCAGCAGAAGCAGCAGCCAGAGGGCCGCGCCGTTTGATGGGGCGCGGGCGGATCGACAGTCGCAGCCGGCGTCGTCCGCCGGCACGTCGAGGGTGGGGGCGGCGTCCGGCGGGCGCGCGCCGTCGGCGATCGCCTCGGCGTCGGCCGACGGCGCGGCGTCGGCGGTCGCGGCGTCGGGACGGGACGCCCGAGCGTCCGGCGCGGCGTCGACGCCATCGGAGACGTCGGGCCGCGGCGCAGCGTCGACGCCATCGGAGACGTCGGGCCGCGGCGCAGCGTCGACCGCGGGCACCGCGGCGTCGGGCCCAGACGATGCGTCGGTTGGCGCCGCGTCCGCCGCGGGGGGCCGCGCCGTCGAGCGCGCTCGCTGCGTCCGCGACGTGCCCCGCGTCGGCGGGGGAAGCGTCGGCCGCGGGCGCGGCGTCGGCCGCCGCAGCGTCCGGCTCGGCCGCAGCGTCCGGCTCGGCTGCGCCGTCGGCCCGGGACGCGGCGTCGGCGGGCGCCGCGTCCCACGCGTCCGCGGCGTCGGGCAGCGCGCCCGCGTCGGGCATCGCGCCGGCATCCATCACGAGCGCCGCATCGAACTGGACCGCCGCGTCCGGCTCGACGGTCGCGTCGGTCTGGAGCGATGCGTCGACGACCAACGCTGCGTCGCTCGCCACGGCCGCGTCGACCACGACCGCCGCGTCGACGACGCCGACGTCCACCGCGGCGTCCGGCGCCCCCGCGTCCGGCGGGCACAGCCCCGCCGAGTCCGGCTCGGGGCAGGGCGGCGGCGCGCAGGCGTCGCCGCAGGGCCCGAACACCACGCCCGGTCCCTCGAACACCGCGAAGCCGATCGCCTCGGCCGCGTGGGTCCGCTCGCCGTCGCCACAGCCTTCCTCGCGCACGCGCGCGTGAACGCCGCGCCCAGTGGAGGTGGCCGCGTCGAAGCGGACCGTGCCGGGATCGCTCCCCGCGAAGCCGGGCGGACCGAAGAACACCAGCGGCGCGAACGCGTAACGCTGCTGGAAGTCGACCCGCACGAACGTGTTGGCGACGCCCGCGGCCTGCCCGGCCTCGTTCGGCAGCCGGCCGGCGTCCGCGCCGGGCTCGATCGCCACCCACGCAATGCTCTCGGCGGCCGCCGCGGGGCCGCCCTCTTCGCGCTGCACCCGCAGGGCGAAGCCGGTCGGCGTCAGCGCGTCGGCGTCGAAGCGGACGGCCACGGCCGGTGAGGCCGGATCGCCCTCCAGCGTCGCCAGCACCGTCGGCGCGGCGGCCAGCGGCGCGGGCAGCGCGACGGCCTGCCAGGCATCGACCACGTCGGCCGCGCGCCCGGCCACCAGGCGGCGGCCGTCGGGCAGCGTCGTCTCACCCGCTTCGACCACCATCCAGGGCACGACCTCGTCGCCGTGCGTGTCCCCGTCGCAGGCGAAGCGCGCCACGCGCACCTCGAAGCCGTCCGGCCCGACGCCGCGCACGCGCACGGCGGCCGCCGTCGCGTCGGCGTAGCTCGGCGCGCCGACGATCACCACCGGATCGGCCCAGCGCTGGGTGAAGGCCACCCGCGTCCAGGCGCCGCCCGTGGTGGCCACGCCCACCTCGACGGCCGGCCGCGCCTGCCACGGCGGCGGCGGCGCCAGGTCGCGGATCCACGGCTCGAGCGTCGCCAGCCACGCCGGATCGAGCAGGCTGCGCCCCAAGGGCGGCATCTGCGTCCCGTCGTCGGCCGCGTCGCGCCGGTACAGCTCCGAGGCCGCCACGTCGCCCGGCGCTACCACCACCCCCGTGGGATCCGAGTTCTCGCCCTCGTTGCGCTGGTTCACCAGCCGGTGCGCCGCGAAGTCGGCCACCAGCCGGGCGTCGAACGCGCCCTCGACGCCCGCGGGCCGGTGACACCCCGCGCAGTTGGCGTCCAGGTACGAGAACACCCGCGCGGTGGGCGTGGCGCCGTCGTCGTCCAGCGCCACCGAGCGGGGCAGATCCTCCACGTCGCCGGGCCGCGGGCGCAGGGCGTCCAGCGCGTCCAACGCCTCGATCTGATTCATGATCTCGCCCGTGTCGGCATCCGTCCAGGGAGCGTTGAGCTGCTGAGTGTTCACGCCCAGCGCCGTGCCGGCCACCGGGTTGTGGCATTGCATGCAGTCGTCGCGGCCGGGGAAGGTCCACACCTGCTCGACGGGATCGCCGGCCGGATCCAGGTAGGCCAGATCGCGCGTCTCGCGGCCGGTCAGCAGGACGGCGTCAGCGCCGTCGTCGTCCCAGCGATAGGTCACCCCATACGGGCCCGCCTCGGTGTAGACCATGAAGCGGGTCTCGAGCCGGATGGGCGCGGGCGACGCCGCCAGCTCGAAGTGCTTCATCATCACGGTGCCCACCGGGAAGCCCCAGGGCGCGTCGGGCCGGAAGTCGATGCGCTCGGCGGCCGTGTCGTGGGCGCCGTCGTTGGGCACCGCCAGCCAGCGTCGCTTCAGCGCGCCGTCCGACCAGAGGGGTGTGTTGACGGTGTAGGGACGCAGGCCGGGCGCCGCGGTGAGCGTCTCGAGGTCGGCGAATGCGCCCAGATCGCTCAGGCGGGCAGGGGGATCGGGGTTCGACGCGTCCTCGGGCACCACGCGGTGGATCGTGCCGCCCTCGCGGTCGTCGTTCACGTTCACGCCGTCCAGCTTCACGACGTAGATCTCACCCGCGGCGTCGGTGGCGAAGCTGGCGATGCCGAAGCCCGAGCTGCAGTTCGGGAGCTGCGTCAGGAGCGCGACGTCGTCCTGCGTCATGCCGGCGGGCCGCGCGGCGTCGACGCTGTAGATGCGCCCGCTGGCGTGGTCGGCGAACAGGAAGCGGCCCTGCAGCTCGGGATACAGCGCGCCGCGGTAGACGAAGCCGCCGATGACCGAGTTCGAGGTCGCGCGGTTCAGCTTGATGTGGTGGCCGCGGCGCTCGCCGATGACGTCGTCGATCGTCGTCGGCTCGTAGGTCAGGCGCGCGCGGTGCACGCGGTCCGCCTCGAGGAAAGGCCACTCGTAGTTGCCGCCCCAGACGACCTTGTTCACCTCTTCCCAGGTGGCCTCGCCCACGTCGCCCTCCCAGATGTCGCCGGTGGGCGGGTCGTAGGCCAGCGTGTACCCGTGGCGCAGGCCGATGGCGTAGAACTCCTCGAGCACGCCGCCGGTGGGGTCCTGCCAGGGGTTGTCGTCGGGCACGAAGTAGTGCGCGGTGAAGCTGGGCGGCCAGCCGGGCGGGATGTCGCCGTTCTGCGTCGGCTGGCGGCGGATGGGGTGGCTGACGCCGTCGCCGCGTTGGTCGACGTCGATGCGCAGCACGCCGCCGAACAGCCAGCGATCGATGCGCTGGGTGCTGTCCTGCTCGCAGCAGGTGCCCTCGTCGCCCACCGACAGGTACAGGAAGCCGTCGGGGCCGAAGAACATGCCGCCGCCGGTGTGGATGCGGCTGCGGGTGAACTGCTGGATCAGCACCGTCTCGCTGGCCGGATCGGCGACGCCGGTGGCCAGGTCGACGGTGAAGCGCGACAGGCGGCGATAGCTGTCGCCGTCGGAGGTGAGCCGCGTGGGATCGGGGATGTAGCGATACCAGATGTAGAGGAAGCCGGCGTTGGGCGAGGCCGCGTCGCCGAACTCGGGGTGCAGCGCGAAGCCCATGAAGCCGTGGGTGCCGCCGCCCTGGCTGACCTGCTGCTCGATGTTCAGCACCTCGCGCACGTCGCCGCCGCCGTCCGCGGTGGCGAAGGACGACAGGCGCCCGCGCTTCTCGGCGACGAAGAACCGCGGACCCGTGGGGTCGGGCAGGATCTTGAAGGGCGAGTTGAAGGTGACGTTGGGGAAGGCGTTCTCGGTGCGCCACCCGGTGGCCGTGCCCGGCGGCGCCGCGGGCAGGGCGCCGTCGAGGAACGGACCGATCGCCTGCCCGTGGGACAGCGTCGGCGCGAGCAGCGTCGCGAGGGCGACCAGCCGGAGCGTGTTCAATCGTGCCTCACTCACTGCGCGCCGACGCACGCTTCGGGGTCGACGGCGCAGAAGCCGTCGCTGACGCAGGGCCGGCCGGCGCTCCAGCGCAGGCAGCCGCTGTCGGGATCGCGCTCGCAGGCCTGCCACGTGTCGCCCTCGAAGCCGCAGCGGGTGGTGCCCGGCGCGCAGGCGTCCTGGCAGTCACCGAAGCAGGCCGGGGGCGAGACGTCGCAGGACGCGCCGCCGAAGCAGGGCGAGTTGCTCCACTCGGCGCACCCGAAGGCGCGCACGCAGCGGCGGAAGCCGTCGGCGCCGACGCACTCGCGCGTGCCCTCGACGCAGGCGTCCTGGCAATCGCCGAAGCAGGCCTGGGGCGCCTGGAAGCAGGTGACGGCGTTCACGCAGGGCTGCTCGACGTACGCGAGGCAGCCGTCGGCGCCGCGTTCGCACCGCCGGAACGTCTCGCCCTGGCCCGTGCACTGGGAGAAGCCCTCCTCGGGGCAGGCGTCGCGGCAGTCTCCGAAGCAGGCGGCCGGCGCCTCGGCGCAGTCCGCGCCCCCGTTGCAGAAGCGGGGCGTCCAGGCGGGGCAGCCCGAGAAGAAGTCCGCCTCGCACAGCTCGTAGTCGCCGTCGGCCGCGCAGCGTTTCTCGCCCAGCGTGCACGCGCCCTCGCAGGCGCCGAAGCAGCGATCGCGCGCGGCGAAGCACTCCACGACGCCGTCCTCACAGGGCCGCGGCGCCCACGCCGGGCAGCCGCCCTCGTCCGCGACGCACACCTCGTACTGCGCGCCCGCGCCGCACCGTCGCTCGCCCGGCTGACACACCCCGACGCAGTCACCCGCGCACAAGGCCGGCGCCGCCTCGCAGTCGGCGCCCGGGAAGCAGGGCTGCTCGACCCAGCGCGTGCACCCATCGGGCCCCGGCTCGCACACGCGGAAGCGATCGGCCCCCACGCACACGCGATCGCCCCGCACGCAGGCGTCGGCGCAGCCCCCGCGGCACTGCGCGCCCTGGGTGAAGCAGTTGGCGCCGCCCGCGCACGCGACGGGATCGCTCCACGCCGCGCACCCATCGCCGCCGATCACGCAGGACTGATAGCGCCCCGCGTCCAGGCAACGCTCCGCGCCCAGCGCGCAGGTGACCTCGCTGACCTCGGCCAGGCAGCCCGCGGGCCCGCGCACGCAGCGCAGGGCCCGCCCGTCCGGCGCGCACCGCCGCGCCCCCGGCTCGGCGCACGCGTCCACGCACGCCGCCGCGCAGGGCCCCTCGTCGACCCATCCCAGGCACCCGTCGCCGCCCGGCGTGCATCGCTGCGCCACGCCCCCCACGCACCGCGTCGCGTCCGCCGCGCACGCGTCGCACCCGGCCACGCACGCGCCCTCGACGCAACGCTCCGGACACTGCACGTCCATCGGCGCCCGGCACCCGTCCGCCCCCGGCGCGCACCCCCGAAGCGTGCGCGCGTCGAGGCAGAAGCCCTGACCCTCGACGCAGGTGTCCTCGCATCCGACGCAGGTGCCGTCGACGCAGCGCTGACCGGGATCGCAGGGGAAGGGGTCCGAGAAGCGCGTGCATCCTTCACCCACCTCGGCGCCGACCTCGGCGCACACCGCGAAGCTGCCCGCGTCCAGGCAGCGCAGCTCGCCCACCGTGCACCCGTCCCCGCACCGCCCCCGACACGCGCCGTCCACGCACGTCTCCCCGTCGCGACACGCGGCGGGCGGCCCGAACCCCAGGCACCCGTCGGGCCCCGCCGAGCAGGTGCGCACCGCGTCCCCCTCGCACCGCGTCGTCCCCTCGGCCTCGCACGCGTCCACGCAGCAGACGCCCTCGCCCCGACACTGCGCCGCCGCGTCCGCACACAACACCGGCGCCCCCCACCGCGCACACCCGTCGTCGCCGTAGATGCACACCTCCACCCGGTCCTCCGCCGCGCACCGCCGCGCGCCCACGGCGCAGTCGTCGCACGAGACCGGCGCGCGCCCGTCGGGGAGCGGCGCGGCGTCCCGGGCCGGGGTCGAGGCGGCGCGGGGGTCGGCGGACGAGGACTTCGAGTCGTCGTCACAGCCGGCGAGGGCGAGCAGGAGCAGCAGGGGCAGGGGGCGGCGCATCGCCCCAGTATCGGTGGGCGGGCCGCGGGGGGCAAACGGGAGGGCGGGGGGATCGGGAGGTGTGGCGCGGACGGGGCGGGGGTCGGTTCGGTTGTCGGCTCTGCGGGTCCTGCCCGCCCGAGCCCGCCACCGATTGGCGTCGTCCCTCGTCGGCGCGCCCGGCTTGCGGCGGCGAGGGGCCGTCGGCACCATGACGCAGTAGCCCGACGGGGCCACGCGGCAAGGGGATCGCCAACATGCTGCCCGCCAAGCGTGAGACCATGACCGAGGCGGCGTACCTGGCGCTCGACGAAGCCAGCGCCGAGCGCTACGAGTACTACGCGGGCGAGATCGTGCTCATGGCGGGCGCCGAGCCGGTGCACGGGGCGCTGGTCGCCGATCTGGTCACCGCGCTTCGGGTCGGGCTGCGCGGTCGCCCCTGCATGGTGTGGGCGGAGAGTCAGCGGGTGCGCATCGCCGAGACCGACCTGTACGCCTACCCGGACGTGGTCGCGACGTGCGGGCGGCCCGAGTTCGCGGATACGCGGCCGCAGACCTTGCTCAACCCGCTGTTGATCATCGAAGTGCTGTCGCCCTCGACCGAGAGCGACGATCGGGGCGCGAAGTTCGCGCACTACCAGCGGCGGGCGTCCTTGCGCGAGTACGTGCTGGTGACGCCGGAGAAGCGCCGCGTCGAGCACTACCAACGGCTGGACGACGACCGGTGGCTGTTGAGCGTGTACACGGGCGACGACGCGCTCGTCCTGCCCGCGGTGGAGCTCGAGATCCCGCTCGCCGACATCTACGCCCAGGCGGAGCTGCTGGCGTCCCTCACCACCGACGGGTAGTCGCGCGGACGGCCGGCCCGCCCCGGCCGACCGCCGCGCCCGACCGCGGATGGAGCGTGCCCGCGAGTGGATTGGCGGTTCGGGGCAGCGCGCGCTGCACCGGATTCGACCGCCGCCGGCCAACCTGGCGGCGGGCACGATGTGCTACCCTGCGCGGCAGGAGGAGTGACCATGCACGCCCGCGTCAACCCCGATCCGGACACCCCGCCTCTCGAAGCCGGTGACTGCCTCGACCGAGCCGAGTTCCACCGCCGCTACCTGGCGAGCCCGCACATCAAGAAGGCCGAGCTGATCGATGGAGTGGTTTACGTGCCGTCACCCGTGAAGCGGAAGCACTCGAAGCCGACCAACCTGATCAACACGTGGCTGGGAACCTACTGGGCCGCGACACCGGGCGTCGAAGCGCTGGACGACACGACCCTGGTCCTCGAAGGCGAAAACGAGGTCCAACCCGACGCCCTCCTGCGTCGCCTCGATGGCCCGTGCCAGGAGACCCCCGATGGCTACCTCGGCGGTCCGCCCGAGCTGGTCGCCGAGGTCGCCAACTCCTCGACGGCCTACGACCTGAACCAGAAGCGCGCCGTCTACGAGCGCAACGGGGTGCGCGAGTACGTGGTGCTGCTGGCGCGCGAGGGGACGGTCCGCTGGTACGACCTCGTCGCTGGCCAATTCGTCGAGCGCGACCCGCCCGAAGACGGCATCTACCGCAGCCACCAATTCCCCGGCCTGTGGCTGGACGTCGAGGCGCTGGTGACGGGCGACCGCCGCCTCTTCGACGCCCTCCGCGCGGGCCTCGACACCCAGGCCCACGCCGACTTCGTCGCGGCGCTCGGCGCGGACTGACTTCGGCCGACCCGGGAGCCTCCGTCAGCACGGCGTCCGCGCCCTTCAGCGCCCCTCACTCACAGAACCGCCCGTACCCGTCGTCAGCCGCCCAGCCGACGGACTGCGCGGCGCCGTGGTGCTCCAGCGCCGACGCGTCCACGAGCTGCTCGCCGGCGCCCTCGTCGGCGTGCCACAGGGCCAGGGTGGCGCCGTCCGGGGTGTGGCGGCGGGCGGGCGTGAAGGGGCCGTCGTAGCGGGCGACGGACGAGATGCGGATCTCGTCGATGGCGCCCTTGTTGTAGAGGGTGACCACGCCGTCGGCGTCGCGGAAGCTGCCGATGTGGACGGGCACGCTGACGTCGCGCACCAGCTCGTCGCCGTCGGGTGCGCCTTCGTCCACCTGCTGGCCGTCGAAGAACAGGCGCGTGTTGGTGCCATCCCAGGTCCAGGCGTAGTGATGCCAGCCGGTGCCGACGATCACTTGGCCCTCGCTGCGCACGGTCGCGCGTTGGTAGCCGGCGCCGATGACGCCGCCCTCGAAGACCGTGAGGCCCCAGCCGCGGTTGCCCTCGGCGCGGCGCTGCACGTCGAGGCGCTCGCTGGCGTCGTCGAGGCGGCCCCAGTATTCGACCGTGAACGGTGTGCCTTGCAGCGCGAGGGGCGCGTCGGCGGTGTCGGGCACGACGACCTGTGACTGGGCGGCCGGGTCGAGCACGAGGTGGCGCAGGCGCTGGCACCGTTCGCAGCCGTCGCACGCGGCGGCGTTGGCGTCGTCGCATTGCTCGGCGCCCTGCAGCTGGCCGTCGCCGCACACGTCGTCGACGACGCCGTTGCAGTCGTCGTCGCGGCCGTTGCCGGGGATCTCGGGCACGGGCTCGCAGGGGGGCGCCAGGTTCAGCGTGTAGCGCAGCGCGATGTCGCCGCGGTAGTTGCCGTGGCCGACGACCAGGCGGTAGGTGCGGCCGGCCACGACGGGCGCGCTCAGCCGGTTGGTGGCGCCGGGGTCGGGCTGGTAGTCGCAGGCCACCTCGGCGCCTTCGCAGTCGCCGTCGAGCAGGAACAGCGAGATGGGGTTGAAGTTGCCGGTCGCGGTGATCTCGGCCATGCCCGTCGTCGGCGCGGTCCAGCGGTAGACGTGGTCGACGCCGACGTGGCGGCAGCCGCCGTCCTGGGTGGCGGTGCCGGTGATGGTGCCGGTCACGCGGCCGCCTTCGCTGGGGTAGTCGAAGGGCGCTTCGCAGGTGCCGGGCACGCAGTCGGGCGGCAGGCCCTCGTCGACGGCGCCGTCGCAGTCGTCGTCGAGGTTGTTGCACGCCTCGGCGGGCTCGGGGCCGCACGCGCCGCAGGCGTTCAGGGTGCCCTCGTCGACGCTGCCGTCGCAGTCGTCGTCGACGCCGTCGCACACCTCGACGGGGTCGGGGCCGCACGCGCCGCAGGTGTTCAGGACGCCTTCGTCGATGGCCTCGTCGCAGTCGTCGTCGACGCCGTTGCAGATCTCGTCGGCGCCGGGGTGGACGTCGGCCGCGCCCTCGTCGCAGTCGACCAGGCCGGGGCAGTCGCCGAAGCCGTCGCCGTCATCGTCGCCCCGATCGTCGACCTGTCCGTCACAGTCCCAGTCCTGGCCGTCGCAACGCTCCGGCGCGGGGAAGGTGGCGCCGATGCAGTCGATCGACACGCCGCAGCCTTCGGCCAGCTGCACGCACTCGTAGGTGCCGCCATTCATGCCGCAGCGCCCGCGCAGCGCGGCGAAGCAGGCCTCGCCGCTCTGCACCCGGTCGAAGTCGGGGTGGTCGCGGCACAGCGCGTAGGCGTCGTTCTCGTCGTCGAGGCCGTCGCAGTCGTTGTCGACGCCGTCGCGGCAGGTGGGATCGTCCAGCGCGCCGGCGCCGCACGCCGGGTCTACGATGTCGCACTCCACGGGCACGTAGTCGGGGGGCAGCTCGCAGCGCCAGGCCCCCGCCTCGCACACCGGCCGCGCGCGGCCGCCGGCGCAGACGCCCTGGTCGGGGCAGCGCGATCGGTCGGGTTCGAGCGCCGGATCGGCCGCCTCGTCCGCCGCGCCGTCACAGTCGTCGTCCAGGCCGTTGCAACGCTCCGCCGCGGGCGCGACCTCGCCGACGCAGTCGCCCCAGTCACCGGCGGCGCAGGTCTGCTCGCCCATCACGCAGACGCCCTCGTCGCTGCCGCACGGCCGGCGCAGTCCCTCGTCGGTGGCCCCGTCGCAGTCGTTGTCGGCGCCGTCGCAGAACTCCCTCTCGGGGCCGGACGCGCCGTCGCAGGCCGACCACCCCCCGTCCTCGCAACGCTCCACGCCGGGCCGACACGCGCCCTCGGCGTCGCCGCAGGGTCGGGTCAGCGCCTCGTCGGCGGCGCCGTCGCAGTCGTTGTCGACGCCGTCGCACGTCTCGGCCGCGGGACCCACCGCGCCCTCGCAGGCGCCCCACGCGCCGCCCGCGCAGGCCTGCAGGCCGGCGGCGCACGCGCCGACGTCCTCGCCGCAGGGCCGCGCGTCGAGCTCGTCGGTCGCGCCGTCGCAGTCGTCGTCGCGGCCGTTGCACACCTCGTCCGTGGGCTCGATGGCGCCCAGGCACTGCCCCCACACGCCGCCCTCGCAGTTCTGCACGCCGCTGGCGCACGCGCCCTCGTCCTGGCCGCAGGCGCGCCGCAGGTCCTCGTCGATCACGTCGTCGCAGTCGTCGTCCCGCGCGTTGCACACCTCGGGCTGCGGCTCGCAGTCGGGTAAGTGGTTGAAGGGCAGCAGCTCGTGGTCCAGCGTGCAGCGCACGAAGTCGGACTGCCCGGGGCTGAAGGTGCCGGGCAGGCACCCGTAGTAAGACATCCAGTTGTCGCGGTCGGGCCGGGAGCCATCGGGGCAGCGCCCGATGCCGCAGCCGAACGCCTCGCACGAGCCATCCAGCCAGCGCCCGTCGGCGCACACCGCCAGGCCGAAGATGCCGGCCGGCCCGCGGTCGGGCGGCGTGTCGCACAGCAGATCGCCGGTCTCGTCGCAGCGATCCGCGCGCTCGCGGCCGTAGAAGCAGTCGTGGGTGTGCGCCAGCCCGAAGAAGTGACCCAGCTCGTGCGTGAGCACCACCTCGTGCAGGTCGGCGTTGACGCTCAGGCCGCCGAACGAGGCATAGCCACCGATGGGGAAGGCCGACACGAAGGACGGGATGCGGTGCACGAAGACGATCGGCAGCACGCCGCGTGGGGTGTGGGTCAGCACCGCCGCCGGGAAGTCGATGTCTTCGTAGAAGGGCTGGCAGTCGTCGTACTCGAAGCGCACCAGCGACTCTTCGACCAGGTGCACGCCGATGGCCGCGTAGGTGTCGGCCACCTGCGCCAACAGCCCGCGCACCTGCGCCGCCGAGAAGACGTCCCGCCCGTTGTTCCGGCGGCACAGGTGGATGCGGTAGCGCACCGTGGCGGGCCGGGCGTCGCGCCACCGCGCCCGCAGCGCGGGGTCGGTGCAGGCGAAGTTCACGTCGAGGATGCCGCCGCGCACCGCGCCGGGGCCGTGCTGCGGCTCGACCAGCGAGGCGCGCCCGTTGATCACCAGGCGGCAGTCGTTGCTGCAGTCGTCGTCGTCGATGTCGTTGCCGTCGTCGCACTGCTCGCCGCCCTCGACCACGCCGTCGCCGCAGGCGTGCTCCACGGGCTCGCACCGGCTGAGGTCGAGGCTGCAGTCGGCGGCGCACAGCACCTCGCCCGCGCCGAAGGTGGGGGACAGGGCCGCGCAGTCCTGGGCCTCGAAGGCCAGCGGATCGCAGACTTCGCCGGGATCGACCATGCCGTCGCCGCAGGCCGGCTCGCGCGCGGCGCACTGCTCGACCGACCAGCGGCAGCCGGCGGTGCAGCGCGCCTCGCCCTCGACCAGCAGGGGACTGAGGTCGGCGCAGGGGGCGGTGGCGGTCAGGGCCGGATCGCACGCTTCGCCGGGGTCGAGCACGCCGTCGCCGCAGGCGGGCACCGCGGCGCCCGCGTCGTCGGTCGGCGCGCTGGCGTCGAGCGTCGGGCCCGCGTCCCTCGGCAAGGCGCCGTCGTCAGCGCCGGGCCCCGCGTCGGCGCCGGGCGGCGCCTGCGCGTCGTCGTCGACGCTCAGGTCCGCCTCGACCTGTCCGTCCGCGACCGGCGGCGCCGCGTCGTCGCCGCCGCCCGCGTCGCCCGCTGCGCCGGGCTCACATGCCATCACCCACAGCACGCACAGGCACCCCACGGCACAGCTTCGTCGACGCATCGCATTCCCCCCGAGTCGTCCGCCAAGCTAGCACAGTCGCGAGTCGGCCGGCCGAGCTTTCACCCAGGCATCGGCGCCCAGCCTCGCTCGGCCTGCTTCCCCGGAGCCTGTCGCGCATGGAGGGGTCGAGCGCGGTGCGTCACCGTGCCTCGAACGTGCGAGAGGCTCGTGGGCCACCGGCGCAAGGCGATCGGCGGCTCGCACCGCGCGCGGACGGATCCGCGGCTCGTCAGGGCGCGGCGCTGAGGCAGCGCTCGGGATCGCCGGCGCAGCGCCCGCCGTGAAAGCAGGCGCGGGCGTCGTTCCAGTACGCGCAGCCGGACCCCGGATCGATGGCACAGAACTGGGCGGCGAAGTCCGAGGGGGTGCAGCGAAGCGTGCCGGGCTCGCACTCGCTGGGGCAGGGTCCAAAGCAGGCAGCCGGATCCTCGAAGCACGGCGTGTCGGTCTCACACGCGTGGGTCTCGAATCGCCAGCAGCCGTCCGCGCCCCGATCGCACCGACGGAACATCGTCCCGTCGGCGCCCGCGCAGATCGCGCGCCCCCAGCCCACACACGTCTGGCCCAACGGGCACTCGACGAAGCACGCCGCGGGATCCTCGGCGCAGGTCGTGAGGCCGGTGCAGCGGCGGGTCTCGAAGCGTCGGCACCCGGTGTCGCGGTCGGTCACGCAGACCTCGTACGACCAGTCCAGCAGGCATCGGCGCGCCCCCAGCTCGCATTGTTCACCGCAGGTGCCCATGCAGAGCGCGGGCGAGCGGAAGCAATCCACGACGGGCTCGACGCACTCGGACTCGACCCACGCCGGGCAGCCATCCTCCATCAGCGTGCAGGTGCGCATGGTGCTGCGGCGCCCGCACTCGCGCGCGCCCGGGTCGCACAGCACCGGGCACTGGCCGCCGCACAGGCGCGGCGCGTCGGCGCACTCGAGGCCGAACCGGCAGGCCCTCGAGCCGCTCCAACGTCCACAGCCCCCCGCGTCGGGCTCACAGACCCGGACCGTCGACGGGTTCTCGCCGCACTCGACGCTGCCGATTTCGCACGCATCGTCGCAGGTGCCCGCGCAGCGATCCGCGCCCCGGCCGCACGACCCGCCGTCCGTGCAGGGCGCCGGCGCGCCCCAGACGTTGCAGCCTTGTTCGCTGACGACGCAGGTCTGGAAGGCGTCGAGGCCGTCGCAGCGGTGGGTGCCCAGCGTGCAGGGGGTCGCGAACCGCTCGACGTAGCAGCCTTCGGGGCCGACGACGCACTCGAAGCGGTTGCCGTCGGCCCCGCATTGATGCGTCCCGGGCGTGTCGCAGGCGTCCACGCAGTTCAGGCCGCATCGGCCGTCCACTTGCCAGTCCAGACAGCCGTCGTCGCCGCGCGCGCAGCCGTAAGCCACCTGATCCTCGCACCGCAGCGCGCCCACCTCGCACTGGTCGCAGCTGGGCGCACAGGCGCCCTCGAAGCAGCGGTGAGGGCAGGCCACCTGCTCGAGGCGCGGGCAGCCGTCGGGGCCGGGGACGCAACGCTCCAGCGTCTGGTGGTCGAGACACTCCCCGGTGCGGACCCTGCACTCGGGGACGCACTCGCCCCGGCAGGCGCCGTCGACGCATCGGGTGTCGTCGCCGCAACGCTCCACCTCGACGAGGCGCGTGCACTCGCGCTCGAACACCGTGCACAGCGCCGCCCGCTGGTCGTCGAGGCAGGCGTGGGTGCCGGGCGTGCAGTCGAGCCCAAAGGCGCCCTCGGGGCAGGTGGGCCGGCACGCGCCGTCCGCGCAGTACGTGTCGGGCGGGCAGGGGGTCGGGGCGTCGAAGTCCAGGCAGCCGTAGGCGCTTCGCCGGCAGGTGCGCACGGCGTCGCCCTCGCAGACCGTGGCGCCTTCCTCGGGGCACAGATCGCTGCAGCAGATGCCGTCGCCCACGCAGCGAGCGTTCGCGCCGCTGCAGGGTGGCTCGGCCTGCCACGTCGGGCAGCCGGCGCCGCGCGCGCGGCAGACCTCGACCTGGGCGGGGCCCGCGCACCGGAAGTCGCCGGCGGTGCACGCGCACGGGGCGGCGTCGGTCGGCGACGCGCTGGGCGGCACGAAGGCGTCCGCCGCCTCGGTGTCGTAGGTGTAACAGCCAGGGAGGTGGCCCAGCGCCACCAGCAGCAGTCCGATCGTGAGGGGGCGCCCGTCTCGCATCGGCGGAGTATGGTCAGCGATCCTCGGACGGACAACCCCTGGTCGACGGGCGCGCCCGCCGCGAGGCGCCACCGCCCGGCGGCACAACGATGCGACGGGGAGCGTGGCCCAGCGATGCGGCGACCTCGGCGCCCTCGAAACCGAGCAGGGCCGCTCGAACGACGCCTGCTGCCAGGCCGGTCACCGCCCCGCGAGCGCGCGCGTCGCGGCCGCAGCCCTCGGTTGACAGCCGCCTGCCTCGCACCCAGGATGCGCGCCCATGGGGCTTCGCGAGCGCAAGAAGGCCCGAACCCGCGAGCGCCTGGCCGAGGCGGCGCTGGCGCTGTTCGAGGCCCGCGGGTTCGAGGCGACGACGATCGACGACATCGCCGCGGCGGCGGACGTGTCGCGGCGGACGTTCTTCCGCTACTTCCCGACCAAGGAGGACGCGGCCTTCCCGCACAGCGCGGCGCGGCTGGAGCGCTTCGAGGCGCTGCTGTCGCAGGCGGCCGGCGCCGAGCCCTGGGATCGGGCGCGCGAGGCCTTCCTCGCGCTGGCCGCGGACTTCACGGCCGGTCGCGGCGAGCTGCTGCGGCAGAACCGCGTGGTGGCGGCGTCGCCGACGCTGACCGCCTACGAGCTGCAGGTGGACCGCGCCTGGGAAGATCGGCTGGCGCAGGCGCTGAGCCGCGACGTGGGTGGGCCCGACTTCGAGGCGCGCGTGGCGGCGGGGGCGATCATCGGCGCGGTGCGGGTGGCGCTGCGGGCGTGGTTCGACGCGGACGCGGGGACCGACCTGGCGGCGCTGGGGCGCAAGGCGTTCGCGCTCTTGGAGCGTGGGCTGGGGTGACGCTCGGCCGGGGGTGGCGAGCGGGGCGGTGAGTCGGCGGACACGCGCGGCGGTCGGCCGCTCGGGATCGTCGCGGACTCCAGCGTGGGCGCGGACGCCTTGGCCCTCTCGTCGACGACGACGACCACCCCCACGACTTCGGGGGGCTCCGGCGCCGTTCAGCCCACCGCGGCGCGGGGGAGGGGCTCGGCGAGGGCGGCGGGCAGCAGGCGGGCGACGGCGGCGTCGATGAGGCCGGTGACGAGGTGGCGGCGGGGCACGTCGGGCACGGCGGCGCGCGCGTCGGCCGCCAGCGACTCGAGGCGCATCAACGCGCCGTCGACGCCGAGGCGCCGGGCCAGGTTGGGGCGGTCGTGGGCGGCGTCCTGGCCGACGGGCTTGCCCAGATCGGCGGCGGCCGACAGCTGGTCGGCGAGGTCGTCGGCCACCTGATAGGCCTGGCCGAGCGGCTCGCCCACGGCGGCCCAGGCCTCGGCCTCCCCGCCGGCCGCCAGGGCGCCCATGCGCGCGGCGGCGACGAACAGCGCGGCGGTCTTGGCGCGGTGGTAGGCGTCGACGTCCACCGACGACTCCTCCTCCCAGGCCTGGCCGGCGGCGATGCCGAAGGGGGCGCCGGCGCCCTCGGCCAACGCGGCCGTCAGCTGCACCTTGCGATCGGCGGGGCCGGTCGCGAGCGCCACGGTCCGGAAGGCCTCGACGATCAGGGCGTCGCCGGCGAGGACCGCGCGCGGCGCGCCGAACGCCACGTGCACGGTGGGGCGGCCCCGGCGCACGGCGGCGTCGTCGAAGCAGGGCAGATCGTCGTGGACGAGGGAGGCGCAGTGCAAGAGCTCGATGGCCGCGGCTGCGGCGTCGGCGAGCGCCGGCGCATCGTCTCCACAGGCGGCGGCCACGGCCAGCGTGAGGTGGGGACGCAGGCGGCCTCCCCCGGGCAGCACGGCGGCGCGCAGCGCGGCGCGCAGGCCCGGCGGGCACGGGGGCGCGGACACGCGGGCGACCGCGGCGCGCAGCGCAGCCTCGATTCTCTCGGCGTTCATGGGGCCTCCGTCAGAGCCGGCCGTTCTATGAACAAACATGATGCAAACTCTAGAACAAGTCTAGACAATAATGGCGCGCGGCGCTAGGGTGCAGTCATGAAACGTAGTCCCGAAGCGGCGCGGGTGGTGGTGGTGGGCGGCGGCGTGGGCGGCCTGGCGGCGGCCTGCCTGCTGGCCCGCGAGGGCGCGGCCGTCACCCTGCTCGAGCGCGGCGCCGCGGTCGGCGGCAAGATGCGCCAGATCGAGGTCGACGGTCGGCCGATCGACAGCGGCCCCACCGTGTTGACGATGCGGTGGGTGTTCGACGCGCTGTTCGAGCGTTGCGGCGCGCGCTTCGACGAGCGGGTGCCCGTGACGAAGGCCGAGGTGCTGGCCCGCCACGCGTGGGCCGACGGCGCCCGCCTCGACCTGTTCGCCGACCGCGCGCGCTCGGCCGACGCCATCGGCGACTTCGCCGGGCGCCGTGCGGCGCGCGAGTACCTGGCCTTCTGCGACGCCGCGCGCAAGACCTACGCCTTCGTCGAAGACTCGTTCATCAACAGCCAGCGGCCCACGGTGACCGGCCTTTTGGCCCACCACGGCGTCCGACTGTTCGGCGGGCTGCGCCACGTCGACGGCTGGCGCAGCATGTGGAGCGCGCTGGGGAAGCACTTCGGCGATCCTCGACTTCGGCAGCTGTTCGCCCGCTACGCAACCTACACGGGATCGTCGCCCTTCGATGCCCCCGCCACGCTGAACCTGATCGCGCACGTCGAGCAGGAGGGCGTCTGGCTGCCGCGCGAGGGGATGATCGCGGTCGCGCACGGCATGCGCGCGCTGCTCGAAGAGCTGGGCGGCGAGGTCCGGTGCGGCGCCGAGGTCGAGCGCATCGAAGTGGCCGGCGGCCGCGTCGCCGCGGTGCACGTGGCGGGCGGCGAGCGGCTGGCGGCGGACGCCGTCGTGTTCAATGGGGATCCCGGGGCGCTGGCCGACGGTCTGCTCGGCGACGGGGCGGCGCCCGCGGGCGAGCGTCCGCCGCAGCGATCGCTGTCGGCCATCACCTGGTCGACGGTGGCGCCGACCGCCGGCTTCCCGCTGACCCGGCACGGCGTCTTCTTCAGCGACGACTACCCGGCCGAGTTCGAGGCGCTGTTCCGCCGCCAGCGCATCCCCGACCGCCCGACGATCTACGTCTGCGCGCAAGATCGAGGCGAGGGGCTGCCCCCGGTGCCCGACGGCGCGCCCGAGCGCCTGTTCGTGCTGGTGTGCGCCCCCGCGATCGACGGCCGCGGCCCCCTGAGCCCCGAGGAGATCGAGACATGCGAGACGGCGACCTTCGACTGGCTTCGGCGCTGCGGCCTGCAGGTGCGGCCGACGGCGGAGCGCACGGTGAGAACGCTGCCGCGGGACTTCGCCCGACTCTTCCCCGGATCGGCGGGGGCCCTGTACGGCCCGCCCTCGCACGGGTGGCGGGCGGGGCTCCAGCGGGCCGGCGCGACGACGTCGATCCCCGGACTGTACCTGGCCGGTGGGGGCGTGCACCCGGGCGCGGGCGTGCCGATGGCCACGCTGAGCGGATGCCGCGCCGCCGAGCAGGTGTGGGCGGACCTGGCTTCGACCTCGCGGTCGAGCCGGGTGGTTACGCCTGGTGGTACGTCGACGTCCTCGATCCGGACAGCGGCCACGGGCTGACGCTCATCCTGTTCGTCGGCAGCGTCTTCTCGCCGGGCTATCACCGGGCGCGGCAGGCGGACCGGCGGGCCGATCCCGTGGCCCACTGCGGGGTGAACGTCGCGCTGTACCGGCCGGGCGGTGACGCCTGGGTGATGACCGAGGTGGCGGGCGTCGAACGCTCCGCCGACGCGCTGAGCGTCAGCGGCACCACCGCGCGGTGGGTCGGCGGCGCGCTCGAGATCGCCTTCGACGAGCGCCGGGCGCCCTTCGGCCAGCGGCTGCGCGGGCGGGTGCGGCTGCACCCGGCGGCCACCTTCGACGCGGGCCGGACGCTCGATCCGCGCGGCGCGCATCGCTGGTGGCCGGTGGCGCCGGTGGCGCACGCGGTGGTCGAGCTGGACACGCCGCGGGTGCGCTTCAGCGGGCACGCCTATCACGACGTCAACTGGGGCGACGAGGGCCTCGAGGACGGCTTCCGGCGCTGGGACTGGTCGCGCGCGAGCGCGCGCGACGCGACGCGCATCCTCTACGACGTCGACCGGGCCGACGGGAGCCACGAGCGCTGGGGGCGGGTGTTCCACGCGGACGGTCGCGTGACCGAGAGCGATCCGCCCATCCGGGAGCGACTGCGCCCCGGCACGTGGCGCGTCGAGCAGGCGGTGCGGACGGAGCGTCCGGGGAGCGTTCGGGTGGTGCGGCCGCTCGAGGACACACCGTTCTACACGCGCAACTGGCTCGAGACGCTGTACGAAGGCCGGCCCGCGCCCACCATGCACGAGTCGCTCGACATGCGCCGCTTCGAGGCGGACTGGGTGCGCTTCCTGCTACCGTTCCGGATGCGGGGGGGCTGGAGGACGGGCCGGTGAGCGATCCGCTGATCTGGCTGCTGAGCTTCGTGGCCGGGGCGCTGCTGATGGAGCCCTGGGCCGCGCTGCTGCACAACCACGCGTGGCACGGGCCGCTGATGTTCTTGCATCGCTCGCACCACGAGCCGAGCGGGCGATGGGAGTGGAACGACCTGCTGTCGTCCGCCCACGCGCCCATCGCCATCGCGCTGATCCTGCACGGCAGCCTGGGCGCGCCGAGCGTCTGGCGCGAGATCGGCTTCGGCTTCGGCCTGGGCATGACCTTCTTCGGCTTCAGCTACCTGGTGGTGCACGACGGTCTGGTGCACGGGCGGCTGCCGGTGAAGTTCCTGGAGCGTTGGGCCTACTTCCGCCGGGTGAAGAACGCGCACAGGGTGCACCACCGCGACGGCGGCGTGCCCTTCGGTCTGTTCCTGGGGCCGTGGGCGCTGAGGCGCCAGGCGGCTCGCCGACGGGCGGCTCAGTCCGGCGGCAGCAGCAGGCACGAGCCGGTGGTCTCGCGGGCCTCCAGCGCGCGGTGACAGGCGGCGGCCTCGGCGAGGGGCCAGGTCTTCCCGATGTTCGGCTTCACCGCGCCCGACCGGATGACGTCCCACAGGGCCTCGGCGCTGGCGAGCAGCTCGTCGCGCGTGTGCACGTAGTCGAACAGCGTCGGGCGGGTGAGGTAGAGCGATCCGCGGCGCGCCAGCTCGAGCGCGTCGAAGGGATCGGGCTTGCCCGAGGCGTTGCCGAAGCCGACGAGCGTTCCGCGGCGGCGCAGGCAGTCGAGGGAGTGTTCGAAGGTGTCCTTGCCGACCGAGTCGTAGACCACGGGCACGCCCTCGCCGCCGGTCAGCTCGCGGACGCGTTCGACGACGTCCTCGCGGGTGTAGACGATCGGGTGGTCGCAGCCGGCGGCCCGCGCGACGTCGGCCTTGGCGTCGCTGCCGACCGTGCCGATGACCGTCGCGCCCAGGTGCTTCAGCCACTGACAGGCCAGCAGGCCCACGCCGCCCGCGGCCGCGTGGAACAGGACGGTCGTGCCGGCCTCGACGGGGAAGGTGCGCCGCACCAGGTACTCGACGGTCATGCCCTGCAGCAGGACGGCCGCCGCGGTGCGCGCGTCGATGTCGTCGGGCAGGGGCACCAGACGGTCGGCGACCAGGTTGCGGCGGGTGGCGTAGCTGCCCGGCGGTCCGTTCGCGTACGCCACCCGGTCGCCCGGCTTCACGACGGTGACGTCCGGCGCGACCGCCTCGACGACGCCCGCGCCCTCCATGCCGATGCCGTGCGGCAGGTGGGGCAGGGCGTACAGCCCGGTGCGGTGATAGGTGTCGATGAAGTTCACGCCGATGGCCTCGTGGCGGATGGTCGCCTGGCCGTTGGTCGGCGGGGGCACGTTCACGGGCTCGTGGACGAGCACCTCGGGGCCGCCGGTGGCGTGGATCAGGATGGCGTGGTCGGTCATGGGGGCTCCGTCGGGCAACGCGGGTCGAGGATGGACCGTGTCCCAACGATGCCGCGACGGCCGGCGGGGCCGCGCGTCAGCCGGCGACGGCGTCGAGCAGCGGCACGACGGCGGGCAGGGGGGGCTGGTCGACGGGGCGGGCGGGCCAGCGCACGGCGTCGACCGCGGCGGCCAGCAGGGCCAGCTTGCGGGCCTTCGAGGTGTGGGCGCGGCGGGTGACGCTGTCGTAGCCGGCGGCGCGCACCTCGCGGCCGATGTCGGCGTAGATGAGCGAGGCGGCGCGGATGGCGATCCGGGCACGGCGGGGCAGGTGGGTGATGCCGGCGTCCGCGCGGGTGTACAGCCAGTCGGCGTTGTCGAGCAGGCGGCGCGTGAGCAGGCCGACGCGGGCGTCGAAGGTCGGCGTCGCCAGGAAGGCGCCGACGTCCAGCGCGGCGTCGCGGGCCCAGTCGCGGGGGACGTAGAAGCGGCCGTTGCGGGCGTCCTCGCCGACGTCGCGGGCGATGTTGGTCAGCTGCATGGCGACGCCCAGGTCGGCCGCGCGGGCGAGGACGTCGCGGTCGCGCACGCCCATCAAGAGCGTCATCATCACGCCGACGGTGCTGGCCACGCGCACGCAGTAGCCGTGCAGGTCGTCGAGGGTGTGATAGACGCGGCCGTCGACGTCCCAGGCGAAGCCCTCGAGCAGCAGGGCGGGCACGCCGCGGGGGATGCCGGCGCCGGTGACGACGGCGGCGAAGGCGCGGTCGACCGGGTTGGCGCGGGGGGCGCCGGCGTAGGCGGCGTCGAGGCGCGCGTACAGGTCGGGCAGGGCGGCGGCGCCGCCGCCCTCGTCGACGGCGTCGTCGGCCACGCGGCAGAAGGCGTAGAGCGCGGCGGCCGGGTCGCGGGTGTCCGGGGGCAGCAGCGTGGCCGCCGCCGCGAACGACTTGCTGCCCGCGTCGAGCAGGCGGCGGCAGTGGGCGACGTCGGTCGGATCGAGGATCATCGAGCGCAGCTCAGCGGGCGGCGGCCCGGACGACGCGCTCGGCGTCGGGCACCACCTGATCGAGCACGCGCGCCGAGGACAGCACGCCGGGCAGCCCCGCGCCCGGGTGCGTGCCGGCGCCGACCAGGTACAGCCCCTTCACGTCCTCGCTGGCGTTGTGCGGGCGGAAGTACGCGCTCTGGGTCAGCACCGGCTCCATGCCGAACGCGGCGCCCTTCAGCGACGACAGCCGATCGCGGAAGTCGATGGGCGTCAGCAGGCGCGACGTGACGATGCTGTCGCGCAGGCCGGGCATCACCGTGCGCTCGAGGTAGGCCTCGATCGAGCGCCGGTAGGGCTCGGCGGTGGCCCGCCAGTCGGTGCCGCTCTCGAGGTGCGGCACCGGCGACAGCACGTAGAAGCCGTCGCAGCCCTCGGGCGCCATCGACGGATCGGTGGCCGTCGGGCGATGCAGGTACAGGCTGAAGTCCTGCGACAGCACCTTGTTCTCGAAGATGTCGTCCAAGAGGCCCTCGTAGCGCGGGCCCAGCAGGATGGTGTGGTGCGCGATGTCGTCGTACTTGCGGTTCGTGCCGAAGTACCAGACGAACAGGCTCATCGAGTAGCGCGCGCGCTCCACCTTGGTATCGGTCCAGTGCGTGCGATGCTCGGCGGGCACCAGGTGGCGGTAGGTGGTGCCCGAGTCGGCGTTGCTGACGACGACGTCGGCGTCGAGCGTGGTGCCGTCCTCGAGCAGCACGCCGGTGGCCCGGCCGCCCTCGACGCGGATCTGCTTCACCGCCGTGTTCAGCCAGACCTCGTTGCCCTGGCCCTCGATGAGGTCGACCAGCCCCTTGACCAGCGCGCCGGTGCCGCCCATGGGGAAGTGGACGCCCCACTTGCGCTCGAGGAAGGCGATCAGCGTGTAGATCGAGGTCGTCGCGAAGGGGTTGCCGCCCACCAGCAGCGGGTGGAACGAGAACACCTGCCGCAGCCGAGGATCGCGGATGTACTTCGACACCAGGCCGTACACCGTGCGGTAGCTCTGCAGCTTGACCATCTCGGGCACGATGCGGGCCATGTCGCGCCAGTGCGAGAAGGGCACGTGGGCGAGCTGCTCGAAGCCCACCTTGAAGATGGCCTCGCTCTGCGCGAAGAAGTCCTCGTAGCCCTTCACGTCGCCCGGCTCGAAGCGGGCGATCTCGCGCTTCATCGCCTCGGCGTCGCCGGTGTAGTCGAACACCCGGCCGTCGTCGAAGCGCACCCGGTAGAAGGGGGTGACCGGCCGCAGGTCGATGTCGTCGGCCATGTCGCGGCCGCACAGCGTCCACAGCTCTTCGAACAGGAAGGGCGCGGTGATGACCGTGGGGCCGGCGTCGAAGACGAAGCCGTCGTCGCGGTGGACGTAGGCGCGACCGCCCGGCTGGTCGAGGCGCTCGAGGACGGTGACGCGGTAGCCGCGCGCGCCGAGGCGGATGGCGGCGGCGAGGCCGCCGAAGCCGCTGCCGATCACGACGGCGTGAGGACGATGATCCGGCGTCACACTGGTGGCGAACATGATGGGCGACCCCTTCCTGCTGTGCAATCCTTGTAGCGGCCTCAGGGTGAGGCTGTCTAAGGATTGTTCAGGCTGCGGAGGGTCGCGTCTTTTTTCGGCGGGCGGCGCAGGTTCCCCGCGAGGGTCACCCGCGACCGCGCCGGGCGCCTCAGCCCCGGGCCTTCTCGATGCGCGACCGCACCTGCTGGGCCCGCTTCGACAGCAGCTCCGGCGACTGCCGGGTGATGAACTTGTCGAGGCCGCCGACGTGCTCGACCGACCGGATGGCGCTGGTGGTGACCCGCAGCACGACGAAGTCGTTGAGGGCGTCGCTCCAGAGGCGCCGCTTGTGGACGTTGGGCTTCATCCACTTCTTGGTCTTCACGTTCGAGTGGCTGACCAGGTTCTTGACGATCGGGCCCTTGCCCGTCAGCTCGCAGCGCAGCGCCATGGTGTCTCCTCTTCGCGCCCCCGGGCGGGCGGTCGTCCTCGTCTTTGGCCGCCGCGGGCGAAGGCCGGCCGGCGGCGCGCGGTGGCTGGTGGTCACCGCGGCGGGGTTGTATACACGAACGCGCGCGGCGAGTCGACCCCTCGCCGCGCCACTTTTTCGCGGCCCGTCCGGGCGGCGGCGCCTGCGACGTTCGCGCCCGCGCTCGCATCGCAAGGACGCCCCGCGGCGGCCCGGCCGCCCGCCGACGCACCGGAGTTCGTGTTGACCGCCCTGCGCCCCGTGCCCGAGCACATCGTCCGCCCACCGTACGCGCGCGGCGCGCCGGATCCGCGGCCGCCCCTCGTCAAGTCGCCCGAGGTGATCGAGCGCATGCGCCGGGCGGGCCGCGTCGCGCGCGCGGTGCTCGACGAGGTGCTCGCGGCCGTCGCGCCCGGCGTCACCACCGAGCAGCTCGACCGCGTGGCCCACGACGCCACCGTCGCCCGCGGCGGCTACCCCAGCCCGCTGGGGTACCGCGGCTTCCCCAAGTCGCTGTGCACCTCGATCAACGAGGTCGTCTGTCACGGCATCCCCGGCCACCGCCGCTTGCTCGACGGCGACATCATCAACTGCGACGTGACCGTGTACCTCGACGGCGTCCACGGCGACTGCAGCGAGACCGTCTTCGTCGGCACGCCCACGCCTGCCGCGCGCACCCTGGTCGAGCACACCTTCCAGGCCATGTGGCGCGGCATCGAGGCCGTGCGCGACGGCGCGCGCGTCAACGCGATCGGCAAGGCGATCGAGCAGTACGTGAAGCCGCTGGGCTACGGCGTCGTGCGCGAGTTCGGGGGGCACGGCATCGGCGAGTGCTTCCACATGGCGCCGAACGTGCTGCACTACTTCGAGCGGCGCAACCGCCAGAAGCTGCAGGCGGGCATGACCTTGACCGTCGAGCCGATGATCAACGCCGGCGACGCGCGCTGCGCGCTGCTGTCCGACGGCTGGACGGCGGTGACCCGCGACGGCAGCCTGAGCGCCCAGTTCGAGCACACGCTGCTCGTCACCCGCGACGGGTGCGAGGTGCTGACGCTGGGCGACGATCCGCGGCCCTTCTTCCAGCGCGGGGCCTGACTCACAGCCCGGCGCGCAGATCCCCGAGCTCCGAAGCGACCCCCCGGGCGCGGGCCAGCGCCGTCCGCAGCGCGTCCGGCGTGACCGGCGTGGCCTCGGGATCGGGCAGCGCGGCCTCGGCGCGCGCCAGCCGCTCGGTCAGCCACCGCGCCTCCTCGGCGTCCAGCGCCGCCGCCGCCTGCCGCAGCCGGGCGATGTCGGCCTTGGCCTCGGCGACGAGGTCGGCGAGCACCCGCCGATCGTTCTCGCGGTGCAGGCGCCGGTGGCGCGCGAGGAAGCCGGCCGCGCCGACGGTGAGCACGAGCAGGGCGAGGCCCACCAGCACGTACAGCCGCGGGCCGGACAGCGTCTCGGGCTCGGCGTGGGGCCAGCCCTGGCTCTGGGCGTGGGCGGCGCCGGCCACCAGCAGCCCCGGCAGCGCGAGCGTTCTCATGGGGTCTCCCGGGCGATCGCGTGGTCGTTCGGCCCGTGCGCGTGGCCTGGGCCGTGGTCGTGCGCTCCCAGCGCGCCGTCGACCAGCGCGCGCGGGCCCCGCCGCGAGGTCACCACGCCGGCCAACAACAGCGTGGCCCACGCCGCGATCCGGCCAGGGTCGACCCCCACGGGCGCGGCGGCGCCCGAGGCGCCCGGCAGCACGCCGACGATCGCGCCCGCGGCCAGCGCGCCGGCCACCACGAGGGCGGCCGCGACGACGCCGCGGTGGCCCGCCTGCGTCAGCCGGTGATCCAGCCGACCTTCGATGGCGGCGGCGGCGAACAGCAGCGCCGCCGCGGCGCCCGCGTGGCCGGCGCTCCACACCACCGCGGCCACGGGCACGGCCAGCGCCAGGCCCAATCGGCCGGCGACCGCGGCGGTGGCGCCGGCCAGGCCCAGGGCCAGATCGACGGGGGTGTGCGGCTGCAGGTGGCCGATCCAGTGGGGCCAGGCCGCCCGCGGCGAGGCACCCGATCAGCACCGGGGCAGCGCGCGCTCGGCGGCCGCGAGCGTCGCGCGCACGCGGCCCTCCGCCGGCGCGTCGGGGCGCCGTGCAGCGCGGCCGCGGCGGCGGCCAGCAGCGCGATCAGGACGGCGGGCCCCCAGCCCGCCAGGGCGGGCGCGATGAGCAAGGCCGCGGGCGCGGCGGCCCCGGCCAGCCAGCGCAGCCCGCCCGTCGCCGCGCGCCCCGGTGGCGGGCGAGGCCCGCCAGGAGCACGGCGCCCAACAGGCCGGGGGCGGCGCGCTCGACCAGGTGCAGGACCTCGAGCGCGGCCTCGGCGTGGGCCTCGTAGGTCACGAGACCCACCACGCCGAAGCCCAGCGCGGCGCCCCACGCGCCGGCCCGCGCCGCGCCCTCGGCGGCGCGCTCGGCGTCGACGTGCACGTGGGCCGCCGGGTGCTCGGCGTGCGCGCAGTCGGGATCGCCGTGGACCGTCTCGCTGGCGTGCGCGGCGCCGTGGTGGTGGGTCAGGCCGCGCGGCGACACCTCGTGCAGCATGACGTGCAACAGCGAGCCGCCGACCAGCGCGTCGAAGGCGCCCAGGGCCACCTCGGGCGCGGCGCCGTGCAGCGAGCTGCCGAGGGCCAGCCCGCCCAGGGTGAACGCGGCGACGACGGCCAGGGCGCCCCAGGCCACGCGGGGCCCGTGCAGCGGCCGCACGACCCACCAGACGAACAGGCCGACGGGCAGGCGGTGCAGGACGACGCCGAGGGCGAGGGCGGGGGAGCGCTCGGCGCCCGCCAGCGCGCCCCCGTCGACCAGGGCGTGCGCGGCCAGGGCGAGCAGGGCGGCCCAGACGACGCGGCGGGGACGCGCGCCGTGCGCCAGCGGGCCCTCGATGAGCAGCGGCAGCAGGGCGCCGAGGAAGGCCGCGCCGAGCGCCCAGCCGCCGGCGTGCTCGAGCGCCTCGGGCAGCAGGTGCAGCAGCACCAGGCCGCCGAGGGCCACCAGCACGAAGCCGTCGATGGCCGCGCCCAGCCCGCGCGCCCGGGCGGCGAGGCGCAGCAGCAGAGGGCCGACGAAGAGCGCGACGATGCTGGCGAGGACGAAGAGCAGCGGGGGGCCTCCGGGGGGACGCGGCACCGTAGAGGATCACCGAGGGGCCGACAAGATGCAGTCGGGTTGCATTGAGGTCTTGATGCAACTATGTTGCAGCGGCCGTCCCGAGCTCGAGGTCGCCGTGCCCCCGCCCCTCGCCCCCGTCGCCGACCGCCTGCGCGCCCTGCTGGGCGCCGCGTGCGTCGTGGCGGTGGGGTTGGTGCTGGTGGGCAACCTGGGCACCCTTGCGCACCTGGGCCTGGTGGCCCACGCGCCGGGCGCCGACGGCATGGTGCACGTCGACTGCACGATGACGGCGCCGCCCCCGGCCGACACCGGCCTCGGCAACGCGGTCGACGGCCACGGGCACGACGGCTGCCACCTGAGCCAGGCCGAGCGCCCCTCGGTGGACGTCCCGCTGCCCGGCGCGGCGTTGTCGGCCCGCCAACCGGCGGTGGCCTTGGCCCCGCCAGGGCTGCCCCCCGCGACGCCCCGCGCCGCCCGCGCCCTGTACCGCCTGGCCCCCAAGCAGTCGCCCCCCGCCTGAGCCGCCCGACGGTCGCCCCCGCGGCGATCCTCCCCCGGTGTCCCGACCTGGGCGCGCCTCGGCGTGCCCCCCCACGCGGCCCCGCGCCGCGCGAGCGATGTCATGAACGGTCCCCGTGCCTGGGCCGCCCTCGTCGGGCTGGCCCTGGGCGCCGCGCTGCCCGCCCGGGCGGCCGCGCCCGACGATCCGGGCCTCGATCCGGCCGAGCAGGCCGCGCTCGAGGCCGCCCTGCACGCCGACGCCGCCGCCGTCGAGGACGCCGTGCACCCCACGCCGGTGGTGGTCGCGGCGGGCGCCGGCAGCAGCAACCCGGACATCTCGTTGGTGCTCGACACCGCCGGCGCCTGGTTCTCGGACGACCCGGCACAGCTCGGCGGGCACGATCCCAACCGCACCGGCTTCGTCCTGCAGCAGCTCGAGATGAACGTCGTGTCGAACGTCGATCCGTTCTTCCGCTTCGAGGCGAACATCGTCTTCGCGGAGTTCGGCGTCGAGGTCGAAGAGGCCTACGCGACCACGCTGGCCCTGCCCGGCAACCTGCAGCTGCGCGCCGGCCAGTTCCTCACGCGCTTCGGTCGCCTGAACCCCACGCACCCGCACGCCTGGGACTTCGTCGACCAGCCCCTGGTCAACGGCAAGTTCTTCGGCAGCGAGGGCAGCCGCGGCCTGGGCGCCGAGGTGTCGTGGCTGTCGCCGTTGCCCTGGTACGCCGAGCTGGCCGGCGCCGTGACCAACGCCCACCAGGCGTGCTGCGCCCGCAGCTTCTACGGCGGGGACGACCTGGGCGTCGAGGATCCCCGCGACCTGCTCGCCACCCTGACGCTGAAGCAGTTCTTCGACCTGTCACGCACCTGGGGCCTGAAGCTGGGCCTGTCCACTCAGCTCGGCCCCAACCCGACCGGGCAGGGGAACCGCACCGACATCTACGGCGCCGACCTGTACCTGCGCTATCGCGATCCCGGCAGCCGCGGCGCGCTGTCGCTGCAGGTCGAGGGCATGGTGCGCAGCCGGCAGGTGCCCGACGATCGCCTGCAGGACGCCGGCGGCTACGCCCAGCTCGTTTGGGACATCGATCCCGAGTGGTCGGTGGGTGGGCGCTACGAGTACGTCTCGGGCGTCGAGGACGATCCGCTCGATCCCGCCTGGGACACCGCGCGTCAGCGCGCCAGCGCTCAGCTCACCTACTACCCGTCTCACTTCTCGCGCCTGCGCCTCCAGGGCAACCACGACCGCCTGCCCGACCGCGACGACGCCCTGTGGGGCGCCATGCTCGCGCTCGAGGTGGTCGTCGGGGCCCACGGCGCGCACGGCTATTGAACCGGAGGTCCCGATGAGAGCCCTGCTGCTCACCCTGATCTGCGCGCTGCCCGCGGTCGCCCAGGCGCGCCTCGAGGTGGTCGCGACCCTGCCCGATCTGGCCGCGCTGGCCCGCGAGGTCGGCGGCGACGCCGTCGCGGTGACCGCGCTTGTCGACGCCAACGAGGATCCCCACTACGTCGATCCCAAACCCAGCCTGGTGCTGCCGCTCAACCGCGCCGATCTGCTGATCGTCAACGGCCTCGAGCTCGAGGTCGGCTGGCTGCCCCCGCTGCAGGTGGCCGCGCGCAACGGCAACATCCAGACCGGCGCCGACGGCTACTTCGACGCCTCGTCGGTGGTCGACCGCCTGAACGTGCCCGGCGGCAAGGTCGACCGCGCGCAGGGCGACATCCACCCCGGCGGCAACCCGCACTTCGTGTTCGACCCGCGCGCGGCGGCGCGCATCGCGACGGCGCTGGGCGACCGCATGGCGCGCCTCGATCCGACCCACGCCGAGCAGTACCGCGCCAACGCGAAGGCGCTGCACGATCGACTGGACGCGCTGGCCGAGCGCGAGCGCGCCCGCTTCGCCGCGCTGCCGGCGTCCAAGCGGCAGGTGGTCATCTACCACGACAGCCTGCCCTACCTGGCCGACTGGCTGGGCCTCACCGCGGTGGCCTTCGTCGAGCCGCGCCCGGGCATCCCGCCGACGCCGCCGCACGTGGCCAAGGTGCTGCAGCGCATGAAGAAGGCCGAGGCGCGGGTGATCCTGCAGGAGGCGTTCTACCCCAAGAAGACGAGCGAGACGCTGGCGCGCCTGGCCGGCGGGCAGGTGGTGGTGCTCGAGGGTGGGGCGCGCTTCGACCAGGGCGACACCTACTCGGCGCGCATCACGCGCGCGGCGCAGGCGATCCATGCGGCGCTGTCTCGTTAGCGCGCTGGCGCTGCTGGCCGCCGGCTGCGCGCTCGAGGATGGGCAGCCGTGGGGGCGGCTGGCGCTCGAGGTCGAGGCGGCCTGGGCGGTGCCGGCGGGACGGGTGGACGAAGGCGGGCGGCTGCGCACGCCGCAGGACTACCGCGTGCGCGTCGACGCGCTGGCCGTCGTGCTCGCCACCGCGCGGGTGACCTGGGCGCCGCCCGGCGAGGGCGCAACCGGCTTCGACCCCGCCGACCCACCGGCGGGCTACTCGCTGTGCCACAACGGCCACTGCCACGCGGACGACGGCCGGCTGGTGGACTACGCCGACATCGCCGCCGACCTGGCGACGGGCGGCGCGGGCGCGGCGCCCATCGCCTTCGCCGTCGCGTCGACGGCCATCGCGCTGACGGCCGACGGCGCCGCGGTGCCGGTCACCGTGACGGGCCCGGCCGTGCCCCTCGAGCGGGGCCGGGTGACGGCGGCCGAGGTGCAGGTGGTGGCGCTGCGCGTCGGCGGCGTGGCCTTCGACGCCTCGGACCGGCTGCCCGCCGAGGGGCTGCCCTTCGAGGCCGAGATCCCGCTCGACGTCCCCGTGCGGGCGCCGCTCGACGCGCCGCTCGACCGCGACGCGCCGGTCGGCGTCGACCTCGCGCTGCGGGTGATCGTCCCGCCCACGCTCTTCGACGGCCTCGACTTTTCGACCCAGCCCGACGTCGCGGCCCACGTGGCCGCGCGCCTGAACGAGGACCTGACCCTGACCGCGCGCGTGACGCGCCACGACGACTGACCGAGGAGAAGATGAACAACTTCCGTGCTTTGGCGCTCTGCGCCGCCGCCCTCGCCGTCACCGCCTGCGACGACGACCACGGCGACGATCACGACCACGGCGGCGAGACGCTGGCCGACGAGGCCTGCGAGCACACCACCGAAGGCCCCTACCGCGACGTGACCGCGACGGTCGACGCGGCCGACGGTCCGGTGGCCAGCTTCGAGCACACCGGCGTGCGTATCGCGCTGGTCGACGTCATGGGCGGGAAGGGGGGCTTCGTCACCTTCGAGTCCGCCGAGGCCGCCGACTTCACGTTCTTCCTCAGCGCCAACGTGCCGCTGACCCTGCAGGACGCCACCGGCGCGCCGGTGGCCATCGAGGACACGGCCGACGTGGACGCCTGCGCCGAGGTGGCCGTGCAGTACACGGCCGAGCTCGAGGTGGGCACCTACCGCCTGAGCTTCGGCCCCACCGAGGCCACGACCGTTACGCTGGTGGCCGAGGCCGCCGGCGAGGCCCACGACCATGAGTGATCCCCTCGATCAGTCGCAGTCGTCGCAGACGCCGCGCAGCTGCACCTCGACGCGGTTCTGCGCGACGGCCGCCGGCGCCGCGCGCGGCGCGCTGAGGTCGACCGCGAGGCCGGGCAGACACTGCACGGTGCCGCAGTCGGTGCAGACGAAGTGCGCGTGGTCGTGGCTCTCGGCCGGCCGCGCGCTCTCGAAGCGCCACACGTGATCGCCCGCGTCGAAGCGACGCAGCAGCCCCGCCCGGGTGAGATCCATGAGGTTGCGGTAGACGCTGGCGCGATCCAGCTGGAGCTCGGCGAGGGCCTCGACGACGTCCCCGTGGCTGCGCGGCGTCTCGGCCCCGCGCAGGTGACCCAGCACGGCCACGCGCCCCTGCGTCGCGCGCAGGCCCGCCGCCCGCAGGGCGTCCTTCAGGTCGGTGGCGAGGGCCGCGTCCATGGCGCCGACGGTAGCGACGGGCCCAGCGGCGCGCAACCGCGCTCGCGGGGGCGACGCGTCAACCCTCGTCGGCCAGCCGAAGGGGCGGGGGTCGCGTGGACGCGCTGGCCTGGAACACGCGGTTCCGGCCGTGGCGCTTGGCCTGGTACAGCGCCTGATCGGCGGCGGCGAACAGCTGCTCGGTGGTGCGCCCGTCGCCGGGGAAGGCGGCCACGCCGGCGCTGAAGGTGACGGCGACGTCGCGCGCGTTGCCCTTCTCGTCGACGAGGCTCAGCCGATCCTCCGCCAG
This sequence comes from Myxococcales bacterium, assembly GCA_020633465.1. GTDB lineage: Bacteria > Myxococcota_A > Bradymonadia > UBA7976 > UBA1532 > JACKDN01. The sequence goes on from JACKDN010000017.1 coordinate 156,713, forward strand.
CCGGTTGCGCAGGCGATCGGCCACCAGCCACGCCGCCCGCGCGTCGGTCTCGGGCAGCACCAGGGTCATCTCCTCGCCGCCGTAGCGGAAGGCCCGGTCGGTGGCGCGGATGCTCGCGCGCAGCAGCCCCGCGACGGTGCGCAGCACGTCGTCGCCGCCCTGATGGCCGTAGGTGTCGTTCAACTGCTTGAAGTGATCGAGGTCGATCATCACCACCGCGAACTGCCCGCCGTAGCGCTGGCAGCGGTTGAACTCCTGCCCGACGAACTCGTCGAGGCAGCGCCGGTTGAGCAGCCCGGTCAGCCCGTCGTGCCGCGACAGATCCACCAGCTGCTTGTTGGCCACCTCGAGCTCGGCCTTGGCCTTCTCGAGGTCGCGGGTGCGCACCTCGACGATCTCCTCGAGGTGCCGCCGCGCGCCGTCCAGCCGGATCTCGGTGTGCTTCTGGCGCGTGATGTCGACCATCAGCCCCTCGACCCGCGTGTAGGCGCCGTCGACGGGATCCTGCCCGGCGCCGCTGTCGAGCACCCAGCGCTCCTCGCCTTCGGCGGTGCGCACGCGGTAGGCCACGCGGTAGGGCCGGTGGTGGTCGAGCGCCTCGCGGATGGCGCCGTGCACCGCCTCGACGTCGTCGGGGTGGATCAGCGCGTCGAGCGCGATGCGGCGGTTGTCGATCAGGTCGGCCGGCGGGTAGCCGGTGAGGTCGATGCTGCCGTCGCTGACGTACTCGGCGGTGCGCGTGAAGTCGTTCTGGCAGCGATAGGCCAGGCCGGGCAGCTGGGTGGCCAGGCTGGCCAGCGCGCGGTCGCTCTCGGTGCGGGCGTACTCGTTGACCTGGCTGCGCGTCAGCACGCGGGCGACGACGGCGTAGACGGCGATGGTGGAGACGAACAGCAGCACCCAGTCGCCGTGGGCCAGCAGGGCGGCGATCTCGGGGGCGGACTCGGCGGCGGCCCGGCGGGCGCCGTCGGCCAGGGCCAGCCAGACCCCGGCCACCAGCGCGTAGGCGATGGCGAGGTTCGAGGCGACCGACCGCGCGTGCCGGCGCACGCCTCGAAGTTCGGTTCTGTCCATCCGCTCCTCCCGGGGTGAGCCGAAGGCCCGCCGGTGGGATCGGACGTCTCGAGGGGGCCGCTGAGGGCAAAGGTCGCCGCTGACCCCACCTGCTCATCCTGCGTCGCGCGCGGTCAGCGCCGCGTCGGACGGCCGGGCCGCCGCCGCGACGCGCGCGCCGCCCCACCTGCCGACTGGCCCTTTGCCGGGGCCCGTCGTAGGATGGCCGCGCTCATGGCCATCCTCTACACCAGCGGTGTGCGCGTCGGCGCCCTGACGATCGATCCCGTGGGTCGCGTCGCCCAGGCTTTCTGGACCCATCGCCCCGCGCGCCGTCCGCCGGCGCAGCGGGTGCTGGCCAGCGCGCCCCTCGCCCGCACCTGGCCGGGCGCGTTGGGCCTGCCCTTGCGCCGCGGCGCCGTGGCGATGGGGCACCGCATCGAGCTCCTGCCCACCGGCTACGGCGTCGGCGGCGCCGCCCTGCTTTTGACGCGCGACGGCCACCGCACGCTGGTCGTCGGCCCGACCACCCCCACGCTGCGCCCGCGCGCCGCCCACCACCTGGTGCTGTGCGCCCCCGCGCGCCCCGACGCGCCGGCCGACTGGCTCGACCGGGTCATCCGCGGCCCGACGAAGCAGCGGCTGGTGGTGCCCGACGGCGCCGCGGCCGCCGTGGTGAGCGCCACCCTCGAGGACGCCGGCGTGCCCCACCGCGTGCCCGACTGGCTGGGCGGCGGCGACCGCCGGGCCCCCATCGGCATCTCCACCCGCGGGCCCGGCACCCCCGTGGACGCCCGGCCACAGGCCAGCGAGGCGTGGCTGGTGGGCTTCGCCTGCGCGGTCGGCCCCGAGATCGTGTATCTCTACGGTCCGCGCGCCGACGCGCTGGCCGTGGAGCTCGCGGCCGCCGGCCTGTCGACGCGGGTGCTGCACGCGCCGCAGCAGATGAGCCTGGGCAGCATCGACGTGGCCGAGCGCCGCCCGCCGCAGCCCGGCGCCCCCCATCGCCGTCCCCCCGTCGGCGACGACGAGGCCCACCCCGAGGATTGAGTCGGGGCCCGGAGTCGAGGAGCCCATGACCGCCCGCTACGCCGTCCGCATCACCAACCGCCGAAAGGGCGGCGTCCTGCGCTGGGTGGCGCGGGTGCTGTTCCTGGTGCTGGTGGCGAGCGCCGTGGGCGGGGTGGGGGTGGCGGTGGGCGCCTACGTGCACTTCAGCGAGGGGCTGCCCGATCCGCCCACCGTCGAGGACTACGCGCCGCCCACGGTCAGCCGGTTCTACGCCGACGACGGCCGCCTCATCGGCGAGTTCACCGTCGAGCGGCGCGAGGTGGTGCCCCTCGAGCAGATGCCGCGGCACCTGATTCAGGCCTTCCTGGCCGCCGAGGACAAGCGCTTCTTCGAGCACCAGGGCGTGGACGTGCGCGCCACGCTGCGCGCGCTGCTGGCGAATTACGTGGCCAAGAGCACCGTGCAGGGCGCGTCGACGCTGACGCAGCAGCTGTGCAAGACGCTGGTGGGCAACGAGAAGTCGTATCGGCGGAAGGCGCGCGAGGCCATCCTCGCGCGGCGGACCGAGGCGACGCTCGACAAGCTCGAGATCCTCTACCTGTACCTGAACCAGATCTACCTGGGGCACGGCGCCTACGGCGTGCAGGCGGCGGCGCAGGCGTACTTCGACAAGGACGTGTGGGCGCTCGACCTGGCCGAGGCGGCGATGCTGGCGGGCCTGCCGCCGCAGCCCGGGCGGCTGAACCCGGTGCTGGATCCGCCGGCCGCGAAGGAGCGGCAGCGCTACGTGCTCGATCGCATGGTCGAGGAGGGCTTCGTCACGCGCGACGAGGCCGACGCGGCCCTGAACCAGCCGCTGACCGTGCACCGCGCCCGGCCGCAGGTGTTCGACGAGGTGGCGCCCTACTACGCCGAGCACGTCCGCAAGCACGTGCAGTCGACCTACGGGTACGACGCGCTCAACCGCGAGGGGCTGCGGGTGTTCACGGCGGTGGACGTCGATCTGCAGCGGGCGGGGCGCGAGGCGCTGCGCGAGGGGCTGCACGATCTGGCCGAGCGGCAGGGCTTCACCGGGCCGGTCGCGCACCTCGATGACGAGGCGGCGCGGGCGGACTTCCTGAAGCGCGCGGCCGAGCGGTACGCGGGGCCCGAGGCGCTCGAGCCCGAGCGCTACTACCTGGGCCTGGTGAGCGCCGTCGAGAAGGACGAGACGACCGTGCGGGTGGGGGACGTCGAGGCCTTCCTCCCGCTGCGCGGCGGGATGAGCTGGGCGGCGCCCTACGACGCCGGCGACGACGCCAACAACCGCCGGGTGAGCGACGCGCGCAAGGTGCTGAAGGCCGGCGACGTGATCGTGGTGCGGCTGAACCGCAGCGAGCAGCTGGCGAAGGCCGAGCGCCCGGCGCTGCAGCTGGCGCAGGAGCCCGCGGTGCAGGGCGCGCTGGTGTCGATGGATCCGCACACCGGCTACGTGAAGGCCATGGTGGGCGGCTACGACTTCGATCAGAGCGAGTACAACCGCGCCTTCCAGGGCTGCCGCCAGCCGGGCTCGGTGTTCAAGCCGCTGGTCTACAGCCTGGCGCTGGATCGCGACTACACGCTGGCGACGCCGCTCGACGACGCGCCCGTCGTGGTCTACGACCAGGGCGCCCAGTACATCTGGAAGCCCAAGAACTACGGCGGCGCCTACAAGGGCACGGTGCTGCTGCGCGACGCGCTCATCAAGTCGATGAACATCCCGGCGGTGCGGGTGATCCGGCACGTGAAGCCGGACGCCGCCGCCGACTGGGCGCGGACGCTGGGCGTGACGACGCCGATGGACGCGCACGACTCGCTGGTGCTGGGCAGCTCGTGCGTGCCGCCCTGGGACATGGTGAAGGTGTACGGGCTGTTCGCGCTGCGGGGGCAGCGGCCGCGCGAGGTGTTCATCAAGCGCGTCGAGGATCGGCGCGGGCGCGTGCTCGAGGATCGCACGCACTTCGCCGACGCCTGGGCCGGCACGCCGGCGCGCCTCGACGCCATGCTGCGGGTGCTGTTCGAGCCCCGCGAGCAGGTGGTCGACCCGGGCACGGCCTACCTGATGCAGACGGCGCTGCGCGACGTGGTGCAGGCGGGCACGGCGGTGAAGGCGAAGGCGCTCGACAAGCCCGCCGGCGGCAAGACGGGCACCACCGACGCCTACGACGCCTGGTTCGTCGGCTTCACCGAGTCGCTCGTGACGGCCGTGTGGGTGGGCAGCGATCTGAACAAGCGCAAGCTGGGGCGAGGCGAGACGGGCGGCAAGGCGGCCTTGCCCGTGTGGCTGGCGTTCATGGGGCGCGCGCTCGAGGGCCGGCCCCAGGGCGACTTCACCGACGAGCCGCCCGCGGGCATCGAGTTCTACGGCGTCGATCGCGCCACCGGCCTGCTGGCGCCGCCCGGCAACGCCGCCTTGAACCTGCCCTTCAAGAGCGGTACAGAGCCCACCGAGATGGCCCCCCGGGCCGGCAGCTTCGACCAGCGCGATCTGGACGTGGTCGAAGGGAGGTTCTGAGGCCGTGCTCCCCTTCGGAATCGGGTTCAGCGAGGTCCTGCTCATCGGCATCGTGCTGCTGCTGGTCGTCGGCCCGCACAAGCTGCCCGACATCGCCAAGTCGCTGGGCAAGGGCGTGCGCACGCTGCGCAAGGCCGGGCAGGAGCTGCGCGACGCCCTCGAGGTCGAGGACATCAAGCGGTCGGTCTTCGACGAGCCCCCGCGCCCGGCGTGGCGGCCGCCGCCCGAGCCGGTGAAGGACGTCGAGCCCGACGCCAGCGGCACCTACGCCGAGGCCGCCGCGGTCGACGCCACCGCGGGGGATCCCGACGGCGACGACGTGGCCGCGGGCGAGGCCGCCGTGGCCGCCGCCCGCCGCCCGGCCCCCGCCGCCGGCGCGGTGCCCCGCGGGGCCGCGCCCCCCGACGACATCGACGATGACGACATCGAGGACGCCGAGGTCGTCGAGGTGACGTCCTCGCGCAAGGCCCCGGCCCCGCAGACCACGGACGACGATGAGCAGCCCGCCGAACGCACCCCCGGAAGCAAGCCCGACCCCGTCGCCTGAGGACGAGCTCGAGGGCAGCCGCGCGCCCTTCCTGGATCACCTCGAGGAGCTGCGCTGGCGCCTGTGGAAGGCGTTGGTCGGCGTCATCGCCGCCGGGACGGTGTGCTACCTGTTCCGCGAGGAAATCTTCGGCTTCCTGACCGACCCGCTGTTCGCCACGCTCGAGAAGCGGCACTTCGAGGGCGCCATCAAGTTCCGCACGGTGTCGGGCGCCTTCATGTTCCACTTCAAGACCGCCATCCTCGGCGGCATCTTCTTCGGCATCCCCATCGTGCTGTACCAGGGCTGGCAGTTCGTCGCGCCCGGCCTCTACAAGACCGAGCGCCGGGTGGCGCTGCCCTTCGTCGCGCTGTCGTCGATCTGCTTCGTCGGCGGCGGCGCCTTCGCGTACTACCTGGTGCTGCCCGAGGCCTTCGACTTCCTGCTCGGCTACGCCATCGACCAGGGCGGGCGGAAGATGCTGCCCGACATCACGGTCGAGGACTACCTGGGCTTCACCACCAAGCTGCTGCTGGCCTTCGGCATCATCTTCGAGATGCCGGTGGCCGTCGGCTTCCTGTCGGCGGTGGGCCTCGTCACGCACCACGTGCTGATCAAGTACTGGCGCTTCGCCGTGGTGGGCGCGTTCATCGTCGGCGCGCTGCTCACGCCGCCCGATTACGTGACGCAGACGATGCTGGCGGTGCCCCTGTGCGGCCTGTACGGCATCAGCATCGGCATCGCCTGGTTCTTCACCAAGCGGCGGGCCGAGGCGGCGGCCGCGCTGGACGCCGAGTACGCCGACGATCCGAGGGACGACGACGCGCCGCCGCCGGCGGGCGGAGGGGCGCCCGGGTGAGGCGCACGCTCGAGCTGTCGCTGCACCCGGACGACGCCGACGCGGCGGGCGTGCGGCGGGCCGCCGCGGCGGCGCTGGGCGTCGACGTCGAGCGCGTCACCGGCGTGGTGCCGCTGCACCGCGCCATCGACGCGCGGCGCGGGCGGGTGCGGGTGGACTACCGGGTCGAGGTCGTCGCCGACGCGCCCTTCGCCGCCGAGGGCCCGCTCGAGGTGCCTCAGCCGGCGCCGCTGAGCGGCGCGCCCGAGGTGGTCGTCGTGGGGGCGGGCCCGGCTGGGCTGTTCTGCGCGTGGCAGCTCGCGAGGCGCGGGGTGCGGGCGGTGCTGGTCGAGCGCGGCGCCGACGTCCGCGGGCGGCGCCCGGCGCTGGCGCGGCTGAACCGCGAGGGCGTGCTCGATCCCGAGACGAACTACTGCTTCGGCGAGGGCGGGGCGGGCACCTTCAGCGACGGCAAGCTGTACACGCGGGCCAAGAAGCGCGGCCCGGTGCAGGACGTGCTGCGACTGCTGGCGGCGTGCGGCGCGCCCGACCGCATCCTGTACGAGGCACGCCCGCACATCGGCACCAACCGCCTGCCCAAGGTGGTGGTGGCGCTGCGCGAGCGGCTGAAGGCGGCCGGCGTGGACGTGCGCTTCGGCGCGCGGGTGGACGACCTGATCGTCGAGGGCGGGCGTGTCGCCGGCGTGCGGCTGGCCGACGGCGCCGACATCGCGGCGCGCGCGGTGGTGCTGGCCACGGGGCACTCGGCCCGCGACGTGTACCACCTGCTGCACCGCCGCGGGGTGCACCTCGAGGCCAAGCCCTTCGCGCTCGGCGTGCGCGCCGAGCACCCGCAGCCGCTGATCGATCGCATCCAGTACGGCCCGCTGGGCGGGCACCCGAACCTGGGGGCCGCGCCCTACGCGCTGAAGCGCACCGCCGGGGACATCGGCGTCTACAGCTTCTGCATGTGCCCGGGCGGCTTCATCGTGGCCGCGGCCACCGCGCCGGACGAGGTGGTGGTCAACGGGATGAGCCCGTCGACGCGGGACAGCCGCTACGCCAACTCGGGGGTCGTCGTCACCGTCGACGCGGCGGTCTACGGTGAGGGGCCGCTGGCCGGGCTCGCGTGGCAGGCCGCGGTCGAGCGCGCGGCCTTCGCGGCGGGCGGCGGGCGCTTCCGCGCGCCGGCGCAGCGCATCACCGACTTCGTCGCCGGCCGCGCCTCGGCCAGCCTGCCCGACTGCAGCTATCGGCCGGGCCTGGTGTCGGCCGATCTGCGCGCCGTGCTGCCGCCGCGCGTCACCGGGCCCCTCACCGAGGCGCTGCGCTGGTTCGACCGGGCGCGCATGCGCGGCTACCTGACCGACGAGGCCGTGCTGGTGGGCGTCGAGTCGCGATCCAGCGCGCCGGTGCGCGTGCCGCGCGGCGCCGATCTGCAGAGCCCCAGCCACCCCGGCCTGTACCCCTGCGGCGAGGGCGCGGGCTACGCCGGGGGCATCGTCAGCGCGGCCCTCGACGGTATGCGCGTGGCCGAAGCCATCGCCGGAGGTGCCCGATGAGCCCGCCCGAGGACGAGGATCTGATCGCCCCGGCGCGCACGCGCTGGGTGGCGCCCGCGGGCGTCGCGCTGGTGGTCATCGCGGCGGCCACCTGGCTGCTGTGGACGCCAGCGCCGCCCCCGCTGACCGACTGCGGCACCGTGGCCACCGCGACGCACCCGTTGAAGCACGACACGTTCTGCACGCTCGGCGGCACCGTGGAGGGCGACAAGGTGCTGTCGATGGGGAAGGGCGTGCCGACGGCCAGCGACGACAAAGGCAAGGCCGCGGGCGTGCGCCTGTTCGTCAAGCTGGCCGACGCGGACGTGATCGCGATCCTCTCCGCCGACCGCGACGACGTGCTGTCCTGGCGCGCGCGGCACCAGGACACGCTCGAGGGTTTCGAGGTGACGGGGCCCGGGCGGGTGTTCGACCCGGACACCGAGAAGGGCTACGAGGGCACGGGGCTGGCCGTGCGCAAGCTGTTCGGGCTCGACCCGAAGACCCCCGTGCGCTTCTACGACACCGCCTGGCGCCCCGAGCAGTGAGGGCCGCGCCGCGCTGGACCTGCGGCGCCGATTCTGGAACGATCCCGCCGACCATCGCGAGGTGAACCGATGAAGATCTTCGAGCCGCACATCCACATGTTCAGCCGCACCACCGACGATTACGAGCGGATGGCGCTGGCCGGCATCAAGGGCGTGCTCGAGCCCGCCTTCTGGCTGGGCCAGCCGCGCACGACGGTGGGCACCTTCAAGGACTACTTCGACACGCTGCTCGGGTGGGAGCGCTTCCGCGCCGCGATGTTCGGCATCAAGCACTACTGCACGATGGGCCTGAACCCCAAGGAGGCCAACGATCCGCGGGTGAACGAGGGCGTGCTCGAGCTGCTCGAGGAGTACGTCAACAAGGAGGGCGTGGTCGGGGTGGGCGAGATCGGCCTCGACGACATGACCGCCACCGAGGAGCGCATGTTCCTCGCGCAGATCGAGCTGGCGAAGAAGAACAACCTGCCGATCCTCATCCACACCCCGCACCGCGACAAGCGGCAGGGCGTCGAGCGCATCCTCGACATGGTGGCCGAGTCGGGCATCCCGCCCGAGCACGTGCTGGTGGATCACAACAACGAGATCACCATCCCCCTGATGAAGGGGCGCGGGCACTGGGCGGGCTTCAGCATCTACCCGAACACCAAGATGACGCCCGAGCGCATGGTCGAGATCTTCCGCCGCTTCGGGACCGACCAGATGGTGATCAACAGCGCCGCCGACTGGGGTGTGAGCGATCCGCTGCTGGTGCCGAAGACCGTGCAGGTGATGCGCAAGAACGGCATGGACGAGGCCGAGATCGAGAAGGTGGTCTGGCGGAACCCGATCACCTTCTTCGCGCAGTCCGGGCGCATCGGCTTCGAGGACTTCGACGAGGGCGGCGGCATCGACCGCTCGCAGCTGCACGAGGGCAACTCGGTCCTGCGCGGGCAGACGCCCTGACCGGGTGAGCGGCGTCGGTTCGGGAGCGGGTGGGCGTCCACCTTTTCGTCTCGACCGTCCAGTTTCTGGCCACCGGGCTGGCCACCCGCGCGGCGCGGAGCCGTGCAGATTCCAGGCGGGGCGCGATGGCACGCGCCGTGCGTAGGGAGGCCGCCATGCGAAGCGCACAGTCTCTGCCGAACCTCGCCTTCGGGCTCGCCGCGCTGGTCCTCGTCGGCTGCGTCGACGTGCCCACCGAGCCCGACACCCCCACCGCCGAGACGCTGCGGTTCGACGCCTTCAAGGGCGACGCGCCGGCGCCCGCCACCGAGGTCGTGCCCACCGTGCTGGGCGACGTCGACGGCAGCGGGCCGGTGCTCGAGCTGATCGTGACCGACGTGTGGGGGCGCCTGCCCGACCGCGAGAGCGTCGTGACCATCAGCCACGAGTACGGCCACAAGGTCGAGCTGACCGGCTACCTCGAGCCGCTGCTGGTGCGGCTCGACCGGCCGGGGCGCTACACGCTGCACGCGCAGGTGCCCGATCATCTGCCCGAGACGATGCACTTCGAGGTGACCGCCGGCGGCGAGATCCCCGTGCCGGCCGATCAGGTGACGCACTGGGCCTTCGGCAAGGACCTGCGCACCGTCGAGGGGCGCGACACGGGCATCTACGGCCTCTACATCGGCCTCGAGCACCGCTTCTACGCGGCCAGCGGGCCGCCCCCCCGGCGCGGCAACAGCATCGAGCTGTTCCACGACGGCGCGACGGCCTTCGGCGCGATGGCCGACGATCTCGACCAGGCCCGGGAGCGCGTCCACCTGTCGTTCTGGCTGATGAAGGCCCTGTTCGAGCTGCGGCGCAGCGACGACCTGAGCCTGAGCGCCGACGCGCGCCGGGCGAACACCATCATCGAGACGCTGCGCCGCCTGCCGGGCGTGAAGCGCGTGCTGCTCAACGAGTTCTGGGGCCGCAGCGACACGATCAACGACGTCGGCGTGCTCGACGACGAGATCCAGAAGCACGCCGAGGACGCGGGCGACGACATCGAGGTGGTGCTGCAGGCCAACGAGACCGAGGTGCCGTACTACGACACCATCCCGGTCACCGACGGTGAGTGGTCGTACGTCGAGCGCCTGCTGAACGTGTACCCCGAGTGGGCGGATCGCACCTTCCTCAACGAAGAGACCATCACGCCTTCGGTCTACGACCGCGAGCTGAAGTGGACCGACCTGCAGGTGGGCAGCTGGCACCAGAAGTTCGTCACCGTGGACGGCCGCGTCGGCTTCCTCGGCGGCATGAACATGAACTGGGCCGACTGGGATCGCCCCGAGCACGACGTGCACGATCCGCTGCGCGCGCCCTTCGAGCTGTCGTCGGCGGATCGGCGGGACATCGCTGCGCTGAAGGAGCCGGCGCCGATCAACCCGCGCAAGGACTACATGGCGCGCATCGAGGGGCCGCTGGTGGACGACGTCGAGGCGCTGTTCCAGAAGCGGTGGGACCTGGCGATCATGCGCAACCACCACTACGCGCAGAACGTGACGCCCTTCGATCGCGATCCGCCCCTCGACCTGCGGGGCGACGTGCCCGGCGTCGAGGCGCAGCTGACGGTGACGACGCCGATGCCCTTCTGGGAGCACAGCATCCTCGAGAGCATGCGGCGGGCGATCGAGAGCGCCGAGGACTTCATCTACATCGAAGACCAGTACTTCCGGATGCCCATCCTGAACACGGTCATCGAGCGGCGGATGCGCGAGGTGCCCGACCTCAAGCTGATCGTGATCACCAAGCCGGTGGGCTATTGGGATCCGGGCCGCAAGTGGACGGCGCTGGCCAACACGCAGTTCGTGAAGAAGTTCCCCGACCGGTATCTGCTGCTGACGCTCACCGCGCACGCGCTGGTGAACGACGGGCGGGGCAACGTCGAGGCGCGCTTCGCCCCGGTGGACATCCACTCGAAGATGCTGATCGTCGACGACCGCCTGATGTCGGTCGGCTCGTGCAACAAGAACAACCGCGGGCTGATCTACGAGGGCGAGGCCAACCTGATGATCCACGATCCCGACTTCGTGCGGGCGCAGCGCCAGCGCATCTTCGGGCGGCTGGTGGGCGATCGTCTGTGGGATCGGGTGGTCGACCCCGACGAGGCCTTCGACGTCTTCACGCAGCTCGCCCTGCGCAACCAGCAGGTGCAGATGTGGTGGGACGACGAGGACTTCGAGGTGCCGGCCAACCGGGTGACGCCCGAGCGCGTGCCCGAGGGCCTGATCTTCCCGCTCGAGGTGCCGGACAGCTGGTGGTTCGACGTCGGGCCCGACTTCTCCTGATGGGCGGCCGGCGCGCCCCATGACGGCGCGAGGCTCGGGGCAGGCGTGCTAACCTCGGCCGCCGATGACCCTGATGGCCTGCTTTCCGTGCGACCTGCTGTACGAGGTCGCCGACACGCCGGCGGCGGCCGGCCCCCGCTGCCCTCGCTGCGGCCGCGCCCTGCGCGCCCACACGCCGCAGGAGATCTTCGACCTCTCGGACGATGACCTGACCCGCCCCATCGCGGCGCCGCGAGGCGCCGACGACCTCACCCGCCCGCAGCGGACGCACGATCTGCCCGCGGCCGAGGCCGGCGCGGCCGGCTTCGAGGCCGACGACACCCGCGTGGTCGGCGGGCTGCGCGACATCGTGAAGCGGCTGCACGCCGAGCAGGCGCCGGATCGGGCGGTGGTGTCGGCCGAGGCGGTGCGCGCGGCCTTCGGGCGCCGCACGCCCACGCGCGTGGTCGACGCGACGCCCCTCGACGCGCCCCTGGCCGATCCAGGGCCCACGCGGATCGAGGACGCCGACTTCGACGCGGTGGCGCCGACGCGCGTCGGCGACGAGCCCGGCGCGCCGGAGGCGGTGACCGAGGTGGCGGCCGCCCGGCCGGACGCCGTCGACGATGCCGAGATGCCCACGGCCATCGCTGCGGTGGGGCGGGCCGAGGACGAGGGCGCCGCCGGCGGCGTGGCCGGGGGGGCGGGCGAGGTCGCGATGCCCACGGCCGTCGCGACCGCGGGATCGGACGAGGACGACAGGCCGACGCAGGTCGGGGCCGTGGCGCCGGCCGAGGACGCGCGGCCGACGGCCGTCGCGGCGGTGGCGACGGTGTCGCCGACCGAGGACGACGTGCCCACCGCCATCGTGGCGGTGGGCGAGGGGGGACGGCGGGCCGCGGCCTCACGGCCGCCGCCGGTGCCGGACACCGACGACGACCTGCCCACTCGCCGGGCGCGGGTGCGGTCGACCCACGAGCCGGATCGAGCGGCGCGCGGGCGATCCGCGCAGGTGCGCGAGGACGACACGCGGCCGCGCCCGGCGGCCGGTCGCCCCCGCCCCCAGCGCCGCCGACGCGACCCCCGGCCCCACCTGGGTGGCGCTGGGCGCGGGCGCGTCGGCGCGACCGCGCGCGCTCACCTCCCGCCGCCGCCGCCCGCGCCGGGCAGCGGCCGCCGCCGCCCGCGCCGGGGCAGCGGCCGCCGCCGCCCGCGCCGGCAGCAGCCGCCGCCGCCGCCCGCGCCGGGCGACGCGGCGCTCGAGGCCGACTACCAGGCGGGGCCGTACGCCAGCTGGTTCGACGCCCGGCCCTCGCGGGTGGCCGAGCCCACCGACGCCATCGCCGGCATCATCCAGCAGGAGCAGGGGCGCGATCGGGGCACCCGCATCACCCCCCGTCTGGGCGGCGGGCGCCCACGCGGCCGGTGGCGCCTGCTGGTCGGCGCCGGCCTGTTGGCGCTGTTGGCCGTGGGGGCCCTGGGGCTGGTGTGGTGGCAGCGCGACGCGCCGACCGGCCGACGCCCGGCGGCCGGCCCGGCCGAGCCGGAGGCGCCGACGACCTCGCCCCTCGAGCAGGGCCTGGCCGAGACGCAAGCGCGGCTGCCGGTGGCGGTGGCGGCCGATCCCGTCGACGCCAGCACCTACCTGGTCGCGGGGCCGGAGGGGGTGCGATCCACGGCCGGCCCGGTGCCGGGCCTGACCACCGCGCGCGTGCCCGACACGCTGGTGACCGTCGACGATCAGGGCGCGTGGATTCCGGGGCTGGTCGAGGCGCTGACCCGCGCCGTCGACACGCCGCGGTTGTTGACGCTGGCCCTCGACGCCGGCACCGACGCGCGCAGCGTCGCCCGCTTCGCCCGCAGCGGGCGGCGGGCCGGGTTCGAGCGCTTCGCCCTGGTGGTTCAGCCGCCCGGGGCGGCCGGCGCCCGGGGCAGCCTCGAGTTCGAGGTGCCCGGGCCGGCGCGGCCCAGCGCGGGCATCGCGGTCGTGCGCGTCGGGCGGCTGGGGGTCCACGCGAGCGTCGAGGGGCGCGACGGCCGCAAGCTGGACGAGGGCGACATGGTGGTGCGCCGGGGCGGGCGGCTGGATCGCGAGGGCCTCGACCGCCTGCTGACCCGGCTGACCGGCGCGCACCCTCTGGTGCGCGTGGCCCTGCTGCACGCCAACGGGGATCTGCCGCTGCCCGAGCTGGTCGACGTGATCAGCGTGCTGCGCACGGCGGGGGACGCCGATCGCTACCCGACGGTGTGGCTGGCGGTGCACTGATCCGAGGTCTCGCCGACACGGCGCGCAAAGCCCGGCGTGCGGCGCCGTCCCCCTGGCGAGGCCGGTGTCCGTGAGGGGGTCATGCGCGAAGGTCCATCGCTCGCAACCCTGGGTCGGGTCGCGCCCACCCTGTGTCTGGTCGGGCTGCTCGGCGGCGCCGCGGGGGCCGCGCCGCCCGACGCCGAGGCGCTCTTCGTCGACCGGGACTACCTGACCGCGGCGGCCGTGTTCGAGGCGCGCTACGCCGCCGACGGCGAGCCCACCACGCTGCGCTTCGCGGCGCTGTCGTGGACCGGGGCGGGCGAGGTCGAGCGCGCCGAGGGCGCGTGGCGTCGCCTGCTGGCCCTGCGGCCGCGGGGGCCGCTGGCCGCCGAAGCCCGCGCCGCGCTGGCGCGGCTCCGCGCCGACCACTACGGCGAGATCATCGTGCGCTGCACGCCGGGCGAGGCGCGGGTCGAGGTCATCCCGACCGCGGGCGGACGGCCCGTGCGCGGCGCCTGCCCCGGCGTGTCGGCGACGGTCCGCGCCGGTTGGCACCAGGTGACCGTCCGGGCGCCCGGGTGGAGCGCGCAGATCGAGCAGGTGCTGGTGCGCCCGGGCAGCAGCCGCGAGCTGGTGGTGACGCTGGCGCGTCCCGCGCCCGCGAGCGCGCTCGGGATCGATGCGCGCGAGGGGGCGTCGTTGGTACGGTAGCCGCGTTCCACCGGAGCGGGGCAAAGCCGTGGCGGTCAGTCGGAGCGTCGGTCGAGGGGCGATGGTGCTGGCGCTGCTGGCGGCGGCGGCGTGCGACGACGGCGGCGGCGGTGAGATCCCTCGAGGCGACGGCGACGTGCCCGACGCCGCGGTGGGCGACGCCGCCCCGCGCGACGACGCGGCGCCCGACGCGGCCGTCCCGGACGCCGCGCCGCGGCTGCCGCCGCTGGTGCCGGCGCCCGACGCCTTCGCCGAGATCGAGGCCCTGGGCATCACCCGCTTCTTCGGAGAGGCCGCGCCCTCCGAGGTGAGCGAGGCCGAGGGCGGCCTGACGAACTACACCTTCGACCCCGCGGACGGCCCGGTGTGCTTCCGCGGCGATCCCTTCCGCATGGCGGTGCGCGATCGCGGCCACGGCGATCTGCTGATCTTCCTGCAGGGCGGCGGCGCGTGCTGGTCGGACTTCTGCTTCGCCATCGACTTCGCCCGCGAGGGCATGCCGCCGGTCGACATCCTCGATCCCGAGCTGCCGGCCAACCCGGTGCGCGACTGGGACGTCGCCTATCTGCCCTACTGCGACGGCTCGCTGTTCGTGGGCGAGGCCAGCTACGACGACGACGAGGACGGCGAGGTCGACCGTCAGCACGCCGGCCTGCGCAACGTGTCGGCGGCCCTCGACGTGATCGCGCAGCGCTTCCCCGCGCCGGGGCGCATCCTGCTCGCCGGCAGCAGCGGCGGGGCCTACGGCACCATCCTCACCACCGTGCTGGTGCGCGCGAAGTACCCGACGACGCCGCTGTACGTGTTCAGCGACTCGGGCGTCGGCATCGCGAAGGCCGCCGAGCCCACCTTCGTCGGCGACCTGCTCGCCGAGTTCGACGCGGCGCGCTACCTGCCCGCGAGCTGCGAGGACTGCGTCGGCAACGGGCACCTGACGCGCCTGATCGCCTGGCAGCTCGAGCACGACACCAACCTGCGTCTGGCCCAGTTCAGCTCGGTCAACGACTTCGTCATCGCCAACCTCTTCCTGATGATCGGCCCGGCCGGCTTCGAGCCGGCGCTGCTGGAAGAGACCGCCTGGCTGGCGGCGCGCTTCCCCGATCGCTACCGGCGCTTCATCGTGCCGGGCAAGCTGCACACCACGCTGCTGGGCGACGCGAGCGGGTTCGTCGGGCCCGAGCTGGGCGAGCGGCTGGCGGGGGTCGTCGAGCTGGGCAACATGACCGACACCGGCGCCGACGGCGTGACGGTGGGGCAGTGGCTCGAGGCCATGCTGGCCGAGGATCCGGTGGTGTGGCGGGAGATCGTCGTGACCGAGTGAGCCCGGTGGGCGGGCGGTGCGGTCAGATGAGCCGTCAGATGAACTTCATCGTGCCCAGGCGCCGGCCGTGCTCGAGCACCCGGCGCAGCACGCGGCGCCGCTCGGGCAGGCTGTCGTGGTGGGCCAGCCCCATGCGCCGCATCCACTCGATGAGCTCGGGCTGGCCGTTGTCGGCGCGCAGCGCGTGCGCCAGCGCGGCCATCGGCACCTCGATGGGCGCCAGGGCGGGCGGCAGCGGCCGGTCGGCGCCCCGCACGTAGTCGAGCGTCAGGGCGGCGCCCAGATCGCCCGCCAGCCGCGCGCGCTCGTTCACGTGGGGCAGCCCGAAGATGTTGCTCACCAGCGACGGCACCGACGAGTGCTCGACCACGTCGTCGAGCACGAAGCCGCGCTTCACCAGCGGCCCGATCAAGAGGCCCGGCACGCGGAAGCCCAGGTGCGCGAAGCCCTCGTCCGCGCGCGTCTCGCCCTGCGCCAGCGGCGGCGCGACGTGATCGAAGAACCCGCCGTGCTCGTCGTAGAACACCACCATCAGGCAGCGGTTCCACTGCGGCGACTGGCGCATCGCCTCGTAGACCGTGTGCAGGAACGCCTGCCCCATGCGCACGTCCGACGGCGGGTGGTCGTCGTTGACGAAGAACGCGGGCTCGACGATCGACACGTTGGGCAGCGTGCCCATACGGGCCTGCTCGAAGAAGACGTCGGCCTTCTGGCCCAGGTCCTGTCGGTGCCGGTTGATGAGCGCCGTGAAGTACAGGTTCGAGAAGTAGCTCGACCAGGTGCCGCCGGCGGCCGCCAGCGCCTCGTAGGGCGTCGGCGAGTCCACCGTGTGGTTGTTGCTCAGCGCGCCCTCGCTGGTGGCGCAGTGGCTGAAGAAGCGGTTGGGCCAGGTGGGGCCGAGCACGCCGCAGTGCCAGCGCTGGCACAGCGTGTACTCGTCGGCCAGGGCGTAGGACACCGGCAGATCGTCGCGGGTGTAATAGCCCATCACGTCGGCCAGCTCGTCGGGCGTCGCGTTCGGGTGGCTGCGGTGCTGCGACGCGACGAAGCCGTCGTTGGCGCCCTCGTTGAAGGCGCGCATGCAGGACGAGTGGCCGTGCGGCGGATCGGGCTCGATGACGTAGCGCCCGCCCAGGTGGTGGATGGGCACCGGCTGGCCATCGGGCCCCGGGTTGCTCATCCCCTCGCGCAGGCCCTCGATGTCGTCGCGACCTTCGACCAGGCTGAGCGCGCCGAACACGTGGTCGAACGACCGGTTCTCCATCTGCACGATGACCAGCGTGTCGATGTAGTCGAACGGGTGGCTGCCGTCCCCGCGCACCGGCTGCAGATCGGGCGGCGGCGCGCTCGCGTCGGGCTGGGGCGGCGCGGCGTCGGCGGGCACGCCGGCGTCGGGATCGGGGCCCGGCGCGCCGCCCATGCCGCCCATGCCGCCGCCGCCGCCCATGCCGCCGCCGCCGTCGAGGCCGCCCATCAGGGGCTGCGCGTCGCCGTCGTCGTCGCAGCCGCTCACGTAGCCGCCCAGCGCGACGCCGCCCGCGGCCAACCCCAACCGCCGCAACGCTTCGCGGCGATCCGTCCCGGTCTTCGAGGTGCGCTTCTTCATGGCGCGCATCATAGCGCCTGCCGCGCGCCGAGGGGGAGCGTCGTGCCGCGCGACGCTTGCCTGGACGCGTCCGCGGGCGCAGCATGGGCCCATGGCCGAGCGGACCGAGACCGAAGACTTCACCCGCGGCGCGCACGAGCGCGACGAGCAGGACACCCACAAGGACAGCGACAAGCAGAAGGAGGAGGCCCCGCCCACCGACTTCCGGCAGCGCGCCGAGCAGCTGGGGTACTACCGCATCCTCGCCGAGGCGGGCGGCCGCTTCGCCGACGCCCTCGAGAAGATCGGCCTGCCGATCGCCGACGCCTTCCGCGACGCCGTGAAGGGCTTCCGCCTCGACACCAGCGGCCGCTTCGAGCTCACCCTCGCCCAGCCGGTGCACGTCTCGACCGCGGACGGCGCGCGCCTCACCTTCGGGCAGTACGTGAAGGGCACCCTGGGCGACGACCGCCTCGAGCAGCTCGAGGGCGTGCAGGTCGAGAGCGCCGAGGTCAACGGGGCCGTGGACCGCCTGGTGGTGGACGGGGACGAGCTGGACGTGTCCACCGGCACCACCGGCACCCTCGAGATCCCCCTCAAGGCGCTCCAGGCGTAGGCGCCGCGGGCACCGCCGGCTCGTCGAGCGCCCCGACCACCGACAGGCCCGCGAAGGGCAGGTAGATGTCCTGCTGGTTCAGCCGCGTGTAGGCCGCGCCGGCCCGCAGCTCCAACCCCATCGGGTGCCCCCAGGCCCGAAACAGCCACGCGGTGGCGCCCACGTCGCCGCCCACCTGCACGCTCCACTGGTGCAGGTTCGTCAGCGCGCCGCGCGGCCAGCCGTCGGCCCGGAAGACGCCGCCGGTGGCCTCGGCCAGCAGGTCGACGGTCGGCGTCAGCGGCAGCCGCCCGCCCAGCACCGCGACCACCTCGGTCCGCTGCGTGATCAGCAGCCGCTCGGGGTTGTTGTCGTTGACGCCGCCGCCCCACGCCGCGCGCAGGCCGACGTGCGCGCCCTCGAACACCGCGTAGCGCAGGTCGAGATCGACGCCGAACAGGGTGGGGGTGTCGTCGCTCGGCTGGTCCACCCGCAGGCCGCCGCCGAAGATCAGCGTGGCCACGGTCGCCAGCGCGGCGGCGGGCATCTCAGTCGGCCTCGGCCGGGCGCAGCGTCACCAGCTCGGCGTTGCCCTCGACCCGGTCGTCGGCCTTCACGTGCACCTTGGC
Source organism: Myxococcales bacterium (assembly GCA_020633465.1). GTDB lineage: Bacteria > Myxococcota_A > Bradymonadia > UBA7976 > UBA1532 > JACKDN01. The sequence continues at coordinate 175,082 of JACKDN010000017.1, forward strand.
CACGACGCCGGCGATCTCGGCGCGCAGCTCGTTCTCCATCTTCATCGCCTCGACGATGACGACGCCCTGCCCGGGCACCACCGCGTCGCCCTCGGCGACCATCACCTGCACCACGCGCCCGGGCATCGGCGTGCGCACCACGTCGCTGCCCGCGCCCAGCGCGCCGCCGCGCCGCGCCTTCAGCCGCGCCGCCCGCGCGTCCAGCGCCCCGGCCCGCGCCCGCAGCCCGCTGGCGTGCAGGTCGACGCCCCCGGGCGCCGCGCCGGTGCGCACGCTCAGCGAGCGCTCGCCCAGCAGCAGGTGCACCAGCCCCGGCTCGACCGCCGCCTCGACGGTGCGCGCGGGCGCGTCGCCCAGCTGCACCCGGAAGCGCCCGGGGCCCAGGGGGTGCACGTCCACGGCGACGCTCTCGTCGCCCAGCTCGATCGTGTAGCGCACCTCAGCCTCCGTTGATCTGGCGCTGCCGACCCTGCGCCAGCCACGCGCTGGCGCCCGCCCCCGCCGAGGGCGCCCGCGCCGCCCGGGCCGCGTCCTCGGCGTGCCGCGTCAGCGCGGCGGCGATGGTCGCGGCCTCCCTCCAGGCGGCGTCCGCCGCGGCCGCGGGCGGCAGCGTCGTGTTCAAGAGCCCCGTGTCGTAGCGCCCGGCCACGAAGGCCGGGTGGGCCAGCACGCGGTGGTGCAGCGGCACGTTCGTCGTGATGCCCAGCACCACCGTCTCGTCGAGCGCCCGCCGCATGCGCCGGATGGCCTGGTCGCGGTCGCCGCCCCAGGTGCACAGCTTGGCCACCATCGGATCGTAGGCCATCGGCACCACGCTGTGCTCGTCGATGCCCGCGTCCACCCGCACGCCCGGGCCCTCGGGCCAGCGCACCTGCGTCACCGCGCCGGGGCTGGGCAGGTACGTCTCGGGATCCTCGGCGTAGATGCGGCACTCGAGCGCGTGCCCGCGCGGCGCCAGATCGGCCTGCGCGAAGGGCAGGGGCTGCCCCGCCGCGATGCGCAGCTGGGCGTCGACCAGGTCGACCCCGTACACCAGCTCGGTGACCGGGTGCTCCACCTGCAGCCGCGTGTTCATCTCGAGGAAGTAGAAGCTCTTGTCGCCCCCCACGAGGAACTCGACCGTGCCGGCGCCGACGTAGCCGCAGGCCCGCGCCGCGGCCACCGCCACTTCGCCCATCGCCTGCCGCACGGACGCGTCGATGAAGGGGCTGGGGCACTCCTCGATCACCTTCTGGTGCCGCCGCTGCACCGAGCACTCGCGCTCGCCGACGTACACCGCGTTGCCGTGCGTGTCGCACAGCACCTGGATCTCGACGTGGTGGGGCTCGGTGACGAACTTCTCGACGTACACGGCGTCGTCGCCGAAGGCGCCGGCCGCCTCGCGCCGCGCCGCGTCCAGCGCCTTCGCCAGCGCCGCCTCGTCGTGCACCAGCCGCATGCCCTTGCCGCCGCCGCCCGCCGAGGCCTTCACCATCACGGGGAAGCCGACCGCGCGCGCGATGGCCAGCGCCTTGTCGGCGTCGCGCACCGGCTCGCTCACCCCGGGCACCACCGGCACGCCGGCCGCCTCGACCGTGCGCCGGGCCAGCAGCTTGCTGCCCATCGTCTCGATGGCGCTCGGCGGCGGCCCGATCCAGGTGAACCCCGCCTCGGTCACCCGGCGCGCGAAGGTCGCGTTCTCGCTCAGGAAGCCGTAGCCCGGGTGGATGGCGTCGGCGCCGGTGCGGCGCGCGGCGTCCAGCACGGCGTCCATGTTCAGGTAGCTCTGAGACGAGGCCTCGGGGCCGACGCAGGCGGCGAGATCGGCGTGGCGCACGTGCAGCGCGTGCCGGTCGGGCTCCGAGTAGATGGCGATGGGCGTCGCGCCCACGTCGCGCAGCGTGCGCATCACGCGGACGGCGATCTCACCGCGGTTGGCGACCAGCACCCGCTGGAACATGCCCTCTCCCCCGGGGGTCGTGGCGGTCGCGCAGGTGTACCAGATGGTCGGGGCGGTTGGATAGTCGGCGCGGGCGCGGCCGAGGCGCCCGCGCCGGCGCGCCGATCAGCGCGGGCTGCAGGCGGGCAGGGGATCCATGCACTCGCAGACGACCTCGCCCTCGGGCGTCTCGAAGCAGTCGCAGGCGCCGCCACCGCCGCCCTCGACGGGCCCGTTCGCCTGGCAGTCGGGGTGCGCGGCGCACCGCTCGGGATCGAGATCCCAGCAGGCGTCGGGTCCGTCGTACCAGCACCCCAGGACGACGCCGTCGTCCGAGGCCAGCGCGACGCAGCCCTCGACCTCTGCGCAGCGCTCGGCGTCCAGATCCGGGCACGCCCCGGCGGCGGCCACGCAGACGTCGATCACCTCGCACTGGCCGTCGGGGGGCGGCGGCGGCATCTCGCAGTTCCCCTCGGGATCGGGATCCATGCAGCCGCCCCCGCCGCCCTCGCACACCTGAAGCTGCTGCACGGCGCACCGCGGTTCGTCCGCGCAGGCGTCCGGGTCGAGCGTGCGGCACAGCTGCGCCACCGGACGGCAGCCGAAGATCGCCTCGCAGCCGCCCATGCAGTCGGGCGCCCCGTCGGGGCACGCCTCGCACATGCCGCCCACCTCGACGAACGCACAGGCGGCGTCGTCGGCGCAGGCCGCCTCGTCGAGCGCCGCGCAGCCCTCGGGCTCGTCGCGCCGCACGCAGCGGCCCTCGACGGGCTCCATGCAGTCGACGCACACCTCGACGCCCTCCTCGTTCACGAAGCAGCCGCACTCACCCGGCGGGGGCTCACCGGCCGCCTCCCACCCGCAGCCCGGCGTGTCGTCGCAGATGCCCTCGGGCAGCCCGGCGCACGGATCCATCGGCTCGTCGTCGGGCACGCACTGCGCGATCACCTCGCAGAAGCAGGGCTCGTCGGGGGGCGGGGGCGCGGCGCCGCCGGGCCCGTCGGGATCACCGCCGCCGCCGGCGCAGCCGCACACCTCGAACTCCTCGACGTGGCAGCCGGGCGCGTCGTTGCAGCGGTCCACCGGGCGGTCGGCGCAGCGATCGCCGCCCGCCGCCGGCACGCACACCAGGTCGCCCGCGCAGTCGCAGTCCTCGCCCGGCTCGCAGCAGGGGATCTCGATCAGGTCGCAGTCGCGGGACGCGCGGCAGGCGTCGAGGTCGAGATCCTCGCACCGCCCGGGCGGCGGCAGGATGCGGTCGACGCAGACGGGCTCGCAGCCGCAGGCCGGATCGTTCGGGTCGTCGCACATGCAGGGCGGGAAGACCAGGTCGCAGGCCGGGTCGGCGTCGCAGCGCTCGGGGTCGAGGCCCTCGCAGCCGGGGCGCGCGTCGCCCTCGCAGACGAAGCGGCCGAGGCAGGGCGCGGGCGCCGCGCCGCCGCAGGCGCAGTCCTCGTCGCCGTCGGCGCATTCGCAGGGCACGGGATCGGCCCCGAAGCCGCAGTCGTCCTCGACCCACACGCCGAAGCAGCCGGGCGTCGCGTCGCACAGATCGGGATCCTCGATCGCTCCGCACTCGCCGCCGGCGTTCGGATCGGGCTCGCACACGGTCTCGACGCGGCAGGGGGGCGCGATGAAGCCGGGCTCGTCGTCGGGCGGATCGGGCGGCTCGGGCGCGCCGGCGCCCCCGTCGCACACCTCGCGCTCGGTCAGCCGACAGCGCGGATCGGCGTTGCAGGCCTCGAGCGGCAGATCGGCGCAGGCGTCGGGGCCGTCGGGGGTGCAGACGGGCACCGGCTCGCAGACGGCGTCGCAGTCCGGCTCGGCCGGATCGCAGAAGCAGGGGGGGTCGACCCACTCGAGGTGGCAGCCCGGCGTCCGATCGCAGGCGTCGGTCGGCACCGTCGCGCACTCGACGCGCAGGGGCTCGCAGCCGGTGAAGTTGCCGGCGGGGGGATCCTCGACCGGCGGCGCCTCGCCCTCGTCCGGCGGCGGCGGGGCGCGGCGATCGCCCTCGGCGCCCTCGTCGTAGGTGGCCCGGCAGTCCGCGCGGCTGAGGCAGGCCGCCTCACCGAGCGTCGCGCAGGCCCCCTCGGGGCGGTCGACGCAGGCGTCGCCGGTCCACAGGCAGCCGGGCTGCGCGGCGCAGGCGTCGGCGCCCAGCGCGGGGCAGTCCATCGAGCCGCGGGGCGCGCAGCGGTTGCCCATCCAGTCGCAGTCGGGGCGCGCCTGGCACAGGGGCTGGGCCAGCTCGGCGCAGGCCGCGCGCGCCGGGCCGCAACCGTCGTCGGTCCACGCGCAGCCGGCCGCCTCACAGCTGGCGGCGTCGGGCTGATCGCAGCGCTGCGCCTGGGGCTCGTCGTGGCACGCGGCGTCGTACCAGTGGCACTCGGCGGCCTCGCAGGCGCCCTGATCGCCGATGCCCGGGCACGTCTCGTCCGCCGCGTCGCAGCGCTCGCCGTCCCAGGCGCAGTCGTCGCGCGTGTCGCACGCCACGGCGTCCAGCAGGCGGCAGTCGGCCCCGGCCAGCGCCTCGCAGCGGGCGAAGTCACCGTTGATGTCGTCGCGGGCCAGGCAGTCGTCGCGCTCGAGGCACTGGGCCTCGCCCAGCGCCAGGCAGGGGGCGGAGGCGGCGTCCTGGCAGGCGCCGTCGCCGTAGGCGCAGTCGTCGCGGCGCGCGCAGGCGGCCTCGCTCAGCGACGCGCAGGCGCCGCCGGGCGCGCCGCCCATGCCGGGGTCGCCCCCCATGCCGCCGACCCCGCCGTCGTCGGTCTGTCCACCGCCGCCCTGGCCGCCGGCGCCCTCGTCCCCGTTCGAGTCGTCCGGCTCGCAGCCCCAGGCGCCCAGGGCCAGGCCGAGACAGAGACACAGTCGAATCACGCGCATCGTGGTCACTCCCCTCAGAGGCGTATCGAAGCTCCCGTACGGGGCACCCGACGCGTGCAAGATCGGTTCCTTACGCCGCGCCGCGCCGCGGGGTCGCCCGGCGGCCGGGCGACGCGGATTTCCGAGGGCGCCTCGCCAGAAATCGGAGGCCGCGGTTGACCCCTCCCGGCAGGCGCGCGACACAGGATCGAACCCGCGCGAGGAGGCCCCGATGACCGACGTCCGCTATGCCCTGTACTACTGGCCCATGCTGCCCGGCCGCGGTGAGTTTCCGCGCCTTGCGCTCGAGGTGGCCGGCGCGCCCTACGACGACGTGGCGCGGCGCCCCGAGGCCGAGGGCGGGGGCGTCGCCGCGGTGCAGCGCGCCCTGTCCGGCGCGCTCGGCTTCCCGCCGCCCTACGCGCCGCCGGTGTTGGTGGCGGGCGAGCTGGTCGTCGCGCAGAGCGCCCTCATCTGCCGCTTCGTCGGCGAGCGCCACGGCCTCGCGCCCGCCGACGAGGCCGGGCGGCTCGCGGCCTTCCAAGTGCAGCTGACGTTGGCCGATCTGGTCGACGAGGTGCACGACACCCACCACCCGGTGTCGTCGGCGCTGTACTACGAGGATCAGCGCGAGGCCGCCCGCGAGGCGTCGGCCCGCTTCCTGGCCGACCGCCTGCCCAAGTACCTGGCGTGGCTCGAGCGCGTCGTGCAGGCGAACGGCGGGGGCGACCACCTGATCGGCGGGGCGCTCGGGTACGCCGATCTGTCCCTGTTTCAGGTGGTCGAGGGCCTGCGCTTCGCCTTCCCGCGGGGCGCGGCGCGCGCGCTCGAGGCCGCGCCGGGGGTGCGCCGGGTGGTCGCCGCGGCGGCCGCGGACGAGCGCCTGCAGCGTTACCTGGCCTCACCACGGCGGATGGACTTCAACGCCCACGGCATCTTCCGGCGGTATCCGGAGCTGGACGCGGCGTGATCGGGGGCCGGCGCCGAGCGTCGGCTCGGCGCCGACCGGACGCCACCCTCAGAGGGGCTGGCAGCTCACGTCGCAGGGGGGCGGGATCGGCTCGGGGCACAGCTCGCCCGGCGGGCACATCTCGACGCCGCCGCCGCCATCGCAAGCCTCGACGAGGCCGCAGCCGCGCACCTGGTCGCAGCTGTCGATGGGCTGGCTGCCGCAGACGTTCCAGGCGTCCTGGCAGAGGTTGGCGCAGGCGCACGCGGGATCGTCCGGCGCGCAGGGCGGGCAGCCGTCCACCGGCGCGGCCATCAGGCAGTCGGCCCGGTTGCGGCACCCCACCTCGTCGAGCGTCTCGCACGCCGGCGGGCCCGCCGGCACGCACTGCTGGCCGATCGGGCAGGCGCAGGGCTCGCCGTCGCGGCAGGGCGGGCACTCGATGTTCTCGAGCGCGCAGTCGGCGCGCGCGTCGCAGCTGCGCGGGTCGAGCTCGAAGCACGGCGCCTCGCCGCCGCCGGCCGGCTGGCAGATCGCCGGCGGCAGCTCGCAGACGCACGCGGGATCGTCCGCCGGGCAGGCGCAGGGCTGGGGCTCGACCAGCTCGCAGGCGCCGTCCGCCTCGCACGCGTCGGGCGCGCGATCTTCGCAGCGCCCCTGATCGGGCGCCTCGACGCACTGGCCGACGGGCACCGCGATCAGCGGCTGCGCGCACATGCAGATCTCGTTGCCCTCCGCATCGATCTCGCACACGCAGGGATCGGGCGGGGGCGGCAGCGCCTCGTCCTGCCAGGCGCAGCCGCGGGCCTGCTCGCACGCGAAGAAGTCGAGGCCGGCGCAGCCCTGCGGCTGCGGCGCCGGCACGCACTGGCCGACGCCCGGCACGGGGCCGCCGCACTCGCACACCTCGCGGCCGTTCTCGTCGACGAAGCAGCGGCAGGGCACGTCGCCCTCGCCGCCGCCGAGCTCCCACTGGCAGTCGGCGGCGCGGAGGCAGGCGGCCTCGTCGAGGCGGCCACACGCGTCGACCGGGTTGGCGGGCTGGCACGCGAAGCAGTCGTCGCAGGGCACGGGATCGCAGGGGCCGTCGGGATCGCACGGCGCCGGCCGGCAGGCGCAGTCGGCCTGCTCGGCCCACGCGCAGTCCGGCCGCGCGGCGCAGGCGTCGGCGTCGCCCAGATCGTCGCAGGCGGGGGCCGCGTTGCAGACGGCCACGATCTCGCAGACGCAGTCGTCGGGCGGCGGCGGGGCCGGGCGCGCGCCGTCGTCCGGCGGCACGGGATCCGCGCCGCCGCCCGCGCAGTCGCAGCGCTCGACCTGATCGACGACGCAGCCCGGCGTCGCGCCGCACACCTCGGGCGGCAGCCCCACGCACGCCGGCGCCGCGGCCACGCACCGGGTGACCTCCTGGCAGGGCTCGGGCGCGATGATGATGCGGTCGGCCCCGTCGGGCGGCGGGGCGGCGCCGGCGCCGCCGTCCTGGCAGACGATCTCGACCTCGAGGGCGCACTGGCCGTCCGCCTCGCAGGCGTCGGGGGCGCGGTCGGCGCAGCCGTCGGGATCGTCGGGCACGCACACCGGCTGAGGCTCGCAGCCGGGCTCGGCGCAGACGCAGTCCTCGCCCGGCGCGCATTCGCAGGGCGGCGGCATCGGGCAGGGGACCGGCAGCTCCTCGACGTGGCAGCCGGGGGTGCGGCCGCAGGCCTCGATGGGTACGTCGTTGCAGGTCACCGCGCTCGGCGCGCAGCCCGCGAACTGGGGCTCGCAGTCGCAGGGGGGCTCGGGCGCGCCCGGCTCCGGCGCCTCGCAGGCGCAGTCGACCTCGTCGAACAGCGCAGCGCAGTCGGCGCGCAGGGCGCAGCCGGCGGCGTCGAGCTCGGCGCAGGCGCCGCCGGGCAGCGGGTGGCAGGCGCCCTCGTGCCAGCCGCAGGCGCCGCCGCGCAGGGCGCAGTCGTCCTCGGCGAGCGACTCGCAGGGGGCCTGCAGGGGATCGGGCACGCAGCGATCGCCGCGGGTCAGGCACTCGGGGTGGGTGCGGCAGACGGCGGCGTTGTAGCGGTAGCAGGGATCGGCCTCGGCGGGCGCGAGGCAGCCGGTGTCGGTCCAGATGCAGCTGGCCGCCTCGCAGGCGGCCGCGTCGGGCTGGTCGCAGCTGGGGGCGGGGGCGCCGCCCATGCCGGGCGCGCCGCCCATGCCGGGCTGTCCGCCGGCCCCGGGCTCGCCGCCCATGCCGGGCGCGCCGCCCATGCCCGGGGCGCCGCCCGCGCCAGGCTCGCCGCCCACGCCGGGTTGGCCGCCCGCGCCGGGCTCGCCACCCGCGCCAGGCTCGCCACCCGCGCCGGGCGCGCCGCCCATGCCGCCGGCGCCCGGCAGGCTGGCGTCGGCCTGCCCGCCGCCCGCCCCGCCGGCGCCGTCGTCTTCACCGTCGTCGGTCTCGCATCCCCAGGACAGGACGGCCAGGACGGCCAACCCCCACGCTACGCGTCGCATGCTCGTCTCCCCGTTGCCTCCGTGGACGCGCCGACGATAGCAGAGGCGCCCGGGTCTGCCCCAACGCTATTGGTGGCGGTCGCGCATCGAGGGGGCGCGCGCCGCGCAGCGCCCCGAACCCGCTCGGGGTGCCTCGTGGGCGCCTACCGCGGAGGCATCAGCTGCTCGCGCGGCAGCGGCTCGGCCACCGGCGCGGCCACGCCCGGCGCGTGCCGGAACTGATCGCGGCAGGCCTGCAGGCACTCGCGGAAGCGCGCGTCGAGGCGCGTCAGATCCTGTTCGCCGGCCTTGGCCGCCGCGCGCGCCTCGGTGGCGCAGTCGACCGCGCACACGCGATCGCGGGCGGCCAGCTCGCCCACGGACGGCGTGCGCTCCTCCGGCGGCACCAGCACCTTGGTGTAGACCACCCCGGCGATCATCAGCGTGGTCACCAGGCCCATCAGCAGGAACAGCAGTCGCAGCGACATCGCGGCGGCCCTCGGGGGGCGGAGGACAAGGGGCGGATTCTGGCGTCCGAGGGCCGTGAGTTCAAGCGGGGCGGGCGGCCGGCCGTCGCGCGGCGGCCCCGCGGGCCGGGGCGACGCGGGGGTGGCCTTCCCCCCGGCGGGGCGGCTGTGGCATGACGCGGCCCGGTCGGACGGGGAGGACGCGATGACGCCGGGGGCGCCGAAGGTGCTGGTGATGGGGTGCGGGGGCATCGGCGGGACGGTCGCCGGGCACCTCGCCGAGCTGGGCTGCGACGTGCGCGCGGTGTCGCGCAACCCGGCGGTGGTCGAGGCGGTCGGGGCCCACGGCTTCCGCCTGGTGGGCGAGGCCGGCGCCCGCACGGTGCCCGGGCGGGCGCTGGCCGGGGTGCCCGCGGACGAGGGGCCCTTCGACTTCGTCCTGTTGGCGACGCAGCCGACCGACGTCGAGGCGGCCGCGCGGCAGGCGGCGCCCCACCTGGCCCCCGACGGGCGGATGGTGTGCTTCCAGAACGGGCTGTGCGAAGAGCGCGTGGCGGCGGTGCTGGGCGATCGGGCGCGCGTCGTGGGCGGCATCGTCGCCTGGGGGGCCACGATGGTCGAGCCGGGGGTCTTCGACAAGACCAGCGCGGGCGGCTTCGTGGTCGGCCGCTACGACGGGGCCGAGGACGCCGCCCTGGATCCCCTGTGCACGCTGCTCGAGAGCATCGGGCCGGTGCAGCGCACCGCGAACCTGGCGGGCGCGCGGTGGAGCAAGCTGGCGCTGAACTGCGCGGTGTCGACGCTGGGCACGCTGCACGGCACGGCGTTGGGGCCGGTGCTGCGCAGCCGACGCGCCCGCCGGCTGGCGCTCGAGATCATGAGCGAGGTGGTCGAGGTGGCGCGGCGCGCCGAGGTGAAGCTCGAGAAGGTGGCCGGCACGCTCGACCTCGACTGGATGGCGCTGACGCCCGCCGAGCGCGCGACGCCCGGGTCGGTCGGCCTGGCGTCGAAGCACGCGATGGTGCTGGCGGTGGGCACGCGCTACCGCCGCCTCTACAGCTCGATGCTGCGGGCCATCGAGGCGGGCAAGCCGCCGGCCATCGACTTCCTGAACGGTGAGATCGCCGCCCGGGGGCGGCAGTACGAGGTGCCCACGCCGGTCAACGCGGCGGTGACCGACGCGGTGAAGGCCATCGCCGCCGGCCGCGCGCAGCCGGGGCGGCCGCTGGTGTTGTCGGTGTACGAGGAGACGCGATGAGGTTGGTCAGCTGGAACGTCAACGGCATCCGGGCGTGCCTGAACAAGGGCTTCCTGGAGTGGCTCGCGGTCGAGCAGCCCGACGTGGTGTGCCTGCAGGAGACGCGGGTGCACCCGAAGCAGCTGCCGCCCGAGCTGGCCGACATCGTCGACTACCACGCCACGTGGGTGCCGGCCGAGAAGCTGGGCTACAGCGGGGTGGCGACGCTGTCGCGGGTGCCGCCGGACGCGATCACCGCCGGCCTCGACGATCCGCACTTCGACGCCGAGGGGCGCACGCTGATCACGCGCCACGGGGACGTCACGATCGTCAACGGCTACTTCCCCAACGGGCAGCGCGACCACGCGCGGGTGCCCTACAAGCACGCCTACTACAAGCGGCTGCTGCAGGTGGTGCAGGCGCGGCGCGCCGCCGGCGAGAAGGTGGTCGTGTGCGGCGATCTGAACACCGCGCATCACGAGATCGACCTGAAGAACTGGAAGGCCAACCGCAAGACCACCGGCTTCCTCAACGAGGAGCGCGTGTGGCTCGACGCCTTCGAGGCGGTGGGCCTGAGCGACGCCTTCCGCCGCCTGTACCCCGACGCCGAGGATCGCTACACGTGGTGGTCGCAGCGCGGCGACGTGCGCGCGCGCAACGTCGGGTGGCGCATCGACTATCACTTCGTCTGCGACGCGCTGTGGCCGCGGGTGAAGGACGCGAAGATCCACGATCAGGTGATGGGCAGCGATCACTGCCCGATCGAGCTGGTGCTGGCCGACTGAGCCTGCTCGCTCAGAAGCGCCAGAACAGGTCGAAATCGGGGAACCAGATCGGGTCGCCGACGAACAGGTTCAGCGTCGGCACGCTGTAGTGGCCGTAGCCCAGGCCCAGCTTCAGGTTGAAGCTGTTCCAGCTCCAGAAGGCGCTCAGCAGCGCGTTGGCCTGCCTGCCGTCGGTCAGATCGGCCTCGGCGTCGGCGTTGAACTCGATGGACGTGCGGGGATCGATCTGGGTGGTCGTGCTGGCGTTCGCGCTGGCGTCCTGGAACACCGACAGCCGCGTCTCGAGCACCCACGAGAAGGTGCGGCTGACGTACCACTCGCCGGCGAGCCCCAGGGTGCCCGTCGACACCGCCGCGACCCCGCCGATGTCGTAGTCCTCCTCGTCGAGGGCCTCGTCGGTGTCGGTCTTGACCGCGGTGTAGCTGCCGCGCAGGTGCACGCCGAGGCCGTCGCCGCGCCACGACGCGGTCAGCTCGAGGGGCGCGGCGTAGAAGCGCACGTCGGCGGCGTCCGCGTCGTAGTCCTGGAGCTTCAGCGAGAAGATGCCCCCGCTCAGCCCGACCGACCAGGGGCCGCTCGACCACACGGTCCACTTCAGGTCGAGGTTCGAGATCTTCAGCACCCAGGGCAGCGTCTGCGTGCCCACCTGCAGGCTGTCGACGATGCCGTACTGGAAGCGGAACAGCCCCAACCGCCACTCGTTGCGGTGCAGCGTCAGCGCCGTCCAGTCGGTGGCGGGATCGTCGTCGATCCAGGCCTGCGCGGACAGGGGCGCCGCCAGCAGCGCGGTGCCCAGCAGCGTCGCCTTCGACCGCGCTGCGCTCAAAAGGACACCTCGCCGTCCGGGCTGGTGCAGCGCCCGCTGATCGAGGCGCCCACCGACAGGCCGCAGCTCCACCGCCCGTTCGCGTCGTCGATGGTGAGCGCGTCGGGCGCGGCCGCGCCGTCCCAGCCCAGGATCAGGTGCCCCTCGGGCAGCACCACCCGGTGGCGCAGCCCGCCGGTCTCGATCGCCTGCAGCTCGATGCGGAAGGGCGCCGCGGCTTCGGCCCCTTGCGCCAGCGATCCGGTGAACGACAGCACGCCGGCGGACACCTCGTAGAACACGTCGCCGTCGAGGCGCAGCACGGCGTCGCCCGAGTCCGGCAGCGCGCAGCCGCGCGCCTCGCCCCAGACCGGCTGCTGCAGTCCACCGTCCGCCAGCAGGGCGAACAGCTCGATGGTGCCCTGGCGCCGATCGACGAGGTCGGGGGCCTGCCCCGGACAGACGTACTCGAGGCGCGCCCACCCGTCGAAGTCGGCGCTGAGCGCCTGCCGGCGCACGACCAGGCCGTCCTGCCGCGCTTCGGCCGCGCCGGTGAGCGACTCGACGATGTCGTCGACCGCGTCGGCCAGCGTCAGCGCCGTCCGCAGATCGGCGAGCGTCCGCTGCAGCGCATCGATGACCTGGGGCGCGTTCTCCTGCGTCAGCGGCGCCGTCGGACGCTCGTAGGCCTCGACGATGGCGCGCACGTCCGGCGGGGTGGGCGCCCGCTCGTCGTCGTGCACGCACGCGGTCAGCGCGAGCGCCAGGCCCAGCGTGGCGCGTCTCACCGCCGCCGCCGAGGCCGCAGCAGCCCCAGCAGCCCCAGCAGCGCCCACGTCGCCGGCGCCGGCCCGTCGCCCGCGTCGCAGTCGCAGCCGTCGTCGCTGTTCTGGCTGTCGTCCTGATCGTTGCCGTCGCGATCGCTCAGATCGCCGCCGTCCGGCCGCACCCCGCCGTCGGGCCCGCCGCCCGGCGCGCCGCCGGCGCCCCCGCCCATGCCGCCGGCGCCGCCGCCCGCGTCCGCCTCGCCGCCGGGCACCGTCGGCTGCGGATCGTCGCCGTCCCGGATGCCATCGTCGTCGGAGTCGGGATCCCGCGGATCCGTCTCGCCCACGTCGACCACGCCGTTGCCGTTGCGATCCTCGGCGCCGTCGAACAGCCCGTCGGCGTCCGAGTCGGGATCGGTGGGATCCGTCTCGCCCTCGTCCAGCGCGCCGTTCTGGTTGCCGTCCTCGACCCCGTCGGGCAGGCCGTCGCCGTCGGTGTCCGCCTTGGTGGGATCGGTGGGGTTGGCCCCGCGCAGCTCGAGCCCGTCGCCCAGGCCGTCGCCGTCGGTGTCGGGATCGTTGGGATCCGTCTCGCCCTCGTCGACCATGCCGTTGCCGTTGACGTCCTCTTCGTCGTCGCCCAGGCCATCCTCGTCGCTGTCGCCCGACTCGTCCTCGCCTCCGACCGTGATGACCTCGAAGGGCGTATCGTCACAGCGCCGGCACACCGCCACCTCGCCACCGACCACCTCGCCCACGACCCAGGTGTCGAACACCAGCGGCACGTCCTCGGCGGCCCCGCCGTCGCGCGGGCGCTCGGGCTGGCGCCACTGCCGGCGCTGGTGGAAGCCGTCGGGATCGTCGGGCAGGGCCGAGCCCTCGGGCAGCACCTCGAGCGCGTCGGTGTCGCCCACCAGCAGCGCCTCGTCGCGCACGGCGGTGTCGTCCCAGAACATGCGCCGCGCCTGCCGCTCGCCGTCCGGCCCGTCCAGCTCCCACACCACCACGCCCTGGCTGTTGTCCTCGATGTCCAGCATCGGGAAGTGCGTCTCGGCGGTCACCAGCTCCACCCGGAAGCGGTAGGCGCCGTCGGGCACGGGCGCGCCGTCCAGCGTGCCGTCCCAGGTGACCTCGTTCTCGCCGACCACCGTGCGGCCGGTCAGCTGCACGTCGCGCGAGCCGTCGAACACGCCGTCGCCGTCGATGTCGACGACGATGCGGTAGGTGCCGCGCAGGTTCGCCTCGAAGCGGAAGGTGCCGTCGTCCTGCACGCCGTCGCCGTTCGGCGTGATGGTGGGCGTGCCGGCCTCGTCCTCGAACACCAGCCCGCCGATCTCGGGGGTCGGCGCGGCCTCGGGCGGCGGATCCGGGTAGTTCAGGTACAGCTGATAGCCCGAGAAGACGCGCTGCAGCTCGTCCTCGCCGAAGAAGGCGCATTGCCCGTCGGCGTCGGGGTCGCCGAACTGGCACCAGCTCTGGCTGTTGTGATCCTCCAGCCCGCGGTTGTTGGCCACGATGCTGTAGCGGAAGCCCCGCATCTGCTCGAAGTCGATGACGAACACGCGCGCGCCCGCCTCGACCTGCGCCAGCACGTAGAAGTCGGCGCTGGTGGCCAGGTCGAAGTTGTGCGCGTTCAGCAGCCACTGCCGCGCGTGCACCCGGCCGCCGTCGGTGGGGCTGCCGTCGGCGCGCAGCACGTCGATCTCGAAGTAGCGCGTGGTGGTGCCGGCCTGCTGCAGCGACTCGGGCTCGCCGGCGAAGTCGACGTGGTAGTCGCCCGGCGCCTCGGCGGTGATCTCGATCCACGTGCGGGCGGGATCGGTCCCGTTGCAGTAGCCCGCCTCGCGCGTCACCGGGTACGCCGTGGCGCAGCTGCCCATGGCGTCGCCCTCGGGCGCGGCGCCCTGGCGCGTCACGCAGCGCTGGCCCATGCCGCAGGGGGTGTCGTCGGCGCAGGCGATCGCGTCGGGCGCGGTCACCAGGATCTCGGCGCCGGCGCGCTCGGGCGCCACCGGGTTGGCGTCGTCGCCGGTGTCCGCGTCGGGCGCGCGATCGATGGCCACGCCGTCGACGTCGGGCTCGAGCCGCCCGTCGTCGCTGCTGCACAGCCGGATCACCTCGCCCGCTTCGACGACGGCCACCTGCACGTTGCTCTCGCTCTCGAGCCCCTGCGTGGACCCGAGCTGAGGGGTGCCCTCGGGCAGCCCCCAGGCGACCGCGGGCGCCACCAGCACCCACGCGCGAACAGCCGAACGCAACATCTCTCCCTCCCGATGACCGCGGGGCGTCTACTTGCCCTGACGCCACAAAACGCGTTCAATCCTACGCGCGACCGGGGGAGGAAATCAGCCCATGAATCGAAGCCTGCCAGGTGCAGCGCTGTGCACGACGGCCCTCGTGGCCACGCTGGCCGCCCGCCCGGCGGGCGCCGAGGTGCGGCCGTCCGAGCTCATCCGCCCGGCCGACGCGGCGGGCTACGGGCCGGGCTACGGCCGCCGAGTGACGAGCTACGAGCTCGAGGTGGGCTTCTACTCCGACTCCAACGACGTCCAGGACGTCTTCCTCATCTCGCCGCTGGTGCGCGTGGTTCAGCCGGTGCGCAGCAACGAGGTCGAGCTGGCCTGGGGCTTCAGCGCGTTCTCGCTGACCGGGCCGGCGCAGTCCGATCCCAGCCGCGAGATCGACCAGAGCACCGTGCGCCTGGCCAACCCCTACCTGGCCTACCACTGGGTGTGGCGCGAGCTGCCCTACCAGGTGCGCCTGGGCGTGGGCCTGACCGCCCCGGCGGCGACGCTGCGCGAAGAGACGCTGAACGACACCCTCGTCGACGTCGTGGCGCTGGGCGCGACGCAGGCGATGTACGGCCACCACGACTTCTTCCTGTGGATGCCCGAGACCATGTCCGGCGTCCTGCACGCCGACGGCTACCTGCGCGAGCACTTCGGCCTGGTGTACGGCGGCCAGATCAACCTGGCCAACATGTACGGCTTCAACGACCTGATCAACGAGGGCTACAACGTGGCCGTCGAGGTCGCGATCGACGTCGCCTACGAGCTGGACTGGGCGCGCTTCGCGCTGCGGGGCATCTACTTCAACGCGCTCACGAGCGACGCCGACGACACGGATCAGATCAGCGTCGAGCCCGAGCTGCGCTTCCGTTTGGGTTTCGCCGATCTGTTCACGCGCCTGACGATGCCCGTCGACGAGCCCGCGGGCCCGGCCTTCGACGACGGCAAGATCTGGGGCGCGCACATCGGCATCGGCAGCCCCACCGAGCGCCACCTGCCCCCGCCGCCCAAGGGCCAGTGAGGCCCCGGCGCGCCGGTTGAGCCCGCCGACGACGCGGCGGTAACCTGCCCGCGAACGTCGCCCGCGCGGCGCGGCGACCGTCGGGGGGTGCATGCATCGTTTCCTGCCCATCGTGCTGCTGGCCGGCTGTCTGCCTGCCCTGGAAGACGAGTGCAGCGGGCCCGGTGACTGCCCGACCGGATCCCTCTGTCGCTCGGGGCTGTGCGTGCCGGCGGGCGGCGACGGCGACGCGGCGGCGCCCGACCCCGACGGTGGGCGCGCCGACGCACGGGTGGGCGCCGACGGGGCCCCGCCCGATCGGGATCGAGGCGCGCCCCCGGCGACGCGGGCGGCCGGGACGCCGGCGACGGATCGACGCCCGGACGCCGACGCCGACGCGCCCCCGACGCCGACGCCGCGCGGCCCGACGCCGCGCCGGGCGACGCCGGACCCGACGCCGGCTGCCGCGCCGGCGCCCCCGAAGTGTGCAACGGGCGCGACGACGACTGCGACGAGGCCGTCGACGAGGGGCCCGCCGGCGGCGCGCTCGAGGTCATCTGCTACGAAGGCGATCCCGCCACGCGCGGCGTGGGCCCGTGCCGCTCGGGCGTCGCGCGCTGCGTCGACGGCGTGCTGGGGGCGTGCACCACGCAGGTGCTGCCCGCCGAGATCGACGTCTGCGACGGCGTCGACGGCGACTGCAACGGCGTGGTCGACGACGGTCCGCCGGTGGCCTGCGCCGAGGGGGATCCGGCGCTGGTCGGCGCCGGCCGGTGCGTTGCCGGCGAGCGGACCTGCGTGGACGGCGCGCTGGGCGCGTGCACCGGCGCGGTGGGCCCGGCCCTCGAGATCTGCGACGGGGCCGACAACGACTGCGACGGGGTCACCGACGAGGTCGGCGGCTGCGAGTGCGAGGACGGCGGCGCGCAGATCTGCTACACCGGGCCGCCGATGACCGCCGGGGTGGGGGCCTGCCGCGCGGGCAACCAGCGCTGCCAGGGCGGCATGCTGGGCGCGTGCGCCGACGAGGTGGTGCCGGCGGCCGAGCGCTGCAACCAAGCGGACGACGACTGCGACGGGCGCCTCGACGAGAGCGTCGCCGGCGTGGGCGAGGCCTGCGTCGCCGGGCGGGGCCGCTGCGCCGTCGAAGGCGTGGTGCGCTGCGGCGCCGACGGCGTGGCGTGCGACGCCGCGCCCGGCGCCCCCGTGGACGAGCGCTGCAACGGGCTCGACGACGACTGCGACGGGGCCACCGACGAGGACTTCGCGGTCGGTCAGCCCTGCGAGGTCGGGCGGGGGGCCTGCGCGTCGGGCGGCGTGGTGGTGTGCACGGCGGAGGGCGCGGCGGTCTGCGACGCGGCGCCGGGCGATCCGCGGCAGGAGGTGTGCTCGGGCGCGGACGACGACTGCGACGGCGAGATCGACGAGGGCGACCTGTTCGAGACGTGCTTCGACGGCGCGCCGGATCGGGCGGGCGTCGGCGTGTGCCGCGCCGGGGCGCGCGCCTGCGACAGCAACGAGCCCTGCGTCGGGCAGGTGCTGCCCACCGACGAGGTGTGCGACGGCCTCGACAACGACTGCGACGGCGCGACCGACGAGGTCGCCGGCGGCTGCACGTGCACGGCGGGTGACACCGCCGCCTGCTACGACCTGCCGAGCGGGGCGCCGGGCACCGGCGTGTGCGCGACCGGGCTGCGCACCTGCGGCGCGGACGGCGAGTACGGGCCCTGCGAGGGGGCGGTCGGGCCCCAGCCCGAGACCTGCGACGGCCGCGACGAGAACTGCAACGGCGTCATCGACGACGTGGCGGGGCGCGGCGGCGAGTGCTTCGCGGGCACGGGCGTCTGTCGCACGCGCGGCACCCTGCGTTGCGTGTCGGGTCAGGCGGCGCTGCAGTGCGACGCGGTGGCCGGGCAGCCCGGTGAAGAGGTGTGCAACGGGCTCGACGACGACTGCGACGGCGAGGTGGACGACGTCGTCGGGGTGGGCGAGGCCTGCTCGCGCGGGGTCGGGGCCTGCGCGCGCGACGGCGCGCGCTACTGCGACGTGGCGCTGGGGCGGCTGGCCTGCGACGCGCAGCCGGGGCCCGCCGCCGACGAGACGTGCGACGCCACCGACGAGGACTGCGACGGCACGGTGGACGAGGCGGTGGTGCGCGCCTGCGACGCCGACTGCGGCGTCGGCCAGCAGACCTGCCAGGCGGGCGTGTTCGGCGCCTGCATGGGGCCGCCCCCCGGCGTCGAGGTGTGCAACGAGGCCGACGACGACTGCGACGGGCAGGTGGACGAGGGCGTGACGAACGCCTGTGGCGGCTGTGGCCCGGCGCCGGTCGAGGCGTGCAACGGCGACGACGACGACTGCGACGGCGCGGTCGACGAGGGGGTGCTGAACGCCTGCGGCGCGTGCGGCCCGCCGCCGGACGAGGTGTGCAACGCGGCCGACGACGACTGTGACGGCGCGATCGACGAGGGCGTGGCCAACGCGTGCGGCGGCTGCGGCGCGCCGCCGGCCGAGACGTGCGACGGCACCGACGAGGACTGCGACGACACGGTCGACGAGGGGCTGCAGCAGGCGTGCGCGTCGGCCTGCGGGGCGGGCACCGAGATCTGCGTGGCGGGCCAGTGGGTGGACTGCGACGCGCCGACGCCGGCGCCCGAGGTGTGCGGGGGCGGCGACGACGACTGCGACGGCGCGGTCGACGAGCAGGTGCCCGGCGAGCCGCTCTGCGTGGCGCGCCCGAACAGCGAGGGCGAGTGTCGCGCGGGGCAGTGCCAGTACACCTGCGAGCCCCTGTTCTTCGACGTGGACAACCAGGCCGCGAACGGCTGCGAGCACGGGTGCGGCGAGCCCGCGGCGGGCGTGGTGGTGCCCGACGACCGGGCGCTCGACGTCGCGCTGCACCACGCGACGGACGGCACGCGCGGCGTGCTGCTGGCGCGCGGGGGCGAGCTGACGCTGGTGCTGCCGAACGACGCCATCACGATCGAGCTGGCCAACGCCTGGGGGGGCGCAGACCGGGCGTCCGTGCAGCTCGACGCCCCCTCGTTGACCTGGGCCGGCGGACGGTGGATCGCGGCGGCGCGCTACGCCGTGACGCGCGAGGGCTCGGTGCCGCCGCGGATCGCCGAGGGGGTGGCGGTGTTCTCGGTGACCGCCCTAGGCGGCGTGACGCAGCGCGCGTTGGCGACGCCCGAGCCGGGCCCGCCGGTGGCCGTGGCCGATCCGGGGCCCGCCGGGCCGCGGGTGAGCGTCGCCTTCACGCACACCGGCGACGGCGCGGAGGGCGGCTTGGCGCGATCCATCGCGCTGTTCCGCTCGACGCCCGGAGGGCTGGCGCAGGGCGTCGTCACGGCGGTGGGCAACCGCGACGACTACCGCGAGACGCGCATCGCCGCCGTGATCACCGAAGGCGGGCTGGGCATCGCCGCGAGCTGGATCAACGCCCTCGGCGTGCAGGCGGGGCTGCGGTTCCTGGGCGTGGGCGAGACGCCGGCGCAGCCGAACGAGGCCGAGTGGAGCACGCTGACCGGGCTGAACCCGCCGCCCGGCGACGTGGCCGCGGTGGCGACGGGCCGAAACGTGTACGTGATGGCGACGGGGCCGGTGCTGCGCTTCGGGGTGGTGGGCCCGGGGGGGCGGGGGTTCGACCTCGAGATCACCGAGACCATCGCCCAGAGCCGTCTCCGACCCGTCATGGGGCTCGGACCCCACGGGCCGGTGGGCTTCGCGGTGGGTCGCGTGGCCGGCACCGACGCCTGCCTGCGCTACGTGATCGATCCCGGCGACGGCGCGCTGCTCGGCTCGTCGACGGGCGCGGTGGCGCCCGCCGACGGGGTGTGCGAGCAGGCCGCGGTGAGCGTCGCGCCCGGCGGTGAGATGTGGATGGCCGACATCGCCGACGGCCTGGTGCGGCTGCGCGACACGACCTGCCGCTGACCCGCGATCAGAGCGCGGCGTCGGCCGGGGCGGCGTCCGCCGGGGCGGCGTCGGCGGGCGCGGCGTCGGCGGGGGGCGCCATGTCCTGACGGCCGGCGTCGGCCGGCGGGGCCATGTCGGGCGCGGCGTCGACCGGCGGGGCCATGTCGGGCGCGGCGTCGACGGGGAGGGCCATGTCGGGCGCGGCGTCGACGGGGAGGGCCATGTCGGGCGCGGCGTCGACGGGCAGGGTCATGTCGGGCGCGGCGTCGACGGGCAGGGCCATGTCGGGCGTCGCGCCGTCCGCGGCCGCGTCGCCGCCGACCGCCATGTCGCCGCCGTCCGGCATGCTCATCGGGCCGCCGTCGCCGCCGCCGGGCGGATAATCCACGCAGCGGTTGAACTCGCAGCGCCACAGGCCGCTGTCGGTCAGCCCCACGCACTCCTCGTCGCGGTAGCACTCCACGACGCAGCGCTGGTTGCGGCACACCCGGCCGTCGTCGCAGCCCGCGTTGGTCGAGCAGCGGACCGTGGTCTCGAGCGGCTCGGAGCAGCCGCCCAGGCACAGCGCGGCGAGCAGCAGACAGCGGCGCATGATCTTCCCCCGAGGGCACGAAAGGCCCAGCAGATACACCACGGCCGCGGCCCGCGTCCAGCCTGGCGCCGACGGCGGCGCCGGCCTTGCGCGCGCCCCGGCCCCTCGGCAGAATCGGCCGCCCGCGCGCCCCCGGGGCGCCGGCCCCCGAAGGCCCACGGAGGATCCCCTTGACCGTCCGCACCCGCGTCGCCCCGTCGCCCACCGGCGATCCGCACGTCGGCACCGCCTACGTCGCGCTGTTCAACTACTGCTTCGCCAAGAAGCACGGCGGCCAGTTCGTGCTGCGCATCGAGGACACCGATCGCGCGCGCAGCACGGCCGAGTCCGAGCAGATGATCCTCGACGCCCTGCGCTGGACCGGCGTCACCTGGGACGAGGGCCCCGACGTGGGCGGCCCCTTCGGCCCCTACCGCCAGAGCGAGCGCAGCGAAATCTACGCGCGCCACGCCGAGCTGCTGCTCGAGAAGGGCGAGGCGTTCCGGTGCTTCTGCACGCCCGAGCGCCTCGCCGAGCTGCGCGCCCAGCAGCTCGCCGGCGGCGGCGGCGCCCTCGGCTACGACGGCCACTGCCTGACGCTCGAGCCCGAAGAGGCCGCCGCGCGCGCGGTCGCGGGCGAGACCCACGTGGTGCGCCTGAAGGTGCCCCGCGCCGGCATCTGCCACGTGCAGGATCTGCTGCGCGGCACCATCGACATCGCCTGGGGCGAGGTCGACATGCAGGTGCTGCTGAAGTCCGACGGCATGCCCACCTACCACCTGGCGAACGTCGTCGACGATCACCTGATGGGCATCACCCACGTGCTGCGCGGCGAGGAGTGGATCAGCTCGGCGCCCAAGCACCTGCGCCTGTACGCCGCCTTCGGCTGGGAGGCCCCGCAGCTGTGCCACCTGCCGCTCTTGCGCAACCCCGACAAGAGCAAGCTGAGCAAGCGCAAGAACCCGACCAGCATCCTGTACTACCAGCGCATGGGCTACCTGCCCGAGGCGCTGCTGAACTACCTGGGCCGCATGGCCTTCTCGATGCCCGACAACGCCGAGAAGTTCGGCCTGGACGCCATGGTCGAGGCCTTCGACCTCGCGCGCGTGTCGCCCGGCGGCCCGGTGTTCGACGTCGAGAAGCTCGACTGGCTGAACGGTCGCTGGATCCGCGAGGATCTCGACGACGACGCCTTCGCCGACCGCGTGATCCGCTGGGCGCTGAACCGCGACTACCTCGGACCGGTCATCCCGCTGGTGAAGGAGCGCATCGAGCGCTTCAGCCAGCTGCCCGGCCTCGCCGGCTTCTTCCTCGAGGGCCTCATCGACCTCACCCCCGAGATGCTGGTGGTGAAGAAGCTGAACGAGGACGACGTGCGCCGCGTGCTGGCCTGGACGTTGTGGCAGATCGACACGCTGCCCGCGTGGAAGCTCGAGCCCATCGAGGCCACCCTGCGCGCCACCGCCGATCTGCTCGAGATGAAGCTGCGCGACTACCTCGCGCCGCTGTTCCCCGCGCTGACCGGCAAGCCCTCGTCGACCCCGCTGTTCCAGTCGATGGAGGCCCTGGGCCGCGACATGACCCGCGCGCGCCTGAAGCACGCCCTCGACGTCATGGGCGGGCTGGGCAAGAAGGCCGAGAAGCGCGAGCGCAAGGCCTTCGACGCCGCCCGCGCCGCCGCCGGCGCCAGCGACGACGCCGCCGACGACTGAAGGCTACAGCGGGATGTTCCCGTGCTTCTTCGGCGGGTTGGTGTCCACCTTGTCCTGCAGCATGTCCAGGCTGCGGATCAGGCGGGCGCGCGTCTCGCGCGGGTGGATGATGGCGTCGATGTAGCCCAGCTCGGCCGCGCGGAAGGGGTTGGCGAAGGTCTCGCGGTAGTCGTCGACCAGCTCGGCCCGGCGCGCCTCGGGATCCTCGGCCTTCGCCAGCGTGCGCCGGTGGATGATGTTCACGGCGCCCTCGGGCCCCATCACCGCAATCTCGGCGGTCGGGTAGGCGAAGTTCACGTCGGCGCGGATGTGCTTGCTGGCCATCACGTCGTAGGCGCCGCCGTAGGCCTTGCGCGTGATGAGCGTCACCTTCGGCACCGTGGCCTCGGCGAAGGCGTACAGCAGCTTGGCGCCGTGCTTGATGATGCCGTTCCACTCCTGGTCCGTACCGGGCAGGAAGCCGGGCACGTCCACCAGCGTCACCAGCGGGATGTTGAAGGCGTCGCAGAAGCGCACGAAGCGCGCGGCCTTCACGCTGGCGCCGATGTCGAGGCAGCCCGCCAGCACCATCGGCTGGTTGGCCACGACGCCGACGCTGCGCCCGCCCAGCCGCATGAAGCCGATCACCATGTTCATGGCGTAGTCGGGCATCACCTCGAAGAAGTAGCGGTCGTCCGCCACCGCCTCGATCACCTGCTTGATGTCGTAGGGCCGGTTGGGGTTGTCCGGCACCAGCTCGTCCAGCTCGGGCGCCTCGCGGTCGACCGGATCGTCGGTGGCGACGAAGGGCGGGCTCTCGGCGTTGTTCGACGGCACGAAGCTCAACAGCTCGCGCACCATCTCGATGCAGGCGCCCTCGTCGGGGGCGGTCAGGTGCGCCACGCCGCTCTTGGTCGCGTGCGTGTGCGCGCCGCCCAGCTCCTCCTGCGTCACCTCTTCGTGCGTCACCGAGCGGATGACGTCCGGCCCGGTGATGAACATGTAGCTGGTCTGCTCGACCATCAGCGTGAAGTCGGTGATGGCCGGGCTGTACACGGCGCCGCCCGCGCAGGGCCCCATGATCGCCGAGATCTGCGGCACGCGCCCCGAGGCCAAGGTGTTGCGCAGGAAGATGTCGGCGTAGCCCGCCAGCGACTCGACGCCCTCCTGGATGCGCGCGCCGCCGCTGTCGTTCAGCCCGACCACCGGCGCGCCCACCCTCATCGCCTGATCCATGATCTTGCAGATCTTCTCGGCGAAGGCGCTCGACAGCGACCCCCCGAACACCGTGAAGTCCTGCGCGAAGACGAACACGCGCCGCCCGTCGACCAGCCCGTGCCCGGTGACGACGCCGTCGCCCGGGATGCGCTGCTGCTCCATGCCGAAGTGGGTGCAGCGGTGCGTCTTCAGTTGATCGAACTCCTCGAAGGTGCCGGGGTCGAGCAGCGCGTCGATGCGCTCCCGGGCGGTCAGCTTGCCCTTGGCGTGCTGCTTGGCGACGCGCTGGGCGCCGCCGCCGGCCAGGGCCTGGCTCTCGAGATCTGCGAGGCGGTCGAGGATCTTCTGCCGTCGGTTCACCGTCGGGCTCCGGTCGGGGATCGGAAGAGGGAGGCGTACAGCGCGTCGTAGGCGGCCGCGGGACCGTCCCACGACCAGTCGCGCCGCAGGGCGTTGCGCTGCATCGCGCGGTAGGCGTCCGGCGCCTCGAACAGCGCCAGCGCGCGGTCGGCCGCGGCGCCGAAGCCGCCCGGGCTGGGATCGAAGAAGGTCACGCCGTCCTCGCCGTCGCGCACGGTGTCGGCCAGCCCGCCGACGCTGCGGACGACGGGCACCGAGCCGTAGCGCATGCCGTACATCTGGGCCAGGCCGCAGGGCTCGAAGCGGCTGGGCACCAGCGTGAAGTCCGTGCCGGCGTAGAGCTGGCGCAGCAGGGTGGGGTGGAACTGTTCGACCAGGGACACCGCCCGCGGGTGGCGCGCGGCCGCGGCGCGCAGGCCGTGCATCAGATCCGGATCACCGTCGGCGACGAACGCGAACCGCGCGCCCACGGCCACCAGGCGGTCCAGCTCGGACAGCACCAGGTCCAGCCCCTTTTGGGGCGTGGCGCGCGAGGCGGCGCCGAACAGCACGCCGTCGTCCAGGTGCAGCGTCGCCCGCAGCGCGGCGCGGCAGGCGGCGCGCCCCTCGAGGTCGTCGGCGTCGAAGGGCGCGGCCAGCGCGTCGTCCGCTCGCGGATCCCACGCCTCGACGTCGATGCCGTTCAAGATGCCCGACAGGCGGCTGCGGCGATGCCGGAACAGCCCCGACAGCCCGGCCCCGCCCGGCTCGGACTGAATCTCCTCGGCGTAGCGCGGGCTGACCGTCGTCAGCCGGTCGGCCAGCACCAGCCCCGCCTTCAAGAGCGACATCTGCCCGTGGTACTCGACGCCCTCGTAGGTGCGCAGCGCGCGCGGCACGCCCAGGCGGTCGGCCCAGTCCAGCCCGCACAGCCCGCGATACACCAGGTTGTGCACGGTCAGCACCGCCGGCCGCCGCCCACCCAGGTACAGCGCGGTCAGCGCCGCCTGCCAGTCGTGCAGGTGAAACACGTCGGCGGCGTCGGCCATCTGCGCCGCCATGCGGCAGAACACCGCGAAACGCAAGGGGTTGTCGTCGTAGGCGTGGCCCGGCGGACCGTAGGCGTGCGGCCGGTCGAACAGCTTGGGCACGTCGAGGAAGGTGACGTGGCCGTCGGGCGTGTGCCACTGGCGGCCCGTCCAGGTCTGACCGTCCAGGCGCACGCTGGGCGCCTCGGCCCCGCGCACCAGAGCGTCGCGCTCGATGAAGCGGTACAGGGGCGTGACGACGTGCGCCCCGAGGCCCGCGGCGCGCTGGTGGGCCGGCAGGCTGCCGACCACCATGCCCAGCCCGCCGGTGGCGCTGAAGGGTGCGATCTCACTGGCGACGTGCAGGACGCGCCGCGACGGCGCGACGGGAGCGGACGGTGACGCGGACAACGGAACCCCTGGCCAGCGTGGCGGGGTGGCATCGTGCCCGAATCGCCGGGGAGCGTAAAGAGCACCCCGGCGGGGGCGGGCTACTGCTGGGCGGCGCGGCGGGCCGACTCGGCGTCGATCTCCTGGAAGGCCTTGCGCGCGTTGTCGCGGATGATCTCCTTGGCGCGCGAGCCGAGGCGGTCGAGGCGGTCGAGCTGGGCCTCGAAGGCGTCGGGATCCAGCCGCGCGAGGCTGTACTGCGTCTTCTGGTCGATGTCGAAGAAGCGATCGACGATCTCGACGCCCGCCAGCTCCATCTCGGTGAAGACCTTGGTGGCCTCCTGGCGGTGGGCCTCGGCGGCCTCCTTCTCGCCGTCGGTGGTGCTGGCCTCGTAGTTCTTGATCAGGTTCTGCACGCGGCTGGTGAAGATCTTGGCCAGCTCGGCGCGGGCCTGGGCGTCGGCGGTGCTGCGGCGAAGGCCCACCGAGCTGATGTTGCTGGCGACGCCGACGCCGTAGAAGGCCTTGTCCTTGAAGGCGGCGCCGCCGGCGTCGACCCACTTCGGCCGGTCGGCGTGGGTGCCTTCGCCCTTGATCTGGTCACCGCCGCAGCCCACGGCGACGGTGGTGGCGCCCAGGGCGAGGGCGAGGGAGAGGTTGCGCAGGGTGCGTGCGAACATGGGGGAACTCCTGGGTCAGTCGTCGCGGTGCTTCTGGGTCTCGCGGTCGAGGTCGCGGTCGGCGTCGTCGGCGTTGCGCCGGATGGAGTCCTTGTCCATCCGGGGCTCGGAGCCGCAACCGGCGACGAGCACGCTCGCCGACGCCAAGAGTAGGGTGAACAAGAGCTTCACGGCGGGGCCTCCTGCCTTCAACGGTGCGCAACGACGGCCTCGGTGCCGGTCTATTCGCGCGCGTCGCGATTTTTCTGGTGGCCGGTTGAATTTCTGCCCGAGGGCGCCGTTGGCCACCCCGGGCGCGGTTCGCCGGCCTCGCTTCACCGGGACGGCCTTCACTGTACGCCCAACCGGAGTATCTTTCAGCCGCCACGACCTCGGAAGTGCCATGCGACCCGCTGCGAAGCTGACCTCACTGCTGCTCGTGCTCGGCCTCGGCGGGGGGTGCGCGGGCCGCCCGACGCCCGCCCGCCCGGACGAGACGCGGCTGCGGGCCGAGGTGGCGCAGGCCGAGGAGGCGCTGCCCGGGGCGCGGGCCGATCACATCGTGGGCGACGGCTTCGGGCCCACGTCGCGCGACGCCGTGCTCGACGCCCGCCGGGCCGTCAGCGAACAGATCACCGCCAATGTCGAGAGCGAGATCGAGGGCCGCCAGAGCGAGGTGGGCGGCAAGGCCGAGGCCGAGGCCTTCCTGCGGGTGCGCACCACCAGCGCCTTCGAGCACGGCGAGCTGCTGCAGACGCTCGGCGTGGTCGAGCGCCCCGGCGGCTTCGCGGCCCGCGTGGTGCTCGACCGCGACCGCGCGGCCGAGGTGTACGCCAAGGAGCTCGCCGCCGACCGCGAGCGCCTGGCCAAGCTGGGCCCCATCGTCGACGAAGCGCTGGCCACCCTCGACACCAGCGTCCTCTTGAGCAGCCCGCACGTGCCCGCCGAGGTGCTGGCGCAGATGCGCCGCAAGGCCGCCATCCTGCGCACCCTGGGCCACCCCGCCGACGTCGAGGTGACCGCCGACGCCCGGGCCCTCGAGCAGCGGGCCGCCGCCGTGCGCGCCAAGGCCCGCCTGCGCCTGCGCGTCGAAGGCCGCGTCACCGAGCCCCTGCGCCGCGCCGCCGTCGGCGAGGTCGCCGCCCTGCTCGCCGACCGCGGCTGCCGCGTCGTCGAAGACACCGGCGCCGCGCTGCCCCCCGACGCCCCCGTCGGCCTGGTCACCGTCCGCCTCGCCAGCCGCGACCACGAGGAGCGCGACCTCAAGTGGCGCTACCTGGGCATGGAGGTGCAGGTGGTCGACGCCCGCAACGGCCGCTCGGTGATGCAGTTCGTCGCCATGCCCGACCTGGTGCACGGCGGCGGCCCGAGCTGGGCCCGCGCCGACGAAGCGACGGCGCGGCGGCTGAAGAAGAAGCTGAGGGAGAAGGGGGAGTACGCGTTCGGGCAGATCACGTGCCGGTGAGCGATCAAGGGTCGTCGCCGGCGCGGCGTCCTGGCCCTTGACCTTGACCTTGACCTTGCCCGGTTCCTCGGCGTGCAAACCCCGCTCGACGTCCCGTCCCGCGAGCCGTGCCCGACCTTGACCTTGACCTTGACCTTGACCTTGACCTTGACCGGCTCCTCGGCGTGCAAGCCCCGCTCGACGTCCCGTTCCGAACACCCTGCCCCTGACCTCGACCTTGATCTGGCCCGACTGTGGCGATGGTGCGAGCCGGGATCGCGTGTGGGGACGAAGGTCGGAACGTCAGGCGAAGCCGGCGCTTCGGCGGCGAGGGGAAAGGTCAAGGTCAAGGTCAAGGGGCCCTTCGGGCAGGGGCCCTTCGGGCAGGCGCCCTTCGGGCAGGCTCAGAGGCTCAGCCGCTTGAACACCCGCTCCGGGATCGCCTTGATGACCCCCATGATCCCCCCCCAGAACCGCGGGTAATACAGCGTGTCCTCGCGCCGCCGCCACGCGTCGTAGATCGCCTGGCTGGCCGCCTCCGGTGACGCCACCGGGATGCCCGTCTCCATGCCGAAGGTCATGCGCGTGTCGACGAAGCCCAGCTTGACCGTCATCACGTGCACGCCCGCCTTGAACAGCCGGTTGCGCAGCCCCTGCAGGTACAGGGTGAACGCGCCCTTGGCGCTCCCGTACACGTAGTTGCTCTGGCGCCCGCGATCGCCGGCGACGCTGCTGATGCCGATGATCGCGCCGCGGCCGCGCTCGGCCATGCCCGCGGCGCAGGCCTCGGCGATGCTGGCCGCGCCGGTGAAGTTCACGTCGATCACCTTGTGCGCGTCCGCGAAGTCGGCTTCGGGGCCGCCGCCCATGTCGCCGAAGGCGATGACCACCACCTCCAGGTCGCCCACCTGCGCCTCGACGTCGGCGACGAAGGCGGGGTGGCCCTCGAAGTCGCGCGCGTCGAAGAGGCCGCTGGCCGTCTTGGTCTGGTGCCGCACGGCGACGTCCGCCGCGATGCGCGCCGCCTCCTCGGTGTCGCGGGCGGCCACGAAGACCGGGTGCCCCGCGGCCCCGAAGCGGTGGGCGATCTGCTGAGCGATGCGCGAGGTCGCGCCGAGCACCAGGACACTCATCGGAACCTCCGGGCCAACGGGGGCGCACCTTGCCAAAGGGCGAGGCGGAGGCGCAAGCGGAGGCGTGGACCGACCGGTCGCCGGGCTCAGCCGCCGGTGAGCTGGTGTCCGCAGTCGCTGCAGAAGCGGGCGCGGTGGGGCACCTCGTGGCCGCAGGCGGGGCAGCTTCGGCGCTGGGCGGCGCCGCAGGTGGCGCAGAAGCGGGCGCCGATGGGGGTGGGGGCCAGGCAGTCCACGCAGGCCGCCAGCAGCTGGGCCGGCGGCTCGCTCGCCACCTCGGGCAGGCTGGTGCTGGTCAGGTTCAGCGCGCGCCCGATCTCGGTCAGCGACTGCGTGCGCTTCGACACCGGGCGCAGCCCCAGCTCGAGGGGGCCGGTCAGGTTCTCGATGACGAACTTGCGGACGCCCAGGCCCGCGCGCCCCAGCGTCTCCTTCAGGTGCGACACCAGGCTGTCGCGCAGCACGTCGAGATCGTTCAGCGCCTCGACCAGGTGATCGCGGCCCGAGAAGGTGAGGTTGCTCAGCCCCTCGGCGAAGCGCCCCTCGACCAGGCGCCGCAGCCGGGCCTCGACGTCCTCGGGCTCGGGAATGCTGGTGCGGGCGAAGCGCTCGACCAGCGGGCGCGCCTCCGCCAACCGCAGGCTGAAGCGCCCGTAGGCGCGCACCGGCACCGCGCCCATGCCCGGCACCTGCAGCGTCACCGCCTGCGAGGTGCCCCAGCGCAGCAGCTTGGTGGGCCCCAGCTTGACGAACAGAAGCCCCGCCTCGACCGGCCCGCCCGCCCAGCTCATCGCGCGCGCCAGCCCGGGCAGCGCCTGCGGCGTCACCTGGTGATCGCCCGGCAGCAGCACGTCGGTGATGTCGCCGCCCGCGCGCACCACCAGCGCCTGCCCCGGCAGCACCTGCACCGCGCCCCCGTGGCGCAGCGGATGATGAGGGTGGGGGAAGGGCCAGAAGTAGCCCGCCTGCGCGTCGTCGTCCCAGCTGACCAGGTCGACCTGCTGCTCGGCCACCCACGCGAGCAGGTCGCCCGGCTCCAGCTGCTGCGGCTCGAAGGGCGCCAGCGCGTGCCGCTCACCGACGCCCAGAGCCGCGCCCATCGCCCGCAGCGCGTCGCGCTCGGGCCCGGTCACGGCACCGTCCATCTGCGCCATCACGCGGCACGCGTCGATGAACACGCGCCGCAGCCACGCCGAGTCGAGCACCCGCGCCGCCTCGACGTAATCGAAGGGCTGCTCGGCCAGCGCGTCCACGCCGCCCGGCAGCCCCACCTGCTCGAGGAAGGCCTCGAGCGCCAGCCGCTCCCGCGGGTGCAGCCCGTCACAGGCCGCCACGTGGTACAGCCCCCGCGCGAAGACCTGAGCGCGCTCGCCGCTCCACGTCGCCCGGTTGACCTGTCCCATCCTCGAACTCCAGCGCTCGCGCGTCGTGTGGGCCCACACGTGTACCGCTCCTTGGTCTTCATCGGCAACGCGCCCCCGTAAGTCCACCCACGGTGTCCGAAACGCGCCACTCGCCGGTCCATTCCCCGCCGCGCTACCCACGCGCGAAGCACCCCGACGATCCATCGTTGACCCGAGCAGGGCGGTTTCTTACAGTTCGCCCCGTTTTCGCCGCCCATCCGCCGGAGTGGTGAAATTGGTAGACGCGCCGGACTCAAAATCCGGTGGGGGCGACCCCGTGTCGGTTCGAGCCCGACCTCCGGCACCCAGCGCGAACGAACGGCCCGTCGGGAGAACCTGGCGGGCCGTTGGTGTCTCTACGGGTCGGCGCCGGCCGGCTCGGCCGTCCATGCCGACATCACACGAGACCGCCGCGTGGCGCGCTCGCCCCGTGCGGCCGCTCGCGCTACCCTGCGGTCAGGCCGGGCCGAGGACGACGCGATGAA
>JACKDN010000018.1 GCA_020633465.1 Myxococcales bacterium
GCGCCGATCCCGAGCCGCGCGCCCGACGCCGCGCCGCCCGCCGCGGGGACGGCGATCGGGCGTCCGGGGTGGGCTACCTGAGCGTCAACTCCCGCGAGTGGGGCGCGGTCTTCCTCAACGGCAACCAGATCGCCCTCGAGACGCCGCTGCTGAAGTACCGCGTGCAGGCCGGCACCCACAAAGTGCAGGTGGCCTACGGCGGCGATCGCAGCCGCCGCAGCCCGGTGAAGCGCGTCACCATCGCGCCGGGCAAGGTCAGCATCGTCAAGTTCTGAGCGGCCCGCACCCCCGCTGTCGACCGAGCATCCATCGTCCGGTGGGGGCGCGCGGCGCCTCGTCGATCCACCCGCGGAGGGCCATGAACGACCGACGTCGCCAGCGCGGGTGGGGTGCCGCGGCGCTGGGCGCCGCGCTGCTGCTGCTCGGGGGCTGCGATCCCGACGGGCCGACGACGTCCGCCGGGGGGCGCCTCGAGGTCCGGGCGCCGATCGCCGGTCTGGTGGCGGTGGGCGACCGCGCGGTGGCGCTGCAGCCCCTGGTGCCCGCGGTGCTGGAGGGCGTCGGGCCAGGCCCCTATGTCGTCGACTTCCAAGGGGATCGCGAGCGGGTGACGGTGCTGGACGTGCCCGGCCCGGTGGTCGATCTCGGCCTCGTCCTGGGCGCGGGCCCGGCGGCGCGGGGCACCGAGACGCGGCTGCACGTCGAGGCGCCGGACGCCGCGGCCGTGCTGCTGGTGGCCGACGGCCGCCGCGCGGTGGGCGTGCCGGACGGGCAGGGCGGCTGGCGCGTCGACGCGCCGCGCGGCGTCGAGGCGGACGTGCTGGCCTGGTGGCCGGGCGAGGCCGTCGGGCGCCGCCGCCTGGGCGATCCCGCGGCGGCCGGCTCGGTGCTGCTGGCGCCGGATCAGCCGCTGGTGCGCACGTTCGACGTGACCGTGCTGGGCGATCTGCCGGGGCACGCGCGGGTCGAGCTGACCGTCGGGGGCGTGCGCACCGGCTGGGTGCTGGGCGAGGGCGCCGTGGGCCAGGTGCGGCCCGACCAGCGGGTCGCCCTGCGCGCCCTGGTGCCGCCCATGGGGCCGGTGCTGGGCGAGGTGGGGCTGTGGGTCGAGGGGCAGGCCGTCGAGATCGGCGGGGCCGCCCCGCAGGCGACGCGCGGCGTCCACCTGCCGCTCGACGCGTCGGGCCACACGCTCACCTGGGCGGCGCCCCTCGAGGTGGCGCCGGGCTTCCGCGCGGGCGCGCAGCGCGCCTTCTTCGGGCGCCCGGCGCAGGCCCTGCGCGTCGGCGGCCCCACGGAGGCGGTGACCTGGCTCGAGGTGCAGTTGATCGGCGACGACGGCTGCGATCGCGTGCGGTGGCGCGTCGTGGCGCCCGCGCAGGGCGATCCGCTGACGCTGCCTCGCCCCGGCTTCGGCGATCCGCTCGCCATGCCGCGCGTCGAGGCGCGCGTCGCCCTCGCGGGCTGGGACGGCGTCGATTACGCCGATCTCTTCGCCAGCGGCGCGGCCGACGCGCTCGCGCCCGGCCTCGCGACGCGCGCCACGTGGTCGCGCGCGGCCGACGGCGCGTGGCGCGGGGGCAGCGCCGGCTGCACCGCCGACGATCGCCAGGGCCTCTACGCGGCCTACGACGCGGCCGCGGCCTGCCGCGCGGGGGAGTCGGCGCCCCGGGCGCTGGTCGATCGGTGCGGCGCCGTCGTCGGCGACGCGCCGCTGGCGCTGTGCGGACAGCTGATCGACGACACCTTCGTCGGCCTGTCGGCGCCGCCCGCGCCGGTCGAGCAGGACGTCGAGGGGGCGCTGTCGATCGCCCGCGCCGCGGGCACGGTGCGCCTCGAGCCGCTGCCGGCGCGCGGGGATCCGCCGCCGCGCGCGCTGCTCGGGCGGTGGTCGGCCTTCGAGGGGTACGCGCTGCGCGAGGCGCCCGACGGCACGCGGGACGACGAGGTGCGCGTGGCCGCGGGCGGGGGCGAGGGCGGGCCGTGGCTGGTGGTCGACGCCGACGGCTGGGCGCGCCTGCGCACCCCCGACGTCGCCTTCGACGCCACGGTGCGCGTGGACGCCGAGGGCATCAGCCTCGACGTCGCCGGCGCGGGCTGCGCCGACGTCCCGCGCGCCCTGTCGGCGTCGCTCGAGGGCGAGGTGCTGACGCTGCGCGAGACCGTGCCCACGCGCGAGGGCGGGCTGCTGCTGCGGCGCATCGTGCTGCGCCGCTGAGCCGGTCAGCGGGGCGTGGGCGCGAAGGGCAGCAGCGCGAGGGCGGTGCCCGAAGGGTACTGCAGCAGGGGCAGCGACGCGGCGGCGCGCAGCGCGGGCACGGCCAAGAGGGCGCGCGCCCAGTCGGGGGGGGCCGCCGGGGCGCCGAGCAGCGCGCCGATCGCGTGCACCGGCGCGGTCGGCAGCCCACCGAAGGCGCTGCTGGGCGCGGGGAACACCCGCAGCGTGTACTCGTCGTCGCCCACCCGCGCCTGCGCGGCCGCCAGGTCGATCGCGGTCAGCAGGCCCGCCGGGCGATCCACCAGCCCGCACGCCTGCGCCTGGGCGCCGGTCCACACCCGGCCGCCGGCGAGGGGCTCGACCTGATCCTTACGCAGCGTCGGCCGGCCGGCCGCCACCCGCTCGAGGAACAGGTCGTACAGCGCGTCCATCGCCTTCTGCACCACCTGGCGCTCGTCGTCGGTCCAGGGCACCGCCTCGCTCAGCAGCGCCGCGCGCTTGCCCCGCGTGAACTGCGTCTTGTCGACGCCGAGGGCCCGGTACAGCCCGGTCAGCTCGAACTTGCCGGTGAAGACGCCGATGCTGCCGGTGATGGTCTCGGGCGACGCGAGGATCTCGGCCCCCGGCGCGGCGACGTAGTAGCCGCCCGACGCGGCGATGTCGCCCATGCTGACGATCAGCGGCTTCTCTTTCGCCAGCCGCGTCAGGGCCCGCCACATCAGATCCGACGCCGTGACCGAGCCGCCCGGGCTGTCGATGCGCAGCACCACCGCGGCCACGTCGCCGTCGAGCCGCAGCTGCTCGACCGCGCGCACGAAGGTCTGCGCGCCGGTACTGGCGACGCCGGTGAAGGGGTTGGCCACCGACTCGCCGTCGGTGATGTTGCCCACCGCGTACAGCACGCCGATCGTCGGCTGCACGCCCCAGCGGGCCTCGCGGCGGTCGAGCAGGCTGCGCGCGTCGGTGAAGCGCACCCGCGGCCCGTAGGCCGTCTTCATGATCTGCTCGAACTCGTCGTAGAAGACGACCCCGTCCACCAGGCCGGCCTCCTTGGCCGCCTGCGCCGTGTAGGGCCCGGCGTCGATGATCGTGCGCACCTGCTCGGGCGACAGGCCGCGCCCCTCGGCGATGTGGCCCACGACGCGCCCGTACAGGTCGTCCATCAGCGCGTTCTGCACCTGCGTCGCCGCGGGCGAGGCGTCCTGACGGGTGAACAGCTCGGGGGCGCTCTTGTAGGCGCCGGTCGTGACGAACTCGGCCTGGATGCCCAGCTTCTCGAGCAGCCCGCCGAGGTGCAGCAGCTCGGCGTGCAGGCCGGTCAAGAGCAGCCCGCCCGCGTGGGTCGTGTAGACGTGATCGGCGGCCGCGGCGACCGCGTAGGTGCGCGTGTCGCCCACCGGGACGTAGGCGTAGACCACCTTGCCCGCGCGCCGCAGCAGGGCGATCGCGTCGCGGATCTCGGTCGCCTGCGCCCAACCCAGATCGGCGTCGCCGAACCCGAGCAGCACGGCGTCGACCTCGTCGTGGCGCGCCAGCCGCCTGAGCGTCCGCAGCAGCGACAGGAAGGGGGCCTGCGGCTTCGGGTTGAAGAACCCGCGGGTGGTGTACTCGGCGACGTCCCCGACCTCGACCTCGACCACCGTGGGCCGCCGGAACAGCGTCGGGGTCTCCTCGGCACGCGAGCGCAGGCGTCCGGTGACCGCGATGCCGGTGTTGCCGCCGTCCTCGCCGGCGTCCGGCGCGTAGCCGAACAGGCCGACGCCGGCGAGCCCCTCGTCGGACAGGCCGATCAGCACCCGGTGCACGGGATCGTCGCGCGCGTCGAGCGCCTCGTAGCGCGCGGTCAGCGCCAGCGCGCCGAACAGCCGCGCGACCAGGCGACCGCCCACGGTGGCCATGTCGCCGTCCTCGAGCACGCTGCCCTGGACGCCCAGGGTCACGCGCTCGGTGCCCGGGCGGATGGCCAGCCCCAGGCCGAAGCCGCGCTCGAGCCGGATGGCGTCCGGCGTCACCCCGGCGGGCGCGCGCGGCGTGACGCTGGGCGCCGTGAAGTCGGTGACGGTGGCGCCGAAGGCCACCCAGCGCACCGGGCGCAGCTGGACGCCGAAGTCGAAGCTGCTCACGTCGTCGAGCAGGCCGGGATCGTCGGCGTGGAAGGTGTGCCACGCGAACCCCATGGTCACCGCCGGCGACAGGCGCAGGGCGTGCGCCCAGGTCACCTTCATCGGCAGCGTGCTCTGGTCGCCCGGCGGATCCAGCCACTGCAGGCCGAGGCTCGTGTGGTAGGGGTCCAGCGCGCCGAGCCCGAGGAAGAGCGCGTGGCCGTCGCCTCGATGATCGCGATCGCCGCTTGCGACGTAGGCGTACGACAGCTCGAAGCTCTCGCCGAAGCCGATGCCCGCGGGGTTGATCTCGGTCGCGTCCACGTGATCGCCGGCGGCGACGTCACCGAAGGGCGCGACGACACCCTCGGTGGCGCGCTGGGCGTGGGCGGGGGTGGCGACCGCGAGGATCGCGAGCAGGGCGGGGGTGAGGCGCACGCGCAGCTCCCGGGGCATCAGGCGAGCAGCACGGCGGTGACGCCGTCCCCGCCTTCGTGGCGTTGGCCGGGGCGCTGGTCCCGGGCGTAGCGGCTGGTCCGCAGCCACTGGCGCACCTCGCGCTTCAGCGCGCCGGTGCCGTGGCCATGGATGATGAAGGCGATCGAGCGGTCGCGCTCGAACTGGCCGTCGAGGAAGCGCTCGACCTTCTCGAGCGCCTCGTGGGCGCGCATGCCGCGCACGTCGCAGGTGTTGTCCGGCGTCTGCGGCGGCGCGCTGTCCCAGTCGACGGCGGCGGTGGCGGCGGTCGCCGGCCGGCGGCCCTCGACCTCGTCGCGGTTGCGCTTCGCCTGCTTGGCGCTCACCGGGCGCAGGTCCGACGCGTCGACCTTGACGGTCAGGATGCCCGCGCGCACCTCGCAGCGCCCCTTGTCGTCGGGCGGGCTGATCAGCTGGGCCTCGGCGCCCAGCGACACCACCCACACGCGCTGCCCGGCCTTCAGCGTGTCCGGCGCGGGGGCGGGCCCGGCGGCGGCCTGCTTCTCGGCCTCCTTCGCCGCCACCACCTCGTCGATGGCGCGCTCGGCCTTGCTCTTCTGGTCGGCCAGCCAGGCCGCGTCGCGCCGCTGCCCCTTCAGATCGCGCTGCGCCTTCTGCACCTGGTCGCGCAGCTTGCGGGCGGCCTCGAGCGCGGCGTCGCGCTCGCGCGCCAGCCCGTCGCGCAGCCGCTGCCGCAGCTTGCCCTCGATGGCCTCGGCCGACTCGCGCGCCGCCTGCAGCACGCGCCGCTCCTCCTCGGCCGCCATGCGCTCGGCCCGCGCCTGCGCCGCCTCGCGCTCGAGCGCCTCGATCACCGTCTGCAGCGCCTTCTGCTGCGGCCCGGCCAGCGCCTCGGCCCGGTCGACGATGTCGGCGGCCAACCCCAGGCGGCGCGCCGTGCGCAGCGCCGAGGACGAGCCGGGCACGTCCAGGGTCAGGTGATAGGTCGGCGCGCCGCGATCGGCCTCGAAGCCCATCGCGCCGTTGCGGAAGCGGTCGTCGTCGAAGGGCAGCGCCTTCAGCGACTCGTAGTGCGTCGTCACCACGACCAGGGCCTCGCGCTCGGCGAAGCCCTCGAGCACCGCCTGCGCCAGCGCCGCGCCCTGCAGGGGATCGGTGCCCACCGCGAGCTCGTCCAGCAGCACCAGGCAGCCCGGCGTCATCGCGCCGAGGATGGCGTTCACGTTCGCGATGTGGCCGCTGAAGGTCGAGGTGCTCTCGTCCAGGCTCTGCTCGTCGCCGATGTCGGTGAACACGCCGGGGAAGGCGGGCAGGGTGGTGCCGTCGGCGCAGGGCACGTGCAGCCCGGCGAGCGTCATCAGCGCGCACAGGCCGGCCGTCTTCAGCGCCACCGTCTTGCCGCCGGTGTTCGGGCCGGTCACGACCAGCACCTGATGCGGCGGCTCGATGAGGATGTCGTTGGGCACCACCTCGACGCCGGCCAGCAGCAGCAGCGGGTGCCGGGCGTCCTTCAGGCGCATCCGCGGGGCGTGCGTCAGGGCGGGCGCCGTGGCGTCCAGCTCCTTCGACAAGAGCCCCGCCGCCACCGCCAGATCGATCGCGACCAGCGCCTCCTGCGACGCCTGGATGGCCGGCGCCGCCTCGCCCACCTGGCGCGACAGCTTCGTCAGCACCCGGCGGATCTCGCGGTTCACCTCGGCCTGCGCCATCAGCAGCTTGTTGTTCGCCTCGACCACCGGCTGGGGCTCGATGTAGACGGTCTGCCCCGAGGCCGACCAGCCGTGCACGATGCCCTCGACGTGGCGCTTGTGGCCCGAGCGGATGGGCAGGACGTACCGATCCTCGCGGATGGTGTAGTACTCGTCCTGCAGCATGCCCTCGTACTCGGGATCGGCCAGCAGCCCGTGCACCCGCTGCTTCAGCTGCTCGTGCAGCGTGGTGACGCGGGTGCGCAGGTAGCCCAGCTCACCGCTGGCCGAGTCGGCCAGCTCGCCGTGCTCGTCGAAGGCGTCCAGCAGGGCCCGCCCCAGATCCGGCTCGTCGGCCAGGCCCAGGGCCAGCTCGGCCAGCAGCGGCGCCTCGTCCTCCAGATCGGCCAGGTAGCGCCGGCAGCGGGCGGCGGCCTCGAGGTGGTGACCGACGGCGATCAGCTGCTCCGGCTCGAGCAGCCCGCCGCGGCGCGCCGCGCGGGCCGCGGGGACGACGTCGGGCACGCCGCTGAGCGGCACCGAGCGCCCGGCGTCGAGCAGCCGCCGGGCCTCGCTGGTGCGCGCCAGCCGGGTGTCCAGCTCGCGCCGGTCGGCGGCGAAGGGCAGCTCGGCCGCGCGATCGGCGGCGACGGGGCCGCGGCAGTGCTCGGCCAGGCGGCCCAGCACGCGCGGCCACTCCAGGTGGCGCAGGGTCTTGTCGGGCACGCGGGGCATCATGCGGGGCATGTTCACCGCGGGCCGGGGGGGACGCAAGGGGTGATCGCGTGACGAACGGTGCGTCTCTTGCATCCTACCTGCGCCGCGTCACCGCCTGCCGTTCACGGATGCACGGTGACCGAGACGAAAGGGATGCCCGCTCGATGCGCTTCCGCTCCGCGCTCACCCAGACGCTCTCCCTCCTGCTGCTCGCCCTGATCGCCGGTTGTGACGGCGGCGACTCCGCCGGCGACGACGGCCGCGGCCTCGGCGACGGCGGGGCCCTGCGTCCCGACGCCACCCCGGGCGGCCGCCTCGACGGCGGTCCCCCTCAGTCCTTCGACGCCGGGGGCGAGGACGGCCGCCTCAACTCGATCATCCCCAGCCGCGGCGAGATCGCGGGGGGCCTGCGCGTGCGGCTCATCGGCCGCGACTTCGTCGAGGGCGTGTCGGTGTTCCTCGGCGACGAGCGCTGCCGCGACATCGAGGTCGAGAACGAGAACCACCTGCGCTGCACCACGCCCCCGGCCGATCAGGTGGGCCCGGTGCACGTCAAGGTCACCTGGCCCGACGGCGCGCGCCCCGCCTACCTCGAAGAGGGCTTCACCTACTACCGCGAGGTCGCCCTGCGCTCGGTCGAGCCCGACCGCGCCCCGGCCGCCGGCGGCGTCGAGATCCAGATCGACGGGGCCGGCTTCGTCGAGCCCACCGAGGTGCGCTTCGGCGGCGTGGCGGCCGCCGAGGTCGAGGTGCTCAACCCGCTGCGGCTGCGCGTCGTGGCGCCGCGCTCGGCGCCCGGCACCGTGGACGTGGTGGTCCGCAACATCAACGGCGAGGCGCGCCTGCCCGGCGCCTTCACCTACTTCGAGGAGCTGCTGGTCGAGGCCGTGGCGCCCGAGTTCGGCAGCGAGGCGGGCGGCGACGACGTGGTGATCGACGGCGCCGGGCTGACCGAGGGCAGCCGGGTCACCTTCGCGGGGGCGGCCGCCGAGGTGGGCGCCAGCGAGCTGGGGCGGCAGCGGCTGCGGGTCACGACGCCGGCGGGCGATCCGGGCCCGGCAGACGTGATCGTCGAGAACGTCAACGGCACGTTCACCGCGCACGCGGCCTACCTCTACCTGGCCGACGCCGCGGGGCCCTTCGGCGTCACCGGCGTGGTGCCCGATCGCGTGCCCAGCGTGGGCGGCGCCACCTTCCTCGTGGGCGGCAACGGCTTCGACGAGACCGTCGAGGTGAAGCTGGACGACGTGGTCGTGCCCTGCGACGTCGAGCGCGCCCAGCTCTTGCGCTGCACCGCGCCGGCGGCCGACCCGGGCCCGGTGGACGTGGTGGTCACCCGGGGCGACGAGACCGCGCGCCTGGCCGACGGGCTGACCTACTTCGAGGCGATCGACGTCTTCGACGTGCGGCCGCCGCGCGGCGCGGTCGCCGGGGGCACGGTCGTCGAGCTGGTGGGGCGCGGCTTCACCGAGGACATGGCGCTCAGCTTCGACGGGCAGGCGCTGGAGCTGGTCGAGGTGGTCACCAGCGAGCAGGCCTTCGCCCGCACCCCGCCCGGGCGCTCGGGCTTCGTCGCCCTGCGCGCGTCGACGCCCTTCGACGACACCCTGCTGCCCGACGCCTTCGAGTACTTCGATCCGGTCAGCCGCTTCGGCGGCGTGTGGGGCGATCCCATCGGCCGATCGATCAACGTCACCGTCCTCGACGCCTACACCGGCGAGGCCATCGAGGGCGCGCGCGTGCTGGCGGTGGCGCTCGACGCCGAGGGCCGCTGGGAGGGCACCTGCGACGCGAAGGGCCAGGTGACGCTGTCCGAGCGCTCGCTGGCCGGGCCGGTGTCGGTGACCGCGGCGCAGGCCGGCTACGAGGTCGGCACCTTCGAGCGGGTGACGCACGAGAACGTGACGCTGTACCTGACGCCCCATCAGATCGAGCAGGGCGGGGGCAACCGGGATCCCATCCCGCCGTCGCGCCTGATGGGGCGCGTCGTCGGCCTCGGCGACCTCGAGAAGCCCCTCGAGCCGGGGCTGGTGCTGGCGGCCTTCGTCGAGACCAGCCACTCCTCGCTGTTCAACCGGGGCGGCCTGCCCTGGCCGGAGCCCAACGGCGTGCTGCTCGAGGACGGCGCCTTCGAGGTGTTCGTCCGCCCGGGCGAGCTGGCGGCGATCGTCACCGCGGGCTACGTGCGCAAGGATCTGCTCGACGGCTACCTCGACGGCAGCCTCGACTACGGCCCGGTGCGCGCCGATCTGCAGCCGATCGCCATGGGCGTGCAGCGCTTCATCAGCGTCAGCCCGGGCGAGGCCGTCGAGGACATCGAGGTGCGCATCGACAAGACGCTCGACCTCGAGGTGCCGGTGACGATCCAGAACGTCTCGGCCGCGGTCACCACCCACGAGGTGCGGGTTTTCCTCGACTTCGGGCCCGAGGGCTACTGGGAGCTCGACAGCGCGGTCGAGGGGCCCTCGCCCCAGATGCAGATGCTGTACATGCCCGACATGACCCAGTGGGACGACGACATCGACGTCCAGTGGTTCTCGCTGTCCCGCTCGGAGACCGACGACTGGACGCCCTACTCGGCGACCTTCCTGTACGAGCGCGACTTCGCGGCGGGCATGGTCGTGGCGCCCAACGTGGGCACCGTGACGATGCTGAACCCCGTCGACAACGGCGAGCTGGGCCCCGGGCGCGTGGTCGAGTGGACGGTCGATCCGGCGCTCGACGGGCCCGCCGAGCCGCCGCACGCGAACCTCGTGACCATCGAGTCGGCGCGGGGCCTGCCCCTGTGGTCGCACGTCACGCCGGGCGCCGTGACGCACTACCAGCTGCCGGCGCTGCCCGAGGACATCCTGCCCGGCGGCCTGGTCGACGACCTGATGTACCTGACGGTCACGCCGATCATCGCCGAGGGGCCCTTCGATTACGCGGACTTCTCGTACAGCGACATCGCCTTCGGCAACCGCCGCTCGTACAGCGTGACGACGGTGCCGTTCTACCCCTGATCCCGCGCCCCGGGGCCGTACCGAACCCTGGGTCATCGACACACCCGGTCCTACACCCTGCGACCGCCCGCTCCGACCCTGCAGGCGGACGCGGCGGGAGGGCCGGGATGGTGACCTGGGGACTGATGCTGGCGGCGCTGAGCGCGGGCGCGGTGAGCCTCGACTGCGGCGCCTCGATCGAGGACGCGGTGGGATCGGCCGCGCCCGGGTCGGTGGTGCGCCTGGCCGCCGACTGTGCCTACGCCGGCCCCCTCACGCTGCGTCCCACGGCGCCGGTGGTGCTCGAGGGCACGCCGGGCGCGCGCATCGTGGGCGGGCTGATCGTCGAGGGGGCGGGGGCCCTGACCCTGCGCGCCCTGACCGTCGACGCCGAGGTCGTCGCGCTCACCCACGTCGGCGAAGGGGCCCTGACGCTCGACCGGGTGACACTGCGCGGCGGCACCGGCCTGCACGTCGAGAGCGCGGCGCGCGTGCGCATCCGCGACAGCCGCCTGCGCGGCGTCGACACCGGGCTGTGGGTGCAGGGCGCGCGGGCCCTGCACGTGCGCGACAGCGTCGTCGAGGGGGGCGAGGTGGCCGTCGTCGTGCGGGGCGTGCGCGAGGCGGTGCACATCGGGCACAGCCGGCTGCGCGCCGAGGGCACCGGCCAGGCGAGCGCGGCGGTCTTCGTGCAGGGCCCGGCGCCCACCGATCTGGTCGGCAACCGCATCGAGCACGTGTCGCGGACGGCCCGCCCGGCGCCGGCCGTCGTGCGCGCGGGCGGCAGCGTCGTGCTGGACGACAACCTGCTCATCGGCGATCGGGTGGGGGTGGTGTTCGACGGCGGCGGCACGCTGGGGTGCAACCGCTACGAGGGCGTCCTGCTGCGCAGCGAGGGGGCGCACGCCCGCGCCTGCGGGCGGGATCTGGCGCCCGACAGCCTCGACTGGCGGCGCCGCGTCGGGGCCGGGCCGTCGGTGGCGGCGAAGGCGGGTCCGTGACGGGGCGCGCGGCCGGGGTCGGCGATCCCGGCGAGGGGGCGCGCGTCAGCGGCGGCTCTTCGGCAGGGGGCGCAGGGCGCGATCGGTGTG
The DNA here is from genome assembly GCA_020633465.1 of Myxococcales bacterium. GTDB lineage: Bacteria > Myxococcota_A > Bradymonadia > UBA7976 > UBA1532 > JACKDN01. Next base: position 11,236 of record JACKDN010000018.1, read on the forward strand.
CTCGATGCCACGCAGGGCGTCGGCGTGGGCCTGGACGGCGCGGGCGGCGCCCCCGTCGCCTCGGCGCCGCAGGAAGTCGGCCAGCCGGAGGAAGACGACCGGGTTCTGCGGGTGCTCGACGGTCAGCGAACGCAGGATGCCGTGCGCCGGCTCGACCTCGCCCTGCTTCTCGAGCAGCTCGGCCTCCTTGAGCCGCAGCAGCGGGTGCCGGCGCTCGCTGTGCGGCAGCGCGCGCAGCTGCGTCAGCGCGGCCTGGCTCTGCCCGAGCGACTCGTACACCCGCGCCAGGCGCCGGCGATCCTCGAGGGTGAGCGCGAAGTGGCGCTCGAGCGCCGGCACCCGCTCGAGGGCGTCCGCGTAGCGCTCGAGCGCGAGCTCGAACCGAAACAGCGTGTGCACGACGCTGATGCGCTCGTCGCCCAGCGCGCGCAGGCGCTTCAGGTAGGCCACCTGCACGTCGGGCGCGGCGCCCTGGGCCGCCGCGCACTCGAACAGCCCCTGGTGATCGACCAGCAGCGGCGGGCTGACCTGCTCGGCAGCCTGCAGCGCCTCGCGCGCCGCGTCGCATTGGCCGGCCGTCATCAGCTGATCCGCCCGCGCGCGGTGCGCGGCGCCCAGGCCGGCGGCGATGTCGGGGGTGCGCCCCAGCCGCGCCTCGGCCCGCTCGAAGGCCGACACGGCGCGCCCATAGTCGCCCTGGGCCAGCGCGCTGCGCCCCAGGCGCACGTCCGCGTCGCCGCAGGCCATGGCGCCGAGGGCGGTGACGAGAGTGAACGAGCCGATCATCCAGATTCGCATGCGCGCCAATGTAGCACGCGCGCGTCGGACGGCGGCCACGTTGCTCGGCGGTGCCCGCGTCGGCATACTGCGGCGCGTGTCGCCGGTTCAGCCCACCTGTCGGGGCATCACCGCGCTGGTGATCGCCGCGGCCCTGACCGCCTGCGGCGGCGCGCGGCCCATGCCCGGCGTGCCCCCGCCCATCGGTGGCCCTCAGGGGGGCACCGCGCGGACGGTGGTGCTGGAGCTGCCACGGCTGGACGGCACGCCCGTCCGGCTGTCCGACTATCGCGGGCGGGTCGTGCTGGTGCACTTCTTCACGACCTGGTGCACCCCGTGCCTGGAGGAGATTCCGGTCCTGGACGATCTGGCCCACGGTGAGCAGGCGCTGCCCGACTTCGTCGTCCTCGGCGTCAGCCTCGACACGACGCCGGAGGCGCTGCTGCCGCCCTTCGTCGAGCTGCTGCGCATCCGCTTCCCCGTGCTGCTGGCCGACCGCGCGATGTTGCAAGGCCAGACGCCCTTCGGCGCCCTGGCCGCCATCCCGGCCTCGTTCCTGATCGATCCGCAGGGGCGGCACGTCGAGACCTACGTCGGCCTCACCCCGGTCGACCACCTGCGGCGGCGGGTGCGCAGCCTGTCCGAGGGAGGCCGATGAGCGAGCTGTTCGCGTTCCTCAAGCAGGGTGGGGTCCTCATGGTCCCCATCCTCGCGTTCTCGGTGGTCGCCCTGACCGTCTTCATCGAGCGCGTCGTCGCGCTGCGGGGGGGCCGGGTCATCCCGCGCGACTTCCTGCAGCTGGTGCGCAAGAAGGTGCGCGAGGGCCGGGCGCCCGAGGCGCTGACCTTGTGCGAGGGCAACCGATCGGCGGCGTCGGTCGTCGTGGCCGCCGGCCTGCGTCACGCCGGGCGGGCGCGCGACGTCGTCAAGGAGGCGTTCGAGGAGGTCGGCCGCATCGAGGTCACGCACCTCGGCCGCTTCGTCGAGGTGCTGGGCACCATCGCGGCGGTCACGCCGCTGCTGGGGCTGCTGGGCACGGTGGTCGGCATGATCGACGTCTTCCGCACGGTGGTCGCCGAGGTGGGCGACGCCGCGGGCCCGGTCAACCCGGCCAGCCTCGCGTCGGGCATCTGGGCGGCCCTGATGACCACCGCCGCCGGCCTCTCCGTCGCCATCCCCGCGTTCCTCGGCTACAAGTACCTGCTGTCGCGGGTAGACCGGCTGGCCATCGAGATGGAAGAGGTCTGCCTCGACCTGCTCGACCTGCTGGCCGTCGACGCCGAGCCGACGGTGACGGCCGCCAAGGAAGAGGGCGAGGCGTGAACTTCCGGGGCGGCCCCAGCGGCGTGCGCCGACGCGCCGCCACCGTGGTCGACATCACCGCGCTGGTGGACGTCGTCTTCCAGCTCTTGATCTTCTTCCTGCTCACCTCGAGCTACGTCAGCCAGAGCACGCCCAAGGCGCCGCAGGTGCCCGTCGACCTGCCCGAGTCGAGCCTCGAGGCGGCCGCGATGGAGTACGACGACTTCGCCATCGCGGTGGACGCCGAGGGCAACATCTTCGTCGGCGCCGACGAGCGGGTCAGCCTCGAGGAGCTGCGCGTGCGGCTGCTGAAGGCGGCCAACGACAACCCGCGCACGGTGGTGCTGATCCGCGGGGATCAGCGCGCGTCCTACGGGCGCATCGCCCAGGTGATGGAGATCGCGCGCGCGTCGCGGTTGAAGATCAGCGCCCAGCTGCGCGGCGCGAACTGACCCGACGCGCCCGCGGGCCCCGGGTGGGCACGACCCCCTTTTCGGGACGCCTTCATGGTGCTACACCCGACGACATGATGCGCACCCTCCTGCGGTGGCTCGGGCCGCCCGTCCTGCTCGCCGGCCTGGCCGGGGCCGTCTTCGCCTTCTCGCGCTGGACGATCGATCCGGAGCTGCGGGCGCGCAACGCCGAGCTCCGGGCGGAGCTCGCGCGGGTCCGCGCGCAGAACGAGCAGCTCGCCACGCAGGCGGGCGAGCTGCGCGAGGCCATCCGGCGGCTGCGCAGCGATCCCGACGAGAGCCTGCACCACGCGCGCACCGGCCTCGGCATGGTGCGCGGGGACGAGGTGGTCTACCGCTTCGTGCCCGCGGGCGAGCGCGGCGCCGAGCCGTGAGGAAGCCCCGACCGGGCCTGCCGGCCCGCGTCGCCGCGCTGGTCGCTCCGTGGTCGGTGCTGGGGGTGGCGGCCGTCGCGGGCGCCTCGGTGGTGGCCGGCGTCTTCGACCCTGGCTTCGGCGCCCGCTGGTTCACCGCGCTGGTCGGCCTGGCCGTCGTGGCGTTGGTGGTCGTGGACGCCCGGGCGCGCCTGCGCGGCGAGCGCGCGCGCCGACCCTTCGCCGAGCTGGAAGGCCCCGTCCTGTGGACGGTCTCGGTGTGGATGCTGATGCGCCTCGGCGGCGCCTACGCCGCGCACCTGACGCCGGTGGCCGCGGCGCTGGTGGCCTGGCTGGTCGCGACCTTCCCCCGGCACGTGTGGGGCTTCGCCGTCGGCGTCGCTCTGGCCCTCGAGGTGGGGCTGGCCGTGGCGGGGCGGCAGGACTTCGTGGCCCTGGCGCTGCACCTGGCGCTCTACGCGGGCGCGGCGGTGGCGCTGACGCAGCTGACCCGCCTCGAGTCCTTCCGCCGCCGCTTGACCGAGGCGCACGCCGCCGAGGCCAAGGCGCGCGCCGAAGAGGCCACCGCGCGGGACTTCGGGCTGCAGACGGCGCAGGCCCCGGTGCTGCGATCGCTGCCCGGGCCGATGGACGGGCGCCACACCGTCGGCCGCATGACCCTCGACTACCTGAGCGAGTCCTTCAACCTGCAGCTCGACCTGCTGCGCGAGTCGCTGGGGCTGACGACGGCCGCGGTGCTGTGGCGGGACGCCGACGGCGGCGCGATGCAGCTGCGCGGCGTGTCGACCCTGCGCGAGGATCTGGTCGACGGCCCCTACGCGCTGGGCGCCGGGCTGCCGGGCAGCGTGCTGCGCGACGTGCGCGAGGTGGCCGTGGCGCCCGTGCACGCGGGGTTCAACGGCTTGCCGTACTACGCCGACGCGGGCGGCGTCGGCGGCGCGATGGCGGTGGCCGTGCCGGCGCCCGCCGAGGTGATGCGCGGGGGCGACGGGCAGGTGGCCGGCGTGCTGTGCGTCGACCGCGCGGCCAATCAGCCCTGGAGCGACGCCGAGCGGCGCGCGCTGCGCATCGCCGCGCGCAAGCTGGCGCTGGACGTCGCGACCGGGCAGCGCCTCAAGGCCACCGACCACGAGCGCAGCACCATCCGGCGGTTCTGCGTGGGCCTGCAGGAGCTCAACGGGGCGCTCGGGCTCGAGCAGGTGGCCGACGCCGCGCTGCAGGCCGTGCGGGCGATGGTGCCGGTCGATCTGTCGGTCATCAGCCTGGTCGACGGCGACGTGCACCGGGTGGTGAAGGCCAGCGGGGTGGCCGCCGAGCGCTACGCCGATCTGCGCTTCACCACCGACGAGGGGCTGGTGGGGCGGGCGGTGAAGGTGCGGCACGCGCTGCCGGTGGGCGGGATCTACAAGGGCAGCCAGCCGGTGTTCACCGCCGGCGACAAGCTGAGCGAGATGCGCTCGCTGCGCGTGGTGCCGCTGCTGAAGGAGGGGCAGGGGTCCGAGCCCCTCGGCGCCTTGACCGTGGCGGCGCGCGCCGAGGGCGTGCTGGGCTCGCCGCACGAGGAGATGCTGGCGCTCATCGCGGGGCAGGTGGCGATCAAGCTGGGGTTGGCGCGGGCGCACGAGCAGATCCGCGAGCTGGCGACGACCGACGGCCTGACCGGCCTGAACAACCACCGGACCTTCCAGCAGGCCTTCGACGCGATGCTGGGGCGCGCGGATCGGCGCGGCGGCCAGATGGCGCTGCTGCTGACCGACATCGACCACTTCAAGCGGCTGAACGACAACTACGGCCACCCCTTCGGCGACGAGGTGCTGAAGGGCGTGGCGCGCGTGCTGGCCACGGCGGTGCGCAAGATCGATCTCGCCGCGCGCTACGGCGGCGAGGAGTTCGCCGTGCTGCTCGAGGACGCCGAGCCCGAGGGCGCCGCGCAGATGGCCGAGCGCATCCGCGCCGAGGTCGAGCAGCTGACGTTCACGCACGAGAAGGGGCCGGTGAAGGTGACCCTGTCGATCGGCGTGGCCACCTTCCCCGACGACGGGCGGGAGAAGGCGACGCTGATCGAGAACGCCGATCAGGCCCTCTACACCGCCAAGCACGGCGGCCGGAACCAGGTGGTGGCCTTCAGTGAGGTCGCCCGCTCGGTGCCGGCCCGGACAAGCGCGCCTTGAGCCGCCCGCGAGAAGACATGCCCAAGAAAGCCTTCGTCCTCGACACCAACGTCATCCTCCACGATCCCAACGCGCTGTTCCGCTTCGAGGACAACGAGGTCGTGCTGCCGATCTACGTGGTCGAGGAGCTCGACCAGTTCAAGAAGGACCTGTCGGAGCTCGGGCGCAACGCGCGCGAGTGCGCGCGCCAGCTCGACGGGCTGCGCAAGCGCGGGCGGCTGAGCGACGGGGTCGAGCTCGAGACCGGGGGCATCCTGCGCGTCGCCTTCGTGAAGCAGCAGGAGCACGCCGACACCTTCTTCGCCAGCCAGCACGTTTACGACAACCTCATCCTCCGCTGCGCCCTCGAGCTGCGGGCGCAGGACGCCCAGCGCAAGGTCGTCTTCGTCACCAAGGACGCCAACCTGCGCATCCGCGCCAACGCGGTGGGCCTCGACTCGGTGGACTACGATCCCGGCAACGTCGAGCTGGCGCAGCTGTACCCCGGTCACCGCGAGGTGGTGGTCGACGCGGAGTCGATCCAGCGGGCCTTCGACGAGGGCATCGAGGTGACGATCGATCCGCCCTTCCACCCGAACGAGTACATCCTGCTGCGGGACGAGGCGCGCGCGAACCACACGGCGCTGGCGCGCTTCGATCCGCGGTCCGGGCGCCTGCGCGCGCTGCCCAAGCGGCGAGGCGAGGTGGTCGTCTTCGGGCTCACGCCACGCAACAAGGAGCAGTCCTTCGCCCTCGACCTGCTGTTGGACGACAGCGTCCAGCTGGTGACGCTGGTGGGCAAGGCGGGCACCGGCAAGACGCTTCTGGCGCTCGCCGCCGGGCTGCACAAGGTGACCGAGGAGGATCGCTACCACCGGGTGCTGGTCAGCCGGCCGATCTTCCCGCTCGGCCGCGACCTGGGCTACCTGCCGGGCACGCTCGAGGAGAAGCTCGATCCGTGGATGAAGCCCATCTACGACAACGTCGAGCTGCTGCTGGGCCTGACGCGCCAGCACCAGAGCAACAACAACCGGCGCGATCACGCGCCGCACGCCGATCTGGTCGAGATGGGCGTCGTCGAGATCGAGCCGCTGACCTACATCCGCGGGCGGTCGATCCCCAACCAGTACATCATCATCGACGAGGCGCAGAACCTGACGCCCCACGAGGTGAAGACGATCGTCACGCGCGCCGGCGAGGGCACCAAGCTGGTGTTCACCGGCGACCCCTACCAGATCGACAACCCCTACGTGGACTCGACCAACAACGGGCTGGTGCACCTCGTGAACAAGTTCCAGGACCAGGCCATCGCGGGCACCGTGACGCTGGCGAAGGGCGAGCGCAGCCCGCTGGCCGAGCTGGCGGCGAACCTGTTGTAGCGCCACCGGCACCGGGCGGGGCCGCGAGGCGAGCACCCGCGCCGGGGCTGACCGAGGCTGCGTTCGGTTCGACGACGACGACGACCACGCGGGCGTCGTGGTGGTCGAGGCGGGGCAGTCAGGCGTAGGTGTTCACCAGGCGCCCGATGTCGGGGATGGCCGCGATCAGCTGCAGCGCGGCCTGACTCTGGCTGTCGATGGCCTTCTTGAAGACGGTGATCTCGGCCGCCTGGGCGGCGGCCTGTGGGGCGAGGGCCGCGGGGGCCTGCCGCGCGTACTGGATGGCGGCGTTCGCGCCGCTGCCCCCGATCGCCCCTACGCTCATCGCCGCCTCCCGGATCGCCGGTCGGTCGGGACATCGACCGTCGGGTGGGGGACTTGAGCATTTTTTCGACTTTCTGCGCGCCGTCGTGCGGACCGGGACGAGCCGGGCGCGCCATGGCGTTCGGTGGAGGGCGGCCGCTAAGATGGGGCCGACCGTGGAGGTGGGCATGAGGGCGACGATCCCGACGCTGCTGGGTCTTCTGTTGTGCGCCGCGCCGGCGACCGCGACGACCGTCGTGGGCTACGACCTCGAGGGGCTCGCCCGCGCGGCCGACGCCATCGTCGTCGGGCGGGTGGTCGACCGCAGCGCCGCCTGGCGCGACGGGCGCATCGTCACCACCGTCACGCTGGCCGCCGACGACGTGCTGAAGGGCGAGGCGGCCTCGACCTTCCGCGTCGAGGTGCTGGGGGGCAGCGTCGACGGCATCTCGCAGCGCGTCGCGGGCGTCGCGGCCTTCGAGCCCGACGAGCGCGTCGCCGTCTTCCTGCGCGCCGAGAAGGCGCGCGCCGCCTTCAGCGTGGTGGGAATGAGCCAGGGCAAGATGCGGCTCGAGCTGCAGACCGTCGGCCCCACGCTGGTGCGGCAGACCGGCGATCTGCGGCGCGTGACGAAGCGCGCGGACGGCGCGCTGATCGAGGCCGGCCCGCTGCCCGCCGAGGTCACGCTGCCCGCCTTCGTCCGCGCGGTGAACGCCGCCCTCGTGAAGCCCGGGCCGGCGCGCTGAACCCGTGGCGCCTGCTCGTCCTGATCGCCGCCCCGCTGGCGCTGGGCTGGACGCCCGCGCGCGACGCGGCGGGCCGCCCGCTCGCGTGGCCGGCCGACGCGTGGCCCCTGGCCGTGGCCGAGTCGTCGCCCGTGTGGCAGTGGGCCGCCGCCCGGTGGACGGCGGCCGGGCCCGCGGCGCTGCGTCTGGTGCCGACGCCCCCGCTCGGACCGGACGGCGTGATCACCTGGCGGCGGGTGACCGAGGCGGCCGCGTGGACCGATCTGGTGGGCGATCCCGCCCTGGTGGCCTTCACCCTGTGGACCAGCGAGGATGACCGCCTGGTGGACGCCGACGTGCTGACCCACGACGCCCGCTTCCCGCTGGTCGAGCCGCCCGCGCCGCGGCGCTACGCGCTGCGGGCGGTGCTGGCGCACGAGCTGGGGCACGCGCTGGGCCTGGGACACAGCTGCGGCGAGCCCGAGGGGCCGGCCTGCGCGGCCCTCGCCGCCGACGACCCCCGGCTGACCGCGCTCATGGCCCCGCGCCTCGGCCCGGGCAGCGGACCCGACGCGCCGCAGGCCGACGACGCCGCGGGGCTGGCGGCCGCGAGCACCTGGGCCGGCGCGCCGCGCCGACCCACCCTCGGCCCGCCGCGATCGGTGGGCGAGGATCGGGTGCTGCCACTCGGCGGGTGGGTGGAGGGCGACGCCGTGCGCGCGTGGTGGCGCGCGGGCTGGCACGACGCCCCGGTGGTCGACGGCTCGGTGCGCGTCCCGCCCGAGGCGGAGGCGGTCGCCGCGTGGACCCTCGCGGGGCAAGGGGCGGTGGCGCTCGCGCTCGGCGGGGCCGCCACCGACGACGGCGGGGCCGACGCGGTCGCGGACGTCGGCGTCGACGCCGGGCCCGGCGCGGCCCGGTCCGGTGACGGCTGCTCGGCGACCCCCGGCCACGCTGCGGATTCCTGGATGTGGATGCTGCCGGGCGCGCTCGCGCTCGGCCGACGTCGGAGGAGAACATGATGCGCGCTGCTCTGCTCGCGGCCCTCGCCCTGACCTGGGCTCAGCCGGCCGACGCCTGCGTGCGGTCGCGCACCAGCAACGGCACGCCGCTGCAATGGTGGACCACCTGCATCCCGTTCCACGTGCACGAGGCGGGCACCGAAGACGAGCCCTTCCCGGCGACGCTGGCGGCGGTGAAGGACAGCTTCGCCACGTGGGAGAACCCCGCGTGCGGCGGGCTGAGCCTCGAGTATCAGGGGCTGACCAACGATCCGCGCGCCGGCTATCAGCAGGGCGGCGTGAACATCAACAACGTCCTGTGGCGCGAGAGCGCCAGCCAGTGGCCGCACGACGGCGACGTCATCGCGGTCACCACGGTCACCTTCTGCGACAAGGCGGGCGGTGAGTGCCCCTTCGCCGGGGCGATCATCGACGCCGACATCGAGCTCAACGGCAGCGGCTTCCGCTTCACCACCACCACGCTGCCCGCGCGCGTGGCCTTCGACATCGCGAACACCGTGACGCACGAGGTGGGGCACTTCCTGGGCCTCGACCACACGCCGGTGGCGGCGGCGACGATGTTCGCGTCGGCCCCGCGCGGCGAGCTGGACAAGCGCTCCCTGCATCCCGACGACATCGAGTGCCTCTGCGACGTCTACCCCGCGGGCGAGGGCACCTGCGCGGCCATCGCGGTGAAGGGGGATCACTACGTCGATCTCGAGAACCTGCACAACCAGGAGAGCTCGGTCGACGACGGCTGCGCGGCGCAGCCGGGCGCGCCGGCGGGGCGCGCCGCGCTGGCCCTGTGGTTGCTGGCGCTGATCGGTGTGGGCGCGGCGCGACGGCGGCCGGTCAAGGCCGGCGGCAGATCCCGAAGCTGAAGTCGGTGCCGGCGACCGGGTTGTCGACGCACGACCAGCCACCCGGGCAGTCGTCGTCGAGCGCGCAGCCCTGCGTGCAGTAGCGGTCGCCCTCGGGCCCCTGACAGTACCGGTGGTCGCAGCGCATCGGCGGGTTCGCCTGAAGATCGCAGGGCGAGCCCACCGGCGCGCCGTTGGCGGGCGGATCGCAGTAACCGACGATGCCCGTCCCCTCGACCAACGGCCCGTACTGGCAGACGTGGCCGTGGGGCCCATCGCAGTCGCCGTCGCCCCCGCAGCCCTGCAGGCAGAAGCCGATGTCGACCAGATCGCCGTTGCCCAGCCGGATGCCGGTCAGCGCGCAGCGATAGCCCACGGGGCACTCGTCGGTGTGCTGACACAGCGTCGTGCAGCGCTCGCCGGCCAGGCACAGGGCCGACGCGCAGCGGTTCGCCGGATCCCGGCAGTCGCCGCCCACCGGCAGCCCGCCCGGCACCCCGGGCCGGCAGCGGCCGCCCAGATCCGCGGGACCCTCGGGCGGCACGAGCTGGCAGTTCTCGCCCGCGCCGCAGTCGGCGTCGCTGTCGCAGGGGGCGAAGGTGCGGAAGCAGTAGCTCTCACCCTGGCGCGTCTGGCACGTGAGCCCCACGCCGCAGGTGTCGTTGGCGGGGTCGCAGGCCTCGCTGCAGTACAGCGTGCCGTAGTCGTTCAGGCAGAACGCCGTGCCGCACTGGCGATCCTCTTCGCAGGGCAGGCCGTCGTCGACGCAGGCGCCCTCGCCCTCGTCCACCCGCCCGTCGCAGTCGTTGTCCTCGCGATCGCAGATCTCGGGCACCGGGCTCGTGCCGCCGACGCAGGTGAGGGTGCCGGCCACGCAGCGCAGGGCGCCGGAGCTGCACGCGCCCACGTCGCGGCCGCAGGCGTTGCCCGCCTGCGGATCGGCCTCGTCGAGCGCCCCGTCGCAGTCGTCGTCGACGCCGTTGCAGGTGTCGAGCGCGCCGTTGGGCGCCCCCCGGCACACCAGCGCGCCGTCCACGCAGGCGAAGGTGCCGGCGCCGCAGCCCGCGGGGGCGTCGCAGGCGTCGCCGCCCGTGCCCTCGTCGGCGGTGCCGTCGCAGTCGTCGTCGAGCCCGTTGCAGGTCTCGGGGGTGGCGGCGCAGGCGCCCTGGTCGGGGGCGGGGGGCGCCCCGTCCGCCGACCCGGCGTCGGCGGGCGGCGCGGCCGCGTCCGCGGGCGCGGCGTCCGCGGCCGGCGTCGTCGCGTCGGCGCCGGGCGTGGTGTCCGGGCTGGGCGCGGCGTCCACCGTCGGCGCCGCGTCGGCGCTGGGCGTGGTGTCCGCGTCGTCGCCGCCGCGTCGAGGCCGGCGCCGTCGGCCTCGTCCGGGGCGACGTCCGCCCGCGATCCGCCGCCGCCGCCCACCGCGGCCCCGTCGTCGCAGGCGGTCACCAGCGCCAGCGCGGCGCACAGACAGAGCAGGGAGCGGCACGTCCGCACGGGCAGCCTCGTCACAGCGGGGTACAGATGTCGGCGATGCAGATCTGCCCGTCGGGGCAGACCAGGAAGGGCAGCGGGAAGATCACGCCGCACCCGGTGCAGCGGTTCAAGAACCGGTTGCACTGGTGCTCGGGCCGGCAGTCGGCGTCCGAGGTGCAGCCGCCGTCCGCGGTGTGGCAGCGCTGCAGCAGATCGTCGCACAGGCGGCCGGCCCCGCAGTCGGCGTCGCGCACGCAGATGTCCTCGGGCGGCACGCACCGCCCGATCGACTCGTTGCACACCAGCCCGCCGTCGCAGTCGACGTCGCCTCGGCAGCCCACGCAGCGCTGGAACAGCGGCTGGCAGTAGGGCGCCGCGGCGCCGCAGTCGCGATCGCGCTCGCAGCCGACGCAGCGTCGCTCGTCGTTGCAGACGCCGTTCGGACAGTCGCCGTCGTCCACGCACACGGCGCAGGTGCCGGTCGCCGGGTCGCAGGCCGGCGCGTCGGCGGGGCAGTCGGCGTCGCGCAGGCACTCGACGCAGCGGTCGTTCGCGACGTCGCAGCGATCGCCGCGGCAGTCGGCGTCGTCGGCGCAGCGCCGGCAGGTGCGCGTCGCCGGATCGCAGGCCCCCGGCTGCGGGCAGTGGGCGTCCTCGGTGCACTGCACGCAGGCGTCGTTCTCCCGATCGCAGCGCTGGCCGGCCGGGCAGTCGTCGGGGCCCAGGCAGGTGGCGCAGGTGCGGTTGGGGCTGCAGCGCCCGTCGGGGCAGTCGGCGTCCTCGAGGCACGCGACGCAGATCTGCTCGCCGGGCAGGCAACGGCCGTTCGGGCAGTCGGCGTCCTCGATGCAGGCGACGCAGCTGTTCTGCGGCCCGCAGCGGCCGTCGGGGCAGTCGGCGTCCTCGACGCAGGGCACGCAGCGGCCCTCGGCGGCCAGGCAGCGGCCGTCGGCGCAGTCGGCGTCCTCGACGCACGCCACGCAGGTGCGCAGGGCGCCGTGGCAGCGCGTGCCCTCGGGGCAGCCGGCGTCGTCTCGGCAGTCGACGCACAGCTGATCCACGCACACCTGGGCGCCGCAGTCGGCGTCCTCGGCGCACCCGATGCAGCGGTTCTCGGCGTTGCAGGTGGCGTCGCCGCCGCAGTCGGCGTCCACGCGGCAGGGCTTGCAGGTCTGGTCGATGCAGACGCCTGGGTTGCAGTCCCCGTCCTCGAGGCAGGGCACGCAGGTGGCCGAGATGGGGTTGCAGCGGCCGTCGGGGCAGTCGGCGTCGCGCAGGCACTGCACGCACTGCTGGCCGGCCTCGCGGCAGCGGCCGCCGGGGCAGTCGGCGTCCTCTCGGCAGCCCGCGCAGGTGCGCGTCTCGGCGATGCACACGCCCTCGGGGCAGTCGTCGTCGTCGAGGCACCCGACGCAGGTGCCCGTCTCGGGCTCGCACACGCGGCCGCCGAGGCAGTCGCCGTCGTCGACGCAGGTGACGCAGACGTTGCGGTTGGGATCGCACACGGTGCCGGCGGGGCACTCGGCGCGGCCGCGGCACTCGACGCACTGCTTGCGGCGCGACTCGCACACGCCCTCGGGGCACTGCGCGTCCTCGAGGCACTGCACGCACTGGTGGGTGGCGGGATCGCAGACGCCCTCGGCGCAGTCCGCGTCGGCCTCGCACGCCCGGCAACGGCCCCGCGCGTCGCAGGTGCCGCCCTCGCCGCAGTCGGCGTCCTCGAGGCAGGCCACGCACAGGCCGCGCAGGGGCTCACAGCGCGTCCCGTCGGTGCAGTCGTCGTCGACGCGACAGGCCCAGCACAGCCCGTCCTCGCGGCAGCTCGTGGGCGGCGCGCAGGCGTCGGCGGCCGGATCGCAGCGCGTGACGCAGGCGCGCCGGCGGGGATCGCACACCGAGCCTTCGCCGCAGTCGACGCCGTCGCAGGGCCCGCCGGCCGCGCAGCCGGCGTCGGGCAGACACTGTCCCTCGGAGCAGGTGAAGCCGGCGGCGCAGGTCGTGCCCATGCAGGCCACCGCGCAGACCGCGCTGCCGTCCAGCTCGACGCACCGGTCGGGCTCGCCGCCGCACTCGGTGTCGGTGGCGCACGGGCTGCACGGCATCTGGCCGATGGCGACGCACGCGCCGTCGCTGGCGCAATAGCTGCCGCCGTCGCAGGTGAGATCGGCGCGGCAGTCGCTCTGCGGATCGATGCACACGCCCTGGAAGCACAGCTGGGGGGTCAGGCAGTCGTCGGGCACGGCGCAGGGGCCGTCGGGGAACACGCACTGCCCCACGCGGCACACGCCGCCCGGGCAGTCGGCGTCGCTGCCGCACCCCGCCTGGGCGTCACGCCCGCCCACGATGCGGCCCGCGTCGGCCACGTCCTGGTCGCCCTCGGTGGCGCAGCCGGGCGCGCCGACCGCGCCCAGCAGCGCGACCAGCCACAGGCCTCGCAGATTCCGCTCTCGTCGCACCCTGTTCTCCCCGGGGGTGTCGAGGTGGACGTCCCGCCGACCCACGATCCACCGACCGCCGCGCGCCACCTCGGCCCCGCGTCCGGGGCGGGCCCTAGCATCGACGGGAAGGCGCCGCCGGATCAAGAGCCGGGCGGTTGACACCCCGCGGCGCCGATCCCCATGATGCGGCGATTCTGCGTCGAGGAGGGAGCACCATGTCCGAGGGCCGCCGCCGTTTCGGGCGATTCGCGTGTCAGCTGCCGGTCGATCTGGTGGTCGGGGGCGACACCCAGTCGACCCACACCATCAACCTCAGCCTGGGCGGGATGCTGGTGGGTACGGATCTCGAGGCCCCCTTCGGCGCCGAGGTGGAGTTCCGCCTGCACGTGCCCAAGCCCGCCCACGTCGTGCAGGCGCGCGGCACGGTCATGTGGGCCAGCGGCGAGGGCAAGCCGGCGCTCGGCGTGGCCTTCGACGCCCTGCGCCCCTTGGACGTCTGGGCCCTGCTGCGCTACTTCAGCGAGGTGGGTGAGGCCGCCGAGGCCCCGGTGCTCTGATCGGGTGAGCCTGGGGGCGCGACCGGCTGCGCCCGGCGGCCCCGTCCGCGGGCCGGCTCAGCGCGGCCGGCGCCGCCGCACCAGGCCCAACAGCACCAACGCCAGCCAGGGCAGGGCGCCGGCCGGCCGGTCGGCGGCCACGTCGCAGTCGCACCCTTCCTCCGGATCGGTCAGCGCGCCCGCGTCGGCGCCGCCGCCACCACCCGTGCTCGCGTCCGGGGCGGGCACGAAGCCCCCGTCGCGCATCGGATCCGGCGGGTCGGCCGCGTCGACCGTCGGCGTCACGTCCCCGTCGCCCTCGGGCATCATGGGCCCGCCGTCCGTCGCCGGGCCGACGCCGCCGTCGGTGCCGGGCGCCACGCCGCCGTCTTCGCGCGGCGGCGGGGGCGGCATGTAGTTCTCGTCCAGCACGCACTGCGCGACCGCGTCGACGAACACGCAGGTCTGGCCCAGCGGGCAGCGCACGCCGATGCAGGGGTCGCTGATGCAGCGGCCGTCGTTGCACTGCTGGCCGAACGGGCAGTTCACCCCCTGGCAGGGATCGTTGATGCAGGCCCCGTTGACGCACACCTTGCCGTCCTCGCACTGCACGCCCCCGCAGGGGTCGGCGGCGCAGACGCCGTCGACGCACACCTCGTCGAGGGCGCAGGCGACCGTGGCGCAGCTGACCACGCACTGCCCGGCCCGGCAGAACTCACCCGCGCCGCACTGCACCCCGGTGCAGGGATCGGCCGTGCAGGCGTTCTCGATGCACAGCTCGCCGTCCGGACAGCCGAGCGCGTAGCAGCTGTCGGGCACGCACTCGCCCAGGTGGCACACGCGGCCGCCGTCGCAGTTCGTGTCGGCGCAGGGATCGGCGCAGCGCCCCGAGATCGCGTCGCAGACCTCGCCCGCCGCGCAGGGCTCGTGCTCGCAGCGCAGGATGCAGGCGCCCATCACGCAGATCTCGTTGTCGGGGCACTCGAAGTTGACGCAGGGATCGGCGCAGCGGCCGGCGCGGCACAGGTCGGGGCACTCGGGATCCTCGTCCACGGTGCCGTCGCAGTCGTCGTCTTCGCCGTTGCAGACGTCCTGCGCCACGTCGCCGCACAGGCCGCAGCCGTTGCGCAGGTTCTCGTCGATGCGGCCGTCGCAGTCGTCGTCGATGCCGTCGCAGGCCGACTCCTGCTCGGGCGGGCTGTGCATCGGCTCGCACGTCAAGACGCCCTCCACGCAGGTGGGCTCGCCCGGCGCGCAGGCGCCCGGACGCCCGGTCACGCAGGCGGGCTCGCCCGCGCCGATCGACTCGTCGGCGCGGCCGTCGCAGTCGTTGTCCAGCCCGTCGCACACCTCGGGGCTCTGCGGGACGATCGGGCGGCACACGACGCCGCCCCCCGGATCGCAGACCCGGACGCCGTCGGTGCACACGCCCGGCAGGCCGGTGGCGCAGTCCTCGCCGGTGCCGTCGATGCCCTCGTCGATGATGCCGTCGCAGTCGTTGTCGTCCCCGTCGCAGGCCTCGTCCGCCACCTCGACGTTCTGCACGCAGGCCAGCTGGCGGTTGCGGCACACCCGCCGCCCGGGGGCGCAGGCGCCGGGGCGGCCGGTCTCGCACGCCTCACCGGCGCCGGGCACGTCCTCGTCGGTGGTGCCGTCGCAGTCGTTGTCGATGTTGTCGCAGCGCTCGGGGCGCGGCTCGCAGATCTGGCACACGTCGCCCCGGCCGTCGCCGTCCTCGTCGGCCTGATCGGGGTTGGCGTCGGCCGGGCAGTTGTCGCAGGGATCGCCCACGCCGTCGCCGTCGATGTCCAGCTGCTCCGGGTTGGGCACCTCGGGGCAGTTGTCCTGCGGCACGCACACGCCGTCGGCGTCCTCGTCGCTGCAGGCCAGGGCGAAGCCCCACTTCAGGCTGTAGCACACCGCCGGGCTCATCTCGTCGGGCTCCAGCGGGCCCACGTCGAAGCGCAGCGACAGCGTCACGTCGTAGCCGTCGTCGGTGACCAGATCGCCGTTGCGATCGGTGTTCCCGCCCTCCATGTCGGTGATGCCGTTGCGCAGGGGCTCGCACCCGTTGCGCGTGTTGCCGATGCGCCGCCGGCTCTCGCTGAACTCGCCCAGCTCCCAGCCGGTCAGGAAGCGATCCTCGGGATCGCCGCCGAACAGCGCCAGCTGCGAGGTGGGCTCGTTGGGATCGTCACCCGCGTCGAACTCGTAGATGTTGCGCGGGATGCCGACCGACGTGCCGCCGAAGTCGTTGTTGAAGGTGCCGACGAAGAACAGATCGCCGTCGACGTAGGGGATCAGCGCCAGCTCGTCCAGCCGCTGCTCGGTGTTGTTGGTGAAGGTGTAGCACTGCGTGATGCGGTTGCACTCGAAGGTGGCCACGAGCTCCACCCCGACGCCGTTCACCTGGTACCGGCTGGTCATCCGGTTGCCGTCGGCGTCCGCCACCGCCTGCACGCCGTCGCCGATGCGCCCCGCCTCGAGCCAGCTGCCGACGCTGGCGCCGGCCTGCGTCTGGCAGAGGAAGGGCATGCTCTCGAACACCGTGCCGCGCGCGCCGCGATCCGGCTCGTCGTTGGCCGGGTCGAAGGTCGCGTTCTGCCCGATGCGCGTGTTGCTGCCGAAGCCGCCGAACACGTCGAGGCCCATCTGCAGCACGCCGGTCTGGGCCCGGTTGCAGGCCGGCCCGGTCTCGAAGCGCTGGAAGCCGCCCTCGACGGGCGCCGCCCCCGCTGGTGCGGCGGCGCACACGAGCGCCACCACCGCCGGGATCGAGCCCGCTGCCCACGAAGTGCGTCCCCGGATCATCCTCTTCCCCCGTCCCGAGTTGGCGTTGCCCCCACATGGCCAGCGCCTCGCCCCAGATTGGGGGCGCGCGGCACACCGCGTCAACGTCGTGCGGTCGCTTCCGCTGGAACGCCGGGGCGCGCGTCACCCAGCAGCGCGGCCAGCGCCCGCCCGGTGTGGCTCGCCTCGACCGCCGCCACGTCCTCGGGGGTGCCCTGCGCCACCAGATGGCCGCCGCCGTCGCCGCCCTCCGGCCCGAGGTCGATGACCCAGTCGGCCGTCTTCACGATGTCGAGGTTGTGCTCGATCATCACGATCGTGTTGCCGGCGTCGGTCAGCGCCTGCACCACCTCGAGCAGCTTGCGCACGTCTTCGAAGTGCAGGCCGGTGCTGGGCTCGTCCAGGATGTACAGCGTGCGGCCCGTGGCCCGCCGCGCCAGCTCGCGGCTGAGCTTGATGCGCTGCGCCTCGCCGCCCGACAGCGTGGTCGAGGGCTGGCCCAGCTGCAGGTACCCCAGCCCCACCGACTGCAGCGTCGCCAGCACCCGCTTGATGGTGCGGTGGTTCGAGAACACCTCGGCGGCCTCGTCGATGGTCATGTCGAGCACGTCGGCGATGGTGCGGTCGAGGTAGCGCACCCGCAGGGTGGCGTCGTTGAAGCGCTTGCCGCCGCAGTCCTCGCAGGGCACGTAGATGTCGGCCAGGAAGTGCATCTCGACCTTGGTGACGCCGGCGCCCTCGCACTTCTCGCAGCGCCCGCCCTTCACGTTGAAGCTGAAGCGCCCCGGCTTGTAGCCGTAGGCCCGCGCCTCGCGGGTGCTGGCGAACACCTTGCGGATCTCGTCCCACAGCTTGGTGTAGGTGGCCGGGTTCGAGCGCGGCGTGCGCCCGATGGGGCTCTGGTCGATGTCGATCGCCTTGTCGAAGTGCTCGAGCCCCTCGAGGCGCTCGTGCTCGGCGGCGTTGGCGCGCGCCCCGTTCAGCGCCCGCGCGGCGGCCGGCCAGAGGATCGCGTTCACCAGCGTGCTCTTGCCCGCGCCGCTGACGCCGGTGACGCAGGTGAACAGCCCCACCGGGATGTCCACGTCCAGCCCGTCGAGGTTGTTGGCGCGGGCGCCGATCACCCGGATCTGCAGGTCCGGATCGGGCGCGCGGCGGGCCGCCGGCAGCTCGATGGCGCGCGCGCCCGACAGGTACTGACCGGTGAGGCTGTCGGCCACCGCCATCACCTGCGCCGGCGTCCCGCTGGCCACCACCTCACCGCCCGCGCGCCCGGCGCCCGGCCCGAAGTCCACCAGCCAGTCGCTGGCCAGCATCATCTCGGCGTCGTGCTCGACCACCAGCACGGTGTTGCCCACGTCGCGCAGGTGCTCGAGCGTGCGGATCAGCCGATCGTTGTCCCGCGCGTGCAGCCCGATGCTGGGCTCGTCGAGGATGTACAGCACGCCGGTCAGCTCGCTGCCCATCTGGCTGGCCAGCCGGATGCGCTGCCCCTCGCCGCCGCTGAGCGTCGGCCCCGGGCGGTCCAGCGTCAGGTAGTCCAGCCCCACGTCGCGCAGGAACCGCAGCCGCCCCACGATCTCGCGCAGCAGCTCCGACGCGATCACCTTCAGGTTGCCGGTCAGCTCGAGCCCGGTGAGGAAGTCGTGGGCCTCGCCGATGGTCATGCCGTTGAGCGCCGCGATGTTGCGCTCGCCGATGAACACCGCCGCCGACTCGGGGCGCAGCCGGTGCCCCTGGCAGTCGGGGCAGGCCCGGTCGCTCAGGTACTCCGCGTAGCGCAGGCGCACGTCGTCCGACTCGGTGTCCTGCCACCGCTTCATCATCATCGGGATGACGCCGTCCCAGGTGGCCTCGACCTTGCGCACCCGCCGCCCGCGCTTGAAGTGCACCTCGAAGGTCTGGTCGCCCGTGCCGAACAGCACCTTCTGCCGCGCCTCGGCGTCCATCGACTCGAAGGGCGCGTTGATGTCGATGCCGTGGGCCTCGGCCATCGCGTCCAGCAGCTTGCGCGCCCACCGCAGCGAGGGGTGGTGGAAGGACCGCGCCCAGGGCTTGATGGCGCCCTCGTCGATCGACAGCGTGCCGTCGGGCACCACCCGCTCGGGATCCATGTCCAACACGGTGCCCAGGCCGTTGCAGGTGCGGCACATGCCCAGCGGGCTGTTGAAGCTGAAGGCCGCCGGCGTCAGCGTGGGCAGGCCGATGTCGCAGTAGGGGCAGTAGTTGTGCTCGCTGTACAGGCGGTCGCGATCCTCGCCGACCACCTGCACCACCAGCTTGCCCTCGCCGCGCCGCAGGGCCGTCTCGACCGAGTCGGTCAGCCGCGTCTTGACGCCCTCGCGCACGACGAGGCGGTCGACCACCACCTCGAGCGTGTTGCGCTTCTTCTTGTCGAGCTGCAGATCCTCGTCGAGCGACACGACCTCGCCGTTGAGCCGCACCCGCGCGAACCCCGCCGCCCGCACCTCGTCGATCAGATCGCGGTGCTCGCCCTTGCGGTTCTCGATCAGCGGCGCCAGCAGCAGGAACTTCGTGCCCTCGTCCAGCCGCAGCAGCGCCTCGACCATCTGCTGGGCGGGCATCGCCTGCACCGGACGCCCGCAGCCGGGGCAGCGCTGCTCGCCCACGCGCGCGTAGAGCACGCGCAGGTAGTCGTAGATCTCGGTGATGGTGCCCACCGTCGAGCGCGGGTTCCGGCTGACGGTCTTCTGCTCGATGCTGATCGTCGGCGACAGCCCGCGGATGCTGTCGAAGCGCGGCTTCTCCATCTGGCCGAGGAACTGCCGCGCGTAGGCCGACAGGCTCTCGACGTAGCGCCGCTGGCCCTCGGCGAACAGCGTGTCGAAGGCCAGGGACGACTTGCCGCTGCCCGAGACGCCGGTGAACACCACCAGCTTCTTCTTCGGGATGGCGAGGTCGATGCCCTTGAGGTTGTGCTCGCGTGCGCCCTTGACCACCAGGTGGTCGAGCTCGGTCACGCGCTCTCTGGACGGATGTTCAGGTTCGGCGCTCATGGCCCGGTAAGATGCACGGCGGGGCAAGGGGTTGCAAGGGCATGGTCGGCGGGGCCGCAGGGGACTAGACTGCGCGCGATGACCAAGCCAAATCAGCCGTGGTTCGTGCGGCGCCCGTTGCCCGCGGGCGTCGCGAAGGTGCACCTCGTCGGCATCGCCGGCGCCGGCATGGGGGCCTTCGCCTGCATGCTGCAGGAGGCGGGCTACACCGTCCGGGGCAGCGACCAGAACGTGTACCCGCCGATGAGCGACGTGCTGCGCGCCCGCGACATCGCGTGGTTCGAGGGGTGGGCGGCCGCGCACCTCGACTGGGGGCCGGATCTCGTCGTCATCGGCAACGTCTGCCGGCGCGACAACCCGGAGGCGGTCGCCGCCGAGGCGCGGGGCATCGCCGCGGTGTCGTTCCCGCAGGCCTTCGGCGATCTGTTCCTCGAGGGGCGCGTGCCCGTCGTCATCGCCGGCACGCACGGCAAGACGACCACCACCAGCCTCACCACCTGGCTGCTGCACGGCGCCGGCGCGCGGCCCGGCATGTTGGTGGGCGGCGTGCACCGCAACTTCGACGCCGCGTACCTGCTGCAGGGCGGGGCGGGGGATCCCTTCGTGGTCGAGGGCGACGAGTACGACACCGCCTACTTCGACAAGGGCCCGAAGTTCCTGCACTACCGGCCGGCGATCTGCGTGCTGAACAACATCGAGTTCGATCACGCGGACATCTACGACGACCTCGACGAGATCATCGAGAACTTCGACCGGCTGATGGATCTGCTCGGGCCCGAGACGGTGCTGCTGGCCAACCTCGACGATCCCCTCGTGATGCAGCGCGCGGCGCGCGCCGGCGGGCGCGTCGTGACCTACGGCTTCGGCGCCGACGCGACGCTGCGGGCGACCGACGTGCAGCCCGACGCCGACGGCTGCACCTTCACCTTCCACCGCCCGGGCGCGGCGCCCTTGGCCGTGCGCTCGCCGCTGGCCGGGCGGCACAACGTCTGGAACACCCTCGCGGCGTTCGGCGTGGCGCTGGAGTGCGGGCTCGATCCGGCGCAGCTGCTCGCGCCGCTGGCCACCTTCGCCGGCGTGAAGAAGCGGCAGGAGGAGAAGGGCGAGGCCGACGGCGTGCTGGTGATCGACGACTACGCCCACCACCCGACGGCCATCCGCGAGACGGTGGCCGCCCTGCGCGCCCGCTACCCCGGGCGCCGCCTCTGGGCCGTCTACGAACCGAAGAGCAACACCGCCCGCCGCAACGTGCACCAGCAGGACTACGCCACCGCCTTCGACGCGGCCGATCGCGTGGTGCTGGCGCGCCCGTTCGTGAAGCAGGACAAGCTGGCGGCGGACGAGAAGCTCGACGTCGATCGGCTGGTCGCCGACATCGGCGCGCGCGGCGTCGAGGCCACCTACCGGGCCGACGTCGACGACGCGCTCGCGTACCTCGTCGAGCAGGTGCGCCCGGGGGACGTCGTGGTGTTCATGTCGGCCAGCGGGTTCGGCGGCATCCACGACCGCCTGCTGGCGGCGCTGCGGGCGCGCGGCCCCGCCTGAGGGTCAGGGCTTGCGGGGCTTCTTGCGCACCCGCACGGTCTTCCGTCGCCGGCTGGCGGGCGCGGCCGGCAGGGCCCCGCGCACGTCGTCGGCCTCGGCCAGCAGCGCCGGATCGGTCACGCCCAACCCGTCGAAGCGCGCCAGCGCGCGCCGCGCCTCTTCGGGCCGGTCGGCCGCCTCGGCCGTCTTCGCGCGGTACAGCCACGCGATGGGCTCGTCGGGCAGCACCTCGGTCAGCGCCTCGAAGATGACCAGCGCGCCGGCCGCGTCGCCGCGCTCCAGCCGCAGGGCGGCCCACTGCACGTAGGCCTCGGGCCGTGTCCGGTCGGTCTGCACGGCCTGCTCGAGCACCCGCTCGCCTTCGTCGGCCTCGCCGCGCTCGCAGTGCTTCACCGCCAGGTACAGCAGCAGGCCGTACTCGAGGTCGCGCTCACCCTCGCTCGAGTCCTCGTCGGCGGGGCGCTCGAGCGCGCCGCCGCCCGCGGACGCCTCGGCGACCTTCTGCACGTTCACCCAGACGGGCTTCAGGTTCAGGACGGGATCGGTGTAGTCGATGTCGGTGACGGCCTCGACCCGGAAGCCCGCCTCGCGGTTCAGCGCGCTGAAGGCGTCGTGGTCGTACACGCGGATGTTCAGGGTGTCGTTGTCGGCGTGACCGCGCGCCTCCGGGCCCACCCAGAACTGGTAGCGGAACCAGCCCCCCGGCTTCAGCACGCGGTTCACCTCGTAGAAGTACGCGCGCACGACGTCCGGGGGCAGGTGGGGCAGCACCGAGTAGCTGAAGACGAGGTCGAAGGCGGCGTCGCCGAAGTCGCTCAGATCGGCGCCCGAGTTCGCCTGGAAGCGCAGCCCCTCGGTCTCGGGGTGCAGCGTGCGGGCCTCGTCGATCATCGCCGGGCTGACGTCGACGCCGATCACCTCGGCGAAGTGGCCGACCAGGCGGGCCGTCATCCGCCCGATGCCGCAGCCCAGATCGAGCACGCGGGCGTCGGCCCCCACGCGCCCCTCGAGCCCGTCCAGCAACGCCTGGGCGTCGCGCGCGCCGCTCTCGAGGTAGCTGGCCTCGTCGGCCTCCTCGGTGGCCGCCACCCAGTAGCGGGGGTCGACGCGCGCCCGGCGATCCCAGTCGCGCCGCATCTTCTCGCGGATGTCCATGCGCGCGAGCATAGGCGGCGCGACCGGCCGCCGCCAGAATCGAGCGCCCTCCGGGGGCCAAGGCTCTGGACGTCGCGAGGGGCGGGTGATACATGCAACCGACGTCCACACACCCCGCCAGGCGGTAAGGGCCGGCATGGAAGTCCGCTTCTGGGCCGCGACCGATGTCGGTCGGACCCGCGACCACAACGAGGACAACTTCCTCGTCGACAAGAAGCTCAACCTGTTCATCGTCGCGGACGGCATGGGCGGGCACGCCGCGGGCGAGGTCGCCTCGTCGGTGGCCGTGCGCGAGGTGCGCCGGGTGCTGGCCGAGCGCCGCGACGTGGTCGAGGGCTTCGTCAACGAGGAGAGCGCCGTCGGGCGGCAGCAGCTGCTGCGCCTGATCGAGGAGGCGGTGCAGACCGCCTGCGGCCGCGTCTTCGAGCTGGCGCAGGAGAACGCCGAGCGGCGCGGCATGGGCACGACGCTCAGCCTGCTGCTGGTCGCCGGTCGCCGCGGCTTCATCGGCCACGTGGGCGACAGCCGCATCTACCTCGCGCGCACCGGGCAGGTGCACCAGCTGACCGAGGATCACTCGCTGATCAACGAGCTGATCAAGCGCGGCCGCCTGAAGCCCGGTGACGCCTTCGACAGCCCCTACAAGAACGCGGTGACGCGGGCGGTGGGGGTCTACGAGTCGGTCGAGGTGGACACCTTCGACTTCGACGTCCTGCCCGGGGACAACTTCCTGCTCTGCAGCGACGGCCTCAGCTGCTACATCGACGACGAGATCACCCAGGCCTACCTCAGCGGCGAGAACATCAAGGAGATCCCCGACCGCTTCATCCGCCTCGCCAACGAGAGCGGCGGCAAGGACAACATCACCGCCGTGGTGGTGCGCGCCGTGGCCGCCGTCGAGGAGGAGTCGAAGCGCCGCGTCACCGAGGTGCGCTACAAGCTCGACACCCTGCGCGCCATCCCGCTGTTCAAGTACCTGGGCTACAAGGGCCTGGTGAAGGTGATGAACATCACCGACAGCCGGCGGCTGAAGGCGGGCGAGGTCGTCTTCGAAGAGGGCGCGCGCGACGACGCCTTCTTCGTCGTGCTCGAGGGCAAGGTGCGCATCACCACGGGCGGGGTGACGCTGGCCGAGCTCGGCTCGGGCAGCCACTTCGGCGAGATGGCGATGGTCGACAAGGCCCCGCGGTCGGCGACGGCCACGGTGGTCGACGACGCCAAGCTGCTGATCATCCAGCGCCAGCAGTTCTACGAGCTGATGCGCCGCGATCCGGTCATGTCGGTGAAGCTGATGTGGAGCTTCATCCAGGTGCTGAACACCCGCCTGCGCATGACGAACGCCGAGCTGATGTCGTCGCGCGAGACGATCGACGTGCTGCGCCGCCATCAGGTGGGCGGGGTCGTGGCCGAGATGCCCGCCCTCGATCCCAACGTGGCCGCCGTGGGGGCGCTGCCGGTGGACGTCACCGACGAGCTGATCCCCGGCTTCCTGTTCGCCGAGAGCGAGGCGGGCGGCACCGATCCGCTCCTGCGCGTCGACGCCGAGCGCGGCACCGACGGCGCGGCGGGCCAGGACGCCGAGGGGGAGGGCGCCCCGCCGCGCGCGGCGCCCCGACCGACCGCCGCCGAGCGCCCGGCGCCCGTCGAGGCGCGGCCGACATTGGCGACGCCGCCCCCCGACGTCGGTGACGCCGACGACGACGTCGACATCGAACCCCCGGACGACGAAGCGGAGTGAGCCCCGTGGCGAAGCCCGAGCCCACCGCGGTCAGCGGTCGGCAGCGGCGGCTGGTGGCGTGGATCGCCGTCGCCGCGTTCGCCGTCGGCCTGGTGGTCACCATCGGCCTGACGTCGCGCCCGACGCCGCCCGAGGGGCCGCCGGGCACGCTGGTGTTCGAGGACGCCTTCGAGCGCGCGGACGTCGGCGACGACTACCGCCAGAACGAGCCCGATCCGGGCTGGCAGGCCGGCACCTGGACGATCGAGGACGGCCGGCTGAAGGCCGAGAAGATCCACAACGCCGGCCTCTGGCTGCAGCGCCCGCTGCCCGAGCAGGTGCGCATCGAGTTCGACGCGCGCGCCGAGAGCGACGAGGGCGACGTCAAGGCCGAGGTCTTCGGCGACGGCCGCACCCACCAGAGCGGCTACATCCTGATCCACGGCGGCTGGAACAACACGGTCAACACGATCGCGCGCCAGGACGAGCACGCCGAGGAGCGCAAAGAGGACAACCGCTGCCCGGAGCGGGACGGGCGCAAGATCTGCGTCGAGCGCGGCGTGGACTATCACTGGACCATCGAGCGCACCGACGGCACGGTGCGCTGGTACCTCGACGGGGCGCTCTTCCTGACCTACCCCGACGTGCACCCGGTGCGCGGGCGGCACTTCGCCTTCAACAACTGGGAGGCGCCGGTCACCTTCGACAACCTGAAGATCTACGACCTGTCGAGGTAGCGCTCGGGCGGGCGCGCGTGCTCGAGCGCGGGCAGGCCGCGCCGCACGGCGTCCTGGGCGTCCTGGTCGAGGTCGACGACGTCGAGGCCCGGCGACTCGCCCTGATCCACCAGCACCCGGCCCCAGGGATCGACCGCCAGGCCGTGCCCGAAGGACACGCGCTCGCTGCCCGGGTGCGCGCCGCACTGGGCCGCCGCGACGACGTAGGCCTGGTTCTCGATGGCGCGGGCGCGCAGCAGCACCTCCCAGTGGGCCTTGCCGGTGGGCACGGTGAAGGCCGACGGCACCAGCAGGACGCGCGCGCCGGCGCGCACCAGCGCGCGGTACAGCTCGGGGAAGCGCAGGTCGTAGCAGATGGACAGGCCCACCGGCACGCCGTCGATCGGGTGCACGACCAGCGCGTCGCCGGGGCGCGTGGTGGCCGACTCGCACAGGGTCAGCTCGGGCAGCGACAGGTCGAAGAGGTGGATCTTGCGATAGACCGCCGCCAGCGCGCCGTCGGGCCCCAAGAGCAGGCTCGCGTTCGCGGTGCGCGCCGGATCGTCGGTGCGCTCGGGGAAGCCGGCCAGGCTGATCCACACGCCGTGGCGGCGGGCCAGGCGCCCCAGCCGCGCCACCGTCGGCCCGTCGAGCGCCTCCGCGCGGGCGACGCGATCGACCGGTCGCGCGAGCAGCGTGGCGTTCTCGGGCAGGGCCACCAGGCGTGCGCCCCGGGCGGCGCCCTCGGCCACCCGGGCCTCGATGGTGGCCAGGTTCTGCTCGGCGTCCGAGCCGCTGTTCATCTGGACGAGTGCGACGCGCATGCCCCTGACATACGACCGAATCTCCTTGCGCGTCCAGTCGGGCGCGTGTTAAATGCGCCGTCCACGCCGGGCGATTGCTTGGGGGGCTCCAACGAGCCCCCTTTTCATTACCGGCGCGTGGATTCCTTCTCGGTTGTCCGAAGACGAGGTTGATGACGACCCCCGCGACCCCTGAACGCCTGATCGGCGGCGCGCTGCAGCCCGTGCCCCGGGCCGTGCGGCAGCTGGCCGAGCCGATCGTGCACGGGCTCGGTCTCGAGCTCCTCGGGGTGGAGCTGGCGCAGGAGGGTGCGCGCACCGTCCTCTGGGTGTTCATCGACAGCGAGGAGGGGGTGACGATCGACGACTGCGCGCGGGTGAGCCCGGAGCTCTCCGCGGCGTTGGACGTCGACGACCCGGTCCCCACGGCCTACGAGCTGCGGGTCTCGTCGCCAGGGTTGGACCGTCCGCTGATCCGCGCCTCGGACTTCGTCGAGTTCGCGGGGCAGGACGCTCAACTACAGCTGTCGACCCCGCTGGGCGGTCGGCGCAAGTTCACCGGAACCCTGGACGGCGTCGACGGCGACGACGTCCTGATTCGCTGCAGCGACGGCGACCACCGGGTGCCGCTGTCGGCCATCCACCGTGCGCGCCTGCGCTACGAGATCGAGGTCGGCAAGCGGCGGCGCTGAGGCCGCCCCCCGGCTCGGCGCAGGCTCGTGAATCGGAGCGAAGCATGGAACTGAACCTCAACCACGTCATCGAGCAGGTCGCCAAGGACAAGGGCATCGACCGCGAGGCCCTGCAGGAGACGCTCGAGCAGGCGATCTTGCAGGCGGCCAAGAAGGTCTTCGGTGCCGAGCGCGAGATCGAGGCGCAGTACAACGTCGACGAGGGCGTCGTCGAGCTGTTCCAGATCATCCGGGTGACCGACGAGATCGCCGACCCGTTCAACGAGCTGACGCTCGAGGAGGCCGAGGAGCACGGCCTCGACGCCGAGCTGGGCGACGAGCTGCTGTTCCAGATCTTCTACCTGCCCAAGGACGAGAAGAAGGCGCGCGAGCAGGACGAGCGCTACGGCGACATCCTGCAGCTGCGCGCCCAGCGCGGCGCCTTCGGGCGCATCGCCGCGCAGACCGCCAAGCAGGTCATCACGCAGCGCATCCGCGAGGCGGAGCGCGACAACGTGTTCAGCGAGTACATCGACCGCAAGGGCGAGCTGATCACCGGCATCGTGCGGCGCTTCGAGCGGGGCAACATCATCGTCGACCTCGGGCGCGCCGAGGCCATCCTGCCGGTGCGCGAGCAGGTGCCGCGCGAGACCTACCGCCCGGGCGACCGGGTGCAGGCCTACGTGCTGGACGTGCAGCGCAACGTCAAGGGGCCGCAGATCGTGCTCTCGCGCACCTCGCCGGGCCTGCTGATCAAGCTGTTCGAGATGGAGGTGCCCGAGATCTACGAGGGCATCGTGCGCATCGAGACCGCCGCCCGCGAGCCGGGCAGCCGGGCGAAGATCGCCGTCTCGAGCCGCGACCCCGACGTCGATCCCGTCGGCGCCTGCGTCGGCATGAAGGGCTCGCGCGTGCAGGCCGTGGTGCAGGAGCTGCGCGGCGAGAAGATCGACATCGTGCCCTACAGCGAGGATCCCGCGCGCTTCGTGTGCAACGCGATCCAGCCGGCCGAGGTGTCGCGCGTCTTCATCGACGAGGACACCTTCACCATGGAGCTGATCGTCCCCGACGACCAGCTGAGCCAGGCCATCGGCCGGCGCGGGCAGAACGTCCGCCTCGCCAGCCAGCTGACCGGGTGGAAGATCGACATCCACTCCGAGTCGAAGATCCTCGAGCTCGAGGAGGAGGCGCGCCTGGCGCTCATGGCCCTCGACGGGGTCACCGAGGAGCACGTCGACACCCTCTGGCGCCTGGGCTACCGCTCGCTCGAGCACATCGCCCAGACCGAGGAGGAGGAGCTCGCGAACATCCCCGGCATCACCGGGGCCGACGCCGAGCGCATCCGGGCGGGCGCCGAGGATCTGCTGGCCCGCAAGGAGGCCGGGGAAGATATCCGCCCCTCGGCCCCGTTGCCCGAGGGCTACGATCCCGAGATCGAGTGGAACCGCTGGCCGATGGACGTCGAGGCCCTCGGCCGCGGCGTCTTCGATCGGTGCGTGCGCGCCGGCCGCTTCACCCTCGAGGACATCGCCGCCGAGGAGAGCCCGGAGGCCTTCGCCAAGACCACCGGCCTCGACATCGAGCGCGCGGTGCAGACCATCTACGCGGCGCGCGAGGCCCTCGCGGCGCTGCGGGCCGCGGCCGCCGAGGCGGTGCCCGGCGCGCAGCTGACCGGCGGCGCGCCGAGCGAGGCGGACGAGGCGGCGACGCCGGCCGAGACCGACGCCAGCGAGGCGGCGACGCCGAGCGAGGGTGGCTCGGAGGTCGGGGGCTGAGGTGGCGCGCCGGGGCGGACGCAACCGCCGACAGCCGCGCACCGCGGGGCCGTCGACCAAAGGGCTGCGCACCTGCCTCGGCACCCGCGAGCGGCTGCCGCGCGACGACATGATCCGGTTGGTCTGCGACCCGGCGGGCCGCGTGATGGTCGACCGGTATCTGAAGGCGCCCGGCCGCGGCGCCCACCTCGCGTACGATCGCGAGGCGATCGAGCAGGCGGTGAAGCGCCGGGCCTTCGGGCGCGCCTTCGGGCAAGCGGTGCAGCCGGTCGAGCTCGAACCTCTCGTGGCCGAGGTGATCGCGGCGATCGAGCAGCGCATCACCGATGGCCTGGCGCTGGGCAGGCGGGCAGGGCGGACGGTCTCGGGGCTCGACTCGATCGAGCGGTCGCGGGGCCGACTCGCGCTGCTGGTGGTGGCCGAGGACGCGTCCGAGGCCACGGCCGCCGCGCTGCGGCGACGAGCCGAGGGGGCCGAATGCCCGCTGTGGGTGTTCGGCGATCGCGAGCTCCTCGGCGGTGGACAAGGAAAGCCGGCGCGGGTGGCCGTCGGGGTGCTGGACCCCGACCTGGCCGCCCGCCTGAACCTGGAATTCGAGCGCCGGGCCCGTGTACGCGGGGACGCCCCGGCCGACTGACCGCCGCGACGTTGCCCCCTGGCACATTCACGCGCGGTCGTGTAGAACACCGCACGGCTGAGCCGGAGCCGGCTGGCCGGAGGTGGGAGAACGCATGGGCAAGAGAGTCTTCGAAGTCGCCAAGGACCTCGGTGTCGACCACCGCGATCTGCTCAAGCGATGCGACGATCTTCGGATCGAGGTGCGCAACTACATGTCGCAGTTGACGACCGCCCAAGAGGCGAAGTTGCGTTCCGCGTTCGAGGCCGAGCGCGGGCAGGCGCAGGTGGAGGAGAAGGTCCAGGCGCCTGGCGTCCGGCGGCGTCGCCGGCCGGGCAGCCGCGGTGACGAGAAGCCGGCCGTGCGTCCGGCGACGCTCGCCTCGCCTCAGCCCAGCGCGCCGACGCCCCCCGCCGCCGAGGCCCCGCCCGTGCGGCGCAAGCCCGCGGAGGCGCCGGCGCCCGCCGCCGAGCCCGAGGCGCCCGCCGCCGAGGCGCCGGCCGAGGCGAAGCCCGAGGCCGCGCCGACGGCGCCGGCCGCCGAGGAGAAGCCGCCGCCGCCGAGCCCGCGCCCGCGCCGGCCGACGTGCAGCCGCCGGCGCCCGCGGCCGAGCAGAAGCCGGCCGAATCGAAGCCGGCCGAGGCGCCCGCCGCCGCGGAGAAGCCGACCGAGGCGCCCGCCGCCGCGGAGAAGCCGACCGAGGCGCCCGCCGCCGCGGAGAAGCCGGCCGAGGCGCCCGCCGCCGCGGAGAAGCCGGCCGAGGCCGCGAAGCCCGAGGCCGCGAAGCCCGAGGCCACGAAGCCCGAGGCCGCGAAGCCCGAGGCCAGCAAGGGCACCGAGCCCACCCGGCGCCGCGCCGATCCGGTCGCGCCGCGGACGCGCGACGCGCGCGTCAGCGACAAGCGCGAGGCCGGGACGCCCACCGTGCGCAAGCCGCAGCCCCGCGAGGGCGCGCAGACCGCCAAGGTGCTCGGGCGCATCCCGCTCGAGCAGCTGCAGAGCCGCACGCGGCGTCCGCCGCCCCGCAGCCGTCCCGGCTCGCGCGCGGCCGCGGTCCGTCGGCCGCAGGCGGGCCGTCGCGGCGCGTCGGGGTCCGCCCCGGGGTCCCGGTGGGCCCTCGGTGCCGGCGCCGGGCGCCGTGCCGCTCCCCGGGCGCGATCCCGGGCGTCGCCGCAAGGGCGCGCCGGGCCGGCCGGGCAGCGACGCCGATCGCCAGCGCACGCAGCGGACGCAGCGCAGCCGCCGGCAGGTGTTCAACCGCGAGGACATCTACCAGGGCGCGGCCCGCGCGGGTCGCGGCCGCAAGCGGAAGATGTCGTCGCGCAAGGGCGCGAAGACCCAGCTGACCACGCCGGCCGCGCACAAGCGCGTGGTGCGCGTGGACGGCACCATCAGCGTCGGCCAGCTCGGCCAGGAGATGGGCGTCAAGACCAACGAGCTCATCCGCAAGCTGATGGGCATGGGGGTCATGGCCACCATGAACCAGCAGATCGACGTCGACACGGCGTCGCTGTTGGCCACCGAGTACGACTACGAGGTCAAGAACGTCGAGTTCGACGAGGACGCCGTCCTCAGCGGGCCGGCGGACGCCCAGAAGGTCGAGGCCGATCCCGACGCCGTGCTGCGCGCGCCGGTGGTCACGGTCATGGGCCACGTCGACCACGGCAAGACGACGCTGCTCGACCGCATCCGCAAGGCCAACGTGGCCTCGGGCGAGGCGGGCGGCATCACCCAGCACATCGGCGCCTACAAGGTGCAGGTGGGCGACGGGAAGTCGGTCGTGTTCCTCGACACCCCGGGCCACGCGGCCTTCACCGCCATGCGCGCCCGCGGCGCGTCGGTGACCGACCTGGTCGTGCTCATCGTGGCGGCGGACGACGGCGTGATGCCGCAGACGGTCGAGTCGATCAACCACGCCAAGGCGGCCGGCGTGCCGCTGGTGGTGGCGATCAACAAGATCGACAAGCCGGGCGTGGATCCCGAGCGCATCAAGCAGGAGCTGACCAAGTACGAGGTCGTGCCCGAGGAGTGGGGCGGCGACACCATGTGCGTGCCGGTCAGCGCGCTGAGCGGGCAGGGCATCGACGAGCTGCTCGAGAACCTGGCCCTGCAGGCCGAGATCCTCGAGCTGAAGGCCAACCCGAAGAAGGAGGCCTACGGGCGCGTGGTCGAGGCCCGCGTCGAGAAGGGCCGGGGCCCGGTCTGCACGGTGCTGGTGCAGGAGGGCACGCTGAAGCAGGGTGACTACATCGTCAGCGGCGACCACTACGGCCGCGTGCGGGCGATGCTGGATCACACCGGTCAGCGGCTGAAGGAGGCCGGGCCGGCCACGCCGGTCGAGGTGCAGGGCCTCAACGGCGTGCCCTCGGCGGGCGACGGCTTCCACGTCGTGAAGAACGAGAAGGACGCCAAGCGTGTCGTGTCCAGCCGGACCGACCGGGCGCGCGCCCAGCGTTCGAGCACGCAGGGGGCCAACGCGGCCGATCTGCTGGCGAACATGGGCAAGGTCGACAAGGAGGTGCAGAACCTCATCTTGAAGACCGACGTGGCGGGCTCGTACGAGGCCATCCGGCACTCGCTGGAAGAGCTGGGCAACGACGAGGTCGAGGTGAAGATCGTCCACGGCGGCGTGGGCGTCATCAGCGAGTCGGACGTCACGCTGGCGACCGCCTCGGAGGCGAAGATCATCGGCTTCAACGTCGGCCCCGACACCAACGCCAAGCGGGCGGCGGATCAGGGCGGCGTCGAGATCCTCCGCTTCTCGGTCATCTACGACGTGCTCGACACCGTGCGCGACATGCTGAGCGGGCTCCTGACGCCGGAGACGGTCGAAGAGCACCTCGGCAAGGTCGAGGTGCGGGCGGTGTTCCACATCCAGAAGGTGGGCGCCGTCGCCGGCTCGTTCGTCACCGAGGGCAAGGTGGTCCGCGGGGCCCACGCCCGCGTCTTCCGCGACGGCAAGCTGGTCGGCCAGGGCCGCATCAGCACGCTGAAGCGCTTCAAGGACGACGTCCGCGAGGTCGCGACCGGCTACGAGTGCGGTCTGTCGGTGGACGGCTACAAGGACGTGCAGGAAGGCGACACCATCGAGGTCTTCGATCTGAAGCTGGTGAAGCGGAAGATCGACGACTGAGGCGCGCGCCGGGCGCGCCGGTGAACGCCGGCGCGCCGCGTCCGTTCCCCCCGGAGTTCCCAGGCCATGGCCCGCACCCCCTTCGACCGCACCGCGCGCGTCAACTCGCTGCTGCGCCAGGTGCTGGCCGAGCTGCTCGAGTTCGAGGTGAAGGATCCCCGCACCCGGGGGCTGACGCTGACCGACGTCGAGGTCACCGGCGATCTGCGCGAGGCCAAGGTGTACGTCTGCGGCCCGCCCGAGCTGGATCGCGAGGCGGCGCTGGCCGGCCTGAAGCGGGCGAGCGGGTTCCTGCGCCGCGAGGTGGGCAACCGGATCCGGCTGCGGGCGACGCCCCAGCTGCACTTCTTCTACGACGACTCGCTCGACTACGGCGCCCGCATCGAGGCGCGCCTGCGCGATCTGGGCCTGGGCGACGCCGCCGGGGACGAGGACGCGGCCGAGCCCGACGAAGCGGACGACGATGGGTCGGCGGGGTCGTAGGGACGCGCCCGGCGGGCCGTGCGGCCTGCTGCTGGTGGACAAGCCCCAGGGCCCGACGAGCTTCGACGTGGTGGCGCGGGTGCGCCGGGCGCTGCAGGTGCGGCGCGTGGGGCACACCGGCACCCTGGATCCGATGGCCACCGGGCTGCTGCCCGTGCTGGTGGGCCCCGCCACCCGGCTGGTGCCCTTCCTCACCGAAGGCGACAAGGCGTACGAGGCGGTGCTGCGGCTGGGCGTCGGCACCGACAGCCTCGACGCCGAGGGCGAGGTGATCGCCCGGGACGATCCCGCCGCGGTCGCCGCGGTGGACGCCGCCGCGTTCGAAGCGGCGCTGGCGTCGCAGCGCGGCGCCCTCGCGCAGCGGGCGCCCATCTTCTCGGCGATCAAGGTCGACGGCGAGCGCCTGTACGCGAAGGCGCGGCGGGGCGAGCAGGTCGAGGCCCCGGTGCGGCCGGTGACGGTCCACCGCCTCGAGCTGCTCGAGGCGACGCCGCCCGACTACCGCGTGGCCGTGCGGTGCAGCAAGGGCACCTACGTCCGCGCGCTGGCCCGCGACGTCGCGGCGCATTTGGGCCTGCACGCGCATCTGGTGGCGCTGCGCCGCACCGAGGTCGGCGCCCTGCGCGTGCAGGACGCGGTGCCGCTCGACGCCCTCGAGCAGGACGCGGCGGCCGCGCGCGCGGCCCTGCGGCCGATGATCGAGGCGCTGGGCCACCTGCCGCGGGTCGTGGCCGACGCCGACGCGGTGCGGGCGCTGGGCATGGGCCAGCGCCGCGCCTTCCCGGACGCGCCGCCCGGCCGCTGCGTGGTGGTGGACGGGCAGGGGCGGCTCGTGGCCATCGTGACCGCCGACGGCGCGACCCCCGCGCTGATCGAGCGTGGCTTTCCGGCCGGTTCTGCTTGACCCGAGACCGACGACGGGCTAAAAGGCGCGGCGTTCGATGTGCTCGCCCCGGCTGGACGACGGCCCGGCCGAGGGTTTGACGCCGGAAACGGCGGGAGGAAACATGCCGCTCGACAGTGACGTGAAGATCGAGATCATCGCCGACCACAAGCGTGGCGAGAACGACACGGGGTCGCCCGAGGTGCAGGTCGCGCTGCTCACGCAGCGCGTGCGCGACCTGACCGAGCACGTGAAGATCCACAAGCACGACCACGCGTCGCGCCGAGGGCTGAAGAAGCTCGTCGGTCAGCGTCGGCGCCTGCTCCGCTACCTCGAGAGCAAGGACGTCAACCGCTACCGCGAGCTGATTCAAAAGCTCGGTCTGCGCCGCTGATCGAAGAAAAGGGAGCCTCAGGGCTCCCTTTTCTGTTTTTGGCGCCGTCGGCGGAGTCCGTCGACGGCGCGGCGGGGCAGGGTCCCGCCGGGTGTGCGGGGCGGTGGGCAGGGCCCGCCGCCCGTCGAGTGAGAGACGGAAGAGGAACCACAACGGCGTGGCCTGGCCGCGCCAACGGCTCGACGACCGAACGAGCCCCGCAGTGAGGTTTTCTGCGGGGAGGGTTCCTGCACGTGGGCGATCCGGGGATGGGCCTCGGGGCGGACGCACGCGCGGGGACCACGCCTCAGTATCTGACCCGCGCCGCCCACCCGCGTGGACGGCGCCGGTCAGGGACCGAGGCGCGCGGCGTTCGGGGGCGAGCCCCAGAAAGCGGGGCGCCAGGGGCGCTCCAGAAGGACGTGCGAATGCGTGCACACAAGTTCACCGCTCCCTTCGGGGACACCGAGATCACCATCGAGACCGGGCGCCTGGCCAAGCAGGCCGGCGGCGCGGTGCTGGTCACCATGGGCGAGACCGTGGTGCTGGTCACCTGCACCGGCAGCAGCTCGGCCCGCCCGGGCGTCAGCTTCCTGCCGCTGACCTGCGACTACGTCGAGAAGGGCTACGCCGCGGGCAAGATCCCCGGCGGCTACTTCAAGCGCGAGGGTCGGCTGGCCACCTGGGAGGTGCTGACCTCGCGCCTGATGGATCGCCCCATGCGGCCGCTGTTCCCCAAGAACTGGCGCAAGGAGATCCAGCTGATCGCGACGGTGGTCTCGTTCGACAAGCAGAACGATCCCGCCATCTGCGCGATGGTCGGCGCGTCGGCGGCCACGGCCCTGAGCGACATCCCCTTCGCCGGCCCCATCGCGGGCTGCAAGGTGGCGATGATCGACGGCGAGTACGTGATCAACCCCACCTTCGCCCAGCTGGGCGACGCCGATCTCGAGCTGATCGTCGCCGCCACCGGCGACGCGGTCACGATGGTCGAGGGTGAGGCGAAGGAGGCGTCCGAGGAGGACGTGATCGACGCGATCATCGCCGCCCACGAGGCCATCAAGCCGATCATCGAGCTGCAGAACAAGATGGTGGCGCGCCTCGGCAAGGAGAAGCAGCCGGTCGAGGAGCCCAAGACCGACATCGAGCTCTTCCACCGGGTCATCGACATCGCGCTCGACGACCTGGCCGACGCCCTCGCCATCGCCGACAAGAAGGCGCGCGGCAAGGCGGTCAAGGCGGCCAGCAAGGCGGCCACCGCGGCGCTGATCGAAGAGGACGAGAGCCTCGCCGAGCGCGCCGACGAGATCGGCGAGTACCTGTACCGCATCCAGAAGGACATCGTGCGGACGCAGGTGGTCGAGGAGGGCGTGCGCATCGACGGCCGCGGCCCCGCCGACATCCGCAAGATCACCTGCGACGTCGGCGTGCTGCCCCGCACCCACGGCTCGGCGGTGTTCACCCGCGGCGAGACGCAGGCCCTGGGCACCATCACCCTGGGCACGCGCCGCGACGAGCAGCGCATCGACAACCTGCACGGCGACTTCTTCGTCCCGTACATGCTGCACTACAACTTCCCGCCCTTCTGCACCGGCGAGACGAAGTTCCTGCGCGGCGCCAGCCGCCGCGAGATCGGCCACGGCAACCTGGCCCAGCGCGGCGTCGCGCCCATCCTGCCGGCGCACGACGACTTCAGCTACACGCTGCGCATCGTCAGCGAGGTGCTCGAGTCGAACGGATCCTCGTCGATGGCGACGGTGTGCGCGGCCTCGATGGCGCTGATGGACGCGGGCGTGCCGGTGAAGAAGCCGGTGGCCGGCATCGCGATGGGCCTGATCCAGGAGGACGACAAGGTCGCCATCCTGTCGGACATCCTCGGCGACGAGGACCACCTCGGTGACATGGACTTCAAGGTCATCGGCACCGACGACGGCATCACCGCCATCCAGATGGACATCAAGATCAAGGGCCTCAGCCGCAAGATCCTGCGCGACGCCCTGAGCCAGGCCCGCGACGGCCGCCTGCACATCCTGAAGGAGATGAACAAGGCGATCGCCAAGCCGCGCAAGGAGATGTCGCAGCACGCGCCGCGCATCGAGACCATCTACGTCAAGCCCGACAAGATCCGCGACATCATCGGCCCGGGTGGCAAGACGATCCGCGGCATCACCGAGCAGACCGGCTGCTCGATCGACGTGGACGACACCGGCAAGGTGACCATCGCCAGCCCGGACGGCGAGGCGCTGGACGCGGCGCGCAAGATCATCGAGAGCCTCACCGAGGAGCCCGAGGTCGGCCGCATCTACTTCGGCACGGTGCGCAAGGTGCTCGACTTCGGCGCCTTCGTGGAGATCCTGCCGGGCACCGACGGGCTGGTGCACATCTCGGAGCTGGCCGATCACCGCGTGGCCAAGGTCGAGGACATCCTGCACGAGGGCGACGAGGTGTACGTGAAGTGCATCGGCGTCGACCGCCAGGGCAAGATCCGCCTGTCCCGGCGCGAGGCCCTGTCCGAGCAGAACGAGGAGCAGTAGCCGGCGTGGGGGTCGAGCTGCGAATCCTGCGGCTGCCGTCCGCGGACGCGCCCGACCCCCTGCCGCTGCCCACCTACGCGACGACGGGCGCCGCCGGGCTCGACCTGAGCGCCGCCCTCCGCGAACCCCTCACGCTGCAGCCGGGCGCCCGCGCCCTGGTGCCCACCGGCTTCGCCCTGGCGCTGCCGCCGGGGCACGAGGGGCAGGTGCGCCCGCGCTCGGGGCGCGCCTGGCGCGAGGGGCTGACCGTCCTGAACAGCCCCGGCACCGTCGACGAGGACTACCGCGGCGAGGTGTCGGTGGTGCTGGTGAACCTGGGTCAGGCCCCGGTGGTGCTGCGCCGCGGCGATCGCGTGGCCCAGCTGGTGGTGGTGCCGGTGCCGCGGGTGTCGGTGCGCGAGGTGAGCGTCCTCGACCCCACGGAACGGGAGGCCGGTGGGTTCGGTCACACCGGCCGATGAGGGGCCCGCGGAGGGCCGCCCGAGGCGGGCGGCAAGCCGCTTGATGGTGGCGGGGGGCTCTGCTAAAAGAGCCGCTCATTTTCCCGGACGACGGGAGGGACGCGGGTGATCTGTTTCCGCTGTGGCAGCGACGTCGCCGATGGGTCGCCTCAGTGCCCCAACTGCGGCCAGCGCTTCGCGGGCGCCCGCAAGACCTTCACCGCTACGACCACCTCGTTCCGCGCGCTCGAGAAGCGGCGACTGCGCGCGGCCAAGGCCGCCGAGACGCTGCCCTTCGCCATCGGCGACGTCGTGCGCGGGCGCTACGAGGTGCGGGATCTCATCGGCCGAGGGCCGCTGGGCGTGGTGTACCGCGCGCACGATCAGGAGATCGAGGTCGACGTCGCGCTGAAGGTGATCGACGCCGCGCTGCTGCCCGACGATGACGCGGCCGAGGGCTTCGTGCGCACCGTGCGCAAGGTGCGCAAGCTGTCGCAGCAGAACATCGTTCGGCTGTACGAAGAGGACGTCGACGGCGAGCATCGGTTCTACACGATGCAGCTGCTCGAGGGCCTCACCCTGCGCAAGGTGATCGGCCTGCGTCAGGAGAAGGAGCAGCGCTTCACGGTGTTGGAGATCGAGCCGATCTTCAACCAGCTGACGATGGCGCTGGGCCACGCGCACCGCCACACGGTGCACGGCGATCTCAAGCCCGAGAACGTCATCATCCTGCCCGATGTGCTGAAGCTGACCGACTTCACCGCCCACGAGGCGCTGCCGCAGGCGGCCTTCGTCGAGGCGCAGCAGAAGGCGGGCAAGGGGCACTACCTGGCCCCCGAGATGGTGGCCGGCGAGGCGGTGGACGCGCGCGCGGACATCTTCAGCCTCGGCGCCATCCTCTACGAGCTGCTGACCGGGCGCCCCTACGCGGCCGACGCGCCGCCGGTGAGCGCGGTGCTCGAGCAGCCCGCCGAGGCCGAGGCCGGCGGCATCGACGCCGTCGTGGTGCAGGCGACCGCCGCCGATCCGGCCGACCGCTTCCCCAGCATCGAGGCCTTCTCCGAGGCGCTCGGCACCTACATCGACGCGCGCGAGCTGGCCTCGGTGGACATCCGCTCGGGCGCCGTGCTGCTGCCCGAGGACGTCACCCGCAAGGTGATGGCGCCAGCGGGGCTGCAGGACGACGACGACGAGGTCGAGGCCGAGGGCAGCGGCGAGATCACCGGCGAGCGGCCGGCCGGCATCGTGCCGCTGGCCGAGGCCGAGGAGTCGTTCATCGAGGAGCTGTCCGGCGACGAGCTGGACGAGCTGCTCGAGGACTCGGAGTCGGTGGATCTGCCCGCGGGCGCCATCGCGCCGGGCGCCGCGGTCGGCGCGGGCGCGGCCATGGGCGGCGCGCGGGGGATGACGATGCCCCCGGAGCTGACGCCGCCCCCCGAGGTCGACTTCGGCGCGAGCGCGCCGCCGACCGAGACGGTGGCGGCGGTCAAGGCCCCGACGACCGACGAGGCCCCGTGGTTCCTGCGCTCGAACCTGGGCTACGTGCTGACGATCGTGCTGATCGTCGGCGGCGTGTTCTTCGCGGTCATGCACTACATCGGGAAGGAGCGCGAGACCCCGGCGGTGACGAAGCCGACCGTCGTCGGCGCGGCCGATCAGGGCATGGCCAAGGCGCCGCCGCCCGACGCCGAGCCGGTGAAGGTGGCGGTGGTGACGCCGCAGGTGATGCTGCCCGACGCGGCGCCCGCGCCCGACGCGGGGGCGCCGGCCGACGCGGCCGCGCCCGTCGTGGACGCCGCGCCCGAGCCGAAGCCGGCGCCGAAGCCCGATCCGGCGCTGCAGCCGGTGGCGACGACCCGCGTGGAGGCGAAGCCGGAGCCCAAGCCGGAGCCGAAGCCGGAGCCCAAGCCCGAGCCGAAACCGGAGCCCAAGCCGAAGCCGGAGCCCAAGCCCGAGCCGAAGCCGGAACCCAAGCCCGAGCCGAAGCCGGAACCCAAGCCCGAGCCGAAGCCGGAGCCCAAGCCCGAGCCCAAGCCCGAGCCCAAGCCCGCCAGCAGCGCCGGCGAGGTGGCCTGCCCGCGCGGCATGGTGGTCGTGACGCTGTCGAAGTTCCCGAAGGGCTCGGTCAAGGGCAACAAGGTGGTCGGTGCGGCGGCGGTGGCCGACGCCAAGGCCGGCAAGGCCTTCTGCGTCGACGCCTACGAGTATCCGGGCGCGGGCAGCCGGCCGCGCACGTCGGTGACCCACACGGCGGCGGCCGGCCTGTGCCGGGCCGCCGGCAAGCGGCTGTGCACCGACAGCGAGTGGCGCCGCGCCTGCGGGGGCACCTTCCCCTACGGCAAGTCCTTCGACGCCGGGCGCTGCAACACCGAGGACGACGAGGGCGAGGAGCGCTCGATCACCGCGGGCGGCAAGTTCCGCAAGTGCCGGTCGCGCTGGGGCGCCTACGACATGTCCGGCAACGTGGCCGAGTGGACCGCCGATCAGACGGTGCGCGGCGGCGACTTCGCCTCGGCCGACGAGGACGCGGCCTGCAGCGCCGGCGGCAAACGCTCGGCGGGCAGCAGCCGCGCGTCGATCGGGTTCCGCTGCTGCGCGGACTTCGAGTAGGGCGGCCGTGGCGACCCCACCCCCGGCAGCGGAGCGTGATCGCGGTCGCCGGGTGGTGGTGACGGGCGCCGCCGCCGCCGAGCGCGACACACTCACCCGCACGATCGCCCAGCTCGGGCACGACGCCGCCGGCGCGGCGCCCGGGGACGACC
This sequence comes from Myxococcales bacterium, assembly GCA_020633465.1. GTDB lineage: Bacteria > Myxococcota_A > Bradymonadia > UBA7976 > UBA1532 > JACKDN01. Next base: position 50,440 of record JACKDN010000018.1, read on the forward strand.
TCTGGTCGGCGCTGGCCGGCGATCCGCCCGACGTCGTGGTGCTGGACGGGGGCGCGGCGCCGGCCGAGGCCGCGGCGGCCCTGCGATCGATGCTGCCGGCCGAGGTGCCGGTGCTGGTGATCGTGGACGCGGGCGCCGAGGCGGCGATCGAGGCGGCGCTGCGCAGCGGCGCGGATGACTTCGCCGTGCGCCCGGTGGCGCCCGAGGCCCTCGCCATGCGGCTCGAGGTGATGGGCCGGGTGGCGCGCCTGCAGGACGCCTTGCGCCACAGCCAGGCGCGCCTGCACGCGATGGCCACCACCGACGAGCTGACCGGCCTGCCCAACCCCCGCACCTTCCGCCGCCGGCTGCGCGACGCGCTGGCGCACATGCGCCGGTTCGGCATCCCGGTGGCCTGCGCCCTCGTCGTGTGCGACGACCACGACGCCATCGTCGCCCAGCACGGCCACGCGGTGGGCAACCACGTGGTGCGGGAGCTGGGGCGGCTGCTGGTGGCCAACCTGCGCGACACGGATCTGCTTTGCCGCGAGGGCGGCGGGCGCTTCGTGCTGGGGCTCGTCGGCGCGCAGGCCGAGGGCGCCCGCGTGGTGGCCGACCGGCTGCGGCAGCTGGCGCGCATCGCGCTGTTCCGCCTGGGCGACGCCGAGGTGATGGTGACGCTGAGCGTGGGCGTGGCGGTGGCCGGCGCGGGCGCGCGGACGGACGCGGAGGCGCTGCGCGGCGCCGCCGAAGACGCCCTGGACCGGGCCCGCGCGACGGGCCCCGACGGGCTGTTCGTGCTCGAAGCGGAAGGAGGCGAGGCGTGATCGAGCGGTACGCGCGGCCGGAGCTCCTGCACCTGTGGTCGGCCGCGGCGCGTTACCGCGCCTGGCTGGACGTCGAGCTCGCGGCCTGCGAAGCGATGGAGGACGAGGGCGACGTGCCGCCGGGCACGGCGGCGGACATCCGCGCGCGGGTCGCGCTGGATGCCGACCGCATCGCCGAGATCGAGAAGACGGTGAAGCACGACGTCATCGCCTTCCTCACCCAGGTCGAGGAGTCGGTCGGCGAGCCCGCGCGCTGGCTGCACCTGGGGCTGACCAGCAGCGACGTCCTCGACACCAGCCTCGCGGTGCTGCTGACGCGCGCCCTGGATCTGATCACGCAGGCGCTCGAGGGCTTGATGGCCGCCGTGAAGCGCCGCGCCTTCGAGCACAAGCACACCGTGATGGTGGGCCGCAGCCACGGCATGCACGCCGAGCCCACCACCTTCGGCCTGGTGCTGGCCATCTTCTACGACGAGCTGCACCGCCACCGACGCCGGCTGGCCGGGGCGCGCGAGCGCATCGCGGTCGGCAAGGTGAGCGGGGCTGTGGGCACCTTCGCCAACGTGTCGCCGACGGTCGAGGCGGCGGTGTGCGACGCGCTGGGGCTGGCGCCGGCGCCGGCCAGCAGCCAGATCGTGCAGCGCGACCGGCACGCGGAGTACTTCGGGGCGCTGGCGTTGTTGGGGGCCAGCGTCGAGCGCTTCGCCGTGCAGGTGCGCCACTGGCAGCGCAGCGAGGTGGGCGAGGCGGAGGAGCGCTTCACGAAGGGGCAGAAGGGCAGCTCGGCCATGCCTCACAAGCGCAACCCCATCCTCAGCGAGAACCTGACCGGGCTGGCGCGGCTGCTGCGCGGCTACGCCGACGCGGCGATCGAGAACGTGGCGTTGTGGCACGAGCGCGACATCTCGCACTCGAGCGTCGAGCGGGTGATCGGGCCCGACGCGACGACGCTGGCGCACTTCATGTTGCACCGGGCGACGGGGCTGGTGGCGGATCTGGTGGTGTACCCCGAGCGCATGCGGGCCAACCTCGACGCCGGGGGCGGGCTGGTCTACAGCCAGCGGCTGCTGCTCGATCTCGCCCGCGCGGGCGTCGCGCGCCAGACGGCCTACGCCTGGGTGCAGCGGAACGCGATGAAGGCGGTCGAGCAGGGGGCCGACTTCCAGACCGCGGTGCTGGCCGATCCCGACATCGGGGCGCACCTCGACCGCCCGACCATCGAGCGCGCCTTCGACACCGGGCACCACCTGCGGCACGTGGACACGATCTTCGAGCGGGTGTTCGGATCGGAGGCGGCGTGAAGCGCGGCGAGCTGCTCTACACGGGGTCGGTCAAGAAGGTGTGGTCGGTGCAGGGCGACGCCGACCGCGTGCTGTTCGAGTTCACCGATCGCATCAGCGTCTTCGACAAGTGGATCCCGAACACGGTGCCGCACAAGGGCGAGGTGCTGTGCCGCACGGCGTCGTTCTGGTTCCGGCTGCTGGCCGACGCCGGGGTGCGCACGCACTTCGTCGAGCAGGTCGGGCCCACCGAGATGCTGGTCGAGCGCATCGACGTCGAGCACGACTACGCGCGCATCACGCGGGATCGGCGGCGGCTGCTGGTGCCCTGCGAGTTCATCGTGCGGCACTACGCGGCGGGCTCGTTCTTCGACCGCATGGAGAAGGGCGCGCTGCCCGACGTGCCGCCGGGCACCTACGGCTACGGGGCGCGGCTGGACGCGCCCTATTGCGAGACGAGCACGAAGGTCGAGCCGACCGATCGGCTGATCGCACGGGCCGAGGCGCTGCGCATCAGCGATCTGACCGAGGCCGAGCTGGACGCCATCTGGGCGACGTGCCTGCAGGTGGACGCGCTGATCGATCGCCAGGTCGAGGCGGGCGGGCTGGTGCACGCCGACGGCAAGAAGGAGTTCGCGCGGGACGCCGACGGCGCGCTGATGCTGGTGGACGTGTTCGGCACGCCGGACGAGGATCGCTGGTGGGACGCGGCGGCGCTGGCGCGCGGCGAGGTGCAGCAGTACAGCAAGGAGTTCGTGCGCCAGCACTACCGCGCCACCGGCTACAAGGACGCGCTGTACGGGGCGCGCGCGACCGGGGAGGCGGAGCCGGACATCCCTCCCATGCCGGACGCGCTCGTCGAGCAGACCACCGCGCTGTACGTCACGCTGTTCGAGCGCATCACCGGAGAGGCCTTTCGATGAGCGAAGCTGGGACGAGCAGAGGTGGGATGAAGGGTCGGGTCACCGTGCGGCTCCGGCCCGGCGTGCTGGACGTACAGGGCAAGGCCATCGCCCACGCGCTGGCCGATCTGGGCTTCGGCGAGACCGAAGTGCGCGTGGGCAAGGTGTTCGAGGTGTCCCTCGACGCGGCCGATCCGGACGCGGCGCGCGCGCGGCTGACCGAGATGGCCGACAAGCTGCTGGCCAACCCGGTGATGGAGTCCTTCGAGATCGAGGTCGAGTGATGCGCTTCACCGTCGTGTCGTTCCCCGGCAGCAACTGCGACCACGACTGCGTGCGGGTGGTCGACGCCGTGCTGGGCGAGCAGGCGACCCTGGTGCGCCACACCGCCGACGATCTGGGCCGGCCCGACGTGGTGCTGCTGCCCGGCGGCTTCAGCTATGGCGACTACCTGCGCTGCGGCGCGATCGCGGCGCGCGCGCCGGTGATGGCGGCGGTGCGGCGCTTCGCCGAGGGCGGCGGCCCGGTGCTGGGCATCTGCAACGGCTTCCAGGTGCTGACCGAGTGCGGCCTGCTGCCCGGCGCGCTGGGCCGCAACGCCGGCCTCGACTTCGTGTGCGACGACGTGTGGCTGACCGTCGAGGGGCAGGCCACGCCCTTCACCCGCGGTGTGCCTCGCGAGCGGCCCCTGCGCGTGCCGGTCGCGCACCACGACGGCTGCTACTTCGCCGACGACGACACGCTGGCGCGCCTGGAGGGGGAGGGGCAGGTGATCTTCCGCTACGCCGACGCCGCCGGGCGGCCCGACCCGACGGCCAACCCCAACGGCAGCCGGGCCAACATCGCGGGCATCTGCAACGCGGCCGGCAACGTCGTGGGCATGATGCCGCACCCCGAGCGCTGCGCCGAGCCGCTGCTGGGCGGGGTCGACGGGCGCCTGTTGTTCGACGCGGTGCGCGGAGTGTTGTCGTGACGCCGACGCCCCCCTACAGCCCCGAGGTGATCCGCCAGCACGGCCTCACGCCCGACGAGTACGCGCGGGTCGAGGCGCTGCTGGGCCGCGCGCCCACCTGGCCCGAGCTGGGCGTCTTCAGCGTGATGTGGAGCGAGCACTGCGCCTACAAGTCCAGCCGGGTGCACCTGCGCCGGCTGCCGACCAAGGGCGCGCGCGTCATCCAGGGCCCGGGCGAGAACGCCGGCGTCGTCGACGCGGGCGACGGCTGGGCGGTCGTCTTCAAGATGGAGAGCCACAACCACCCCTCGTTCATCGAGCCCTACCAGGGCGCGGCGACGGGCGTGGGCGGCATCCTGCGCGACGTCTTCACCATGGGCGCGCGGCCCATCGCGCTGCTGAACGCGCTGCGCTTCGGGCGGCCGGACCACCCGCGCACGCCCTACCTGGTGAAGGGCGTCGTGGGCGGCATCGGCGGCTACGGCAACTGCGTCGGCGTGCCCACGGTCGGCGGCGACGCCAGCTTCGACGCCTGCTACGACGGCAACATCCTGGTCAACGCCTTCGCGCTGGGCGTCGCGCGCGCCGACCGCATCTTCCTCGGCCGCGCCGAGGGCGTCGGCAACCCGGTCTTCTACGTCGGCAGCAAGACGGGGCGCGACGGCATCCACGGCGCGACGATGGCCAGCGAGGAGTTCGGCGCGGGCAGCGAGGCGAAGCGGCCCACCGTGCAGGTGGGCGATCCCTTCACCGAGAAGCTGCTGATCGAGGCCAGCCTCGAGGTGATGGGCGCCGATCTGCTCGCCGGCGTGCAGGACATGGGGGCCGCCGGGCTGACCTCGTCGTCGTGCGAGATGGCGTCGCGCGCGGGCAGCGGGCTGGTGCTCGATCTCGACCGCGTACCGATGCGCGAGACCGGCATGACGCCCTACGAGCTGCTGCTGAGCGAGAGCCAGGAGCGCATGCTGATGGTCTGCAAACGCGGCCGCGAGGACGAGCTGCTGGCCATCGTGCGGCGCTGGGATCTGGACGTCTGCGAGGTGGGGCGGGTGACCGACTCGGGGCGCTTCGTCTGCCGCTGGCACGGCGAGGTGGTGGTCGACGTGCCGGTGGGCGCCCTGGTGGACGAGGCGCCCTGCTACGACCGGCCGCGCACCGAGCCGCCGCCGCCCACACCGCTGGCCGACGCGGACCTGCCGCCGATGGCCGACGCCGGCGCCGATCTGCGCGCCCTGCTGGCCACGCCCACCATCGGCAGCAAGCGCTGGATCTACCGGCAGTACGACCACATGGTGCAGACCGGCACGGTCATCCGGCCGGGCGCGGGCGACGCGGCGGTCGTGCGGCTGCCCGAGACGCCGCGCGGCGTGGCGATGAGCGTCGACTGCAACGGCCGCTACTGCGCGCTCGATCCCTACGCCGGCGCCGGCCTGGCGGTGGTCGAGTCGGCCCTCAACGTCGCCTGCGTCGGCGCGCGCCCGGTCGCCGTGACCGACTGCCTCAACTTCGCCAGCCCGGAGCGCCCGGCGGTGATGGGCGCGTTCGCCGCGGCCATCGACGGCATCGCCGCGGCCTGCGCGGCGCTCGAGACGCCCGTGGTGAGCGGCAACGTCAGCCTCTACAACGAGACCGAGGGGCGGGGCATCCACCCGACGCCGATGATCGGCATGGTCGGGCTGATGGACGACGCCGCGGCGGCGGTGGGCAGCGCCTTCCCCGCCGAGGGCCTGGCCGTCGTCGTGCTGGGCGACGCGCCGCCGGCGCTCGGCGGCAGCGCGTGGCTGGGCCTGCACGGCGACGCGCTGCGCGGCCTGCCGCCGCGCCTCGATCCCGACGGCGCGCGCAAGGTGGTCGACACGTTGCTCGCCGCCCACGACGCCGGCCTGGTCGAGAGCGCCCACGACGTCAGCGAGGGCGGCCTGGCCGTGGCCCTCGCCGAGTGCACCTTCGCCCACGGCGTCGGCGTCGCCGCGGACCTGTCGGCGGGGGAGGGCGGCCTGCCCGCGCGCCTGTTCGGCGAGGCGATCGGCACCGTCGTCGTCGCCACCGCCGACCGCGACGCGCTGCTCGCCCTGGCCCAGCGCCGCGGCGTCACCGCCTGGTTCGTGGGCCCCACCGGCGGCGACCGCGTCGTGATCACGGTCGACGAGCGGCGCGTCGTCGACGCCAGCGTGGCCGATCTGCGCGCCGCCTGGGAGGGCGCGCTGCCCGCGGTCGTCGCCGCGCGGGCGCCCGTCTCGGGGGGCGGCGCTTGATCGACGACGACCACCTGCGCGACGCCTGCGGCGTCTTCGGCGTCTTCGACCACGCCGAGGCCGCCCACATCGCCTACCTGGGGCTGCACGCGCTGCAGCACCGGGGGCAGGAGTCCGCGGGCATCGTCGTGAGCGACGGCGCCACCCTGCACCGTCACCTGGGCGAGGGCCTCGTGGCCGACGTCTTCGGCGAGCGCGAGCTCGACCGCCTGCCCGGCAGCCTGGCCATCGGGCACGTGCGCTACAGCACCACCGGCGGCACCGGGCTGCGCAACGCCCAGCCCATCGCCGTGCGCTATGGCGGCGGCCAGGTGGCCATCGCCCACAACGGCAACCTGACCAACGCCGCGGCCCTGCGCGCGCGCCTCGAGGACGAGGGCAGCATCTTCGCCAGCAGCGGCGACACCGAGTGCATCGTCCACCTCTTCGCCAAGAGCCGGCGCGACACGGCGCCCGACCGCCTCGTCGACGCCCTGCGCCAGGTCGAGGGCGCCTACGCGCTGACCGTGATGACGCGCGACCAGCTCATCGGCGTCCGTGATCCCCACGGCGTCCGCCCGCTGGTCATCGGCCGCCTGGGGGACGCCTGGGTGCTGGCCTCGGAGACCTGCGCCCTGCACCTCATCCAGGCGCGCTACGAGCGCGAGGTGCAGCCGGGCGAGATGGTGATCATCGACGCCGACGGCCTGCGCTCGCTGCGCCCCTTCGAGCCGGTTCGGCGCCGGGCCTGCGTCTTCGAGCACGTCTACTTCGCCCGCCCGGACTCGCGCATCTTCGGCGAGAGCGTCTACGCCGTCCGCCGCAACCTGGGCCGCCAGCTCGCGCGCGAGGCGCCGGTGCCCGCCGACGTGGTCATCCCGGTGCCCGACTCGGGCATCGCCGCGGCCATCGGCTACAGCGCCGAGGCGGGGGTGCCCTACGGCATGGGCCTGGTGCGCTCGCATTACGTCGGGCGCACCTTCATCGAGCCGGCCCAGTCCATCCGGCACTTCGGCGTGAAGCTCAAGCTGGCGCCGGTGTTCGAGGTCATCGAGGGGCAGCGCGTCGTCGTCATCGACGACTCGCTGGTGCGCGGCACCACCAGCCACAAGATCATCAGCCTGCTGCGCGAGGCGGGCGCGCGCGAGGTGCACCTGCGCATCTCGTCGCCGGCCATCACGAACCCCTGCTTCTACGGCATCGACACGCCGGATCGCGCGCAGCTCATCGCCGCGCAGCACGACGTCGACGCCATCCGCGCCTTCCTCGGCTGCGACTCGCTGGCGTTCCTCAGCCGCGAGGGGCTGCTGCGCGCCGCGGGCGGCCCCGAGAAGGGGTTCTGCGACGCCTGCTTCACCGGGGACTACCCCATCGCGGTGGACGGGCGGCCGCCCGCGCGGTGAGCGCCTGGCTGCTCGCGCCGCTGCTCGTGGCGCAGGGACTGTTCGGCCCGCTCTGCGCGCCCTGCCACGGCGAGGGCGGGCGCGGGGACGGCCCGGCGGCGCACCTGCTGTGGCCGCCCCCGCGCGACCTGGCCGCGGGCGCCTTCCGCCTCGGCGACGATCCCGCCTCGATCCGCCGCACTGTGAAGCGCGGCATCGCGCTCAGCGGCATGCCGGCCTTCGGCGCCTTGCCGGCGGCCGAGCTGGATCGCCTGGTCGAGGCGGTGGTCGCGCTGCGGGGCGGGTCCGGGGCGCCCCGGCCGGCGCCGCCCGCGGCCCCGGACCTGGCGCCGCTGCGCGCGCGGGGTGACGTCGTGTGGCGCGAGGCGGGCTGCGTCACCTGCCACGGCGCGCAGGGCGGGGGCGGCGCGGCCCTGCCGTCGACCGCCGAGGGCTGGCCGGCCCACCGCGTCGATCTGCGCCGCGATCCGCTCAAGCGCGGCGACGGCCCGGCGGCGCTCTTCGAGGCGCTGACCCACGGGCGACCCGGCACGCCCATGCCCGCCTTCGCGTCGCTGCCCGCGTCCGATCGCTGGGCCCTGGTGGCTCGGCTGCGCGCGCTGCGCCAGCCGGCCGAGCCGACGCCCGGCCCGCGCCCGCTGAGCCGCCCGCCCGAGGCCCCCGCGCCCACGCCCGACGGGTGGTGGCCCCCCCGCGGCGCCGATCTCGACGGCTCGTCCGTCCCGGCCCTGGCTCGCGGCGACGCGGCCGCCTGCGGGCGCTGCCACCCCCGCGAGCACGCCGCCTGGCGCCGAAGCCGCCACGCCCTGGCCATGGGCCCCGGCGTCGTCGGCCAGACCCACGCCGGCCTCGATCTCACCACCCACGGCTGCGATCCCTGCCACGCGCCCGCCCCGCGGCACCGCGCCGAGGGCATCGGCTGCGTCACCTGTCACGTCCGCGACCACGCCAAGGCCGGCCCGCCGGCGCCGGTCACGCGCCGCCTGCCCGCGGTCGGCCTGCGCGCCCGCCCGGTCGACCGCTTCGCCCGCGCGGACTTCTGCCTGCCTTGCCACAACCAGTCGGCGGCGGCGGCCGTCGACGGCTTCCCGCTGCTGGACACCTGGCGCGAGTGGGCCGCCAGCCCCTACCTGCCCGCCGGCGTCCAGTGCCAGCACTGTCACCAACCGGACGGCGATCACGGCTTCGCGGGCGCCCACGATCCCGAGGCGGTGCGGCGCGGGGTGCGCCTCGAGGGCCACGTCGAGGTGCGGGGCGACGCCGTCGAGGTGGCGGCGCGGGTGCTCAACGTCGCCGTCGGCCACCACTTCCCGACCACCGCCACGCCGCGCGGCGTCCTGCGCGTCCGGCAACGCGGACCCGACGGCCCGCTGCCGGGCACCGAGGCCACCTGGGCCATCGGGCGCACGGTCGAGGTGCGCGACGGCCGCTGGCGCACGGTGGCCGACACCCGCGTGCCCGCCGGGGCGGCGGCCGAGCGCGTCTATCGCTGGCGGCGGCACCCGCGCGCGATCGCGGTCGAGGCCGACCTGCACCTGTTCCCCGATTGGCTGTACGTGGACATCTACGGCCGGCTCATCGCCGCGGCGGGCGGGGACGCGCCGCCCCTCGAGGCCGCGCGCGCGGCGGCGCGCGCCAGCGGCTTTCGGGTCACGGCCTGGCGGGCGCGTCTTCCCTGATCGCGCACCCGCTCGGTCCGCCGGCGGCGCACGCGGCCGCCAGCCGGGCGTCCAGCGCCGCCGGATCGCCGCCCGCGGCGCGCGCCGCCTTCAGGTGCCGCCAGGCCTCGGCGTGCCGCCCCAGCGCGGCGGCCGCGTCGGCCAGCGCCACGTGGATCGACGGTCGGAAGCGCAGGACGTCGTCCACCAGCGCCATCGGCGCGTCGGGGCCGCGGTACAGCGCGTGGATCCGCGGCCGCAGCGCCAGCACCGCCGGGCGGGCGGACGGATCGCGCAGGTTCGGGGCGTGGAAATAGGCGTCGAGGGCGCGGTCGATGGCCGCCATGGCCTGCCGCGCGCGGCGCAGGCTGGCCGCGTCCGCGCGGATCTTCAGCGCGCCGAGGGCGGCGTCGAGCTGGGCGCGCGCGTCGCGCAGCCGCGCGGCGCTGGCGGCCTCCACCCGCGGGGCCGCGGCCGCCGGGAGGGCCGCGAGCAGGGCGAAGGCGAGGGTCAGCGCGCGCATGGGGCGTTCTCCGTCGGGGCGCTTGCGGCTATGCTGCGCATTGTATGGGCCCCCTCGTCCTCGCCACCACCCTGCTCTTGGCCGCGCCGCCGGCGGCCGACGGCGTCCGCCTGACCCTCAGCGGGCCCGCCGTGCCCCACGCCGAGGTCGTCTACGAGGTGCTGGCCGAGCGCGGGACGGTGACCGTCGGCGTCGCGCGCCGCTTCGCCGCCGACTTCGGCCAGTCCACCGAGGTGGCGCTGCTGCCCCGGCCCGAGCTGGACGCCCTGATGGCGCGCCTGGCCGGCATGGGGGTGTTCGCGCTCACCGACGCCGACGACCCCGCCGCGCGCGTCCGCCTCCGCCTCGAGGCCCGCCGCGGCGACGCGACCGTCGCGGTCACCGTCGCGGATCCCGATCGCGCCGCCGACGAGCGCGCGCAGGCCGCGTTGACCGCCGTGCGCGCCGTGGTGCGCGCCAACACGCCGCCCTCCACGTTCTCCGATCCCATGCTGCTGCCCACCGAGGCGGGCCGGCTGCGGATCCGGTCGCGTCCACCCGCACGCGTCGGGCTGGACGGCGTGCGTCTCGAGGCGCGCACGCCCATCAACAGCTTGCGCGTACCGGTCGGGGCCCACACCCTGGAGCTCGAGACCGACACCGGCGTTGTGCGCCGCTACGACGTCAAGGTCGAGGCCGGCAAGACCACCTCGGTCGACGTCGATCTGCGTTGAGAGGGACCGAGGAAACCGCATGAGCGCAGCTCTGGACCGCCTGACGCAGGCGCGCGCCGTCGCCGCCGCCGAGCCCGCGCGGGCGGATCGCCTGGCCGCCGAGGCCATCCAGATCGATCCCGATCTGGGCGCGGCCTACGCCCTCCGTGGGCGCCTGGCCGCCCAGCGCGGCGATCCGGTCGTCGCGGCCCACTACTTCCGCGTCGCCTTCGCGCGCGGCGATCGCAGCGCCGACACCCGCCTGGGCTTGTCGCTGTGCCTGCAGGCCAGCGGGCAGGCGGCGTTGGCGGCGCGCGTCCGCGAGGACACCCCCCTGGCCGAGCCCTACACCGACTTCGCCGACGTCGCCGCCGCGCAGGGGCCCGCGATTCGGCAGATGCTGGCGGCGCCGCTGCCGCCGAAGGGCACGCCCGCGTGGCTGCCCGGCGAGCGGCCGCCGCCCGTGCCCGCGCGCACGGTGGGCCTGCCGCCACCGTCGGTGCCCGACGAGACGCCGCCCCCGCGGGTGAGCGCGCCCCCGGCCGCCGCCGCCGCAGGCCGACTCGCCGCCGCCCGCCGCGCTGGCTGCGCCCACGGAGCTGCCGCCGCCCTCCGACCTGCCGCCGCCGGTCGCCGCGCCCTCCGCGCCGCCGCGTCCGCCGCGCCGCGCCGCGCCGGCGCCCGGCCGCGTGGTGCGCCGCGGCGGCCAGGTCGACGCGCCCGAGTGGCTCGAGGTGCACCACGTCGAGGTCGACGTCGACGCCGACCGCGAGGACTGGGCCGTCTCGACGGCCGAGCAGATGGACGCGATGAACCCCAGCGAGGGCGTGCGCTTCGACACCGGCGCGCCGCTGCAGCTGGTGGTCGACCCCGGGCTGCCGCAGGCGCCCATCCGCTCGCCGATCACCGGCCAGCTGATCGACGGGCACGACCTCGTGCGCCAATACGACGGCGCGCTGATGCCGGGCCTGGTGCGGCACGATCCCCTCGAGGCCCGCGGCGCCCTGCTGCGCGACGTGGCCGATCCCGAGGATCTCGAGGTGGCCGTCCATCTGCCGGGCCCGGTCATGACCGCGCCCGGCCACCGCCCGCGCAAGCTGTGCCAGCAGGTGGCCCTCGGCGTGACCGACGCCGAGGTCATCCTGCGCGACACCCAGGACGCCGCCGCCATCCCCGCGCGGCTGCCCTTCGCCACCATCACCGCGCTCGAGGTGGTCAACGAGGGCGCGCAGCTCTCGTTCGGCTTCGCCGACGGGCGGCAGATCCACCTGGATCTGCGGGGTCTGCGCCAGCGCTCGGTCGTCTCGGCCGCGGCGGTGCTGGACGCCATCACGCGGCGGCTCGAGGGCTGATCCCGACCTGACGGCGGCTCGGCGGCGGCGACGTTGCCCCTCGCCGGTGGTCCGTGTAGTGTCCAGCGGATTGTCGACGGGAGGGCCAGATGGTGCGCGCCGCGCGGCTCGGAGCCATTGTGTTGCTGGGGTGGGGCTGCGGAGGCGGCGGCGCGCCGCCCCCGGCGAAGCCCGCCGGCCCGCCCGCCGAGGCCGAGGCGCCGGCGGACCCCATGCCGGATCCGGACACCGCCAACCCCTGCGCCGTGACGGCGATCGATCCGACGCTGAACCCGTGCCTGGGCCCGGCGGCCGAGGCCGCGGCGGTCGAGGCCGAGGCCGCCGCCGCGCCGACGGGCGACGCCGGCGCGACCCCGGCGGGCGACGCCGGCGCGGCCCCGCCGGCCGCCGACACTCCCTGACGTAGACGCGAGCGAGGCAGCACGGATGGGGGCGGTGGAGCGCGGGCGACGGACCGGCTTCTCCCTGCGGTTGGAGCAGGGGCTGGGGCGCCTCGTGCTCGCCGAGCGCCGCATCGCCGATCTGTTCACCGTCGAGGGCCTGCAGCTGGGCCTGAGCGAGCTGCCCAGCCGCCTCGACATGAGCGGCGGCGTCGAGCGCTTCCGCCACCAGCGCAGCCGCCTCGAGCGCCTGGTGATCACCGCCGAGGATCACGACCTGGGCCGCGCCCTGCGCACGGCCACGCGCCACACCCAGCTGACCGACCTCGAGGTGCGCGCGCTCGACGGCGACCTCGTCGTGCTCGGCGCCTTGGCCGAGGAGCCCGCGCCGCCCTTCATCGCACGCGCCCGCCTCGAGCCCGCGGGGGTCGGCGACGAGCGCGCGCTGCTGGTCAGCGTCTACGAGGTGCGCGTCTTCGGGCCCTCGCGCTGGGTGGCGCCCCAGGTGGCCGAGGCCCTCTTGCGGGGCCTGGGCTTGGGCGACGCGCTCACCGGGCCCACCACGGCGGTGATCGATCCCGTCGGCACGCTGCTCTTCGAGGTGTGCGCCGAGCTCGGCTGGAAGCTGCCCGACCGGGCCGAGGTGCGCCTGGCCGACGTGCGCAGCCAGGCCGGCCGCATCCGCCTCGAGGCCGAGCGCCCCCAGCCCGGCCGCGTGGGCCCGCGGACCGTCGGCGCGGCCGCCGAGGGCACCACGCGGGCCCGCCGCTTCCTGGCCGACTACGAAGCGAAGGCGCTGTACCAGTCCATCGAGGAGCTCGTCGCCGAAGGCCGCCTCGAGCGCGCCATCGCCGCCTACGAGCGCCAGCTCGAGGTGCACCCCGAGCACCCCTTCCTGGTCACCCGTCTGCTGCAGCTGCTGGTGGGCCGCCCGGAGACGTTGGGTGACGCGCTGGCCCTGGCGCGCGCGCGCCTGGCCCGCTACCCGGACGATCCCGACGCCCGCTGCGCCCTGGGGGTCGTGCAGTGGCGGCGCGGCGAGCTCGAGGCCGCCGCCGAGACCTGGCGGCGCCTGGCCGAGCTGGCCGAGAGCCGCGGCGACGCGGTCGAGGCGGCGCAGGCCCGCTGCGCGGTGGCCGGGGCGCTGCAGATCCGCGATCCCCAGGCCGCCATCTCGGCCCTCGAGGCCGCCCTGGCGCTGCGGCGGCGTCTGCCCGGCGCCCTGCGCGCGCTGGCCGATCTGCGGGCCCGGGTGGGGGACTGGGCCGCCTCGCTGCGCACCCGCGAGCGGCTGCTGGCCGGCGAGCCCGATCCCGAGGCGCGCCGCGCGCTGCTGCACCAGCTCGGCCGCTGCGCGCTGGACGAGGCCGACGACGTCGAGGCGGCCGTCGGGTACTTCGAGCGCGCCCTCGAGATCGCCCCCGACGACGTCGAGGCCCTGCGCGGGCTGGCCGGCGCGCAGGAGAAGCTGGGCCGCCTGCTGCCCGCCGTTCGCACCCTCGATCGCGCCGCCCGCCTGCTGCAGGCGCGCGGCGACGCGGCCGGCGCGGCCGACGTGATGGTGCACCTCGGCGATCTGTGGCGACGCGAGCCCGACGGCGGGGCGACGGCGGCCCTGCGCTACCGTCAGGCGCTGCTGCTGGCCCCGCAGCACGCCGGCGCGCTGCTCGGCCTCGCCGAGACCGCCGCGGCCGGGGACGACGCGCCGCGCGCCCGCGAGCATTACGAGGAGCTGCTGCGGCGCACGGCCGAGGCGGACATCCCGGGCATCGACCGCGCCGCCGTGCACCTGCGCCTCGGCCACCTGCTGGCCGGCCCGCTGGGGGACGGCCAGCTCGCGGTGTCGCACTTCCAGAAGGCCCTCGCCGGCCAGCCGGCCCAGGTGACCGAGGCCATCGAAGCCCTCGAGCGGCTGCACGCGGACGCCGGCCGCTGGGACGACGTCGCGCGGGTGCTCGAGATGGCCGTCGAGCACGCCCGCGGACCGGCCGCCCAGGCGGCGGGGCTGCTGCGCCTGGCGGCCGTCGTGCGGGGCCGGCACGGCGATCCCGACCGCGCCACCCGCCTGCTGGAGCGCGCCGCCGATCTGGCCCCCGACGGGCTGGCCCCGCTCGAGGCGCTGGCCGAGGTGCACCGCGCGCAGCAGCGGTGGGCCGAGCTGGCCGAGGTGCTCGAGCGCCTGACCGCCCGCGTCGCGGCCCCCGGCCGCCTGGCCGATCTCTACGCCGAGCGCGGCGACCTGCTGCGCCAGCGGCTGAACCTGACCGACGAGGCCGTGCAGGCCTACACCCTGGCGCTCGGCTGCGTGCCCACCCACCGCCGCGCCCTGGAGGGCCTGGCCGACCTCTATCGCGAGCGCGAGCGCTTCGGCGAGCTGGCCGCGCTGCTCGAGCGGCTGGGCGGCGTCGTCCCGGCGCCCGACGAGGCCGCGCTGGTGTGGCTCGAGCTCGGGCGCCTGCAGGCCTCGGTCCTGGGCCGCCCGCAGGGCGCGATCACCAGCCTCGAGCGCGCCCTCGAGGGGCTGCCCGACGACACGGAGGCCCTGCGCCGCCTGGGCGATCTGCGCTTCGACGCCGGCGAGCACGAGCGCGCGCTGGCCGCCTACGCCCACCTCTTCGACCTGTACGAGGAGCGGGGCTACGACGAGCCGGCGCCCGCCTTCCTGCAGCGCCTCGCCGAGACCTACGACGCGCTGCACCGCCCGGACGACGCCCTCGACGTGCTGCGGCGCGCCCTGGAAGAGGCGCCCGACGACGTCGCCGTCTACGAGCAGGCGCAGGACGTGCTGCTGCGCCGGGGCGACGTCGAGGGCATCGTCGCGTTCTTCGACGAGGGCCTCGCGCGGGCCACCCGGCCGAGCGTGCGCCGGTTCCTCGCGCGCCGCGCCGGACGCCTGCTGTGGCGCGAGCTGCGGCGGCCCAAGGACGCGGCCGAGCGCCTCGACCTGGCGCTGCGCCTGGATCCCGAGGATCCGGACGTCCGCCGCGTCCGCCTCGAGGTCGCGACCGCCCTGGCCGACTGGCCGCGGGTCGCGTCGTTGCTGCGCGCCCAGCTCGAGCGCGCGGACGCCGCCGAGCGGCCGGCGCTGCTGACCAGCCTGGCGAAGCTGGCCTACAACGAGCTCGATCGGCCCGAGGAGGGCACCCGGCTGGCCCTGGCCGCGCTGGACGAGTCGCCCGGCTACGTGCCGGCGCTCGCGCTGCTGGGCGAGCACGCCTTCGCGGCCGGCGACTGGCCCCGCGCGCACCGCGCCTACGCCGCGCTGGTGGACGAAGAGGCCGCGCGCAGCCGTCCGGACGATCGGCTGCGGCTCGGCCTCTGCGCCCTGCACGTGGGCCGCCCGGCGGACGCCCGCGCGACGCTCGAGGCGCTGGTGGACGACGGCCACGCGTCGCCGGCGGCCCTGGAGGGTTGGGCGCGGGCGCTGCTCGAGCTGGGCGACGCCGAGGGCCTCGACGCGCTGCTGCAGCGTCACCCCGACGCCCTCGGCGCCGCGGACGATCTCGAGGCGCTGCGCGCGGCGAGCCGGCTGTGGGTGCGCACGCCGGCGACGCGGGCGCGGGGCCTCGCCGGGTGGTCTCGGGTGCTGGAGCGGGTGCCCGACGATCCCGAGGCGGTGGCGGCCCTGGGTCTGGACGAGGCGCCGCCCGTGGTGGCGCCGCCGCCGGACGCAGGGTCGGACGAGGCGGCGCGACGCCGCGCGGGCGCCAGAGGCCGCGCCTGCCGCCGCGGACGCGTCGCCCCGGACGGCGAGCGCGGGACGAGCGCCGACGCCGGCGGCCGGCGCGCCGCGCGAGCGGGTGGACGCAGAGACCCCCGCGGCGGCCGCGGTGGAGAGCGACGAGGCGGCGGCGCGGGCGCTGGAGGATCCGGCCGCGCGGGCCGAGGCCCTGCTGCGGGTGGCCGAGGCGCGGCGGGATCGCTTGCACGATCCGGACGGCGCGGTGCCCTTGTTCGAGCAGGTGCTGGACGACGCCGCCCCCGAGTCCGACGCTTGGACCGAGGCGCTCGAGGCGCTCGAGGATCTCCACGCCGTGCGCGGCGCCTGGGACGCGCTGCTGGCGCTCTACGATCGTCGCCTGGCGGCCGGCGTGGGCCCGCCCGGCGAGGTCGAGCTGCTGAAGGCGTCGATCCTGCGCGCCGCCGGACGCCTCGACGAGGCCATCGACGCGGCGCAGACCGCGCAGCCGGCGGGCGAGCGCGCGCTCGATCTGCTGGTCGACCTGCTGGTGGACGCCGAGCGGGCCACCGAGGCGGCCGACCACCTGCTGGCCACGCTCGGGGGGCTGTCGGCCGAGGACGCCGCGCACCGCCGCTGGCGCGCCGCCGACCTGCTGCTGGACGCGGACGCCGATCGCGCGCTCGAGCTGATGGCGGCGGCGCACGCCGATCTCAAGGATCCCACGCTGGCGTCGGAGTGGCTCGAGGCGGCCCGTCAGGTCGGGGACGCGCGCGCGCTGGTGAGCGCCCTGCGCGCCCAGCTGGACTACCTGGGCGCCAGCTCGGCCGACGCGGTGAGGCGGTCGAGCATCCTGCTCGAGGCCGCCGACCTGGCGTCCGGCGCGCTGGACGCCCCCGAGCAGGCGCGCACGCTGCTGGAGCAGTCGCTGCGCGCGTGGCCCGACAACGTGGACGCGATGGGGCGCCTGCGGCGCCTGCTGGAGGCCGAGGGGGACGACGCCGCGTTGGCCGAGGTGCTGGCGCGCCAGATCGGCGCGTCGTTGCCGGGCGCGCACCGCGGGGACGTGGCGTTGAAGCTGGCGCGGCTGCACTTCGAGGCGCTGGGCGATGCCGCCGAGGCGCTGCCCTTCGCCGAGATGGCGCGGACGGATCTGGCGACGAGCGGACGGCGGGACGAGGCCGAGGGGCTGCTGGCCGCGGTGCGCGCGGCGCTCGCGCCGGCGGTCGAGGCGTCGTCCGGCGACTGGGCGCCCGATCCCCACGAGGACGACGACGACGAGGACGACGCGGCCGGTGACGACGCGCCCGCGGGGGCGGACGACGCCGCCGAGCCGGGCCGGGGCGCCGAGCGGACCGAGGCCGTGCAGGCGGCGGAGCCGACCGAGACCGCGAAGCCGACCGCGACCGCGGAGCCGGCGGAGCCGACCGAGGCCGCGGGGCCGACCGAGACTGCGCAGGCCGGGGCGATCGAGGCCGCGGCGACCGAGGCCGCGGCGGCCGCGGGCCCCGCGCCGAGCGAAGCCCATCCGGAGGCGGAGGCTGCCGCGCCCACCTTCGTGGACGCGCCCGAGGCTGCCGAGCCGGCCGCGCCCGACGGGGCGCCGGCGGCCGAGTCCGAGCAGCCCATCGAAGCCTCGGCGCCGACCGACCCCGCCGAGCCGACCGAGGCCTCGGTCTCGGCCGACCCCGCCGAACCGACCGAGGCCGCGGAGCCTCCCGAGGCCGCCGAGCCGGCCGAGATCGAGCCGGCGTCCGACCGCGACGAGCGCATCGAGGTCCAGACCGGGCCCGCCGGCGACCTGGCCGACGATCCCGCGATGCCCGACACGGATCCGCCCGCCGGGGGCGAGCCGGTGTGGCCCGCGACCGTCTCGGCGCCGCTGCCCGCGCTGCCCGCCGTCGAGAAGCGGCAGACGACGCCCGGGCGCCCGCAGCCCCCGCCGGTGGTGCCCTTCGACGATCACGAGACCAGCTGGGCCGACGTCGCCGCCGAGCTGCAGGCCGAGCTCGACGCGCTCGAGGCCGAGGTGCCGACCGCGCCGGGCGGCCGCAGCCGCGTCCCACCCGCGCCGGTCGAGCTGCCAGCGCCGACGCCGCCCCCGCGACGCGGCGCCCAGCGCAGCGCCCTGCGGAGGCGTCGCCCGCGCACGACAGCGAGGGCTTCGGCAGCAGACGCCGACCTCGCCGGGCGCCGGCGCCACGCCGCCGCCGCGCCGCCGCCGCCCCCACGCGCCGTCGCCGCTGTCCGTGGACGAGCGCCTCGTCGCCGCCGAGCGGCTGCTGGTCGACGCCGACACGCGCCCCCAGGCGGCCGCCGCCTTCGAGGCCGTGCTGGCCGACGATCCGACGCGCACCGCGGCCTTCGAGGGGCTGGTGCGGGTGTGGTCGCTCGAGCGCGACGGCGCCCGCCTGTGCGACGTGCTCGATCGGCAGGCGCAGGTGACCCCGGCGGGCGCCGCGCGCGCCGAGCTGCGCCTGCGCATCGCGCGCGTCGCGTACGCCTGGCTGGCCGATCCGGACGGCGCCGCGGCGGCCTACGAGGCGGCGCTGGCCGAGCCCGAAGGCGGCCTCGAGACCGCCGCCACGGCGCTCCGCGCGCTGACCGAGCTGCGCACGCGTCCGGTCGACCTCGACCGCATGCGCGGCCTGCTGGACGCTCGGCTGAAGACGCCCCGCAACGCCGACGAGCGCGCCGGGCTGCTGGCCCTGCGCGGCGAGCTCTGGCGCGCCCGCCTGGGGCACGTCGAGAACGCCCGCCACGACTTCGAGGCCGCGCTGGCCCTCGCGCCCAGCGAGGCGCGCGCCCACTTCGGGCTGGGCGCCGTCGCCGCCGATCGGGGCGACGTCGAGGCCGCCGTCGATCACTTCCACGCCGCCCTCGAGGGCACGCCGCGGCTGACCGACGACGAGGCCGCCCGGGCCTTCGACGGCCTGCGCCGCGGCCTCGACAAGCTGGGGCGGGCCGACGAGCTGCCCGCCCTCTGCGGACTGGTGCTCGACGCGCACCCCGCCTGCCGGCCGGTGCTCGAGGCGCTCGACGCGCTGCTCGCGCGGTCGGGCCGCTGGGACGCGCTGCTGGCCCGCTATCGCCGGGCCTGCGCCGCCGACGACGATCCGACGCTCGCGGCCCGCCTCGACGCGGTCGCGCGCCGGGCCGAACGCGGTTGAAGCGGCCTGCGGGCCGTGTTAAGCCACCCCGAAGGCCCGCGATGGGTCGACGATCCGCGCCAATGGAGGAAGCATGTCCGCACTTCGCCTCGTGGTGGTGGCGACGCTCGCCCTGACCTTCGCCGCCTGTGGCGGACGGCAGAGCACGTTGACCGAGGACACCGGGCCGGCCGAGAAGACCGGCGACGCCACGCCGCTCGTCGAGCAGGGTGACACCCTCTGGAACGAGCGCGGCGACCAGGCCAAGGCCGAGGCCGCCGTCAAGGCCTGGGAAGAGGCTGCGCGGGTCGATCCCACCCGCGCCGACATCCAGCTGAAGCTGGCCTACGGCTACTACTTCCTCGCCAACGCCCACTATCGGTGGATGGACGATCCGGACGACGCCCAGCTGGCGGCGTTCGAGAAGGGCGTCGTGGCGGCCGAGCGCGCCATCAAGCTGAGCACCCCGGCCTTCGCCCAGAAGATCAAGAACGGCGAGTCGTGGCAGGCGGCGGTCAAGACCGTCGGCCCCGACGGCATCCCCGGCCTGTACTGGTACGCCACCAACCTGGGCAAGTGGGCGCTGCTCGACGGCTTCACGACCATCCTGTCGCACAAGGACGACGTGGCGGCGACCATGGAGCACGTCCTGTCGCTCGACGAGTCGTTCTTCTACGCCGCGCCCCACCGCTACTTCGGCGTCTACCGCACCAAGATCCCGTTCCCGGGCGGCGACCTGCCCGCCTCGAAGCAGCACTTCGAGAAGGCCATCGCCCTGTCCCCGAAGTACCTCGACACCAAGGTGCTGTACGCCGAGTCCTACGCCACGAAGGCCCAGGACGAGGAGCTCTTCAAGCGGCTGCTCGGCGAGGTGGTCGCGGCCCCCGACGACATCATCCCGGAGCTCGTCCCCGAGAACCGGAACGCCAAGCGCGTGGCGCAGCAGCTGCTCGACGACATCGAAGAGTATTTCTGAGTGCGCGCCGGGCCGGCCCCGCGGGGCCGGCGTCGCCCGGTGAAGAGCGCCGGTGAGCCGGCGTCGGACCGCCCCGGACCCCCAAGCCAGAGGACCTTCCCATGCGTCGCACGATCGTTCGCGCCCTCCTGCTCACCGGCCTGTTCGGCTTCGTCGCCCCGAGCGTGGGCGCCGCCGCCGACGGCGAGATCAACCTCAAGCTGGCCACCGTCGCCCCCGCCCGGACGCCCTGGGCCGATCTGCTGAAGCGCTATCGCAAGGCGGTCCAGAAGGGCACCGACGGCAAGGTCAAGGTGCGGGTGTATCTCAACGGCATCAAGGGCGACGAGCAGAGCAGCGTGCGCCAGGTCTACAAGGGCACCCTGCAGGGGGCCGGCGTGTCGACCGGCGCGATGGCGACGCTGGTGCCCGAGCTCTCGGTGCTCGAGCTGCCCTATCTGTTCGACAGCTACGACGAGGCCGATCGCATCCTCGACGGCCCCGCGCGCCCGCTGATCGAGAAGCTGCTCGAGGCCAAGGGCTTCAAGCTGCTGATGTTCTCCGAGAACGGCTACCGCTCGTTCGGCACCAAGAAGGGCTTCATCAAGACGCCCGCCGATCTGAAGGCGGTCAAGATGCGGTCGCAGGAGAACCAGGTGCACGTCGAGACCTACCGGGCGCTCGGGGCCAGCCCGGTCACGATCTCGGTGGGTGAGGTGGCCAGCTCGCTGCAGACGGGCGTGGTGGACGGCTTCGACAACACGCCGCTGTTCACGCAGGCCGCCGGCTGGAACCAGCAGGTCGAGTACTACTCGGTGTCGCGCCACATCTACCAGCCCGCGCTCATCGTGGTGAACAAGGCCTGGTTCGACGGGCTGGATCCCGAGGTGCAGAAGGCGATCGTCGAGCCGGCGCTGGGGCTCGAGAAGAAGGGGCGGAAGGCGGTGCGGGCGCTCGAGCCGCTGCTGCTGAAGAACCTGGAGAAGGGCGGCACGAAGGTCTACGAGCTGACCGAGGCCGAGCGCGACGCCTTCCGCAAGGCCACCCGCCCGGTGTGGGACACCTTCCGGTCCAGCACGACGGACGCCGGGCGCGAGCTGCTCGACGTCATCTTGAAGGCCAAGGGCTCGAAGTGACCGACGACGCGCCGCCGCCATCGCGACGGGGCGTCGCCGGACTGGTCGGCGCGCTGGACGCCGGCGTCTATCGGGTCGAAGGCGCGCTGGTGACCATCATCTCGCTGGTGATGACCTTCACCGTCTTCCTCGACATCGTCTTCCGCGCCTTCGCCACCGGCGAGAGCCAGCTGGCGGCCAAGCTGGTCACGGTGCTGGGCTGGTTCGGCGCGTCCGAGCCGCAGTCGATGTACCCGACGCTGCGGGACGTCGTGACGCCCGCCGTGCTGGTCGTGACGACGTTCTTCACCGGCTGGGCCGTCTTCGTCGCCACCCGGCGGCGGCAGCGGCGCCCGCGGCCCGTGGCTCACGGGGTGGCGGCGGGCGCGCTGGCCGTCGGCGGCGCGTGGGCCTTCACCCGCTTCGTGGTGCAGGTGCCCAGCAAGTGGGTGTGCGCCTCGCTGCTGCTGGCCGGCTGCGTGGCCTACCTGGTGGTCAGCGCGCGCCGCAAGGCCTGGCTGGGCGTGGCGATCGCCGGCGTCGTCGGCGGCGTCGGCGCGTGGTTCTGCCAGTACCTGCCGCCGCAGTACATCTGGAGCCAGGAGCTGTCGCTCATCCTGCTGGCCTGGCTGGCCTTCCTCGGGGCCAGCATGGCCACGCGCGCCGGCAAGCACATCCAGGTGGACGCGCTGGGACGGGTCATCCCCAAGGCGCTGCAGCCGTGGACGCGCGCGTTGGGCCTGATGGCCACGATGCTCTTCTGCGCGTACATCACCTATCTGTCCTACGAGCACGTGTTCGGGCCGCGCGGCGACTACGGCAGCGGTGAGATCCGGCCCGCGACGCGCATTCCGGCGTGGACCATCATCATGGCCGCCCTGGTGTCCTTCGGTCTGATGACGCTGCGTTTCCTGGGGCTGACCCTCGACGCGCTGATCCATCCGCGCGCGCCGGAGCGGGAGCTCTCGCATTGAGCGCGACCGCCATCTTCCTGCTCGTGCTGGCGGGCCTGCTGCTGCTGTCGGTGCCGCTGTTCGTCCTGATCGGCTTCCTGACCGCGCTCGGCTACGTGCTGTGGGGCGACGCGCAGTCGCTGCTCGACGTCACGCTGATCGAGAGCGTCCGCGAGCTGACCGACAAGCCGCCGCTGCTGGCCATCCCGTTCTTCGTGCTGTCCGGCTCGATCATGAGCAACGGCGCCATCGCCGGGCGCCTGGTCAACGTCGCGCGCGCCGTGTTCGGTGGCCTGCCCGGCGGCCTCGGCATCGCCACCGTGGCCGCGTGCATGTTCTTCGCGGCCATCAGCGGCAGCAGCCCGGTGACGGTGATCACCATCGGCGGCGTGATGTACCCGGCGCTGATCGCGGCGGGCTACGACCAGCGCTTCAGCGTCGGCCTCGTCACCAGCGCCGGCACGCTGGGCATCCTCATCCCGCCCAGCATCCCGATGATCGTCTACGCGATCTTCGCCAGCGGCGATCAGGTCATCCAGGTCGAGGACCTGTTCCTCGCCGGCGTCGGCCCGGGCCTGCTCATCGGCGGCATGCTGGCGGCCTTCTGCATGGTCGTCGGCCTGCGCATGGGCGAGCGCTTCCGGGTGCCCGCCCTCCGCGACGTGGCCGACGCGGTCATCGACGGCTTCTGGTCGCTGATGCTGCCGGGCGTCATCCTCGGCGGCATCTACTCCGGCCTGTTCACCGCCACCGAGGCGGCCGCGGTCAGCGTCGTCTACAGCCTGATCGTCGAGCTGTTCATCCACCGCGAGCTGGAGCTGCGCCAGATCCCCGCGGTCATCAGCGAGGCCACCGTGCTGATGGGCAGCCTGCTGGTCATCTTCGCGATGGCCGTCGGTCTGAACGCGCTGCTCGGTGACCTGGGGGTGCCCGAGCGCGCCGCCAACTGGATCATGAGCTTCGACCTGACGCCCTTCACCTTCATGTTGATGCTCAACGGCTTCCTGCTGGTGGTCGGCTGTCTGATGGACATCATGAGCGCCATCATGATCCTGGTGCCGCTGCTGGCGCCGATGGCGCTGCTGTGCGGCATCGACCCGATCCACCTGGGCATCGTCTTCATCGTCAACCTCGAGCTGGGTTACCTGACCCCGCCGATGGGCATGAACCTCTTCGTCAGCTCGTCGATCTTCGACAAGTCCCTCGGATCGGTCATCCGCTCGGTCGTGCCGTTCACCGGCCTGCTCTTGTTGGCGGTGCTGGTCGTGACCTATGTGCCCTCGGTGTCGCTGGGGCCGGTCAACGTCCTGAACGACAAGCCCTTCGCGGTGGCCTTCCCGGAGGGCGGGACGTGCACCGCGCCCCCGTCGGACGACGACCTCGAGGCCTTCGGCGACGAGGACGAGGACGAGGGCGACGGGGACGACGGCGGCGAGCAGGGCATCGGCGATCTGATGGAGTCGGACGCCTACAAGGACGCCCTCGGGGACGACGACGACGACGACGAGGCCGACGACGACGGCAGCGGCGAGAAGTCGGTCGGCGATCTGATGGACTCCGACGCCTACAACGCCGTGTTCGACGAGGACGACGACGCGGACGACGCCGAGCCGGACGCCGGCGCCGACGACGGCAAGGAGAAGTCGGTCGGCGATCTGATGGACTCCGACGCGTACCAGGACATCTTCGACGACGAGTGAGCACCCCGGCGCGGCCGCGCCGGCGCCGTTCGCTGCGCTCGAACCCGCTGGACAGAACGACCGAAGCGGCCGCGCGCGGGCCGCGCCGGGCCCGGTTTCCCTGGCGCCCGGCGGGGGCCGTCGTGTAGCTTGCGCCCGCGACGCGACGGACGCCTCGGGCATCCGTTCACCTGGTCCGAGCCGGAGCTCTCGACGCCGTGACCACAGCCGACCCGCGCGACGCCTTGCCGATCGTCGAGCAGCCGCTCGCGGACCGGTGGCGACGGACCATCCGCTACCTGCGCGTGTCCGTCACCGATCGGTGCAACTACCGCTGCGCGTACTGCATGCCGCTCGAGGGCTGGGCGCCGGTCGAGCGGGCCGATCTGCTGTCCCTCGAGGAGATCGCGCGCGTGGTGCGCGCGCTGGCGCCCCACGGGGTCGAGCGGGTGCGCGTCACCGGGGGCGAGCCCCTGGTGCGCAAGGGCGTCGTCGATCTCGTCGGCTGGCTGGCGGACACGCCGGGCGTCCGCGAGGTGGCGATGACCACCAACGGCCACCTGCTCGAGCGCTTCGCCGGCCCGCTGTGGTCGGCCGGCCTGCGGACGCTCAACGTCAGCGTCGACACCTTCGACGCCGACCGCTTCGCCGCGGTGACGCGCGGAGGCGACCTCGCCCGCGTGCAGGCCGGCCTCGACGCCGCCCGCGCCGCCGGCTTCGAGGACATCCGCATCAACGCCGTCGCGCTGCGCGACGTGAACGACGGCGATCTCGCCGCGGCGTTCGTCGAGCGCTGCTGGGCGCAGGGGCTGCTGCCCCGCTTCATCGAGCTGATGCCGGTCGGTGGGCTGCCCTTCCAGACCGACCGCCACCGGGTGACCACGTCGGACCTGCTGACGGCCCTTCGGCGACGTTACGACCTGGTGTCGGAAGGGCGCCCCCGTGGCACCATGCCGCGCGGCCCCGCGGCGTATTGGCGGGTCGAGGGTGGGGCATTCGCCGGTCGGCGGGTGGGGTTGATCAGCCCCATGAGCGACGACGGGTTCTGCGCCGCCTGCAACCGCGCGCGCCTCACGGCGCGGGGTGGGCTGCGCGCCTGCCTGGCCAACGACGACGAGGTATCCATCTTGCAGACGGTGCGGGCCGGCGCCTCCGACGCCGCCCTGGTGGCCCTCTGCCGGCAGGCGGTCGAAGGCAAACTCGAGGCGCACCGGATGGGCGCCGCCGACATCGTCCCGTTGACGGTCATGACGGGCATCGGAGGCTGAACGTCCGTTGCGCTATACTGCGCGCGGACGAGGTCGCAGGAGGAACGATGAGCCAGGAAGCGACGCGCAAGCCGCCTGTTCGGTTGGTCTTGGGCCTGCTGTTCGGGGTGGGCGCCTTCTACATGCTGGTGATGAGCATGATGGACGGCGGCACCTACTTCCTCACCGTCGACGAGGCCGTGGCCAGCGAGGCCGCGTCGTCGGACCGCCCGATCCGGGTGAAGGGCAACGTGATGCCCGGCACCTACCAGCACGAAGAGGGGAGCACCATCCACCGCTTCGACATCCAGGGCGGCGCCGAGAAGATGTCGGTCTACTTCGATGGCCCCATCCCGGACGTCTTCGCCGAAGGCCGCGAGGTCATCGCCGAGGGCAAGCTGGGCGCCGACGGCGTGCTGATGGCCACCGAGCTGACCGCGAAGTGCCCCTCGAAGTACGAGGGCGGCATCCCCGATCACCAGCGCGAGGCGATGGGCATGGACGAGAAGACCGGCGCCCCGCCGACGGGCGCGGGCTACTGACCGAGCGCCCGCGCCCCCGCGGGGGCGCGCCGCGCGCGAACCCGATCACCTCGAAGCCAAGGGGCGGAGCGACCCGATGAACGGCACCCTCACCACCCACTCCATCGGCAGCTTCCTGCTGCACGCCGGCATCGTCGTCGGCGCCTTCGCGGCGCTGGCGAGCATCGTCGGCCGATGGCGCAGCGACGGGCGGCTGATGCTGGCCGGCGAGCGCGCGGGCTACGCGCTGTCGGGCATGATGATCACCGCGTCGCTCCTGCTGGTGAACGCGTTCGTCACGCACGACTACGCGAACAAGTACGTCCAGCGGTACTCGGACAACAACATGCCCTGGTACTACCTGATCGCCTCCTTCTGGGGCGGCCAGGCGGGCTCGTTGATGTTCTGGTCGTTCGTGCTGGGCATCTGCACGGCCATCGTCATCTGGCAGAACCGCGAGAAGAACCGCGACATCCTGCCGACGGTCATCGCCGTGCTGATGATCGTGCAGATCTTCTTCCTCTCGCTGATGGTGCTCGAGGCCAACCCCTTCGCCACCTTCCGCATCACCGAGACCGCCACCAACGGCCGCGGCCTCGAGCCCCTGCTGCAGAACCCGGCCATGACCTTCCACCCGCCCAGCATCCTGTCGGGCTACGTCTGGTGGACGGTGCCCTTCGCCTTCGCCGTGGCCGCGCTGGTGCACAAGCGGCTCGACGACGGCTGGATTCGAACGACGCGCGGCTACGCGGTGGTGTCCTGGGCCTTCCTGTCGATCGGCAACCTGTTCGGCGGCATGTGGGCCTACCAGGAGCTGGGCTGGGGCGGCTTCTGGGGCTGGGATCCGGTCGAGAACGCCTCGTTGATGCCCTGGTTCACCGCGACCGCCTACCTGCACTCGGTGATGATCCAGGAACGCCGGGGCATGCTGAAGGTGTGGAACATCGCCCTGGTGATGGTCACCTACTTCCTGACCGTCTTCGGCACGTTCCTCACCCGCTCGGGCCTCATCGACTCGGTGCACACCTTCGCGCAGAGCGACATCGGCGGGTACTTCATGGTGGCGCTCACCGTGCTGGCGGTGGGCATGATCGGCGGGGTCGTCTGGCGCGTGCGCGACGGCTCGCTGAAGAGCGATGGCCGCGTCGCCAGCCTGTTCAGCCGCGAGGGCGTGTTCCTGCTCAACAACCTGGTCCTGCTCGGCTGCGTCGGCGTCGTCATGTTCGGCACGCTGGGTGAGAAGATCAGCGCGTACTTCTGGCAGGAGACCAAGTACACCGCGCCCTGGTTCAACACCTGGATGGTGCCGGGCGGGCTCGCGCTGCTGGTGCTGATGGGCATCGGGCCGCTGATCCCCTGGCGCAAGACCACTTGGAAGTCCTTCCGCGCCAACCTGCTGGTGCCGCTGGTGGTGGCGGCGCTGGGCACGGCCGCGATCTACTTCACCGACGCCTACCACCTGAAGGAGCACGTCGCGGCGACGAACGTTCCCTTCGGTGAGGTGCCCCTCGGCCGGCTGCCGCTGGTGGCCGAGCTGAAGGGCGTCTACGCCCTGATCGGCTTCTTCGGCGTGTTCTTCGTGATGTACACGCTCATCGTCGAGTTCGTGGCGGGCGCACGGGTGCGCGCGCGCTCGACGGGCGAGTCGTACTTCCGGGCGCTGGGGCGGCTGCCGCTGAAGAACAAGCGACGGTACGGCGGCTACCTGACCCACCTCGGCTTCGGCGCGCTGTTCCTGGGCTTCATCGGCACCGGCCTGAAGACCGAGGTCGACATGGTGTTCAACGCGGTCGGCGAGAGCCGCGTCGTCGAGGACACGCAGCTGACCTTCAAGGGCATCGAGCGCACCGAGAACCGCGAGTACATCCAGTGGGACGCGGTCTTCGACGCCCACGTGGTCGACGCCGACGGTCAGGTCGGCGCCTACCTCGGCGAGCTGCGGCCCGCGCGCCGCAACTACACCGGCGCCAACGTCCGGATGTCGCGGGTGACCACCGAGAAGGACGAGATCATGCGGCCGACGGGCAACGTCTACCTGGCGTTGATCTCGTTCCGGCCGGGCTTCAACACGGCCGAGATCATGGCGCACTTCAACCCCATGATCATCTGGATGTACATCGGGGGCGGGCTGCTCCTGCTCGGCGTGGTCTTCGCGCTCTGGCCCGAGCCTCAGCCCTATCCGGTGTTCGCGGCGGCGCGTCGGCGTCGGCGGAAGAGCGGCGAGGCGCCCGCGGGCGCCGAGCAGCCTGGGCTCGCGCGTCAGCGCGTGGACTGACGGACCAGAGAAGGCGTCCAATCGACATGCTGTTGTTCCTCGCCATCGCCGCTGGGCTGGCGTCGGCGTACCTGCTCGTGCAGGCGCTCCGACCCTTGCTCGAGTCGAGCGTCGTCACCGCGGCCGACTGGCAGCGCGTGGAAGACGAGTCGGCCGACCTCCTCGCGCGCCGGGACCGCCTGGTCGAAGAGCTGCGCGATCTGGAGTTCGAGGCCGCGCTCAACAAGGTCAACGCCCAGGATCTCGCCGAGCTGCGGGCGCGCTACGAGGCCGAGGCCGTCGCGCTGGTGCGCACGCTGGACGAGCGCGCGTCGGACTTCGACGGGCGCATCGAGGCCGAGGTCAGCGCCCGCCTCGAGAAGGCGGAGGCGGCGCGCGCCGCCAAGGCGGCCGGCGACGCGGCGCGCCGAGGCGGCGCCCCGCCCGAGCCCGCGGGCGGCGCCGCGCCCGAGGCCGCGCCTGCGCCCCCGCCCGCCGAGCCAGCCGCGGCGCCCGCGGTCGCGCTCGAGAAGGCGCCGGCGCCGGCGGAGGGCCCGCGGTGCGCGGCCTGCGGGGCCGGCGTGGCGCCCGACGACGCCTTCTGCGACGCCTGCGGCGCGCCGCAGCAGCCCCAGCCGGCCTGCCCGTCCTGCGGCGAGGAGAATCGACCCGGCGCCCGCTTCTGCCGCAAGTGCGGCGCGGGCCTCGAGGAGGGGGTGGCATGAGCGCGCTCGTGCGGGGCGTCCTGGCCGTGGCGCTGCTGGCGC
The DNA here is from genome assembly GCA_020633465.1 of Myxococcales bacterium. Taxonomy (GTDB): domain Bacteria; phylum Myxococcota_A; class Bradymonadia; order UBA7976; family UBA1532; genus JACKDN01. Next base: position 78,941 of record JACKDN010000018.1, read on the forward strand.
CCCTCGGCGCGTGGGCCCAGGGGGGCATGCCGCCCTTCATGCAGTCGATGGAGCGCCACCCGATGACCGTGAAGGTCGAGGTGTGGCAGCCCGGTGGGGCGGCGAAGCCCGCGCCGGCCGGCCTGCCGGTGGCCATCGAGATCATCGCCGGCGGCTCGAAGATCAGCAGCTACACGGCCACGACCGACGCGGCGGGCGAGGCGACGTTCGCGGCGGTGCCCAGCAACCCCAAGGTGCAGGGGGCCATTACCTACGCGTTGCACGTCGACTACCAGGGCGTGCGCTTCCCGTTCACCCTGACCGGCACGCCGGGCGAGGGGGCGCGGGCGACGATCACCGTCACCGACGTGACGACCGGCCTCGACACGGTCGAGATCGAGCACGGCGCCATCGAGCTGTTCCCCGACGAGGAGTCGCTGGTGGTGCGCCACCAGCTGAACCTCTACAACACCGGCGATCAGGCGGTGGATCTGGGCGCCCTGCCGGGCGGCGGCCTGAAGCTGCCGTGCCCCGAGGGCGCCAAGCACCCCGAGCTGCACGACGAGCACGATCCCATGGCCGAGGTGCGCGGCACCGACGTCTTCTTCAAGGGCGCGCTGCTGCCGAGCAGCCTGGGGCCGCCGGCGTCGGTGCAGCTGGTCTACACGCTGCCCTACGAGGACTCGACCTACAGCTGGGAGCAGGTGATGCCGGTGCCCACCCGGGGCGCGTTGGTCATCGCGCCGCAGGGCCGGCAGCGCAGCCAGAAGGTGGCCGTGCCGCTCGAGCTGCAGACGGTCGGCGCGTACGGCGCGGTGACCATCAGCGATCAGGGGCCCGACCGCACCTTCGCGGTGCTGCGCTCGAACGGGGCGCGGCTGAAGGCGGGCGAGCCCCTGCGCTTCACCATCCACAACATCCCGGCCCCCTCGCACGTGGCGCGCTGGGCCACGCTCGGCGCGTTGGCCGCCGTGTTCGGCCTGGTGTTCCTCGGCTTCAAGCGCCACGCCGGGGGCGAGGCGCGGCTGTCGCGCGCGCACCTGGTGGCCGAGCGCGACCGTTTGGTCCGGGCGCTGGCGCGCATGCGCCGCGCGGTCGAGCGGGGCAAGATGAGCCAGGCCCGCTTCGAGCGCGAGCGCGAGGCGATCACGGCCCGCCTGGTGTCGCTGTACAAGGCCCTGGACCGTCTGGAGTCGAGGTGAGCCCGACCGGGCAGGCGCTCTGTGTGCGAGGGCTGGGCCGTATCTACGACGACCACTACGCCCTCGTCGGCCTCGACGCCACGTTCCCGGCGGGCACGATCACCGCGCTGCTGGGGCCGAACGGCGCCGGCAAGTCCACCCTGATGGGCATGCTGTCGACGCTGGCCCGGCCCAGCGAGGGTGAGGTGACCCTGGACGGGCAGCCGCTGGACGACTCGCCGGCGATGCGCGGTCGGATCGGCTACGTCGGCCACCGCACCATGCTGTACGGCCCGCTGAGCGCGCGCGAGAACCTCGCCTTCTTCGGGCGGCTGTACGGCGTGCCGGATCTCACCGGGCGCGTCGACGCGCTGATCACCGAGGTCGGGCTCGCCCGCGACGCCGATCGTCCGGTCGAGGGCTTCAGCCGGGGCATGGCGCAGCGGCTGACCATCGCGCGCGCGCTGCTGCCCGAGCCGGCGGTGCTGCTGCTCGACGAGCCCTTCACCGGCCTCGACCAGGACGGGCTGGTGGTGGCGTCCCGGATGATCGCCCGCCGGCGCGACGCCGGCGCCGCCGTGGTGCTGGCCAGCCACGACCTGGCCCTGACGGCCACGCTGGCCGACCGCGCGCTGATGCTGCGCCGCGGGCGCAAGGTGTTCGAGGGGCCGGTCGAGGGCGATCTGGCGGCGCTGTACCGCGAGCGCGTCGAGGAGGCCGCCGCGTGAACGCCCCCGGCTTCTTCAGCGTGGTCGGCGTCGTGCTGGCCAAGGATCTGCGCACCGAGCTGCGCTCGAAGCAGACCCTGATGACCATGGCCATGTTCGGCCTGGTGCTGACCTTCGTGTTCGCGTTCGGCTTCGTCGCCGATCCGGCCACCAACAAGAAGGTGCTGCCGGGCGCGCTGTGGGCGTCGCTGCTGTTCACCGGCACGCTGGGCGTCGGCCGCACGTTCGCGCGCGAGGCCGAGCTGGGCGCCTTCGCCGCGCTGGTGCTGTCGCCCGCCGATCGGGCGGCCGTGCTCTTGGGCAAGATGCTCGGCAACCTGGCGATGAGCATCGTCGTGATGGTGCTCGTCGTGCCGCTGCTGGCCCTCATGCTGCGGGTGGACATCACCGCGACGGCGGCTATCATCGCGCTGCAGCTGCTGCTGGGCGCGCTCGGCTTCGCGGTGGTGGGCACGCCCCTGGCGGTGATGGCGGTCAACGCCCGCTTCGCCGAGGTGCTGCTGCCCATCGTCGTGTTTCCGCTGGTGACGCCGGTGCTGATCGCCGGCGTCAAGGGCACGGGCATCGCGCTCGGCACCACCATCGGCGAGGACGCCTGGGGGTGGGTGCAGTTCATCGCGGCCTTCGACGTGGCGTTCGGCGTCGGCGGCCTCTTCCTGTTCGAACGCATGGTGACCGAGTGAAGCCGTTCCCCATCGCGACGGCGCTCTCCGCCATCGGGCTGTTCGCGGCCCACTGGCTGGCCTTCGACTTCGTGCCCATGGAGCGCACGATGGGGGCCGTGCAGCGCATCTTCTACTTCCACGTGCCCAGCGCGTGGTTGTGTTACCTGGGCTTCCTGATGTGCTTCGTCGGCAGCGTCGGCTACCTGTGGACGCGGCGGAGCCGGTGGGATCTGTTCGCCCTGGCGTCGGCCGAGGTGGGGCTGATCTTCGGCTTCATCGTGCTCATCACCGGGCCGCTGTGGGCCCGGCCGGCGTGGGGCGCCTGGTGGCGCTGGGAGCCCCGGCTGGTGAGCATGGCCCTGATGGTGCTCATCTTCTGCGCCTACTGGGTGCTGCGCAGCTACGGCGGATCCGGCGAGGGCGTGAAGCGCTTCGCCGCCATCCTGGGCGTCTTCGGCGCGCCGAACATCGTCTTCGTGCACCTCGCGGTGCGGAAGTGGCGCGGCACGCACCCCGATCAGGTGGTGTCGCGCTCGAACAGCGACATGCGCATCGCGCTCTACAGCGTGCTGGCCATCCTGCTGGTGGTCTTCGTGCTGCTGGTGGTGCAACGGTATCGAATCCACAAGAACGCCTTCCGCGTGCGGGCGCTGCGGCGCCGCCTGTCGCGCATGGGGGCGATGTGATCCGCCGGGCGCGCGGCGCGGAGCGCGGGCTCGCGCGGGCGCTCGACGGTGGTGAGGGCGGCCGCGCGCGGCGCGCCGGTGAGGGGAGCGTTGGGATGAGAAGCTCGTCGATGCGCCGGGGCCTGGCCCCGCTGATGCTGGCCGGCGCGGCGCTGATGGCGCCCCTCGCGGTCGGGGCGCAGGAGGCCGAGGCGCCCGCCGCCGCGGCGCCGGCGACGGCGGACGCGCCGCCGCCCGCCGCCCAGAGCGCCTTCCAGGTGTCGGAGGGGCTCGAGGCGATGCGCTACCGGCACCTCTGGATCGCCTATGGTGTCATCTGGCTGTTCGTGTTCGGCTTCGTGTGGCGCAACTGGAAGCTCGAGCGCGCCACCAGCCGCGAGCTGGACGCCCTCGAGGCGCGCATCGGTGATCTGGAAGGCGGCGCGGGAGTGAAGGTCGATGGGTGACTTGATTCAGGCGCCGCCCGCCACGCACCTGGTGTACGTGCCCTTCGTGCTGTTCATCGGCGTCGTGATCGGCTTCGTCATCGGCCGCAAGGCCGGCAAGCGGGACGGTCAGGCCGAGCTGCTCGGCGGCGGAGACGACGAACTGCTGTGACGCGTTGACCCCCGCCGCCGCCCGGAGCGACCGGCCCGCGCGGGCCATGGCGCTGGTGTGGGCGCTGGCGGTGGCCAGCTGCGTCTTCGCCCCGCGTCTCGCCGAGGCGCGCCCCCCCGCGTGGCCCCAGATGCGGCTGCCGGCGCTGCCCGCGCCCCTGCGCCAGGCGGGGTTGGCCGATCCCGCCGAGGCCGAGCAGCGCGCCACCCGGGCCCTGGCCGCCACCGACGATCCGAGCGCGCAGGGCCTGGCCTACCTGGCCCGCGGCCTGGCCCGCTACCGCATGGGCCGCTATCGCAGCGCCGCCGCCGATCTGGCCCGGTCGGCCGAGCGCCCCACGCACAACACCGATCTGGCCCGCTTCTTCGAGGCCGAGTCCCACTTCCACGCGGGCGACTACGCGCGCGCCGAGCGCCTGCTGCGCCGCTTCGATCGCAGCTTCCGCGACTCGTGGTGGCGCCACCGCGCCCGCATGCGCCTGGCCGACACCTTGCTGGGGCAGGGGAAGACCGCCGAGGGCGTGCGGGCGTTGACCCGGCGCCTGGACACCTACCCCGAGTTCCCCCACCACGCCTCGGCCTGGAGCGCGCTGGCCGAGGCCGAGCGCGGCCGAGGGCGCCTCGACCGCGCCGCCGGGTGGCTGCGCCGCATCCTGCGCACCTACCCGGGCGATCCCCTCAGCCTGACCGCCCGCCGCGACCTCGGGGCGCTCGAGGCGCAGGGGGCCGAGGCCCCGACGCCGGCCGCGCAGGCGCTGTACGAGGCCGGCGCCGATCTGCGGCAGCGCAAGTTCTTCCACCCGGCGCTGGCGATCCTGCAGGCGCTGCTGACCGATCCCCGCGTCGACCGCACCCTGCGCCGCCGGGTGCGCTACCAGATCGGCCGCACGCTGTTCCAGATGGAGCGCTTCGGCGAGGCGGTCGACACCTTCGACGGCCTCGCCGCCGAGGTCGGGCAGGGGCGCTGGCGCCGCCAGATGCTGCGCTGGAAGAGCAAGGCGCTCGAGGGCCTGGGTCGCTACGACCAGGCCGCCGAGGCGCTGATCGACGGCTCGACCGTCAACACCGAGAACCCGCCGCCCGAGGTGCTCGAGCGGGTGGGCTGGCTGTACTTCAACGGCGCCCGCTACGAGGACGCGGCGCGGGTGTTCGGCGAGCTGTACCGGCGGGGCGGCGCGTGGCGGGGCAAGACGCGCTTCATGCGCGTCTGGCTGGCGTATCGGCTGCACGACTACGAGGTCGCGGCCGAGGGCTTCAAGCGGCTGCAGGCGGCCAGCAGCTGGCGGCCGGCGCGCTATGGCTATTGGCTGGCGCGCACCCTGGTGCACCAGGGCGAGATCGAGGCGGCGGTGGACACCTACCGGGGCATCATCACGTCGGCGCCGCTGAGCTACTACGCCTACCAGGCGCGCGCGCGGCTCGAGGAGCTCGGGCGGCCGGCCGAGCCCGAGCCGGCGCCGGAGATCGATCCCGACATGGTCGAGGCGCTGCAGACACCCCCCGAGATCGGCGAGGGCTGCGAGGACGACGACCTCGCGTGCCTCACCGCGCACGGCGGTGACCGACCCGGCGACGCCCCGGGCGTGGGCGCCGAGGCCGAGGCCGAGGTCATGACCGCGGTGGCGCCGCAGAGCAACCGGACCCCCGACACCGAGGCCCCCCCGGCGGGCCGGCCGGCGCGGCGCGTGCCGCTCGCGCCGCAGTCGGCGCTGCCGCCGGCGCACGTGCTGCTGGCGCCGCTGGTCGAGGCGGGCGGGCGCGCGATGCCGGGCCTGCCCGAGGCGTGGGAGCTGGCGGCCATCGGCGAGCACCGCTTCGCGCGCCAGCACCTGCGAGCCTTCGCCGACCGCCTGTCCGCCGTGCGCCGCGGGCGCCCGGTGAAGCACCGCCCCTACGTCGACTACCGCAAGGACGTCGACCGCGCCGAGTGGGATCGCGAGAACGACGACAAGGCGATGGAGCTCGACCGGCGCACTCGCCGCTACCTACGCCGCGAGACGCGCACCACCGCGTTCTACGTCGCGATGCGCGATGCCTTCGCGGCGCTGGACGATCAGCACTACGCCCGCCGCTACGCCCGGCGCGAGGATCGCCCGACCGGGCTGCCGCAGGGCGCCGACAACGTCGCCTGGCAGCGGCGCTATCCGCGCGCCTTCGAGCAGACCGTGCGCGATCGCGCCGCGCACTACGGCCTCGACCCCTACTTCATCTGGGCGCTGATGACCGTCGAGAGCAGCTACAACCCGAAGGCGATCAGCCGGGTGGGTGCGCGGGGCCTGATGCAGGTGATGCCCCACACCGGCGGGCTGGTGGCCGATCGCATGACCTGGCGCAACTGGGGGCCGGCGCTGCTGTTCGAGCCCGAGGTCGCCATCGAGATGGCCGCCTGGTACTTCCATCAGCTGCTCGAGAAGTTCCGCGGTCAGCTGCCCCTGGCCATCGCCAGCTACAACGCGGGGCCGCACCGCGTGGCGTCGTGGCTGACCAGCAAGGGGCACCTGCCGCTCGACGAGTTCGTCGAGGAGATCCCCTACACCGAGGCGCGCGAGTACACGAAAAAGGTGCTGCGCTATCTGGCGCTGTACCGCCGCATCTACGAGTCGGCCGCCCCCCTGCGGGTGGGGCAGATCATCGACCCGCGCTTCCGCGACAACATCAACTTCTGAGCCCGTGATCCCCGCGGGGAGGGTGCGGGGTTCGGGGGGCGGCGCGCGGGCCGGGCGCCTGGGCTCACTCCTCGGCGGCGCCGCCGTCGGGCTCGGCCTTCTCTTCCCCCTCGGCCTCGCCTTCGCCCTCGGCCTCGACCTTCTCGGCCACCGCCTCGTCCTCCTCGGGCTCCGGCTCGACCTCGACCTCGACCTCGGTGTCGTCGTCGTCGGCCCCCGCGGCGGGCGTCGGCTTCAGCTTGCCCGCGCGGATGGCCGCGATGTCGGGCGTGTCGTCGCCGGCGCGCTTGGTGGGCCGCCCCAGCTGCCGCGCGCGGCGCAGCTCTTCGGCGCGATCCCGCACGCGCGCCTTGCGATCCACCATCGAGGCCGGCTTGCGCGTCGGCCGCTTCGCCGGGCGCTTGTCGGCGGCGGGGCGCGCGGCCCGAGGCGTCGTCCGGTAGGGGTTCGTCTTGCGCGGCCGCCACTTGGGCGAGGCCAGCGTGTTGGTCACCGCGAAGCCGGTGAAGCCGTCCCGGTCGGTGCCCTGGCGCAGGTACGGGATGCTGCTCATCGCCGTCTTGACCTCGCGGTTCTCCTTCACGAACGCGTCGGAGAACTTGAAGCGCAGGAAGGCCCGCGGCCCCCAGCGCTTCAGGTCGTTGGCCAGCTGGATGTAGCCGCTGATCTCGCCCTCGACGTCCTTGCCGGTGAAGGCGAAGTTCTCGAAGGTCGCCCGGCGCTTGCCGAAGGCCAGCTTGCCCCCCAGCTCGGCCACCCGCACCGCGGGCACGTCGAAGTAGGGGAAGGCGCCCAGCTTGTCGCTCTCGATGCGGCCGGGGCCGATGCGGGCGTCGGCCACCTTCAGGTCGATGGTGCCGGTCATGCTGGCCAGCCGCAGCTGGCCCTTGTCGTTGCGGGGGATCTCGACGTCGACCTGCCCCTCGAAGCCGCCGACCAGGGGCAGGGGCAGCACGCTGCGCAGGACGCTCAGCTGGGCCAGGTCGAGGCCGCCCCAGTGGGCGTCGACGTCCAGCTGCTCGGCGTGGCGGTTGAAGTCCACCTCGATGGTGCCGCCCAGCAGCGCCGCCTCGACGCGCCCGTCGATGACGCCGCCGATCAGATCGAAGGGCGACACCTTGGCGCGCAGCGACTCCACCAGCAGCGGCTGCGGCCCCGCCGGGATGGGCGGCGGCTTGTCCTCCTTCGCCTCCTTGGTGTCCTTCGCGGCGGGCTTCTTCTTGCCCGCGGCGACCTTCGCCGCCGCGCCCTTGGCGTCGTCGCCCGCGGCCTTGGCCTTCGCCACCGCCTCGGCCAGATCCTTCGCGTCGCCGCCCTCCTCGTCGTCGCCCGCGCCGCCCTTGGCCGCCTCGGTCTTCTCCTTCGCGGCGTCCTCGGCCTTCGCCTTCTTGGCCTCTTCCCAGGCCTTGCGCGCCTGCCGCGCCTCGCGGATCTCGGCCAGCTGCTCGGGGCTCGGGCGCGGCGTGAAGGTGATGCCCTCGGCCTCGACGCCGGCGAGGCCCCAGGTGGACAGGTGGGTGATGTCGAGGTCGGCGTTGTACTCGTCGGACGCCTTGCGCACGAGGTACGCCTTCACCTCGTCGGTGGGCAGCGTCCAGTAGACGAACGCGATCAGCGCCAGCAGGAAGAAGGCCGTGTAGCCCAGGTACTTCAGGGCGCCTTTCAGGAACGCGACCATGTCAGGGCTCCACCTCTTCGTTGCGGTACGTCGACACCGTCAGCCGCACCTCGCGCAGCACCTGGCGGTCGGCGGTCAGCGTCTGCGCGTTCAGCCGCGTGACCTTGATCGGCTCGCGCCGGCTCTCGATGGCCTGCAGGAAGCGCGACAGCTGGTCGAGGCTGATGCGCCGGATGGTGACCGTCTGGCTCTCTTCGACCAGGTCGACCACCTTCTTCTTGCTGCCCGCCCGCTTCTTCACCCGCCGATGGTTCTCGGTGAGGAAGCGCTTGTTCTCCTTGAAGTCCTCGATGGTGAAGCCCAGGCGCTTGGCCTGATCCTCCATCACCCGCACCAGCTTGACGTCGTTGTTGTCCAGCTGCTCCTTCTTGGCGTCCAGCTTGGCCTTCTCGAGCAGGTAGCTGTCCTTCTGCGCCATCACGTCGGACAGCGTCGTGCGCAGCGTGTCGTTGCGCTCGGCCAGCGCCTGAATCTGCTTGCCGATGACCAGGTAGATGATCACCGCCAGCGTCAGCACGAACGCGCCGATCAGCGCCCCGACCATCGCCTTCTCTCGCGTCGAGAGCCGGTCGATGAAGTCGAAGAGGCCCGCGATCCGTCCCTTCTCCGCCACGTCGCCTCCTCGTCAGCCGCAGGTCGACTGGGCCGAGATGCGGAACTTCGTCCGCCCGTCGACCGACTTCTCGACCCGCTCCTTGTTGACCCGACCCTTGAAGCACGTCGTCTGCCGGATGGCCTCGACGATGCGCTCGACGTCGCCGCCGGACTTGGTGCGCCCGTGCAGCTGCATGTTGTTGCGGTCGAGATCCACCTCGAGCCGATCCACGTCCACCTCGAGATCATAGGGGATGCGCTCGGACAGCTCGGCCATCACCTGGAACGCGCTGACCTCGGGGATGGGGTTGGTCTTCTTCGTGTCCTGGCCCACCACCGTCTGGTACAGCAGCTCCTCGTCCTCGCTCTCGTAGCCCAGCACCTGCTCGCTGAGCGCCCGCGTCTGCGCCTGCAGCGTCAGGTACTCGGCCTCGAGCACGCGCTTGCGCGACACCGCCACCATCGCGGCCAGCACCACCATCATCACCAACGCCACGCCCACCGAGATGAAGCGCCCGCGCAGGAAGCCGAAGTCGCCAGTGTAGGCGTGGTCGCCCTTGCGGAAGTTGAGCTGGCTCTGGTGCTGCCGGTGGAAGGCGCGCAGGGACAGCGCCAGCGCCTTGGCCACGTAGGGGCGCAGGCTGTCGCCGCCGTCGGCCAGCCGGTTGAAGGGCACCGTCAGCGGATCGAGCGCCCGCACCTCGACCTTCAGGGCGTGCTCGAGGAACTCGGGCAGGCCGCGCAGCTGGCTGCCGCCGCCGGTCAGGTACAGCGTGCGCAGCGTGTGCCCGGTGGTCACCTCGTGGGCGACGATCGAGCGCCGCAGATCGCGCACCGTGGGCGCCAGCGCGCGCCGGCAGGCGTCGCTGATCAGCGTGCGGCGCGAGGGCCCGTCGACGGTCGCGTCCACCTGCGTGTCGCCGCCGCGCGCCTCGAGGAAGCCCTCGGCCAGCTTGCCGCGCTCGGCCTGCGCCGCCTCGACCTGGAAGGCCTCGGCCAGCGCCAGCGTCACCTCGCGCCCGCCGCCGGTCACGTCGCGCACCACCACCGGGTGGCCCGCGTCGAACAGCGTGATCTCGGAGTGGTCGTGCCCGATGTCGACCACCGCCACCGCGGCGTCGAGATCCTGCGGCACGACGTGGTCGTACAGGTTGAAGAAGGACAGGGGACCGATGCCCACCACCTTCGGATCGATGCCCGCCGCCTGCAGCGTCTCGAGGAAGGCCGCGAAGGGCTCGCGCTTGACGTAGGCCACCAGCACCGTCGCGCCGCCCTCTTCGGTGCGCGAGGCGATCTGGTAGTCGTAGACCACGTCCTCGACGTCGAAGGGGATGACCTCGTCGAGCTGGAAGGGCAGCACCGCCTCGATCTTCTTCGGCTGATCGAAGGGCAGCGTCAGCACGGTGGTCGACGCCAGCCCCGGCGGCAGCGCGCACATCAACGTCTCGTTCAGCAGGCCGCGCCGCTCGAGCAGGCGCCGCGCCGCGGCGGCGATGTCTTCGGTCGACGGCCGCTGATCCGGCGGCCCGTCGACGGGCTCGCTGCCGAAGCCGACGAGCTCGAAGTTGCGGAACGTCGTGACCAGCTCGCACACCTTCACGGTGTGCGTGCCGAGATCGAGGCCGACAATCTTCGTCGCCATCAGTACTCCCGGTAGTAGACGATGCGGACGGCGTTCTGCCCCGTCGCCTCGTCGAGCTGCGCGCGGCCCGCCGCCTGCGCCGCCTCGGCGAGGTTGGTCGGCAGGTTCGGGTTCGCCGGCGGGTTCGTCAGGTTCGGGTTCGCCCGCCGCGTCTTGTCCGCCGCCGAGTCGCTCGTGACGCCGCCCCGCCGAAGCACCGCCATCACCCGCTTCGTCAGGTTGCCCGCCTTTGCCTTCACCTGCAGGCGCAGCACGGGGCTCTGGAACTCCAGGTCACGGGAGAGCAGCCGCAGCGTCTGCGACACGCTCGCCATCACCTGGTTGTAGTTGTCGATGGTCCAGGTCGTGCCCTCGGGCAGCAGCGGCCCCAGCGTCTGCGCCTTGCACAGATCGATCTGCTGGGGCGTAATCGGTGCGCCCGCGGCCGCCAGCGTAAGTCGGGGGTCGTTGGTGCAGATGTAGTTGAGGGGATCCCGCGCGATCTGCTCGAAGTGCTGGCTCGACTTGATGGGCAGCCCCATCAGCGCCTGCAGCTCGCGGATCTGCCGCGCCTTCACGAACAGCTTGGCGATCACCCGGTACAGCGCGCGCGTCTGCCCGCCCTGCTTCTCGGGATCGGCGTCGTCGTCGGGATCGAGGCTCTGCGTGCGCAGCCCCTCGCAGCCCGACTTCTGCAGGGCGTTCAGCGGATCCTTCGCCCACAGCATGTCGGCCAGGAGCTCCTCGCTGACGTGGTTCGCGTTCAGCTTGCCCGACGCGTGCACGCTGATGCGCGGCTTCAGGAACTCGTAGAGCTGGCTGTTCATCCCGGGCAGCAGCCGCAGCTCCTCGGTGCTGTCGAAGGGCGCGTTCTTGGGCTCCGACCCGCGCACGCGGCTGCGGAAGTAGCCGTCCTCGGACTCGCCGGCGTCGAAGGTGATCTGCCAGTTCAGATCCTCGTCGATGCGCGTCCGCTGATCGTCGGCGTCCACCCAGTCGATCAGGTTGGCGATGATCTCGCCGCGCGTGTACTTGCGGCCGTCGGCCTGCTCGAACTCGAACACGGGGTCCAGCCGCCGATCGCACATCATCGCCCGCAGCACGCTGACCACCAGCGTCTGCTCCGGGCAGTTGAGCGAGGGCTCGCCCGGCGCCGCCTGGTTGGGCGGGCAGCGCAGCGCGTTCAGCGCCAGGAACGACGCCTCGGAGGTCAGCGACAGCTCCTCGATCTCGGCGCCCTGGATGCCCAGGCCCTGCACGTCCTTCACCTCGAAGGACAGCCCGCCGATGGGCAGGTCCAGCCGGCTCGACACGAACAGCCCCAAGAGCAGGTTGCACATCTTCTCGGGGTCGACGTTCTTCAGCTGCTGCGACGCGATGGCGGCCAGCGGGTTGTTCTGCCCGCCGAGCAGCGCCTGCGGATCCAGGCAGGCCCGCGTCAGCGCGATGGCCGTGTCGGCCACCGTCGTCGCGGTCAGCTCGTCGCGCATGTTCACGCCCGCCATCAGGTGCGTCCGCGTCTGCGCCGAGAACTGCACCAGCACCAGCGCCAGGATGGTGATCGCGCTGATCACCATCAGCAGGGCCACGCCGGCCCGCTCGCGCCCGCCGCGCCGGCGGGGTCGGTGGATGTCGCGCATGCCGCCTCCTTCCAGCCTCATCGCAGCGGGTTGATCGGCGTGCGCACCTTGGGCGCCGCCTGGGTCATGAAGCGCAGATCCGGCCCGCCGTCGGGGGCCGCGAGCACCAGCGTGATGCGCACGATGCGGGGCAGCGCCTGGTTCTCGTCGCTGTCCCAGTCGCGCCGCCACGCCTCGCCGCCGATCTCGTGGCGCTCGTCCCAGTACTCGAGCTTGAACTCCTTCACGCCGTCCAAGAGCGCCCACACCTTGCCGCCGCGATCGGGCCGGTCGTCCACGCGCGTCGACTCGCGGCGGTACAGCGTCTTGCCGCGCTCGTACCCGCTGTCGCGATCGCTCGACTTCAGCGAATAGCCCACCTCGGCCTGATCGCTCTCGCGCGCGTCCTGGTAGATGGCCAGGTGCGCGGTCGTGGCGAAGTACACCTCGTCCTCGCTGCCGACGAAGCGCGTCACCACGCGCGGCTCCTGCCCCAGCCGCTCCTCCTCGGTCAGCGGATCGCGCAGGTAGGCCATGCGGAACTCGCGCATCATGCGCAGCATCACCTGCCGGGCCTCGTGGTAGCGCGCGTTGATGGCCTCGAGCCGCGTCTTGGTGCCGAAGGTCAGCGACATCGTCCGCCACAGGGCGGTCGACACCCCGAGCAGCAGCGCCAGCGCCACCAGCACCTCGACCAACGTGAAGCCGCGCCGGGCGCGGCGGCTGGGGAACGGGCGGCCCACGCTACTCGGTCAGCTCCTTGGTGCTGTCGGCGCCGATGGCGGTGACGAAGCGCTCGAGCACCACCTGGCGGTCGCCGAGGGCGTCCTTCCAGGTAACCTCGAGGCGCACCTTCCGCACCTGATCCTCCATCGACTGCACCATCGTCGGCACCATCTGCACCATCATCGTCGCCTGCCCGGTCACCTTGCCGAGCTGGTTCTCGTCCAACCCGAACCCGCCGAGCGCCACCGTGAGTTCCTCGGTCAGCTGCGTGGTGGCCTCTTCGCTCATCTCGAGCTTGTAGCCGCACGCCTTCCAGCGGTACCGCTTGAAGCCCTCGGCGCGGAAGTCGCCGCCCTCGCAGCCGTCCAGTCGATCCATGCCGTCGCTCAACAGCAGCTGCTCGACCTCGAGGAACTTGCCCTGCGCCAACAGCGACGCTTGGCTCATCCGGTTGCTGTAGTCGCTCATCTGGATGGCGACCCCCTCGTGCCCCAGCAGCGCGGTCAGCGCGAAGGCCAGGATCGCCATGGCGATCATGACCTCGAGCAGGGTGAACCCCCGCCTCCCCCGCGGCTGGGCGGCGCGGCTCATCGCCCCTCCGCCTCTTCGTCGTCCGGCCGCCCGAACTCGGCCCCCGGATCCACCTTGCCGGCCTTGCGCTCGACCCGCCCGGTCCACGGGTGCACCAGCAGCGTGTTGAAGGCCTCGTCCCCGTCGGTGGTGTAGATGATCGTCGGCTCCACCTGACCGTTGGGGAAGAAGTGCACGTAGGCCTTGCCGCTACGGAACACGTCCTCCTGGTTCGAGGTCAGCACGCCGTCGATGCCGATACCGCGCTCCATCGTGACCTCGGGCACCAGCTCGTCCTTCGAGAAGGACGGCCGGTCGGGCAGGGGCACGCCCTCCTCGGCCTTGTCGTCGGCGTCCTCGGGCGGCGCGTTCGGGTCGACGCCCTCCTGCCGCTTCTCGGCGCCGATGAACACCGGCTCGGTCGACGCCTCGACCCAGTACTTGTCGGCGTCGATGTCGATCACCATCCGCATGTACAGGCCGTTGGCCACCGCGCGGCTGTAGGTGTACCGCATCGCCGCCGCCAGGCGGTTGGTCTGGGTGCGCAGCTGCGCGCTCGAGATCTGACCCAGCGAGCTGATGCCGACGCCCATCATGAGCACCAACACCCCGACCACGATGATCAGCTCGAGCAGCGTCAGCCCGCGGCTGCCGCGGCGCGCGCGCCCGTGGGGGGTGGGGGAGGTCACGATGTTCGGCATGGGGGGCTCACTTGGCGCGGATGTCGTCCTCGGTGCCTTCCTGTCCGTCGGGGCCCTTCGACAGCACCTCGAAGGGGCCGCTGCCCTTGCGCGCGGGGTTGAAGTACAGGATCTCGTTGCCCCACTCGTCCTTGGGCATGCTCTCGACCATCGGCTTCAGGCCGTCGGGCGGGTTCAGCAGGGCGCGCAGCCCCTCGCCCTGGGTCGGGTAGTCGCCGACGTTCACGTTGTACTGATGCAGGGCCTGCTGCAGGCTCTTCAGCTTGATCTTCGTCGTCTGGATCTTCGCGTTGTCGAACTGGTTCATCACCGCGACGACGATGACCGAGGCCAAGAGGCCGAGGATCGCGATCACGATCATGATCTCGAGCAGGGTCATGCCGCGCTGACCTTCACGCAGGCCACGGCGCAGGCCGTGACGGGCGAGGCGGCGGTTCAGATGGGCACGCATGGCGGCGCCTCCTTCCGGTCGTGGGGGGTTCGGGGTCACTGGACGAACTCGTTGAGCTGCAGGATGGGCATCAGCACCGCGAACACGATGATCGCGATGGTGACGCCCATGCCGACGATCATCAGGGGCTCGAGCAGGCTGGTCAGGCTGGCGACGCGGTTCTCGACCTCGGTCTCGTAGGCCTCGGCCACCACGTTCAGCATGTCCTCGAGGGCGCCCGAGCGCTCGCCGATGGCGATCATGTGGGTGACGATGGGCGGAAAGCGGCCGCTCTGCTTGAGCGGATCCGCCAGGCTCGCGCCCTCCTTCACCGCGCCGCGCGCGGCGTCCACCACCTCCATCAGCACCTCGTTCTCGAGGACGTTCTTGGTGATGTCGAGGGCGGTCAACAGCGGCACGCCCGAGCGCAGCAGCGTCGACAGCGTCTTCGTGAAGCGCGACACGCCGATCATCAGGCCCAGCTTGCCGAACACCGGGAAGCTCAGGCGGCGGCGGTCCCAGCTGTAGCGGCCCTTGTCCGTCTTCTTCCACTTCCGGAAGCCGTAGACGCCGCCGATCGTCAGCAGGATGGCCAGCCACCAGTAGTCGCGCAGGATGTGGCTGAAGCCGATCAGCAGCCGGGTGATGAAGGGCAGCTCCTGCCCGCTGTCCTCGAAGATCTGCGTGATCTGCGGGATGACGTAGACGAACAGGCCGGTGAGGATCAGGCCGCCGATGCCGACCATGATCACCGGGTACATCATCGCGCTCTGGATCTTCTGGCGCAGCTTGACGGCGGCCTCGGTGAACTCGGCCAGCCGGATGAGCACCTGATCGAGCGTGCCCGACGCCTCGCCGGCGCGCACCATGTTGCTGAAGATGGCGCCGAAGGTGTCCGGGTGCTGCGTCAGGGCCTGCGCCAGGCTCATGCCCTCGCTGACGTCCTGGCGGATCTTCGCCAGGATCTTGCGCAGCTTGGGCTTCTCGGTCTGGTCGACGGTGGCGCTGATCGCGTCCACCAGCGGGATGCCCGCGCGCACCAGCGTCGCCAGCTGCCGGGTGAAGATCGAGATGTCGCTCGGCGTGATGCGCTCGAAGTAGCGCCCCAGGTCGACCTCGGTCGACAGCAGGCTCTGGCCCTTCTTCGGCCCCTTGCCCACGCGGGTGAGGAAGATGCCGTCGCGCTTCAGCGCGGCGCGCAGCGCGCGCTCGTTGTCCGCGTCGCGGACGCCCTTGACCTCCTTGCCGGACTTGTCGAGGCCGCTGTACTCGAAGGCAGGCATCGATCAGCTCTCCAGGTCGAGCAGGTCGTCCTGGGTCACCCGCAGCACCTCGCTGATCGCCGTCTGGCCCAGCATCACCTTGCGCGCGCCGTCGTCGCGCAGGGTCAGCATGCCGTGGCGGATCGCGTGCTTCTTGATCGAGTTGCTGTCGACGCCTTCCATGATCAGCTTGCGCACGGCGTCGTCGACGACCAGCAGCTCGTAGATGCCGGTCCGGCCCATGAACCCCGTGTCGAGGCACTCCTGGCAGCCCACCGGCTGGTACACGTGCCCGGGCGTCGCCTCCATGAAGCGCTCGCGGGTGTAGCCCAGCTTCTCGAGCTCCACCTCGTTGGGCACCACGGGCTCCTTGCAGTGCAGGCACAGCGTCCGCACGAGGCGCTGCGCCATCATGCCGATGACCGACGAGCTGACGAGGAAGGGCTCGACGCCCATGTCCACCAGACGGCTGACCGCGCCGGCGGCGTCGTTGGTGTGCAGCGTGCTGAACACCAGGTGGCCGGTCAGCGACGCCTGGATGGCGATCTCGGCGGTCTCGCCGTCGCGGATCTCACCGATCATCACCACGTCCGGGTCCTGACGCAGGATGCTGCGCAGGCCGGCCGCGAAGGTCAGCCCCACCTTGTTGTTCACCTGGATCTGGCCGATGCCGTTCAGCTGGTACTCGACCGGATCCTCGACGGTGATGATGTTGCGCGTGGGGCTGTTGATCTTCGCCAGCGAGGCGTACAGCGTCGTCGTCTTGCCCGAGCCGGTGGGCCCGGTGACCAGGATGATGCCGTAGGACCGCGTGATCAGGTCGTTCACGTGGTCGAGCACCGTGGCGCCCATGCCGATGTGCGACAGATCCTTCAGCACCGCGGTCTTGTCGAGCAGACGCATGACGATCCGCTCGCCGTGGCTCGTGGGCACGGTCGACAGACGGATGTCGATGTCCTTGCCGGCCACCTTGATCTTGATGCGGCCGTCCTGGGGGATGCGCTTCTCGGCGATGTCGAGGCCGGCCATGACCTTGATGCGGCTCGAGATCGAGGCGTGGAAGCGGCGCGGCGGCTGGATGATCTCGTACAGCACGCCATCGACCCGGAAGCGCACGGCGATGTGGCGCTCGAAGGGCTCGATGTGGATGTCGCTGGCGCGCTCCTTGATGGCCTGGTTCAGGATGGCGTTGACGAGGCGGATGATCGGCGCCTCGTCGTCGGTGTCGATGATGTCGATGTCGATCTCGTCGATGTTCGTGTCCGAGGACACGACCTGCTCATCGGCGATGTCGTCCATGACCTGACCGGCCGCGGCGCGGCGGTCGAACACCTTGTTGATCGCGTCGACCAGCGTCTGCTCGGGCACGACGACCGGCTCGGCGGGCCCGGGCAGCATCAGCCGCACGGCGTCGAGGGGGCCGAGGTCGAGCGGGTTGGTGACGCCCACCTGCACCCGGCCGTCCTTCCACCACAGGGGCAGGATCTGCTGGCTGCGCGCGAAGCTGACGCCCAGCTCCATCGACAGCTCGACGTCGATCGTCTCGACGTCGATCGTCGGCACGAACACCAGGCCCAGCTCCTCGGCGATGAGCTCGGACAGATCGTCCTGGGCCACCAGCCGCAGGTGCAGCAGGGCCTCGGAGAGCCGCAGCCCGCGCTCCTCGGCCGCCTCGCCGGCGTGCTCGAGCTGCTCCGGCGTCAGGCGCCCGCGGTCGACGAGCGCCTCGGCGAGCCGCTGGTCGAAGGGCACCATCATGGAGCGTCCTCCGGGGCGGGCGCCGGCTCCACCGCGGGCTCGATCGCGGGGGGCGGCGGGGGCGGCGGCGGCGGGACGGCCGCTTCGGCCTCGGCGGCCTCGCGCAGGGCCTCCTCGAGCCCGTCGAGCTCCTGGGGCAGGGGCGGCCCCTCCTGCGAGCGCCGCAGCTGCTCGAGCAGGGCCTCCTCCTCGCGGGCCTCGACCAGCGTCTGGTGGATGGCCTCGAGCACGCCGTGCTTCTTGCCGTAGTCGATGCCCAGCGTCAGATCGCCGTCCTCGTCGCGCCGGAAGCGCGCGGCGAACTCGCGGTGCTCCTCCATCTTGCGCTTGAAGATGGCGCGGAAGTCCTCGGGCCCCTCGATGACGTAGGGCGTCAGCATCAGCAGCAGGTTGCGCTGCTCCTGATCCTTGCCCGAGTCGCGGAACAGATAGCCGATGACCGGGATCTCGCCCAGCAGGGGCAGCATGCTGCGCCGGTTGCGCTGGCTGCTCTTCTGCAGGCCGCCGATGACCACGGTGTTCTGGTCCTTCACCACCACGGTGCTCTTCACGCTGCGCTTGCTGGTGGCCGGGCCCAGATCGGGGCTGTTGCTCTCGATCTCCTCGACCACCTGGTCGATCTCGAGGGTGACGAAGTTCGCCGCGTTGATGCGCGGGGTGATCTTCAGGCTGAGCTCGACGTCCAGGCGCTGCACCTGCACGAAGCCGCCGAGGCTGTTGAGGTTGGCCGTGTCGAGGCTGCCCCCGGTCAGGCCCGCGATGCCGCCCGAGCGGTAGGGCACCGTGTTGCCGACGACGATCTCCGCCTCCTCGTTGTCGGTGGTGAGGATGTGCGGCGTGCTCAGGACGTTGACGTCGTTGCTCGTGGCGAGCGCCTGCAGGATGACGCCGAAGGCGGGCAGATCACCCAGGCCGGGCACCGCCACCGTCGAGGCGCTCTGCACGGCCAGGCCGGTCAGCGTCGCGGCGTTCTGCGCGCTGAGGATGCTGCCCGGGCCCACCTGGTTCGAGAACACGAGGGGCAGCGTCTCGCCGGCGACGTCCACCTCGGTGGCGCCGTGCATGGCGATGCCGAACGACCGCGTGTTGCTGGTCGAGACCTCCATGATGATGGCCTCGATGAACACCTGGCGGCGCGGGCGATCGAGCACGTCGATCACCTTCTTCAGCGACAGGTAGTCCTTCAGGCTGGCGGTGATGACGAGGGCGTTGGTGTCCTCGTCGGCGGTCACCTGCACCTCGCCCTCGAACAGGGCGGCCGAGGTCGCGCCGGTGGCCGCCTTGGCCCCGCCGGTGGCCGCCTTGGCGCGGGGCGTGGGCCGCCGCGCGCCGGCCGCGCCGGTGCGGCTGCGCTGCTCGTTGCTCAGGTTGCCCAGCACCGTGGCCAGATCGGCGGCCTTGGCGTGGTTGAGCTGGTGGATGTGCACCTGGCCGTCGCCGGGGATGGCGATGTCCAGCCGCTCGATCAGCTTCTTCACCTTGCGGTAGCTGCGCGCGGTGGCCACCACCAGCAGGCGGTTGGTGCGCTCGTCGGCGATCACCTTCGACACGGTGACGTCGAGATCGCTGTCGCCCACCTTGGCCGCGCTGGCCACGGGCTTGGCGCCCTTCTTCACGCGGGGCGCCGGCTTCTTGGCCGCCGGCGCGGCGCGCGTGCCGCCCTCGCGCTCGAACACCTCGGTGATCTTCGCCGCGATGTCGGACGCGTCGGCGTTGAGCACCTGGTACACCCACAGCTGCTCCTGACCACCCGGCTGGTCGAGCTCCTCGAGCAGCTTCTTCAGCTTGCGCAGGTTGCTCGCCAGCTCGGTGATGATCAGCGAGTTCGTCGGCTGGTAGACGATGATCTTCGCGTTGGGGCTGGCCAGCTCGGTGATGACCTGGTTCATCTCGCCGGCGTCGACGTACTGCAGGCGGAGCAGCTGGGTGACCATGCGGTCGTCGTTGGGCACGCCGGTGTCCGGGCCCAGGATGGGGCCCGGGCTCTTCTGATAGTCACCCGCGTCGATGATGTGCCAGAACTTGCCCTTGGGCAGGATGGTCAGGCCGTTCGCCTCGAGCGCCGAGTAGAACACCTTCTCGGCCTCGCGCGCCGTCACCAGCGAGGGCGAGTAGATCGTGATCTTCTTCCCCTTCAGGGGCTTGGCGATCACGATGTTCTTCCCGGTGAGGCAGGCCATCAGCTTCACGACGGCCTCGATCTCCTCGTCGTAGATGTCGAGGCGCACCTTCACGCCGGGCCGCAGCCGCGCGCAGTTCTTGATGAAGTCCTTCGAGAGCGTCGGCTCCTCGTCCTCCTTCTCCTCGACCTGCTGCCACTGCGGCGGCTTCTTGGCGTCGCCGCCCTTGGCGTCGTCGTCCTTGTCGTCGTTGGCCCCCGGCGCGGGCGTGCGCCCCTTCTTCACCGCCGTCGGCCGCTTGGCCGGCCCGGGCGTCACCTTCTGCGCGAGGGGCGCGAGATCCTTCCCGCGCACCATCGGCGGCAGGCGCACCTTCTGCTGGCCGGGCAGGGTGCTCGGCTTGATGCCCTTGATCGCGGGCCTGCGCAGCGCGTCGAGGGTGCGGGGCACCGGCGGGTCGTCCTGGGCGTGCGCCGCCGGTGCGGCGAGGCTCAGCAGCAGGGCGATGACGAGATGTCCGACGTTCTTCATTTGATCTCGTACTCGAGGGTCGACTTGCGGCCGCGCCGCTCGATGTCCACGGTGACGTTGTCCGAGTTCTTCAGCCGCTCGTACAGCTCGAGGGCCTTGTTCGGGCTCGTGATCTCCTCGTCGCCGACGGCCTTGATCACGTCGCCCGACCGGATGCCGATGTGGCTGTACAGGCTGCCCGGGCGCACCCCGACGATCTTGAAGCCCTGCGGCTTGCCGTCGCGGTAGTGGGGGATGACCCGCGCCTGCCGGCTGAGCTGCGACAGATCGGCGAGCTGCTCGTTGAGCATCTCGCGGTCGATCTCGTAGCGGTTGGTGCCCACCTTCTTCACGCCCTTCGAGAAGTCGGTCTTGTTGGTGCTGGGCGGCGGGCTGTAGCCCCGCTTCGTCGGGCGCTTCTTGGCGGCCTTCTTGCCCAGCTCGACGCACTCGAAGGCGCCGCCCTTGGCCAGCACCAGGCGCTCGGACTGGATGGCCGCGAGGGTGAAGTCGCCGATCTTCTGCGACTCCTTCACCAGCCGCGAGTCGTCCGCCTCGCCGTCGTCGACCACCGCCATCGACCAGGTCGAGGGCTCGGCGACCATCGCGGCCAGGTAGCCGATGTTCGAGTCGCTGGCCTCGCAGGGCGCGCCGGGCGGCGGCACCATGCCCGGCGGCAGGTCGTTGCCGGCGTCCCCGTCCTCGGCGACGCCGCCGTCGGGCTCGAGGTCGGGTGGGTTGGCGTTGAACAGGTTGCGCTCCGTGATGCGGGCCGCCCACTCGTCGGTGCCGCTGCCGCCGCGCTTGGGCAGCGCCTTCGAGGGATCGGCCTCGGCCGAAGGGTTCGTCGGCAGCGCCGCGATCTCACCGGCGACGACGTTGTTGATCACCCGGGCGGCCAGGAACGCGATGACGGCCAGCAGCACCAGGTTGATCACCCAGAAGTATCGTTTGACCAGGCTCTCCATCCGCCGTCGCTCGTCCGTTCGGCGCCCGATGGGGCGCGACCGTGGGGGTGTCTACAAGATTCGTGCCCGCAACGCCGGGCGGCCGGGAGGTCGCTCGCCGTGGTCAATCGGCCGAACCCGGGGGGCGATTCCGCCCGGGCCGGCTTTGCCAAATTGACAGCGGCGCGCGCACCATTGCCGGACCCGATGACAAATTGTCAATGGTGTCGCGGGCTCGGCCCGCGCGGCCGCGCGCGGCGCTCACGACTCGAGCTTCCGGTAGATGGTGCGGGTGGCGATGCCCAAGAGCTGGGCCGCGCGCTTCTTGTCGTTGTCGGTGAAGCGCAGGGTCTCGCGGATGACGCGGCGCTCGATCTCCTCGAGCGGCGTGCCCAGCGGGATGGTCAGCACCTGCGCGTCGCGGCGCTCGCCCAGGATGGTCTCGGGCAGGTCGTCCTCGTCGATCACCGTGCCCTGCGCCAGCACCACCGCGCGCTCGATGGTGTTCTCGAGCTCGCGCACGTTGCCCGGCCAGGCGTAGTCGACCAGGCGCGCCAGGCCGCGCGCCGACAGGCCCTCGACGGTCTTGCCGTTCTTCTCGGCGTACAGGCGCAGGAAGTGGTCGGCCAGCAGGGGCACGTCGTCCGGGCGCGCGCGCAGGGGCGGCAGCGTGATGGGGATGACGTTCAGGCGGTAGTACAGGTCCTCGCGGAAGTCGCCGTTGCGCACCGCCTGCGCCAGGTCGAGGTTGGTGGCGGCGATGATGCGGCAGTCGACGTGCAGCGTCTGGCTGCCGCCCAGCCGCTCGAACTCGCCCGACTGCAGCACGCGCAACAGCTTCACCTGGACGTGCGGGGCCAGCTCGCCGACCTCGTCGAGGAACAGCGTGCCGCCGTCGGCGCGCGAGAAGCGGCCGTCGCGCGTGGTGTTGGCGCCGGTGTAGGCGCCGCGCTCGGCGCCGAACAGCTCGGCCTCGATGATCGAGTCGGGCAGGGCGCCGCAGTTCACGGCCACGAACGACGCCTCGGCGCGCGGCGACAGCTGGTGGATCGCGCGCGCGAAGAGCTCCTTGCCGGTGCCGCTCTCGCCCATCAGCAGCACGGTGGCGGTGCTCGGCGCCGCCTGCCGCGCCGTCTCGAGCACCTTCCGCAGGGCGGGGGCGTTGCCGATGATGCCCCCGGTGGTCGCACGCGCGCCCCGCGCGTCGGCCAGCTGCGCCCGGAGCGCCTTGTTCTCGGCCAGCAGGTTCTGCTTCTCGACCGCCCGAGTGACCACCCGCTCGATCTGCGCCCGCCGGAAGGGCTTGGTGACGAAGTCGTAGGCCCCCTCGCGCATCGCCTCGACGGCGCGCTCGATGGTGCCGTAGGCGGTCATCACGATGACCTCGGTGTCGGGGGCGATCGCCTTGACGTTCTTCAGCAGGTCGACGCCGCTCATGCCCGGCATCATGAGATCGGTCAGCACCACGTCGATCGGCGTGCCGCGCAGGGTGTCGAGCGCCTCGCGCCCGCTGGTGGCGGGCAGGGCGCGCAGGCCCAGGCGCTCGAAGATCGTCACCAGGCTGGCCAGGTTCGAGGCGTCGTCGTCGACGACGAGCACGGTGCGCTGCATGGGCGATCCTCTCGCTGGGGCTGCCGGGCGCAGCAGGTGGTAGCAGGTCGCGCCGGTCGGTTCAACGGCCGCCCCGACGGCGTTGACCGCGTCCGGGGGCAGGGCTAGAGTCCCCGAAGTGCAGCACCTGGTCGCCTACGTGGAGGGGCACGTCGACGAGCTCGTCGACGACCTGCTCCCGGCCCTGCGAGAGGCCGATCCCGTCTTCCGCGAGTGCGACGCACGGCACTTGCGCGAAGGCCTGCGCGCGGCGCTCTTGCACTTCGATCACTACTTCGCCCACCGCGCGCCGCAGTCGGTCGAGGCCAGCCTCGAGGCGCTGCGCGCCCTGTGGGGCCCCGAGCGCTTCCTCCAATCGATCCCCATCCGCGTCTTGTTCCAGTTCGAGGATCTCGTCGCCATCCGCGCCCAGCACCTGTACGCGGATCTCGAGGAGTTCATCGACGCCCTGCGCGCCCTGCACGCCGCGGCCCGCGAGGCCCTGTGCCAGATGGCCGACCTGCTGCAGGCGCGGCACGGCGTGTGGGAGGCCGATCGGCGCACCATGCCGATCAGCGGGGGCGACGCGCCCGGCGGCCAGGCCACGCACGACGACATGCCCGTGGTCAGCCCACAGGAGACGCCGGCGGCGGGGGAGATCGAGGGGCGGATGGTGCGGGCCGATCCCGGGCGCGGGCCGCTGCTCGATCTGCTCGACTCGGTGCACCCCGTGGGGCGGGCGGACGAGCTGCGCCAGGTGTGGGCGCGCCTGCGCGCGGTGGCCGCGCGGCAGGGCGGGGGGCACCAGCTCGTCGGCGTGAAGGGGCAGGACGGCTACGGCAAGTCGACCCTGGTGCAGAGCTTCCTCGATCGCGTGCGCCTGCAGCTCGGCCGCGCGCCGGCGGTGTGCCGCACGCGGGCGCCGCGCCTGTTCGACCTGCCGCGCTGGCCGATCGTGGCGCTGCTGCGGGCCATCTTCGGCGCGCCCCTGGGCGCGTCGGACAACCGCGCGCGCATCGACGCGCTGGTCGAGGATCTGATCGCGTTGAGGGGCCGCGCGCCCATCGACGTGGAGGCGCTGCGCGCCGGCGCGCCCTACCTCGCGGCGTTGCTGGGCGCCGAGGCGCAGCTGCCCGACGCGCCCAGCAGCCGCACCGTGGGCATCCGGCTGCGGCGCGCGCTGGTGGCGCTGTTCGAGGCGCTGTCCCTGCGCGCGCGCGTCCAGACCGGGGGCCCGCTGTTCGTGGTGTTCGAGGACGCCGGCGAGATGGACGGGCCGTCGTGGGATCTGCTCGAGCACCTGGTGCGCTCGGTGCGGCCGGCCGCGCCCCTGATGGTGCTCTTGACCTACGATCCGCGGTTCAGCGTGCCCCCGCGCCTGGCGCGGCTGCCCAACTTCTCCGAGGTGATCCTGCCGCACTTCGACATGAACGAGGGCGAGCAGCTGATCGACGCGCTGCTGGCGCCCAACCGGCTGGACGACGGGACGCGGCTGCGGCTGAACGCGGGCGCGCAGGGCTCGCCGCTGGTGCTGCACGAGTCCATCCGCCAGCTGGTGGCCGACGGCGTGGTGGGGCGCGAGAACGACACCTGGGTCGAGGTGGCGCGGCTGCCCGGCGGCGAGCTGGGTGATCTGGCGACGATCATCGAGCGGCGGCTGGCTGGCCTCGAGCCGACGGCCCTCGAGGTGCTCGACGTCGTGGCGGTCATCGAGGACACCGCCGACGGCGTGGTGCTCGAGGAGGTCACCGCGCGGCGCGCGATCGGGCGCGACGAGCTGCTCGGGGCGCTGGCGCAGCTTCGGCGCACGGGGCTGGTCGAGACCACGATCACCGAGCGCGGCATCGTCGCGCAGACGCGCCACCCGCTGGTGCGCGACGAGGTCTACCGGCGGATGGCCCAGGAGCGCCGCCGGGCGATCCACGAGGACGCCGGCGAGGTGTTCCTGCACCTGGCCGAGGCCGCGGCCTTCCCCTCGCTGGCGGCCAGCCACCTGGCGCTGGCCAACTGGCCCACGCGCGCGCTGCAGGGGCTGCTGCAGGGCATCGACCGCGCGGTCGCCTGGAACAACCTGAACGGGAGCCTCGAGCTGTGCAGCCAGGCGTTGAGCCTGCTGAAGGGGCTGGCGCAGGCCGATCACGATCGCTTCCTGTTCGCGGTGCTTTCGCGGCGTGAGCGCATCTTCGCGCGGCTGGGCCAGCTCGAGGCGCGCGGGGCCGATCTGCGGCAGCTCGGGGCGCTGGTCGAGGCCGTCGGGCCCCCCGAGGACGCCGACGCGCTGGTGCTGACCGAGGCCGCGCAGGCCGTGCTCGAGGGGCGGCACGCGGCGGCCGAGGAGCAGCTGCTGCCGGCGATGAACCTGGGCGAGGCGGGCGGGCCGACCTGGCAGCGCACGCGGCTGGCCCTGGCGCTGAACTGCTGGCAGCAGGGGCAGCGGGCCGAGGCGCGCATCTTCCTCGACGAGGCGCTGGGCGCCGCCGGCGAGGCCCCGCCGCGGTGGCGGGCGCGGCTGCTGCACGCCAGCGGCATCTTCCACGCCGGCGACGGCCACCTGCCCGAGGCGCTGCGCGATCTGTTCGAGGCGTGGCGCGCGGCGGTCGGGGGCGACGACCTGTACGGCGAGGCGCTGATCGTCGCGGCGATGGGCGAGCTGTACTGGTCGCTCGGGCGGCTGCTCGACGCGCAGCGGGTGCTGCGGCGGGCCGAGGGCCTGCTGGCCGAGGCGGACGCCCCGCGCGCCGAGAGCCTGGTGCTGCTGAAGCTGGGCGAGCTGCACGCGCTGATGGGCGACTTCGACGAGGCCAACCAGCTGTTCGCGGCGGTGCTGCGGCGGGTGGACAAGGCGCGCGACCGCCTGGTGCACGCCGCGGCCGTCATCGGGCAGGGGCGCATCCTGGTCAACCGGGGGCGCTTCGACGACGCGGTGTCGCTCTTGGGGCTGTGCCTGAAGGATCTGGGGCGGCAGTCGAAGAAGGAGCCCCAGTACGTCGACGCGCTGCTGACGCTGGCGATGAACTTCGCCACCTTCGCGCGGGGCGAGAAGCTGGTGTCGGGCGGCCTGCGCTACGCCGGCGAGGCGGCGGACCGGGCGATGGAGATCGGCTACCTGCGCGGGCTGGTGCAGGCGCTGGTGATCCAGCTGCGCGGGCTGGTGGTGCTCGATCGGGCCAGCGAGGCGCGGGCCCGGCTGGGCGAGCTCGAGGCGGCGATGAGCAGCGCGCTCGACCACGATCCGCGGCTGATGCGCATGCAGGCCGAGGTCGAGCTGTGCCGCTATCAGGTGTTCAAGGCGGTGGGCGAGGACGGCCAGGCCGAGGACGCGCTCGACGCCGCCTGGGACGAGCTGCAGCACCAGGTGCGCTGCCTCGAGGGCTCGGGCTACGAGCGCGGCTTCCTGAACAACATCTTCCAGAACCGCGAGATCGTGATGGCCAAGGGCGAGCCCAGCGTCAGCCAGGCGCCCGCCTCGATGCAGAGCGTGCATTGACGCACGCGGACGCGCCGCTCAGGTGAGCTGCAGCACGCGGTAGATGGGGATGCGGCCGGTCTTGCCCTTCAGCTCGGCCGACTGGCGCTCTTCGTAGCGCACGCGCCCGGCCAGCCGCTCGATCACCGGCGTCGACACCAGCACCTCGCCGGGCGCGGCGTGGCTGCAGAGGCGGGCGCCGAGGTTCACGGTGTCGCCGATGACCGTGTACGACATGGTGCGGGTCGAGCCCATGTAGCCGGCGACCAGCTTGCCCGAGTTGATGCCGCAGCCCACGTGGATGGCGTCCTCGCCGTTGGCCACGCGGAAGCGGTTGAAGTCGTCGAGCGCCTTCATCATCTCGAGGGCCGCGCGCACGGCGCGCTCGGTGTGGTCGGTCTGGTGCACCGGCGCGCCCCACACCGCCATGATCTCGTCGCCCACGAACTTGTCGAGGGTGCCCTCGTTCTGGAAGATGATGTCGACCATGATCTCGAAGTACTCGTTGAGCATCGAGACGATGGTCTGCGGATCGAGCCGCTCGCTCATCGCGGTGAAGCCGCGGATGTCCGAGAACAGCACGGTGGCCTCGCGCAGCTGACCGCCCTTCTCCATGGCGATGCTGCCCTTGACCACCTGCTCGACCAGGTTGGGCGACAAGAGGCGCGACAGGTTGTTGCGGGCGATGGCCTCGCTCTCGGCCCGCTTCGCCAGCCGCGCGTTGGCCAGCTGCACCGCCGCCTGGTTCGCGAACACCGTCAGCACCTGCAGATCCTTCTCGGTGAACACGCCCGTCGCGATGCGGGTGTCGAGGTGGATCATGCCGAGGAGCTCGTCGCTGAACATCAGCGGCACGCACATCGTGCTGCGGATGCCCTGCAGGATGATGCTGTGGCTGCCGCCGAAGCGGCTGTCCATCGTCGCGTCGCTCGACAGCACCGCGTTCCGGTTCTCGATCACCTCGTTGAGGATGGTCTGCGACAGCTCGAGCTGCTCGTCGCTGCCCCGGCGGTTCATCACCGCGCTGGGCACCGGCACGCCCTCCTCGTTCAGCAGCAGGATGACGCCGCGGTCGGCGTTGGTGAACTCGAAGGCCTTCTCGAGGATCTTGTCGAGCAGGGTGTCCATGTCGAGCTCGGTGCCGAGGGCCTGGTTGAGCTCGAAGGCGATGCGCAGCTTCTCGAAGTCGGCCCGCAGCACGCTCTCGTCGGCGATCTGCGACTCGGGCACGAACTGCTGGGCGCTGCGCCCGGCCGCCTGCACCTTGCTGCGGATGGCCGTCGCGGTGTCCTGCTTGTGGGTCGGGTTGATCGTGACCTGGTTGACCGCCGAGGTGCGGGTGTCCTCGGGCGGGTTCTGCACGTAGATGACGCGCGTGCTGCCCAGCGTGATGGTGTCGCCGTCGCGCAGCCGCGTCTTGCCCCGGATCTGGATGCCGTTGACGTAGGTGCCATTGCGGCTGCCCATGTCCTGCAGCCAGTAGTGGTTCTCACCGTAGTTGACGAGGCAGTGCTCCTTGCTGACCACGCGGTCGAGGATCTGCACCGTCTGGTCCGGGTGACGGCCCAGCGTGTTGATCGCCCGCAGCTCGTGCTCCGTCTGGGCGCCGTCGGGGGTCATCACGATCAGCTTCGCCATGCGAACCGCCGCTCCTGGATCAGGGGTCGCCCACCATCATGGCTCATTCGGGGGCCGCTTCGCCACGCTCGCGCAGCGTGGCCATCTTCGCCTTGAGGTGCCCGGTGGGATCAGCGTTCGGCACGTGCTTCATCAGCCCCTCGTACGCCGCCAGCGCGCCGGCGGCGTCGCCCTGCCGCTCGCGCACCGCCGCCAGCTGCTTCCAGGTGCGGGCGTCCTTCGGGGCCAGGCGCGTCGCGCGGGACAGCGCGCCCGCCGCCTGATCCAGCTTGCCCGCGAAGGCGTAGGCGCTGCCGAGCTGCAGCTGCAGCGTCGGATCGTCGGGCTTCTCCTTCGCCGCGCGCGCGTAGGCCGCGGCCGCCTCGTCGTACTTGCCGGCGCCGGCGAGCAGGCTGGCCGCGCGCAGATCCGCGCCCTCGCCCCCGACCTTCACCTCGAGCGCCGCGGCCCCCTCGGCGTCGCCGACCAGCGCGCGCGCCTTCGCCAGCAGCGCCGTCAGCCGGGGCTCGTCCGGGCGCACGGCCCGCAGCTTGGCCAGCGTCGTCTGGGCGTCGCGCCCCTGGCCCAGGTTCACCTGCGCCAGCGCCAGCCCGTACAGGGCCTCGACGTCGTCGCCCTTCAGGTGGACCGCGTTCCGGTAGCCCTGCAGCGACGCGTTGAAGCTGCCGGTGGCCGCGCTGGCCCGCCCCACCAGCAGGTGCGCCTCGAAGCTCGCCACGTCGCGGATGGCGGCGCGGCGCGCGGCCAGCAGCGCGGCGTCCGGCTTGCCCTCGTCGAGCAGGCGCCGGGCCTCGGCCAGCAGGTCGTCGACCGTGCTGGCGCCGTCCCCGCCGGTGGCGCCCAGCGCGGTGGCCTCGCCCCCGGCGGCCGGCTCGACGCGGGGCGTCGGGCTCGGCGCGCGCGCGTCGGCGTCGTCGGCCGGCGCGGCGGGCGCGGGCCGCGGCGCGACGGGGCGGGGCGCAGGCAGCTCGTCCAGCGGCGGCGGATCGGGCGGCCGCGCGCTCAGGGCGGTGCCGATCCAGGTGCCCTCGGGGCCGGCGTTGCGCGGCTCGGGGCAGCCGACGAGCGCCAGGGCGGCCAGCGCGAGCGGCGCGGCCCGGGAGACGTGACGATCGCGAAGGGAGGCGGCCAAAGCAGTCCACTGATAGCACGGCCCGCGGCCGGTGGCCACGGCGCTCACGCGGCGCGCTCGGGCACGAAGACCGCCGCGGCGGCGAGCGGGAAGTGGTCGCTCGCCCGCGCCGCGCGCACGACGCGCGCGGGCCCACCCGGCACGAGGCCGCCGCCGACGAAGACGTAGTCGATGCGGCGATGGGGATCGGCCACGCTGAAGGTCTCGGGCGGGCCCTCGCCGAGCGCGTCGAAGCAGTCGATCAGCGCGCCCCGCGCCGCCTCGATGGGCGGCGTGCCGGGGCGATCGTTCAGATCGCCCATCACGACGATCGGCCCGTCGACGGCCGCCGCCGCGGCGCCGATCTGGGCCGCCTGCGCCGCGCGCTCGTGGGCGTGGATCGACAGGTGGGTCACGAAGGCGGTCAGCGACGTCGGCGCCCCCACCCGGCAGCGCAGCAGCACCCGCTGCTCGTCGGTGTCGCGGGGCAGGGGGATCACCTCGATGGCGTCGAGGGGCCAGCGGCTGGCCAGCGCCACCCCGAAGCGGCCCCCGCGATCGTCGGTCAGGGCGCCGGCGAAGGCGACGTGGGCCAGGCCCAGCGCGTCGGCCAGCACGCGCGGCTGATCGACCCGCTCGCCCATGTTCCAGTCGACGCCGATCTCCTGGAAGGCCAGCAGATCGGGCACGCCCGCGGCGCGCACCGCCGCCGCGATCTCGGCGAGGCTGCTCTCGACGCCGACGCGCACGTTGTAGGTCATCAGTCGAAGCGGTCCGTGGGCCTTCACGCGGTGTCCTCCTCCGGGGCCAGGGGCAGCACGAGGCGGATGGTCGTGCCCTTGCCCGGCGTGCTCTCGAAGCCGACCGTGCCGTCCTGCGCGGCGATGATCTTGCGCACCATCGGCATGCCCAGGCCAGTGCCCTGGGGCTTGGTCGAGAAGAAGGGCTCGAACAGCCGCTCCTGGGCCTCGGGGGACAGGCCGGGGCCGTCGTCGGTGACCTCGATGGTCGCGTGCGCGCCCAGCGTGCGCACGCGCACGACGACGTGCCCGCCCTCACCGGTGGCCTCGCGGGCGTTGCGCAGCAGGTTCAGCAGGGCGGCGCGCAGCTGGTTGGGGTCGACCAGCGCGGGGCGCGCGGCGGGATCGGGATCGAGGCGCGTGCGGACGCCCGCGCGGCCCATCTCGGTGCGCAGGAACTCCAACAGCTCGGCCGCCGCGTGGTTGAGATCGACCGGCACCCGCTCGGGCCGGGGCAGGCGGGCGAAGCGCAGGTACTCCTCGGTGATCTCCCGCAGCCGCTCGACCTCGCGGATGATGTTCTCGAGCAGCCCGCGCGCCGACGACGCGTCCAGGTCGGCCGGCGCCTCGAGCTCCTCCATCAGGAGCTCGGAGTTCAGGCCGATGCTGCTCAGCGGGTTGCGCAGCTCGTGGGTGATCTGCGCCGACAGCTTGCCCACGGTGGCCAGGCGCTCCTGGTGCAGCAGCTCCTTCTGCTGCTCGCTCAGCTTCGCGTCGCGCCGCCGGATGGCCTCGGCCATGCGGTTGAACTCGACGGCCAGCGCGGCCAGCTCGCCAGTGCCCTCGACCGGGACCGGCGCCTCGCCGTAGTCGCCGCGGGCGATGCGCTCGACGCCGGCGCGCAGGGTGCGCAGGGGGCGCAGCAGGCGCGTGGCGGTCCAGGTGATGGCGATGCCGATGAACATGGCCACCGTCGCCAGCAGGATGGCGCCCCAGACGGCGCGGCGCTCCTCGGCGCCGAAGGTGGCGACCGCGCGGGCGAGCGCCTCGTTGAGATCGACCTCGAGGCTGGCCAGATCGCGGCCCAGCGCGCGCAGCAGGCGGCGGCTGTCGCGGCGCCCGGTGGTGGGATCGCCCCCGGCCTCGACCTGATCGAAGAAGGTCGTGGCGGCGGTGGCCAAGGCGGCGCGGTCGGCGTTCAGCCGGCGCAGGCGCGCCGCGAAGGCGGCGGCGTCGGGCGGGGCGCCCTCGGCCTCGACGACGGCGATCGCGCGCTCGAAGGCGGCGCCGATGCGCTCGACGAAGGGGTGGATGCGGCGGGCGAGGTGCACGCTGCGGCGCAGGGCGGCGGGGTCGGTCTGGTCGAGCACCAGGTCCAGGCCGCGCAGGTGGCTCTGCGCCTCGGCCAGGATCGAGGGCAGCGGCACCAGCGTGGCGTGCAGCCGGGCGACGCGGTCGCCCAGGCCGCGCACCTGCCACAGGGTGTGGCCGGTGACGCCGCCGAACGTGATCAGCAGGGCGACGTAGCCCAGGAACACCTTGCCGGGGATCGAGAGGCGCACCGCGGGCCGCTTACCACGCCGTTGACGGCAAAGCGAGCGCTATGCTAACCCCCTCCGGCTCCGAGGCCCCGCGGCGCGCCCCCTTCCGGTGGCGCGGGGGTGCCTCGGGCGTGCACGCAGGCAGGCCCCCGCGGGCGATGGAGAACCCCTCGATGAAACGGTCGCCACCGGCTCACCGCGCCGTGCTCGTCGCCCTCCTGGCGTCGACGCAGGTGCTCTTCGGCGTCCCCCTCGTCGCCCCCGTCGGCGAGGCGGCGGCGCAGGCGCCGCGCCCCCGCGTGTGGCTCGGGCCGATGCAGGCGGACGACGTGCCCGGCGCGCGGCTGCTGTCGGAGAAGTTCGACGAGGCCGCGCGCAACCAGCTGCGCCGCAGCCAGAAGGTGCAGACGACCGATCAGGCGCAGTTCGGCGACGCGGGCGGCGAGGGCGATCCCCGGGTCGAGCAGGCCGAGCGCCTGCGCGTCGCGGGCAAGGAGGCCTTCGCCGCGGGGGAGTACCAGAAGGCGCTCGAGCAGCTGCGGGCCGCGCTCGATCTGTACGAAGAGGGCATCGCCTCGGTGAACAAGGTCGAGGTGCTGGCCGAGACGCTGGGCTACCTGGGCGCGACGACGCACGCGCTGGAGTTCGACGCCGACGCGAAGGACTACTTCCGGCGCGTGGTGGCCCTGCTGCCCGAGGCCGAGCCCCTCGACGAGTTCCCCGAGGCCGCCAAGGCGCTGTTCGAGAAGGAGAAGGCGAAGCTCCTCAAGAAGAAGCGCGGCACGCTGACGGTGACGACCGAGCCGCCCGGCGCCGAGGTGCGCATCGACGGCGTCGAGCGCGGGGCCTCGCCGGTGACGGTCAAGGATCTCGTGCGCGGCGATCACTACGTGCAGGCCAGCCACGGCGAGGCCGGCCTGGCGGGGACGCGCACGCGGGTGAAGGGCGGGCGCACGAAGAAGGTGAACCTGACGCTCAGCACCGAGGTCGGGCCGGAGCCGGCGCAGAAGGCCGACGAGGCGCTGGTGGCGCAGATCACGCAGTTGGCCCGCGACATGGACATCTCGGCGCCCTTCCGCGAGAAGGCCGAGGCCATCGCGTCGCAGACCCAGGCCGACTGCGTGGTGGTCGCGTTCATCTCGCCCAAGGGCAACGAGTTCACGCTCACCTCGTTCGTGTACGCGGTCGAGGCCAAGCAGACCGCCAAGCTGGACGACCTGGGCTTCCGGGCCAACCTGTCGAGCGTCTTCAGCCAGGCGACGCGCTTCGCGGGCGAGGTCGAGACGGCGTGCACCGAGTTCCCGGTGGCCAAGGTGGTCAGCGGCAAGCTGGTGGTGGCCGCGGCGACGCCGCCCCCGCGCGATCCGCCGCCGGTGAGGCGCGAGCCCGATCCGCTGGCGGTGCCGCCGCCCACCGAGCCCTATCGCCCGAGCTCCTTGGACGGGGAGGACCCGCCCGACGACGACGACGACGACGATCCCTGGTACGCGGCGTGGTGGGTCTGGACCATCGCCGGCGCCGCGGTGATCGGCGGCACGGCCTACGGTGGCTATCTGCTGCTGCAGGACGAGCCCCAGGACGGCTACGACGCGACGGTGGTGTGGTGATGCGGCGCTTCCTCTGCTGGACGATCCTCGGCCTCGCGCTCGGCGCGGCCGGCTGCGACGACGCCGACGACACGACGGTGCAGGTCGAGCTGTACACGCCCGACGGACAGGAGGATCTGCTGTCCGCGGCGGGCCCCGCCGATCTGATCGAGATCGTGGTCAAGGGCGAAGACGGCAAGCCGACGACGGCCCTCCTCGACGCCACCGACCCGAACCGCCGGGCCCGGGTGACCGGGCTGCCCTTCGGGCGCAACTTCCGCATGTTCGTGCGCGGCTTCAACAACGGCGACGCGCAGGCGGTGGTCTACTTCTACGGCGCGAGCGCGCCCTTCGACGTCACCGAGGGCGGCGAGGCGCGCATCTCGGTCCAGGTGGGGCAGGTGGACTGCATCGGCCTCAACCGCGCGTCGCCCCGCTTCCGCAGCGCCGGCACCAAGGACGACCTCGACACGCTGCGGGTGGGCATGTCGGTCACCACGCTGCCGGACGGCCGCGTGCTGATCGCCGGCGGCGCGCAGGTGGACGCGCAGGGCAACGTGGTCCGCGTGCTGGACACGATGGAGATCTACGATCCGGCGCGGTCGGAGTTCCAGCTGTTGCCCTACAACATGGACGCCCGGGCCTACCACTCGGCGACGCTGCTGCCCAGCGGTCAGGTGCTGATGTTCGGCGGCTTCACGCGGGTGGATCCGGATCCCGTGCCGGTGAGCACGGCGCAGCTGATCGCGATCGACGATCCGGTGACGCCGGTGCGCGAGGTGCCCCTCGGCATCGCGGTGGCCCCTCGGTACATGCACCAGGCGACGCTGCTGGACGATGGGCGCGACTCGGTGCTGTTCACCGGCGGGGTGGGCGCGGACGGCGCGCCGCTCGCGAGCGCGTTCCGCTTCTTCCCCGGGCAGGCGGGCGATCCCGCGCAAGGTACGTGGCTGGCGCAGGTGGACATGCACACGCCCCGGGCCTGGCACTCGGCGTCGCGCGTGCTGCGCAGCAACGAGAAGGCGGTCGTGGTGGGCGGCCTGGGGCCGGACGGGGCGGCCACCGACGGCATCGAGGTGTTCACGATCAACCCGAACCCGGCGCAGCGCGGCTGCGTGGGGGACGCCCAGCCGAGCGCCGACGTGGGCTGCTTCATCAAGCCGCTGGGCGGACGCCTGGGCGAGGCGCGCTGGGCGCACACGGCGGTCGAGATCGACGGCGGGCGGCAGGTGGCCATCATGGGGGGCTACGGGGCCGCCGATCGCAGCAGCACGACCAACACGCTCGAGATCGTCAACGCGGACGATCTGTCGGTCATCAGCGAGGGGGCGGGGGAGCTGCTCAACGGGCGCGGTGAGCTCGCGTCGATCGGCCTCGCCGACGGCACCATCCTGGCGATCGGCGGTCGGCGCGCCGGGACGCCCCTGGCGGTGTCGTCGCGGCTGCGGCCCAACCGCGACCCCGCGAGCGGCAAGGTCACGAACTTCAGCGTGACGCCGTTCGAGTCGGGCTGCGGCCTGACCGAGCCCCGCTACGGCGTGGGCGTGGCCCAGCTGGACAACGGTACCGTGCTGATGCTGGGCGGCGTGACCGGCCGTCGCCCGGGCGAGCTGGTGGCCAGCCGCCGCGCCGAGCTGTTCTTCCCGCGCGTGAACGAGCTCTGATCGGGCTCTCCCGGCGCCGCCGGGACTTACCCGGCGGGTTTGTTGCCCGCCTCCGCCGGCCCGTCCTACACTCCGCCGGCACGAACACGGCCCCGGCGACCCCGTGACACCTTCTCCGAGGACTCTGGCGCGCGGCCTGGCCGCGGCGCTGCTGCTCGCGCCCTGCCTGGGCCAAGCGCTGGTCGACGGCGAGCCCCACCGCCTGTACGC
Organism: Myxococcales bacterium; assembly: GCA_020633465.1. Taxonomy (GTDB): domain Bacteria; phylum Myxococcota_A; class Bradymonadia; order UBA7976; family UBA1532; genus JACKDN01. Next base: position 113,524 of record JACKDN010000018.1, read on the forward strand.
CGAGCACCGCGTCTTCGGCGGCGCGGTCGTGACCGGCAACACGCTGATGACGGCGTCGATCGCCAACCCGGCGGTCAACAGCGGCCTCCTGCCGCGGTCGTCGGGCGACGTGAACGCGCTGCCCTTCGACGCCCGCGTGGTCGGCGCCTACCTGTTCTGGAGCGGCAGCCTCGACGGGCGCGTCGACCGCAACGCGACGCTGACCGTCGCCGACGGGACGTCCTTCGACGTGGCCGCCGATCGCTGCGTGACGGTGCCCTCGCTGGGCGGCTTCTTCTACTGCCGCGCCGACGTCACCGATCGCGTGGCGCCGCGCCCGGGGCCGCAGGCCTACAACGGCCGTTACACCGTCGGCGACGTGCAGGCGCAGCCCGGCTTCCTCGACGCGAACGGCGACTGCATCGACGAGCGCGAGTGCCAGGCCAAGTACGCCGGCTGGTCGCTGGTGCTGGTGTACAGCGCGCCCTCGGCGCCGACGCTGCGCGACATCTTCGTGCACGACGGCTTCCGCCAGCTCGACGAGACGCCCGAGAGCCCCGGCATCGACCAGTTCCGCATCGAGGGCTTCGACTTCCCGCGCGACGGGCAGGCCCAGCTGACCTTCTTCGCGCTCGAGGGCGACAGCTTCCTCGGGGTGCCGCCGCAGGACACCGACCCCGTGTTCCCCTGCGCCACCTGCTTCGACTTCATGGACTTCAACGGGCGGCGCCTGACCAACGCGCTGAACCCGCCCAACAACCTGTTCAACAGCAGCTCGCCGGGCGGCTTCACGCTGGGCCTCGACATCGACACCTTCGACGTCTCGAACTTCCTGCGGGTGGGCGACACCTCGGCGCCGATCCGCGTGGGATCGGGCGACGGCATCGTGAACCCCGGGGGCGGAGATCCGGCGGGGGCGGGGGAGTCGTTCTTCCTCGGCTACGTGCTGCTGAGCGTCGACCGCAACGCGCCGAACTTCCAGAAGGACGGCACGACGCTGGCGGTCATCCCCGACGAGGCGGCGCCGCGCGAGCGGGTGGTCATCCGCCTGCAGCTCGACAACGAGGGCACGCTGGACTCGCTGGCGACGCGCGTGCAGCTGAGCCTCCCGCCGGGCCTGACCTACCTGCCGGGCAGCCTGCGCGTGGACGGCGCCGATCCCATCCCCGGCGACGAGGCGCAGAACCCGCTCGAGCCGCCCGGGCTGCCGCTGGGCAACATCCCGTTCCAGGGCGACACCACGCGCGAGATCACCTTCCGCGCGGCCATCGATCCGGGCGTGCCCGCGGGCACGCGCCTCGTGATGCAGGGCGCGATCACGGCGTCCAACCTGCCCGACGAGGCGCTGACCGAGGAGGCCGTGCTGGTGATCCTCGGCGGGCTCGACCTGGGCCAGCCCACCAAGCGGGTGATCGAGACCAGCGGGGACGGTCGCTTCACGCCGGGCGAGGTGATCCGGTACGACATCACCATCCCCAACCCCAACCTGCGCGACGTGCTCGGCGTCGACCTCGTCGACGACCTGCCGCCCTACCTCGACCTGCTGCAGGTGATCACCTTCTCGGGTGAAGACCGCAGTGATCCTTCGCAGAATCGGGTGGAGATCGGCGACATCGTCGTGCCCGCGTCGCCGGGCGGCGGCACCACCGTCACGATCATCGCGCGCATCCACGACGTCGAGCAGCTGCTCGAGGACGGCGTGCCCGCCGGGGGCCTCAACGGCTTCGCGGTGGCCAACCAGGCGATCGTCTCGGCGGCGGGCACCGACTACCCGACCGACGATCCCGGCACCGCCGCGCCCAACGATCCGACGCGCTTCTCGCTGTCGGCGGCGATCGACATCGGCGGCGCGCAGACCCGCAAGACCGGGGCCGACGTCAACGGCGGGCGCCTCGAGCCCGGCGACCGCGTGCGGTACACGATCCAGGTGCAGAACACCGGCACGGCCCCGGCCGAGGTGTTCGTCAACGATCCGCTGCCGGCGCGCACCAGCGACTGCCAGCTCGAGAGCGATCACCCCGACATCGTGTGCGCGGGGGGCCGCCTGCAGGGGCTCATCGACGTCGGCCCGGGCGAGGGCGAGCGCATCGTCTTCTCGGTGCAGGTGGCGGCCGACGCCCCCAACGGCGCCACCGTGCAGAACGTGGCGATGGTGCGGGCCGACGCGCAGCAGATCGAGCTGCGGTCCGAGGCGCTGCAGGTGTTCGCGGCGCCCGACCTCAGCGCGTCGACCAAGCAGGTGGACGCGCCCGGCGGCGTCGCGGTGCCGGGCCAGCGGCTGACCTGGCAGATCGAGGTGACGAACCGGGGCAACCGGCCGGCGACGGCGGTGGTCATCGAGGATCCGCTCGCCTTCGACTTCGCCGAGGTGGTGCCCCTCGACGGCGGCGCCTACGACGCCGCGGCCCGCACGATCACCTGGGACGTCGGCGACCTGGCGCCCGGCGCGACGTTCCTCGCGCGCTTCGAGGGGCTCCTGCCCGCCCAGCTCGAGGACGGCACGGTGGTGGCCAACCAGGCCGCCGTCGTCTCGGTCGAGACGGGGCGGGTGCCCACCGACGATCCGCGCACGCCGCAGGTCGACGACGCCACGCGGGTGACGGTGCGCTCGCAGCCTCTGCTGGTGCTCACCAAGGCGCTGGACACGGCCACCGCCTCGCCCGGCGACACGGTCACCTACACCTTCCGGGTGCGCAACACGGGCACCGACGCCGCGCCCGCGTCGCGGCTGGTCGACGTGGTGCCGGACGGCTTCTTCGCGGCCTTCGAGCCCTCGGCCGGGTCGGTCGTCAACCGGCGGCTGGACGCGCCCATCCCCCCGCTGGACGTGGGCGCCGAGGCGACGGTGACGCTGCGGGCGACGCTGCGCGACGTGCTGCCCGACGGCGCCGTCGTCAGCAACCAGGCCGCGGCGGTGCTGGAGGTCGGCGGCGACCCCGCCAGCGACGACCCCGGCACCCCCGCCATCGACGACCCCACCCGGCTGACCATCGAGTCGACGCCCGCGCTCGCGCTGGACAAGAGCGTGCGCGACCTGAACGGCGGCGACGTCCAGCCCGGCGACCGCCTGCGCTACACGCTGACGGTGCGCGCCACCGGCGACGCGCCGGTGTTCGACGCGCGCGTCACCGATCCGGTGCCCGACGGCCTCGAGGACGTCGCGGTCGAGGGCAAGGGCGCGCTCGGCGGCGGGGTCATCGAGTGGGTGTTGCCCGCGGCGGTCGTGCCGGGCACGCCGGTGACGCTGGCCTTCGAAGCGACGGTCGGGGCCGACGTGGCGTCGGGCACGGTCATCCCCAACCAGGCGATGGTCGCCGCGCGCGACGTGGTGGCCGTGCCCAGCGACGATCCGACCACCCCGGTCGCGGCCGATCCGACGGTCGTGACGGTCATCAGCCGCCCCGACCTGGGGCGCCCGGCCAAGACGGTCGAGCCGCGCGAGGTGCGCCCGGGCGAGCAGGTGACCTTCCGCCTCGAGGTGCGCAACCAGGGCACCGCGCCCTCGGGCCCGGTCACCGTGGTCGATCCGCTGCCCGCCGGCCTGCTCGACTGGCAGGCCGAGCCGCCGGCGATGCTGAGCGACGTCGAGGCGCGCTGGGCCGTGCCCCCGCTGGCGCCCGGCGAGGGCGTGACGCTCACCCTGCGCGCCACCGTGCCCACGCCGCTCGCCGACGGCACGACGTTCTCGAACCAGGCGACGGCGCAGATCGAGGGCCTCGAGGCCGTGCCCACGGACGATCCGACGCTGCCCGGCGACGCCGATCCCACGGTGGTGACCGTGCGCTCGAGCCCCGCGCTGACGCTGTTCAAGACCGTGCAGGATCTCGACGGCCCGCCCACGCGCCCCGGCGACACGCTGCGCTACACGGTCGTCGTGCTGAACGACGGCGACGACGTCGCGCGTCAGGTGGTGCTGCGCGATCCCATCGTCGACGACCTGACCGTCACCGATTCCGGCGACGCGGCCCAGATGGGCGACGACCTCGTCTGGCAGCTCGGCGACCTGGCGCCGGGCGCGCCCGTCGAGCGCTCGTTCGAGGCGCAGGTCGCGCGCGGCCTGCCCAACGGCACGTTGGTGGGCAACCAGGCCCTCGGCCTGGCCGCCAACGCGCCCGACGAGGTGCCCAGCGACGATCCGGCCACCGCCGACCCCCGCGACGCCACGCGCGTGCGCGTGGTCAGCGCCGCAGATCTGTCCGAGGCGACCAAGCGGGTCGAGCCCCTCGACGAGGGCGGCTTCCGGCCGGGCAACCGCGTGCGCTACAGCATCCGCGTGCGCAACATCGGCGACGACGTCGCGCGCGACGTGGTGCTGACCGACGCGCTGCCCGCGGCGCTCGTCGACCCGGTGCCGTCGGACGGCGGCGTCGTGGCCGACGGCGTCGTCACCTGGCGGGTCGACGCGCTGCGGCCCTCCGAGGTGCTGACCCGCACGGTCGAGGCCACGCTGCGCGTGGGTCTTGCCGACGGCGACATCGTGCGCAACCAGGCGCAGGTCATCGCGCGCGACATCGCCGAGCCCTTCCTGACCGATGACCCGTCCACGCCGGCGTTCGACGCGACGGCGTTCGTGGTGGTGGCCGAGGCGCGGCTGGCGCTGACGAAGGCGGCCGAGGGCCTCGAGCCGCCGCGGCCCGGCGGCGAGCTGACCTGGATCCTCACCGTCACCAACGAGGGCGACGGGGCCAGCGCGCCGACCGAGGTGGTCGATCCGCTGCCCGACGGCGTCGAGGCGCCCGAGGCCGAGGCGCCGGCGATCATCGAGGGCCGCACGGTGCGCTGGCCGGTGCCGGCGGTCGTCCCCGGCGGGCCGCCGGCCACGCTGCGGGTGCGGGTGCGCGTGCCCGAGGGCACGCCCGACGGCACGCGCATCTCGAACCAGGCGCGGCTGGGCGACCAGCTCTCCGACGATCCGTCGACCCCACTGCCCGCCGATCCCACGGTGGTCGTCGTCGAGGATCGGCCCGACCTGCGCGGCTCGGTCAAGGGCGTCGCGGGCGACTTCGAGCCGGGCGGCGCGGTGCTCTACACCTTCGAGGTGGTGAACCGGGGCAGCCGCGCGGCCGACGCCGTGCAGGTGATCGACGCCTTCCCGGCGGCCCTGACCGAGATCGTCGTGCGCGGCGCCGACGGCGTGCTCGACGGCCGCACGCTCACCGTGCAGCTCGGCAGCCTCGAGCCGGGCGAGCGCCGGCGCTTCGAGGTGGCCGCCCGCGTCGTCGACGACGTCGAGGACGGCCAGGTGGTGGCCAACCAGGCGCAGGTGGTCGCCGCGGGGCTCGAGCCGGCGCTCACCGACGACCCCACCACCGCCGAGGTCGCCGACGCGACGACCTTCGTCGTCTCGTCCCGCGCCGTGTTGCTGCTGACCAAGACGGTGCGCGACGACGACGGCGGCAGCTTCGAGCCGGGCGATCCGGTCAGCTACGTCCTGCGCATCGAGAACACCGGCAACCGCCCCGCGCGCGGCGTCGAGGTGATCGATCCGATCGACGACGCGCTGACCAACCTGGTGGTCGACGGCGGCGAGCTGCAGGACCGCACCGCGAGCTGGCGCGTCGACGCGCTGCCCGCCGGCGACGCGATCGAGCTGCAGGTGCGCGGCCGGCTGCGCATGGACGTGGCCGACGGCCGCGAGGTGACCAACCAGTTCGGCGCGCGTGTCGGCGCGGCGGGGCCCTTCCAGCTCTCGGACGAGGTGCGCTTCGTCGTGGGCGCGGGCGGGCTGGTGACGACCAAGACGGTGCGCGCCCTCGGCGCCGCCGGCTTCGTGCCCGGCGGCGACGTCGAGTACGCGCTGACCGTGATGAACGAGGGCGTCACCGATCTCGACAGCGTCTTCGTCGTCGACCCGGTCGACCTGCGCGCCTTCGCGCGCGTCGAGGCGCTCGACGGGGGCGTGTTCGATCCGGGCCGGGCGGTCGTCGAGTGGGCGCCGGCGGCGGTGCCCGCCCTGCGCATCGTGCCGGCGGGCCGCAGCGTGCGCCTGCGGTTCCGCGCGACGCTGGCGCCGAACCTGCGCGCCGGCGAGGTGGTGCGCAACCAGGCGCAGGTGTCGGTGCGCGACCAGGCGCCGGTGCCGTCGGACGACCCCGAGACGGACGCGCCGCTCGACCCGACCAGCTTCGTCGTGGGCGGGGGCGCGGGCTACACGCTCATCAAGCGGGTGGCGCCGGGCGACGGCGGCTTCGCGCCGGGCAGCGAGATCACCTACACGCTGGTGGCCGAGAACATCGGCTCGTCGGACGGCGAGGGCGTGGCGCTGGTCGACCGGCTGCCGCCCGAGCTGATCTACGTGCCCGGGTCGACGACGCTGAACGGCGCGCGCGTGCCCGACGTGGGGCGGCAGAGCCCGCTCGAGCTGGGCCTGGCGCTGCGCACCCCCGGCGGCGAGCCCGCGGTGCTGCCCCCGGGCCGCCCGGTCGAGGTGCAGGTGCGGGCGACGATCGCCGAGGGCGCCGCGCGCGGGCAGGTCATCGCCAACCAGGGCACGCTGTCCGATCTCACCGGCGTGCGGGTGCCCTCGGATGATCCGACGACGCCGGTGGCCGCCGATCCGACGACCTTCGTGGTCGACGGCGCCGCCGATCTGGGCTCGTTCGTGAAGAGCTGGCGGGTGATCGGCCGGGCCAACGCGGCCGAGGCGCGCATCGGCGAGACCGTGGAGTGGGCGCTGCAGGTGACCAACCGCGGCATCGCGCCCGGTGAGGCCGTGCGGGTGAGCGATCCGCTGCCCGCCGGCGTGCGGTACGTGGACGGCAGCCTGCAGCTCGACGGGCGCGGCCTGAGCGACGCCCCGGACGGCGACCGCGGCCAGGTCGTCAACGGCCAGGTGACGGTCGACGTGGGCGTCGTCGGGCCGGGCACGGTGTCCGAGGTTCGCTTCCGGACGGTGGTCCTGCGCGGCCCCGAGGTGCGCAACCAGGGCACGCTGACGGCCCAGGGCGTGCGCGCCCGGCTGTCGGACGACGACGGCGTCGAGGCCAACGGCCTGAACCCGACCGTGGTGCCGGTGGGCGACGAGCCCCTGCGCCGGCTGACGCTGGCCAAGCGCGTGATCGACGCCGACGGCGCGCCGACGTTGGCGGGTGAGTCGCTGACCTGGGTGCTGACGGTGGGCAACGCGGGCAACACCGAGGCCACCGACGTCGAGGTCAGCGATCCGCTGCCCACCGGGCTGGTGTACGTCGGGCCCGGCGACGTGCCGCGCGGGGTACAGGTGGACTACGAGCCGCCGCCCGCCGGCGACTTCCAGAACGGGCGGGTGCGGATCACCGGCCTGACGATCCCCGCCGGCGAGGACGTGACCGTCAGCTTCGTCGCGCGCGTGGATCCCCGGCTGGACGCCGACCGCCGCATCTGCAACGGGGCCCAGGCCCTGGCGCCGGACACCCCGCCGGTCGACGCGCCGGTCGCCTGCGTCGACGCCGAGGTGCGGTTCTCGCGCCTGCGCGGCACGACCTTCGAGGATCGCGACGAAGACGGCGTGTTCAACGTGGGGCCGGACCTGGCCTTCGTCGGCATGCGGGTCGCGGCCTACGAGGCGACCGATCCCGACGGCCCGGCGGTGCTCGAGGCCACGACCGACGACGCCGGCCGCTTCCTGCTCGATCGCCTGCGCCCGGGCCGCTACCGCCTGCGCGTGTTCAGCAGCGCCGACGTGCTGCTGAAGACCTTCGACGACGTCGAGCTGGCCCCGGACGTCGACCTGCAGCGCGACCTGCTGATCGACCCGTCCGGCCGCGTGTACGACAGCGTCGAGGGCGACCTGATCGACGGCGCCGAGGTGTTCATCTACCGCGACGTCGACCTCGACGACTTCGACCCGCTCGACGACGAGTCCCAGGCCGGCAAGGTGCTGGTGCCGCCCGAGGACCTCGAGGCCGCCAGCCAGCAGGGCCAGCGCACGGCCCACGGCGGCCTGTACCAGTTCGCGGTGCGGCGCCCGGGCCGCTACTTCATCGAGGTGGTGCCCCCCGGGCCCAGCTACGTCGCGCCCTCGGTGCTGGTGCCGCCGACGCCCGGCCCGGCCTTCACCGAGGATCAGGCGCGCCGGGTCGTGCCCGAGGATCTGCCCTCGGTCGAGCCCGACGCCGACCGCACCTACTTCCTCGCCTTCGACCTGCGCGGCCCCGACGACGCGTTCTTCAACAACCACGTGCCGATCGATCCGCTGTCGTCGCTGATCGACCTGCAGAAGCGCGCGGCGCGCTCGACCGCCACCGTGGGCGCCATCGTCACCTACGAGGTCGACGTGGTGAACCGCAGCCCGCTCGACCTGGTGTTCGACCCGGCCACCGGCACCGGCGGCGTGATCATCGAGGACGTGCTGCCCAAGGGCTTCAAGTACATCGCCGGCTCGGCGGTGCGCGTGCGGGTGGGCGAGGGGCGCGAGGTGCCGCTGGGCGCCGACGATCCCACCGGCGTCCGCATCCTGCGCTTCGGCAGCGTGCGCGAAGAGGCCGGCCGGCGCGTGCTGCGGCCGATGGATCTGGCCGCAGGCGAGGCGATTCGGCTGCGATATCAAGCCGTTGTCGGCGCGAACGTGAAGCCGAAGCGCACCTACACCAACCGCGCGACGCTGCTGGCCGACGGCAACGTGCCCATCAGCCGGCCGGCCACCGCCGACGTGCTGGTGGTGGCCGATCCCGACTTCGACCAGGGCCTCGTGCTGGGCAAGGTGTTCTGCGACGCCGACGGCGACGGCCGGCAGGGCGAGGGCGAGGCGGGCACGCCGGGCGTCCGCATCTTCATGGACACCGGCTACTTCGCAGTCACCGACAGCGCCGGCCAGTACCACTTCAAGGACATCGATCCCGGCACCCACGCCATCAAGCTGGACGCCGACACGCTGCTGCCCGGCGCCGAGGTGACCACGGATGAGCTGCGCATCGTGTCGTTCACGCGCGGCCTGCCCGCCAAGGTCGACTTCGGAGTGACCTGCCCGGCCGAGACGGTCGAGGGCGCGTCGCTCGAGCTGGGGCGCGACGGCGTGAAGGGGGCGCTGGACGCGCTGCGGGATCGCTACCTCACCGTGTGGGGCGACGCCGACACGCTCCAGCTCGCGACGCGGCAGCACGCCGTCGAGGCGCCGTTGGTGGCGGTGAAGCTGCTGGCCGACGGGCGCGACGCCGACGGCGTCGATCTGCCGGCGCGGGCCGGGGGCACGTCGGCCGAGTTGGTGTTCCTCACGCGCACCGGCCCGGGCGCGCCGAGCGACCGGTGGGCGCTGTGGGTGGGGCCGACCGGGGGCGCCGAGGCGCTCGTCGCCGCGGGCGACGGCGCGCCGCCCGCGCGGCTGGTCTGGAACCAGAAGGACGCGGCCGGCGAGGCGGTGCTCTCGAGCGGCCGCATCTACACCTACCGGCTCGAGGTCGCCGGCCCGGCCGGCGCGCTGGTGGGCAGCCCGGCGGGCGTGTTCGGCGTCGGCGCCACCGGCCCCGACGAGCCGGCGCTGGTCGCGTCGATGCCCGCCGACGGCTTCGACGATCGCGGCCGCCCGGGGCGCGCGCAGAAGAAGGCCATCGGCGAGGTGGCCAGCGCCCTGAAGGCGCTCGAGGGCACGCTGCGCGTCGAGGTGCACAGCGACGACGCGCTGTCCGAAGAGAAGGCCAAGGCGCGCGATCAGCAGCGGGCCGAGGCGCTGAAGGCGTACATCGTCGAGACCGTGGGGCTGCCCGCCGAGCGCGTCGAGGCGGTGGGCGTGGGCCCGCTGCGGCCGCTGGCGCCCAACCTGTCCAGCTTCAACCGCGCGCGCAACCGCCGGGTCGAGCTGCGGCACGTCGCGCCTGCGCCCGCCGAGGGTGGAGCGAAGGCCGCCACCATCGACGCCGAGCCGGGCTTCGTGCCGGTGGTGCGCGCCGGGACGGACGAGGCCGCGCCCGCCGAGGACGGCAGCTTCGCGCTGACGACGCCGGTGCCCGAGGACGGCGTGGTCGAGGTGATGGTGCGGGCCGCCGACGGGCGGCGGGCCGTGTTCCCGCTGACCGTGAAGAAGGGCGGGGCGCCCGCCTACGGCAAGCCGCGCGAGCTGGTGGTCGAGGGCAAGCTGCCCGGCGAGCTGACGGTGGGCGGCGTGAAGGTGACGCCGCCGGCGCTGAACGTCGAGGCCACCGGGCCCGAGCGCGTCGCGCTGGCCGACGGCAAGCCGGGCGAGCCGATCGAGTTCGCGCTGAAGGCGCCGAAGGACACCGTCGCCTGGCGGTTCGCGGTGGTGGCGCAGGACGGGACGCCGGCCTTCGCGGTCGACCAGGCCGGGGCGCCGCCCGCGACGCTGAAGTGGGACACCGGCGGGACGCCGCTGCGGGCCGGGCGGTATCGCTACCAGCTCACCGTGCGCACGGGCGCGCCCGCCGTGGCGCAGAGCGCGGTGGGCCAGCTCCTGCTCGGCGAGCTGACCGCCGCCGGCGCCGGGCCCGAGCGCCCCGGCAAGCCCGGCCTGCGCGTCGACGGCCAGTCGGTGGCGCTCGACGAGAACGGCGGCTTCTACCTGCCGGTGACGCTGCGCGGCGACGAGGCCGTGCTGATCGAGATCCAGCGCGCCGATGGCGGCCGCAGCGTGTTCTTCGTGCAGGCGCCCCCGACCGGCGACGCGCCGCCGCGCGCGCGCCCGACGTGTCGGCCGCGCCCGCCGCGCGCCCTGGTGGGCGGCGGCGGCGGCGCATCTTCGGCGCGCCGGACGCGCCGCGCGAGGGCTACGCCAAGCTGCCCGGGGCCGACGATCCGCGCGTCCCGCTGCCCGCGCCGCCCGCCGACGCCGGCGTGCGCCGCCCGCTCGACGACACCACGCGCGCCGCGATGGCCGACTTCGGCCGCGACGCGCTGCTGCGCATCCTGACGCCGGCCCTGCAGGGCGACGGCGACGCGGACGTGCCGGCGCGACGCCTGAGCGTCCAGCTGCCCGCCGCCGGCGCGAAGCTGAGCGGCAACACCGTCCCCGTGCGCGGCACCACGGCGCCCGGCAACAAGGTGTTCCTCAACGGCGACGAGGTGGGCGTCGACGCCGAGGGCCGCTTCGCCGGCGTCGCCACCATCGACCCGGTCACCGGCGCGGTCGAGGTGCGCACCGAGGATCCCCAGGGCAACCGCGGCGTGCTGCGCCGCCCGGTGACGCTGCCCGACAGCCAGTGGTTCCTGCTGGCGATGGGCGAGGGGCTCACCGGGGCCATCGACGCGGAGCTCGACGGGGTGGAGCCGCACACGCGGGTCGAGGCCGGCGATGCCGTGTACTTCCACGGACGTGCGGTCGGTCACCTCAAGGGCTGGATGAAGGGCGATGACGTCCTCGGCGGCGTCTGGAAGCGCTACGAGGTGACGGCCAACGTCGACACCGCGCGCCGCCGCACGTACGAGACGTACTTCCGCCAGCTCATCGACCCCGAGACCTTCTACCCGGTCTATGGCGACAGCGCCGAAGAGGTGAAGGACGCCCACAGCCGCGGGCCGGTGTACGTACTGATCAAGGCCGACGCCAGCACGCTGACCGTCGGCAACTTCAAGTCGGCCTTCCGCGGCGTCGAGCTTTTCAACTACGACCGGACGCTGTACGGCGGCGCCGTCGCGCTCGACGAGAAGCGCGGCGACTTCCGCCACGAGGTGAAGGCCTTCGCCGCCGACCAGGATGTGTCCGAGCGCCACGCCTACGTCGAGCTGCGCGGCACCGGCGGCTCGCTGTACTACCTGCCGCACCGCGAGCTGGTCGAGGGGTCGGAGCGGCTGTACCTGGTCGAGCGCGATCGCATCACCGGCGTCGAGCGCAGCCGGCGCTCATTGGCGCGCGACCTGGACTACACCGTGCGCTACGCCGACGGCCGGGTGCTGATGAAGTCGCCGGTGTCGAGCGTGACGCTCGACGTGTTCGGCGAGGGCCCGACGCCGCAGCCCGGCGGCGAGGTGCTCGACGGCCACCCGGTGTACCTGGCGGTCGAGTACGACCACCGCGATCCGCGCAGCGACGGCGACGCCGCCTACGGCGTGCACGTGCGCGAGACCTGGAACGACGCCGTGACGCTGGGCGGCGGCTACGTGCGCGAGGGCCGCGGCGACGACGGGCTGCCCGACTACGAGCTGTGGGGCGCCGAGCTGCGGCTGAAGCACAAGCGGCGCACGCGCATGGAGGCCGAGGTCGCGCAGAGCAAGAGCGTCAACGGCCAGAACCTGTTCAGCGAGGACGGCGGCCTGACGTTCCAGCCCTTCAACGATCGCGACGGCGCGAACGACGAGGGCACCAGCTTCCTGCTGCGCGGCGGCCTGGAGCTCGACGACCTCATCGGCGAGGGCGATCGCGACCAGTGGTACACCGAGGGCTACTGGCAGTACATCGGGGCCGGCTTCTACAGCGGCGGCACCATCCAGCAGCAGGGCTTGGAGAAGTACGGCGGCCTGACGCGGTACTGGATCGACGAACACCACAGCGTGCGGCTGCAGTTCGACGGGATGACCGCCGAGGAGCCGTCGACGCAGGCCAACGGCGTCTACCGCGGGTTCCAGCGGGCGGTGACGCGGGCCGGCCACACCTGGCAGGACGGCGGCCTGAAGGTCGACACCGAGTTCGTGCACACCGAGGCCGACGAGGGGGATCCCGACGGCATCTTCGTCACCGACGCGATCGGCTCGGCGCTGACGTGGCAGGTCGACCAGCAGTGGACGCTGCTCCTCGAGCAGGAGGTCGTGGCCCGCGGCGACGAGCGCCTGCACGACTCGACCGGCGACCTGCTGACCACCACCGTCGGCGGCCGCTACCGCCTGACGCAGGCGCTGCAGATCGAGGCGACCGAGTCGCTGCGCTGGTCGGGCGACAACGCCACGATGGTGGGCCTGCGCAGCGAGATCGACGAGCGCCACACGACCTACGTGCAGGAGCGCTTCACCGACCGCGACGGCCAGAAGGCCAGCACGACGGTCGTCGGCGCCGAGGAGCGCTTCGCCGGCGACAAGAGCGGCCGCGCCTACGGCGAGTACCAGCTCGAGACCGGCGCCCTCGGCGAGCGCAACCGCGCCGTGCTGGGCGTCGCCAAGCGAACGCCGATCACCGAGGGCCTGATCATCGACGTCGGCTACGAGCGCAGCCAGGTGGTGGGCGGCTACGGCGGCGAGTTCAGCACCGACGCCGTCAGCCTCGGCGTCGAATGGCTGGACAGCGATCGGGTGAAGATCACGGGCCGCTACGAGCTGCGCTACGAGGACAACGACGAAGCGTTCGCGCGCCGCGACCGCATGCAGGCCGTCGCGCTGACGGGGCTGAGCTTCAAGCTGCACCCCGACCTGACGCTGCTGACCCGCCTGAACTACGCCCACACGCTGGACCTGGAGTTCGACGCCACCGAGGCCGAGCTGATCGAAGGCAGCCTGGGCCTGGCCTGGCGCCCCATCCACCACGACTGGGTGGTCGTCATCGGCAAGTACACGAAGCGCTTCGAGCAGCGCCCCATCGACGTCGCCATCCAGCTGCCCGAGCGCGAAGAGTCCGACGTCGTGTCGCTGGTGCCCATCCTCGAGCTGCCCCTCAATCTGCAGCTGGTCGAGAAGCTGGCCTACAAGCGCATGGCCGTCCGCGCGCCGCAGCTGCCCACCGCCGTGAGCCACACGGTGCTGTGGATCAACCGCCTGAACTACCACCTGACCCGCACCTGGGACGCCGGCGTCGAGTACCGCCTGCTGACCACGACCCTGTCGCAGGGCACGCTGCAGGGCACGCTGTTGGAGCTGAACTACATCGTCCAACGCCACGTGCGCGTGGGCGTGGGCTACAACTTCACGACGTTCTCGGACGACGAGTTCTCGCGGCTCGACGAGGACCACGGCGGGGCGTTCTTCCGGGTGATTGGGCAGTATTGAGCGGGAGACGCGTGGCGAAGTCGAAGAAGGCAGCCGAGGGCGACGACGCCGCGCGCACGCCGGGGAGCCCCGAGTCGCCCGACGCTGCGGAACCACGGGAGGCGTGGGAGGCGAGGGTCCGCGAACGGTACGGCAAGGTGCTTGCTGGCTACATCGCCGGGCGCGGGATCGAGGTCCCGGTCGGCTGGCGGTCGCTCGTCGAGGACGGCCTGGCACAGTTCGAGCTCGTGAGTCGACGCTTCGAGCTCGACGCCACGGTCGCGCTGGTCAAAGAGAAGTTCGGGACGCTCCGCTTCCACTGGGACGAGGGCATCGCAGATCCCGGCGCGGGTGACACCGCGATCGCGTTGGCCGTGATGAACGCCGTCGTCTCCGACCTCCAGTCTCGGGCGCTCGGGACGTGCGAAGTCTGCGGCGCAGACGGGGCCATCGAACGGACGTCGCCTTTCGTCGCGAAGTCGCCGAGATGCGATCGGTGCAGCGTCGCTCGGCCGAGCGGGTCGTCCTCATAGGGGCCGAGGGGGTCAGGACGATCACATTTCGCATTTGGCAGCGGCGGCGCGAAAAGATGGGGGCCATCGGACAGCGGCAGCGGGGTCCGCGGACGCCGGTTGCCGACGGTACTGGGGGACGAGCCGGCCGGTGGTGATGCTGGTGCGTGGCGGAGGCGCGGACGGGTGCCAGGTTGGGCGCCGGAGAGGGTCGGCGGGGTGCTGCCCTGGAACAGGTGCAGCCTCTACCGGACAGACTGTCTCTCCGCCGCGCGCAAGCGCGCGGCAAGGGGGGCCTGCCGGCCACCCCTGTTACCCCGCGGCTTGGCCGGCGCCCTTCGGGCGCGCCTTCGCGATCCTCGCGCCCTCGCCTCGCCTTCGGCATCGGCTGCGGGCGGCTCGGTCGCTCAGGCACGTACGGCGGATGCCGCACGCCGGCCGCTCGCACCACGCCTGCGCGCTCGCGCCCGGTCGCGGACGGCGGTGCGCTGTGGCTTGGACGGGACGTCGTGGAGCCCGGCGGCGGCGCGGCTGGAACGGGCCGCGGCTTCCACTGAGGCTTGATCACTGGGGTCGTGCCACACTTTCAACCGACGCTGGTTACTTCTTTCACTTTTCCCGCCGTGGCCCGGCGGTGACCGATGCCGCTCCGCCGTGGCCGTCGGGTCGGGTGCTTGGCTGGGCGGTTCGGAGGGGTGGAGCGGTGCGGTCTCGAAGCTGGTGCAGCCTCCACCGAGGGAGCAGGGGTCAGGATGATCGCGTTTCGCGTTCGGCAGCGGCGGCGTGAAACAAAGGAGAGCTTCTGCCGGGAGGGTGCTAGGCGCGCAGCACCGTGACGGAGCGTCCGCTCGGCGTGGTGGCGGCCTCGAAGCCCGTGCGTTGGGCCACGGGCAGCGCGGTCGCGCGCCGATCGAAGATCACGAGGACGCCGGTCGCGAGGCCGAGGCCGTCCAGGTAACCGTCGAGCTGGGCCAGCCCCTTGGCGAGCGGATCGGCCTGACCGTCGGCCCACACCTTCAGCTCGATGGCCTCGCGTTGTTCGGCGCGGCGGCCGTCGGCGGCGGTGTACGGCCAGCGGACCAGCAGGTCGATGCGACCGCGCCCCACGCCGTACTCACGGTGCACGTGGCCGCCGCCGTTGACCACGCGCTGCAGAAAGGCCATCAGGACGAGCTGCGGCGCGACTTCGTGGTAGGGCATCTGGCCAGTGATCACCTCGCCGTGCTCGAGCCAGAAGTCGACGAACTCGCGCAGCATGCGCTGCTGGTCGAAGCGCCCGTCGGGCAGGACGAACGAACGCGGGTCGGCGAGCACCGCCGTCTCGGCGAGGCCGGCGAGCACGCGGACGATGACCTCGCCGTAGATCGGGTTCGCGATGCGAACCGGCAGGTCGGGGGCGATCAGGCCGAGGTCCTGCGTGTAGCGCAGATCGTCGTCGTACGGGTTGTCGGCGAACGTCGCCCCGGCGAGCAAGGGCTCGATGATGCGGCGCACGCGCGGCTGCATCAGGCGCGCGACCAGCGAGTCCAGGTGGGTCTGCCGCGCCAGGATGAGGCGCTCCTTGGCCTCCTCGATGTGCTCGGCCGTGATCGGCTCGGCCGCCGGGACGGCCATGTTGCGGACCACCTCACGGGCCACCGAGTTGACGAGCCACGGCTGGCCGCGAGTCAGGTCCCAGGCGCGGGCGAGCGCCTCCTCGGCAAAGGGCTGGCCGGTGTCGGCTGTGTGCTGGCCATACAGCGCCCTTAGCTCGTCTTCAGAGAAGTCGCCGATGCGCAGCGACTCGACCTTGACGTTGAACGGGCTGCTGGTGCCCAACCTCGGCTCGCCGCCGCCGCTGGCGACCTTGTAGTCGCGCACGTCGCGGAGCCCGCAGAGGGCGACGGCCCAGGGGAAGCTGTCGGGGCGGTCGTTGTAGCCGGATCGAAGCTGCCGCAGCACCGAGATCAGGGACTCACCGTTCAGGGCGTCGATCTCGTCGAAGAACAGCACGAGCGGTCGCGGGCAGGTCGCGGCCCACGCCGACACGCCGTGACGGACGCGCTCGCCCGCGTCCGCCTCCGGCCACGCGGGGGGCCTCAGATCGGCGGGCAGATCCACCTCGGCCGACCGCGCGATGGCGCCGAGGACGAGCCGATCCGCGAGGCCGAAGTCGTCGCGGGCCACCTCGGCCGTCTCGCAACTGAAGTGCAGCGCTGCGAACCGCCCCTGGGCGGTCAGGCTGCGCGCGAGCGACCGCAACAACGTGGTCTTGCCGGTCTGGCGCGGGGCGTGGACCGCGAAGTAGCCCATCTCCTCGACCAGCCGCCGCGCCTCCGGGGCCCGCTGTTCGGGCGGGATCATGTAGTGGAAACGGGGCTCGCACGGGCCGGCGGTGTTGAAGACACGCTTCATGGCGGCACCCTATCGGTCGCTGCGCGGCGACGCCATACGCAGGCGCGTCGCGCGCAGGCGTCAGGACGAGCGCACCTCGAACAGAACCGAACGATGGGGCTCACCGCCCCTAGATCGGCCCGCTGAAGATCCTCTTCAGCACCCCCAGCCGCTCCTCCTCGCTCAACCCCTGCGCGACCAGCATCTCCTGTACCCGGTCCAGCACCTGCGCCACGCGCTCCTCGTGCTGCTCGGTGTCCTTCCGGGGCCCCTCGTTGCCCGACCGGTTCCGCCCCTCGCGGGCGCGCAGCGCGCCCAGGGACGCGACGTCGGCGGCCTGGGCGGCCTCGGGCGCGGTGACGTCCAGCGGGTCGTCCAGCTCGGACGCGAAGGGCGCGCCGTCGCCCTGCAGCCAGCCGAGGTAGGCGCGCTCGGTCGCGATGGCCTCGGCCTCCTTGAGCCGCGCGTCGCGATCGTCGGCCTGCCCGGTGTGCGTCAGCTCGTGCGCCAGCAGGGCCTCGCCGCGGGCGGTGTCGGGGCGGAAGTGCTTGGGGTCGAAGAACACCATCTGCCCGTGCGTGAACGCCTCGGCGGCGACCGCGCGGGCGAGGGCGCCGGCCATGGGGCCGGCGAAGACGCGGGCCTGGCCGAAGTCGTGGCCGAAGAAGTTGGCCAGGCGGCCGCGCACGGTGCCGTCGAGGGTGCGGCCCTCGCCGCGCAGGGCCTCGCCGACGGTCTCGGTGTCGCCGGACTGCAACGCCCCGAGGAGCTGGGTGGGCGTGCCCTCGTCGCTGGCGCGCAGCGTCAGGCCGAGGTCGAGCGACTCGACGCGGGCGGCGCGCGCGCTCAGCAGGGCGTCGGCGATGCGGTCGGCGATGACGCGGCCGCGGGCCTGGACGTCGCCGTCGGCCACGTCGAGGTCGAGGTCGACGGGCAGGCGGCCCAGGCGGCGGGTGAGCAGGGCGCGGCGGGCCGGATCGCTCAGGCGGCCCTCGAGCACGTCGGGCAGCTGGGCGAGGGCGGCGTTCAGCAGCGCGGCGGCGCGAGCGCCGTGGCGGCTCTCGAGGCCCGAGACGTCGACCTTGCCGATGGTGATCGGCGAGCCGGCGGGCGCGGTCGGCGTGGCGGGGCCGGCGGCGCCGCGGTCGCGGCGGCGGGCCTTGGCCAGCTCGGGCCTCTCGCCCGCCTCGGCCAGCAGGGCGCTCACCGGGCGGCCGGTCTCCTGCGCCACCAAGGCCGCCAGGCGGGCGAGATCGGGGCTGGGCAGGCCACCGGCCGACCTGGCGCAGCGCGCGGGACAGCGCGCCGGGGCGCGGCCGGCGGCGGCGACCGCCGCGGACGCCTCGCGCACGTGGGCGGCGTCGATCCAGCCTGGCGCCTTCCGGCCGGGGACCGGCACGCGCACATGGCGTCGGTGCGGTCCAGCGCGTGGGTGCGCTCGTCCGCCCGCAGGTAGCCCGACCTGCCGCGCGTCGCCCGGCTGGACCAGATGGGCACCTCGGGCAGCCCCTCGGCGGGCGCGACGCCGGCGTCGGCGGACGGGCGCGGCGTGCGGGTGGCGCGGTCGGCGAGGGCGGCGCGGGCGGCCGCGGTGTTCGGATCGACGTGGCCGCCGCTGCGGGCGACCTCCTCGGCGAGCAGGCGGCGCGCGCGCTCGACCGCGGCGCGGCTGGCGGCGCTGTCGGGGGCGTGGCCCAGCGCGGCCTCGGTCGCCTGGGCGATGCGGGCGCGCAGCGCGTCGAGCTGCGCGTCGTCCGCCGCGGGCTCGCGAGCGAGCGCGACGTCGACGCTGGCGCGGTAGGGATCCTCGAGGGCCTCGGCCGAGGGGCCGGCCGTGACCGGCGCGGGCACCTCCAGCGTAGGTGGCGTCGCGCGGGCGCGCAGCGCCTCGGGTGAGGCGGGGTCGGCGGTGTCGAGCTCGCGGAGCGCCGCGTCGAGGCCCGGCGCCAACCGGCGCTCCCGGGTCAGGCGGCGCCGAAGGTCCAGCCGCAGGGCCGCGACCTGATCGCGCAGCCCCTCGGGCGCGGCCTCGGAGAGGTGGGCCCCCGCCGCGTCGAGGCGCTGCAGCGCCTCGAGCAGGTCGGCCCCGCGGGCCAGCGCGTCCGGGTCGTCGTCCGCGTCGGTCGGCGCGTCCTCGTCGTCGAGCAGCCCGCCGAGCAGGCCGCCGCCGATCATGCGCCGCAGCCCGCGCTCCGGCGCGGCCAGCCCGCCCGGATCGCTGACCATCAGGCCCCAGGCGCCGACCCCCATGCCGGCCACGTTGGGCTGGTCGAGCGCGAAGCTGCGCCCCAGGGGGCCGTCGAGATCGAGCAGCGCCTCGCCGAACGCGCCCGCCGCCTCGGAGCCGTCGGCCGCCCACCGCGCGGTCGCGCGCCGCAGATCCCCGTAGGGCCCGGCGGCCACTTCGCCTTCCGGCCCCGGATCGAGGCGCTCGCTGAGACTGAGGGGACGCTCGCCGTCGGCCATGTCGACCTCCCACTGGGCGGGTCCGAGGGTAGCGAATCGGGGCGCGCGACAGAAGGGCGCCGCGCCGGACGTCTCCGCGCGCCCCGCGCGGGCGCGAAGAGTCGACGCGCCGACCGAAGTAGCCTAGCCTGCCGGCATGGCCAGCGGACGCAAGAAGATCCTGACGGTCGAGGACAGCGCCAACATCCGTCGGCTGATCGCGTACAACCTGAAGCGCGCCGGCTTCGAGGTGTTCGAGGCCGCCGACGGCAAGGCCGCGGTGAAGGTGCTGCAGCAGGTCGTGCCCGACCTGATCATCCTCGACATCCGCATGCCCGAGCTCGACGGCTTCCAGCTGCTCGAGCTGATGCGGCGGTACCCCAAGGCGGCGGCCATCCCGGTCATCATGATGACCGCGCTCAGCCAGCCCGCCGACGTCGACCGCGCGCTCGATCTGGGGGTGGTCGACTACCTGGTCAAGCCGCTCGACCCGACGCTGCTGCTGGCCAAGGTGCACAACGCCCTGGCGCGGGCGGTCCCGGGCAGCGACGCGATGGACTGGGACGGGCCCAACCGGCGCCAGTTCGTGCGCGGCAGCATCCTCGACATCAGCCTGGCGCCGTTCCCCGGCGGCCGCGGCGTCGACCTCGGCGAGGGCGGCATCTCGTGGCGCACCAAAGAACCCCAGCACCCCGGCGAGATCATCGTGATCGAGGCCCCCGCGCTGTTCGAGGCGGTGGGCATCACAAGTCGCACCCTGCGCTGCCGCGTGCTGTACGCGGTGCCGATCGGCATGGGGGAGTATCGGGTGGGCGGCGCGCTCATCGGCCTCGACGAGCACGCCCGCGACGCCATCCGCCGCTACGTGCTGACCCGTCAGGCGCGCACCGCGTACCACTGACGCGGCGCGCTCGCCAGCCCGTCGGTCAGCGGCAGAGGGCGGCCTTGCCCATCCACCCCGCGTTGTCGCCCAGCGCCTCTTCGATGCGCAGCAGCTGGTTGTACTTGGCGATGCGGTCGCTGCGGCTGGCCGATCCGGTCTTGATCTGCCCGGCGTTCACGCCCACCGCCAGATCGGCGATGGTCGTGTCCTCGGTCTCGCCCGAGCGGTGGCTGATGACCGTCGTGTAGCCCGCGCGGTGCGCCGTCGTGATGCAGTCGAGCGTCTCGGTCAGCGTGCCGATCTGGTTGACCTTGATCAGGATGCTGTTCGCGATGCCCTCGCCGATGCCGCGCGACAGGCGGGTGGGGTTCGTGACGAACAGATCGTCGCCCACCAGCTGCACCTGATCACCCAGCTTCTCGGTCAGCGCCTTCCAGCCGGCCCAGTCGTCCTCGGCCATGCCGTCCTCGATGCTGACGATCGGGTAGCGGCCGCACAGCTCGGCGTAGAAGTCGACCAGGCCCGCCGCGTCGAGCTCGCGGCCCTCGCCGTCGAGCTTGTAGACGCCGTCGCGGTAGAACTCGCTGCTGGCCACGTCGAGGGCGAGCGCGATGTCCTCGCCCGGCCGATAGCCCGCCGCCTCGATGGCCTGCAGGATGCGGTCGAGCGCCGCGGCGTTGCTCTCGAGGTTCGGCGCGAAGCCGCCCTCGTCGCCGACCGCCGTGTTCAGCCCGCGGTCGCGCAGCACCTTCTTCAGGTTGTGGAACACCTCGGCGCCCATGCGCAGCGCCTCGCGGAAGCTGGACGCCCCCACCGGCACGACCATGAACTCCTGGAAGTCGACGTTGTTGTCCGCGTGCGCGCCGCCGTTGACGATGTTCATCATCGGCACCGGCAGCACGTGGGCCGAGACGCCGCCCAGGTAGCGGTAGAGCGGCATGTGATGGTGGGCGGCGGCGGCCTTGGCCACCGCGATGCTGACGCCGAGCAGCGCGTTGGCGCCCAGCTTGCCCTTGTTGCGCGTGCCGTCGAGGCCGCACAGGGTCTGGTCGATCAGGTTCTGGAGGTCGGCCCGCTGGCCCAGCAGCGCGGGCCCGAGCACCTCGTTGACGTGCGCGACCGCCTTCAGGACGCCCTTGCCCAGGTAGCGCCCCGCGTCGCCGTCCCGCAGCTCGATGGCCTCGTGCTCGCCGGTCGACGCGCCCGACGGCACCGCGAAGCGGCCCTCGGCGCCGCCGACGAGGTGCACGTCGACCTCGACGGTCGGGTTGCCGCGGCTGTCCAGGATCTCCCGTGCGTGAACGTGCTCGATGGTGGCCATGCCCTGTCCTCCTCGGGTCGTGCGGGCGCCACCTTAGACCCTCTGCGCGGGGCGGGGAAGGGGGCGCGTCAGGGCGTCGGCGGGGTGAGCGCGGCGTCCAGCGCGGCCTTCACCTGCGGGTCCTGCTCGACGGCGGCGCGGGTCTGCAGCGCGGCGCGGACGTCCTCGCGCGTGGCGTGCGGCGCGAGCGCCTGCACCACCGCGGCGCGCAGCTGGGCGTCGTCGTCGGCCAGCGCGGCCCGCAGGGGCTCGAGCGCGGTGGCGTCGGTGGCGACGAAGGCGTCGGCCAGGGCCCGCGCGCTGGTGCGGCGCAGGGTGGCGTCGGCCTCGCCGTCGGCCAGCGTCGCGGCGAGCTGGGCGCGGCCCTGCGGCGCGCCGCGCAGGGCCAGCGCCGACAGCGCCCGCGCGCGCCGGGTGACGGGCGCGTCCTTGTCGCGGGCGATGCTGACCAGCGCGTCGTCCGCGGCCGGGGGAAGCGCCCTCCACTGCGCCTCGGCAGGCGGGTGGTGCATCGCCAGCAGCGCCTCGACCGATCGGGCCTTGCCCGGCGCCGTCGGCGTGCCGGGTCGCAGCGCGCCCAGGTTCGGCGCGGGCTCGCCCGCCTGCGCCGCCGGCGGCTCGAGCAGCGTGCACGCCGCGCCCGGCGGCGGCTCGGCGGGGGGCACGACGGGCGGAGCGTTGCCGCAGCCGCCCAACAACAGGACCACGAGTGGAGAGAGGCGTCGCATGGGCCGCAGCATAACCCCGACGGCCCGCCGGCCCAATGCCGGTGGCGCGACTTTGCTGGCATGTCGTGTGCTGCGCATACTGCCCCTGGTACGGTGTCGCCCGGGCGGCGGCGCGCGAGGCGCGTCGGCCGGCGGCGACTGGGGAGGACCGAGTGCGAACAACCCTGCCGGCGTGGGGCGTGGGTGTCGTGGTGGTGGCGGCCGCGCTGGCCACGGGCTGCGCCGAGGAGTCGAACCGCAACCCGACCCTGCTGCCCATCGACGACGCCGTCTTCAAGGTGAACCAGAGCGGCACCATCGAGGTGCGGGCGGGGGATCCCGATCAGGATCAGCTGACCTACGACTTCGTCATCGATCCGGCGCCGGTCACGCAGACCGCGGGCACCGGCGGCCGGCCCCGGCTGACCGAGGTGAGCAACGAGCTGGCCATCTTCACCTGGACCCCCGGCGTCGCCGAGACCGGCGGCGAGCGATCCAAGGCCTTCACCGTCACCTTCACGGTCAAGGACGGGCGGGGCGGTCAGGCCAGCGAGTCGATCCAGCTGCGGGTCGAGGACGACGGCGTGTCGAGCGGCGGCGGCCTGCGCTTCGGCGCGCCGCCGGGCGCGGGCATGGCCGTCGACCTGGGGCAGACCGAGTGCGTCAACGACCTGCCCGTCCTGGTGAAGAGCGAGGCCTATGCGGCCGCCCAGATCGAGCTG
This sequence comes from Myxococcales bacterium, assembly GCA_020633465.1. GTDB lineage: Bacteria > Myxococcota_A > Bradymonadia > UBA7976 > UBA1532 > JACKDN01. The sequence goes on from JACKDN010000018.1 coordinate 136,281, forward strand.
AGCGTGACCCCGCCGCCCGCCGCACGTTGCGGTGAGCCGGGCGCGCCCAACGACTGCCGCGCGCCGAGCCTCTACATCGACCCGGGCAACCCGAAGCTGGGGTACTTGAACTGGTGCCCCACCGAGGCGCAGCTCGATCTCAGCCTGTCCCACACGGTCGTGTTCACGGCCCGGGTGAAGGGCAGCGACCAGGAGATCTCGAAGCGCTTCACGATCCGCTTCAAGCGCACCGCGGGGGCCGGCTGCGCGGGCGAGCCGCCGATCATCGAGCACACCGAGCCCGGCGCGTTCGCCGGCCCGCTGAACTACCCCATCGAGGCGACCATCCGTGACGACGTCGGCTTCAAGGCGCCGCCGGTGCTGGCCTTCACCGTCGATCCGGGCGTCGAGCCGGCGCCCACGTCGCCGGACACGTCGGGCTGGCAGCTGGTGGAGTTCGCGCCCAGCGAGGGGGATCGCTGGACGGCGGCGGTGCCCAACCTGAACCTGCCGGCGGGCGACTCGGCGCAGGTCTATTACGTGATCATCGCCACCGACAACGACGATCCGGACTCGACCCGGTGTGATCACACCACCGAGAGCCGGACCTTCCGCTTCACCGCGACCGGCGGCGCAGGCGGCGGCAGCACCTACGGTCTGTGCGCGCCCTGCGTGGCCGACCAGCAATGCGGCGGACCCTCGGATCGCTGCGTCAACCTGCGGGGCGAGGGCTTCTGCGGCGTCTCGTGCGAGAACACCGACTGCGGGCCGGGCCAGCTCTGCCTCGAGCTCGAGAGCATCAGCGACGGCACCACCTCGCTGCAGTGCATGCCCCAGGATCTCAACTGTGGGCAGATCTGCGCGGACGACGCCTACGAGGCGGGCATGGGCAACGACACCGCGCAGGCCGCCGCCGCGCTCGAGCTGGGCCGCCACGAGGGCCTGACCCTGTGCGACGGCGACGAGGACTACTTCGCCGTGCCGGTGGAGGCGGGGCAGTCGATCACCGTCCGGGCGGTGTTCGCCGACGCCCGCGGCGATCTGGATCTGGCGATGGCGCTGCCGGGCGACGACGACTTCGCCTACCAGAGCCTGAACGGCGGCGTGGACGTCGAGCAGGTGACCGAGCCTTGCGTGCCGCAGGGCGGCGAGGCGGTGGTGGTCGTCTTCCCCTTCGAGGGCGCCCAGAACCAGTACACCCTCGAGGTCGAGGCCGGGCCGGGCCAGTGCGACCAGATGTGCCAGGACGATCGCTACGACGACGGCGACGGCAACGACAGCCTCGACGACGCCACCCTGTACGACGCGGAGGATCTGCCGCTGACCGAAGAGGGGCTGTTCATCTGCCGCGAGGACGCCGACTTCTTCGGCTTCGAGGCGCAGGCGGGCCAGATCATCACCGCGGGCATCGCCTTCCAGCACCGGGACGGTGATCTCGACCTTCGGCTGTACCGGGTGAGCGACGAGGCGGTCGTCGCCGAGTCGCTCAGCTATCGCGACGCCGAGCTGGTGCAGGTGGAGGCGGCGGTCGACGACGTCTACATCGTCGAGGTGTTCGGCGCGACGCGCTCGGTCAGCAACGCCTACGGCCTGCTGATCGAGGTCGACCAGGTGCAGATGTGCCAGTCGACGATGGAGTGCGCGGCGGGGCAGTACTGCAGCGCCCGCGGCTGCATCGAGGACGCCTGCGGCGGCTTCGGCGACTGCGAGGGCGCCCACGGCTGCGTCACGCCGCGCGCCGGCCTCGATCCCGCGACCTCGGGCGGCAGCTGCGCCGCGCGCTGCCAGGCCGATCGCGACTGCCGGGCGGGCAACGCGTGCAAGCGCTTCGAGGACTTCTCGCGCGGCTGCGGCGTGGCCGGCGCGGCGGGGCCCGGGCAGCGGTGCGCCAGCTATCGCGACTGCAGCGGCGAGCAGGTGTGCTTCGCGACGCCGGGCGGCTACTGCGCGGCGGGCGGCTGCGCGGGCCCGGGCGACTGCCCCATGGGGACGCTGTGCGGGACGCTCGACGGGTTCGACGCCTGCCTCAAGGCGTGCCAGGGCGACGGCGACTGCCGCGTGGCCGAGGGGTACCGGTGCAAGCCGGTGGCCGGGGGCATGGCGTGTCTGCCGTGAGCGCGCGGCGCGGGGTGACGGCGGCGCTGGTGACGCCGGCGATGGCGCTGCTGGCGCTGGTGCTGCTGGCGCTGGCCTGCAGCGATCCGGCCGGCGAGGACGAGGCCCCCGACGAGCCGGTCGAGCTCGCCTTCGAGATCACGTCGCTGTCGCTGAACCGCGTGCTGCCCGGCACCAGCGCCCCGGTGAGCGGCGCCGGCTTCCTGGAGGACGCCACCTGGGCCGCGGTGGTCGAGGGGCAGGTGCAGGGGCGGCCGGTCGAGCTGGTGCTGGACGTCGAGCGGCTCAGCGACACCGCGCTGCGCGTGCGCTTCCCGGTGCAGGCGCTTCAGGCGGTGGGCGACGGGCAGCTGGTCGGCGTGCTGACGCTCGAAGGCAAGCTGGGGCAGGCGCGCGGCGCGGCCGAGATCGCGGTCAGCGCGATGGTGGTGCAGCGCCTCAGCCCGCGGCTGGATCAGGTGGCGCCGGGCATGTTCCCGCAGAGCCCCATCGAGGTGCAGGGGGCCGACTTCATCCGCGGCAGCGAGGGGCAGACGCTGGTCGATCTGCGGGGCACCTTCGTGCGCGATCGCGACGGCGAGACGCGCGCGCTCGAGGCCTACAACGTGCCCTGCGCGCCGCCCGCCGACGTGGCCGCCTGGGGCCGGGGCAGCGCCTTCTTCGTCTTCGACCCCGCGTGGGTGGGCATCGAGCCGGGCCACATTCAGGGCGAGGCGCGGCTGATCAACGAGGGGCCCGGCTGGAAGGCCGAGGGGCAGTGGGTGCGCTTCGAGGCGGATCTGCTGCCCCCGGTGATCGAGGCGCTGTCGACGCAGAGCGCCAGCCGCGGTCAGGCGGTGCGCATCTTCGGCAACGGCTTCCTGGGCGGCTCGCAGGGGCTGACGGTGGTGCGGCTCGAGGGCACCTTCCACGCGGCCTCGGGCGAGAGCCGACCGCTGGCGGCGCCCATCGAGCTGGTGCCGCTGTACGTCGACGGCACCGAGCTCTTGTTCAGCATGACCGTCGAGTACGACTTCGAGTGCGAGAGCGACGATCTGGGCGCCGAGCCGGGCGAGCTGGTGGGCCGCGCGACGCCGATCACCTCGATCGACGGCGTGACCACCGAGGGCGAGCCGCTGCCGCTCAGCTTCACCGTGCTGCCCTCGAAGCAGGTGGTGTGGCTGCGCTTCCTGCCCGCCTTCACCGACTCGCTGCGCCTGTTCGGCCTGCGCGACTTCAGCCGCGAGGTGAAGGCCCACATCGTCGACGTCGTGCGGCGCGACTACGCCGGTGTGAACCTCGAGATCCGCCTCGAGCAGCCCACCGACTTCCTGCTGTACTCGACGGTGGAGATCGGCGGCCCCGATCCCAACGCCCAGCAGCTGTTCGGTCTGGACAACACCTCGGGGCTGGATCGCTGCAACCAGCGCCTCGACGACCAGCTGGCCGGCCGCAACGCCGACAGCGACGGCGCCTACGGCGGCATCTTCGTCGAGTCCTTCCTGCAGCTGTCGGCGCGCAACGGCACCGACAACCCGCTGGCCAACCCGATCTTCGACGACATCTTCGACCCCGTCATCGACCAGCCGGCCAAGCAGGAGGAGTGGGGCGGGCCGCGCCAGGCCACCATCGATCGGGCGCTGCGCACCTTGGGCAACCTGGTGGGCAACACCACCAGCCACGAGATCGGCCACTCGCTGGGGCTGCCGGTGGCGCCGGGCTGCGGGCAGTACCACAACGCGCCCGGCGACCGGCAGATCATGGACTGCGGGCGCGACCGGCCCTTCGCCGAGCGGGCGGAGCTGACCCCGCAGGACCGCGCGGTGTGGACGCCCGAGAACCGCCGCTACCTCGAGATGATCCTGCCCGTGCCGTGAGCCGCGCCCCGGATCACCGGGTGAGCACGAACTCCTTGCGGCGCACGCGGACCCCGGCGAGCCACAGCGTCGCCAGCGCGACGCCGATCAGCACCACCAGGCTGACGACGAAGGGCGGCGCCGTCCACGCGGCGGCGAACTGGCCCTCGGTCGGCGGCAGGTTCGCGAGGCCGCGCACGTGGGTCGACAGGGTGAGGCGGCCGAGGAAGCCGGGCACGCGGCCCAGGACCCCCTCCCAGAACAACAGGAAGGCCAGGCCGAACCACGCCGGCCACTTGATGAGCTGGCCGGTGAGCGCGAAGAGGCAGGTGTAGGCGACGCCGCCCAGCGTGGCGCCCAGGACGTAGCCGGTGGCCGTGCGCGGGCCCAGGCCGAGGCCGGCCATCACCGCGAAGGGCACGGTGAGGATGACCACCGGCGCGGCGCTGGCCAGCACGCGGGCGCCGTACAGCCACACGCGGCCGACCGGCCGCGAGAAGGGGTAGGTGAGGGTCTGGTCTTCGATCTCCTCGCGCATCACGCCGCTGCCGAAGAACAGCGCCAGCAGCGGGGGCAGGCCGAGCACGAACAGGGCGCCCAGCTCGGCGGGCCGCGAGCGGCCGACCGTCTTCAACAGCAGGAAGATGCCCACCACCGCGACGGCGGCCAGCTTCACGCCGCGGCGGCGCATCATGCGGCGCAGCTGGAAGCCCCACCAGAAGGCGGCGGCGCGCAGGTCGTGGCCGGCGGGGACGGCGGGGATGCGGGCGTCAGGCATGGCTGCTGATCAGGTAGCGGTACAGGCTCTCGAGGTCGGCGTCGGGCGAGGTGAAGGCGCTGACCACCTGGGCCAGCTGCCCGGCCGCGGCGGGGATGTCGCGGGCGGCGGCCTCGAGGTCGAGCGTGGTGACCTCGAGCGTGCCGTCGGCGATGACGGCCGTGGCGACGACGTGGTCGAGGGCGATCAGGTGCGCGGCCAGCGCGCGGGGCGCCGGCACCTCGACGTGGATGCGATAGGGCCGATCGGTCAGCAGGGCGCGCAGGCGGAAGATGTCGCCGTGGGCGCGCACCCGGCCGAAGCGGATGAACACCACGCGGTGGGTCATCGCCTCGACCTCGTGCAGCACGTGGCTCGACACCAGGACGCAGCGGCCCTCGTCGCCGAGGCCGCGGACGAGGTCGATGAGATCGGCGCGGGCCACGGGATCGGCGCCGGTGAGGGGCTCGTCGAGCAGCACCACGGGCGGATCGTGCGCGATGGCCTGGGCGATCTTGGTGCGCTGCCGCATGCCTCGGCTCATCTCGGACAGCCGCTTGCGCCCGTGCTCGCCCATGCCCACGCGGTCCATCGCGGCCCGGGCCTTCTTCTGCGCCTCGCCGCGCGAGAAGCCGTGCAGCCGCGTCAGCGCCTCGACGAAGGTGTGCCCGGTCAGCTCCTCGTAGAACTTGTCCTGCTCGGGGCACAGGCCCAGGGCGCGCAGCGCCGCCGGCTGGCGGAAGGGATCGGCGCCCAGCAGCGACACCTCGCCCTCGTCGGGCAGCAGCTGCCCGGCGAACAGCTTCATCAGCGTCGACTTGCCCGATCCGTTGGGCCCCAGAAGCCCCGTCACGCCGGGCCCGACCTTCAGATCGACGTCGTTGAGCGCGCGCACCTGCCCGAACATCTTGCTGACGCCGCGCGCCTCGAGCATGGGCTGCACGTCAGCTCTCCACGTCCTGGCGCAGGCGCCAGGTCAGGGCGACGAGGCCGGCGCCGGCGAAGGCGATCAGGCCCAGCAGCGACGCCGCCACGTCCTCGTTGGGCAGCACCCCGCGGTTGGGCACGAGCTGGGCGGCGATGGAGGGTCGGCCCACCTCGAGCAGCGCGTCGACCACCGTGCGCAGGTCGCGCTCGGGCACCAGGTAGCCCGCCCAGGACTGGCCCGCCTCGACCAGACCCTCGCCTACGCCGGTCAGCACCAGCATGGTCGCGACGAAGGCCACGCTGACCGTGCGCGACTTCTGGCCCATGGCGCTGGCGCCGACGAGCGTCGTCGTCAGCACGAAGGCGCCCAGCGCGGCCGCCGCCAGGGCGGGCACGCCCAACCACCACAGCTGCGCGCCCAGCGCGGGCGGCGAGATGCCGACGGCGACGAGCCACAGCAGCAGCGTGGGCGCCACGAGCGTCGCGGTCGGCACCAGCCCGGCGCCGAGCAGCTTGCCCAGGGCGTAGTCCAGCCGGCTGACCGGCCGGGCGAAGTAGAGCTCGAGGGCGCCGGCCGCGCGATCCTCGGCGACGCAGCCGCCCGCGATGACCGCGATCGCGATGGCCGAGGTGTAGAACTGGGCGCGCACGAAGCCAGCGAAGACCTCCTGCGCGCTGCCGACGACGCTGGCGGGATCCATCGGCAGGCCGCCGCTGCTGGTGAAGCGCTGGAACAGCAGCTGCCCGACGAGCGCGACGCCGGCGATGCCGACGACGGCCAGGCACATCAGCAGCGCGAACTTCGTCGAGCGGTTGCGCCACGCCAGCACCAGCGCCGTGCGCGCCATCGGCCACGGGGCCCGGCGCGGACGGCCGCGCAGGGTGTGCCCCCGGTAGCCGACCGCGTGGATGCGATCCTCGAGCACCGGCGGCTCAGCCACGGGGGGGCTCCGCCGGGCGCGGCCACGCCGAGGGCGGGGGCGCCACCAGGGCCGGGCGCCCGCCGATCGCCTCGAGGAAGGCGTCCTCGAGCGACGCGGCGCGCGCCTGCAGGTGCACGACGGCGTCGCCGGTGCTGGCCGCCGCCTGCCAGACGAGATCCGGCCCGGCGCCGGCCGGCAGCCGCACCCGCAGCTGATCCGGGCGGCCGCCCGGCGTGACCTCGGCGTCCAGCGCCTGCAGGCGGGCCCGCAGCGCGGGCGCCGGCACGGCCGTGCGCACGTCGAACTCCGAGGCGCGCTGAACCCGCAGATCGCTCAGCGGGCCGGCGAAGCGCACCGCGCCGTTCTGCATGATCATGACCGCGTCGCAGGTGCGCTCGACGTCGTGCAGCAGGTGCGTCGACAGCAGCACCGCGGGGCCGCCGTGGTCGCGCAGGTGCACCACGAGGTCGAGCAGCTCGTCCCGGCTCTCGGGATCGAGGCCGCTGGTGGGCTCGTCCAGCAGCACCAGGTCGGGCGCGTGCACCAGGGCCATCGCCACCTTCACCCGCTGGAACATGCCCGTGCTGTAGGTCTCGACCGGGCGGTAGCGCGACTCGTCCAGGCCGACCAGATCGAGCATGTCGTGGCCCCGCAGCAGCGACTCGCGGCGCCGCATGCCGCACAGCTCGCCCGCGTAGGCCACCGACTCGAGGCCGCTGAGCCCGGGCAGGCGGCCCGGCCCCTCGGCCGCGTAGCCCAGCCGCGCGCGCACGGCCACCGGGTTCGCGACGGCGTCGACGCCCAGCACGGTCGCCTGCCCGGCGTCGGGCCGGATCAGCCCCAGGCACACCTTCATCAGCGTCGTCTTGCCGGCGCCGTTCGGCCCCAGCAGCCCGACCGCCCGGCCGTCGACGACGCCGGTCACGTCGGCGAGCGCCATCGTGTTGCCGAACTGCTTTCGGATGCCCTGGAAGCTGAGCAGCATGCCCCGTTGTAAACCGCGCACCCCCGGGCTTCAACCGCGCTGACGGGGTGGCCGAAGCAGGGAGCATGAACGCGCGCGTGCTGCTGCTCGAGGACGAGGCGGACGACGGTCTGTTGCTGCGGGTGCTGCTCGAGCGCGCGGGCCACGCGGTGCACGCCGTCGCGCTGGACGCGCCGCGCGACGCGCTGCCGGCCACCGATCTGGTGGTGGCCGATACGCGGCGCCGAGGCGAGGACGGCGCGCGCCTGGCCGAGGCGCTGCGGACGGCGGTGGGGGATCGCGGGCTGGTGTTGGTCGGCGCCGGGCCCGAGGCGCGCTGGCTGGAGGCGGGCGCGGACGCCTGGGTGGCCAAGCCGGTGCGGGGCGCGGCGCTCAGCGCCGGGCTCGCGCGCGCGCTGGCCGCCGGCGACGCGCGGCGCGAGGCCGAGCGCCGCGCGGTCGACGACGCGCTCGCGCGCGCCCGCGCCGAACGCGACTGGCTGCGCAGCCTGGTGCACGACCTCAACAACCCCCTGACGGCCGTGGGCGCCGGGCTGCAGCTGCTGTCGATCGATCCGCTGACGCCTCGCCAGTCCGAGGCCGCGCGGCAGGCCCGCCTGGCGGTGGGGCGGCTGAACCGCCTGGTCGAGGGCATGCTCGATCTGGGGCGGGTGGGGCAGGGCGGCGCGCTGCGCCTGGACCGGGGCCCGATCGGCGTGGCGCCGCTGCTCGACGAGGTGCGAGCGGCGGTGGAGCCGGTCGCCGCGCTGAAGCGGGTCGCGGTCGAGGCGATCGTCGGCGCCGACGTGCCGACGCTGTCGGTGGACGGCGCGCTGGTCGCGCGCGCGCTGACCAACCTGGCCGACAACGCCGTGCGCCACACGCCGCGCCACACCCGCGTGACCCTGGCGGCCGAGCGCGCGGGGGACGCCGTCGTGCTGAGCGTCCGCGACGAGGGCGCCGGGGTGCCGCTCGAGCTGCAGGCGCGCCTGTTTCGACCCTTCCACCAGGCCAGCGACAGCCGCGTGCGCGGCGCGGCCGGCCTGGGGCTGGCCTGGGCGCGCGCCGTCGCGGTGGCGCACGGCGGCGACGTCGAGCACCGCGCGCCGCCCGCCGGCGGGGCCGAGTTCCGCCTGCGCCTGCCGCTGCCCCGATGAAGCGTGACGCGCGCCGGGTTGGTGCCATCGCTCCGATTGCGTTATGACGCGGGAGCGGCCCGGGCCAAGGTGCCGGGCGGGAGGGACGCGGTGCTTCGACGACTTCTGGTGCTGGTCGCTGGCCTGATCTGCGTTGCAGGGCCGGCCGCGGCGGCCGACGTGTACTTCAACGGGGTGAAGGTGACCGGCGCCATCGCCGGGCAGTCCTTCGAGAACGTGACGGTGCGCTTCGACGAGAAGGGCGACGTGCACGTGTCGGCGCCCGGCTTCAAGGTCGAGGTGGCCAAGCCGACGACCCCGACGCCGCCCACGCCGGCCGTCGCGCCGCCGACCGCGGCCGTCGCCCCGGCGAAGCCCGCGCCGCCGCCCGTCAACACGCCGCGCTACTGGCTGGTGCTCAACGCCTCGCGCACCGGGCACTACAAGGTGCAGATGCGGGCCAACGGGCACCCCGTGGCGGACGTGCCGGCCAACAGCCCGCAGTACGTCGCCGACATCACCGAGAAGCTGTACGAGGGTGACAACGTGGTCGAGGTGACCTTCCTGCCGCTGCCCGGCGCGCCGCCGGGGCCGCCCGCCGAGGCGGTGACGGTGATGGTGGGCTACGGGGTGCAGGCGCCGGACGGCACGCTGACCATCCAGCGCCTGATGGGCACGGCCAAGCAGAACACCGGCAGCGCCGCCGCCACCGCCCAGAGCATCCGGTTCAGCCTGAACTGACCGCCTCGTCCAGCGCCACGACGGGCCAGCGCCGGCCACCGGCGCGCACCTCGAGCGCCCCGTCCCGCTCCACCAGCCAGCTCGCCAGCGCCGCCTGCGCCGGGCGCGTCAGCCGCGCCCGCCGCCGCCGGTCGAGCTGCAGGTACACGCGGTCGCCGACGGTCTCGAAGGCGAGATCGGCGGGCAGCGTGAGGGTCTCGCGGGTGTTGAGCCGCGCCTCGAGCCCCGCCGCCGTCTCGGTGAGCGCCCGCACCAGGAAGGGCACGTCGTCGACCCGCACGTAGCACCACTTGTCGTCGATGCGCAGGGTGGGCTCGCCGGTGTCGGGGTGCACGTCGAGGCCCCGATCGAAGAGCTCGACGAGGCGCGGGTGGGTGAAGGGGACGCCCTCGTGGTGCCAGGTGCCCTCGGCGTCGAGACGCAGGTCCAAGCTGCGGCGGAGGGCGTCGAGGCGGGCGCGGGCGGCGGGATCGAGGTCGGCGTCGTTCATCGGGCTCACTCTACCACCCGATACCGATCCGCCGGCCGGCGTCGCGCCGTCGATCGCCGTCGATGCGCGGTTCTTTGCCGTTCTGACCCGGGCTGCCTAACATTCGCCCGGTGGACGACGACGGGCGATATCGCGTCACGCGCGCGGGGCGCGAGGTCTTCGCGGGCAACCAGCGAGCGCTGGTCGACGCGGCGCGCGCCGGGCGGGTGCGCGACAGCGATCTCGTCTTCGATCCCAGCACCGACAACTGGGTCTTCGCGCGCAGCCACCCGCTGCTCGGCGGGCTGACCGACGCCACGCCCGCGCCGGCGGCGCCGCGGCCGGCGCGCCCGCGCCGCGAGCGCCTCGAGGCCAGCCCGACGCCCGCCGCCGAGGTCGAGGCGCGTCGCGCGCGCCGCGACCGCGCCGCGCGCAAGCGCCTGCTGGTGGGGCTGGCGGTGTTCGTCGCGGGCATCGTCGGCGTGGGCGTCTGGATGCTGTACGGCTCGGGGGGGCCGGGCGAAGCGATGAGCGCCTACTTCGAGGAGCGGGAGCGCGAGCAGAACGAGCCCTACGTGCCGCCGCCCGGTGGCGCCGAAGGCGAGCAGGCGGCTGTCCTCGCCGAGGGGGCGCCTGGCGCGCCGCCGCCGCCCGCCGACGGCGCGGGCGGACGGGCGGCCCCGGTGGAGGTGGTCGATCCGCTCACCTTCGACACGGCCTGGCGCAGCATGGACAGCGAGGCCATCGAGCTGAGCGACGCGCAGCGGCTGGCCTACGGGGCGCAATACCACGACGCGGCGCGCCGGGTGCTCGAGATCGAGGAGCCGCCGCCCGGCGACGCGCGCCTGGATCAGCTGCTGGCGGCCCGCCACCGGGCCGAGTTCGCGCGCCTGAACCTCGAGCGCGTCGATCCGAAGCACCCCGACATCGACCGGGTGGGCTCGACCCTGGGCGACATCGAGACCGACTTCCAGGCGGCCTGCCGCGCGGACCACGGCGAGAAGTTCTGCGCGCTGAAGTGGAAGTGGCCGGACTGGCCGGATGCGGTGCTGGGCTTCGTCGCCGAGGAGAAGGTGGTGGTCGGGATGACCGCCGACCAGGTCCGCGAGAGCTGGGGGCGCCCCACGCGCCTGCGGCGCACCGCCGGCGGGCGTCAGTTCTGCTACGGCCAGCTCTGCGGGCGTTCGGTGACGATCGTGAACGACGTCGCGGTGCAGGTCGACGACTGACCGCCCGGCCGCGCGTCAGCGCGGCGCGTCGGCCACCCACAGGATGGGGGTGTAGCGGATGTCCGGCGCGCCGTCGCGCACGGCGCCGAGCTGCCCCCGGGCCTCCTCGAGCAGCGCCGCCAGCGCGTCCGGGCGGGTGCCGCCCACCCGCGCCCACCAGGCCTCGGCGGCCGACCGCGCCTCGGGACGCAGCTGCCCCTCGGCGAAGAGCGCGCGCGCGACGGCCGGCACGCGTCCCAGCGTCAGGGGCGCGCCCGCCGGCTCGCCCAAGGCGTCGTGCGCGAAGGCGGTGAACAGCCACGCGCCGACGCCCACCTCGTCCGGGCGCCCCTCGGCGCAGCGCGCGAGCTCGGCCACCAGCGCCGCGGCCGCGCTGATCCGCGCGAGATCCTCGGCCGTGCCGATGGGGCGGTCGTCGGGCAGGGTCGGGTGGCGCCCGCACAGGGCCTCGACCCAGGGCTTCAGGCGGGGCAGGTCGACGGCGTCGAGGCGGCCGCCCGATCCGGCCAGCAGGCCCTCGGCCGCGGCGCGGCGCGCGGGCGCCGCCGCCTCGAGGGTGCGGGCGTAGCCGGTGCGGAAGACCAGGCCCATCGACGTGGTCGCCAGCACGGCGGCGTCAGCCGCGGCGTCCGGGCGCGGCCCGGCCAGGGCGTCCAGCCCCAACACCAGCCCGGCGCGGACGCGGGCCAGCACGACCTGCTGCGCTTCCAGATCCCAGGGCTCGACGCGATCGGCCGACAGCGCCATGTTCGCCACGTACCCCAGGCCGGCGCGCGCTCGATCGGCGTCCTTCGGGCTCAGCGCCGCGAAGGCGGCCGCCAGCCGGGCCTCGGCATCGACCACCGGCGTGACGAAGCGGTGCGCGGGCGCCTCGCCCGGCTCGGCGTCGGGGCCGGGGCGCGCGGTGCGCGGCGGCGCCGTGTAGATGGCCAGCGCCTCGTAGTAGTCGACGTAGCCGCGATCGGCCATCCGGCCGCTGCGCCAGCGGTAGGCCTGCTCTTCCAGGACGCTGTCGACCGCGGCGCCGGCGAACACCAGCAGGTTGATGCAGTACGCCGGGTTCTCGCGGATGAGCATGTCGAGGAACAGCTTCACCGGCATGTCGCGCGGGGCGCTCTCCGGGAAGCAGATGCACAGGCGGTTGTCCGGGGTCATGACGTGCTCGACGTCGGGCGGGTCGAAGCCCTCCGGATCCTCGACGACGATGACGTCGACCGTGCGGCGCACCACCCAGTTGAGCAGCTCGTCGTCCAGGTCGAGCATGCGACGGTACAGCACCGCGGGCCCGGCCTGCATCAGCGCGCCCATCCACGGATCGAGGCGCTCGACGCTGGGGCGGTCGCCCACCCACACCTCGTGGTCGAGGATGGCGCGCACCTGCTCGCCGGTGGCCAGGGCCAGCAGCTCGGTCGAGTCGGCCAGGCCGATGGTGCGCAGGTAGAGGTGCAGATCCTCGGGCGGCAGCTGCGGCACCAGCGCCGCGGCGTCGTGCGGCGACAGCAGCGCGTCGAGCAGCGCGGCGCCCGAGCGCGCGGTCGCCAGCTTCGCCTTCCACACCGCCAGATCCGTGCGGGGCGGTGCGCCCGCGCCGGGGGTCGTCACGCGCGGGCCTCGCGCACGCGCCGCGCGACGACCGGGGCGTGGGCCCGCAGCCAGCGCGCGTGCGCGCCGGGCTCGTCGGCGGGCAGATCCGCCTCGGCGACCCGCGCCTTCAGATCGGTGATCGCCTTCTTGCGGCCGCGGAAGGCGACCTTCTCGAAGCCCTCGAGCAGCACCGGCCGCTTGTCGACGGCGACGACCCGCCCGAACACGACCTCGAGCGGCTGCAGGCGCTCGGCCAGCGCCGGATCGGCGATCCAGCGCTCGACCTCGAGCAGGTGGTCCTTCAGCCGCACGCCCCGGCCCAGCTTGCACTCGGTCACCTCGTGCAGCGAGGCGTGGCTGTCGGCGAGCGCGGCGCGCAGGCCGACCACCGCGTCGGACAGGGGCCGGTCGGCCGGCGTCGCGTCGGCGATCGCTGGCTGGCCGTCGGCGGGGGCGAGGTCGTACAGCGCGTGCTGCAGGAAGGCCGCGTCGTCGAGGGGCTCGGCGGGGACGTCGTCGCCGAACCAGGCGCTCGCCGCGGCGGCCAGGCGCTCGGCGTCGAGGGCGCCCCGGGCGACGTCGCGCAGGGCCCGCCCGTGGAACTCCACCCACTCGGCGTGCGTCTCGAGGCTCTTCTCCTCGCGGGCGCGGGCCTCGTCCTCGGCCTGGTGGCACTTCTTGTACTTCTTGCCGCTGCCGCAGTGGCAGGGATCGTTGCGTCCGATCTTCACGGTCGCTCCTCGTCTCGGGATCAGAAGTGCAGGGTGACGCCGACGCCGTAGCGCGCGTCGCCGTCCCGCAGGCGGGCCTCGAGGGCGACCCCGAGGCCCTTGATGATGTCGACGCCGGCGCCCACCGCGCCGAGCAGCCCCAGCTCGCTGTCGCTGTCTCGGCCGTCCTGATCGAGGAAGGTCACGGCGAGGCCGAAGCCGCCGGCGACATACACGGCGCGCCCGTCCCCGATGTCGAAGTGGCGCGACACCAGCAGCTGGGGATCGACGCTGCCGAGGAAGGCGGCGTCCGACTTCAGGACCGCGCCGAAGGTGGCGAAGGCCAGGTCGACGGCGCCGCCGGTGTCCTCGGTGCGCAGGAAGCGGAAGCGGGCGCCGCCCTCGACCTCGAAGCCCGACTGATCGTCGAGCAGCACCAGGCCGGCGCGCAGCCCGGCGTCGAGCTCGGGCAGCAGGCCGATGCGGCCGTGGGCGCCGATGAACCAGGCGTCCGCGCCGGCGGTCAGCGCCGCTCCGGCCTCGGCCTGCTGCGGCGCGAGCGGGCGCGCGTGGTCGAAGCCCGCCGTGGTGATGGCCCCGGCGGGCGTCGCGGCGATCAGGAGGGCGATCGCCGCCATCGGCTGGGCGAGGGACTTCAAGCGGATGCAGCCTGCGCCGTCCAAAGGGGCCGGAAACTAGCAGGGGCGACGCGGCGGCGGCAACCGTTTCAGGCGGCGTCGCGTTCGCCGTAGAACGTGATGCGGGTCAGGCCGTCCTGGCTCGACACCCGACAGCGTCCGAGGAACTCGGACAGGCTGAGGCCGAGTCGGCCCCGGTTCGTGTACCAGTAGTTGAGGGCGCGGCGCTTGGCCTGTCGGGGGCCCCGGCCGCTGAACTCCGTGGGGCGCGTGTTCATGGCGCAACCTCGTCTCGGACGCGCTGGCGCGTCGGCTACGGGATCACGTCGGGCGGGCGGGGTGACACCGTCTCGGCGGCGTCGGGTACGTCAGTGCCGGCCCGGTCGTCGAGCGACCGGGCCTACGATGGACCGGTCACTCGGCGTCGCTGATCCGTGGTGACATGTGGCGATTCGGCGGTTCGTCGCCGGATTCGCTCGGGTCCATCTCTTCCATCCTGGGGCCACTGGGCCCGTTCCGTCTTGGCGCTCGCATGATGGGGGCGCGGGACCAATTCGTCAAGGGTGTCCTACAGATGCGGCGGCGGGCGCGGGGTCGCGCGGGCTGAGCGCGGCGCCCGCCTGGCGGGCTCAGCCCCCGCGAGCGAGGACGCGATCGACGAACGCCTCGTGGGGCCCGACGCGCAGATCGGCCACCGCGCGATCGGCGATGACGCCGTCGCGGCCGATCAGGTAGGACACCCGGCGCACGCCCAGCCCGAGGGGCAGCGTGGCGCCGTACGCCTTGACGATCTGCTTGTCGGGATCGGCCAGCAGCGGGAAGTTCAGGTCGTGCTTCTCGCGGAAGGCCGCGTGGCTCGACGTGCCCTGGGGGCTGACGCCATAGACGCGCACGCCCGCCTGCACCAGGCGCGGGTGGGCGTCGCGGAACATGCAGGCCTCCTTCGTGCACACCGGCGTGAAGTCGGCCGGGTAGAAGTAGAGCACGAAGGGCCCCTCGGCCAGCAGGCCGTCCAGGCTGACGGTGTCGCCGCTGTCGGTGTGGGCCTCGAAGGCGGGCGCGCGGTCGCCGACGTTCAGCATGGGTGCCTCGCTCAGTTCGTTGCGGGCGCGGGCAGCGCCTGCGCCACCAGATAGACGATGAGGTAGCGGGGCGCGCCGCCGCCGGGCAGGGGGCCGCCGGCGACGCCGATCCCGACGACGCTCATCTCGGGCGCGAGGGCGTTGTCCTCGCCGGCCAGGGGCGCCGAGTCCAGCGCCACGGCGGTCAGCGCGCCGGCCGCGAAGCTGCCGCGCACCAGCTTGCCGTCGCGCACCTGCTGCATCAGCGTCGGCACCACCTCGGGCCACTTCGTCTGGCCCGCCAGCGCGGCGTCGGCCAGGGCCTGGGCGCGGGCGTCGAGGCCGGCGTCGCCGGTCAGCGGGGCGTGGCCGGCCTTCGCGCGCAGGGCGTTGAGGCGCTCGACGATGCGCGGCCGCGCCTCGGCAGCGGGCACCCCGGCGAAGCGCACCAGCGACACCACCACCGCGTCGAAGCCGCCGCCGCGCGGGTAGGGGCGGACGCCGATGGCCAGCTGGCCGGCCTCGGGCCCGGTCACCACCCAGTGGCCGGTCGGCGTCTGCAGCAGCAGGTCGGCCGCCTGCTCGGCGTCGACGCCGGTGGTGAAGGCGAAGCGCAGCCGCGCGTAGGGCCAGCCGCGATCGTCCAGCATGCCGGGCGGCGCCTGGGGCGTCTTCCGATCGGGCAGGCGGCGCATCCAGTCGTGCAGCGCGCCGGCCAGGCGCGTCTCGAGCGTCAGCGCCGGCAGGCCGGCGGCGGCGCGCGCGGCGTTGATCTGCTCGGTCAACCCGGCGGCGACGACGCCCGGCTGGACCGCGCCCTCGGGCGCCGGGCGCAGCGTGTACGACGCGGGGCCCGGCGCCCCCACCCGCAGCAACGCCAGCGTGTGGCGGAACCGGCCGTGGCGCCGTACCAGCTCGACGCGGGCGGGGCCAGCGCTGGCCGGGACGCTGCCCTGGAAGTCGCCCGTGGGGCCCCGGGCCAGCTTCAGCTCGCGCGGGCCCTCGGCGTCGTCGATCCACAGCTCGACGATGCCGTCGCCGCGCAGCAGGCGGCCCTCGACGCGGCCCGCGCCCTTGCGGGGCACCGGCGCCAGCGTCAGCTCGGCGGGGCCGGCCAGGAAGGCCGCCGTGACGCGGCCGTCCGCCCCGCGCGCCGCGCCCACCGCCACCGGGCGCTCGCGCAGCGCCGCGGGCAGCGTGCCCACGTAGCGCTCGAGGGCGACGACGTCGGCGCCGGTCACCGCCTGCGCCACCGCCGGGCGCGTCCAGTAGCCGCAGTGCGCGGCCAGCTGATCGACCGCGCCGGGATCCGGGTCCTCCTGCGTGGCGGCGAACGCCGCGGCGTACTCGCGCGCGAGGCAGTCGAGGCTGGGGGGCGGCGCCACGGCGCGGTGCAGCGCCCGGCGCAGGTGCTGCTCGAGGGCGGTGGGCGGCAGCGGCTCCGTCTCGGCCCAGCGCGAGGCGCCGGGGGTGACGAAGGTGCCGACCCCCGGCGCGACGGGCGCCGCGTCGGCGCCGCCGGCCGGGTGCGGGGTGGGCTTGGGGGCCGTGCCGCCGCAGGCGGCCAGCAGGACGGCGAGGATCGCGGCCGCGTGCGGCGCGGTGCGGGCCATGGGCGGGCTCCGGGGGGCGGGGCGCGGCCCCGCGCGGGGCCGCGCGGGTGGGCTCAGTCGACGCGCTCGATGATGGTCGCGACGCCCTGGCCGAGGCCGATGCACATCGTCGCGAGGCCCAGGCGGCCGCCCTCCTCGTTCAGGATGTGCGCCAACGCGCCGGTGATGCGCGCGCCCGAGCAGCCCAGCGGGTGGCCCAGCGCGATCGCGCCGCCCTTCACGTTGATGATGTCCTGGCGCTTCTTCAGCTTCAGCTCGTTGAGCACCGCCAGCGACTGCGCCGCGAACGCCTCGTTCAGCTCGATGTAGTCGATGTCGTCCAGCGACAGCCCGGCGCGCTTCAGCGCCTTCTGCGTCGCCGGCACCGGGCCGCGGCCCATGATCGAGGGCTCACAGCCGGCCGACGCCATCGACACGATCTTCGCCAGCGGCTTCAGGCCCAGGGCCTTCGCCTTCTCGGCCGACATCACCAGCATCGCCGCCGCGCCGTCCGAGATGGCCGACGAGTTGCCCGCGGTGACGGTGCCGGTGGGGTCGAAGCTGGGCCGCAGCTTCGACAGCGCCTCGACCGTCGTCTCGGGCCGGATGACCTCGTCGTAGCCCACCATGAACGGGTTGCCGTCGGCGTCGTGGCCGAGCGTCGGCACCAGCTCGTTCTTCCACTTCTTCTTCTCGGTCGCCTCGGCGGCGCGCTGGTGCGACGTGTAGGCGAACTCGTCCTGCGCCTCGCGGCTGACGCCGTGCAGGCGGCCCAGCATCTCGGCGGTGATGCCCATCATGCCGGCGGCCTTGGCCGCGTGCTGCGACAGCGCCGGGTTGAAGTCGACGCCGTGGGTCATGGAGATGTGCCCCATGTGCTCCACGCCGCCCACCACGAACACGTCGCCGTTGCCGGTCATGACCGACATCGCCGCGGTGTGCAGGGCGCTCATCGACGAGCCGCACAGGCGGTTGACGGTCTGCGCCGACACCGTGTGCGGCACGTCGGCCAGCACGCCGATGAAGCGCGCGATGTTGAAGCCCTGCTCGAGGGTCTGCTGCACGCAGCCCCAGATGATGTCCTCGATCTCGGCCGGATCGAGCGCCGCGTTGCGCTCGAGCAGCGTGCGCACCAGGTGGGCCGAGAGGTCGTCCGCCCGCACGTTGCGGAACACGCCGCCCTTGCTGCGCCCCATCGGGGTGCGCACGGCGTCAACGATGACCACGTCCTTCATGGGTGTTCTCCTTCGACCCTGCGATCAGTAGTAGGTGGCGCCGGACTCGGCCATGGCGCGCATCTGGGCGGTCGGCGCGTACAGCTTGCCCAGGTGGGCGTACTTGTCGGCCGTCTCGCACACCGCCTTCAGGCCCAGCGTGTCCGCGTACTTGAACGCGCCGCCGCGGAAGGGCGGGAAGCCGATGCCCATGATGAGGCCCATGTCCGCCTCGTTGGCCGTGTCGACGATGCCGTCCTCGAGGCAGCGCGCCGTCTCGATGATCATCGGGATCATCATGCGGTCGATGATCTCCTGGGCGTCGAAGTCGCGGGTGCCGTTCGGCTGCACCTGCGCGACCAGCGCCGCGGCCTCGGGATCGACGCTCTTCTTCGGCTTGCCCCGGCGATCCGGCGCGTAGCTGTAGAAGCCCTTGCCGTTCTTCTGCCCGAAGCGCTCGGCCTCGTACATCACGTCGAGCGCGGTGCGCGCCGACTTGCCCATGCGATCGGGGTAACCCTCGGCCAGCACGTCGCCCACGTGGTGCGCGGTGTCCATGCCGACGACGTCGAGCAGGTAGGCGGGGCCCATCGGCCAGCCGAACTTCTCCATCGTCTTGTCGACCACGGTGAAGTCGGCGCCGTCGTTGACCAGCAGCTGGAAGCCCGCGAAGTACGGGAACAGGATGCGGTTCACCAGGAAGCCGGGGCAGTCGCCGACGACGATGGGCGTCTTGCCCATCTTCGTCGCGTAGGCCACGCAGGTGGCGATGGCCGCCTCGCCGCTCTTCTCGCCGCGGATGACCTCGACGAGCGGCATGCGGTGCACCGGGTTGAAGAAGTGCATGCCGACGAAGTTCTCGGGCCGCGATAGGGCCTCGGCCAGCAGGCTGATCGAGATCGACGAGGTGTTCGACGCCAGCACCGTGGTCGGCTTGACGTGCTTCTCGGTCTCGGCCAGCACCGACTGCTTGATCTTCGTGTTCTCGACGATGGCCTCGACCACGACGTCGGCCGTGTTGAAGTCGCCGTAGGACAACGTCGGCCGGATGCTGCCGATGATGTTCGACATCTTGACGACGTCGAGCTTGCCCCGCTCGACCAGCTTGCCGAGCAGCTTGCTGGCCTCGCCGAGGCCCAGCTGCAGCGCGGCCTCGTTGATGTCCTTCATCAGGATGGGCACGCCCTTCGACGCCGACTGGTAGGCGATGCCGCCGCCCATGATGCCGGCGCCCAGCACCGCCGCCTGGTTCACGTCGTGCGCGACCTTGGCGTACTGCTTGCCCTTCTTCTTGATCAGCTGGTCGTTGAGGAACAGCCCGATCAGCGACGCCGCGACCGTGGTCTTCGCCACCTTGACGAAGCCCTTGTGCTCGGCCACGAGCGCCTTGTCGCGCCCGAAGTCGGCGGCCTTCTCCATCACCTTCACCGCCTCGACGGGCGCGGGGTAGTGGGGGCCGGCCTTGCCCTTGATGAAGCCCTTCGCCGTGGTGAAGGCCATCATCTTCTCCATCATGGGCAGGTTCAGCTTGCCCTTCTTCTGCGCGCGCCGGGCCTGCCAGTCGAACTCGCCGCCGATGGCGCGATCGAGCAGCGCCCGCGCGGCCTCGCCCAGCTTGTCGGGGGCCACGGCGGCGTCGACCGCGCGCATCTTCAGCGCCTCGTCGGCCTTCACGTTGCGCGCCGACGCGATGATGTCGATCGCGTTGTCCGCGCCCACCAGCCGGGGCAGCCGCACCGTGCCGCCGAAGCCGGGGATGATGCCCAGCCGCGTCTCGGGCAGGCCGATGGCGGCCTTGGTCGACATCACCCGGTAGTCCGTCGACAGGCACATCTCGAAGCCGCCGCCCAGGGCGGTGCCGTTGATGGCGGTGACGGTGGGGAAGGGCAGATCCTCGACGCCGTTGAAGATGCTGTTGACGTCGGCGAGCCACTCGATCAGCTGCTCGTCGGTGTTGGCGAAGGCCTCGCCGAACTCCGTGATGTCGGCGCCGACGATGAACGCGTCCTTGGCGCTCTCGACGACCAGGCCGCGCACGCCCTCGGCCTTCCCCAGCGCCTCGACGGCGGCCCGCAGCTCGCCCAGCGTGCGCTGGTCGAACTTGTTGACCGACTCGTCCTTGTTGTCGAACACGAGCGTGGCGATGCCCTCGCGCACGGACACCTGGATGGCCTGACCCTGGTACAACATCGAGGTCCTGCTTCCTTCTCCGGTTGAACGGATGCCCGCAGGGGGCGGGCGAAGACGCCGCAGCGTAACGGAGCGGGGCGGGGCCTGCAATCGTCGTGCGGGGCGCTCGGCGCGGGCCCCCGGGCGGCTGGCTACTCGGCGTTCGGCAGCACCAGCGTCGACCGGCCGTCGGCGTCGGTGGTGCCCTGCGCGACGCGGCGCTCGCCCTCGTCGGTGCGCCACGCCTCGACGGTCAGATCGCGCACCGGCGCGCCCTCGCGGTCGGTGATGGTCACCACCAGCGCGGCGGCCGGCGGCACCTGGATCGTGGTCGTCACGCCCCCCTCGAGCGGCGGCACCTGCACCACCTGCTCGAAGGTCGGCAGGCCCCGATCCGGCGGCGGCACGACGGTCAGCACCTGCGCGCCGGGGTCGAGCTGCAGGGTGAAGCTGCCGTCGTCGGCGGTCGCGGTCTCGAGGCCGCGCGGCGGCGGCTCGTCGGTCGGCTGCGCCAGCGTGGGATCGGCGAAGCTCTGCTGGGCCAGGCGGCTCGACACGCGCGCGCCCTCGATGGGCTCGCCGGCCGAGTCGAGCACCACGCCGCTGACCAGGGGGCGCGTCTGCGGCACGAACACCAGGGCGTCGCCCTCGGCCACCGCGCGGCGCACGCGCGCCAGGCGGAAGGGCGTCGTGTTGATCGGCGGCTGCAGGTCGATGAGGTACTCGCCGGGGTACAGCACCACCGTGAAGCGCCCCTCGGCGTCCGTGCGCGCGTCGACCCGGTGGACGCCGTTGCCCACCGCGCCGCGGAAGCGCAGCGTGGCGTTCGGCACCGGCGCGTCGGGCCCGACCACGCCGCTCAGCTCGAAGGACGGGCTCTGCAGCCCGGCGAACAGGCGCACCAGCGGGGGCGGGTCGACCGGCGTCGGCGGCACCTCGAAGGGCAGGTCGATGTCGGGCAGCGGCCCCGACGCCTCGGTCGGGCGCGCGCGGATGGTCACCGGGCGCGGCGCCTCGGCCGGCCAGAAGCGCAGGCTGAAGCGCCCGTTCTCGTCGGCCGTGGCGCGCGTGCTGACCTGCTGGCCCGACGCGTCGACCGCGAAGACGCTCATCCCGCGCAGGGGGTTCGGCGCCGCCTGGCTGAGCAGCACCTCGCCCTCGATCACCGGCATGTCGGCCGCCGCCGCCAGCTCGATGGTCTGCACCCGCCCGTCGGTCTCGCCGGGCAGGGTGGGGCCGTTCAGCGGCGGGTACAGCTCGCCCTCCACCGGCACCACCTTCAGCGCGTACAGGATGGCGCGCTGCCCGCCACCCAGCTTGGGCCACTGCTTGGCCCACTCGAAGGTGAAGCGGGGCTGGCCCGCGCCCTGCGCCGGCGCGCTGCTGAACTGCAGGGGCGGCCGCGACAGGGCCTCGGGCACCGCGGGGCGCGCGGTCACCTGTACGGCCAGGTCGACGCCGTCGCCGGTGAGCGCGCGCCCGGTCACCCGGAAGCGGTCGGCGATGGCGATGTTGGGCAGCCGGGTCAGCGGGCCGTCGGTGAAGGTGACGCCGGCCAGCTCGACCGGCGCCAGGGGGCTGTCGGCGGCGGGCGTCAGGCGCAGGGTGACCGGCCAGCTGGGCGCGGGGCCGCCGACGCACGCGCCCTCGCCGCACAAGAGGCCCTCGGGGCAGTCGGCCGTGCTGCGGCACCCGGGCTGCTCGGGGCGGGGCGGGGGATCGGCGCTGTCGTCGCAGCCGGCGAAGGCCACGGCCAAGAGCGCCGCCAGAGGCAGGCGGCTCATGGACACTTCCCCCGGTCGATCTGCACGAACCAAGTCAGCCGGAACGAGCGCGCGTCCTCGGGCAGCACCTGGTTGGGGTTGGGGGCGTCGGGCGGCTCGTCGTCGACGAAGGGGCGGTCGGCGACGATCAGATCCACGCGCTCGACCGGCTCGGGCGACGCGAAGCTGGGCGGAAACAGGCACGGGTTGAGCGAGAACTCGACGCCGTTGACCAGCTGGTCGGGCGCGCTGCCCTCGGCGGGCGAGCTGTCGAACACCAGCGTGTAGCCGGCCGACGGCTGGTAGTTGAAGAACCAGCGCCAGAACAGGCGGTCGTCCTGGTTGGGATCGTCCAGCGGGCCCGTGCGGAACACCAGCGCGGCGCCCAGCTCGGGATCGAAGCTCACCGTGCGGGCGGGCGAGGGGTCGATCTGCGCCGGGTAGGCGAAGGGGGGATAGTTCTCCTCGGGCGGCGGCGCCTCGATCGTCGTCGGGATCAGGCACCCGGTGAGGGCCAGCCCGACGCCGCAGACGCCGGTGCCGATGAAGCCGCCGCCGATGAACGATGGGGAGCGCGTGGCCAGCGTGATCCTCGATCAGACCTGCCGCAGCCTACCGCAGCCGGCGCGAGCGACGAAAATCAGCTCTCGGCGCGCGCGCGCAGGGCCGCGACCACGGGCGGGGGCACGAACTGCGTCACGTCGCCGCCGTTGA
This sequence comes from Myxococcales bacterium, assembly GCA_020633465.1. Lineage (GTDB taxonomy): Bacteria > Myxococcota_A > Bradymonadia > UBA7976 > UBA1532 > JACKDN01. Next base: position 158,801 of record JACKDN010000018.1, read on the forward strand.
GCGCGACCTCGCGCACCAGGCTCGACGACACGAAGAAGTGCTCTTCGCTGGTCATCATGAAGATGAAGTCCACCTCCTCGGTGAGGCGGCGGTTCATGCTGGCCAGCTGGAACTCGAACTCGAAGTCGCTGACCGCGCGCAGGCCGCGCAGCACCGTCTTGATGCCGCGCTCGCGCGCGTAGTCCACCAGCAGGCCGCTGAACGAGACCACCTCGACGCGGGGCTCGTCGGCGAAGGTCGCGCGGATCAGATCGACCCGCTCGTCGCCGCTGAAGGTCGGCGTCTTGCGGATGTTGACGGCGACGGCGACGACGACCTCGTCGAACACCTGCAGCGCGCGCTCGACGATGTCGACGTGGCCCAGGGTGATCGGATCGAAGGAACCGGGGTACAGCGCCACCTTGCGCACGGGGTCATGCCTCCACGGCCTCGAGGACGGTCAGGGACGTGCCGCCGTAGGTGCGCGACCACGCCTCCACCAGACCGGCGGGCGGGATTAGCCGACCACCGCTCGGGTGCTCGACGCATACCAGGGCCTCGGGCGCCAGCCAACCCCCGGCGTGCAGGGCGGTCAGCGTCGGCTCGACGGCGCCCGCCGCGTAGGGGGGGTCGAGCAGCACCAGATCGAAGGGGGAGGGCGGGCCGGCCAGGAAGGCGGCCACCGGGCGCACGACGACGGCGGCGTCGGCCCGCGCAGCTTCGACGTTGCGGCGCAGCACCGCCGCGGCCCGGCGGTCCCTCTCGACGAAGGTGACGTGCCGCGCGCCGCGGCTCCACGCCTCGAGCCCCAGCGTCCCCGCCCCGGCGAACAGGTCCAGCACCCGGGCGTCGTCGCAGGCCCCGCCCAGCGCGTGGGCCAGCGCGTCGAACAGCGCGCCCCGCACCTTGTCGCTCGTGGGGCGCGTGCCGTCGCCCCGCGGCACCTCGAGCCGGCGCCCCCGCGCCCGCCCCGCGATGATGCGCACCATCAGGCCGTCTCCGCGGCCAGCAGCCGGCGGTGCTCGCCGGTCAGCGTGTCGGCCGCGTCGTGGCCGGGCAGCGCGAACGACATGGTGGTGCCCTTGCCGACGGTCGAGTCGCAGTGCAGCGCGCCGCCGTGGTGCTGCACGATGCGCTGGCTGACCGCCAGGCCCAGCCCCGTGCCCTGCTTCTTGGTGGTGAAGAAGGGGATGAACAGGTTGGCCCGGATGCCATCGGGCACGCCCTCGCCGGTGTCGGTCACCCGCACCTCGACCAGCCAGCGCCCGGGGCGCGTGGGATCCCGCTCCCGGCGCACCTCGAGCGTCAGCGTGCCCCCCTCGGGCATCGCGTCGCAGGCGTTGCGGCTCAGGTTCAGCAGCACCTGCGTCAGCTGATCGGCGTCGCCCATCACCGGCGGCAGCTCCGGCCCCAGGCGCGCGACCACCTCGATGGGCGGCTCGTGATCCTCGGCGCGCACCAGCGTCGCCACGCGCTCGACCACCCGCGCGAGATCGACGGGCTCGGCCCCGCCGCGGAAGGGCCGCGCGTAGTCGAGGAACTGGCTGAGCACCAGGTTCAGCCGATCGGTCTCCTCGATGATCACCTCGACCATCTCGCCCTCTTCGGTGTCCATCGCGCCCGGGTCGAGAAGCTGCGCCGCCGCCTTGATGGCGCCGAGCGGGTTGCGGATCTCGTGCGCCATGCCGGTGGCCATCTCGCCGATCACCGACAGCCGGTCGCGCTCCTTGAGGCGCTCGATGATCTCCGAGTTCTCGACGACGCTGGTGCACTGCGCGGTGATGCCGGCGATGAGGCCGATCTCGGCGCTCGAGAACGCCTCGCGCGTGCGGTCGTCCCGCACGGTCAGCCAGCCCAGCAGGCGGTCGCCGCTGACGAAGGCGAAGGCCAGGTTGGCGTGCAGCGCCTCGAGCTGGGCGCGCACCTCGTCGAGCCGCTCGCGCTCGGGCGACGCCTCGGCGTCGTCGCCGACGTCCAGCAGGCGCTGCTCCACGTTCTCGAGCAGCAGCACCTTCTCGCGGCGCAGCGCGTCGAGCAGCGTCCGCCCCCGCACGACGTCCAGGCGCTCGACGTCGCAGGGCCCGATGCCGCCGGCGCGGAAGTACGCCCGGCCGCCGGCCTCGAGCATGAAGACGTGGGCGTGCGTCACGCGCCGCGAGGCCTGCAGGCGCTTCAGCACCCGATCGACCAGGTCGCCCAGGTTGATCACGTTCGCGAGCTCGATGCGCAGGCGCCCGAGCTGCGCCTCGAGCTCGTAGGTCTCGCGGAACAGCAGCCGCCCCAGCCACAGCTCGACCGCGCGCTTCAGCGGCTCGAGGATGAGCAGCAGCACGACGCTGGCGACGATGGTGTTGAAGAAGAACAGGCCGTAGCTCTCGCCGACCCACACCACGAGGCCGGTGTAGAGCACCGCGACGGCCACCGAGAGGATCACCAGGGCCAGGACGCGGCCGAGCAGCTCCTTGAGATCCAGCAGCCGCGACCGCTGGATCACCTGCATCCAGAAGTAGACGTACAGCGTGCTCAGCAGGTGGCCCAGGGTGGGGAAGGTGACGCCCGCCGCCGGCAGCAGGTCGAGCGCGCTGAACAGCCACGAGATGACGCCGCCGACCACCAGGTAGCCCACGCGCACCGACTCGACGCGGGCCGGGGCGCGCCGATAGGCCCGGTACAAGCGCACGATGCAGTAGGCGTAGACGCCCAGCGCCAGCACCGACGGCGGGATGCCCGCCCAGCTCGACGCGCCCAGGTCGGTCACCAGCAGCACGATGACCAGCGCCGAGCCGACGTTGGTGGCGGTGCGCGCGGCGGTGAAGTTGCGCTTCAGGTAGCGCGCGAAGAAGCGCAGGCACACCTGGGCGAAGACGACGCCGGACAGCATCAGCAGGCGCCGCCAGAAGTCGCTGTCCGAGACGGCGTGCAGGAAGAAGGTCAGGTTGTAGAAGAACGCGCCGCCCACCCACGCGGTGAACGCGGCGCGGTGCTCGACGCGCCGCTCCTGGAAGGCGACGTTGATGCCCAGCGCCAACAGCAGGATGGCCGCGATGAGGGCCGACTGGGTCTGGATGCCCATGGCGCACACTTGACGCCAGGGGCTGCGCGGATGCAAGCGGGGCTCGCGATCCGGGGGCCGGCTGCGGTAGAAGCTCCCCGTTGTCCCCGAGGAGACGATGAGCCAGCGCGACGCCGCCCCCGACCCGCCCGACGAGCTCGCCGCCGCGCCGACGGCGACCGACGAGGAGACCATCGACGTCGAAGAGGCCGACGACGAGCAGGATCTGTCGCAGGAGCTGTCGTCGCTGGTCGGCGAGATCCCCTGGACCGATCAGCCCACCGAGCCGCTGGTCATCGCGTTCGCGGGCGGCAAGGGCGGGGCGGGGCGCAGCCTGCTGGCGGCCAACGTGGGGCTGCTGCTGTCGCGGCTGGGGCGCGAGGTGGTCGTCGCGGATCTCGATCCCGGCGGCTCGAACCTGCACACCTACCTGGGCCTCGAGCCCATCCTGCCGACGCCGGGCTCGCTGCTGCGCCAGCCGGGGCCGCCGCGCATCGAGCGCCTGAGCGGCACGCACCTGAGCCTGTGCCGGCCGCCGCGCCCGATGGGCACCGGCGCCGACGATCCGCTGCGCGCCGAGGCCCTGCAGGCCGCCCTCGACACCGCCTCGGACGTGGTCATCCTCGACCTCGGCGCGCAGGCCGATCCGCTCACCCTCGACACCTACCTGGCGGCCGACGCCGGCATCGTCGTCGTGCTGCCCGAGCCGGTCGCCGTCGAGCGCAGCTACGCCTTCCTGCGCGCGGCCCTGTACCGCCGCCTGATGCACGGCGACGACGAGCCGGCGGTCGTCGCGCGCGCCCTGCTGGCCGCCGACCAGGTGGGCCAGCTCGACACCCCGGCCGACCTGGTGGACGCCCTCGAGGGCGTCCACCCCAACGCCGCCGCCGCCATCCGCGCGCGGGTGATGGCCTTCAACCCGAAGATCCTCATCAACAAGTGCCGGGCCCGCGCCGACCGCGACATGGGCGCCGGCATGGTGTCGGCCGTGGGCCGCCGCCTGGGCATCAACGCCGAGGATCTCGGCGGCGTGGAGTACGACGACGCGGCCTGGGAGGCCACCCGCCGCCGCCGCCCGCTGCTGCTGGAGTATCCGGGGTCGACCCTGGGCAACGACGTCGAGCGCATGGCGCGGCGCCTGCTGGCGCTGGTCGGTGCGCGGGAGCTGCGCGGCTGATGCACCACCGCGACGACGACGCGAACCTGTACGGGGTGCTCGAGGTCGACCCGGGCGCCACCGAGGACGAGATCCGCCGCGCTTACAAGCGCCTCTCGACCCTGTTCGACCCCAACAGCATGGTGGTCTACGGGCTGTACCGGCTGGCCGAGGCCCAGCGCCTCGGCGAGCGGCTGCGCCTCGCCTACGAGACCCTGGTCGATCCCGAGAAGCGCCGCGGCTACGACCGGCAACTGTACCCCCAGGGCCACCCCAGCCTGCGGCGCGCCGACCAGCGCGTGGCGTCGGTGCCCCCGACCCCGCGCCCGGACGCGCCCGCCGATCCGATCGCCGCGCTGGGCCTCGCCGAGGACACCCCGCTGACCGGCGAGGTGCTGGCGAAGGTGCGGCAGGTCTGCCACGTGACGCTCGAAGAGATCGCCGACCGCACCAAGATCCCGATGTTCACGCTGCGCTGCATCGAGGGCGATCAGTTCGCCGACCTGCCCGCGCCGGTGTACCTGAAGGGATTCCTCAAGCAGATCGCGGGCATGCTGAACCTGAGCCCCGACCAGCTGGTGGCCGACTACATGGGCGCCTACAGCGCCTGGGAGATCGAGTCGGCGCGCAACAAGCGCTGGGGCTGACGTCCGCGCTGCGGGGTCCGCCGCGCATTGTTGACGCTCGGCCCGGGCACCGTTTAGCGTCATCGCCGGACGTCACGCGAGAGGGAGCCCCGTGTCCACCATCGACAAGCCCGACGGCGCCCTGCGCCTCGCCCGCACCATCGCCAGCGACATCCTCCTCTACAACAAGGAGAAGATCGCCAACGGGCTGAAGAACGACGACCTGTTCGAGGTGCTCGAGTCCGAGATCGCCGAGGGTCGCGCGCTGTACGAGAGCCGGGTGGTGCCCGAGGTGCGCGCCCAGCACAACTTCCTCGAGCGCGCCCTCGTCGACGTCATGATCAAGTCCAGCGCGCACCTGCCCACCGACATCTGGTAGTCGACGCGCCCCAGAGCGACGCCCCGAGCGTCGACCGGCGCGTGGTGTTCACCGTCCCCGCCGAGGCCGACGGCGTGCGCGCCGATCGGGTGCTGGCCGACCAGTTTCCGGACGAGAGCCGCGCCCGCGTGGCGGTGTGGATCAAGGACGGCCGCGTGCGCGTCGAGGGCCGCGCCGTCCGCCCGAGCACCGCCCTCGGCGCCGGGCAGGCCGTCGAGGTCGACGTCCCGCCGCCGCCCACCGTCGAGCTGGCGCCTCAGCCCGTGCCCCTCGACGTCGTCTACGCCGACGAGGCGGTCATCGTGGTCGACAAGGCGGCCGGCCTCGTCGTGCACCCGGGCGCGGGCAACCCCGACGGCACCGTGCTCAACGGCCTGCTGCACCGCTTCGGCGCGCTGTCCAACGTCGGCGCGCCCGAGCGCCCGGGCGTCGTGCACCGCATCGACGCCGGCACCAGCGGCCTGCTGGTGTTCGCCCGCACCGACGCCGCGCACCAGCACCTCGCCCGCCAGTTCGCCGCCCACACCATCGACCGGCGCTACCTGGCGCTGGCCTGGGATCACGGCCTCGCCGACGCCGGCACGATCGAGACGACGCACGCCCGCGATCCCCACGACCGCCGCCGCTTCACCGGCCGCGCCGACCACGGCAAGCGCGCGGTCACGCACTGGACGGTGCTCGAGCGCCTGCCGCCCTGCGTGTGGGTCGAGGTGCGGCTCGAGACCGGGCGCACGCACCAGATCCGCGTGCACTTCGCCGAGGCGGGCCACCCGCTGGTCGGCGACGTCACCTACGGCCGCCGCCGCCGCATCGAGCGGCCGCCGGCCCTGCGGCACCTGGGCTTCGAGCTGGGCCTCGCGCGTCAGGCGCTGCACGCCGCGCGGCTGGGGTTCGAGCACCCCGACGGGCGTCACCTGGTGTTCGAGTCGCCCGTGCCCGCCGACATCGCGGCGGCCCTGGCGGCGCTGCGCGGGGTGGGCGGATGAGCGCGCTCCTCGCCCTGGCGGTGGCCCTGCTGGGCGGCGCCCCGCCGCTGGTCAGCGTCGCGGATCCGGCGGCGCTGGAGAAGGCCGCGGCGGCCCAGCCGGCCATCGCCACCGCCCTCGACACCCTGCGCGCCGAGGCCCTGTTCGGCGCCGGGCGCCTGGCCGAGGCGCGCGCCGTGGCCGAGTCGGTCATCGCGCGCGACCGCCGCTGGGCCGGCCGCGCCTCGTGGACGGCCGCGCAGGCCACCGTCGAGGCCGACTGTCGCGCCGCCATCGCGCACCTCGACCGCGCCCAGCCGGACCCGCCCTGGGTGCACGCGGCGCCTCGGCTGGCCCTGCTGCAGCGGGCCCAGGCGAAGTGCGGCGAGGCGACCGCCGCCGCCGAGACGCGCCGCACCCTGGCGACGAAGTTCCCCGACACGCCGCAGGGCGAGGCCGCCGCGAAGGATCTCACCCTGTCCACCGGCGACCGCCTCACCCGCGCGGCGGCCTTCGAGCAGGCGCGCGACTACGTGGCCGCCGCGGCCGAGCTGAGCGGCCTGCTGGGCACGTCGGCGGACGCCGAGGCGCGCTTCCGCCTGGGCCAGCTGCACCTCGATCGCCTGCGCGAGGACTTCGGCATCGCCGCGCGCGCCTTCGAGTCGGTGCTGGCGGCCGGCGGCGAGCACGCCGAGGAGGCGGCCTACCTGCTGGCCCGCTGCCACGGACGGGCCGGGGACGTGATCGCCGCCCGGCAGGCCTACGACGCGTACCTGGCGCGCTGGCCCGACGGCGCCTTCGCCGAGGACACCCGGTTCTTCAGCGCCTTCCTGCTGTACGAGAACGGGCGCTTCGGCGACGCGGCCCGCGCCTTCGCGCGCATCACCCGGGGCAAGTGGGGGGCGGCGGCCGCCTGGTACCGGGCGTGGAGCCTGTGGCTGGCCGGCGACCGCGTCGCCGCGGTGCCGCTGCTGGACGCGCTGGCCGCGAAGGCGCCGGCGGGCAGCCGGGCGGCGCGGCGGGCGGCGTATTGGGCCGCCCGGGCGCTCGAGACGAAGGCGCCGGCCGACGCCGCGGCGCGGCGCGCGCGCCTGATCGCCGAGCGCCCCCACGACTGGTACGCGCTGCTGCTGCGCCGCCGGTTCGCGGGCGCCTTCCCGCCCGTGCCGCCGCCGACGCCGTTTCGGCCGCGCCCGACCTGGTCGCGCCCCCGCCCGCCGCGCTGAGCGCGCCGGTCGCCGAGATCCGCGCGCTGGCCGCGGCGGGGCTCTTCGACTTCGCGCGCCGGGCCCTCGACGCGCTGGCGGTGCCCCTGCGCAAGGCCGACGCCTGGGCGCTCGAGCGGGAGCTCGCGCGGGTGGTGGGCGATCCCGAGCGCCGCTACCGCGCGGCGATGATCCGCCACCACCGCCTGATCGACGCCGCCCCGCAGCCCGGGGACGCCGAGATCTGGCGCGACCTCTTCCCCCAGGGCTACGCGGCCTACGTCGATCCCGCCGCCCGCGCGCTGGGCGTCGATCCCGCCCTGATCTACGCGTTCATCCGCAAGGAGAGCGCCTTCGACCGCGACGCGGTCAGCCCGGCGCACGCGGTCGGCCTGATGCAGCTGTTGCCGCGCACCGCCCGCGGCATCCAGTCGCTGCGCAACGACGCCAGCGCGCCCACGCCCGATCTGTTCGATCCCGGCACCAACGTCGAGCTGGGCAGCTGGTACGTGCACGCGCTGCAGACGCGCTTCGGGGGTCAGCTGCCCCTCGTCGCCGCCGCGTACAACGCCGGCCCGACCTCGCTGCTCGGCTGGTTCCGCGGCCGCAAGTCCGCCGAGGTGGACGTCTTCGTCGAGACCATCCCGTTCAAGGAGACGCGCGAGTACGTCAAGCGGATGGTCGAGGCGCGCGTGGCCTACGCGATGGTCTGGGAGGCGCTGGACGTCGACCGCGCCGCCGCCGTGCTGCCCCTGAGCCTCGACCTGACCGTGCGCCCCGGCGTCGACTTCTGAGGCGGCGCGCCGGTGGGTTCGTAGGGTTGCGCGCCCGGTCGCCTGTGTTACTTTCGGCAGGAGCGCAGCGTCAGCACGGATTCGGCGCCCGATGAGCCAGCCCTACATCCTCCGCCGGGACGGTCGGGACTACCAGGCGCCCGACCTCGACTCGATGCGCCAGTGGGCCCGCGACGGCCGCGTGCTGCCCGCCGACATGGTCTACTCGCCCAAGTACCAGAGCTGGTATCGCGCCCGCGACCTGCGCGAGCTGCGCGACGTGCTGCCGCAGAACGAGCCGCCGCCGGTGGCGGTGGGCCCGGCGGTGGCGCCGCCCCAGCAGTTCTGGCTGCGCAAGGGCGACCGCAACTACGTCGCCAACGATCTGCAGACCATCCTCACCTGGGCCGAGCAGGGCAACATCAGCCCCGACGACTTCATCTACCACCCGGCCTACGAGAAGTGGTTCCGGGCGGGGGACTCGCCGCAGCTGGTCAGCCGCTTCCCGGCGGGCCTGCGGCCGGGCCACGACCCTTTCGTGCCGGTCGAGGACGATCCGCTCGCCTCGAACGAGGCGCGGCGCGCGACGGCGCCCCTGGCCAGCGGGGGCAGCCTGGCGGGCGGGCTGGCGGCGGCGACCGACTCGACGCAGCCGGTCGGCGGCGCGGCGGCCGAGGTCGCGATGGACGGCGACGGCGTGCAGGCCGATCCGAGCGAGGTCGAGCGCGCGGACTCGCTGGCCAAGACGGTCATGGACTTCAAGGCCGCCGACCTGCACCGCATGCTGCGCGACAAGGAGCGGGCGGCGCAGCAGGCGGCGGGGGCGGACGGTGACGGATCCGCCGGGGCCCAGGCCCGCGCCGGCGCAGCGGCGGACGCGCGCGGCGGCGGCGGAGGCAACGGGGGCGGCGGATCGCTGCTGAAGGGGCGCGACCCGGGCTGGGGACGCCCCGACCAGGGGCTGTTCTCGCGGCCTCTGGGGCCGGAGCCCACGGGGGACGGGGCCGAGGACGACGCGCGCGGCGCGGCGGCGAACGACGCGTCGGCGACCGGCGCGCGCTCGCGCGGACGAGGCGGCCTCGGCCGCGCGGCTCTGGTCGAGCGGCCGGGCGCGGGATCGGGCGCGGCGCCGGCCCCAGCGGCTGGACGTCCGGCCGAGGATCGCGGCGCCGCGGAGCGCGCGCCCGCGCGCGCGGCGGCGCAGGCGCGCGGCCCAGGAACGCGCGGACCAGGAGCGCGCGGCCCAGGAACGCGCGGCGGCCCAGGAGCGCGCGGCCCAGGAGCGCGCGGCCCAGGAGCGTGCCGCCGCCGAGCGCGCGGCCCAGGAGCGTTCCGCCGAGGAGCGTTCCGCCCAGGAGCGTTCCGCCCAGGAGCGTTCCGCCCAGGAGCGTGCCGCCGAGGATCGTGCCGCCCAGGAGCGTTCCGCCCAGGAGCGCGTGGCCGCGGAGCACCCGCCCGAAGAGCGTTCCGCCGAGGAGCGCGCGCCCGCCGAGGGCTCGGGCGGCCCGTCGGCGCGCTCGCTGCCGACGCCGACCGCGGCCGCGTCGCGCCTCACCGGGGGTCCTCGGCGCCGGCCAGCGCCCCGGCGAAGGGCGAAGGCCCGACGCCTCGCGCCCCGTCACGTCCCTCGACCCCCGCGCCCCGCGTGCCGCTGCCCGAGCGGCCGGCCGCGCCCGGCGAGCGCAGGGCCGAGATCAGCCCGCGGGCGCCCGTGCGCCCCCCGCCGCCCCCGCCCGAGGCGCTGGGCGGCGAGCCCACGGCGGACATGCAGGGTGAGATCGAGCCGCCCGCCGCGCAGCCGGCCGCCGCGGCCGGGGCCGCCCCGGTGGACGAGGACGCGCGCTTCGTCGACCGCACCGGCGTCATGAAGCTGTTCTACGACGTGGCGCGCGCCTACGTGGTGACGAAGGATCTGCGCCCCGGCGAGCTGCTCGAGACGGCCTGCAAGCTGCCGTCGACGAACGACAGCTTCCTCGGCCAGGGCAAGAAGCCCATCTACATGACCCTGCGCAAGCGCATCGACGAGCACATCGCTGGACCCCTGGCGGCCGTCGCCGACGACCTCGAGCCGTCGAACCGGCCCGGATACGCGCTGCTGATGCACCGGGCGCACGAGCTGGCGGCGGTGCTGGCCGAGGGCGAGCGGGTGATCGGCCAGAAGGGGCCGGATCGCGTGGTGGTGGGCAACCAGGGGCGGCCGAAGATGAGCCCCGAGGAGGCCACGATCATGCTGCGCATCGACGCGGCGCTGAAGGGCCTCATCTCGGTGCGGGATCGCAGCCAGGCCGCCTGAACGGGCGGCTCGGCGGCTCGCGACTCAGGTCTTGTTCAGGTTCCAGTCGTAGGGCTTGAAGTCCACCTTCGCGGCCTTCTCGAGCGCCGCCTTGCGCTCGCCGTCGAGGTACTTCAGCAGGTAGGCCTTGGGGCCGCCGGCCGGCTTGAAGTCGTCGGCGTACCACTTGAAGATCTCCGACAGCCGGACGGTGTCCTTGCCGGGCTCGATCTCGTTGCGCGCCGCGTCGTTGGCGAAGGCGCGCATCACCTGATCGAGCTGGGCGTCCAGCTTGGCGCCGGTGAAGGCGAAGTTGGCCAGCGGCGGGCACGAGACGCTGGCGCAGTTGAGCGCGGCGTGGATGCGCGGGTCCTTGAAGCGGGGGCGGATGATCTCGTTCTCGACGTCGTTGAGCGCGTACTTCTCGCCGCCGATCACCTTGTCCTTCTTCTTGAAGAAAGCGAAGTCGGGGTAGACGTTCGAGACGCTGGTGATGCCCGGCCAGTGGGCGACGACGGCCGCCACCGTGTGGGCGTTGTAGGCGTTGATCCAAAAAGCGAGGCGGTCCTTGGCGTCCTTGATGCTCGCGGGGTCCGTCTTCTCGATGGTGGCGACGTAGGCCTTCAGGCCGGGGTCGGCCGCGAAGCCCGCGTAGTCGACCTTGTCGCCCTTGACGTACTTCTTCAGCAGCGCGTCCCAGGGCCCGTGGTCGATGGTGGCGGCGCCGGCGGCGGCCGGGGCGTCGGCGGCGGGGGCCATCAGGGCGATGGCCAGGGCGAGGATGGTCGACATGTCAGCTCCCTCCCGGGTTCGTTTCGTCGGTCCAGAACGCGGCGCCGGGCGGGATGTTACGCATCCGGTCCCGGCGGCGGTGGGGCCGGCCCGCGGCGGGCCGGCGCGTCATCACAGCGGGCCGTCGCGCCGCAGGGCGACGCGCAGCGAGACGAAGGTGAGCCCCTCGCCTTCAAAGGGGTCGCGGCCGAAGGCCCAGGCCCGGCCCACCTGCAGACCCAGCCACCAGCGGGGGCGGTCGGGCAGCGGGGCCAGCGGCAGGTCGCAGCCGCCGGCCAGCTCCCAGCTCAGGTCGGCCAGGTCGTCGCCGTCGGCGTCCCGGCCGACGAAGCCGCCCCCGCCCACGCGAACGTAGAAGGAGGCGAGCGTCGCCGCCAGCGTGTCGTTGCCCAGCAGGAACAGGAACAGCGGGTGCACGTGCAGGCCGGCCTGCAGCCCGTGGGTGCGGGCGCCGTCGACGATGTCCGCGTAGCGATAGCCCAGCTCGAGATCGGCCAGGTGCAGCACCGTCGAGGCGCGCGCCGAGAGGTCGACGGTGGCGCCCGCCCCGGCGCCGGTGAACGCCGGGCCCGCGCCCACCTGCAGGGCCTGGAACTCGCCGGTGTACGTCGGCGGCGGCGCCGGGGCCGCCAGGAAGAGGGGCAGGGGGAGCGCCAGCACGCGGCTGGTCAGATGTTCGCTTCGAGCGTCGTGACGGTGTCGCGCGCGCAGAGCAGCACCTGCCCCTGGGGCGCGCGGTCGTCGAGGTGCAGCACGAGCTGATACTCCTCGCCAACCTTCAGCGTGACGAAGGCGCCGGTCGAGCCGCGCAGGGCCACCTGATGGATGGGGCCGCGGCCGGCCGCCGACTCGGCCGTGGACAGGCGCCGCAGCGCGATGCCGCCGTACGCGGCGCACAGGCGCAGCGTCTCGCGCGCGCTGGACGGCTCGAGGGCGATCTCCTCGCCGTCGAGGTCGGTGAAGGCCGCGCCGCGCACCGAGGGGCAGCGCTGCATCAGGTCGTCGAGGGCCTGGGCGAAGGGCATCCGAACCTCACACGCCGACGTTCACCTCCCTCTAGCACGGCCGCCCCACAGCGGCAATCCCCGGCCCGGGGCGCCGATTGACATGCCCCGGGCGATGGGCGACGCTCGGGGCCGCGCAGGAGGGTTCCATGGCCGGCACGCCGACGCTCACCGAGGTGCTCGAGGGCAACGTCCCCCTCACCAGCAACCGCGACCTGATCGAGCAGGTCACGCGGCGGCGGCAGGGGCGCCTGCTGACGATCGTGCTGGCGCCGACGGTGCAGCTGAAGTCGACGCTGATGCCGCCGCTGCTCGAGGTGCTGCAGACGCTGACGCCGGGCGGCGGGGTCGACGTGATGGTCGACGCGCTCGGCGGGGCGACGCCCGAGGCCTGGCGGGTGGTGTCGGTGCTGCGCGATCGCTTCGACAGCTACAACGCCATCGTGCCCTTCGCCGCGTCGCCGGGCGCCACGCAGGTGGCCCTGGGGGCCGACGCGCTGCTGATGGGGGAGGCGTCCAGCCTGGCGCCCATCGAGCCGCCCCGCGTGAAGGGGCTCGACGTCGCGGGCAACGACGGCAGCCGCCTGTCGATGAGCGCCTACGACGTGCAGCACTACATCCGCTTCCTGCAGCGCGAGCTGGCCCCGGGCGAGAAGCTCGACGCGGCCTCGCCCGCGCTGGGCCAGCTGTGGAGCCGGGTGGATCCGCTGGTGGTCGGCGCCACCGAGCGGGCCCACCAGACCAACCGGACCGTCACCCGGCGCTGCCTCGAGACGCACCTCGATCCCGACAAGGACGCCGCGCGCATCGACGGCGTGCTGCGCCACTTCGCCGACAGCGGCCTGGGGCACCGCTTCCCGATCACGCGCCGCGACTGCGAGCTGCGCCTGGGCCTCGACGTCATCAAGCCGCCCGAGGATCTGTGGGGCGCCGTCTGGAACCTGCACGGCTACTACCGGCGCATGCTCGACCTGGAGGGCGACCTGCAGCTCGGCGAGACGCAGCACTACCTCGTCGGGTTCGACGGCTTCATCGACACGCTCGACACCCGCCGCGTGCTGCTGCGGGTGACGCGGTGCGACGAGGCGGGCCGCCCGCTGGCCGACAAGGCCACGCTGCACCGCTGGGTGTCGCCGCAGTCGCGCGAGGTGAAGCTCGACGAAGAGCTCGAGCTGTAGTACACCGCCGCGCCCCGGGGCCCGCCCCGCCACCTGCCCCGCTGCGCGGCGCGCGCCGCCGAGGACGCCATGGCCATCGACAGACTGCAGAAGATCATCGCCCAGGCGGGCATCGCCTCGCGGCGCAAGGCCGAGGCGTTGATCACCGCCGGCCGGGTGAAGGTCAACGGCGTGGTGGTCAACGAGCTGGGCGCCAAGGCCGACGCGGACAGCGACACCATCGAGGTGGACGGCAAGGTGATCCGCCGCCCCAAGGCGTGGACGTACATCATCCTGAACAAGCCCGGCGGCGTGGTCACGACGGCCAGCGACGAGTTCGATCGGAAGACGGTCTTCGACGTGCTCAAGGGCGTCGACACGCGCCTCTTCCCGGTCGGACGGCTGGACCTCGACGCCGAGGGTCTGCTGCTGCTGACCAACGACGGCGAGCTGGCCGCCGGCCTGACCCACCCGGCGGGCGAGGTGCCGAAGACCTACCGCGCGAAGGTGAAGGGCATGCCGACCGAGGCGTCGCTCGACCGCCTGCGCGCCGGCGTCGACCTCGAGGACGGCCCCGCGCGCGCCGACTTCGTGCACCGCGTCGAGAGCGGCGGCCCCAAGACCAGCCGCGAGAACGCCTGGATCGAGCTGACGGTGACCGAGGGCCGCAACCACCTCGTCAAGCGCATGCTCGAGGCCATCGGCCACCCGGTCATCCGCCTGCGCCGCGTCGCCTTCGCCAACCTCGACCTCGAGGGCCTGCGCCCCGGCCAGCACCGCAACCTGCGCAAGGCCGAACTGCAGAAGATCAAGGCCATCGCCCGCACGGCCATCCGCAAGCGCGACCGCCGCCGCGCCGGCGAGGCGGACTGATTCCGAAATAATGCGGGCCATGGGGTTGACGCGCCGCGCCATCGACCCTATAGTCCGCCCACCTGTTGCGGGGTGGAGCAGCCAGGTAGCTCGTCGGGCTCATAACCCGAAGGTCGCAGGTTCGAATCCTGCCCCCGCTACCAAGGCCGCCGCCGAGAGGCGCGGCCGAACGACGAAGCCCGGTCATGCGAGTGACCGGGCTTTCGTCTCTCTGGTTCTTTCGATGCTGGTATCTCTCGATACCGGCTCTCTCGGTGTCTGGTGTCTGCGCGTCGACGACGCGCTTGGTGCGGGGTGGAGCAGCCAGGTAGCTCGTCGGGCTCATAACCCGAAGGTCGCAGGTTCGAATCCTGCCCCCGCT
>JACKDN010000019.1 GCA_020633465.1 Myxococcales bacterium
CTCTCGCCGCGCTCCCAGATGGCCGCGCCGTTGTCGTCGATGAGGTCGCGGGTGAGGCTGTTGAGCGCGACGACGCCGAAGAACAGCGTCAGGCTCTGCGGGGCGGGCAGGCCGGCCAGGGTGACCAGCGCGGCGCCGAAGGCGGTGAAGGCGAGCGACGCGACGAAGAGGGGGCCGGCCGCGAGGGCCCGGCCCTCGCGCCCCAGCAGGGCGCGGAGCAGGGTGGGGGCGTGCGGTTCGGCGGGGGGTGGTGTGCTCAGAACAGCTTCTTGAAGGCTTTGACGACGCGCTTGGCGGCGTTGGTGGCGCCGCCGCTGACGGCATCGTAGACGCCCGCGGCGGTATCGGCCACCACCTGCGCCGAGCTGTCGACGAACTGCACGGCGTTGGCGAAGGCGGCGGTCACGGCGGCGGCGCTGTCCTCGAGCTCCTCGAGGGAGACCGCGACCGCCAGCTCGATCGACTCGTAGGTGTCGTCGAAGCCGCTGACCGTGATCTTCCAGGCCGAGTTGCCGGTGGAGACGAAGAACTCGGTCGTGGCGTCCACGCTGGTCCAGAAGCCGCCCTCGACGGCGTCGGTGGCGCGGGTGATGGCGATCCGCGTGTCGGTCGCCGCGGTCGTGAAGAAGACCTTGGTGCCGGCGGCGAGCTGCGGGGCCTTGTCGGCGGTCCAGCCCCAGGCGTAGACGGCGGCGTCGCTGGTCTCGTCGTAGCCGGCGACCGCGAGGTCGGCGATCTCCTCGCCCAGCCACGTCACGTCCGACCCGCTGACGTAGATGGCGATGCCCACCGGGAACTTGGGGACGTCGACGGTGAAGCCGTACTGGTCGTCGCGGCCCCAGCGCGCCTCGACGCCGCCGCTGGTGCCCACGCTGGCCGAGAAGCCGACGTACGAACCCTCGGTGTCACCGAAGACGACGCCCGCCGCCACCGCGTCGAAGCCGCCGCCCACCGCGAAGCCGTCCTTGCCGATGTACTGCGTCTGCGAGGCCTGGCCGACGGTGACGCTGGCCGACACGTTGCCGTTGGCCGTCGAGCCCTCGACGCGCGCCACGTAGGCCTCCATCTCGACGTTCTCGCCCAGCACCCCGGGCTCGCTCTCGTAGGCGTAGTGGCCGACGGTGACCGAGACGCTCGAGCCGTTCGACTGCGTGCCGGCCTCGTAGGCGGTGCGCTCCATCTCGATGCTGACGTACCGCCCCCCGGCGCTGCTGCCGGCCAGGGCGACCAGCGCCTCGCTGGTCGACGCGCCGGTCACGCTGCGCTCGCTCGCGGTCTGCTGCTCGGCGGCGGCCTGCTGGGTGGGGCTGAGCGTCTCGAAGTAGTAGTCGTCGATGGTGATGCCCATGCGGTCGAGCATCTGGGCGATGCCCAGCGGGTCGAACATGAGGAAGGTCGTGCCATCGGCGTAGGTGGTCAGCAGCACCAGCTCGTTCGCGCCGTCGCCGTCGATGTCGGTGAAGGCCAGCACGAAGTCGGGCATGGCGCTCTGGACGGCGGGGGGCATGTTGGTCCAGCAGTCGGCGGTGCCGGCCGACCACGCGGTGAGCGGCGAGCCGGGGGCCGGCACCAGCGCGAGGTCGCAGTCGTCGCGCAGCTCGAGGGCCTGCGCCTCGTCGCCGAAGTTCGACGCGCCCTCGGCCGACCAGACGAGGTCGCCGGCGGCGTCGCGGATGTTGAGCGTGAGCGCCTCGCTGACGAGCTCGGTGCAGACGCTGCCGCCCTCGGCCTGCCCGGCGGTCTGCGACGACCACGCCGCGAAGAAGGTGTCGTCGGTGGCGTTGTAGCGGTACAGCACCAGGTCGCCATCGTCCTGGAACACGAGGTAGCCGATGTCGTTGGTCAGCACCACCTGGCCGCCGGCGAAGCAGCGCTCGTCGCTCAGCGAGGCGCTCTCGGCCCACAGCACCCGCAGCGACGCGAAGGCGCCGTTGTCACCCACGCGCTGGCCCGCGGCGTCCTCGGGCCAGATGTTGCTGGCCGTCTCGGTCGCGCCGGCCGTGGCCGACAGCGAGGCCTCGCCGCCGGTGCAGTGCTCGCCGCTGTACAGCACCACCGAGGTGCGGCCGAAGGCGCGGCCCTTCAGCTCGATGGTGGTCAGGTCGCGCTCGCCCAGGCCCAGGTCGGTCAGCGCGTAGCAGCGGCCGTTGCTGTCGCTCTCGTAGGCCAGCGAGGCCTGATCACCGCGGGTGTCGGTCAGCAGCAGCGAGCCCGGCTCGCCCGGCGCGCCCAGCAGCACGTAGCCGATGACGCCGAACGCCGAGTTGGGTGCGTCGGTGTAGTGCTCGGCGCGCTTGAAGCGGGTCTTCAGCTTCGTCTGGTCGCCGTTGGACGCCGTGACCTCGAGGGCCCAGGTCGACGCGAACTCGTCGGTGTGCGACGACTGCACGCGGGTGATGCTGGTGACCGGGCCGCTGAACCAGCCGGCGGTCGGCACCTTGGTGTAGTCCTGGCCGGGCGCGAAGTCCGAGAGGCCGTTCTGCACCTTGCCGGCGACCAGGCGCCGCCCGTCGGCCAGCGTGTAGTTGCCCGCGTCGATGACCGCGTAGTGCACGTACTCGCGGGCGTGGGCGCCGTCGATGTTCGGCGGCTCGACCAGGGCGAACGTGAAGCTGGTGGCGTCGGCGGCGTACACCTGCGCCTCGACCGGCTGGACGCCGGCGTACGAGCCCACCTGCAGCAGGACGACGGGGTCGTCGTACGCGCGCTCGAGCTGCACGGTGTGGCGCGCGGCGCGGTCGGCCTGGTTGACCCGCACGGTGCCCGACTCGCCGTCGATGCCCTGGGCGGCGAGGTCGCCGGCCAGCACCAGCACGTCGACCGTCTCGACGGCGTGCACGTCGTCGCCGGTCAGCTCCTGGATGCGCAGGTTGCCGCCGCGGTCGAGGCGGACGTTGGCGGGGTCCTGCCCGGCGTCGGTGACGATCTGCGCGAAGGTGGGCGCGTCGTGGAAGGCGGCGTCGAGGCCGGTGGCGGTCCAGGCGTGGTTGATGCCGCTCAGCTCGAGGCCGATGACGGCGTCGCCCTCGCCGATGGCGCGGCCGGTCAGGTCGGCGTCGATGGCGCGCAGGCCCAGGGCCACGGCCAGGGGCGCCAGCAGGGCGACGGTGAGCGTGATGCGGCGGGTCTTCGTGTCCATGGGAGGCTCCCTCGTTCGGTGGTGTCGCCCTGCCTCACCCCGTCCCAGCCGCGGTCGTGCAAAGAAAATCTGCCGGCATTTTTCCTTGCACGATGGCCGGGGCCGCGGGGTAAGGCGGGGTTGGACCGGAGGGGGACATGGCACGACGGATACCTGGCTGGCTCGCGATCGGGCTGCTCCTCGTGGCACCCCGCGCGGCGCAGGCGCTGCCGCCCGAGACGTGGGTGCTGGTGATCGGACACAACGCGGGCGATCCGGACGAGGTCGAGCTGCTGTACGCCGAGCAGGACGCGCAGCTGATCGCCGACGTGCTGCGCAGCCACGGCGACGTGCGCGCCGATCGCATCACGCGGGTGCTGGGCGAGGGGCCGGCGGGCGTGCGCGCGGCGCTGGAGAAGGTGAGCGCCGACATCGCGGCGCACGCGGGGGACGGGCCGTCGGCGCTGGTCGTCTACTACTCGGGGCACGCGGACGCCGAGTCGCTGCACCTCGGGGGCGAGCGGCTGCCCTTCGCGGCGCTGCGCGGGGCGGTCGAGTCGGCGCCCGCCAAGGTGCGCGTGCTGCTGGTCGACGCCTGCCGCTCGGGCGGGGTGTCGCGGGTGAAGGGCATGAAGCCGGCGCCGGACTTCCGGGTGGAGGTCCTGGATCAGACGGCGGCCGAAGGCATGGCGATCATCACGTCGAGCGCGGCGTCCGAGAACAGCATGGAGTCGGATCGCTTGCGGGGATCGGTGTTCTCGCACCACCTGCTGAACGGGCTGCGCGGCGCGGCGGATCGCAACGGCGACGGGGTGGTGACGCTGTCCGAGGCCTACGAGCACACCTACAACGAGACGGTGCGATCGTCCGGGCGAACGCTCACGCTGCAGCACCCGACCTATGCCTGGGACGTGAAGGGGCGGGGCGAGGTGGTGCTGACGCGGACGGCGTCGCGCAGGAACATGGGGCGGCTGCGCCTGGGCGACGAGTGGCTGTACCTGATCACCGACGCGCAGGCGGGGGCGCTGGTGGCCGAGGTGAAGCCGCCGCGGGCGAACGCCGAGATCGCGCTGCCGCCGAAGCGCTACCGGGTGCAGGAGCGGCGCAGCCGGGCGCACCTGAACTACGAGGTGGCGCTGCGGCCGGGCGAGGTGGTGGATCTTCGGGCGCTGCCCGCGCGCGAGGAGCGTTACGATCGGCTGGTGCGCAAGGGCGGGGGCGAACGCTCCGTCGTGCACGGGCTGTTCGTGTTGGGCGCGGCGCACGGTGAGATCGTCGACGGCGAAGGGGTGATGCCCGGCGTCGTCGTCGGCTATGTGTTGGACACGCGGTGGTTCTCGGTGATGGTGCGGGGGCGGCTGGGGCTGATCGAGGCCGACGCGGGCGAGGGGCGCGCGCCCCGGCGTCACGAGGTGTACGGGCTCGGGCTCGGTCTCTACCGCGCCATCGACCTCGAGTGGGGCACGCTGGCGCTGGGTGTGTTGGGCGAGGCGGCGTGGCATCGGCAGGTGTTCACCGAGGGCGACGCGGCGGAGCGTTCGACGACCAGCGGCGGCTTCGGGGCGCTGCTGTCGCTCGAGCGGGCGCTGGCCGGCGGGCTGGGGCTGCGACTCGAGACGGGGCCCATGGCCATCGTGCTGCGGCAGGCGGACGCCGAGCGCGGGGCGCAGACGACGGACGCGCTGGAGGCGGACGTCACCTGGTGGGCGGCGGGAGGGCTGACGTGGCGGCTGTGATTCGATGGGTGGCGGTGGCCGCGCTGAGCCTCGGGTGCAGCGAGCCGCTGGTGCCGGCGAGCTACGAGGGCGAGCCGCTGTACGCGCACCCGAACTTCACCATCCAGAGCATCGCGCCGGTCACCGCCGAGCGGCCGCGCTGGGCCGTGTTCTGGCTGCTCGACGGCTTCGAGCAGGCGCGCTTCGAGGACGCGGTCGAGCAGCCGGGCACCAGCCGCCCGCTGCGGTTGTCGGTGGGGCCGCTGCACCTGTTCACGGCACCGACGGCGGATCTGCTGGCGACGGCGGAGAGCGGCGCGCGCTATGGCATCGCGCGGCTGCTGGCGTACGACGACACCAACGGCGACCGGCGCAAGGATCCGGACGAGCCCTTCATCGGGGCCGACCGCCGCGGGCTGCTGTACGCGCCGGTCGACCTGACCGCCGCCGAGTCGCCGACGGGCCACGTGCTGCCGGCGGGCTATCACCGGGTGGACTTCCCGATGCCCTGCGGCAAGACGCTCGAGGGTGACGAAGACTGCGACGCGCCTCTGGGCAACGCCTGCCGCAGCGACGCGGACTGCGGCGGGGGTGCCTGCTGGACGACGCAGGGGCCGGGCTGGCCGAACGGGCTGTGCGTGGTCGAGGCGGACGCGGGCTGCCGTCCGCGCGGCGCGGTGCTGTACGAGGAGCCCACCCGCGGCGACCGCGTGCCCGCGCGGGGGTGGATCCCCGCGTGCTCGAGCGACGCCGACTGCCGCACGGTCGACGGGCACCAGTGCAACCTCGCCATCGGCGGCTGCGTACGCGACCTGGGGCACGAGATGGTGATCGAGGCCATCCCGCGCGACGCGGTGTGCGAGCCGCTCGGGACGAAGGAGCCATCGCCGCCGGGCGACGCGGGGGTGAGCGACGCGGGCCCGCCGCCGCCCGACGGGGGGCCTGCGCGTCCCGACGTCGGGCCCCCGCCGGTGTTGGTGCCCTGCGTCGTGGACGCCGACTGCGTGGACGCGCCGGGGCCTCGACCTCAGCATTGTGACGGCCAGGGCTTCTGTCGGCCGGATCGGCCCGGCGGGGGGTGATCGGACGCCGTGGGGACGCTCCCGAACGCTCTTCGGACGCTTGCGGCGCGCGCCGGCTCGTGGTGATGTCCCGCCCATGCGCGACACCCAGCACCACCCCGCCGACCGCCACGACCTGATCCGCGTCGAGGGCGCCCGTGAGAACAACCTGAAGAACGTGAGCGTTCGGCTGCCCAAGCGGCGGCTGACCGTCTTCACCGGCGTCTCCGGCTCGGGCAAGTCGTCGCTGGTGTTCGGCACCATCGCGGCCGAGTCACAGCGGCTGATCAACGAAACCTACAGCGCGTTCGTGCAGGGCTTCATGCCCACGCAGGCGCGGCCCGACGTGGACGTGCTCGATGGGCTGACGACCGCGATCATCGTCGACCAGGAGCGCATGGGCGCGAACGCGCGGTCGACCGTCGGCACGGCGACCGACGCGGACGCGATGCTGCGCGTGCTGTTCTCGCGCCTGGGCGAGCCGCACGTGGGATCGGCCAAGGCGTTCTCGTTCAACGTACCGTCGGTCACCGGCTCCGGCTCGATGCAGGTGGCGAAGGGGGGCGGGCAGGTGGAGAAGCGCAGCTTCACCATCACCGGCGGCATGTGCCCGCGCTGCGAGGGCATGGGCTGGGCGTCCGACTTCGACCGCTCGCAGCTCTACGACGACTCGAAGTCGCTCGAGCAGGGGGCGATCACCATCCCCGGCTACACCGCCGATGGCTGGCACGTCCGCATCATGTGCGAGTCGGGCTTCCTCGATCCGAAGAAGCCCATCCGCGACTACACCGCGCAGGAGATGCAGGACTTCCTGTTCAAGGAGCCGGTGAAGGTGCGCGTGGCGAACGCGAACCTGACCTACGAGGGGCTGATCCCCCGGCTGCAGAAGTCGATGCTGTCGAAGGACAAGGCCGCGCTGCAGCCGTACATCCGAGCGTTCGTCGAGCGGGCCGTGACGCTGCGCGATTGCCCGGACTGTGGGGGCACGCGGCTGAGCGAGGCGGCGCGGTCGTCGCGGATCGCGGGCCTGAACATCGCCGACGTCAGCGCGATGCAGATCAGCGATCTGGCGGACTGGGTGCGCGGCCTCGACGCGCCGACCGTGGCGCCGCTGCTCGGGGCGCTGGGCCACACGCTGGACGCCTTCGTCGACATCGGGCTGGGCTACCTGACGCTGAACCGGCCGTCGGGCACGCTGTCGGGCGGCGAGGCGCAGCGCACGAAGATGATCCGCCACCTGGGATCGTCGCTGACCGACGTGACCTATGTGTTCGACGAGCCCACCATCGGGCTGCACCCGCACGACATCCAGCGCATGAACGCGCTGCTGGTGCGGCTGCGCGACAAGGGCAACACCGTGCTGGTGGTCGAGCACAAGCCCGAGGTGATCGCCATCGCCGATCACGTGGTCGACCTGGGGCCGCACGCGGGCACGGCGGGCGGCGAGGTGGTGTACGAAGGCGGCGTCGAGGGGCTGCGGGACAGCGGGACGCTGACCGGTCGGCACCTGCGCGATCGGGCGGCGCTGAAGAAGACGGTGCGGAAGGCCAAGGGAGCGTTGGCGGTGCGCGGCGCCTCGACCCACAACCTGCAGGGCGTCGACGTCGACATCCCGCTGGGCGTGCTGGTGGTGGTGACCGGCGTGGCGGGATCGGGCAAGAGCTCGCTGATCGACGGGTCGGTCTGTTCGCAGGACGGCGTGGTGACGGTGGATCAGTCGGCGATCAAGGGATCGCGGCGCAGCAACCCGGCCACCTACACGGGCTTGCTGGATCACATCCGAAAGAAGTTCGCGAAGGCCAACGGCGTGAAGCCCTCGCTGTTCAGCCCCAACAGTGAAGGCGCGTGCCCCACGTGCAACGGGGCGGGGGTGATCTACACCGACCTGGGCATGATGGCGGGCGTCACCACGGTGTGCGAGGACTGCGAGGGCAAGCGCTTCCAGGCGGCGGTGCTGGACTATCGGCTGGGCGGGCTGAACATCGCCGAGGTGTTCGACCTGCCGGTCGACGACGCCGTCGACTACTTCGGCAAGGGCGACGCGCGTATCCCGGCGGCGCTGAAGATCGTGAAGCGCCTGCGCGACGTGGGGTTGGGTTACCTGCGGCTGGGCCAGCCGCTGACCACGCTGTCGGGCGGCGAGCGTCAGCGCATCAAGCTGGCGACGCAGATGGGCGCGGACGGCGACGTGTACGTGCTGGACGAGCCGACGACGGGGCTGCACCTGGCCGATCTGGGGCAGCTGCTCGGGCTGCTCGACCAGCTCGTGGACGGCGGCAAGTCGGTCATCGTGATCGAGCACCACCAGTCGGTGATGGCGCACGCCGACTGGATCATCGACCTGGGCCCCGGCGCGGGCCACGACGGCGGGCGGGTGGTGTTCGAGGGGACGCCGGCCGATCTGGTGGCCGCGCGATCGACGCTCACCGGGCAGCACCTGGCGGCCTTCGTCGAGGGCGCGGCGGGCTGACGCCGCTCGCGCGAACCCTCGCCGCCGGCCCGCCTGCGGACGGCGGGCGTCGACTCGACGCGGCGTGTGGGCCGTCCGCGCGCGTGCCATCCGCGTGCCGGGCGAAGGGCATGCGACCAGCGTTCATCCCAGCGCGAGCATCGGCGCCGTTGAGTCGGGCGGCGGCGCCTGAGTATGGTCCTGTCCTCTTTGCCTGACGAATGGGGGCTCCATGCGACGATCGGTGGTGGCCAGCGGCGCGCTCGGACTGTTCATCGCGTGGACGCTGGGTGGCTGCGTGCCGGGCGGCGGGGGCGGCGGCGGGTCGGCCCCGGCGGACGGCGACGCCGAGATCGGCGACGCCGAGATCGGCGACGGCGGCGTGCTCGCCGGGGGTCGAGACGGCGAGCCGGGGGCGGCGCCCTGCGTCGAGGGCCGCACCGAGGTCCGCGCGTGCGGCCCGGACGACAGCGGCCAGCAGGCGCGCCGCTGCGCGGACGAACGCTGGACGGCCTGGGGCGATTGCGAGGTCGCCGACGGCTGCGTGGACGGCGTGCGCCAGACCGATCCGGTGGGCTGTGAGGGCGACGCGCGGCGCGAGCGTCGCTGCGAGGACGGCGCGTGGGGCGCGTGGAGCGCGTGCGCGGTCGAGCCCGAGTGCGCCGACGACGCCGTCGAGCAGAGCGCATGCGGCCCCAACGGCGGGGGCCTGCAGGTCCGGGTCTGCGCCGAAGGGCGCTGGTCGCCCTGGGGCGAGTGCGCGGGCGCCGGCGAGTGCCGCGAGGGGAGCGTCGAGGTGCGCGCCTGCGGGGCGGACGATCGCGGCGAAGAGCGGAGGGCGTGCGTCCACGGGGCCTGGGGCGACTGGGGCCCGTGCGAGGGGGCGGGCGCGTGCCTCGATGGCAGCACCGAGACGCGCGCCTGCGGCCCGAACGGCGGCGGCGTCGAGGCGCGGACCTGCGTCGAGGGCGCCTGGGGCGGCTGGGGCGCCTGCGAGGGGGCCGACGCCTGCCGCGACGGCGAGATGGAGCGCGAGGACTGCGGTCTCAACGGGCGCGGGACCGCCATGCGCACCTGCGCCGAGGGCGCCTGGCCGGCGTTCGGCGCCTGCGAGGATCCCGACGTGTGCGTGGATGGCCGCGACGAGGCGCGGCCCTGCGACGGCGGCGGGGCGCAGCGCCGGCAGTGCGCGGCGGGGGCGTGGACGGATTGGGGCGCCTGCGAGGGCGGCGGGGACTGCGAGGCGGGGACGCTGCAGGAGCGCGGGTGTGGTCTCAACGGGCGCGGCTTCGAGCGACGCGACTGTCAGGACGGGCGTTGGGGGGCCTGGGGGGCGTGCGACGATCCGGACGCGTGCGTCGACGGGGTCAGCGAGCGCCGCGCGTGCGATTCCGGCGACGACCAGCGCCGGACCTGCGCGTTGGGGCGGTGGGGCGAGTGGAGCGCCTGCGTGCTCGAGCGGGCGTCGTGCGACCGGCCCGACCAGACGGTCGAGCTGGGCGCCGGGGGATCGGCGTCGCTGCGGCTGGACTCCCGTGGCCGCGCGGACGCCGCGCGCCCCGTGGCGTGCGCCGGGGGCGGCGCGGGCGCGGAGACGATCATCGCCCTCGAGGTGCAGGCGCGCGCGACGGTGACCTTCGAGATCGTCGAGGCGGACTTCGACGCCGTGCTGTACCTGCGCGCCGCGTGTGACGAGCCCGACAGCGAGATCGCCTGCGCCGACGGCGAGCCGGCGCGCCTGGAGCAGGACCTGCAGCCGGGGCGCTACCACCTGGTGGTGGATGGCCGCGGCGCGGACGATCGCGGCATCGCGACGCTGGACATCGCGGTCGCCGAGGCGGAGGGCTGCGCGCCGGACGACGCCCAGTGTCTCGCGTGCATCGACCGCTTCGAGCCGAACGACGCGCCGGGCCTCGCGGCGGGTGTGCCGGACGGCGAGCTGCGCGATCTCACCCTGTGTCCGGCCGAGGATCCGCACGACTACTATCGGTACCGACTGCGGGCGCCGGGGCTGGTCACCGCGACCGCCAGCGTGCCTGCGGGCGGCGTCGCGCTGCGCATCGAGGATGCCGTGCGCGGCCCGTTGCCTGCCAGCAGCAGCGCCGGGCCGGGCCAGGTGTCGACCGAGAGCTACGTGCCGGAGGCCGGCGACTGGCTCGTGCACGCGTTCACGACGGGCGGTGACGCGCCGGTCCGCGACTACGATCTGACGGTCACCTTCGAAGAGTCCCTCGACTGCGGGTGGCGCGACCGACCCCTCTGCGTGCGCTGCGGCGACGACGATCAGCCCAACGACGTCCCCGCGCAGGCCGAGCCCATCGCCGTCGACGGCGTGAAGTTCGCGACCGTGTGCCAGGACGTCGATCCGGTCGACGTCTACCGCTTCGAGCTGGACGCGGCGACGGACGTGCGGGTGCACCTCACCCGATTGAACCACCTCGGAAGCAGCACCCACATCGTGCTGAGCGCCGACGGTGGCTTGCCGCAGCTCGCCGGGGGCGGCATGGGCCTGGCGTCGTGGTGGGAGGGGGTGCTGCCGGCCGGATCGTACCGGGTGACCGTGCGGGCCGACACGGGGCAGCTCGAGTACATCCTCAGCGTGCAGCGGCGCTGAGAGTCTCGGGGCGGCGGCGCCGCCGACCGGCCGCGCCGGACGCTCAGCCGCCGATCAGCGGCGGCACCTCGAGCATGGTCAGCACCGCGTTGACGATGCCGATGAGGCCCTCGCCGGCGACGAGGCCCGAGGCGAGGGCGAAGTCGAGCTTGCTGACGGCGCCCGGGTTGATGCGCTTCCAGATGAACCAGACGATCAGGCCGTAGAACATCACCAGCGAGTAGTAGGCCGGGATGATGAAGGCGATGCCCATGGCGAGGCCGCTGGGCACGTAGGGCTTGATGCCGTCGATCTTGCGCAGCAGGGGCACGGCGATGCCGACCAGCGCGGCCACCAGCACGGCGGTGCCGGCGTGGGCGGGCAGGGCGTCGAGGCCCTTGGTCAACAGCTCGGCCATCGCGCGCCAGGCGTGGGCGGCCGGCGCGGGCAGCTGCTCGCCGCCGACTTTGTAGGCCGAGGTGAAGATCGTATAGACCGGGATGACCAGCACGACGCCGGCCATGATGCCGACGAGCTGGGCGAGGAACTGCTTGCGCGGCGAGGCGCCCAGCAGGTGGCCGGTCTTGAGGTCCTGCATCATGTCGCCGGCCTGGCTGGCGCCGGCGCCGGTGATGGCGGCGGCCATCAGGTTGGTGCCGGTGGCGCCGGGCGCGAGGCCGCCGTAGACCAGCTGCGTCACCTTGCCCATGCCGCCGACCGGGTTGATGTCGGTCTCGCCCACCGAGCGCACGGCGACGATGGCCAGAATGCTCGACAGGGCGACGGCGATGATGGTCATCCACACCGGGATGTCGAAGATGAGCTGCGCGAGGACGCAGGTGAGCGCGGTGCCCGCGACCAGGCCGCCGATCCACCAGCTGTTGGGGATGCGCTCGGGATCGACGACGGCCTTGCCGCCCTCGCCGATGTTCTTGGGCATCTTCAGCGCGCGGACGAAGGTGGGCCACGAGATGGCGAGGCTGGTCAGCGCCTCGGCGACCATCAGCGCGACGCCGGGCCACAAGAGCCAGCCGCGGGCGCCGTTGGCGTAGCTCATGATCGCGCCGGGCGCCCAGCCGGCGTCCTTCGCCAGCGGGCCCAGGACGGCCCAGGCGACGACGGCGCCGATGACCAGCGAGATGGCGACGCGCGGGCCGATGAGGAAGCCGGCGCCGAACAGGGCCGGGCCCAGGTACACCTTGAAGCCCCAGGCGGCGGCCACGGCCAGCGCGCCGCCGATGGCGGTGCCCTCGAGCCAGGTGTGCAGGGGCGGCGACTCGAGGTAGGGCACGAAGTACGCGCCCAGGGTGTAGAGGCCGGCGGCGAGGCCGCTCCAGATCAGCACCTTGGCCTTCAGCATCGCCTCGCCGCCGTCGCTGTTCATCGCGATGACCGTCTCGGCGGTGGCGGTGCCGGTGGGGAAGCGCAGGCGGTCGATCTCGACCACCTGGCGGCGCAGGGGCACGGCGAAGAAGACGCCGAGGAAGGCGACGCCCAGGGCCCAGCCCATCAGCTGCCACCAGGCGAAGTCGTACCCCAGCATGTTCATCGCCGGGATGGCCGCGACCAGGCCGGCCGCCGACGCCATCGCGCCCGCGGCCGAGCCGGCCGTCTGGGTGATGTTGGTCTCGAGCACCGACAGCTTGTTGCCGAGGATGGCGAACAGCGCATAGCCCAGCACCGCCGAGATGATCGAGGCGCCGAAGGTCCAGCCGATCTTCAGGCCGATGTAGATGTTGGTGCACGACACCACGCTGCCGACGACGCAGCCGGCGGCCACGGCGCGGAAGGTGAACTGGGCCTCGTGGGGGGCGGGGAAGTAGCGCTGATCGGGGGGCGCGCCAGCGGGGCGCTCGGCGGCTGCGGGTTCAAGCACGTGGGGCCTCCGGTGCCGGGAAACGGTGGTCGGCCGCCCTTTTGGCAACGACGGGGCGCCCTTTGCAAGCAAAACTCTGCCGAGCTCCGCCGAACCCCGCGGCGCGAGCAAAAGCCAGGAGGGCGTCTGCTCACCAGCCGCTGGTGGCGGCTCCGACCGGCTGTCAGCGGTCAGCGGTCAGCTGTCAGCCGGGCCCCGTACGCCGTGCCGAGAGCGAAACCGCTCGGCGAGCTCGGGGCGCCGGGACGCCGGGCAGACGGCACGACCGCCGCACTGCGGCGCCTCACACTTCTTTTACAAACGCCTCAGGGCGCCCTCACCCTGGGGCGGGGCGCGCGGCCTACCGTGATGCTGCACCGACGTCGGAGGACACCGTGACGCACGCGAAGAAGAACTCGACCTGGGCCCTGCTGGCCACGCTCTTCGGCCTTCTGTGGGCGCTGCCCGCCTGCGCGCAGCAGCAGGTACGGCTGGACGCGCGGCTGGGCGAGCCGGTGATGCTGGCCGGCCAGAAGAACAAGGTCTACCTGAAGGTGGGGCTGACCGGCTTCGCGCTCGAGAAGCCCAGCGCGCGGCCGGCGGTGAACGTGGCCATCGTGCTCGACAAGTCGGGCTCGATGTCGGGGCAGAAGCTGATGCGCGCGAAGGAGGCGGCGCGCATGGCGGTCGACCGGCTGAGCCCGGACGACATCGTCTCGGTGATCAGCTACGACAGCACGGTGAAGGTGGTGGTGCCGGCGACGAAGGCGTCGGACAAGCCGGCCATCCACGCGGGCATCGGGCGGCTGGCGGCGGGCGGCAACACGGCGCTGTTCGCCGGGGTGAGCAAGGGCGCGGACGAGCTGCGCAAGTTCCTGGCCGAGGAGCGGGTGAACCGCGTCATCCTGCTCAGCGACGGGCTGGCGAACGTCGGGCCGAGCACGCCGGGCGACCTCGAGGGGCTGGGCGTCGCGCTGGGGCGCGAGGGCATGAGCGTCACGACCATCGGCCTGGGCCTGGACTACAACGAAGACCTGATGACCAAGCTGGCGGCCGCCTCGGACGGCAACCACGTGTTCGTCGAGCGGCCCGAGCAGCTGGCCCACTTCTTCAACCTCGAGTTCGGCGACGTGCTGTCGGTGGTGGCCCAGGACGTCGAGGTGACCGTGCGCTGCGCGCCCGGCGTGCGGCCGGTGCGCGCGCTGGGGCGCGAGGCCGACATCGTCGGGCAGGAGGTGCGGGCGCGCTTGAACCAGCTGTACGCCGAGCGCGAGAAGTTCGTGATGCTCGAGCTCGAGGTGCAGCCCAACGAGAAGGGCGCGACGATGCCGGTGGTCGAGGTGGGCGTGACCTACGGCAACATGGTCACCGGGCAGACCGACCAGGTGGCGGCCAAGGTGACCGCGCGGTACACCGACGACGCGGGCGAGGTGCAGCGCAGCGCCGACCGCGACGTGATGGTGAAGGCGATCCAGCTCGAGGCGACGGAGCGCAACCGCATGGCGATGCTGCTGAACGATCAGGGCAAGCGGCAGGAGGCGCAGCGGGTGCTGCAGGACAACGCCGCCTTCCTGAACGAGAGCTTCCGCACCTGGAACGCGCCCTCGCTGAAGTCGCTCGAGGAGTCGAACCTGGAGGACTCGAAGAACCTGGACCCCGAGGACTACCGGCGGCAGCGCAAGCAGATGCGGCGCAAGCAGTACATGTTCGACATGCAGCAGAGCTACTGAGGCGGGTGGGCGTTCCTTGAACCGTCGCCTCGGCATCGTGCTGGCGCTGCTGGTGCTGGCGCCGCTGGTCGCGCTGGCCTGGCTGGGCGCGCGGCTGCAGGCCGACGCGCGCGCCGAGGTGGTGGCGGGCTTCGACCGGGTGGTGGACGCGCGGCTCGAGGCGACCCTGGCCACCATCGAGCGATCGATGGAGGAGCGCGCGCGGGCCCTGCGGGACGCGCTGCGTGACTTCCCCACCGAGCCGACGGCGGCGCGAGCGCGGCTGCGCGAGGACGCGCGGCTGAGCGACGTGCTGGTGTTCGATGGCGAGCGCCGCGTGGTGTTCCCGCCGCCGGGCGGGCCGATCAGCGACCGGGAGCGCGACTTCCTGCAGCGCACGCGCGGCCTGTGGGACGGCGGGGCCTTCGCCGAGGTGGCCACGGCCGAGGGCGGCGCGCGCGCGACGCCGCTGGGCTGGCACATCTGGTACTGGGGCGGCGGGCTGAACCTGATGTACGTGGCGGCCGGCGCGCGGGGCGGGCTGGTGGCGGCGGAGGTGGATCGCGTGCGGTTGCTGGCCGATCTGGTGGGCGTGCTGCCCGACACGACCGAGTCGGGGCCCGACGAGCGCGTGGCGCTGCTCGACTCGGCCGGGCGCGTGGTCTACCAGTGGGGCCGGCGCGCGCCGAAGGGTGACGAGGCGCCGCGGCGCACGCGCGCGCTGCCGGCGCCGCTGAACGCCTGGCAGCTGGCCTGGTACGGCGCGCCGCCGGCCGAGGGCGGTGACCACCTGACGCGGTGGCTGGGGCTGGGCGCGGTGGGCCTGGCGCTGCTGGGGCTGGCCGGCTGGTTCTCGCGCGAGAGCACCCGCGAGCTGCGGCGCGCCGCGCAGCGGGTCAGCTTCGTGAACCAGGTCAGCCACGAGCTGAAGACGCCGCTGACCAACATCCGCATGTACGCCGAGCTGCTCGAGGACGAGCTGGCCGACACCGACGACCGCGCCGAGCGCTACGTGGGCATCATCGTCAGCGAGAGCCAGCGGCTGAGCCGGCTGATCGCGAACATCCTCAGCTTCGCGCGGCATCAGCGCGAGCAGCTGAGCGTGCGCAAGGCGCCGGCGGTGGTCGACGACGTGGTGCGGCAGACGCTCGATCAGTTCGCGCCCTCGCTGGCGGCGGCGGGCGTCTCGCCGCAGCTCGACCTGTCGGCGGGCGCGACGGTGCGGGTGGACGCCGACGCGCTGGGCCAGATGCTGGGCAACCTGCTGAGCAACGTCGAGAAGTACGCCGCCGGGCGCCCGGTGGACCTGATGACGCGGCAAGCCGGCGGGGTGACGACGCTGACCGTGCGCGATCACGGGCCGGGCATCCCCAAGGCGGCGCGGGCCAAGGTGTTCGAGCCCTTCCACCGCCTGAGCAACGCGCTGAGCGACGGCGTCACCGGCACGGGCATCGGCCTGGGCATCGCGCGCGAGCTGGCGCGCCTGCACGGCGGTGACCTGGTGCTCGAGGCCGACGAGGACGGCGCGGCGTTCACGATCACCCTGCAGACCGAGGAGGCGGCATGAAGGTGCTGGTGGCCGAAGACGACGGCAACATCCGGGGCGGGCTGGTCGAGATCCTCGCCGCCGAGGGCTACGGCGTGGTCGAGGCGGCCGACGGCGCGCAGGCGCTGACCCGCTTCGGCGCCGAGCGCCCCGACTTCGTGCTGCTGGACATCATGATGCCGCTGATGAACGGCTACGACGTGCTCAAGGCCATCCGCCGCGAGGATCCCGTGGTGCCGGTGGTGTTCATCAGCGCGAAGTCCGAAGAGGTCGACCGCGTGCTCGGCCTCGAGCTGGGCGCGGACGACTACATCCAGAAGCCCTTCGGCGTGAAGGAGGTCATCGCGCGCATCCGCGCGGTGCACCGCCGCTGCACCCGCGCCCGGCCGCGCGACGACGACGGCGTCTTCACGATGGACGACCTGGAGGTCTCACCGGACGAGCTGCGCGCGCGCCGCGGCGACGACGTCATCGACCTCAGCCTGCGCGACGTGCGCATCCTTCAGCTCTTGTGGCGCGAGCGCGGCCGCGTGGTCGACCGCGACACCTTCTTCAACGTGTGCTGGGGCTACGATCACGTGCCCAACAGCCGCACGCTGGACCAGCACATCAGCAAGCTGCGCAAGCGGGTCGAGGCCGATCCGAAGAACCCGACCCTCATCCGCACGGTGCACGGCGTGGGCTATCGCTTCGAGTAGCGGCGGCGAAGGCCCCACAGCGCGAGGACGAGCAGGGCCAGGCCGTTCGCGGGGCCGCCGTCGGTGGCGTCGCAGTCGCAGCCCTCGTCTTCGCAGTCGAGGCAGGCGATCTCGGCGTCCGGGGCGCCGTCGGCGGGCGGGCCGCCGGCGTCGGGCCTCGCCGCGGCCGCGTCGGCCGGGGGCGCGGCGTCGGCGGGCGGCGCGGCGTCCGGCACGCCCGCGTCGGGCGCGGGGTCGGGCTGGCCCAGGGTGCCGCGCACGCGAGACGGGGGCAGCACCGCTTCGTAGCGCAGCATCGCGTCCGGGTTCGCCAGCGCCAGCGCGGTCGCGGCGAACAGCGCGCCCTCCCACAGGTGCGGCGTCGACACGCGCTGGTCGGCGAACACGCCGTCAGGCCCTTCGCGCGCGAGGAACACCTCGCCGAACTGATCGGTGCCCGGCGTCGCGTGCAGCGCCAGCGTCTCGAGCAGGGCGATCAACCGGGGCCGGAAGGCCGCGTCGGCGCCCAGGGCCAGGGCGGCGCTGCTGGTGGTCTTCACCACGTAGGCGCCGCCCTCGGTCTCGAGGTTCACGACGGGCGTGATCGTGTCGAGGTCGAAGGCCATCTGCGCGGCGACGCGCGCGTCGTCCCAGGGCAGCAGGTGCGCGGGCCACACCAGCCACGCCGTCTGGCCGGTGGGCGCGCTGCCCGGGTTCCAGGGCACGTCCGACTGCCCGCTGAACCGCTCGGCCTCGGCGTCGTAGAAGCGCTCGAGGATGGTGTCGCCCAGCTCCTTCGCCCGCGCCTCCCACCGCTGGGCGTCGTCGTCGTGGCCGGCGAGCCGCGCGCCGCGCGCCGCCATGTCCAGCGCGCCGAACGTGGTGACCGCCCCGTGCAGCGTCTGCGTGTACTCGGGGTTGTCGTCCTCCTGCGCGGGCGCCGGCAGGCCCGTCTCGGCGTCGCGCCAGCGCGTCAGCAGATCGGCCGCCGCCGCGATGCCGTCCCACCGCGCGTTCAGGTAGGCCGCCGGGTCGTCGGTCCACGCGGCGTGCGCCACCAGCGTCCACAGCGCGAAGCCCGCGTTGTCGATCTCGAAGCGCCAGACGCCGCCGGGCGTGCCGTCCGCGTAGTAGTTCATCTCCCACGCGCCCGCGGGATAGCTGCGCCGCCCGGTGTCCGGGTCGACGGGCGGCGGCGGATCGATCAGCGGCGTCGGCACCGCCGCGCGGTCGCGCTGCCAGCCCAGGTACAGATCGGCGCGCCGGGTGACCAGCTCGCTCCAGCCGACGCCGTCGAGCAGCGCGTTGAAGAAGGCCCCGTCGCGCGGCCAGTCCAGCCCGTAGGGCGCCTGGCGGGTGATGCTGGCGACGATCGCGCCGTTCGACGCGACGTGGCCGACGCGGATGTTGATCAGCGCGCGCCGCGCCACGCGCTTCACGTGATCGCTCAGATCGGCGTGGTCGGGCAGGTCGAGCGTCGCCAGCCAGGCCGCGAGCGCGGCGTCGCTGCGCGCCAGCACCTCGGCGGGCGCGGGCGACGCCGCGAGCGCGGCCCGCGCCTCGGCGGCGGTGGGCGCCGCCACCAGCACCATCGCCCCCGTGGCCACGTCCCCCTCGAACGTCAGCGGCGCCCGCAGCGCGCTGTTCGCCTCGCCGACCGCCAGCCCGTGCCCCGACAGCTCGCCGTCGGCGGCGTCGCCCCAGGCGTCGTCGGCCTGCCAGACGAAGCCCTCGCGCTCGGCCAGCGAGGGCCCCTCGGGGCAGCGCAGCACGTCCAGCAGCATGGGGTCGACGGGCACGGGCGCGTCGGGGAAGCGCGTGGTGAGGTCGGCGATGTTGTCCAGCAGCGCGCCCGCGGCATCGCAGAAGGGCGTGGCGTCCTGGCCCACCTGGTGCTGATCGGGCGCGGGCACGGTGGTCAGCGCCAGGTACGCGCCGGGCGCGTAGGCGGCGTCGAGGTCGGCGGCCAGCCCGGCCAACGTCGCCCCGTCCGGCGCCCCCGCGCGCAGCTGCGCCCCCAGCGCGCCGAAGTCGATCGCCGGCGGCGCCAGCAGGCTGGGCACACCGTCGCGGATGTTCTGGTCGTCGGGGTGGAAGTGCACCACCGCGCCGGCCGCGGCGTCCCACAGCGCCGCGAAGTCGTTGCGGCCGTCGTAGGCCCAGTCGACCACCGGCAGCTCGGGCACGCGGTTGTTGGGCGGGCTGGGGGACAGGTTGGCGTAGACCAGCAGCCAGACCGCGGCGACGTCGGCGCCGGCCGCCCGCTCGACGCGCACGTGGCGCACCAGGCGGTCGGCGGCGCCCGCCTCGACGGGGTCGACGGCGTCGGTCACGGTCACGGTGAGATCGTCGGCGGCGTAGACCGTCTCGACGTTGGCCCCGTCGCCCGCGTAGCGCTGGTCGATCGCCCAGCCCGCGTCGGCCCGCAGCCACCGTACGGTGCGCGCCCCGGCGCCGTCCTCGACCACCAGCCCGAGGAACGCGCCGGCCGCCTCGGGCGCGCCGAAGCGCGGCAGGTCGCGCGCCTCGAAGGCGTTCGACGTGATGTAGCCCAGCTGGTCGGTCTGGCTGGCGTTGGGCCAGGCGAGCACGGTCAGCTCGCCCGCGGCCGAGACGCCCACCGCCAGGCGACCGTGCCCGGCGATCGCGTGCACGTTGCTGGCGCCGAAGAGGTGCTCGACGAAGTCGAGGGTGCTGTGGGCGTGGGCCGCGCCGACGAGCAGCGCGGTGGCGATCAGGCAGCGGAGCAGGTGTCGCATGGGGGCATGATGCGGCGCGCGGGCGTCGCTGTCACGCCGCCGCGAGGAAGAGCACCGCGAGGCCCAGGCGGTGCAGCTCGGCCCGCACGATCGGGGGCACGTCCACCAGCGTGAGCCGCTTGCCGCGCACCGCGAGGAAGGAGTGCAGCCTCAAGAGCGCGGCCACCTGCGTGGGCCCGAAGTCGCGCATGCCGTCCATCGACAGCTCGATGCCCCGCCGCCCGGCCAGCGGCAGCCCGGTGAGGGGCGACAGCGCGCAGGGGCAGTCGATCCGTGGGGCCTTCACCCGAACGGCGCGGTGATCCATGGTGTCTCCCCGGATGGGGGCGCTCCCTCGCGCCACCCGGCCGCCGTCCCTGGCGGCCACCGGCGATGCTGGCACCGGCGCCGCACAGGGTCAAAGAAACACCCTGTGATGGGAAGCCACCCGACGGCGGAGGTCGGCCGGGCGCCGCCGCCGAGCCCCTCGCCACCGGCGCCGAACGCTGCTAGCGTCGCTCCTCGGAGGTGCCCGATGCCGTTCGACTGGATGCACGTACCGCACGCTTCTGCCGCCGACGCCCTGCGCGATCAGACCGAGCGCGCCCTGCGCGAGCGCGCCCGCCTGCTGCACCGGCTGGGCTACGACGCCACCTACGCGGCGGACCGCTGCCGGCGCGATCTGGCGTGGGAGTTCGATCTGACGGCGCCCGCGCCGCTGGACGACGACGCGATCGACGCGCTGATCGAGGGCGTCTACGGCGAGAAGCCGGCGCGCGCCGGCGCGAAGAAGCCGGCGAAGCGGCGGCGGGCGAAGAAGGGCGGCTGAGCCGGTCAGGCGCCGTCGTCGCCCGCGAGGATGTCCTCGACGGCCCGCACCTTCTCGCCCATGTGCTGCACCTTGTCGGTGCGGGTGCCCACGCGCAGCGTGCTGTGGATGCGCGGCGCGCCCATGCCGTGCACCGCCTCGTGGCAGCGGCGCACCGCCGCGAAGACGGCGTCCCACTCGCCCTCGATGGTGGTGCCGTAGGCGTGCAGGCGGTGGTCGAGGCCGCTGGCCTTCAGCACCCGCTGGCAGGCCGCCACGTGCGGCGCGACGGAGGTGCCGACCCCGACGGGCACCAGGCACAGGTCGATCATGACGTGCATGCGGTCCTCTCCTCTCGGCCGTGCGTCCGGGGCGCATGCGTAAGACGCGCCGGCCGGGCGCGTCGTGCTATACGCCCCGGGCGTGGCCGGGAGGAAGAGGCGTGCGCAGCAACATCGGTTTCATCGCAGCCCTGGGCGTCGTCGCGTTCGCGTCCGCGTGTGACGACGGCGACGACGCGACGCCGGCGGACGCCGAGGTGCCGGCGCCGGTCGCCTGGGCGGCCGCCTTCGACGCGGAGGATCAGGGCGCCTTTCTCAGCGTGTGGGGCAGCGGACCGGACGCGATCTACACGGTGGGCGGGCAGCCCGAGGCCGGCGTGGCCTGGCGCTTCGACGGCGCGGCTTGGGCGCGCGTGACCGATCTGCCGGACGTGCCCCTGATCAACTGGGTGCACGGCGTCGGCGACCACGTCTTCATGGCCTGCAACGCCGGCGTCGTGCTGCACCGCGAGGGCGGCGGCGCCTGGGAGCGCTGGGAGACGGGCGAGGATCAGCCCCTGTGGGGCATCTGGGCGGCGGCGCCCGACGACGTCTGGGCGGTGGGCGGCGACGCCGCGCGCCGCGACGGCGCCGATCCGCTGCTGCTGCACTACGACGGGGCGACCTGGGCGCGGGCACCGCTGCCCGACGTCGACCGGCCCTACAAGGCGCTGTTCAAGGTGTGGGGCACCGGCCCCGACGACGTGCACGCGGTCGGACAGCGCGGCGTGGCGCTGCGGTGGGACGGCGCGGCCTGGGCGCAGGCGCTCACCGGCACCGCGGACGATCTGATCAGCCTCTGGGGCACCGGGCCGGCCGACATCGTGGCGGTGGGCGGGCGCAGCAACGGGGTGCTGGCGCGCTGGGACGGGTCGACGTGGAGCAGCGAGATCCTGGTGGGTGAGCCGGGTCTGAACGGTGTGTGGGTCGATGCCACGGGCACTGCCTGGCTCGTCGGCGACAAGGGGCGTGTGTTGCGGGTGCCGTCGGGCTCCTTCGCCGCGACCCGCGAAGATAGCGGCACGCGGACGTTGCTGCACGGTGTTTGGGGGACTGCGGCTGGCCATCGGGTGGCCGCAGGCGGCACACTGAGCGCCAGCCCGCCCTGGGCAGGTGTCGTGGTCGAGGTTGGTCGATGAGTCAGAAGTCTGTGTATGTGGGCGTGGCGCTGGCCGCGCTGTCGCTGGGCGCGTGTGACGACGGCGGCGACGAGTCGCCGGTGGGGCCCGACGCCGGCATCGCCGAGGGCATCTTCGCGAAGCCCGGCGAGATCAGGCCGTCGGCCACCGACGAGCAGCGGGCCATCTTCGCGCGCGGCGAGGCGGTCGCGAAGAAGCGCTTCGCGCCGGCCGACGGCCTCGGCCCGAAGTTCAACGTGACCTTCTGCGCGGCCTGCCACGAGAAGCCGGTCTTCGGCGGCGCCGCGGCGCGCTACCGCGACTTCTTCATCCACGGGCAGCGCACCGGCGAGGGCACGTTCTTCCTCAGCGGCGATCGCGCCGGCATCCTGGCCGCCTACGACGTCGATCCCGCGGCGCCGCGGCCGATGCCCGATCCCGACGCCAACGTGTTCGCGCTGCGCAACCCCATCCCGTTCTTCGGCGTGGGGCTGATCGCCGAGCTGCCCGAGGACGTCATCCTCGCGAACGCGGATCCCGACGACGCGGACGGCGACGGCATCAGCGGGCGGCCCAACTACGATCGCGGCTTCGTCGGGCGCTTCGGCATGAAGGCGCAGACGGTCAGCATCGAGGGCTTCATCCGCGGGCCGCTGTTCAACCACGTCGGCCTCACCAGCGATCCGCTCACCGCCGAGCTGCAGGACATGCTGCCCGTGCCCTCGGCCGCGGTCGATCGGGTGGACGCGCTGACCGTCGCCGACGGCATCTCTCAGCGGGGCTTCCACCAGGCGGCGGCGCCCGCCGAGCCGCTGACCGACGACGACGACGTCGCCGATCCCGAGCTCGCGCCCCAGGATCTGTTCGATCTGGTCAGCTGGTCGATGCTGCTGGCCGCGCCGCAGCCCGAGCCGCCCACCGAACAGAGCGAGCGGGGCCGCGGCGTCTTCGCCGACGCCGGCTGCGCGAAGTGCCACGTGCCCTCGCTGGTGGGGCCGCGGGGCGCCATCCCGCTGTACAGCGACCTGCTGCTGCACGACATGGGCGAGGCCAACGCCGACGGCCTGACGATGGGCCTGGCCGAGCCGAGCGAGTTCCGCACCGCGCTGCTGTGGGGCGTCGACGCGGTGGGCCCGTACCTGCACGACGGGCGCGCCGACACGCTGGACGAGGCCATCCGGCTGCACGGCGGCGAGGGCGCGGCCGCGCGCGACGCCTACGTGGCGCTGGCCGAGGACCAGCGGCTCGATCTGCTCGCCTTCCTCGACAGCCTGGGCACCGACGACGTGGTCACCGAGGGGCTGGTGCCGCCCGAGGCGCCGGTGCTGCCGGTGGGCGCGGCCGGCGGCCCGCAGTTCGAGCTTCTGGGCGACGAGGTCGACCTGTTCGTCGCCGGCCGCCGCATCTTCGACCGCGACCGGCCCATTCACGAGGGCACCGGCCCCCGCTTCAACGGCGACTCGTGTCGCGCCTGCCACTTCGACCCGGTGATCGGCGGCGCCGGCCCGCTGGACGTCAACGCGATGCGCAACGGCACCCTGGGCGCGGACGGCAGCTTCGCGGCGCCGCCCGAGGGGACGGGGCTGGCCAAGCTGGCCATCGCCGGCGCCGAGCGCGCGCACGGCGTCGGGCGCAACGTCTTCGAGGCGCGGCAGACGCCCACCACGCTCGGGTTGGGCGCGCTGGATCGGGTGCCGCCGGAGTCCATCGTGGCGAACGCCGATCCGACGGACGCGGACGGCGACGGCATCGCGGGCATCGCCCACATCCTGCCCAACGACGATCGCGTGGGCCGCTTCGGCTGGAAGGCGCAGGTGCCCAGCGCCTCGGAGTTCGTGCGCGACGCGCTGACGAACGAGATCGGCCTGACGCTGCCGCCCCAGCCCGGCCACACCTTCGGGCGCACCGAGGACGACGACGACGTGCCGGATCCCGAGATCTCGCTGGCCGAGATGGAGGCCCTGCATTTCTACCTGACCAACCTGGCGCCGCCGCCGGCGCCGGCCGAGGACGATCCCGCCGCGCGCACCCTCTTCGCCCAGGTGGGCTGCGGGGACTGCCACATCCCGCGCCTGGACGGCCTGGACAGCGAGGCCGACGCCTACACCGATCTGCTGCTGCACGTCGTGGGGCCGGCCGACAAGCCGGGCATCGTCGACGGGCTGGCCACGCAGGCGCACTTCCGGACGCCGCCGCTGTGGGGGCTGGGCACGACGGGGCCCTACCTGCACGACGGCTCGGCGCCGACGGTCGAGGCGGCCATCCGCGCGCACGAGGGCGAGGCGCTGGCGTCGCGCGAGGCCTTCGACGCGCTGGACGACGCGGCGCGCGCCCAGCTGCTGGGCTTCCTCGAGAGCTTGTGAGCGGGTGGCGCCGCCCGGCGCCCCTTCGCTAGAGTCCCGCCGATTTTTCGCGGGGAGTCTGCCATGAACAAGGTGCTCGGAGCGTTGGCCGGCCTGGCGCTGGTCGCGTGTCACCCCGGCGGGGGCGGCGGCGGCGGTGGGCCCTGCTCGCCGGGTCAGATCATCCAATGCCCCTGCGCGGGCGGCGGGCAGGGCGTGCAGCAGTGCGGCGAGGATCAGCGCTACGGCGCCTGTCAGTGCGGCGGCGCCGAGGACGACGGCGGGGTGACCCTGCCGCCGGGCGCAGGCGGCGCGCCCGGCGCGGGCGGCGACCCCGGCGCCAGCGGGACCCCGGCGCCGGCGGGGCGCCAGGCGCAGGCGGGACGCCCGGCGCCGGCGGCGAGCCGGGCGCGGGCGGCACCCAGGCGCGGGCGGCACCCCGGCGCGGGCGGCACCCCGGGCGCGGGCGGCACCCCGGCGCGGGCGGCACGCCCGGCGCGGGTGGGAACCCCGGCGCGGGCGGCACTCCGGGCGCCGGCGGTGGCCCCGGGCCGGTCTGCACGGTCGCGTTCGGCGAGCTGACCGACTGCGACGACCTGTGCGGCACGCTGGTCACCTGCGTCGAGTGCAGCGAACAGTGCGAGACGCCCGACGCCGCCGCCACGCAGGCCCGCTGTCGCGAGGTGTGCGAAGGCCAGCCCGGCCTGATCGACTTCGCGCGGACGCTGGGCACCTGCGACGCCGCGATCACGGCGGCGGCGCAGCTCGTGCCCGAGCTGCTCGAGATCTGCGACCCCGGCCCCGGCCCGGGCCCCGGCCCCTGCGCCGACCAGGACTGGGACTGCCACTGTCGGGGTCGAGGCGAGGCCGTCTTCTGTCTGGACGACTCCATCGTCGTCTGCCCCGGCGACGGCACCGGCCGCGAGTTCGCCAACTGCGCCGAGCTGACCAACGGCGTCTGCGTCGACGACGTGCCGGGGGCCGAGCCCACCTGCGTGGTGCCGCTGGGCAACCGCTGCTACTTCGAGCTCGAGAACGGCGACCCCTTCGTCTTCCCCTGCGGCAACAACGGCCGCATCAGCAACACCATGGGGTGCGAGTTCGGCGGCGACTGCGTCGACGGCGTGGGGCAGTGCGACGTGGGCGGCATCGAGGCCGACTGCCTGGGCAACACGAACTTCATGAAGTTCAACTGCACCGACGTCGGAAACGGCAGCGGGCAGCCCGTGGTGCTGGCCTGCGATCACGCCGAGGTGCTCGGCGAGTGCGTCGAAGGCACCTGCGTCCCCGGGCCCGGCGGCCTGTGCGGCGAGGGCATCCTCACGTGCGCCGACGGGATGGCGTGCGAGGGCGAGAGCCCCGAGATGTTCGGCACCTGTCAGTAGCCCGCCTTATCCTCTGGGCGCGCCATTGATATCATCGGCGCGCTTTTCGGTCCTTGGGGCCGCCGAAATCCCCGCGAAACGTCCTGGCACACCCGCTGCAAAAGCCCCGTCCCGACATCGGGGCGTAGCTCAGCGGTAGAGCGCCGTAACAGGGACCCGACCGACGGGGTGCCTTCCTTCGCCTACGGAGCCGGAGGTCGCGGGTTCGAATCCCGCCGTCCCGACCCTTTCGAGACCAGGACCAATCGCCGCGCCCGACCCGACGGGGCGCGTGCACAGGGCGGGTCAGCAGACGCAATTCGCCTGCTGACCCGCAGAGGAGGTGTGCCATGGCCCGCAAGTTGACCCCGCAGGCGCTGATGAGCGCGATGACGCTGACCCACGAGGGCGCGGCGGCCTACGATCTGCGGGCCGACCAGCCCCTGCTGCACCTGTGCTTCACCTTCGGGTCGGCCCTGTTCACCGACGGCTACTACACCCGCGAGGCGGCGCAGGTGCGCGCGTTCGCCGAGGCGCTGGGCCGGGCGCACGCGGTCGACGCGCGCTTCCCGTGGCAGTACGCGGCCTGGATGCGCGATCCCGTCCGCGGGAAGGGGAACCGCATCCAGGGCTCGCTGGCGCCGGCGCTGCTGGACGGCCTGCTGCGCGAGACGCCCTTCACCGAGGACTACGTCGCGACCTGTCTGGGCCACCGGCCGGACGACGTCGCGGCCTTCGTGCTGCACCTGCAGCAGCTGC
Organism: Myxococcales bacterium; assembly: GCA_020633465.1. Lineage (GTDB taxonomy): Bacteria > Myxococcota_A > Bradymonadia > UBA7976 > UBA1532 > JACKDN01. The sequence goes on from JACKDN010000019.1 coordinate 26,173, forward strand.
GCCTGGGCCGCCCGACGGCGGCGGCGCGCCGCGGCATGGCGCGAGCGCTGGCGGGCTTCGACGCCTACCAGCTGCTGAAGTACGCGCGGCCGAAGGACGACGTGCGCCTGTGCGACGCCATCGCGATGGTGCGCCCGGAGCTCGAGGCGCTGGGTGAGGCCGGCGCGCTGGCGCTGCGGGTGGGTCGCTACCTGCACGCGCCGACCCGCGAGCGGTCGGCGCTGGCCGACTCGGTGCCGCTGCTGGCGGCGCGGCGGCAGCTGTTCACCGCGCCGACGACCTTCGCGGCCGAGGCCGCCTTCGTCGACACGGTGCGCGCGGCGCGGGTGACCTGGGAGCAGGTGCTGGGCCGCTACGGCGAGTCGCTGAAGGGCAAGAGCGGCGCGGCGCTGGCCAAGGCGCGCAAGCGCAACGCGGCGGTGTGGAAGGCGCTGCTCGTCGACGAGGCCCTGTTGCCGGACATGGCGCTGCTGCGCAACCTGCGCAACCTGCACGACGCGGGCGTGTCGCGCGGCGAGCTGATCGCGCGGGTGAGCCGCCGCCGCTTCGACGGCGTGTGGCCGCATCAGGTGTTCGCGGGCGCCAAGGCGGTGCCGCCGCTGCGGACGGTGTTCGAGGCGGCGTTCCGCCGGACGGTGGATCGCCTGCCGCCGGGGCGCCACCTGGGCCTGGCCGACGCGTCGGGCTCGATGGCGGTGCGCGTGGGTGGGCCGATGTCGTCGATGACCTCGATGGACGTCGCGCTGTGCCTGACGGCGCTGATGAGCGAGACCAGCGGCTTGGGCGCGTCGTTCTCGGACGATCAGTTCAAGGCCTGGACCGGCGGCGACTACCTGCGCATCGCGCAGCGCTCGACCGGCGAGGGGCCGCTGGCCTTCGCGCAGAACCCGGCGCTGCGCACCGGCATGGGCGGGACGCAGGTGCACGGCGCGGTGCTCGAGCTGGTGCGCTGGCTGACCACGCACCGATCGGTGAAGCCGCCCGAGTGCCTGTGGTTCTTCAGCGACATGCAGTTCCACCCGGCGAAGGGCTCGCGCTCGCTGCCGCGGTGGGTGGCCGACGCCGGCCTCGAGCGGTTCTGCGATCCCACGCGACCGCCGCTCGAGCAGGCGCTGCAGGTGTACCGCGCGGTGGTGGGCCCGGTGGACGTGGTGCTGTGGAACCTGGCGGCTTACGGCCAGGCGCCGGTGCCGCTGTCGACGCCGGGCGTGCTGATGGTGAGCGGGTTCGACGCGAACACGCTGTCGACCGTGGGCCGCTGGCGGGCGGGCGCGACCGCGTCCACCGCGCCGCTGGCGGCGAACCAGGCGCACGTGCTCGACACCGTGCGGTCGTTCTGAACCCTCTCGCCTTCGTGAAGATGTGCGAACCCGCGCCATCCGTGGCGCGGGTTCGTGCATCCTGTCTCCCGTAACCGGCTCGACGCGGGGCGCGTACCCGCGACGTCCCGCGAGGAGAACACGATGACCGACACCGAGAGGCCGCGGCGGCGGCGCTGGCTGCGCGCGCTGCTGTGGGTCGCGGTGGGCGGCGTGCTGTTGGGAGGGTTGGCCTTGGCTCATGTCTGGACCGCGCTGGGCAAGGCGCCGGGCGCCGACGACCGCGCCCGCTTCGCCGCCTCGCCGCGCTATCAGGGCGATCACTTCGTCAACGCGCTGCCCGTGCGCAACGACATGTGGAAGGCGATGGTGCGCTGGGTGAAGGGCGCGCCGAACCGCGAGCCCGAGGCGGCGCTGCCGATGGTGCCGCGCACGGCCGCGGACTTCGCCGAACACCCCGAGACCGGCCTGCGCATCACCTGGCTGGGCCACTCCACGATGCTGGTCGAGATCGACGGCCACCGCGTGCTGACCGATCCGGTCTGGGCCGAGCGCGCCTCGCCGGCCACGTTCACCGGGCCCAAGCGCTTCCACGCGCCGCCGCTGGCCATCGCCGATCTGCCGGCGCTGGACGCCGTCGTCATCTCGCACGACCACTACGACCACCTCGATCACCGGGCCATCCAGGCGATCAGCGCGCGCGGCGTCGACTTCTACGTGCCGCTGGGGGTGGGCAGCCACCTGCGCTATTGGGGCGTGCCGCCCGAGCGCGTGCACGAGCTGGACTGGTGGGACGAAGCGACGGTGGGCGCGCTGACGGTGGTGTGCACGCCGGCGCGCCACTTCTCGGGGCGCAAGGGCGTCGACCGCGACAGCACGCTGTGGTCGAGCTGGTCGATCCTCGGGCCCACCCACCGCGCCTACTTCAGCGGCGACGGCGGCATGTCGCCCGACTTCGCCGAGATCGGGCGGCGCCTGGGGCCCTTCGACGTGACGATGATGGAGTCGGGGGCCTACGACGAGGCCTGGGCCGACGTGCACATGGGGCCGGAGCAGGCGGTGATGGCGCACCGCGATCTGCGCGGGCGGCTGCTGATGCCCATCCACTGGGGCACCTTCAACCTGGCGCTGCACCCGTGGATCGAGCCGGCCGAGCGGGTGCTGGCCGCGGCGGCGCAGGCGGGCGTGGCGGTGGCCATCCCCAAGCCGGGCGAGAGCGTCGTGCCACCCCCGCCCAGCGAGGTGGCGCGCTGGTGGCCCGACGACGTGCCCTGGCGCAGCGCCGCCGAGGCGCCGGTGGTGTCGTCGGGCCTGGCCGCGGGCGCCCTGCCCGCCCCGGACGAGGGGCTGGTGGCGGCCGACGCCGACTGATCGCCGAAAAGCGACCGATCCCGCCGTAAGGGTCCCCCTGCCACCGCGTCCGGTGGCGCACTCGAAGGGGGACCATCATGAGAAAGAGCCTGGTTGGGTTGTTCGCCGTGTGCGCCGTCTTGGCGCTGGCGACGGGGTGCGGCGCCGACGATGAGGGCGGCGCGGGGATCGGCGACGCCGCGATCGGTATGGGCGGCGCGGGCGGATCCGAGGGGCCGGGCGGCTCGGGCCGGGGCGCGCCCTCGGCCGACGCCGGCGCGTGGAGCGGCGGCGGCGCGCCGGGCATGGGCGGCGCGCCGGGCGCCGGCGGCGAAGCCCGGAGGCTGGGGCAGCCCGGCGCGGGCGGCAGCCCCGGCGTGGGCGGCGATCCCGGCGGCTTCGACCCCGCGGGCGCCGGCGGTGAGCCCGGCATGGGCGGGTCGCCCGGCTTCGGCGGCGATCCCGGGGCGGGCGGCGATCCCGGTGACTGGGGCGGGGGCGGGATGGGCGGCGCCGGCGGGACGGGCGGCGGCGCGCCTCCCGCCAACACCAACGTGAACCTCGGCGGGACGCAGGACTTCGGCTTCGTCCGTCGTCTGCTCGCGGCCAACCGCGTGCCGATGCCCGACGACTTCGACGCCAGCGGCTTCTTCGCCGAGCACCACACGCCGCTGCCGCCGCCCGACTGCGGCGAGCGCGTCTGCCTGCAGGCGATGCTGGGTGTGATGGGCAACCTGGCCAACGGCGGCAACTGCACCTTGCTGCAGGTGGGCCTGAACTCGCCCATCGCCGCCAGCCCCGACAACCGCCCGCCTCTGAACCTGGTGGTGGTGGTCGACGTGTCGGGCTCGATGGAGGCGGACGGCAAGCTCGACTTCGTGCGCGACGGCCTGTCGCAGACCGTCGCCGAGCTGTTCGACGACGATCAGCTGGCCATCGTGAAGTACAGCGATCGGGCCGAGGTGGTGTTCGATCTGGCGCCGATGCGCGGCCACCGCAACGACATGCTGCGCGCGGTCGAGTCGCTGGTGCCCGAGGGCTCGACCAACCTGCACGACGGCCTGCGCATGGGCTACGAGCAGGCGCTGGCCGCCTACGACAGCGGGCGGCAGAACCGCGTCATCCTGCTCAGCGACGGGCTGCCGACGGCGGGCATCACCGACACCGACGCCATCCTGTCGATGAGCCGCCGGTTCAACAGCGACGGCGTCGGCCTGACCACCGTGGGCCTGGGCCTGGACTTCAACCGCGCGCTGATGAGCGGCCTGGCCCAGCAGGGCGACGGCAACTTCTACTTCCTCGAGAACGCCGCCGCGGTCGAGGAGGTGTTCACCGAGGAGCTGAGCTACTTCACCGTGCCGGTCGCCTTCGACGTGCACCTGCGCGTGCGCGAGGGCAGCGACTTCCGGCTGCGGCGCGCCTTCGGGTCGCCCCTGTTCGCCGAGACCGAGGACGGCGGGCGGCTGGACGTGCCCAGCGTCTTCCTGGCCCACCGCGTGGCCCACGACGACGTCGGCCCCGGCAACGGGCGGCGCGGCGGCGGCAGCGCGCTGCTGATCGAGCTCGAGCCCGTCGACGAGCCGACCGGCGAGGCCGGCGAGGCGACCGTCGGCGTCGTCGAGATCGAGTTCCGCGAGCCGGGCAGCGACGCCATCATCCGCCAGCAGGTCGAGGTGCGCTCGCCCGACGCCCCGGGCACGCTGCGCCCCGAGGGCTTCTTCGAGAACCGCATCGTCGAGAAGAGCTTCGTCATGCTGAACATCTACGTCGGCATGGTGATGGCCAGCGAGGCCTTCCACGTCGAGCGCGCGCCCGAGGCGGCCATCGGCATCCTGCAGCGCGTGGTGGCGGCGGCGGTGGACTACGAGGACTCGGCCAACGACGGCGCGGGCGACGTCGACATCGACCTCGACATCGAGCTGATGCTCGACTTCATCCGCGTGATCGAGGCCAACGGTGGGCGCCCGCCCGTCGAGAGCGACATCCCCGAAGATCCCTGGCCGGCGGACTGACGCGGCGCGCGGGCGCTGCCATCGCGGGCACGCGCCTTGCCTTCGATGGCAAGGCGAGCCGGTGGGACCGGCTCGGCGGCGGCGCGGCGGGTCGGGGGACCCCACCCGCCGCGACCCCCGACCCCGGACCGGAGGCCCCATGCGCACCTGGATGCCACTCGCCGCTGCCCTCTCGTTGACCGCCTGCGCCGCCGGCGACCTGGGCGACGACGCCGTCGACGACGCCTGTGTCGATGGCACCGCGCCCGAGCTGTGCCAGCCCGAGACCTGGAGCCTGGCCGACGAGGCCGAGGCCATCGTCGCCGCCGACGACGATCCCGAGGATCTGATCCTCAAGGCCGGCAAGCGCGCCGTCGAGGTCGGCCCGCCGACGCGCCGCCGGCCCATCGCGCTGGCGACCGACGGCGACGTCGCCTCCTACGCGCTGCGCATCCGCGACGAGCGCCGCCAACGCCCCAAGGCCGTCTACTCGGTGCGCCTGACCGATCTGCAGCCGGACGAGCGGGTGAAGGTGGTCGGCGAGGCGATGATCTCGTTCTGCGACGACAAGGATCGCCGGGGCGACTCGAGCGACGCGGCCACGACGCCCTGCACCCGCGCCCACATGCAGCGCGCGCCCTATCGCTACACGCCGCGGCTGAGCGCCGCGTTCGTGCTGTCGGACGGGCCGCGGCCGAACGGCCGGCGCGTGTCGAGCTGGCGCGAGACGACGTGCTCGAAGGAGAAGCACCACTGCGCGCTGACGCTGCCGCGGGTGACGCTGAAGGACGTGCCGGCCGGGGGCGACAAGTGGCTGCACCTGGTGGTGACCGCCGACGCGCGCGGCGCCGACGCGAAGTCGTGGCACGTGATGGAGGTGGAGCAGGGCAAGGGGCGGCTGACCGTGGCGCGCCTGGCGCCCGAGGTGAAGCGGCTGCGGGCGAAGACCACCGACGACCTCGTCTCGCGCGGCTGGCTGGGCGTCGACCAGACCCCCGACGAGGGGGACTTCACGCAGGTGCAGCGCATCGTGTTCCGCCAGCCGCTGAAGAACCTGAAGAAGGGCGACCTGCTGACGGCGCACGCGCGCATGCACGCGACGCTGGAGCGCTTCGACTGCGATCCCCTCATCTCGACGCAGCTCCTCCTGACCGATCGGCCCAACGAGAAGGAGCCCAACGACGCGCTGCGGCGCCTGACCGTCAAGAACGGCTTCAACTGTCGCGCGCACGGCGGCGGCGAGTGCGTCTACACCAAGTCGGGCGCCATCCGGCTGGACGACGATCTGCCCGGCACCAGCTACCTGACGATGGTGGCCATGGCCAAGCGCTCGTGCGCCGCGCCCCACGGTCGCGACCGATGGAAGATGAACGCGGGCAAGGGCGAGCTGTCCGTCGAGGTGTTCCGCGCCGAGTGATCGCGGCTCGGCCCTCTTTCGAGGCGCCCCCGGCCTTCGGTATGGTCCTCCGCCGAGTCGGAACGGAGGTCCACCGTGCGCCACCTGCTGCTCGTCATGCTGTGCGCCCCGTCGTTCGCGGTTGCCGCCGAGGGTCCGCCCGCCGGGTGGACCGAACAGTGGAAGGCGCGCTGCGAGGCCAGCCTGGTCGAGATCCCGAAGGCCGATCTGGTGACGGTCGAGGCCAAGCCCCGCGTGGTGTTCGGCGCGGTCGATCTGCACCTGGCCCCGGGCACCTGGCGCTACGACGGCCAGACCGTCACCGACCTGGCCGAGGTGCGCAAGGCGCGGCAGCGCAAGAAGGCGCTGGCCGACCGCCTGGGCCCCGGGGCCGGCCTGGGTGGCTACCTGCCGAAGAAGTCGGGGCCGGCGCTCTGGCAGCTGACGGTGGCGCCCGACACGCCGATGCACCAGCTCGACGCGACGCTCGACTGGCTGGCGCGCGCCGACGGCATCGGCGCGGCGGTCGTCGTCGCGCGCGTCGAGCCGGCGCCACTGTGGCTGCCCGATCCCGACTTCGACGCGGAGGTGCTCGCGCCGCTGTGGAAGGGGCCGGAGGGCGGACCGCCGCGCGCCGACGTGCTGCAGTCGAAGCTGGCCGACCTGGTCGCGAAGACCGCCGAGGGCTGCCCGGACTATGGCCGCCTGGTCGAGCGCGCGCGCAAGGTGCCCATCGAGGATCGCTGCGTCGCGATGGTGGACGCGCTGGTCGAGGTGCGGCGGGCCTGCCCCGGCAGCGCCGACCGGCTGACCACCCTCCACCGGCGCCTGGTGAACAACGACAACCTGCTGACCTACGTGCGCTTCGACTTCGCCGCCGACGGCGAGGACGCGGGCTTCGAGCGCGAGCAGACCTGGGGCGAGGCGGCGCAGGGCGTGTTCGCCAAGGGCGACCGGCGGCTGCGGCCGAACCCGGCGTCGCCGTGAGCGTCGAGGCCGCCGCGGAGGCGGTGCGGGCGGCGCTGGCCGAGGCGCGGCGCGGGCTGATCGGGCGGGACGCGCTGGTCGAGCTGGTCGCGTTGGCGGCCGTCGCCGGCGAGCACCTGCTGGTGATCGGCCCGCCCGGCACCGCCAAGTCCGAGGCCGTGCGCCGCGTGTCGCGCGCGCTGGGCGGCGACTACTTCGAGTACCTGCTGGGGCGCTTCACCGAGCCCAGCGAGGTGTTCGGGCCGGTCGACCTGGCCAAGCTGCGGGCGGGCACCGTCGAGACCCGCACCGCCGGCATGCTGCCCGAGGCGCAGATCGCCTTCCTGGACGAGGTGTTCCTCGGCTCGACGGCCATCCTCAACACGCTCTTGGGCATGCTGAACGAGCGCCGCTTCCGGCGCGGCCACACGGTGATCGAGTGCCCGCTGCGCGTCTGCGTCGGCGCGTCGAACGCGCTGCCCGAGGACGAGGCGCTGGCCGCCTTCGCCGATCGCTTCCTGCTGCGCACCTTCGTGGCGCCCATCGACGACGCCCTGCTGGAGGATCTGCTCGAGGGCGGCTGGTCGCTGCGGCCGGCGGCGCGGGCGGTGGCGCGCGTCGAGCACCTCGACGCCCTGCGGGCGCAGGCCCGCGGCGCCGATCTCACCGCCGTCCGGCCCGCGCTGGCGCGCGCCCTGCGGCTGCTGCGCTCGGCCGGCGTCGAGCTGTCCGATCGCCGCATGGTGAAGGTGCAGCGTGTGGTGGCCGCCGCCGCCGTGCTCGACGGCCGCGCCCAGCCCGGGCCCGGCGATCTGTGGCCGCTGATCTACGCGGTGCCCACCGCCGAGCAGCAGCAGGTGGCGCGGGACGTCCTGCGGCCGGTGCTCGAGGAGGCCCGCAACGCCGCCCTGGGCGCGGCCACCGAGGCGGCGTCGCTCAGCCCCGCGGCGCGCGCGCAGCGCCTGGCCGAGCGCGCCCGCGCCCTGCTCGACGCACGGCCCGCCGACGACGCCGCCCTGACCGACTGGCGGTTGAGCCTCGAGGGCGTCGCCCGCGCCATCGACGCCGGCTTCCCGCCCGACGCCCTGCCCGAGCCGCTGCCCGGCCTGCGCGCCGAGCTGGTGGCCGCCCTGGACGCCGCGCGGTGAGCTCGCGCCGGCGCGCACGGTGAGCGTCGCGCTCGAGTGGGTCCCGCGCGCGGCGCCGCTGACGCCCTGCGCGGCCGTCGCCGCCGGGGGCCGCCGCCCGCCGACTGGCCCGGCACCTGCTGGCGTCGGGGGCGCTCGAGGGCCTGCGCGGCGTCGCCGGACCCGACCTGCTGGTCTGCCTCGGCGAGCCCCCGCCGTGGGTCGACGGCGTGCTGCTGCTGGGCGCCGATCCGGACGCCCCCGGCCTGCTGATGCCCACGTATCTGCGCCCGACGCTGCCGCTGTCGCTGGTCGAGGCCGCGCTGCGCCGCGACGCCCGCCGGGGCCGCTGGCGGTGCTGCCGGCCGCGCGCCGGCTGGTGCCGCTGGGCGACGCGCGCGGGCTGGACGCGGGCCGCCTGCGGCGCTGGGCCGACGCGTGACCGAGCTCGCCCCGCACCTGCAGGCCTGGGCCGCCGAGCTCGCCGGCTACGATCCGGCGCTGGCCCTCTCGCTGGCCGATCCGCTCCGCCGCCTGGCCGCCGCGCTGGGCCCCGTCCCGCGGCTCGCGCCCACCGGCGAGGGCGAGCCGGCCGGCTTCGACGGCCTGACCCGCCGCGGCGATCCGGCGCACCTGCTGCTGTCCGAGTGGCTGCTGGCCGACGACGTGCCCGACGAGTTCCTGCGCCGCGCGGTCGACGGCGAGCTGGCCTTCCTCGCGCCGCGCCGCGTGGACGCCGTCCACGCCCGCCGCGGCGTCGCGCTGTTCGACGGCGGCCCCGACCAGATCGGCGCCCCGCGCCTGCTGCACGTCGTGGCGCTGCTGGTGCTGGCGCGCCGCACGCGCCTGGGCGGCGGCGCCTTCCAGTGGGGTCTGCTGCAGGACGCCGACCGCCGGCTGATGGTGCACGTCACCCCGGCGGCCGCGCGCCACCTGCAGCGCGCCCGCGCCGCGACGCAGGCCGCGCCGGCGCACCTGGCGGGGTGGCTCGACGCGCTGGGTCCCCTGGGCGCCGAGGACGACCTGTGGCTGGTGGGCGGCCCGTCGCTCGACGCCCTCGGCGGGCCCGGCTCGCGCCTGCGCATCACCGAGGTGCTCGACCCCGACGAGGACGCCCTCGAGGTGCAGGTGCTGCGGGGCGGCGCGCGCGCCCGCACGCTGCGGCTGCCGCTGCCCGACGACGCGACCGCCACGCGCCTGCTGCGCCACCCGCTGCGGCAGCCGACCGTCACCGACGCCGCGTCGGGCGTGCCCACGGCGCTGGCGCTGTCGGCCAACGCCAGCCGCGCCCTCTGCCTCGACGACACCGGCGCCCTCGTCGCCCACCACGTGCCCAACGCGCCGGTGAAGCGCGCCGGCGCGCTGGGGCGCGTGCGCCGCCTGGCGCCCTGGCCGGGCTTCACGATGCTGGGCGGCGCCTACTGGAAGCGGAAGACCGTCGCTCTGTCGGCCGACGACGCCAAGGTGGTGCTGGCCCGCGGCGGCGCCGTCCTGAGCATGTTCGAGCGCCCGCCGGACTTCGAGGCGGGCGAGGGCTTCGTGGCCCTGGCGCAGCACAGCGCGCAGAACCCGGAGGCCGTCTACTACCTCGCCCCGCGCGGCCGCCTGTGGCGCGTCCCCGCGCACGGCGAGCTGCCCCTGCGCGTGTGGTCCGAGGGCGTCGTGGCGACCGCCGTGGGCGGGGCGCTGCTGGTCGAGCCCGACGCGCCCGTCCGGCTGTGCTATCGCCGCTTCGACGGGTCGATCCCGAAGCCGATCGCGACGACCGCCCGGGCCGCCGAGGCCGTCCTGGGCCAAGGCCAGGCGGCCTGGCCCGACGAGGCCGGGCAGTGGCACGTGACCGGCGTCTGGACCGACGCGCCCCCGACGCCGATCGACGTGCCCCCCGGCGCGCGCGTGCTGGGCGTGCCCGACTACGGGCCGCCTCGGCTGTGGGTGGCGGACGCCGACGGGGTGACGGTCCGTCTGGTGGGCGAGGCCGGTGAGATGGGCCGCGTCACCGCCGAGGCGCCGGTGCAGGACGTCGCGGTGGGCGCCTCGCGCGAGGTGGTCGTCTTCCTGCTGACCGACGGCCGCCTGTCGCTGCACGCGGTGGGCGTCGCCGGCCCGCTGTACCAGGTGCAGCCGGGGGGCGACGCGTGACGGCGCTGCGCGCGTTCGAGGTGCGCGGCGTGGTCCTGGCCGACGCGGTGCTGCTGACGCGCGACGCGCAGCGGCGGGCGCTGGCGCTGTGGGCGCCCGGCTGCCGCGCGCACGCGGTGGGCGACGCGGTGCTGGTGATCTTCGAGGGGCCGCGCCCCCTGCGGGCCGAGCGGGCGCCCGGCGCCGTGCTGTGGTGGCGCGGCGGGGCCCTGGTGGGCGTCGAGGTGCCCGACGACGCCGAGCTGCCGGCCGACTGTGTGGCGCGCCCGGTCGGCGGCGCGCTGCAGGTGTCCTCCATCGGGGCGCCGCTGGACGTCTCGGCGTGGATCGACACGGCGGGCTGGCGCGTCGTGGCGCCCATCGAGAGCCTGGCGCCGCCGCCGCCACCGGTGGTGGTGGTGGCCGCGCCGCCGGCCGACGTGCGCGCCGCGTTCGGAGACGGCGTCGCGCCGCCGTCGCCTGAGGCCGACGCGCTGCGGGCCGCGCTGGCGGGCGCGTCGGATCCGACGCGCCGCCGCCGAGCGGCAGGTGGGCCGGCGCGCTGCGCGGGCTGCTGCGCGCGATGCGATCGGGCGGCGGGCAGGCGCCGGCGGCCCTGCCCGGGCCGAGCGGCGGGGCGCGCGGCGTCGGCGTCGGCGGGCCGGGCCCGACGCCGACGGGACCTCGGCGACCGGGCCTGCTCGATCGGCTGGACGGCTGGCTGACCGAGCGTCTGGCCGCGAACCAGCTCGGCGGCGTGCTGGGCCGCCGCCACGCGCGCCATCTGCGCGACATGATGGCGCGCTTCGAGGACGGCGACCTGGACGAGGCCCTGCGCCACGCCATCCCGTTGGGGGGCGAGGGGGGCGGCGGGCCGCTGGTGGGCCTGCGCCTGCCCGCGCCGCGCGGCGATCTGGCCATCGGCGCGGGCGGCGGGGCGCCGTCGGTCTTCCCCATCGCGGACGGCCTGCGCGCGCGCATCGAAGCGGTGTACCGCCGCGCCGCCGACCAGCTCGTCCGCGCCGAGCGCTACGACGAGGCGGCGTTCGTGCTGGCCGAGCTGCTGGGCGAGGGCGAGAAGGCGGTCGATCTGCTCGAATCGAAAAGGCTCTTTGCGCGCGCCGCCGAGGTGGCCGAGGCCTGCGACCTGCCGCCCGAACGCTCGGTGCGGCTGCGCTTCCTGGCCGGCGACGTCGACGGCGCGGTGGCGCTGGCGCGACGCACGCGCAGCTTCGCCGAGGCCGTCGACCGGCTGACCGTCCGCGACCGCCAGGCCGGCGAGGGGCTGCGCGCGCTGTGGGCGGTGACCGAGGCCGCCGCCGGCGACTACGGGCGGGCGGTGCAGGTGCTGCGGCCGCTCGGGCTGAAGGCGACGGTGGGCGCGTGGATCGACGCGGTGCTGGCCGACGCCGGGCCCGAGGCGCCGGCGATGCTGGCGCTGAAGCTCGCGACCGCGCCCGACAGCTTCGCGGCGGTGCGGCCGCTGCTCGAGGCGATCCTCGACGACGACGGCCCGGTCGGTCCGGCGCGCCGCGCGAACCTGGGGGCGGCGTTGACGACCGAGCTGCGGGCGCAGTCGGGCAACCGCGCCCTGCACGCGGCCGGCCGGGCCGTCGCCCGCGCGGTGCTGCGCGATCACGGCGCCCTGGGCCACGAGGCGACGCGGACCGCGCTGCTCGCCAACCTGGCGCACGCGCTGGGCGGCCCGCTGCGCCACGACCTGCCCGATCTGCAGGCCGTCCCGGCGCGCGAGCCGCTGCACGACGCCGAGCCGCGCGTGCACGTCGTGGCGGCGGCCGACTGCGGCACGCGGGCGGTGCTGGACGCGGCCGCGCTGCCCGACGGGCGGGCGCTGGTGGCGCTGGGCGAGGCGGGCGCCGCGCTGGTCGACCGGACGGGCAAGGTGCTCACCCGCTGGGAGCAGCCGGCCGACGCGCTGGTGTTGGGCCCCAAAGGCCAGCGGGCGATCCTGGTCGCGCGCGCCGGGCGGGCGACGGCGCGGCTGGCGCGCGTCGACCTGGTGACGCGCCGCGCGGCGCATTGGCAGGACGTCGAGCTCGCGCGCTGGGCGCCCACCTTCGACGCCGACGGCTGGCACGTCGCGACCGCCGACCGCGTGTACCTGATCGACGCGCTGGCCGACACCTGGCGCGCGCTGTGGTCGCTGCCGCTCGAGGGCGGGCTGGTCGACCTGGCCGTCGACGAGGGCGGGCTGGGGCTGCTGCTGGCCGGGGACGATGGCGCGTCCTTCGAGGCCTGGCGCTTCGAGCGGCCCGGGCTGCGGCTGCGCGGTCGGGTGCCCCTGAACCTGGGCGCCGCGGCCCCGCCGCTGGCCGCCGCGCGCGTCCGGCCCGACGGCGAGGCCGAGGTGTGGTACGCCGCCGACCAGCGGCTGTGGCGCGAGAAGCCGACGAGCGCGACGTCGAGCGGCGCGCTGGCCGATCTGGTGGTCGGCGGGCGGTGGACGGCGCTGGTTCGGCTGCTGGAGGACGGCCGCGCGGTGGCGCTGCTGCCGGCGGCGGGCGCGTCCCCCGTCGCGACGCTCACGCTCGCCGGCGCCCGCGCGGTGTCGGCGCGCCTCGACGGCGCCACCTGCACCGTCTGCGACGATCGCGGCCGGGTCGTCGCGCTGGACCTCGCCCACGGCGCGCTGCTGCTCGACGTCCGGATCTGATCCTCAGTCGCCCGCCATCCACATCTTCGCCACCCACGCCGAGGTCGGCCGGTAGGGCGGGTGGAAGCGCGGATCCTCGGGGTCGGCCCGCCACGCGTCGGCCGTCTGCTCGGCCTTCTGCACGATGCGGTCGGCCTGCCGCAGCATCAGCGCGGCCACGCCGGTGATCACGCCTTGCGCGCCGGGCACGTTCAGTCGCAGGAAGTTCGGCCCGAGGATGTGCCGGCACATCGTGCTCGCCGCGCCGTCGTCGGCGTTGAACAGCATCTGACAGAACAGGATCGGGTCCATCGGATGCAGGAACCACGGCAGCCAGCCCCAGTGCGTGCGATCGCGCGCGAAGGCGCCCTGCACCAGCCGGCCCCCGAGGTCGGTCGCGTTGGGCCCCAGCGACAGCAGACGGACGTCGGCGGGCGTGCGGTCGTGGTCGCGCTCCTTGCTGGCGGCGTGGGACAGGGCCACCGCGCACGGGTTCACCGCGAACATGCCGCCGTCGACGTGGCCCGCCTCGACCGCCAGCAGGGCGGGGAAGGCGCCGCTGCGCCCGGCCACGTCGACCAGCCGCAGATCCAGATCGGGGCTGCCGGGGTAGTTGTCGTACAGGCGCACGCCGGTGGGTGAGCGGACGCGGTAGGCGACCGCCGAGACGTGGGCGTGCAGGTCGCGCAGGGTGGTCTCGGCGCCGTAGGCGTCGGCCAGCAGGCCGTGCACGCGGTCGACGTCCAGCGCCTCGCGGCAGCCGGTCAGCATGCGCGCGTACCCGCACAGATCGGGTTGCATGACGTGCATCAGGCGGTCGGCCAGCTCGATGGCGGCGGGCAGCCCCTCGGTGGCGCGGGCCTCGGGCGCGTAGCGGGCGAGCATCAGCGCGGCGACCGCGCCGTTCGACACGCCCGCGAAGGCGTCGGTGCGGGCCAGCAGGCCGGGGTGGTCGCGCTCGAGGGCGGCCAGATAGCGCAGATACGTCGACGCGCCGGTGCCGCCGTCGAAGCTGATGATGCGAAAGGGCATTGGGGGCTCCCCGCGACGTTCGGAGCGGCCATCGTAGATCGACGGGCCGCGCGCCGAAACGACGCCGGCCGCGTGGCTCAGCGGGGCGGCGTGATCGGCGCCAGGCCCAGCGCGCGCTGCTCGCCCTCCCACACGGCGGCGGCGTACACGCGGTAGCGGCGCCCCACCTCGAGCGGCGCGGGCAGACCCAGCTTGCCCAGGCAGGCGCTCGGCAGGGCCGGGCGGGGCGGCGACGACAGCGCCGCCAGCTCCTCGGCCAGCGGCGCGGGGGTCGGCATCACCACCCGGCGGGGCGCGGCGGGCGCCGGATCGCCCAGCTCGTCGCGCTCGACCTCGACGTCCGAGAACCACAGCTCGACGACGGCGCCCTCGTCCGCCTCGGTGGGGAAGGTCAGCTCGCCCACGCGCTGCAACGTGCCGACGAACACCTCGGGGGCCTTCGCGAGGCGCTTCGCCGGGACGTCGGGCGGCGCGAACGGGCGCGCGCCGGCGCACACCTTCGCCAGCCGCGCCTTGGCCGCGGCGCCGCCAGCGCCTTCGCCGGGCAGCCGGTACAGGCGGCGGGGGTCGAGATCGTCGCCGACGGCGTAGACGTCGGTGGGCGGCGCCCGGCGCACGGTCAGGCGCACGCGCCCGCCGGCGCTGCGGACGAGCGCGGTGCGCTCGGCGTAGCCCAGGTCGAGCGTCGGCGTCGTGACGCGGGCGATGCGCCCGTCGGCGCCCGCGCGCAGCAGCACGAGCGTGCGCTCGAAGGCGTCGTCCGGGCTGCTGAAGCGGCCCTCGAGATCGAGCAGCACGACCACGTCGGCGCTGGCGGTCTCGGCCTGCGCCGTCCGCACCGTCACGCCGCGGCCGCCGAAGTACCAGGTGTAGGTGCCGGCGACGCACCAGGTGTCGTCGGCCACCTTGCGACCGCTGACGACCGCCACCTGATCGTGCCCGCGCACCAGGTCGACGCGCTGGGTCGCGCCGTGCAGCAGCGTGCGCTGCTCGGCCACCGGGAAGCGCGCGGGCAGGGCCTTCCAGTCGAGGCGGCGGTCGGGCCAGTCGAAGGCCGTCGCGGTCGCCTCGGCCCACGTCTTCGCGGCGCCGTGGTGGGTGGACGTGGCGGGGCAGGGTGGCGCGGCGGGCGCGGCCAGGACGTGGATCAGCGCGAGGGCGGTGAGCATCGGAGCCTCCGGGCGGTGATGCGCCCGCGACTCTACCTCACACCTGCGCCGCTTCGGGCCCCGGCGGCTCGGGCGCGGTCGGATCGAGGGGCGTGCCGCCTTGCAGCACCGGCAGCGCGCGCGCCGAGGCCTTCATCTGGCGCAGGCCGGGCTCGAAGAAGAAGGCGTCGCGCCCGAAGGCGGGCTGCAGGTCGTCCAGCCACGCGGCCTGCTCGTCGTAGCGCGCGAAGAAGGTGCGGCCGGCCCACGCGGGATCGCGCCCCTGCACCATCTTCAGCACGAACACCTTCTCGCCGGCGACCTCGGCGACCCCGTCGACCAGCACCTTGCCCGGCGTGGCCGACATCGACGGCCCGCGCACCGTGCGGCCCAGCCCCGACACGCGGCGGTACGCGTCCTGGTAGATGTCCAGCGCGCGCGCCAGCGGCACCTCGAAGTAGTGCTTGGGGCCGGTGTCGCGCTCGACGAACAGGTAGTAGGGCACCGCGCCCAGGCGCACCTGCTTCGTCCACATGGCGGCCCAGGCGTCGGCGTCGTCGTTCACGTGGCGGATGAGGGGCGCCTGGCAGCGCACCACCGCACCGGTGTCGATGATGCGGCGCAGTGCGGCCTCGGCCACCGGCGTCGACAGCTCGGCGGGGTGGCTGAAGTGGGCCATCACGGCGAGGTGCTTGCCGGCCCTCACCACCTGCTCGAACAGGCGCAGCAGATCGTCGGCGTCGCGATCGGTGACGAAGCGGTAGGGCCAGTAGGCCGGGGCCTTGGTGCCCAGGCGGATGGTCTGCACGTGCTCGAGCCCCGGCCGCAGCAGGGGCTCGACGTAGCGCCGCAGCACGGCGGTCTTCATCACGAGGGGATCGCCGCCGGTGAACAGGACGTCGGTGACCTCGGGGTGCGCGCCCAGGTAGCGGGTGAGGGTGTCGGCCTCGCGGCTGGCGAACTTCAGGGCGTCGAGGCCGACGAACTGCGCCCAGCGGAAGCAGTAGGTGCAGTAGGCGTGGCAGGTCTGACCCTGCGAGGGGAAGAAGAGCACCGTCTCGCGGTACTTGTGCTGCATGCCGTCGAGGCGCCGACCCTCGAGGCGCGGCACGTTCAGCTGCATCTGGCCGGCCGGGTGCGGGTTCATGCGGCGCTGGATGCGGCGCGCCGCGGCCTTCAGGGCGTCCGGCGAGGCGCCGCCGCGCACCCCGTCGACCATCTGGTGCAGATCCGCCGAGGCCAGCATGCCGGGCTGCGGGATGGTCAGCTGGTAGATCGGGTCGTCGGGCACGCGCGACCAGTCGATCAGCGCGTCGAGCACGTAGGCGTTCACCCGGAAGGGCAGCACGTGGGCGACGGCGGTGAGCACGTCGCGCTGCTCGGCGGTCATGCGCTGGAAGGCCGGCAGCGTGGCGATGTCCTTGCGGCCGAAGGCCCGAAAGGTGCGGGGCGAGATGGGGGCGTTCAACGGCACCTCTCCTGCGGTGCCCCGGCGGCGCGGCGGGCGCGGCCGGGGGGCGGGTCCCCGGCGCCCCCGACGGGGGAACGAGGCCCACACGACATGGATATCGAAGGGCTCGAGACGGCGAGCCCGCGGGGTCGAGCGGCTGGTCGGTCGGAGGCCGTCACGCGATGGGGGACAGCGGGGACGAACCGCTGCAGAAACCTTAGTGCACGACTGTTCAGTATGCAACGTGTGTCGGGGTGGTGGGGCGCGCGGGGCGCGGTACCCCGCGGTGGGGCGGGCCTCGGCGGCGCGCCGGGACGGTGACCGGGGCGGCACCGTTCGGTAGCCGGCGGGCGGCGGGGGGCGCGGCGCGCGCTGGCACGGATCTTCGATGGCCGCCGGTGCGCCCGATGTACGGGGAGGTGCGTATGAGCCGGTGGACGATGGGCCTCGCGGTGGTCGCGGCGGCGTGGGTGTTGGTGGGCTGCGACGACGACGACGACGGCGCGCCGACGACCGACGCGGCGGTGACGCTGGACGGCGGGGGCAGGGGGGCGGCAGGGGCGGCGCGCCCGACGGCGGCGGGGATGGGCGGCGGCGCGGGCGGCCAGGGCGGCGGCGCGGGCGGCGGCGGCGGGCCTGGGCGGCGGCGGCGTGGTGTGGCAAGGCGGCGGCGGCGGCGTGGGTGGCCAGGGCGTCGGCGGCTTGGGCGGCGGCGGTGGCGTGGGTGGCGGCGGCGGCGGCGTCGGCGGCATGGGCGGCGGGGCGGCAGCGGCGGCATGGGCGGCATGGGCGGCATGGGCGGCATGGGCGGCGGCGGCGGCATCGGCGGCGGCGGCGGCCAAGGCGGCATGTCCGGCGCGTGCGACGCGCCCGCCGACTGCCTCGACCTGTTCTGGAACGTCCGCTGCTTGGGCCACTGGAGCTGCGAAGGCGCGCAGTGCGTCGAGACCTGCGACTTCGAGGGCTGCGGCGACGGCCAGTGCCGCCCCGATCTGGGCGAGAGCCCCACGTCCTGCGGCGTCGACTGCCGCGACCAGTGCCAGACCGACGCCGACTGCGCGCCCGAGGATCGCTGCGATCCGTGCGCCCGGTCGTCGTGCCCCGCGTGCGACGACTGCCTCTCGGCCTGCGTCCCCCACGGCTGCCCCACCGAGGCCCAGGCCTTGTGCGACGTGGGGCGCCCGGCCTGCGGCGACGGGCGGGTCGCGGTGGTGCAGGACGGCTGCTGGGTCTGTGTCGGCCTGAACGCCTGCCAGCCCGTGCCGGCCTGCGCGGGCGAGGGCGAGGCGGTGCCCGTGGTGCCCGACGCGCCCGACTGCTGCCCCGGCCTCACCACCGTCGGCTGCGCCGCCCCCGACGCGGACGGTCGCTGCGCGCCCTGCGTCGGCGCCAGCGTGTGCACCGCCTGCGGCGACGGCGTCTGCGGCCTGGGCGAGAACGCCTGCAACTGCCCGGTCGACTGCGCCGACAGCAGCCCGGGCTGCGAAGCGCTCGGCGGCTACTGCGCCCACTTCCAGGACGCCTGCGCCCCCGGCTATCAGGGCGGCCCGCCCACCGACTGCCCCCTGGGCCGCAGCGGCCAGTGCTGCGTGCCCCAGAACCGCTACTACCTCACCTGCGGCGATCCCGTGTGCCGCGGGCACATGCCGCGCGAGGACGTCGAGCGCTGCGCCGATCAGCAGGTGGGCGCGGCCTGCGCCGAGCCGGGCGCCCTGTGTGATCCCGGCGACGCCTGCAACGCCCTGGTGCTGTGCACCGACGAGGATCCGCGCGCGAACCCGTGCCCGATCAGCAAGGCCGCGTTCAAGCAGGACATCGAGTACCTGACGCCGGCCCAGCGGGCGGTCGCGGCGGACGCCCTGCGCGCGGTGAAGCTGGCCACCTGGCGCTATCGCCACGCGCCCGACGCGCGGCCGTCGCTCGGCTTCGTGATCGAGGACGCCCCGCACCCCGCGCTGGTGCAGCCCGACGGCGCGCACGTCGATCTCTACGGCTACACCAGCCTCACCGTGGCCGCGGTGCAGCAGCAGGCCGCCGAGCTCGAGGCGCTGCGCGCGCGGCTGGAGGCGCTCGAGGCGAAGCTGTCGGCGTGCGAGGCGCGCTGATCGCGTCAGGGGGCGGGCTGTTGCCGCAGCCGCACCAGCAGCGCGCCGGCCAGCAGCAGCCCGAAGGCGCCGCCCGCGATCCGGAGGGACTTCGCGCGATGGCGGTCTCGCTCGGCCGCCCACGCGGCCCGCGCGTCGGCGGCCCGTCGGCGGATGCCCGCCTCGCGCTCGGCGTCGGTGGGGGTGTCGCCGGTCAGCGCCGCCAGGGGCGCCAGATCGGCGTCGATGCGCGCCTGCATGGCCCGGGCGTCGGCCTCGAAGTCGGGCGCCTCGCGGGGGTCGCCGCGCAGGGCGGCGATGGTCAGCCCGCCCGCGCCGGCCAGCACCAGCAACAGGCCCAGCATCGACACCATCGACCACAGCGCGCCGCGCCGCGTCCGCGGGGGGATCACTGGACCGAACAGCCGCCGCCGGACGAGGCTGGGCACGAGGGCGATGGCGACGGCGAAGTGCGACAGAGGCTCGTGCGCCTCAGGAAACAGCGTCGCGGCGGCGATGGCCCCGGCGAAGCCGAAGCCGAACAGGAGGGCGTCCTTCCAGTCGAGCGTCACCCGACGCAGCGCCCGGCTCACGGGGTGCGCCCGGCGGCGCCGGGGCGGGCTGCGGTGGGGCCGGTGCTCGCCACGTCCGGGCCTCGTCGTGCTGGGGGCGCGGATCGGCGCCTCGGATCGCACTATCCGAGCGCCCGCGAGCCAGGTCAACGGTCGCGCCGCCGTCTCGCGCGCGCGCCCGTCGACCCGCGCGCGCGTCCGCTGGTCCGGTCAAGGCTCGACCCCGGGGCGCTCAGCGCATAGTGTGCGCCGATGGCCTCGCGATGGGGAGCGGCCTGGGCGATGGGGGAGCGCGGCGCCGTGAGATCGAACATACCTCTCGATCCACGCCCCGACGGACCCCGTATGGGCCTCGAGGACAAATCGCGACCGGGTGCGCACGCCGAGGATCCAGCACACGACGCCGAGAACACCGCCGCGCGGCCGGCGCGGCACGACAGAACTGGGGAGACCATGAACTCAACCGCCGAGAACGTCAGGCGATCCCGCCCTCCTCGACCGCGCGAGCCCGACGACGGGGGGCCGCGCCGCGGAGGCGGGCTGCTGCGCCTGCTGACCGTCGCGCTCGTGGGCGCGGCGCTGGCCGTGACGGGCTGCGACGACAGCGGGGGTGACGATCCCGGCAGCTCCGACATGATGACCGGCATCCCGCGCGACGCGGCGCTGCTGCCCGACTTCGGGCGACGCGACGCGGCGCCGAGGCCGGACGTCGGGCGGCGCGACGCCGCGCCGCCGGTGGACAGCGGGCCCCCCGAGGACGCCGCGCCGGGCGACATGACGGTGCCCGACGACATGGCGGTGCCCGCCGACATGGGCGCCCCGCAGGACATGGCGGTGCCGGCCGACATGGCGGTGCCCGTCGACATGGCGGTGCCGGACGACATGGGCGCGCCGGACGACATGGGCGCGCCGGACGACATGGGCGCGCCGGACGACATGGGCGCGCCGGACGACATGGGCGCGCCGGACGACATGGGCGCGCCGGACGACATGGGCGCGCCGGACGACATGGGCGCGCCGGACGACATGGGCGCCGCGGACGACATGGGCGCCGCCGACGACATGGGCGCGCCGGCCGACATGGGCGCGGCGGACGACATGGGCGCGGTGGCCGACATGGGCCGCCCCGACGACATGGGCGCCGCCGACGACATGGGCGCCGCCGACGACATGGGCGCCGCCGACATGGGCGCCGACGGCGGCATGCCCGCCGCGCCGAGCGTGACGCCCGCCGACGCGCAGCAGATCGGCATCGGCGAGACGATCACCTACACCATCGACGGCCTCGACGACGCGCAGGCCTACCGCATCACGCTGGTGGTCGACGCCAACGTCGTCGTCGCCGGTGACGGCAGCGCCACCTTCGTCGACGGCGACGCCAACGGCGCGGCCGACGCGGGCCCCTCCGAGGCCGTCGCCCTGATCACCACGGTCAACGGCGAGGATCTCATCGGCGCCAAGACGGTGCCCGGCGGCGACGACGATCCCGCCGCCCCGTCGGGCGTCTTCCCGACCGACGGCGCGATCACCGTGACGATCACCGGCGTCGGCGTCGGCACCGTCGTGCCGGTGGCCTACGTCAACGGCGGCGACAGCACGTTCCTCGAGATCGACGGCGACGGCGCGCCCATCGAGACCTACGGCGTGGGCGGCGCGCTGACCGTCGAGCCCATCCTCGGGCCGCCCGTGGCCGAGCCCCTGCAGCCGCAGAGCGCCGACGTCGGCGAGTCGGTCGAGTACCGCTTCAGCGGCCTCGACCCGGCCCAGGCCTACCGCGTCACGCTGGTGGTCGACGCCAACCTGGTGCCCGGCGACGACAACACCGGCACCTTCGTCGACGCCGACGACAACGGCGCGGCCGACGCGGGCGCGTCCGAGCTGGTCGCCCTGATCACCGCGGTCAACGGCGTCGACATGATGGGCGCCAAGACGGTGCCCGGCGCCGGCGACGATCCGGCCGCGCCCACCGGCGTCTTCCCCGAGGACGGCGCCATCACGGTGCGCGTCACTGGCGTCGGCCGCGGCACCGTCTTCCCGGTGCTGTACCGCAACGGCGGCGACTCCACCTTCCTCGAGATCGACGACGCGGGCGTGCCCGTCGAGCTCTACAGCGTCGGCGCGCCCTTCGGCGTCTTCCAGCCCGACACCCAGCCGCGCGCCCCGCGCGTCGTGCCGGTGGACGGCACCGCCACCTACGTCGTCGAGGGCCTCGACGATCAGCAGGCCTACCGCGTGACCCTCGTGGTCGCCGACAACGTGGTGGCGCCCGGCGACGGCTCGGGTGTGTTCGTCG
Organism: Myxococcales bacterium; assembly: GCA_020633465.1. Lineage (GTDB taxonomy): Bacteria > Myxococcota_A > Bradymonadia > UBA7976 > UBA1532 > JACKDN01. The sequence continues at coordinate 47,675 of JACKDN010000019.1, forward strand.
ACGGCGACGCCAACGGCGCGGCCGACGCGGGCGCGTCCGAGAACATCGCCCTCATCACCGAGGTCAACGGCGTCGCCATCGCGGGGGCCAAGACCGTGCCCGACGGCGCGGACGACCCGGCCGATCCGACCGGCGTGTTCCCGGTGGATGGCCGCATCGTCGTCGTGGTGACCGGCGTCGCGGCCGGCACCGTCTACCCGGTCGCCTACACGAACCGGGGCGACAGCACGTTCCTCGAGATCGACGGCGACGGCGTGCCGACCGAGCCCTACAGCGTCGGCGGCGCCGTGTCGGTGTCCGCCGGCCCGGTGGTGCGCCCCGAGGACACGCAGACCATCGCCGTCAGCGAGACGGTCGACTACACCATCACCGGCCTCGACGACGCGCAGGCCTACCGCGTGACGCTGGTGATCGACACGAACGTGCAGCGCGCCCCCGACGGCAGCGGCGTCTTCGAGGATCGCGACGGCAACGGCGCCGCCGACTCCGGGCCCTCGGATCGCGTGGCCTGGATCACCATGCTGAACGACGCGCCGGTGGCCGCCGGCACCCGCACCGTGCCCGCGGGCAACGACGATCCGGCCAACCCGACCGGCGTGTTCCCGGTCGACGGCGCCATCCGCATCACGCTCACCGGCGTCGGCGCGGGCACCGTCTACCCGGTGGCCTACGTCAACGCGGGCGCCTCGACCTTCCTCGAGCTGGACTTCGACGGCGTGCCCACCGAGGCCCACGGCGTGGGCGGCGCCATCGACGTCCGCGGCCCCGACGTGCAGCCGACCGGCGGCCGCATCATCGGCGTCGACGCCTCGGCGGACTACACGATCGACGGTCTCGACGATGACACCGCGTACCGCGTGACGCTCGTGGTCAGCGCGAACGTGGCGGTCAACGCCGACCGCAGCGCCACGTTCGTCGACGGTGACGGCAACGGCGCCGCCGACGCGGGCCCGAGCGAGAACATCGGCCTCATCACGCGGGTCAACGGCCTCGCGATCGACCCGGGCGCGAAGACGGTGCCCGGCGGTGACGACGATCCCGCCGCCCCCACGGGCATCTTCCCGGTCGACGGCCGCATCACCGTGCGCATCACCGGCACCGGCGCGGGCACGCTGCGCCCGGTGGCCTACGCCAACGGCGGCGCCTCGACCTTCCTCGAGATCGACGGCGACGGTGTGCCCGTCGAGCGCTACGGCGTCGGCGGCACGCTGCGCGTGGTCGACGCGCCGCTGGTCGAGCCGGCGGCCGACCGCATGGTCGGGGTGGCGGCCACGACCAACGTGCGTGTGCGCGGCCTGGTCGACACGCGGGCCTACCGCATCACGCTGGTGGTGGCCGACAACATCACGCCGGCGGGTGACGGCACCGCCACCTTCGTCGACGGCGACGCGAACGGCGCGGCCGACGCCGGCCCGAGCGAGAACGTCGCGCTGATCACGATGATCAACGGCCTGCTGGTCGATCCGGGCGCCAAGACCGTGCCCGACGGCGGCGACGATCCCGCCGATCCCTCCGGCATCTTCCCGGTGGGCGGTGAGATCACGCTGCAGATCACCGGCGTCGGCGCCGGCGCGGTGTACCCGGTGGTCTACAGCAACGGGGGAGCGTCGACCTTCCTCGAGATCGACGCCGGCGTGCCCACCGAGCTGTACGGGGTGGGCGGCGCGATCATCGTGCCCGCGCCCTCCCGCCCCCCGACCGACCCATCCTCTGAGCCCACCCTCTCGCTCGACGGCGTCGTGCGCGTCGGCGACGACCGCGTCGCGGCCGACGTGCGTTTGCGGCCGCAGCGATCGCCGTGCGTTCATCGAGGACGCGTCAGGAGAAACCGTTCGCTTCGAGCGTTCACTCTCGCGCAGATTTCGTCACACCGGTTTCCGCGACGAGCGTTCGCTGGCCGGCGTCCTCTGGGTGTTCGAACGAGGGCCGAGGCCCACCGACGAAGCGACGGTGGGTCACCCGCAGCTCGTGCTCACCCAACGGATGGAGGTGCCCGACGATGAAGTCCTCTCTCGTTGCGCTGGTTCTCTTCGCGGCCGTCGCTCTGCTGGCGTCCGGCTGCGGTTCGAAGTCGATGAACGCGGTCGCGCCCACGCCGGTGCCCGCGCTCGACGCGCAGGCGCAGGCCGCGCTGACGCCCGACGCGGCGCTGCAGCGGCTGGTCGACGGCAACGCTCGCTTCGTCGCCGGCGAGACGCTGCGCCGCGACCTGAGTCTGCAGGTGCAGCAGACCGCCGCGGCCCAGCACCCGGCCGCCATCGTGCTCAGCTGCGTCGACTCGCGCATCCCGACCGAGCGCGTGTTCGATCAGGGCATCGGCGACATCTTCAACGCGCGCGTCGCGGGCAACTTCGTCAACGACGACATGCTCGGCTCGATGGAGTTCGCCACCAAGGTGGCCGGCGCGAAGCTGGTGGTGGTGATGGGTCACACGTCCTGCGGCGCGGTGAAGGGTGCCTGCGACGCGGTCGACCTGGGGCACGTCAACTCGCTGGTGAAGGCGATCCAGCCCTCGGTGCAGGCCGTCGCCGCCCAGGGGACGCCGTGCACGTCGAAGCAGCCGGCGTCCGTCGACCGGGTGGCGACGCACAACGTCGAACGGACGCTCGAAGACATCCGCCAACGCTCGCCCATCCTCGCCGACCTCGAGCGCAGCGGCGCCATCCGCATCGTCGGCGCCATGTACGACGTGGCGAGCGGCAAGGTCACCTTCATGTAGCGAGCGATCAGCGCGCGGGCTGGCAGTCGTACCGGTGGCCGCAGTACGCGAACGACTCGCAGGGGCGGTCGTCCACGCACCCCGGCACCACCTCCCAGCCCGCCTGCGGGCAGCTGATGGGACCATCCTCGGCGCAGTCGTCGCTGAGGCAGGCGATGATGGTGCCGCACGACGCCTCGTAGCGGCACTTGCCGTCGCCCTCCAGGCAACGCTCGACGGGCTCGAAGCCCGAGTCGCAGGTGGGCAGGCCGTCGCAGTCCACGTCCTGGATGCACGCGAGCGTCTCACCGCAGACGTCGCCCACCCAACACTCGGCCTCCTGTTCGGAGCAGCGGGGCTCGGCGTGGAAGCCCACGGGGCAGGCGCACGCCATGCACTCGAGGGTGCCGCCGCAGACGGGCACCTCGACGCAGGCGCGCCCGTCGTCGACGCAGCCGGGCACCGGATCGTACCCGTCCGGGCAGATGGCCGCCGCGTCGCAGAGGGGGTCGTCCTCCTGGCACAGGATGCGCTGGCCGCAGGCGAACTCGGCGTTGCACGGGGCGCTGCCGTCGCGGCACGCATCGACCTCCGAGAAGCCGGGCGGACAGGCCGGCGTCTCGAGGCACTCGCCGGTGTCGAGGCAGAAGATGGTGAAGCCGCAGGCGGTGCGGGCCTCGCAGCGCATGCCGTTGTCGGGGCAGCTCTCGACGCGCTCGAACCCCTCCTCGCAGGTGGGCACCGCCTCGCACACCGGCGGCTCGTAGAGGCAGATGGCGTCCTCGCACGCACCCTCGACGGTCAGGCAGTCACCGTCGGCCGGGCAGGCGTCGACGCGCACGCGGTCGGGCGGGCAGGCCGTGGCCACCTTGCAGGGATCGTCGGCGCACAGGACGCCCGCGCCGCCACAGGCGTCGTCGATGCGCTGGCAGGTGGCGCCCTCCGGGCAGGTGTCGACCGGCACGGTGCCTTCGGGGCAGGCGATCAGCGCGCATTGGGGCGGCCCGGCGTCGACGTCGGGATCGTCCTCGGCGGACGGATCGGCGATGCAGGCGGACAGCGACACGGCGAAGACGGACAGCAGCAAGGGACGCATGAGGATCCTCCGAGAGATGTCGCGGGACCCCGAAAGCACGGTACGTGCCGAGCGTGGTGGCCTGGCGGCGCGTGGTGCGGTCACGGAGATCCGCGGCCGAGGCCTCGGAGATCCGACGCGCCGGCGCCGCGATCAGCCCGGGCGCCTCCAGAGGGTGAGCATGCGCCCGACGTCGCGAAAGCCCAGGGAGCGATAGAGTCCGACGGCGACGTCCTCGGCGTCGGCGCAGAGGCAGCACGGCACACCGCGTCCATCGACGGCCTCGCGCAGCGCCGCGCTGACCATGCCGCGCGCCAGGCCGCGGCGGCGGTGATCGCGATCGGTGACGACCTCCTGCAGGCGCGCGCGGCCGCCGTGGACGAACTGGCCGACCTTGGCCACCACGCGCTCGGCGCCCGCCGGCCGCGCGACCCACCACGTGATGTCGAGCGCAGCGGTGACGTGCCGGAAGCGGGCGGCGAGCATCTGGTCGGTCTTCGCCGGGTCGAACCAGGGCTCGTCGACGTGCTGCGCGTGGTCGAAGGCGTGCACCCGCGCCCAGTCGGCCTCGGTCGTCACCGGGGCGCGCTCGAAGCGCGGCGGCAGGGCGTGCGCGGCCTGCGTGGCGTCGTCCGCCTGCATCCACACCTCGCGCTCGACGGTGTAGCCCGCGTCGGCCGCCGCCGCGGCCAGCGACGCCGCGGCGGGCGTGTCGGCCACCACGAAGGCGCGGTGACGGTGGACGGCGGGGGGCAGGTGCCGCTCGAAGAGGGCCTCCCAGTCGGCCAAGGCACGGCCGGCGAGGTCGTCGATCCAGATCAGGTTGCCACCGAAGAAGGTGGGGAAGCGTTCGCTGCGCCACGCGGTGTAGCCGGGCCCCGCGGTCGGCGCACCGATGGCGGCGAGCAGCGCGCGCTCGGTGTCGAGGGCCCGTTCGAGTTCGCGGCTCACAGCTTGTCGACGCTCCCCGCGCCGGAGATGGCTTTCGTGATGTTCGGGTCGCCGCGATAGCGCACCTTGCCCGCGCCGCTGACGCTCACGTCCAGCACGCGCTGGGCGTGTACCTGAGCGTCGCCCGCCCCGCTGATGCCCACGGTGACGCTGTCCGCGGCCAGATCGGCCGCGCGCACGGTGCCGGAGCCCGACACCTTCAGCGTCAGCGTCTTCGTCTGACCCGCCAGCGTCACCGCGCCCGAGCCGCTCATGCCCAGCGTGAACGCCTCGCCGGTGATGCCGCGCACGCTGCCCTCGACCGAGCCGGACGCGCTCAGACCCGCGAGGGGCTGCGTGACCACCAGCCGCAGCGTCGGCCGCACCTTGGGCTTGATCGACTCCTTGGGCTCGACCGTCAGCGTCCCCCCGCTGACCTCGGTGCGCAGCAGCGGCAGGATGTTGTCGTCCGCGGTCAGCTCGACCTTCTGCTCGGCCCCGTGCGTCACCTCGAACTGGAAGTCGCCGCCGACGGCCAGCTTGGTGAACGGGGGCACGGTGCGCGCCTCGGTCTTCGAGACGCCGCTGCCCGCGACGCCACCGCACCCGAGCAGCAGCAGCGCGACGAGCAGGGGGAGGGGAAGGTGGCGGGGCGACATGGCGGACCTCCTGAGCCGAAGGCCGCCAGTCGACCGCATGAGGGCGCGCGGCGCAAGCGCCGGCGAGGATCAGTTCGAAGCACGGGCGTCTCAGGGCGCCGCGGGCAGCACCACCGTCACCACCAGGGCGCGGCCCTCGCCGTCGCCGGCGACGAGGGCGGTGCCGCCGGCGAGCGTGAACGGATCGTCCCGGTTCTGCAGGCGCACCGCGCTGCCGAGCGAGCTGTCGCTGCCCATGACCGGCAGGCCCTCGGTGGTGAGGCGAACCGCGCGGGTGTCGAGGTAGGCGTCGGCGAAGGTGTCGGGCTGACCGTTCATGCCCGGCGTGCGGGTGGTGCGCCACACCTCGTACACCGCCAGCAGCCCGTCGCCGCGCGCGTGCAGGTGCGGCCGGCTGGCGCTCTGGTCGGCCGCGAGCTGCGTCAGGAACACCACGCCGGCGACCCGCTGCGGCTGCTCGGTACCCGTGAAGAAGTAGTACTTCGACTCGACGGCCGGTCCGCCCTGCGACAGCACGAGATCGTCGGTGACCACCGCGTCGCGCCCCGGCGCGGCGCGCGCGAAGTCGCTGCGCACGCGCACCATCGCCAGGTCGCGCGTCTCGTTCCACAACGCACCCAGCCGGCTGTTGTCGAGCAGCGAACGCTCCGTCGAGAACAGCACCACCACGCCGTCGTCGGTCTTCGCCACGCCGCCCAGCTCGGTGTAGGTCGTGTTGTCGTTCGACCACTGATAGAAGGTCTGCCCCGGCGAGCTGATCTCGGCGTACACCGGATAGGTCGGCCCACCGGGATAGGCCGACGGCGTCGTCCCGTGCCGCGTCTTGAAGGTGAACGCCACGCGCGTCACCATCTCGGCGTCGGTCAGGCGGTACAGGTTGAGACCGCGGGGCGCCGCGTCGCCCAGATCGGCGCCGAGGAAGCCGCCGTCCCCGTTGGGCGCCAGCACGTTCGCGAAGGCGTGGCTCGACGTCTGGATCGCGCCCACCGGCGACTCCGGGTGCCCCGGCCAGTGCATGGGGCCGGTCACCGCCAGCGTGTCCGCGTCCACCAGCAGCGCCAGCCCACCCTGGTGGTTCAGCCCGTCCGGCGCGCGGTGCATCGTGCGCGTGACGACGATGCCCAGCCGATCGCCCGATCGCGTCATGGTCGCGTGATCGCGATCGCCGAACTCGACGATGTTCATGGCGTCGGGGCCCGCGTCGAGCGCCGCGCGCCGCGTCTCGGCGCCCTGAGCGTTTGCCTTCACCAGCGTCACCGCCCGCGTCCCGGTCGGCCGCCCGTCGCCCCGCTGGATGTGCAGGCACGTGACGCTGCCGTCCGCGTCCGCGTGCGCCGCCGCCAGCCGCGCCCCGTCGAGCGTCGGCAGCGCCACGTGCGTCACCGCCGCCGGATCCGCGTCCGACAGCCACGTCACCCGCACCTGGTTCGTCTCGACGTCCTGCCACACGACGCCCGGCCCGCTGTCGCGCCGCACCGGGTGGAACGCCCGGTGCGCCCCGTACTGGTTCTCCCAGCTGCTGGGTCCGAAGCCGTAGTCGTCGACGGTGTCGAAGGGCACGCCGGGCAGCGGATAGCGAAGCTGCACCACGCGCCCGGCGCCCGTGTCCGCCAGCCGACCGCTGCGCACCCCGTCCTCACCGACGCGCGCGAAGGGCGACAGCGTCCGATCCGCCCGCGCGAACACGTACGTACGCGCCTGCTCGATGCTCTCGACCGTGAGGTCGCCGACGCGCGTGTACCCATCCACCCGAACGCTCGCCGCCGGCACCTCGGCCACCAGGTCCAGGACGCCGTCGTTCAGCGCGAACACCTGCCAGTCGACCGCCGCGTCGAAGCGATGGAACAGCCCGTGCGGCCGCGCCACGAAGTCCGTCGCCCGCGTCTGCGGCGGCTCGATGCGATAGCCCGTGACCGCAGGCCCACCCAGCCCGCCGACCGCCACCCGCGTGACCGGCCAGTCGAAGTGCGAGTAGCGCGGGTCGAAGTAATACTCCCCGAACTGATCGTCCAGCAGCATCGCGATCAGCAGCCCGCCCACCGTGTCCGCCGCGTCGACCTCGCCGCCCGGCGCGCCCATGTGCATGTCGGTGGGGTCCGTGCTGGTGCGCCCCGGCAGCACCTTGCGCTCGAGATCCTCGGTGGTCACCTCGGCGACCGGTGGCAGCCCGCGGTGGTCGCCGGTGTAGGGCCGGGGCGGGCCCATGTCCGCGGCGAGGCCCATGTCGGCGGCGGCGCCCATGTCGGCGGCCGCGCCCATGTCGTCGGCGCCGCCCATGTCGTCCGCACCAGCGTCCGCGGCCGACCCATCCGCGCCCGGCCCGGCGTCCGCCACCAGCCCCCCGCCATCGTCCGCGCCGGGCCCGACGTCCCCGCCGCCGCCCGCCGCGTCCGCGGTCACACCGCCGTCCCCCGCGCCCCCGTCCGCGTCGTCCTCGGCGACCTCGCACCCCACCACCAGCGCCAGCGCGCACAGCGCCGCGAGCCGAAACATGCTGCCTCCCATCCCCCGAACGACGCCGCAGATGTCGCGGACGCGTGGAGTACGGTTGCGAGGGGGACGCCAAGGTGTCAAGAGGGGCGCATGGTGTGCCTGGGCGTCGTGAGCCCGGCGCGGGCGCTGCGGTGCAGGGGCGCGGGTCTCCGGCGCCCCCGCAGGACCGCGGAGGTCACCCTTGGCCGTCACGGTAAGAGTCCGTGGAGAACCTCGTCCCGTGTCGCACGACGAGGACCGTCTGCGAGGGGGTGGTGATGGCGGAGCGATTTCGGCGACTGCGGATCGCGATCCTGGCGGCGCTGGGCTGTGGTTGCATCGAGCGCGCGCCGCTGAGAGACGACGACGCGCAGGCGGGCACGGGCGCCGAAGATGCAGGCGGCCCGGTAGGCGGCCGGGCCGACGGCTCCGGCGGCGCCGCGGCAGACAGCGGCGCAGGAGCCCTGGACGAAGGCGCACCGCGCGTGCCGCCGTGCGCCGAACCGGAGGACATCACCTACCTCGGCCGGTCGACCGGTGTGCGCGCGTGCGCGGACGGGACGCTCGAGTCGGTCGCGGCACCGCGCTGTGGCGCGGGCGTGTCGGGCGTCGCGTGCGGTGAGTACGGTGAGCCGTTCGGAGGAGGCTGTCGCGTCGACGAAGACTGCACGGCCCGGCGTTACGGGCAGTGTCGAGAGGGCGCGCACGGCGAGCTCGGGTGTACCTGCGAGTATGGTTGCGCGGTGGACGGCGACTGCGGGTCGGGGGAGGTCTGCCTCTGCGCCGGCGTCACGAGCCTCGTGGGTGACTACGACGCCCCTGCGACGCGCTGCATCCCCTCGGACTGCCGCTCCGGCGCGGATTGCGCGTCCGGCGTCTGCGGCGTCGCGCTCTGGAACGCGCCCTGCTGGCTCGACGTGGTGATGGGTTGTCGCACGCCCACGGACACCTGCCGCACCCACGCCGACTGCGCCGACGGCGATGTCTGTCTGCCCAGCGAGACCGGCTGGCATTGCACCCTCGACCTCAACTCGGGATGGGAGTGCGGCCGCCCTCTGCTGGTCGATCACCGCGTCCGGACGGCGCGGTCCGAGGGCGGCGCGGGGTGGGCGGCGGAGCTGGACGCACCGACGCCGCGAGCCGACGCGGCCGATCGCGCCGCCTTCTGGCTGCACATCGCCGCGCTCGAGCACGCATCGGTGGCCAGCTTCGCCCGCTTCTCGCTGCAGCTGATGGCGCTCGGCGCGCCGCCGGCGCTGCTCGCGGCGACGCAGCAGGCCGGCGCCGACGAGGTCGAACACGCGCGCCTCGCGTACGGTCTCGCGAGCGCCTTCGCCGGCCGCCCCCTGGGACCGGGACCGCTCCGCCTCGACGATCTTCGCATCGAGACCGACCGCGCGGTCGTCGTCGCCGAGCTGGTGCGCGAGGCCTGCGTCGGCGAGACGATGGGCGCCGCCGACGCCGCGATGGCGGCGGACGACGAGCCCGATCCGGTCGTGCGCGCGGTCTGGCAGCGCATCGCCGAGGACGAGCAGCGCCACGCCGCCCTCGGCTGGCAGACGCTGGCTTGGCTGCTGGCCGACGCCGACGCGTCCCTACGGGCGGTCGCGCTGGACGCCTTCGACGATGCGCTGGGCCGGCTGGTGCGGCGCCCCGGCCGGGACGAGGTCGTCGCGACCGTGGTTCCGCCGGCCATGGCGGCGCTCGGGCTGGTCCAAGAAGTGGACGGTGGGACGATTTAGTTTGTTAGTTTGGCACGACCCCTGGGCGCCGGTCCTACTCGAACAGGGCGTCGACCGAGGCGGACCAGCCGGGGAGGACGTCGGGGGCGTCGAGGGTCTGGCCGGGGCCGAGGACGCGGACGGGGTGGTCGGGACCGCGGTAGATGAAGACGCGGCGCGAGGTGGGGTTGACGACCCACACCAGGCGGGTGCCGGCGGCGAGGTAGGCTTCGGCTTTGGACTCGAGGTCGACCAGGCGGTCGGAGGGTGAGACCACCTCGACGGCGAGGTCGGGGGCGCCCTCGACGAGGCCCTTGGTTGCGCGCGCCGTCTCGGCGGCGGGGTGGGCGACGAAGCAGACGTCGGGTGCGCGGACGACATCGGGGTTTCGGGCGAGGGTGAAGCCGAGGCCGACGGCCGCGAAGCCTAGGTCGTGACAGCGCAGGAAGGCCTTCAGCAGGGAGCCGACGTTGAGGCTGACGATCGCGTGTTCCGGTCCGGCCGGAGCGTGGTCCGGCCTGACCGGCGGGGATTCGATGACCAGCCCGTCGACGAGCTCGACCCGCTGGCCTGCGTAGCGCTCGTAGAACTGCTCGGCGGTGAGGCGCTTGCTCGGGTGGGCGTCGGCCATGGGGACCCTCCGCCGAGGAGTATCGGCCGCGCCCGACACCCGATCAACGCGGCGGCCGGCTCACCCCCCCATCACCGCCGCGGCCTTCACCGCGGCCTCCACCACCGTGTTGGGCCACAGGCCCATGCCGACCACGGCGAGCAGGCAGGTGCCGATGGCCAGCTTCAGGCCCAGGTCGACCGGGACGCCGCCCTCCTGGGCGGGGGGGTCGAAGTAGGCCGAGCGGGCGACGCGCAGGTAGTAGAACAGGGCGAGCACGGCCAGCAGGGCGCCGAGGAAGACCAGCCAGCCGAGGCCGGCGTCGTAGACGGCCATGAAGACGTACAGCTTGGCCCAGAAGCCGACGGCGAAGGGGATGCCGGCGAGCGACAGCAGGAACACCAGCAGCGCGAGGGCCAGGCCGGGGGCGCGGTGCCAGAGGCCGGCGAAGGCGTCGACGGTGGCGTCGGGCTGGTGGGCGCAGACGGCGTGCAGCACCAGGAAGACGCCGATGTTCGTGACGGCGTAGCCGGCCAGGTAGAACAGCAGTACGGCGTTGCCCTGCTCGGTGCCGATGGCCAGGGGCATCAGCAGGTAACCCATCTGGGCGACGCCGCTGTACGCCAGCAGGCGCTTCGCGTTGCTCTGCGGCAGCGCCATCAGGTTGCCGACCAGCAGCGTCAGCACGATGAGTCCCAGGAACGCGGGCAGCCAGGCGGCCTGGTGGGCGCCGAAGCCGCGGTGCAGCAGCAGGGCCAGCGCGGCGAAGCCGCCGGCCTTGGGCGCGACGCTCAGGAACGCGACGACCGGCGTGGGCGCGCCCTGATAGGTGTCGGGGATCCACATGTGGAAGGGGACCGCGCCGATCTTGAAGGCCATGCCGGCGACGGCGGCGAGGACGCCGACGGTCAGCAGGGGCGTCATCGTCGCGTAGGACAGGGCGTCGATGCGGGTGCTGCCGGCGAGGCCGAAGACCAGCGCCAGGCCGAACAGCGTGATGGCGCTGCTGGCGGCGCTGGTGACGTACAGCTTCAGCGCGGCCTCGGCGCCCTGGCGGTCGGGGCCCGCCTCGATCTCCGTCTTGCCGAACGCTGCCATCACGGCCAGCGGCATGCCCATCAGCTCGAAGCACACCATCAGCAGGATCAGGTCGCGCGCGCCGGCCAGCAGCGTCATGCCCAGCGTGCTGGCCAGCAGCATCAGGTAGAACTCGCCCTGCCGGTTGGGGAAACGCTCGTCTACGTAGTCGACGGCGCCCAGGGTGCACAAAGCACCGCAGGCCAGGAACACCCGCTTGAAGAACAGCGCCCAGGCGTCGCCGACGTAGGCGCCGCTGAAGGCGGTGCCCGTCACGTCGATCAGGAACGACAGGCCGAACAGGCCCGCCAGCATGAAGCCGGTCAGGTGCCCCAGGGAGCGTTTGCGGCCCGGCGGCATCAGCGTGTCGATCAGCAGGACCGTCAGCGCCGTGAAGACCAGCAACAGGTCCAGCATGAGGGGCTTCAGGTCGAGGGCACTCATGTAGGCGTTCATGGCAGCACCGACGGCAGCAGCGCGATCTTGGCCTCGGCGGCGGGCAGCAGCGCGGGCAGGTAGTCGACCGTCGCCCGATGGATGAACGCCAGCAGCGTCGACGGGAAGCAGCCGAACACGATGACGCAGGCGCCCAGGATGTACAGCGCCGCGCGCTCGGGCAGCACGCCGTCGCGCAGGTCGTGGAAGTCCTCGGCGGGCCCGGGGCCCCAGAAGATGCCGCGCGCCGTGCGCAGCACGTAGATGGCCGTGATGAACGCGCCGATGATGCCGGGGATGGCCCACCAGGCGTGATCGCTCTGCCAGGCCCCGAGGAACACCAGGAACTCGGCGACGAAGCCGGCGGTGGCCGGCAGGCCCAGCGACGACAGCGCCGCCAGCGTGAACAACCCCGCCGCGAAGGGCATCTTGCGCGCGAAGCCGCCCATCTTCGGCACCCACCGCGTGTGCGCCCGCCCGTACACCTGGCCGACGAGGGCGAAGAACAGGCCCGTCATGATGCCGTGCGCGCTCATCTGGTAGATGGCGCCGTTCCAGCCGTCGGCGGTCAGCGTCGCCGCGCCCAGCATCACCACGCCCATGTGGCTGACGCTGCTGTACGCGATGATGTACTTGAGGTCCTTCTGGCTCAGCGCCGACATCGCGCCGTAGACGATGTTCAGCACGGCGACGCCGCCGACGTAGGGCACCCAGTGCTGCGCGCCCTCGGGCAGCATCATCATGCCGACGCGGATGACGCCGAACGCTCCGAGCTTCATCAGCACGCCGGCGTGCAGCATCGACACCGCGGTCGGCGCGGCGGCGTGGCCGTCGGGGCTCCACGTGTGGAAGGGGAACACGCCCGCCAGGCTGCCGAAGCCCAGCCACAACAGGGGGAACGCCCAGATCTGCATGTCCGGGTCGAAGCTGGCCGATTCGAGGATGTCGAAGCCGAAGCCGCGGCTGCCGGCGCCCTGGTACATGGCGAACATCGCCACCAGGATGGCCGCGCTGCCCACCAGCAGCATCAGCGTCAGCTTCATCGCGGCGTACTCCTTGCCGCCCACGCTGAAGCGCTTCCAGATGTAGGCGAAGGGCCCGTCGGCCTTCACCTCGCCGTCGCTGCCCCAGATGCCGATCAGCAGGTACATCGGCAGCACGGCGATCTCGTAGAACAGGAAGAAGACGAACAGATCCTGCGAGACGAAGACGCCCAGCACGCCGGTGACCAGCACCAGCAGCAGCACCAGGAACTCCTTGGGCCGCACGTCCAGCGTCCAGGTGGCCAGCACGCCGGTCAGCAGGATGATGCCGGTCAACAGCAGCAGCGTGATGCCCCAGCCGTCGACGCCCAGCCGCAGGTCGATGCCGAAGGCGGGCACCAGCGGGTACACCTCGACCATCTGCAGGCCGCCGGTGTCGAGGTCGAAGTTGGCCCAGGCCAGCACGCAGCCCAACAGCGTCGCGGCCGAGCCGACCAGCGCGACCGACTTCACGACGAAGTCCTCGCGCGAGGGCAGCGCGATCAGCGCGAGCGCGGTCAGGAAGGGCGCGGCGACGATGAGGCTCAGCAGGTGGTTCATCGGGGCCTCACTGCGCGAACATGCCGAAGGTGCCCAGGGCCAACAGACCCAGCGCCACGGCGTAGAGGTAGTGCTGCACGTTGCCGTTCTGCAGCGGGCGCAGCGCCTGCCCCAGCCGCAGCGTGGTCTCGCCGACCACGTTGATCAGGCCGTCGATGACGTAGCGATCGAACCAGCCGATGGCGCTGGCGAGCGTCAGCAGGATGGCCTTGTAGGCCCCGATCCAGGCGCGGTCGACGGCGCCGCTGGCGGCCAGCCGGCCGCCGGGCTCGAAGGCCGACTTCAGGCCCGCGCCGCCCTGCTTCGGGCCGAACATGAACCACGCGCCGGCCAGGCCCGCGAGCGCCATCGCCGAGGCGGTGATGCCCACGGCGCCCAGGTGGAAGCTGTAGATCTGGCCATACCAGGCGGCCATCGTCGGCCCGCCGAAGCCCAGCAGCAGCGCGGGCACGGCCAGCGCGATCAGCGGGGCCTGCATCACCGGCGGAGCGGGGTGGGGGTGATGCTCGTGCGCGTGCATCGAGGGCTCGCCCAAGAGCGCGATGAACACCACCCGGCCCATGTAGAAGGCGGTGAGGCCGGCGGCGACGATCAGCGCGATCAGCGGAAGCAGGTGGCCCGCCTCGAACATGCCCTCGAGGATGAGATCCTTGCTGAAGAAGCCGGCGAACCCGGGCAGGCCGGCCAGCGCGGCGGCGCCGATGATGAAGGTCCAGCCGCTGACCTTCATCGGCTTCAGCAGCCCGCCCATGTGACGGATGTCGTTGCTGTGCACGGCGTGGATGAAGCTGCCGGCGGCGAGGAACAGCAGGGCCTTGAAGAACGCGTGCGTCGTCAGGTGGAAGAACCCGCCGACGATGTTGCCCGCGCCCAGGGCGGCCACCATGTAGCCGAGCTGGCTGCAGGTGCTGTAGGCCAGCACCTTCTTGATGTCGTTCTGCGTCACCGCGATGACCGCGGCGAACAGGGCCGTGAAGCTGCCGACGTACACCATCAGCGTGCCCACGTCGGGCGCCTGCACGAACAGCGGGCTGGCGCGCACGACGAGGAACACACCGGCGGCGACCATCGTGGCGGCGTGCAGCAGGGCCGAGACCGGCGTCGGGCCCTCCATGGCGTCGGGCAGCCAGATGTGCAGCGGGAACTGCGCCGACTTGCCCATCACCGCGAAGAACAGCAGCCCGGCCACCCACTCGGCGTGCGGCACCGGGACGCTCCACGCGAAGGTGCCGGTGTCGACGAACAGGACGATCAGACCCAGCAAGAGGCCGATGTCGGCGAACTTGGTGACCCAGAATGCCTTGACCGCCGCGCGCGCCGCGCTGGGCTTCTTGTAGTAGAAGCCGATGAGCAGATAGCTGACGAGGCCGACGAGCTCCCAGCCGAGGAACAGCTGCAGCAGGTTGGGCGCCAGCACCAGGCTGTTCATCGCGAACAGGAACAGCGACTGCCAGGTGAAGTAGCGGCCGTAGTCGGCATCGCTCTCGTCGGCCATGTAGCCCAGCGAGAAGAGCTGCACGCAGGCGGCCACGAAGGTGACCACCATCAGCATCGAGACGCTGACGCCGTCGAGGCGGACGCCCAGCTCGATGATGCTGCCGCGCAGGGGCGAGGCGCTCTGCAGGTCGCCGTGGATGAGCCACGGGATGCTGAGGCCGCCGAGCGGCTCGTTGGCGGCGTGCGCGCCCAGCAGCTTGGCGGCGGCGAAGGCCGACAGCAGCGCCGTGGCGACCGAGATCCAGGCGGCCAGCTTGCCGGTCTGGCGCAGGCCGTTCCACAACGCGAGCACGACCGCGACGCCCAGGGGCGCCAGCAGCGTGAAGAGGGCGTAGTCGAGGGGAGTCATGCGCGCCTACCCCCTGAGCTCGGCGGCGGAGTCGACCAGGATGCCCTTGCGGGACCGGTACAGGAGGATGACCAGCGCGAGGCCGACGGCGGCCTCGGTGACGGTGAGGGCGGTCGTGAACAGCGCGAACACCTGGCCATCGCCGGTGCCGTGGTAGCGCCCGAAGGCGACCAGCAGCAGGTTGACCGCGTTGGCCATCACCTCGACCGAGGCGAGCAGGCCGATGGCGTTGCGCCGCGTGAGGATGCCGTAGACGCCGATGCAGAACAGACCGGCGCCCAGCACCAGCCAGGCCGACAGTGTCATGGTGCGTACCCTGTCATGGGTGGGCCTCTCCGTGGGCGTCGTGCGCCTTCGGGGCGGGCTTCGGGGTCGGGGCGGGCGCGGGGTCGGCCTTCCGGGCGAGCACGATGGCGCCCACCATGGCCGTCAGCAGCAGCACCGACAGCACCTCGAAGGCCAGCAGGTGCGTCGTCAGGAAGCTCCGGCCCAACGCGCGCACCGGCACGTCGACGGGCGGCGAGCTGGGCAGGCCGGGCGTCTTCACGACGGCGGCGGCGATGACGCCGAAGAGCAGGGCGACGACGATCGCGGCGCGGCCCTGGCCGGCGGCGGCGTTGGGCACCTCGACGCTCTCGACCCGCTGGGTGAGCATCACGCCGAACAGCATCAGCGTCAACGCGCCGCCGGTGTAGAGGATGATCTGGATTGCCGCCAGGAAGGGCGCGTGCAGCAGCACGTAGGCGGCGGCGGTCGTGGCGAGCGTCACGCCCAGCCACAGCACCGTGTGCACGAGGTTGTCTTCGCTGACCACGCGCAGCGCCGAGTACAGCAGCACGGCGGCGACGAGGCCGAAGGCCAGCTGCTCCATCACGGCTTCTCCTCCTCGGCGGCGGGCTTGGCGGCGGCGGCCTTCTCGAGCGAAGTCTTCTCGGCGGGCTCCTCGGCGGCGGGCTTCTCGAGCGAAGTCTTCGAGGCGGGCTTCTCGGCCTCGGCCTTCTCGGCCGCGGGCTTCGCTGCGGGCTTCTCGGCCTCGGCCTTCTCGGCGGCTGGCTTCGCCGCGGCCGTCTCGGCGGCGGGCTTCTCGGCGGCGGGCTTCGCCTCCGCCGTCTCGGCCGGCACCTCGACCGGCCGCTTCGGATCCTGCATGTCCATCAGGATCGACCCGCGCCCCCAGGCCAGCGCCTTCTTCTCGTTCGCGTACAGCTTGTCCATCGTCAGCACGAGGTCTTCGCGCCGATAGCCCGGACGCTCCTGCTCGCGCGTCATGATGATGGCGTCCTCGGGGCACACCTGGACGCACAGCTCGCAGATGATGCAGGCCTGCAGGTCGAGCGTGAAGTCGTCGGCCCAGCCCCGCTTCTTGCCGGTCACCGCCGATTCGCGCTTCTCGCCCTGAACGATCGTGATGATGCTCGACGGGCAGATGCGCTCGCACATCAGGCAGCCGATGCAGGCCTCTTCGCCGTCGGCGTTGTGCACCAGCGCGAAGCTGGCCCGCATGCGCGGCGCCCGCTCCCGCTTCTCTTCGGGGTACTCCACCGTCGTCGGCTTGCGGAACATGTTGCGCAGCGACAGCGCCATGGCCCGCATGCTGGCGGTCACGTAGCGCATCAGCTCACTCCGTGCACGGCGTGCACCCACACCGCGGCGGCCATCAACAGTCCCAGGCTGGCCGGCACCAGGTACCGCCAGCACAGCGTCATCATCTGGTCGGTGCGGAAGCGCAGGAAGGTCCACCGCGCCCACAGCATCACCATCCACAGGCCCAGCGTCTTGAGCACCATCCAGTGCAGCCCGGGCGCGATGGGCCCGTCCCAGCCGCCCAGGAACAGCGCGGCGCCCAGCCCAGCGACGATGATCGAGTGCAGGTACTCGGCCATGTAGAACAGGCCGAACTTCATGCCGGTGTACTCGGTGGTCGGGCCGGCCACGAGCTCGGACTCGGCCTCGGGCGTGTCGAAGGGGATGCGGTTGCCCTCGGCCAGCGCCGCCACGAAGAACAGCGCGAAGGTGGCCAGCCCCAGCCCGAAGGGCCGCGCGATGAACCAGCCCTCGTCGGCCTGCACCTGCACGATGCCGCTCAGGCTCATCGTGTCGGCCATGAGGATCACGATGGTCACCGACAAGAGCAGCGGGATCTCGTAGCTGATGCCCTGCGCCACCGCGCGCATGCCGCCGAGCAGCGCGTACTTGTTGTTGCTGGCCCACGACCCGATCCACACCGGGAACACCATCAGCCCCGACAGCGCCAGCACGTACAGCGCGCCGATGTCGAGGTCGCTGGCCAACAGACCGGGCGAGAAGGGGATGACCGCCGCCGTCGCCAGCGCGAAGAACACCGTCAGCGGCGGGGCCAGGTTGAACAGCGCCCGGTCGGCCGCCAGGGGGACGATGTCCTCCTTCTGCAGCAGCTTCAGGGCGTCGGCGATGGGCTGCAGCAGCCCGGCGAAGCCCACCCGCGTGGGTCCCAGCCGGCTCTGCATACGCCCGGCGACCTTGCGCTCGAGCCAGGTGGCGTAGGCGGTGCAGGTCATCAGCACCGTCACCAGCACCAGGCTGTACAGCACGGCGTGCAGCCAGGGATTCACCGGTCGGCCTCCCCCATGATCGGATCGAGCGAGCCCAGGATGGCCACCGCGTCGCTCACCCCGTGCCCCGGCAGGACGTAGGGCAGGGCCGACAGCGCGTGCAGGCTGGGCGGGCGGATCTTCAGGCGGTAGGGGCTGGCGTTGCGGTTGTCGCCGCCCCCGATGACGTAGGTGCCCAGCTCGCCGCGCGGCGTCTCGAGCGCGACGTACACCTGCCCGTCCTTCACCCGCGTCTGCACCGGCAGCTTGATGGGCTTGGTGCCGCAGATGGGCCCGGGCGGCACGTTGTCGACCAACGCGCGCGCGATGCGGATGCTCTCGCGCATCTCGCGCACCCGCACGCGATAGCGCGCCGCGCAGTCGCCCCCGGTGTCGGTCATCACCTGCACGTCGAGCTGGTCGTAGATGTTGTAGGGCGCGTCCCGCCGCAGGTCGTGGTCGACGCCCGACGCGCGCAGCAGCGGCCCGGTGAGCCCCAGGTCCAGCGCCAGCTGGGCCGAGATGACACCCACCCCCTCGGTGCGCGCCTTGAAGATCGGGTGGTCGAGGATGGCCTCGTACTCGTCCACGCGCTGGGCGATGTGGCCCAGGGTCGCGTGAACCTTCTCGGCCCAGCCGGCCGGAATGTCGTGCCGGTTCCCGCCCAGCGTGTGCGTGTTGTAGTGGAAGCGGCAGCCGGTGAGATGCTCGAACAGATCGAGGATCATCTCGCGCTCGCGGAAGCACCACATGAACACCGAGGTGCCGCCGCCGATGGCCCCGCCGAGGTCCATGGCGAAGGTGCCCAGCCACAGCAGGTGGCTGGCCACGCGCTGGATCTCGCCCACGATCGTGCGGATGTACTGCGCGCGGATGGGCACCTCGGTGCCGGTCAGCGCCTCGAACGCCATGTTCACGGCCTGCTCGTTGAACATGGGCGCGACGTAGTCATTCTTGTCGACGATCGGCGTGATCTGCGCGTAGGTCAGCTTCTCGCACAGCTTCTCGACGCCGCGGTGCAGGTAGCCCGCGTAGGGCACGGCCTTCACGATGGTCTCGCCGTCGAGGTACATCACCACGCGGAAGACGCCGTGCGTCGACGGGTGCTGCGGCCCGAAGTTGAGCACCATCAGATCGGCCTCGGGCTCGTACTCGTCGAGGTCGAGGTAGGGATCGGCCCGGTCGGGGCGCTCGAGCGTCATCGCCATGGCAGGTGCCCCGTCTCGATCGCGTAGTCCTTGCGCAGCGGGTGGCCCACCCACTCCTCGGGCATCATCAGGCGGCGCAGGTCCGGGTGGTCGGCGAAGCGCACGCCCACCAGGTCGAACTGCTCGCGCTCCTGCCAGTCCGCGCCGGCGAAGAGGGGCACCAGGCTGTCGAGGGCGCCGTCCATCTCGATCCGCACGCGCCAGCGCGCGACGTGGCTGCCCGGGCCGACGGTGCGCAGCAGCGTGGCGACCTCGTAATGCTCGGGATCGCCCTCGACCTTGCCCTTGGCGGGCACCTCGGGCCAGTGGCTGGCCACCACCGAAACGTACTGCACGTAGCCGTGCTGCTGCTTCAGCGTGCGCGCCAGCTCGAAGTGGTGCTCGGCGGCCAGCAGGAAGCCCTCGGGCGGCGGCTCGGCGTCCTCGGCCAGCCCGAAGCGGGCGCGCAGCAGCTCGACGAAGGCGCTCTCGCGCTCGGCGGTGGTCATGCGCCGCCCTCCTGGTCCCCGTCGGCGGCGGCCTTCGGCGTCATCGCCTCGACCAGATCGGCGGGCTCGGTGAGGTCGAGCGTGCGCGCCTGCAGCGCCTGGTGGTGGCCGATCAGCTTCTCGCGCGTGGGATCCTCGGCCCGCCCGACGCGCGGCTTGATCATCTTCGCCGTCTCGGGCCGCACCTCGGGCGGCACCCGCAGCCCGGCGCGCTTCAGCGCCACCTTCTCCTGCAGCGCCAGCATGCCGCCCATCAGCTCCTCGGGGTTGGGCGGGCAGCCGGGGATGTACACGTCGACCGGGATGACCGTGTCGATGCCCGGGATGACCGAGTAGATGTCGCGGTAGAAGTCGCCCGAGATGGCGCACGAGCCCATGGCCACGCACCACTTGGGCTCGGGCATCTGATCCCACAGCCGCTTCACGCGCGGCGCCATCTTCACGGTGATGGTGCCGGCCACCACCATCACGTCGGATTGCCGCGGCGTGCCGCGCACGATGGTGCCCATGCGGTCCATGTCCACGCGGCTGGCGGCGGCGGCCATGAACTCGATGCCGCAGCAGCTGGTGGCCATGGGGAAGATCCACAGCGAGTTGCGCACGCCCCAGTTGAGCAGCTTGTCGACCGAGGTCGTCGCCAGGTCCAGCCCCGGCATCTTCGCCATCAGGTCGTACAGCGGGTGCTCGAAGGGCAGGTCGCTCTCGTCTACTGCCATTTCAGCGCTCCCTTGCGCAGGGCGTAGGCCCAGCCGAGGACGAGGACCAGCAGGAACACCAGCATCTCGCCGATGGCCAAGAGGCCCAGCTCGCGCACGTTCAGCGCCCAGGGCAGGACGAAGACGGCCTCGACGTCGAAGAGGACGAAGACGAGGGCCACCACGTAGTAACGGGGGTGGAAGCGAATCCACGCGCCGCCGCGGGCGGCCTCGCCGGACTCGTAGGTGAGCGTCTTCGTCGGCGGGTCGTCCTTGGCGCGGACGCCCAGAAGGCGCGCGCCGACCACCATCGAGAGCCCGACACCGAGCGACAGCGTCATGAACACGATGGCTGGGATCCACTCCGTCGCCATGGGCATCTCCTGCGACCTCCGCACGGTCCTACCACGTCTGCGGGGCGGGTTGGAGCCCCGTTTGGCCCGGAAAAACGTCCGGGTGACGTGCGCTCGGGCGCCGGCCCGAGAGCAGGAGGCGTGCCACGCGTCGGGGCGCGACGCCCCGCGGGGGCGCGGGGTGCGACGGTTACGAGGTGGTGACGGGGCGGGGGAGGGGGTAGCGGGGCCCGGCGAGAGGCGAGGGGTCAGTACTCCATGCGCGCCTTCAGGTGCAGCTCGCCGCCCCGATACTCGAAGCGCGCGTCGTCCCAGTCGGGCTTCAGCTCGCCCTCCTGGGCGTTCTTGCTGGCCGAGTGGCCCTCCTCGGGGATGCCGAGCAGGTTGGTGTCCATCTCGCCGTCGTCGTCCTCGTCGTGCAGCGCGGCGATCGCGTAGATGCCCGGCGGCACGTCCCGGAAGACGCAGGTGGCCTCGCCGTGGCGGATGAGCGCGCGCGCGTTGCCCGCGGGATCGCCCTCGAGCCAGTTGTCGGCCTCGGCGTACAGCCCGCAGCGCAGCGACCCGCGATCGTTGCGCAGGTCGTGCACGGTGTAGGTCAGCACGTCCGGCGGCTGCGCCTGCTTGTCGGGCGCCTGCTTCGCGGGAGACGGGGCGCCGGCCGGGGCGAGGGTCCAGGCGATCAAGGCGGCGTGCAGGGGGAGGTTCATGCGAAGTCCTTCACCGGGGCGGGCCCCGGACTGTGATTTGACACACGACGAGTCATTCACCTACCGTGCCGTGAGGTCGGTGCGCGAGGTGGGCAAGTCCAGCCGCCGCAGCGTTTTTGCCGCGACACCCCCGGGCATTACGGGAGTCACCCCGCATGAATCATCGCCTCTGGCCCGTCTCGCTCGGGTCGCTGGCCCGCCTCTGTGGCGGCGTCCTCCTGTCGAGCTCGATCGTCGCCTGCGGCATGGTCGGGCGCTTGCGCCCGCCGAAGGCGCCGCCGAGCGTCATGGGCAGCGCGCCGGTCGGCGTCACCACCCTCGAGATCGACGACGCCCGGCGTGATCGCCACCTGACCGTCGAGGTCTGGTACCCGGCGGTCGCCCCGGCGCCCGCCGCGGAGCCGGTGGTCTACGAGGTCGAGGTGGCGGGCATCACCGTGGCCCGCCTGCGCTCGGCCACCGGGGCGCATCGGGACGCGCCGGCCGCCGACGGGGCGCCACGGCCCCTCGTCCTGCTCAGCCACGGGTACGCCTCGGGCCGCTATCAGAACGTCGGCCTCGCCGAGCTGCTGGCCAGCCACGGCTACGTGGTGGCCGCGCCCGATCACGCGGGCAACACGATGGGCGACATGGTGTTCGGCATCAGCGCCGAGGATCGCGCCCGCAGCGCGCTCGACCGCCCGCAGGACCTCTCGCGGGTGCTCGACGCGCTGACCGCCGAGGCGCCCACCCGGGTGGGCCCGGTCGACGCCGGCCGCGTCGCGGTCATCGGCCACTCCTACGGGGGCCGGGCGGCGCTGGCGATGGTGGGCGCGCGCTTCGACGGGGCGCGGCAGCAGCGCGAGTGCGCGGCGGGCGCCGAGGGCGACCGGCGCTGCGCGATGGTGCCGGTGTTCGGGCCGCGCGGCTACCGCTACCGCGATCCGCGGGTGAAGGCGGCCGTGCTGCTGACGCCGGCGGGGTATCGCTTCTACCGCGACGACGGCGTGGCCGCGGCCGACGCGCCGACGCTGGTGGTGGGCGCGCGCGAGGATCGCACCAACCCCTTCGGCGAGTTCCACCGGCCGGTCTTCGAGGCGCTGCGGGGGCAGCGCCACCTGCTCGAGCTGACGCCGGCCGGCCACCTGACCGCCACGGACGTCTGCGAGCTGGTCGACTCGATCGGCTTCTTCGCGCGCACCTTCGGCGGCGAGCGGGCGCGGGATGGCTGCGGCGAGGGCTTCATGTCCGATCGCGAGGCGCTCGATCGGGTGGGGCGCGCCACGCTCGCTTTCCTGTCGCTGTACGTCGACGAGCGGCCCGAGGCGGCGTTCGAGCTGGCCGAGGCTCTGCGGCCCACCGTGCGCACCGCCGCGCGGTAGCTGGCGGTCGCCCCGGGGCGCGCGGCCGGTGCCGCGCCGGCCGGCACGGTGCTTGCGCGCCGAACGGGCGTGAGACGTTCGACGAAGACAGCGTGCTGGGCGCTGACCCTGGCCGTGCTTGCGGCGACGCCCGCGCCGGCCGCAGAGCCCGACGCCGATCCCCACCAGCTCGAGGTCGCCGGCTTCCCGGTCGTGGGCTACAACTCCGACCACGGCCTGGCCCTGGGCCTGCTGGGCACCTTGACCCGGCTGCACCCTGATTACGATCCGCACCGCTGGCGCCTGGACGGGCTGGCCGTGGTGTCGGTGCGCGAGGACGACGCCGGCGACATCGAGGCGTCGCGCCAGAAGTACGACCTCGAGCTCGACCTGCCGCAGTTCCCCACGCGGGCGCTGCGCCTGCGCTTGCGCCCCTACTTCGTGCTGCTGAAGGTGGCCAACTACTACGGCCTGGGCAACGACTCGCCCGACTGGGACGGCCAGCCCGAGGACGTCCACCAGTTCGAGCACCTCGACGCCGGTCTCGAGGCCGAGCTGCGTTGGGCGATGACCGACGCGCTGTCCCTGTTCGGGCGCGCGCGCGGCGCCTACGACGCCGTGCAGGTGTATCCGGGCAGCGCGCTCGCGCGGGACCGCGCCGATCCCGCCGGGCCCGACGTCCGCGGCGTCGCGGCGCACGACCTCGCGGTGCTGCGGCTCGGGGCATTGTGGGACACGCGGGACGACGAGAACGACCCAACGACCGGCAGCTTTCACGAGCTGTCCGCGCGCGTCGGCGGCTCGGTCGTCGACGACTTCGCCTACACCGGCGCGCACGTCCAGGGACGCTGGTACCTGCCGGTGTGGGGCGAGCACCTGACGCTGGCCACCCGCGCCGTGGCGGATCTGCTGGGCGGCCATCCGCCCATCTATCAGCTGATCTGGCTGGGCGGCGACTTCAACCTGCGCGGCGTGCCCGAGGGGCGCTTCGCCGGCAAGGTGCGCCTGCTGGGCACCGCCGAGCTGCGGGCCCGCTTCGGCCAGTTCCGCGTCCTGGGGCCCCTGCCGATGCGCGCGGGCGTCGTCGCCTTCGTCGACACCGGGCGCGTCTTCGCCGACTACGCCGACGATCCGGCGCTGGACGGCGAGGGCCTGGGCCTGAAGGTCGGCACGGGCGGCGGCCTGCGCCTGCGGTGGGGCACCAGCTTCGTCGCGCGCGGGGACGTGGCCTGGTCGCCCGACGGGGACGGCCTGGGCGTCTACATCGGCGTCGAGCACGTCTTCTGATCACGGCTTGGAACGACGTTTGCGACGTCCGCCCGCGTGCAGCAGGCGAGACGATACGGCGTGACGGCGCTGAAGGTGGGCGCGTCGGCGGGGCTGGTGTGGTGGGCCCTGCGCGACGTCGACCTCGGCGAGGCCTGGCGGCTGCTGCGCGGCGTCTCGGCGCTGGCGCTGCTCGGCATGGCGGCGGCCTTCGTGGCCAAGGTGGCCACGTCGGTCGTGCGCTGGCGCGTCGTCCTCGGTCACCTGGACGCGGATCTACCCCTCGGGCGCTCGGTGGCCATCGTGCTGCTGGGCGTCTTCTTCAACCAATGCCTGCCCTCGTCGATCGGCGGCGACGGCGTGCGCGTGTTCCAGGCGCGGCGCGCGGGCATGTCCCTGAGCGTGGCCGCGCGCAGCGTGGTGATCGATCGCCTGGCGGGCATGGTGGCCCTGCTGCTGCTGGTGGCGGTGGGGGCGCCGGTCTTCCACGCCTGGGGCGGCGATCTGCACGTGGTCGCGGCGGCGCTGGCGGTGGGCGGCGGGGGGCTGGTGGCGCTGGGGGTGCTGGCCGCGCTGAGCCGCCACGGGTGGCCGCGGGGCGACGGCCGCGTGGCGCGGTCGCTGCGCCGCGTCGGCGACGACGCGCGCGCGCTGGTGCATCGCCCCGGCCTGGCGGCCCGGCTGCTGGCCTGGGGCGTGGCCTTCCAGGCGGCGCAGGTGGCGGTGGCCTGGCTGGGGGCGGTGGGCTTGGGCGTCGATCTCGACGCGATCGAGGCGGCGGTGCTGTTGCCGGCCGTCCTGCTGGTGACGATGCTGCCGGTCTCGGTGGCCGGCTGGGGGGTGCGCGAGGTGGCGACGGTGGCGGCGTTGGGGGTGGTGGGCGTGCCCGCCGAAGAGGCGGTGGTGGTGTCGGTCCTCTACGGGCTGGCCCACCTGATCTACGGGCTGATCGGCGGCGCGGTCGGGTGGCTGGCGCTGGGCCACGGCGGCGCCGACGCGGCCGCGCGGGAGACGACGTGAGCGCGCCGCGGCCGATCGGCGTGGTGGGCCCCGGCGCCATCGGGGGCTCGTTCGCCCTGCGCCTGGCGGCGGCCGGCGAGGCGGTGCGCGTGGTGGGCCGGCGCGACACGGCCGCGCGCTTCGAGCGGCTGCAGGTGACGCTGCCCGACAAGCGCGTGCTGCGCGCGCCCGCCGGGCTCGAGGCCAGCGACGACGTGGCCGCGCTGGCCGACGTGGGCGTGTGCCTGGTGGCGGTGCAGTCGGCGGCGACCGCGGCGGTGGCCGCCGAGCTGGCCGAGGTGCTGCCGCGCGACGCCCTGGTGGTGTCGCTGCAGAACGGCCTGCGCAACGTCGAGCGCCTGCGGGACGCGGCGCCGGGCGCGGCGGTGGCGCAGGGCATCGTGGCCTTCAACGTGGCCCGCCCGGGCGACGATCGGCTGCAGCAGGCCAGCGAGGGGCCGCTGTACCTCGAGCAGCTCGCCGGCGAGCCCGGGGCGCGGCTCGCGGCGCTGCGCGAGGCGCTCGAGGTGACCGGCCTGCCGGTGCGCGTGCGGGCCGACATCGCGCGGGTGGCCGCCGCCAAGCTGCTGATCAACCTGAACAACGGCGTCGGCGCCGCCACGGGCCTGGGCATCGTCGACACCCTGCGCGACCAGGACGCGCGGCGCTGCTTCGCGGCGTGCGTCCGCGAGGGCAACCGCGTGCTGCGCGCGACGGGCCCGCGCCCCGGCCACATGTACGGCGTGCCCGCCTCGCTGCTGGGCGGCCTGCTCGCGCTACCCGACTGGGTCGTGCTGCCGCTGGCCCGTCGGCTGACCCGCATGGATCCGGCCGCCCGCTCGAGCACCCTGCAGGCCCTCGAGCGCGGCCGCCCGACCGAGCTGGACGATCTGAACGGCGACATCGTCCGCCGCGCCCGCGCCGCCGGCCTCGAGGCGCCCGCCAACGCGGTCATCTGCGAGGCGGTGCGCGCCCACGAGCGCCGCGTCGCCGCCGGCCAGCGCCCCGAGTTCCCCACGCCCGCCGCGCTGCACGCCGCCATCGGCGCGCGTCGCGCGGGCCCCACGTCCCGTCCTGTCCCGGAGGAGCCCCCATGACCAACCTGATGATCACCGGCACCCGCCAGCCCTTCGCCGTCGACGCGATCCGCAAGCTGGGCCGCCACGGTCACCGAATCGTCGCGGTGGACAGCTTCGAGGCCTCACCCGGCAACCACTCGACCTACGTCGACCGCGCCCTCGTCACGGCGCCGCCGCGCTTCGAGCCCGAGCTGTTCGTGGCGCAGGTGGTGCGCGCGATCGACGAGGAGGACATCGACGTGCTGCTGCCCTGCTTCGAAGAGAGCTTCTACCTCGCGCGGCACCTCGACGCGCTGGTGACGCGCTGCGATCCCTTCCTGTCGTCCTTCGAGCTGCTGTCGCGGCTGCACAACAAGCAGCGCTTCACCGAGCTCGCCGACGAGCTGGGTCTGCGCGTCCCGCCGACCATCGTGGCGACCAGCCGGGCCGAGCTCGAGGACGCGCTCGGTGAGTTCGAGACCTACCTCGCGCGGCCGGTGTACTCGCGCGGGGGCACCAACCTGCTGACCAACGCGGGCGACGGCTCGGGCGATCTGGAGGACTGCGAGCCCACCGAGGCCATCCCCTGGCTGGTGCAGCCGCACGTGCCCGGCGAGGAGGTGTGCACGCTGAGCGTGGTGCGGCGCGGGCGGGTGACGGCGCACGCGACCTACCTGCACCCGGTGGTGTTCGATGTGTCGGGCGGCATCGTGTTCGAGTCGATCGAGTCGCCCGAGGCCCTCGAGGCGGTGCAGACGCTGGCGCGGGCGACCGACTACCACGGCCACATCGGCCTCGATTTCCGCCGCGCGGCGGACGGCGGGCTGGTGCTGGTCGAGTGCAACCCGCGGGCGACGGCCGGGCTGACCATGATGCCCGACGCGATGTACGAGGCGGCGCTGTTCGGCGCCCTCCCGGCGCGCCCGGTGGTGGCGCCCCCGGGCGAGCGGCGGATGATCGGCGCCGCCGTGGTGCGCGATCTGCTGACGCACTTCAGCCACCTGGGCCCGGATCTGAAGCACCTGTTCTCGCCGACGACGAAGGATCTGTTCTCGGCCGCCGAGGATCCGCTGCCGGCGCTGTATCAGTTCCTGACGCTGGGCCAGGTGCGCAACTACCAGAAGTGGGCGGGCGAGGACCGGGACAGCCGCAAGGATCTGGTGAAGGCCTACTGCTACGACTGGTCGTGGGACGGGCAGCCCATCCCCTGAGCCTCAGGCCAGGTGGGGGGCGCGCTCGCGGGCGACGCGCTCGGCGGCCTCGTGGGTCGAGATGGCCTCGGCCTCGGCGAGGTCGTAGACGGCGTCGAGGTTCTTCGCGATGGCCTCGAGGGACTCGACGTCGACGGCCTCGCCGCGCGCGCGCTGGCTCGAGGTCAGCGCGCCGCCCGCGTTCACCACGAAGTCCGGGGCGTAGACGATGCCGCGCTCGGCCAGGGCGTCGGCGGCCGCGGGCGTGGCCAGCTGGTTGTTGGCGGCGCCAGCGATGATGCGGCAGCGCAGCTCGGGCACCGTGGCGTCGTTCAGCACGGCGCCGAGCGCGCAGGGCGCCAGCACGTCGAGATCGCTGCTCAGCAGGGCGTCGGGATCGACCACCTCGGCGCCGTGGGCCTCGGCCACGGCGTCGGTCAGATCGGCGCGCGGATCGGCCACGACCAGGCGCGCGCCGCGCTCGGCCAGCAGATCGCACAGCCGGCGGCCGACGTGCCCGAGGCCCTGCACGCCGACGGTCAGGCCGTCGAGGGCGGCGCCGTCGAGGTGGCGCGACACGCTGCGCTCGATGGCGCGCAGCACGCCCAGCGCGGTGGCCTCGGAGGCGTCGCCGCCGTCGGCCGGGCGGACCAGGTAGTGGGTCTCGTCGGCGATGATGTCCAGATCGGGGCCGCCGACGCCGACGTCGCCGCCGGTGACGTAGCGGCCGTTGAACCGCTCGACGGCGCGGCCGATGGCGCGCAGCAGCGCCTCGGTCTTGTCCTTCGCGGGATCGCCGATGACCACCATCTTGGCGCCGCCGATGGGGACGCCGGCCATGGCCAGCTTGTAGGACATGCCGCGCGAGAGGCGCAGGGCGTCGGTCAACGCGGCCCCCGACGAGGGATAGGGCTGCATGCGACAGCCGCCGCTGCCGCCGGCGAAGCGCGTCGTGCGGTGAATGGCCAACACGGCGCGCAGGCCCGACGCCGGATCACACAGGAAGATGACTTCGGCGTGGTGGTCGAACTCGGGGTGTTCGAAGACGGCGGGCTGGGCATCCATGATTCTCCTCCGATGACGTCACCCGCCGGTGGTCCAGCAAGGCCCGATCCGCCCGGCGCGCAAGTTGCTCGACCGACGCCCGTGGACCCAAGCCGGAGATGCCCATGCCCTATCGACTGGAAGACCGCGTCGACCGCGCGGTGCGGCGCGTCGCGACCGAGCAGATCGACCGCGCGCTGCGCGCCATCGACGACCTCGAGGACCGTCACGAGGCGGTCCACCAGGTGCGCAAGCGCTGCAAGAAGGTGCGGGGCCTTCTGCGCCTGATCCGCCCGGTCTGCCCCGCCTACGACCAGGAGAACGCCTGCCTGCGCGACGCCGCGCGGCGCGTGTCGGACGTGCGCGACGCGTCCTCGCACCTCGAGACGCTCGACGACCTGACCGAGGTCTTCGACGAGGCGCTCGGCGAGGACGTCTTCGGCGCGGTGCACGCGCACCTCGAAGCGAAGCGGGCGCGCCTGGCGGGCGACGCCCTCGAGGACGAGCTGGCGGCCATCCGCGCCACGCTCGTCGAGGTGCGGGGCAGGGTGCCCGCGTGGCCCATCGAGGCGCGCGGCTTCGAGGCGGTGCGCGGCGGGCTGGTGAAGACGTGGACGCGCGCGCAGGACGCGATGCGGACCACCGACGACGTGCCCACGGTCGAGGCCTTCCACGAGTGGCGCAAGCGCGCGAAGTACCACTGGTATCACCTGCGGCTGCTCGAGCCGCTGTGGCCCGACG
This sequence comes from Myxococcales bacterium, assembly GCA_020633465.1. Taxonomy (GTDB): domain Bacteria; phylum Myxococcota_A; class Bradymonadia; order UBA7976; family UBA1532; genus JACKDN01. Next base: position 76,443 of record JACKDN010000019.1, read on the forward strand.
TGGTCGAGGCGCTGGCCGAGAAGGCGCACCACGTGGCCAACCTGCTGGGCGACGCGCACGACCTGGCGGTGCTGCTGGCGGCGCTGGCCGCGGATCCGCCGGCCGACGTGTCGCCGCGCACGATGGACGCGCTGGTGGCCCTGGCCGCGCGCCGCCGGCGTGCGCTCGAGCGGCGGGCGCGACCGGTGGGCGAGCGGTTGTTCGGCGAGGACGCCGACGGGCTGGCCGCGCGCTTCGGCGCGTGGTGGGCGGCCCGTGACATGGAGCAGGCCGCGGCGGCGACGCCGGCGGCCGAAGCCGCGTAGCGGAATGTCCCGGCGGGGTGGGGGAGCGCGACAGAACGCGACGCCTCACCCGCGGCGCGCCGACGCCGGGGGGCTGGCGTACCCCTTGCTCGGAGGGCGGCCACACTTCGAGACAGCGTCCCCCGAGGCGCACGACCCAGAGGGAGGGAACCCCATGACGAGCAAGCCGACGATGGCCAAGGTGATCGAGCTGACCTGCAGCAGCCCCAAGGGCTTCGACGACGCGATCCGCAGCGGCCTCGAGCGGGCGAAGCAGACCGTCGACGAGATCCAGGGCGCCTGGATCAAGGAGCAGAAGGTCATCTTCCAGAACGGGCAGGTGAGCGACTACCGCGTGGACATGAAGGTCACGTTCCTGGTGAACGAGAAGTAGTCGCCCCGCCCGGCGCCGGGCGGCGGCGTCAGCGCTTCAGCAGATCCGCGAACGGGTTGTGCTTGAAGCCGTCGCCGCCCGAGCGGCCGCCCCCCCCGCCCTTGCCCTTGTCGGGGCCGCCCTTGTTGGGGCCGCCCTTGCCGGGCCCCCGCCCCCGACCGCTGCCGCCGCCTCGCCGCTGAGGCCGATCGCCGCCGCGCTCGTCTCGTTCGCCCCGCCCCTTCTTCGCCGGCTCGCCCATCTTGCACGTCAGCGAGATGCGCTTGCGCTCGAGATCCACGTCCAGCACCCGCACCTTCACTCGCTGCCCGGGCGCCACCTCGTCGGCCGGGTTCTTCACGAAGTGATCGGCCAGCTGGCTGACGTGTACCAGGCCGTCCTGGTGGACGCCGATGTCGACGAAGGCCCCGAAGTTGGTGACGTTGGTGACGACGCCCTCGAGCACCATGCCCGGCTCGAGGTCGTTCATCGTCTCGACGTCGTCGCGGAAGCGCGGCGGCTCGAACTCGGTGCGCGGATCGCGGCCGGGCTTCTTCAACTCGGCGACGATGTCCTCGAGCGTCAGCCGCCCCACCTCGTCGCTGACGTAGCGGCCGACGTCGATGCGATCGGCCAGCTTGGGATCGCCCACCAGATCGGCCAGCGAGACGCCCAGATCGCGCGCGATGCGCTCGACCAGGCTGTAGCGCTCGGGGTGCACCGCCGAGGCGTCGAGCGGGTGCTTCGCGTCGGGGATGCGCAGGAAGCCGGCGCACTGCTCGAAGGTGCGCGGGCCCAGGCCGCTGACCTCGAGCAGATCGGCGCGCGCGTGGAAGCGCCCCTTCTGCTCGCGGTGCGTCACGATGCGCTTCGACAGCGCCGGCCCCAGGCCCGCAACGCGGCTGAGCAGGGGCGCCGACGCCGTGTTCAGCGCGACGCCGACGTGGTTCACCGCGCTCTCGACCACCTCGTCCAGCTTGCGCTGCAAGAGCGGCTGGTGGACGTCGTGCTGGTACTGCCCGACGCCGATCGACTTCGGATCGATCTTCACCAGCTCGGCCAAGGGATCCTGCAGCCGCCGCCCGATGCTGATGGCGCCCCGCACGGTGAGGTCGAGGTCGGGGAACTCCTCGCGCGCCACGTCGCTGGCGCTGTAGATGCTGGCCCCGCTCTCGTTGACCTGCACCACCATCACGTCGCTCAGATCGGCGTCCTTCAGCACCTTGCGGGCGAAGCGCTCGGTCTCGCGCCCGCCCGTGCCGTTGCCGATGGCCAGCGCCTCGGGCGCGTGCTTCGTGACGAAGGCCAGCAGATCCTTCTCGGCCTGCTCGGTGCGCTGGGCGCCCTGGCCGGGGTAGATGGTGATGTTCTCGAGGAAGCGGCCGGTGGCGTCGAGCGCCACGCACTTGCAGCCGGTGCGCAGGCCGGGGTCGATGCCGATGACCGACTTGCCGCCCAGGGGCGAGGCCAACAGCAGCTCGCGCAGGTTGCGCGCGAACACCTCGACCGCCTCGCGATCGGCGTCCAGCTTCAGGTCGACGCGCACGTCGGTCTCGACCGACGGGGCGATGAGGCGCTTGTAGGCGTCGGCGACGGCCGTCCGCAGGTCGTCGGCGAAGGGCGAGCGGTGGTCGTGCCCGGCCATCGCCTCGATCTGCGGCAGCAGCTTGTCGGCGTCGACGTCGACGGTCACCTTCAGGGCGCCCTCGCGCTCGCCGCGGCGCACGGCCAGGAAGCGGTGCGAGGGGATGCCCGCCAGGGGCTCGCGATAGTCGTAGTACTGCTCGAAGCGGGTGCGCTGGGCCTTGCCCTCGTCGGTCGCCTCGCTGACCAGGACGCCGTCGCGCTTGAAGGCGCCGCGCACCAGGGCGCGCACGTCGGCGATCTCGGCGACGTGCTCGGCGACGATGTGGCGGGCGCCCTGCAGCGCGGCGTCGACGTCGGGCACCTCCTTGGCCGCGTCGACGAAGGCCGCCGCCTCGCGCCGCGGATCACCGTCGCGCGGCTGGGCCAGCATGCGCTCGGCGAGGGGCTCGAGGCCGCGCTCGCGCGCGATGGTGGCCTTGGTGCGGCGCTTCGGCTTGTAGGGCAGGTAGAGGTCCTCGAGCTCGGCCTTCGAGGTGCACGCCATGATCTGGCGGCGCAGCTCGGGGGTCAGCTTGCCCTGCTTCTCGATGGTGTCGAGCACGGTGCCGCGGCGCTCGTGCAGGTCGCGCAGATAGCCCGCGCGCTCCTGGATGTCGCGGATCTGCACCTCGTCGAGGTTGCCCGTGGCCTCCTTCCGGTAGCGCGCGATGAAGGGGACCGTGTTGCCGTCGGCCAAGAGCCCGACGACCGCCGCGACGCCGCGCGGCGGCAGGCCGAGGTCGGCGGCGATCTGGGCGGTGGGGTCGAAAGCGTCGCTCATCGGGGACTCCTCGGGCAGCGGGCGGTGCGGATTCTCACAGAAACGTCACCGGGCGCAAGCCCTGGCGGGGTGGCGTGGGGCCGGGCGACGGGGTACAACGCTGGCGCCTGTCGGTCACCCCCCGAAGGAGCTGCCCATGAGCTGGTTGCGTTCTCTCCTGCCGCTGGCCGTCGTGGGCCTGCTGGCGCTGTCCGGCTTCGCGCTGGCCCAGCCGATGGGCGCGCCGGCGGGGATGGACCAGCCGGGCGCGGCCGCGCCGGCGCAGGCCGGGGCGGGGGAGGAGAAGGCGGGGGACGAGGCGGCCGCCCCGGAGGCGCCGCCGCCCGCGCCCGCCGCGAAGGCCAAGCCCGAGCCGAAGAGCGCGCTCGAGAAGATGGCGCCCATCCTCATCCTGCTGGTGGTCGTCGGCGTCGTGCTCGCGCGGCTGCCGAAGATCGACGAGGTCACCCACAGCGACGCCTTCCGGCGGCGCCGCGTGCTCAACTGGCTGCCCCTGGGGCTGACCTACGCGCTCTTGTACATGTCGCGCTACAACCTGAAGGTCAGCCAGCACGCCTTCGACGCGGTGCGGGGCGCCGACGGCGACCCCATCATGAGCAACGCCGCCTTCGGCATCATCTTCGGCGTCGGCACGGCGGTCTACGGCGCGGCCTTCCTGCTCAACGGCCCGCTGACCGACCGCTTCGGCGGCAAGAAGGCCATCCTGGCCGGCGCGGGCGGCGCCATGGTGATGAACGCGCTGATGGGCCTGTGCGCGTACCACATCATCTTCGACGGCAGCCTCAAGAGCTTCCTGGTGCCCAACTTCGTCACCGTCTTCGCGGTGCTCTACGGCGCCAACATGTACTTCCAGAGCTTCGGGGCGGTGGCGATCGTCAAGGTCAACGCGCCCTGGTTCCACGTGCGCGAGCGCGGCGTGTTCGGCGCCATCTTCGGCATCCTCATCTCGCTCGGCATCTACTTCGCCTACGACGTCGGCTACATGATCCTCGAGATGGGCGACGGGGGCGGCACCGATCCGAAGAACCTGCCGGCCCTGTTCCTGATCCCGGCGGGCCTGCTGGCCATCTTCCTCACCATCGACATCTTCACGGTGCAGAACACGCCCGGCGAGGCCGGCCTGACGGACTTCGACACGGCCGACGCCAGCTCGGGCGACGACGGGCCGCCGCTGGGCGCCATCGCCGTCTTCAAGAAGATGTTCGCCAACCCGATCATCGTCACCATCGCCTTCATCGAGTTCTGCAGCGGCTTCCTGCGGCAGGCGATCATGCAGTGGTACCGCACGTTCGCGAAGCAGACGAACGGCGCGTTGGGGCTGAAGGGCGACTTCGTCTACGAGAACTGGGGCATGCTGCTCTGCTGCGCCGGCATCCTCGGCGGGCTGGTGGCCGGCGTCATCTCGGATCGCGTCTTCCAGTCGCGCCGCGGCCCGGTCGCCGCCGTGCTGTACGGCACGATGCTGGCGGGCAGCATCTTCCTGGTCTTCACCTACGACCAGCCCTACGTCGGTTGGACCGTGGTGGTGATGTCGATGGCGGTCATCGGCGTGCACGGCATGCTGTCCGGCACCGCCAGCATGGACTTCGGCGGCAAGAAGAACGTGGGCGTCGCGGTGGGCATCATCGACGGCTTCGTCTACGCCGGCACCGCGTTCATGTCGATCGTGTACGGGTTCATTCTGCCCGAAGAGCACCTGGACGAGGCAGGCAAGCTGGTGGGACCGGCGACGGATCCGGGGAACTGGCTGCTGTGGCCGGTGGCGATGATCCCGATGGCGGCGATCGGGTTGATCCTGGCGACGCGGGTGTGGAACGCGAAGCCGAAGGGGAGGAAGGCGTAGGGATCTGCTTTGGTACGCGGGCGCGGCGAGGGGGCTGAACGTCGAGTGGCCGACGTCCGGTCAGGCTTCCGGCGTGTCGCCCAAGGACCAGACCTGTACCGCGAGGCTGGCGAGCTGCTCCTGCCGTGACCGGATGGCGCGGGGCGTCCAATCCGTCGCGACCACCTGACGGGCCAGTACGAACGCGCTCCGCTGATACGCGTCTCGCTTGGCCTCGAAAGAGGCCGCGCCGAGCGCTCGGTTGATGGAATACTCGAGCGGGGCCAGGTTGCCCAGCCTGTTCACGTTGGCGCGATGCTCTTCCGCGGTGAACTCCGGCCACGGGCCGTTTGGGTTCTCGGGGAGGATGTGCTCGACGGTCGCGTCCGACCCATCGAAGTCGATCACTGCCCCGCCGGCCGCGGCTTCGAGCTGACTGAGCAGATATCGGAGGGTTCGCTTGCGGCTGCCCTTCGGGTTGATCTCGAGGGTCGAGAAGGCCGCCTGGAACGCCTCGTCCGTGACCAACACCGGAGACAACACCGCGGCGATCGCGCGTGGACTGCGGGCGTTCCCTCGGGCCACTTGGAGCGCGGCGGTCTGGTAAGCCCGCTGCAACGTGCCGGTGTTGACTCGGGCGACCCACGCGCGGACGCTGATCGAGACGAGCCGGCGAAGCAGCTTCACCAGCTTGTCGGGGCGGTCGCCGAACGCGTCGATGGCCGCGAGGACCAGCGGTCGACTTTGACGCACCCGCAAGAGCGCCAGCCGCTCGATCTCCGGTTTGATGCCGGGGAAGTCATGCCAGAGCGGCGAGGTCGGATCGTCGAGGGCTGCGTAGTACTCGGCCGTGTCTCGCATCTCGTTCATGAACGCGAAGACATCGGACCGACCCGGCACGATTCGCTTGACCTCGGCGAAGACGCGCTTCTCGCGAAGGTCGGGCACTCGGTCGGACAGCTTGTAGAAATACATCGTCGAGAGGTCGTCGAGCGGGACGAGCTCGGTCGTCTCGTTCCATAGCATGTGCGCAGACCGCAGGTCCTCCGAACCCCCACGGGAGGCGACCTGGAAGAGATAGTTCTTGAGCAGGTCGGCTGTACCCAGGGCGACGCCGCGCGCGTTGAGCGTCTCGAAGACCGTGAACGCCGTCTCGTCGTCTTCGACCTCGATCTGAATGAAACGCAGTCGCTCGGCAACAGTGGATTCCAGGAACGTCGCAAGCTCACTGCCGCTCGGCGAATCGCCGAGATACTCGGCGAGCCTCTTGGCGAAGAAGTCGCGCGCGTCCGAGAGTCGCTGGTGAGATCCCCCGAGTCCCGTCCTTCGACGCGTGTGACCCTGAACCAGGTAGGTGCGGTAGAACGGATCATCGTGCCGGTTCAGCTCGAGCCGAGGGACGTATTGAAGAGAGCGGGCGCTCTTGCTGCGCACGAATCGCTCGCTCAGGATCTTCACCCGGTCGAGGTTGTCGTCGGGCTCGATGCCTTCGTCAGCGAGGGCCTGGATTCGGCCGATCACGGCGAGCGCGAGTACGCTCAACGTCACCAGCCGCTGCTGGCCATCGACGATCTGCCGGGCTCCATCGACCGGTTGAAGCACGATCGCGCCCAGGTAGTGTGAGGCCTCCTCGTGCTCTCCGGCCGTGGCGAGCAGCATGATGTCGTCCCAGAGCTCCTGCCACTGCGGCGCCTCCCACGCATAGTCGCGTTGAAAAGGGGGCACGATGTACCGGCGTCCGTTGCTCAGCACCTCCGCCAGCGTCACAGGCTTGGCCGTGAGCGTCTCTTTGATCGGCATCGCGTCTCCTCTCGGGGCCAAGCGTCGCGCGGCTTCCATATTACGATCGCGCCCGCGGATCGCGGGTCGATTCTCTCATCCTCGTCAAGCCGATCCGGCGAGCACCTCACGAGGCTTGCTCCGGGTGCCAGTCGTTGCAGCGGGAACCGGTGCTCGGTCGGGGCCGCAGACGCGCCCAACTCTGCAACTCCAACTCAGGTGCCAGGCAAATCTCGAGTACCCGGCGCGGCGCGCCGCGGCGCTGGAGTCGGCCGAGTCGGTGCACTACGAGTAGCGGCGCCGGTCCTCCGTGCCCGGCCGGTCGTCGCCCTCGGGCGTCAGCGCGCGGGCGCGAACGCCATCTGCATCAGCTGCCGGATGGCGCCGCTCGTGTCGTCGGGGCGCGGGTTCCGGAAGCGCTCGATGGGGCCGTCGCGGTCGCCGGCGGCGTCGAAGTGGGCGCGGATGCCCCACATCGAGCGGTCGGGCGCGTAGGGCATGCCGTAGCGGAAGTCGTGCAGCTCGACGGTGGCGCCGCCGTCGGCGGCGGGCTCGACCTTGCCCACCAGGCGGTGATCGGCGAACCAGGCGAACAGGCGGCCGCGGCGGGTGGCGCGCAGCGCGTCGACGCGGGGATCGTGCACGCGGGGCACGAGGGTCCACTCGATGGGCGCCGGCTGCCAGGTGGAGATCCAGCCGACCCGGACGGCGTCGGGCGTCCAGGCGACGACGCGGCGCAGGTAGGGCTGAAACAGGGTGGGGTAGGCGTCGACGCGATCCGGGCGCACGCCCTCGGCGGCCAGCTGGGTGGTGGCCAGGTCGACGGCCCGGTCGTTCTGCGCGACGCCGTAGAACAGATACCCGGTGGTCAGCGCCAGGCCGACCCACGCGGCGCGCGCGCCGATGGTCGGCCGGCGGCGCCAGACGCGCCCGATGATCAGCGCCACGATCAGCACGCCGGTGTAGGCCGGATCGATGATGCCGACGCCGTTGATCGCGAAGCGCGTGTGGTCGAAGGGCGACAGCAGCTGCGTGCCGTACGACGTGAACAGGTCGAGCAGCGGGTGGGTGAGCAGGCCCAGCACCCACACGGCGATCCACGCGCGCCGGTCGGCCGCGCTGTCCGGCGGGGGCGCGTGGGCCGGCGGCTTCCGATCACGATAGGCCCGCCAGGCCAACAGGCCCAGCAGCGTACCGACCACGGGCCCGAACCACAGGGCGTGGGTGGGGCCGCGGTGCCACTCGAGCGAGCCGAAGGGGCCGACGACGGTGCGCGCGAGCACGTCGAGGTCGGGCAGCGAGCCCGCCGCCGCGCCCCACCAGGCGGCGCGCCGCCCCAGCCGACGGCCGCCGACGGCCTGGCCGACCGTGGCCCCCAGCACGGCCTGGGTGACGGTGTCCATTCGACCTCCGGGAAGGGGATCGCGCCCTCGCGCGTCTCGCTGCCAGATGCGGGCTGCGCGGGCGCGGTTTCCGAACTTGACGCCGACACCCCCGTACAGGGACAAGAGGGTCGGTGGCAGGAGCGCGCGTGGCGACGACCGAGGACAACCGAGAGCCGACCGAGACCGCGGATCCCGCGCCGGTGTGCCCGCGCTGCGGCCGCACCTACGCGGGGCAGCGCGTGGGCGCGCGCTGCGGCGAGGATCAGGCGGTGCTGGTGCCGGCGCCCATCGCGGCGCGCTACGGCGACGATCCCATGGTCGGCTCGCTGGTCGGCGGCAAGTACGCCGTCGTCGGCGTGCTGGGCAAGGGCGGCTTCGGGGCCGTGTACGAGGCGATTCAAGAGCCCGTCGGCCGCCCGGTCGCCCTGAAGGTCATCACGCCGGCGAAGGAGGGCGCGCAGGACGTGCGCGGGCGCTTCTTCCGCGAGGCGCGCGTCGTCGCCCAGCTGAACGACCCGGCCATCGTCACGCTGTACGACTACGGCGAAGAGGCCAACGGCGCCCTCTACATGGTGTTCGAGAAGGTGCGCGGCACCACCCTCTCGCGGGTGATGAAGCAGGGCGCGATGGCGCCCGACCGGGTGGTCCGGCTCTTGGCGCAGGCCCTGCGCGCGCTGGCGCAGGCCCACCGCCTGGGGCTGGTGCACCGCGATCTGAAGCCGGCGAACCTGATGGTGACGCCGGACGCCCTGGGCGGCGAGGCCCTGAAGGTGCTCGACTTCGGCATCGCCAAGGTGCTCGAAGAGGCCGAGGGGCACGGCGACACCGTCGAGACGCGCGAGGGCGTCGTAATGGGCACGCCCAAGTACATGGCCCCCGAGCAGGCCCGCAACAAGCCCCTCGACGGCCGCACGGATCTCTACGCGCTGGGCGTCGTGGCCTACGCGCTGCTCACCGGTCGCGAGCCCTTCGAGGGCGACTCGGCGGTCGACGTGCTGCTGGCGCACTGCACGGTGCCGCCGCCGCCCTTCGACGCCAACTCGCCCGTGCCCCCCCGCCTGCAGGCGGCGGTGTTCAAGGCCCTCGAGAAGCGGCCCGAGGATCGCTTCGCCAACGCCGAGGCGATGATCACGGCCGTCCGCGACGCGATGCCGGCGGCCCTCGGCGGCCACACCACCAGCGTCGAGACCCTGCCCGTCGAGGCCGGCGACGAGTCGGTCTCGCTGGGCACCATCGAGACGATCGACGCCCCGGCGCTGACCACCGGGCGCGAGTTCGCCGGCGAGGCCATCGCGGGCCCTCCGCCCGCGCGCGGGCGCTGGATCGTGGCGGCGGGCGTGGTGCTGCTGGCGGTCGGCGCGCTGCTGTTCCTGCGGCCCGAAGGCGCTGGCGTGACGGCCGGCGCGGCGGACGCCGACCAGCACGTCGCCGCCGCCGGCCGCGCGCCTGACGCGACCTCGCCGCCCGACGCGACGCCGATCGCCGACGCGGGGCCGGACGCCGCGCCGGTGGTGGACGCCACGCCGGCGGTCGACGCGGCCCCGGCGGTGGACGCCGCGCCGGTGGTGGACGCCGCCCCCGAGCCGCCCCGCCCCAAGCCGACGGCGCGCCCGGCCCCGCCGCGTCCCACCCCGCCGGCGGAGCGCCCCGCGCCCCCGGTCGAGACGCCGAAGGTGCCCGCCGAGAAGCCCCCGACCCTGACCGTGCCGGAGTTCTGAACGTGCGATTCGTGGGAAGGTGCCGGGCCGCGGCCCTGCTGGTGGCCCTGGCCGCGACGCCACCGCTCGCGCGCGCCCAGGGCGACGACGTGCAGGCCGCCCAGAGCCTGGTGAACGAGGCCGCGCAGCACTTCCGCGCCGGCGACTTCGAGGCCGCGCTGAAAGCCCTGCGCACCGCGGCGCCCATCGCCGAGCGCAGCCAGCCGACCGCGCTGCCGACCATCCGCTTCAACATCGCGCGCTGCCTCGAGGAGCTCGAGCGCTGGGACGAGGCGCTCGAGGCCTACGAGGCCTACAACACGCTGCCCGACCAGCAGCACCGCAAGCAGCGGGCGTGGAGCGCGGTGCAAGCGCTCGAGAAGAGGGTCTACGGGGCCGTGGCGGTCACCTGCACGCCGGGTGGGGCGCTGGTGCGGCTGGTCGAGCGTCCCGACGACGTTCGACCCTGTCCGGCCCGCTTCGAGAAGGTGAAGGCCGGCCCGCACACCGTGCGCGTCGAGCACCCCAGCGCGCCGCAGGCCGAGGTCGAGGTGACGGTCGAGGCCGGCGCGACGGCGACGGCGCAGGTGGCCCTCGAGGCCGAGGTGGCCCCACCGGTGCTGGCGCCGGTGACCGCGCCGGTCGCGCCGCCCCCGCCGAGCAGCCCCTGGCCCTGGGTGATCATGGGCTCGGGCGTCGCGGTCGCGGGCGGCGGGGTGGTGCTGAGCTTCCTGGCGCTCGACGCGCGCGACGAGGCCGAGGCCGCGGTGCCGGGCAGCGCGCAGGACGACGCGGTCGACCTCTTCGAGCAGCGCCGCACGCTGTCCTACGTCGCCTACGGCGTGGGCGGCGCCGCGGTGGTGACCGGCATCGTGCTGCTGTTCGTCGGCGGCGACGACGATCCCCAGGCGGCCGTGGCGCCGGGTGGGCCGATGGGGGTGACGCTGCGATGGTGAGCCGACGCCTGACCGGGCTGGCCGCGGCGGGGCTGTTGGCCCTGGCGCTGTCGAGCTGCCTGTCCGATCCGCAGCTGAAGACCTGCGCCGACTTCCCGCTGGGCACGGCCGGCTGCCCGGCGCCCTGCACGGTCTACTGCGGCCTGGTCGCTCGCAACTGTCCGGCGCTGTACGCGGACGACGACGGCGACGACGCCGCCGAGCGCCAGGCCACCTGCGAGGCGCAGTGCGTCGAGCAGCTGAGCGACGCCGGCGAGCTGGGCGATCGCACCGGCAACACCCTGCAGTGCCGGGTGACGCACGCCGCGCTGGCCGCGCGCGACGCCGCCACGCACTGCCCCAACGCCGATCTCGGCGGCGGCACCCAATGCCTCGAGGCGGCGGGCGAGGGCTGCCAGCTGTACTGCGATCTGATGACCGAGCACTGCGCGGGCCTCTACCCCAACCGCGCCAACTGCGAGGAGAGCTGCAAGACCTTCCCCGGGGGCAGCGAGGACGTCGACGCCAACACCTTCGAGTGCCGCCTGAAGTACGCGCGGGACGCCGCGCTCGAGGGGTCGCTGGCCTGCGAGAAGGCCAGCCTCAACGGGGGCGGCGTCTGCGGCACCCCCTGCGAGGCCTACTGCGATCACGTGCTGGCCAACTGCAGCGATCCCGACGACGTCCTGTACGCCGACCGGCCCGCCTGCATGGCGGCCTGCGCGCTGCTGGGCGAAGACGGCGCCGCGGCCGACTGGCAGACCGAGATGAACACGGTGCACTGCCGCACCTACCACGCCAGCGCGCCGGCCTCGTTCGACAGCGAGACGCACTGTCCCCACGCCGCGCTCTACAACGACGTCCACTGCGGCGACACCTGTGACACCTACTGCCGCATCATGGCGAGCAGCTGCTCGGAGACCTACGAGGACGACGCCGCCTGTCAGGCCGCCTGCGAGGGCGCCGATCCGACGACGCTGTTCCCCGCCGACCCCCCGCACGACGTCTGCATGCCGTGACGCGCCCCGCGCGCGCGCCCTTCGGCGGGCGTCGTTGCCCCCGGCGCGGGTGACAGGTAAGTTGCCCTCGGTCGGACGCCCGAGGTGACCCGTGCCGCGCGCCATCGAGCACACCTTCTCTCGCATCGACGACGTCTGGTGTCGCACGCAGACGAACGCCGAGCCCGAGCCCGTCGACACCTTCTGCGCGCGCCTCGTCGAGCGGGGCATGGGCGACGCCGCCGACGCGCTGCGCGGCATCCTGCGCCGCGCCGACAACTTCAACGCCAAGCGCCTCGCCGTCAGCCTCAAGGGCGTGAAGTGGGGCGAGCCCGACTACTCCACCGAGGAGTCGCCCGAGCAGGCCGAGCGCCGGGGGCGCCTCGAGGTGCTCGAGGAGCGCATGGTCGCGCTCGAGGCGCAGGTGGCCGCCGCGCTGCAGCAGGTGACGCGCGCGGCCGCGGCGGCGGACGAGGCGGTCGGGCGGGTCACCGAGGCCGACGCCGAGCTGCACGGGCTGGCCGCCGAGGTGCAGATGCTGCGCCCGGACGCCGGCGGGCCGGTCGCGCGTCGGCTCGAGACGGTCGAGCGGACGCTCGAGGCGCTGCGCGCCGCGACCGAGGGCCAGCTCGCGCCGCGGCTCGAGCGCGCCGAGCAGGTGCTGAAGTCGACCACCGAGCGCAAGCTGGGGCCGCGCCTCGATCGGGCCGAGAAGCTGCTGAAGCCGCTGAGCGAGGCGCACCTGGAGTCCCGGGTCGACCGGGTCGAGCAGCTGCTGAAGCCCCTGGGCGAGGGCCAGCTCCTGCGGCGCCTCGACCACGTCGAGCAGACGCTGCAGCTGGCCCGGCCGGAGGACGGCGGGCCCGCGATGCGCCGGCTGGAGCACCTGGAGGAGGGGCTGGCGGCCCTCGACACGACGGTCGCCACGATGCAGGGGCGCATGGGCACCCTGCACGCCGAGGTGAGCGCCAACGGCCGCCCGGCGACCGGGCCGAGCCCCATCGTGGACGCCCACTTCGAGGCCCTCGACGAGCGCGTCGACCGGGTGCTGGGCACGCTGGATCACGAGCGCAAGGCCGCCGAGGCGATGCGCGCGCGCCTGGACGAGCTGGACCGCCGCACGCACGGGCCGGTGCACGCCGACGCCGTGGCCAAGGCGCTGATGGACGACCTGCGGCGGGCCACCGATCAGGTGCGGCGGCGGCTGGAAGAGGCCGTGGGCGGCACGCCGCGCCACGTCATCGAGCAGGTGCAGCAGGTGGTCGAGCAGGCGGGCCTGGCCTTCGACGACTATGTCTCGTTGCTGACCGACTGGGTCGAGCGCCGCAAGCAGGCGTTGGCCCCGGGCGAGCTGCTCGAACGCTTCGGCGACGGCACCACGGCCAGCGAGCTGGCGGTGCTGGTGGGGCTGGTGGTGGTCGAGGCGGGCATGGCCCGCGGCGACGCGCCGCCGCCCGAGGCGCTGGTCGTGGCGCTCTTCCGGGACGCCTACGCCCAGCGCCCGGATCTGCCCGAGTCGCTGCTGGGCCCCCTGAGCGTCCTGTGCCGCGAGGCCGATCTCGAGCCCCTGCTGCCCCGGCCCGGGGTCGCCTTCGACGGCGCCAAGCACCTGCTGGAGGGCGCCGAGCCCGCGACCGGCATGGCCGCGGGCGCCATCGCGCGCCTGGTGCGGCCCGGCTTCGCGCGCCTGGGTACCGGCCAGGTGCTGCACCCCGCGGTCGTCGTCGTCGCCGAGTAGCGCCCGCGCCGCGCCCTCAACGCGGCGGCGCGCGCTCGTCGTCGTCGTCCTCGGGGCCGTCGAAGCGGCGCAGGGCGCCCTTGCCGAAGCGCGCCTCGACCGCGTCCAGGGCCGCCGACAGCCGGCCGCGGCGGTCGGCGGCGGGCTGGCCGAACAGGTCGAGCTGCAGCGGCGCGTCGCCCTCTTCGAGGTCGTAGGCGGTCAGCCCCACCAGGCGCAGGGGCGCGTTGAGCTCGAAGTGGCTCAGCAGCGCCACGCCCCCTTCGTAGAGCGGATCGGCGTCCGCCGTCGGCGTCGGCAGGCGCGCCTGCCGCGTGTGGATCTGGAAGTCCGCCGTCTTCAGCTTCACCCGCACCCCGCGCGCCCGCAGCTCGCCCTTGCGCAGCCGGCGCGCGATCTCGTCGGCGGCCGCGCGCAGGTGCGGCGTGATCTCGGCCGGCGTGCGGATGTCGGTCTCGAGCGTCCGTTCCCAGCCGATGCTCTTGGCCTCGCGCCCCGGCGTCACCTCACGGGGGTCGTCCGCCCGCGCCAGGCGGCCGAAGTGCGCCCCGGCCGAGCCCAGCTTCGCCTCGAGCCAGCCCAGCTCGGCCCGCGCGACGTCGCCGATCGTGCGCAGCCCGAGCGCCTCGAGCCGCGGCACCGTCTTCGGCCCCGCGCCCCACAGGCGCTTCACCGGCAGCGGCGCCAGGAAGTCGACCATGTCCGCGGGCGGCACCACCGTCAGCCCGTCCGGCTTGTCGAAGTCGCTGGCCACCTTGGCGACGAACTTCGTGCCGCTCACACCCACCGACACGTTCAGCCCGCCGGTGGCCTCGAACACGGCGGCCTTCAGCGCGCGCCCCATCTCGGTCGGGCTGCCGAAGATGCCCTCGGCGCCGCTCATGTCGAGGAAGGCCTCGTCGAGGCTCAGCGGCTCGACCTTCGCGGCGAAGTCCCGGAACACCTCCATCACGATCCGCGACACCTCGACGTAGCGCGTGAAGCGCGGCCGCACGACGATCGCGTCGGGGCACTTGCGCAGCGCCAGGGCCATCGGCATGGCGCTGCCCACGCCGAAGGGGCGGGCCTCGTAGCTGGCCGTCGCGACCACGCTGCGGTTGCTGCGCCCGCCGATGAGGATGGGCTTGCCACGCAGGGCGGGGTCGTCCAGCTGCTCGATGGCCGCGTAGAACGCGTCCATGTCGGCGTGGACGATGATGCGCGGCCAGCGATCGGGGGCTACGGGCACCCGGCCAGGCTCTGGATCCAGGCGCCGACCAGCGTCGTGCCGTGGGGATCGATCTTGTTGCTGCCCAGCGGCGGCATCTGGTCGGGGCCGCGGCGGTTCATGCGCGCCAGCAGCACGCTGCGGCCGGGATCACCCGGGGCCACCAGCCGCGCGTCGGCCAGCCCCAGATCGCCCTGCTGCGGCGCCACGTCGCACAGCCCGGTGTCGGCCAGGGGCGTCGTCGCGCGCAGGTCGATGCGCGCGTTGGCGGTGCCGTCCGGGCGGTGGCACATGGCGCAGTTGGCGTCCAGCAGGGCCCGCACCCGCCCGCCGAGGTCGGCGTCGGCGTCGTCGGGGGCGGGGAAGGCGGGCAGCGTCTCGGGCGGCCCCGGCAGGTCCACGTAGCCGGCGCCCGCGAGGGCGGCGAGCTGCCCGTAGGGGCGCCCGTCCGGCGCCTCGAACAGGCCGTTGAGCTGCCGCGTGGACAGGCCCAGGATCACCCCCGAGGCGTCGGTGTGGCATTGATCGCACTCCGCCCGCGCGGGGTAGTGCCACGTCTGGACGCCGTCCGGGCCGGGCACGCGCGCGTCGAGGGGGCCGTCGAGCAGATCGGCGTCCGACTGATCCTCGTTCCAGCGGTAGCTGTAGCCGTTCCAGCCGTTGCGCCCGCGGCGGTACAGCCGCGTCTCGACCAGCCGCCCGGCCAGGCGGAAGCTCTTGATGAAGACGGTGCCGTCGGGGAAGCCCCAGGCCCCCTGATCGCGGTACTCGATGACCTCGCCGGCGGGCACGGCGAAGGCGCGCAGCTTGTCGGCCCCGTCGCTCCACAGGCGCGCCTGCACCCCGTAGGGCACGACGCCGGGCGCCAGCGCGTGGGCGGCCACGTCGGCGAAGCAGCCGGTCTCGCTCAGGGTCGCGGGCACGGGCTCGACGGGCCCGGCGTCCGCGCGCCGCGCGAAGCGCTCGACGCCGCCGTTGAAGCTGACGACGAACAGCTCGCCGTCGGGCCCCTCGCCGAAGGCGCTGATCGCGCGGTTGGTGTCGGCCAGCAGCGTCACCTCGGCCGGCCCGTTCGGCTGGCGGCGCAGCGCCCAGATGTTGCCCGAGGCGTAGTCGCCGAAGACGTAGGCGCCCCACAGCTCGGGCAGCGAGGGCCCGCGGTAGACGAAGCCGCCGGTCACCGAGCGGCCCTGCCCGTGATCGTAGGCGTACACCGGCGCGGCGTACTGCGAGGGGTCGCAGCCCGCGGTGTAGCAGCGCTCGCCCTCGACCGCGTTCCAGCCGTAGTTCTGGCCGCCGACGACGACGTCGATCTCCTCCCAGGCGTCCTGC
This sequence comes from Myxococcales bacterium, assembly GCA_020633465.1. GTDB lineage: Bacteria > Myxococcota_A > Bradymonadia > UBA7976 > UBA1532 > JACKDN01. The sequence goes on from JACKDN010000019.1 coordinate 92,400, forward strand.
CCGACGTCGGCCACCCACAGCTCGCCGGTGCTGCGGTCGAAGCTCATGCGCCAGGGGTTGCGCAGGCCCCAGGCCCACACCTCGGGCTGGCCGGCGGCCTCGACGCCGGGCTGGCAGCGCCCCTCGGCGAAGGGGTTGTCGGCCGGGATGCCGTAGGGCAGGCCGCACACCGCGTCCTGCGTGTTCACGTCGACGCGCAGGATGGCCGCCAGCACCGTGTCCGGCCGCTGGCCGTGGCCGTGGGGATCGCCGCCCGCGCCGCCGTCGCCGAGGCTGATGTAGAGGTAGCCGTCGGGCCCGAAGCGCAGGTCGCCGCCGTTGTGGTTGGAGAAGGGCTGGGGGATCTCCATCAGCACGCGCTCGCTGTCGGGCAGCGCGCGATCGGGGTCGGCGGGATCCGCCCGCAGCTCGCTGACGATCGAGCGCCGCGGATCGGCGGCCGAGTAGTACACGTACACCTTGCCGTTCTCGGGGTAGCGCGGGTGGAACGCCAGGCCCAGCAGGCCCTCTTCGTTGCCCGCCCGGCTGACGCCGCGCTGCCAGAAGGTGCGGTTGGGCGCGTCGCCGGTGGCGGGAAAGAACAGGACGCGGCCGTCCTGCTCGACCACCGCGCGGGTGTCCGGCCGCCCGGGCACGGCGCCGTACCAGACCGGCCGGCTGAGCACGCGGTTGGGGTGCGCCGGCGCCAGCGCCAGCGTGCCCAGGGGCGGCGCGTCGGGCAGGCGGCACGTCGTGTTGGGGACGCGGGGCGCGAGGGGGTTGAAGCCGTCCGGCGCGGCCGGCCCGAGGCCGGCGTCCTCCTGCGGCGCCGGGGGGCCCGCGTCCGGATCGGGTGAGCCGCCCGCGCCGCGATCGTCGGCGTCGCCGGCGCAGGCGGCGGTCGAGAGGGCGATCAGCAGGGCGAGCGCGAGGTTCGTGCGGTGCATGGGCGCATGGTAGCCGACGGCCGCCGACGCGTCAGCCGGCGGAGGGCCACCCGGGTCAGCCGGCCTCGAAGGGTGACGAGGCGCCCGCGGGCGGCAGGTTCTGCGCCGGCCGGGCCGCCCCGCGCTCGATGGCCTCGGTCACGTTGTAGGGCTGGCCCATCAGCTTGTTCAGCAGCTGGCGCGTGCGCCACGACAGATAGCAGCTGGTGAAGGGGATGGCCTGCTTGGGGTCGAAGTACGGGTTCCTCAGCTTGCCCAGCTTCACCAGCATCAGCACCTGCTCGGCCACGCTGACCGGGCAGCCGGTGATGCGCACGACGTCCTCCTGGTTCAGCGTGCGCAGGGCGAGGCCCATCGACACCATCTTGGCGTAGATGTCCGCGTACTTCGCCTCGAGGGGATCCTTGGTGCTGCGGTCCGCGTAGACCGACTCGATCTGCACCGGCTTGCCCGCCACGTCGCCGTGGAAGCGCGCGCAGTCGCCCACGAAGACGACCTTCTCGCCGGGCTCGGCGTCGATGGGCCCGTCGTAGGCCCCGAACACGATGTGCACCGGCGGCATCTTCTCGTCGGTGGCCGCGTCGTACAGGCGCAGCACCTCGACCGCCTCTTCGAGCGCGCCCGGGCACCCGCCCCAGCAGTAGTCGTGGCCCCCGTCGGGGGGCGGGGGACCGCTGTACGCGCGGATGTTGGTGCCGGCGAAGTAGTCCTCGACGCGGATGAGCCCGGTGCGGAAGCCCTGCGCGCGCGCCTGGGCCTCGGCGAACGAGACGTCGCCGACGACGTCGATGGCGTCGAGATCGACCGGGCCGAAGCCGCGCTCGTGCGCCATGCGGATGTGCTCGACCTCCAGGGGATCGAGGCCGATGAGGCGGCAGCACACCGCGTCGAACGCCACCTGGTTGTTGCCCATCAGCACCAGGCCCAGGTCGAAGGGCACCGGCGTCAGCATGCGCCCCTCGCCGGCGATGATCGCGTCGATGGCGATGAACTGGGGCTGCACGATGTACTGCAGGTCGGCCACCTTCTCGTTCAGCCGGTGGTCGTGGTCGACGAGGCGGTGCCGGTCGTCCTGGATGCCGATGTAGTTCTTCATCGAGAAGGTGACCGTCGTCCAAGGGTGGGCCTTGAACTTCGGGCAGTTGACGAAGAAGTCGGCCTTGGCGACGGGCTCGGGCGTCCACATCGTGTCGCGCAGGCGCTCGGGGTGGTACAGCGGCACCGGCACCTGCGGCACCTCGTCGAAGTGGTAGGCCTTGGCGCCCACGCGCTTCAGCATCGGTACGTAGTGGGCCTGATCGAAGGCGAAGCGCGTGGGCATGGTGATGCCGCAGCGCTCGCCGAGGGCCAGCTCGCTCAGATCGTCGCCGGCGCGGGACTTCAACGCGCGCAGCACGCCCTCGAGGAACTCGGGGCGCGTGTAGGCGTGGGGGAAGTGGGGGCCCGAGGCCACGCAGTTCGGCTTCACCAGCGTCCGGCCGAAGGGGCGCAGGCCGAGGGTGTCGAGGCCCTCGCCCACCAGGTCCGCGATGCGGTCGGTGTCGTAGTCGGGGCAGGCGCGGATGATGACGACCGGGCGTTCCATGGGCGGGCTCCCTCCGGGGTCGCCGCGGCGGGCGGCGCTGCCCAAGACTAGCCGGGTCGGCCCGGCGGCGCACCCACCGTGCGCCCTCGAAAGGCCACGGGGCGCGCCCGCGGGGCATGCACGCGGCACGGAATCGGAGTCTTTCGTCGATGCCTTTGAATTCTGCCCTTGACCCGGGGGGAGTCCATGGTCAATATGTGCCCCAGCGGTCGGGGGCTTGCCCGTCCCCCACTGCCGGCGAGGTTCGAGTTCTCGTTCCTCGTCTTCGCTGCAGGTCTTCGTGCCCGTTGGCCTGCAGCACGTCGGTGCGTTTCGGCGCATCGGCAGCCGTTGCGGGGTTTGCCCGGCCCCCAACGGCACGAGGTTTCCGGGGACTGCCTGAACTCGGAAGCCGGAGCCCCCCGGGGGCGGTTGCCCACCGCCACAACGCCCGGGGGGCTTTTTTGTCTTCGACCCCCTGATCGTCGACCGGAGTGCGTCCGCCCGGGTCGTCCACGCGACGACGCGCCGGGGAGCCCGTCGCCCATTCCGGGCGCTGCGCGGTGCACGCCCCCGACCGTGCACCAGGCGCCGGGCCGGCAGCGCCCTCTCAGAGGGTGTTCCCATAACGCTCGCCTACTGCGCAGCCCGTTGTCCTGCTGCGCCGCCAGCGCCTTGGTCGGTCCGTCCTCGACGTGCCCCGGGCACGCCTGCGGCGGACCTCGGTCGGCGCCGGCGGCTCGCGACGGACACCGGGCCGCTCGCGACGGCGCGCGCCGAAAGGCGGAGCCGCTGGCGCGGCTGCGCCTTTCTTTTTGGGAACACCCTCTCACCGGCAGCAGCGGAAGCCCACCGCCGGGTGGCGGAAGTCCGGCACCTTCAGGTCGTCGACCTGCCCGCAGGCCAGCCCGCCGGCCACGCGGCTCTCGAAGCCGCCGCCGCGCACCGCGCGGAGCCCGTCGGCGCCGTCGGCCACCCACTCCTTGAGGTTGCCGGACAGGTCGAAGGCCCCGTCGCGCGCGCAGCCGGCCAGGGCGCCGGTGGGCAGCGCCGCGTCGTCGTCGGCGGGGGTGGTGGGATCGGCGTCGCGCGCGCCGTCGTTGCACACGCCCGCGGCGTACGCCGCGCCGTAGGGGAAGGCCTCGGCGTCGGGGCCGCCGCAGGCCGCCGCCCACTCTGCGCCGGTGCACAGCCGAGCGCCGGCGGCCGCGCAGGCCGCATCGGCCTCGGCCCAGGTGACGTCGGCCCACGGCAGCACCCCGGGGCGGCTGCAGGCTCGGGCCTCGACCCGCGTGACGACGCCGTCGTCGGGCCGCGGATCCACCCCCGCCGCGTCCGCCGTGGCCCCGGGCCGGCTGGCCTCGTAGGCGTAGATCGCCACCCCGTCGAGCTCGATCCAGGCGTCCGCCGCGTCCTCGTCCACCGCGCCGTCGCAGTCGTCGTCGACGCCGTCGCATTGATCGTCGGGCGCGGCGGGCGGCTCGGGCGCCGCGGCGCTGCAGACCGTCGTGTCGCCCGCCGGCGCGCAGATCGCGACGCCGATCCGCCGGCACACGCCCGCGCCCACCTCGCAGGTCCGCGGCGTGGCGCGATCGGCCTCGAACAGGGCCTCGACGAAGTCCTCGTCGGTGCGGCCATCGCAGTCGTTGTCCAGGCCATCGCAGGCGCCCACCTCGGCGCCCAGCTGCCAGGTCGGGGGCCGCGCGCAGCGCCAGCCGGCGGCGCCGTCGCAGATCGGCGCGTGAGTGCGCGGGGCGCACACGCGCGTGGTCGTGACGTCGCCGGCCGCGCCGCGCGTCGAGCGCGCGACGCAGGCCAGGCCCGGGTGCACCGCCCGACAGTCGGCGTCCTCGACGCAGGGCAGGTCGGGCGGCTCGACCGGCGCGCACACCCCCCCGTTGCAGCGCGCGTCGTCGGCGCAGTCGGCGTCCGCGGCGCACTCGACGTCGCAGACGCCGGTGTCGCCGCACACGTCCTCGGGGGCCGCGAGATCCGCCGCCTCGTCGATCTGCCCGTCGCAGTCGTCGTCGCGCCCGTTGCAGTCCTCGCGGTCGCGGGCCAGGCAGGCGTACTCGCACCCGTTCGCCGCCTCGCCGTCCAGATCGACGAAGCCGCGGGCGCACGCGGCCAGCACGCAGTCGCCGGCGACGCAGGCCGCCTCGCCCGACGGCGGCGGCGCGCAGGCCCGATCGCAGGCGCCGCAGTGGCGCGCGTCGGTCGACAGGTCGAAGTCCTCGTCGGTCGAGCCATCGCAGTCGTTGTCGCGGCCGTCGCAGGCCTCGCGCCCGCCCGCGGTGACGACGCAGTCGGTCTCACAGCCATCGGAGGCGTCGGCGTTGTAGTCGCCGAAGCCGGCCTCGCAGGCCACGATCACGCAGGTGGCGGCGCGGCACTCGAAGACGGCGCGCGGGGCCTCGCACCCGTGACCGCAGGCGCCGCAGTGCGCGGGATCGTCGAAGGTGGCGCGCTCGATGTCGGGATCGTCGTCGTCGACCAGACCGTCGCAGTCGTCGTCCGCGCCGTTGCAGATCTCGCGGGCGGGGACGCAGCGCGGGCCGGCGTCCGCGCCGACGGGGGGCAGGGGCCGCAGATCGGCCAGGGGCGCGGCGTCGACGGCCGCGGCGCCCTCGTCGGCGTCGTCACAGCCGGGCGCCCACAGCAGCAGCGCCAACGCCACCGCGGCCCGCGTCGAGGGGTGCGTCATGGCGGCGATTGTCGCTGAAGCCTGGACAGATGGCCACCGGCCGGGCGTAGATCGGGCGGCGGGGCGCGCTCGACCTCGCCCGGAGGGCTCTTGACCGATGACGCACCGCTGGCGCGGCTGCTGGCGCTCGAGGCGGCCGGCACCGCCGACGCCACGGCGTACCAGGGCGCGCTGCGCACCCTGGCGGCGGCGCTGCGCGCCGACGACGCGCCCACGCGGTCGGCCTTGAGCGACTGGCTGCTCGCCGGGCTGGGCCTGCTGCCGGAGCCCGCGGTCGGCGAGCCCTGGCGCGAGGCCCTGTGGGACGCCGCCGCCGATCTGCTGGCGGACGCCGTGGGCCTCGCCGAGCTGCTCGAGAAGGCGGCGGCGCGGCTGGACACCCGGGACGCGCCGGCCCGCCTGAACCTGCTGTCGATGTTGCGGGCGAAGGCGGCGTGGCGCGCCAAGGACAAGCTGCGCCGGCGGCGGGCGTGGCTGCAGCGGCGCGCGCCCGCCGACGCCGATCGGGGCGCGGTCGATCCGCAGGCGCGCTGCGTGGCGGGCCTGGTGGTGGCGCGGGTGGCGCAGCGCTTCGGTGACGAGCCGGGCCTGGGCGACGCCCTCGCCGCCCTGCTGGCGGGGCACTCGGTGACGGAGGCCGCGCGCCGCACGGGCCTGTCGCGGCAGGCGGTCTATCGAGGGTTGGCGCGGGTGCGGGCGTGGCTGGAGCTGCCGCCCCACGAGGAGGTGCGCCGTGAGCACGTGTGAGCGGCGGGCCGAATGGCTGGACGCCTGGCGCGCGGGTCGGCTGGCCGAGGAGGTCGACCGGCGCGGGCCGCCCTGCGAGGCGTGCGCGCAGGCGCTGGCCTCGGCGGGGCTCGTGGCCGCCGGCCACCTCGAGGAGGCCTTTGAGATGGACGACGACGCGGTGGCGCTGGCGGCGGTGGGGCTCGGCGAGGTCGAGCTGGACGACGCCGAGGACGCGGCCTGGCTGGCGGCGCTGAGCGCGGCCCCCGCCGGCGAGCTGCCGCCCGCGCCCGAGGCGTCGGCGGCCGCGGCCGAGGCGCCCGCCGAGCTCGAGGGCGAGGGCGGGGCGGCCTGGTCGGGCAGCGGCGCGAGGCCTCGGTGCTGTTCCGCATCGAGGATCTCGCCGCCATGAGCGCGGCGGCGCCGGCCGCGGCGCCGGCGGCCCTCGAGCCTGAGCCCGCGGACGCGCTGGCCCTGATGGCGCCACGCCGCTGGTCACCGCGCGGCCGCGCGCGGGCGGCGGGCGCTGGGCCCTGGCGCTGGGTGGGCTGGCGGTCGCGGCGGCGGCGGTGGCCCTGACCTTCGTGCTGGTGCGCGCGCCGAGCGGCGAGGCGCCGGTGCCGGTGACGCCGCAGCCCGCGCGGCTGGCGCCGCCGCGCTGGCGACCGCCCGCCGGCGGCGGGCGACGAGGCGAAGGGCGCGCTGGTCGCAGGCGACGGAGCGAAGGTCGCCGCGAAGGGCGATCCGGCCGAGGGCGACGAGGCGAAGGACGACGAGGCGAAGGGCGACGAGGCGAAGGGCGACGCCGCGAAGGGAGACGAGGCGAAGGGACGACGCCGCGAAGGACGACGAGGCGAAGGGGGGCCGCGAAGCCGGCGGCGGCCAAGCGGCGCACGCGTCGGTCGCCGGCGCGCGCCGCGGCGCCTGAGGACGAGCCCCCGCCGACGGCGCCGGCCCCCGCGCGGCGGGCCCCCGAGCTGCCGGCCCGCCGCGCCCCGGCGCGCTCGGCGAAGAAGGGCAGCGACGAGGTCGACGATCTGCTCGGCGCGCTCGACGCCCCCAAGGGTGGCGGCGCCAAGCGCGCCGCGGCGCCGGCGGCGCGCCCGACCGCGCCGGCCGCCGATCCCTCGCTGCCCGAGAGCCTGTCGCGTCAGCAGATCCTGCGCGTCGTGAAGGCCAACGCCGGCGCCGTCCGCGCCTGCAAGGACGGCGTCACGTCGGGCACCGTGATGGTGGCCATGGTCATCGCGGGCAGCGGCAAGGTCAGCGCCGCCGACGTCACCAACGACACGTTCAAGGGTACGCCCGTCGGCCGCTGCGTCGAAGGCAAGGTGCGCAGCTTCCGCTTCCCGGCCTTCCGCGGCGATCCGATGCGGATCAACATGCCCTTCGCGCTCTGAGCGGCGCGGGCGAACGCCGAGCCTGTCAGCGCGGCTTGGGCTTGGCCTTCTCGTCGGCCTTCTTGTCCTTCGCCTCTTCCAGCGCCCGCTGCAGCGCCCCGGCGCGCAGCTGCGCCTTCTGGCCCATCTCGGCGTGCTCGGCGCTCTTGGCGGCGAGCTGGGCGCAGCGGTTGTAGGCGGCGATGGCGAGGTCGACCTGCCCCGTGTTGTCGGCGCTGGTGCCGATCCCGCAGTGGGGCTCGGGATCCGAGGGCTCGAGCGTGCGCAGCTGCGCGAACAGATCGCCGGCGCGCTCCCACTGCTGCAGGCGCTGGTGCAGGCGCGCCAGCTTGCGCAGCGCGTCGATGGACCGCCCGCGCTCCCAGCTCGCCTGGTAGGCCTTCAGCGCGGGCTCGACCCGGTTGTTCTGCAGGTACGCGTCGCCGAGGGGTTCGTACGCCGACGCCTGGTTGGGATCGAGGGCGACGGCCTTCTCGAGCGCCGCCTGGGCCTTGTCCCACTTCTCGCGCGCGGCCTCGGCCCGACCCAGCGAGACGTACAGCTGCGGCGAGCGCACGGTGCGCGAGGCGTTCTCGAGCAGGCGCGCGGCCTCCTCCCACTTCTCCTGCTGCACGCGCACCTGGCCCAGCGCGAACTCGGCGAGGGCCTGGGCGGGATCGAGCTCGAGCGACTTGTTCAGGGCGGCGGCCGCCGCCTCGTACTCGCCGGCCTTCAGCAGCGCGTCGCCCAGCAGCAGGTGGCCGATCGCCAGCTCCGGCGCCTTCTCGACCGCCTTCTTGAACTGCGCCCGGGCGTCGTCGGAGCGCCCGCGGTACTGCAGCACGCGCCCGTACGCGAGCAGCGTGCGCGCGTCGGGATCGCTCGCGTCCAGCATGGCCCCGGCCAGCTCGGCCTGCAGCTGCACCGCGTTGCCGGCGTTGATGCCCTGGGCGTCGGCGAGGATCTGCTCGACGTGGGCGCGCAGCAGGCCGTCGCGCAGCGCCGGCTCGAGCGGCGAGAAGCTGACCGCCTGCGCGTAGGCGGCCGCGGCCAGCGCGGGGTCGTTCGCCTCGAGCGCCGCGGCGCCGAGCACCGCGTGCTGATCCGCCCGCGCCGCCTGGCGCTTGCGGGCGTCCATCTCGGCGCACTGGTTCATGGTCAGCGGGATCGCCGCGATGCCCAGCATCACCAGCGCCACCGTCTGAACGCCTTGCGTGATTTCCTTCATGTCCGCCTTATTGCGCACCGCCAGACAAAAGGCAACGCGACCGGCACGTGACGCATCGAAGGGCTCGGGGGTGGGCGCCGCCGCCCCGCACCCGCGCCTTCGCGAAACGAGTTGTTGCACAACTGTTCGACCAGGCGTATTTAAGCCGCCGTTCAAGTTGGGGCAACTCGGTTGACAGCGTCACGCCGCCGACGGAAAGACCGCGACATCGAGCGCGCGCGCGCCGACATCCTCGACGCGGCGGCGCGCGCCTTCGCGCGCGAGGGGTTCCGCGGCGCCACGATGCAGGCCATCGCGGACCAGGCGGCGTACACGGTGCCCACGCTCTACACCTACTTCCGCGGCAAGGAGGCCATCCTCGAGGCGCTGGTGCAGCGCACGCTGGGTGGCCTGCTCGACGCCTTCGACGAGCCCCTGCCGGCCGGCCTGACCTTGGCGCAGCGCGTCGAGGCCGTGCACCAGCACGTCTTCGGCTACGTCGAGGCGCACTGGGACGTCCTGCAGTTCCTCACCCAGCTGCCCCCGAACCTGGGCCCCGAGGTGGACGCCGACTGCGCCGCCGTCGGCCGCATCGCCGAGCTGCTCGAGGCGCACGCCGCGCCCGGCGAGCTGGGCGCGCACACGCCCGAGAGCGCCGCGTGGATCCTCTGGGGCCTCGGCCGCGGCGTCTTCATGCACTGGCTGCGAGCGGACGGCGACGGTCGCCTCGTCGCCCGCGCCCGGGACGTCGCCGACATCTTCTTTCACGGCATCGGCGGAGGTGCCTCTTGACGGGCCTTCTGGCCGCGGTGCTGGCGCTGTGGGCGCCGGCCGCCGCGGATCCGCTCCCCCTGACCCTCGACGAGGCCGTCCAGCTGGGCCTGCTGCGCGATTACGCGCTGCAGCAGGCGCGGTTGGACGTCGACGAGGCCAAGGCACGGGTCGAAGAGGTCTACGGCTCGGTCTACCCCAGCGTGGATCTCAGCCTGGGCTACACCCGCAACTTCGAGACGGCCAACCCCTTCCAGGGCAGCGACGCGGGCAGCCTGTTCAGCGCGCTGGGCTCCAGCCAGTGGCTCGCCTTCAACGAGGTCGCGCGCACCGACGGCGATCCGAACACCAACCCGATCACCCTCGAGGAGTTCACCCGGCGGCAGGGCGAGGCGATCAGCGCGGCCGGCGGTGATCTGAGCACGTCGGACAACCCCTTCTTCGTGCCCAACCAGTTCAGCGCGGCCCTGACGGTGACGCAGAACCTCTACAACGGCGGGGCCTTCAAGGCGCTCGACAGCGTCGAGGCGCTCGAGGCCCAGAGCCGCGCCGGCGTGCGCAGCCGCGCGCTGCGGGTGGTGTCCGACGTCAGCCGGGCCTATTACGGCGCGCTGCTGGCCGCCGCCCGCGTCGAGGTGCTCGACAAGAGCATCGAGCGGGCGCGCGAGACGCTGGCCGAGGTGACGCGGCAGGTGGAGCAGGGGGTCGCCCCGAAGTTCCAGCAGCTGTCGGCCGAGGTGGTGCTGGCCAACCTCGAGACCAGCCGCCTGCAGGCGGCCAACGGCGCCGATCAGGCGCGCGACGTGCTGCGCATGGCGCTGGCGCTGCCCGCCGGACGCCCGCTGGCGCTGCGCGGCGAGCTGGCGGTGCCCGCCGGCCCCGAGCCCAGCGCGCTGGCCGTCGCCGAGGCCACCGACAAGGCGGTCGCGCAGCGCCCGGATCTCGAGAGCGCCCGCCAGCAGATCGCCCTGCTCGAGGTCAACCGCGACGTCACGCGCACCGGCTACCTGCCCACGATCGTGGCCAACCTGCGGGCCAGCTACATCGGCAACGTGCCCGACGATCGCACCGGGGTGGCGCAGGTGGACGGCAACCCCTTCCTGTACCGCGAGACCGAGGAGTCGTTCTTCAGCGACGCCTACTGGTCGCCCGCGCTGAGCGCCGGCATCACCCTCACCTGGAACCTGTTCGACGGCTTCGCCACCACCGCCCGCGTGCGGCAGTCGCAGGCCTCGGTGGCGCGGGCGCGGGTGCAGCTCGAGCAGCTCGAGCAGACGGTGCGGGTCGAGGTCGAGGCCGCGCACCGGGATCTGCGGGCGGCGCGCCGTCAGCTGGACAGCCAGGCGCGCACCATCGAGCGCGCCGAGCTGAACTACGCGCACGCCAAGGTGCGCGTGCAGGAGGGCGTGTCGTCGCCCCTCGAGCTGCGCGAGGCCAGCGAGCAGCTGGACCAGAGCCGCCTGAACCAGCTGCAGGCGGTGCACGACTACCTGGTGGCCTGGGTGCGATTCCAGGTCGCCGTCGGCGATCCGCCGGGCGCCGACGCGGCCACCGGTCGCCCCCGACAAGGAGCTCCCCGATGATGCCTCGTCTCCTCGTGGCCGCGGCCCTGGCCGCCGCCACCGGCTGCACGGCCTCCAACCAGGGTGACGGCGAGGCCGGCGCGCCCGACGCCGCCCCCGACGCCGTGGTCGAGGTGGCGCGCCGCGTGTCGACGCAGGTGGTGCAGCCGACGCGCTTCGCCGAGCGCATCGAGCTGTCGGCCACCGTCGAGGCGCCGCGCGACGCGACCCTGTCCGCGCGCGCCGCGGGCACCGCGCGCACCGTCGCCGAGCTGGGCGCCAAGGTGGAGAAGGGCGACACCGTGGCGCGCCTGGACGACGGGCTGCCCCGCGCGGCCGCGTCGCAGGCCCGGGCGCAGATCGAGTCGGCCAAGGCGGCGCTGGCGCTCGCGCGCGAGAACCACCGCCGGCAGAAGCCGCTGTTCGAGCAGCAGATCATCAGCGCGCTCGAGTTCGAGCGCATCCAGTCGCAGCTGGCGCAGGCCGAGGCGACGCTCGCCCAGGCGAAGGCCGCGCGCGAGAGCGCCGAGGAGCAGGTGGGCAACACGCGGGTCGTGGCGCCCTTCGACGGGGTCGTCGAGGAGCGCTTCGTCGAGCCCGGCGAGCAGGTCAACCCGGGCGCGCGCGTGCTGCGGGTGGTCGACTCCGCCGAGGTGAAGGTGAAGGCCGGCGTGCCCGAGCGCTACGCGACCGACATCCAGCAGGGCGCCGCGGTGGACATCCGGTTCAACGCCTACGGCATCGAGCCGCGCACCGGCACGGTCAGCTTCGTCGGCCGGACGATCGATCCGCAGACGCGCACCTTCCCGGTCGAGGTCAGCCTCGACAACGCGGACGGCGCGCTGAAGCCCGAGATGGTGGCGCGGCTGGTGCTGACGCGGGCGGTGGTCGAGGGCGCGCTGGTCGTGCCGCAGAACGCGCTGGTGCGGCACGAGAACGGTCAGAGCCTGTTCGTGGTCGAGACGAGCGAGAGCGGGCGCGTGGCCAAGCGGGTCGACGTCGAGGTCGGCGCGCGCAGCGACGGCAAGGTGGTCGTCACGAAGGGCCTCACGCCCGGTGACGAGGTGGTGGTGCTGGGTCAGGCGAACCTGTCGGGCGGCGACAAGGTCGAGGTCACGAACGGCAGCGACGGATGAAGATCACCGAGACCGCCATCAAGCTGCGCACCGCGGTCATGGTGCTGACCGCGGCGCTGTGCCTGGGGGGCATCTACGCCTACGTGGCCCTGCCCAAGGAGTCGAACCCGTCCATCGAGATCCCCAACATCGTCGTCACGACGCTGTACCCGGGGGCCAGCCCCGACGACGTCGAGAGCCTGATCACGCAGCAGATCGAGCAAGAGGTCGCCGGCATCAGCGGCATCGACGAGATCCGCTCGACGTCGACCGAGGGCGTCTCGACCATCGTCATCGAGTTCACGCCGGACGTCGCGATCAACGAGGCGCTGCAGCAGGTGCGCGACAAGGTGGGCATCGCCAAGGCCGACCTGCCCACCGACGCCGAAGAGCCGCTGATCAACGAGATCGACCTGTCCGAGTTCCCCATCATGGTGGTGAACCTGTCGGCGACCTATCCGCTGGCGCAGATGAAGAAGGTCGCCGAGGACATCCAGGACAAGATCGAGGGCATCCCGTCGATCCTCGAGGTGGATCTGATCGGCGCGCTCGAGGAAGAGGTGCAGGTCGACGCGGATCTGGGGCGGCTGCAGGGCTACAACCTGGCCTTCAAGGATCTGATCGACACGATCACCCGCGAGAACGTGAACCTGCCCGGCGGCAGCATCGACGTCGGCCGCCTGAACTACCTGGTGCGGGTGAACGGCGAGTTCGACGATCCGCTGCAGATCGAGAACCTGGTGGTGAAGGCGCCGGATCGGAAGCCGATCTACGTGCGCGACGTGGCCGAGGTGCGGCGCGGCTTCAAGGATCGCAGCAGCTACTCCCGGCTGCGCGTGCTGCAGCGGGACGACGACGGCGAGCTGCACGTCGTCGAGGATCACGGCTATCAGAAGGTCATCTCGCTGTCGGTCAAGAAGCGGGCGGGCGAGAACATCATCGACGCCGCCGACGCGGTGCGCGCGGCCGTCGCTTCGATGGATCTGCCCAACGGCACCGAGGTGCTGATCACCGGTGATCAGTCCAAGCAGGTGCGCAACCTGGTCAAGGATCTCGAGAACAACATCATCAGCGGCCTCATCTTCGTGGTGGCCGTGCTGCTGTTCTTCCTGGGCGTGCGCAACTCGTTGCTGGTGGGCGTCGCCATCCCACTGTCGATGTTCACGACGTTCCTGGTGATGTTGGTGATGGGCCAGACCCTCAACTTCATCATCCTGTTCAGCCTGATCATCGCGCTGGGCATGCTGGTCGACAACGCGGTGGTCATCGTCGAGAACATCTACCGCTTCCTCGAGGAGGGCCACGAGCACTTCACCGCGGCCAACGAGGGCACCGCCGAGGTGGGCATCGCGGTGGTCGCGTCGACCGCGACGACCGTGGCCGCCTTCGGGCCCATGCTGTTCTGGCCCGGCGTCATCGGCGAGTTCATGAGCTTCATGCCGCTGACGCTGATCATCACGCTGCTGTGCTCGCTGTTCGTCGCCATCGTCATCAACCCGGTCATCACCGGCTACTTCGCGCGCGTGCCCGGCGACACGCGGCGCGCCGCCAGCAAGTGGCCGCGGCGCATCACCGCGCTGACCGTGCTGGCGCTGGGCGCCTCGATCGGCTTCGCCAACCCCACCACGCTGATCGTGCTGGTGGTGGGCACCGTGATCACCGTCGTCGTGCACCTGCTGGTCATGCAGCGCATCGGCGACTTCTTCGTCGAGACCGGCCTGCCCTGGGCCGTCGAGAGCTACCGCCGCTTCCTCGAGACGATGCTGCTGCGCGAGGAGGGCGTCCGCTGGCCCGTCTTCCGCAACAGCTTCGCGCTGATGTGCTTCGCGGCCGGCTTCGGGCTGGCCGTCGTGGGCGGCATCCTCTTCGCGGGGCTGGGCCTGAAGCCGGCGCTGGTGTTCCTGGCGCCCGGCGGCGCGCTGTTCGCCATCGGCCTCCTGGGCATCGTGGTGCACGCGCTCGAGGTGGTGTTCCTGGGCGGGTGGGCCAGCGTCAAGTTCGGCCTGGGGCTGAGCGCGGTGATGGGCGGCACGCTGGGCATCATGTACCTCAGCCCGCGGCCGCTCGAGGTCGAGACCATCGCCGAGCTGATGCTGCTGCCGGTGCTCATCACGGTCGTCGGCCTGCTGGGCTGGCCCTTCAGCCGGCGCTGGCGCCACTTCGTGCTGACCGACAACCGCGCCAAGCTCATCACCGCGACGCTCGGCGGCCTGTTCGCCATCTTCGGCATGTTCGCGCTGGCCCCGACCGGCGTGGCCTTCTTCCCCGAGACCGATCCGAACCAGATCCAGGTGGTGGTCGACGCCCCCCTGGGCACCAACATCGAGACGACGAACAAGGTCGCGAGCGAGGTGGCCGGGCGCATCGACGCGCTGCTGGCCGACGACGCGAACAGCAAGGCCAACACCAAGAACGTGCTGGTCAGCGTCGGCGTCGGCGGCGACGCCATGTTCGGCGGCGGCGCCGCGCGCGCCGAGACGGCGACCATCTCGATGAACCTCGTCGACTTCGAGGAGCGCGCCGAGGGCAGCCGGGCGACGATGGAGCGCTTCCGCCAGCAGCTCGAGGGGCTGGCCGGCGCCGACATCGAGTTCAAGCGCGATCAGGCCGGCCCGCCCACCGGGCCGCCGGTCAACATCGAGATCACCGGCCCCAACTACAAGACGATCGTCGACATCACCGAGCGCGTGAAGGCCAAGCTGCAGGCGGCGCTGGACGCCGGGCGCCTGAAGGGCATGGTCGACCTGCGCGACAACCTGAAGGTGGGCCGTCCCGAGCTGCGGGTGGTGATCGATCGCGAGCGCGCCGCGCAGTTCGGGCTCGACACGCGCAAGATCGCGACGACCGTGCGCTCGGCCATCAACGGGCAGGAGGCCGGCACCTGGCGCGACGGCGAGGACGAGTACGACATCACCGTTCGCCTGCGCGAGGACGACCGCCAGAGCCTCGAGGCGGTCGAGCAGCTGACCGTCATGCACGAGGGCACGCAGGTGCCGCTCGTGGCCGTGGCGGATACGAAGCTGGGCAGCGGCCTCTCGTCGATCACGCGGCTCGATCAGCAGCGCGTGGTCACCGTGATGGCCAACGCGGCGTCGGGCGTCAACGCGCAGGAGCTGCTGCAGAAGGTGCAGAAGGAGCTCGAGGCGGTGCAGCGGGGCCTGCCGCCGGGCTACACGATGAAGTACACCGGCGAGAGCGAGGATCAGGCCAAGAGCTTCGGCTTCCTGACCACGGCGCTGGGCACCGGCGTGGCGCTGATCCTCATCATCCTGATCGGTCAGTTCAACTCGATCGTCTCGCCGCTGATCATCATGATCGCGGTCGCGCTGAGCATGATCGGCGTGCTGCTGGGCCTGATCGTCACGCGCACGCCCTTCAGCCTGTTCACCTTCATCGGCGTCATCTCGCTGGCCGGCATCGTGGTGAACAACAACATCGTGCTCATCGATTACATGATCCAGCTGCGCGACCGGGGCATGGCCAAGCGCGAGGCGGTCATCGAGGCGGGCGCCACGCGCCTGCGGCCCGTGCTGCTGACCGCGATGACGACCGTGCTGGGCCTCATCCCGCTCACCTTCGGCATCAACATCGACTTCGTGGGGCTCTTGGTCGAGGGCGATCCCGACTTCCGCATCGGCTCGGCCAACACGCAGTTCTGGGGCCCGATGGGCACCACCATCATCAGCGGGCTGACCTTCGCCACCTTCCTCACGCTGGTGATCGTGCCGGTGATGTACTCGGCCTTCGATTCGCTGTCCGATCGCATCCGGGGGGCCTTCCGGATGGTGCACGTCGACGCGGAGGATGGCTCGACGCCGCCGCCCGCCCCGGTGGAGCCCGAGGCGCCGGCGGCGTCCTGAGCGCGGGCGCCTCTCAGCGCAGCATCCGGAAGGTGGGGCGGTCGGCGCGCGGGCTGGCGCCGAGGCCCAGCCGCACGACCACCTGGCCGCCCGCCTCGAGCTCGGCGCGGCCCATCACGATGGCGGGGCGGGGGTCGTCGGCGAAGGTCAGCCGCACCTGGGTGATGCGGCCCTCGGGCAGATCGGCGTCGCCGAGCTCGAGCACGCCCCCGGCCACCGTCTCGCCGTCGAAGGCGAAGGGCCCCTCGAGCAGCACCTGCCAGCCGGGCACCCCGACGCTGGGGTCGCTGGGCTCGTGCCAGACGGCGACCTCGGACAGGATCTGCTCGGGCAGGGCGCGGCTGGCGGCGCCGCCTTCGAGGGTCAAGAGGACGGTGGAGGTGGTGACGGGGACGTCTTCGCCGCCGCAGGCCGCGGCGGTGAGGGCGACGAGGCAGGAGCAGAGCAGCGCGCGCATGGCATCCTCCGAGGTGAGTGAGCGGCCCTTCGACGGGTCGAGGTCGCGATTGGTCACATCGGCGGAAAAAAACGCTCGACGACCTCAGCCGTATGCCATCGCGCGGCGCCAGGCCACGTTTTCCAGCGCGGGGGCGTCGAGCAGCGCGTCGAGGAAGTCGCCGTCGCCGCGGGTGGGGTCGAGGCCCAGCACCACCAGCGGCGCGGGGGCGCCGGGCACGGCGAGGGCGCCGGCCATCACGTGGGCGCTGGCGGCGTCGCCCCACGAGATGTCGTCCAGCACCAGCAGGGGCGCGCGCTCGGGCGACAGCACGCCCAGCAGCGTGCGCAGCCCGGCCCCGGCCGCGTGGGCGGGGGTCGTGTCCAGCGCAGGTTCGGGCAGCAGCGGGGCGAGGCCGGCCAGATCCGGCAGCCCGGCCAGCACCGGGAAGCGCGCCACCAACGCGGCGACGTCCGGATCCTGGGGCAAGGGCTCGCTGACGTGGCCGAGGTGGGCGGTCAGGCTGTCGACCAGGCGATCGACCGCGCAGTAGGGCACCCGCTCGCGCGCGTCGCAGCGCCCGGAGAGGCCGCTCCGGTCGCCGGCCTGCACCACCATGCGCTGCAGGGCCGCGCGGCGCCGCCGGGCGTCGTCGCCCTCGAGGATCAGCACCACCGGCTGGCCCGCGTCGGCCAGCGCCAGGCCCTCGAGCAGCGGGCCGTCGGTCGGCCGGCTGCGCAGATCCTGGGTCATCGTGCGCGTGGGCGCGGCCGGCGTCGGCGCGGGCAGCGCCAGGGCCTCGCGCAGCCGGCGGGCCTTCCACCGCCGGGCGGGCTCGCGGGCCAACAGACCGACGCAGGCCCGCGCCAGGGCCGGCGGGACCTCGGGCTGCACGTCGGTCGGATCCGGCGGCGGCCGGTTGAGCTTGGCGTCCACGATGTCGGCCAGGCCCCCGCCGAAGGGCAGGCGCCCGGTCAGCGCCTCGAACAGCATCACCCCGACGCCGTACCAGTCGGCGGCCGCGCCGATCGGCTCGCCGGTGGCTTGCTCGGGCGCCATGTAGGCCAGGGTGCCCAGCACGGTGCCGTCGGCGGTCAGCGGCTGGCTGGCCGAGTCGGGGCGCACCAGGCCGAAGTCGAGGATCACCACCCGACCGTCGGGGGTGATCTTCACGTTGCCCGGCTTCAGATCGCGGTGGAACCGACCGCGCGCGTGCAGCGCCTCGAGCCCGTCGATGAGGCCCGCGAACGACGCCCGCAGGCGCTCGAGGTCGGGCAGGGGACCGACGGTGGGCAGGGGGGCGGTGGGCGCGGCGCGCAGGGACGCCGAGTCCAGGGTGGCGGCGTCGAGGGTGCTGGGCGTCGCCGCGGCGTCCGGCGTGGTCGTCGCGCGCACCGCGTGCAGGAAGTCGCCCCCCGGCACGCGCTCCATGGTGAAGAACCAGCGGCCCTCGACCTCGAACAGCTCGTGCAGCCGCACCAGGTTCGGGTGGCGCAGATCCGCCATCGCGCGGAACTCGCGCTTCAGGCGCAGCAGGGCGTTGGGCGCGGTGCTCGACAGGGTCTTCAGCGCCACCGTCTCGCCCCGCTGGTGGTCGAAGGCGGCGAAGACGACGCCCATGCCCCCGGTGCCCAGCGTGCCCTCGTAGGTGAAGCGCGGGGTGTGGGGAAACAGGGTCGGGCGTTCGGCGCTCACCGGCGCGGACCGGGGCCGGCGGCCGCGCTCACCGCGCCTCGGCCCGGCGGGCCGGGAACCCCTTCTGCTGCAGGGCCTCGGCCACGAGGGCGTCGTCGGGCGCGTCGCGCCACTGCACGGTGGCGCGCCCGAGGGCGAGGGACACCTGCACGGCCTCGATGGCGGGCAGGGCCTGCAGGCAGGCGGTGACCGTGGCGACGCAGCCCTCGCACGCCATCTCGTCCACTCGATACTCGACCGTCTCGCTCATCGGGCCCTCCGTGACCGAGCGCCGTTCGGGCGCCGCTCAGCGCAGCTTGCGCCGCGGCGGCGGCGGGCGCAACCAGTCGCAGTCGTCGCGCGACATGCACAGGTCGGTCGTCATCTCGCTGCCGCCCGACGACATGTACCGCCCGAGCATGTGGAACATGAAGAACCCGATGTCGAAGGTCTGCTTGGCGTCGCAGCCGCAGTCCTCGCCCTCGGGGCAGGCGTTGCGGCAGTCGCGGCGCACCTTGTCGGTCATCTCGCCGGGGAAGTCGAAGCCGTGCTGCCCGGCGGGATCGCCCATGGGGAAGATGGCGCCCGAGACGCCGCCGAAGCGATCCTTCCGATCGAGGCCCAAGCGCAGGGGCGGGTTCAGGCGCGGGGTCGTGAACACGTCCGTGCCCTGGCCGAAGTTCTCGACGTCCATGTGCACCGGGTTGCCGGCCGCGTCGTGGAAGCGGCCCAGCGTGTGGACCGCCTCGGCCACGTAGCGCTGCACCAGCAGGGTGTTGGGCGGCACGCCGAAGCGGGCGTCGTCCTCGGTCCAGCTGAGCAGGCCCGCGCTGCGCGCCGCGGCCAGGCCCGACGACGCGGGCACGTTCATGTCGCCGGTGGTCGTGACGATCAGGGCGTGCGCGCCGGTGGTCTTCTCGGTGCTGAGGAAGGCCAGGGGCTCCTTCTGCACGTGGCGGGCGTACACGGCCGGATCGCCCGGATCCATCACCATCTGGCCCAGCGCGAGGAAGCGGCGCAGGCCGGGGGTCGCGCGCGGCTCGCCGAGGCCCTCGGCCAGCGCCACCAGCGGCGTGTCCGCCTCGATCTGCCGGCCCTGGAAGGCGTAGGCGATCTCCTGGGTGTCGATGGTGGTGCGCAGGGTGGCGCCCGGCCGCAGCGCGCAGTCGGCCGTGCCGGTGACCAGCGCGTCGCCGGCGTAGAACTCGATGCGCGTGGGATCGCCCACGTCGGACGCGACGCCGACCCGCACGCGGCCCTCGGCGTCGACGTAGCCGCAGTCGCGCTCGTCGTTGGCCTCGTTGACCACCAGCATGGTGTCGCCCGGCTCGATGCCGGTGCGCGTCGCGATGGGCCGCGTGGCGTCGTCGTTGAGATCGGGCACGATGGTCTCGATGGCCATCTCACCGCTCTCGCCGTCGATCGTGCCCACGTACAGCGGGCCCATCACGCGCAGGATGACCGCCTCGCGCACGCCGCCCTGCTTCGAGCGGTTGCCGATGTCGCTCAGGCCGCCGCCGCCCGCGATGGGCACGATGACGTCGATCTCCGGCTCGAGGCCGCCGACGACGATCGACATGATGCCGCCCAGCGAGCCGCCGGTCATCGCCAGGAGCGAGCCCGCGCCGATGTCGACCTGGCCGTCGGCGTCGAAGTCGCCGGCCAGCTCGTTCTTGCCGTCGCCGTCGACGTCGAAGTCCCAGCGGCGCACGCCATCGAAGCTGCGCAGGATGCGGATCAGCTGCAGGTAGTCGAGGGCGGTCTGCCGCACGACGTCGCGGGTGTGGAAGACGTAGCTGGTCCAGAAGTCGGCGGCGCTGTCGATGGTGCCGTCGTTGTTGTGATCCCAGCCGCGGTCCTGGAAGGCGGCCGTGGCGAAGTTGTTCAGGCCGAAGGCGGCGCCCAGCAGCTGGCGCGCCTGCATGCGGATGTCGTCGTCGATGGGCAGGCCGTGGCTGACGCCGTCGATGGCGATGGTGGCCAGGCCGTGCCGGGCGAAGTGGCCGCCGAGGCCGACCACCTCGGTGAAGCGGTTGCTGCCGTAGCCGTGGCCCAGCACCACCACCGGCGCCGGCTCGCCGTTGGCCAGCGTGCTGATCTCCTTCCGTGGGACGGTCAGCCAGAAGTAGACCGTCTCGGGGCGGGCGTCGACCGGCACCAGGTCGAGGTCGGCCGGCCAGCTCTGCTCGTTGTAGCCCAGCAGGAAGTCGTTGAAGGGCAGGTCGCAGTCGCCCTCGAGGCAGCTGCTGTCGGGGCCGATGGCGTCGGCCGAGGGCGTGCAGGCGTTCAGCGCCTCGCCCTCGCAGCTGTCGACGCCCAGCAGGCAGGTGGCGACCGCGCGCCCGGTGTTCTCTTCGCAGTTCAGCGCGCAGTCGATGGGCGTGCGGCAGGCGCCGTCGCCGTCGCGCATGCACAGGCCGCACTCGGCCAGCGCGGTGCAGGCGCGGGCGCAGGGCCGGGTGCGCTCGAAGAGCTGCGGCGAGGTGTACGAGCCGACCACGTGGTAGTCGATGTACCGCTGGGCCTCGAGCAGGGCCTTGGTGGCGACGCTGTTGGCGTCGCGGCCCTGGAAGGTCTGGCCGATCAGCCGGAAGGCGTCGATGAAGTCCTCGCTGCGCAGGATGTACAGGTTGGCGTCGTCGACGAACTTGCGGTGCTCGGGATCCTTCAGGGGCAGCAGGGCGTCCAGCTTCGCTGGGAAGGCGTCGCGCAGGTGGCCCTGCACGCCGTACCCGTAGAGGCCGTCGCGCACCGCCTGGAAGTGGCTCTCGACCGACTGGGTCGTGAAGGTGAACGCGAAGGCCACATCCTGCAGCCGCAGCCCCTCGGGCAGCACGCTGGGCAGGGGGGCGAGCGCCGCGTTCTGCGCCTCGTGGTTGATGCCGGGGAAGGGGCTGCCCACCGACCGGCCCTGCGCGTCGTGCAGCCGGCGCGTGACGACCACCGCGTAGGTCGTGCGCTCGCGCAGGGGCACCATCGGCCGCAGGATGAGGGTGTTCGTCTCGCGCTCGTAGAAGGTCATCAGCGCGTCGGCGCGGCCGGCCAGGTCGTCGCGCGCGGGCTTCTTGCCGGGCAGGTAGTTGGGCACGTCCAGGACGCCGTCGGCGTCGGTGTCCTCGCCGGGATCGAGCGCGCCGTTGCCGTTGGTGTCCTCGTCGGCCTCGTCGAACAGGATCGACAGCGTCCAGCCGCGCGGGTCGTTCTTCCAGTACCCGTCGATGTCCTCGAGCGTGGCCGGGTAGTTGCCGTTGCCCACGTCGAGGTACACCGGCTGGCCGAAGTCGGGCGAGGCGGGATCGATGTCGATCAGGTAGACGACGTCGTTGGCCAGGTTGTAGTCCGGGTCGCGGTGGCCGGCGAGGATGCTGCCGATGTCCAGCGGGCCGCTGAACGGGATGGTGATGGGCATGAAGACGCCCCAGCCGTCCATCTCGTCGATCAGCCGGCGGACCGTGCCCTCCATCTTCGTCGTGGCCACCATCGAGGCGTTGATGCGCCGGCCGGTGGCCGACGTGGGATCGCGGCGCGTCGCGATGTCGTTGGGCAGCGGGATCTCGGGCAGCGGCTTGTGCAGGAAGTCGAACTTCACGGTCGTCGCGGCGGACGGCGCCTCGGCGATGCCCTCGGGCTCGTCGGACAGGCAGCCGGGCAGCAGGACGGCGGCGGCGAGCGCGGCGGTCAGGATGCGGTTCGTCCGGGTGCGCATCATTGCGGTGCTCCTCACAGCCGGTAGCTCAGCAGGGCGCGGCCGCCCGTGACCGGACCGATGGTCTCGTCGTCGGCGTCGGCCAGCGCGTCGCCGGGCTGCAGCACGCCGCCCTCGAGGCCCAGGGTCAGCTCGGTGCCGAAGGCGATCACGCGATAGCGCACGCCCAGGTCGAACTCGGTGCCCAGGTAGGCCCCCGGCTCGCCCCCGAAGGGGTTGGTGGGGCGGCCGCCCTGGAAGCGCGACTCGCGCGGATCGGCGTAGCTGACGTTGGTGAAGGCGACCAGCGGTCCGCCGTACACCTCGAGGCCCGCCACCGGCCGCCACCACGCGCGGGGGAAGAACGCCACGGTGTTGGTGACCGAGCCGCGGAACGGGTAGCGATCGAGATCCTCGCTGGGCACGCCGACCAGATCGGGATCGGCCGCGGTGACCGCCGAGCGCGCCGACGTCGTCGCCAGCACGTAGCGGTACAGCAGCAGGCCCATCTCGTAGTTGGGATCGGCCTTGAAGTTGTTCTGCGCGCCGTCATCGAAGTTGCGGTCGCCGCTGGCGTAGACGAAGTCGAGCACCGTGCCGAGGCCGCCGAAGTCGAAGCCCAGGCGCGCGGCGACCGCCATCTGCAGCACGTCGTGCTCGCTCTCCTCGGGCGTCGGCGCGAGCTCGGTGGTGCCCGTCACCACGGCCCACTCGAGCTCGGTGGTGTACTTCACCTTGCCGCGGATGCGCCCGGTCCACTTGCCGTACAGGTCGATGGCCGCCACCTCGGTCTTCTGGCCGTCGGGGGCCTCCTGATCGCGGAACGCGGCGTACATGCCGATCGTGCGCGGCTTGCCGTGGTTCACCACCGCGGCGGCGATGAACTGCGTGGCCTCGTCGTCGCCGAGGATCACGTCGTCGCCCTGCACCACGTCGTAGCCGAAGGTCAGCACGACGCGCCCGCGCGTCCACGGGCCGGTCGAGATCGTGCTGCGCAGCACGCGGTCGCCGCCGCGGGGATCGCCGAAGTACGCGCTGCCGGGGGTCCAGCCGTGGTCGCCGTCGTTGGCCAGCAGGCCCAGGCCCCAGTGGCTGGTCTGGAAGCCGCCGCTGAGCGTCACGAAGGGGCCCACCGTCAGCCGCCCGTACGCCTTGCGCAGCTGGGTGTCGGTGTCGCCCCCCAGGGCCGGATCGACCGCGCCGAAGTCGTCGGTGGCGCCGCCGGTGACCTGGCCGGTCAGCAGGTCGTGCTCGTACTCCGCGTGGAAGAAGATGGGCGACAGCGTCTGCTCGGTGTCGAACAGCGCCCCCACGCGCAGCTGGGTGTCGAAGGCCGCGTCGGGCGCGTACTCCGTGCCCGCCGCGTCGGTGGTGAAGGCCTGGACGCCCTCGCTGCGCATCTTCGCCGACAGCGGCGCCGCGACGCGCATGGCGCCCGGGCGGAAGGTCAACAGCGGCTTGTATTCGCGGCTGTCGCCGGCCAGCACCTCGGCCTCGGCGGCGACGCCGTCGACCTCGGCCAGGGCGGTCGCCGGCAGCGCCGCGGCCAGGAGCAACGCGGTCCCACG
This sequence comes from Myxococcales bacterium, assembly GCA_020633465.1. GTDB lineage: Bacteria > Myxococcota_A > Bradymonadia > UBA7976 > UBA1532 > JACKDN01. The sequence goes on from JACKDN010000019.1 coordinate 115,577, forward strand.
TGTCATTTGATTGGTCCCCCACGGATCGAGCGGGGGGGAGCATAGACCATCGCGGCGCGGGCGACCACGCCGAGTGTGGCGTCAGCGCGGGGTCAGAGCGCCTCGAGGATCGCGTCGAGCAGCGCCACGCCGTAGCCCGTGCCCAGCTCGCCGTCGCCCGACGGGCCGGCGATGTCGAGGTGCAGCCACCGCCCCTCGAAGTCGACGAGGTGCTCGGCGACGAACTGCGCCGCGCAGCTCGACTGCGCGTTCATGCGGTCCTTCACCGAGTTCTTCAGATCGGCGACCTTGCTCTTGAACTCCTTGCGGAAGAACTCGGGGCAGTAGGGCAGGGGGTGCACCAGGTCGCCGGTGCGGCGGCCCTGCTTCACCGCGAGCGCCTCGAGCGCGTCGTCGTTGCTGACCGCGGCCGCGTGGCGATGCCCGGTGGCGATCAGCTGGGCGCCGGTCAGCGTGGCGACGTCGATCACCACGTCCGGGCGCAGGTGCCGCGTCGCGTAGGCGACGCCGTCGCCCAGCACCAGGCGCCCCTCGGCGTCGGTGTTGTTCACCTCGACCGTCTTGCCCGAGTACAGCGTGAGGATGTCGTCGGGCCGGGTGGACTCGGGGCCGACGCTGTTCTCGGCCAGGCACAGCAGCGCGTACACCCGGTGCCGCGTGCCCCGCTGCACCGCGGCGGTGAAGGCGCCCAGCACGGCGGCCGCGCCGCCCATGTCGCCCTTCATGCCGGGCATGTGGTCCTTGCCTTTGATCGACAGGCCGCCCGTGTCGTAGACGATGCCCTTGCCCACCAGGCACACCGTGCGGCTGTCGCCGTCCACCTCGGCCGGCGTGTGCTCGAGGATGACCAGGGCGGGCCCGTGCGTCGCGGCCTTGCCCACGCCCCACAGGCCGCCGAAGCCGCCGGCGCCCAGCTCCTCGCCCTCGAGCACCGTGATCTCGGCGTCGAGGTGCGCGGCGGTGTCGCGCGCCACGTCGACGAAGACGGCGGTGTTCAGCTCGCTGGGGGGCATGTCCACCAGCCGCGCGGCGCCGCGCACGGCCTCGGCGGTGCGCGCGACGCGCTCGAGGTCGACCGCGCCGTCGGTCAGCAGGGCCACGCGCACCGCGCGCTCCTTCTGGGCGCCGCTCTTGCGCTGATAGGCCGGCAGCGCGCGCGCCACGGCGCAGCCGGCGGCCATCGCGTGATCGGCGTCGTCGAGCGCCAGCAGCACCGTCGCCGTGCCCTCGCCGGGCGCCTGACCGGCCACCAGCGCGCTGATGGCGTGCGGGCGCGCCGGGCTGTTGTGCCGCGAGCACGCCTCGGGCAGGACGCAGGCGATCACCCGCTGCGGGGCGCGGGCGCCGAAGGTGCAGCTGGCGCCGCCGGCGTCGCCGGGGGCCGCGGCCTCGAGCATCGCGTCCCACACCTCGGCGACGTCGCCGGGCAGGTGGCCCAGCACGTCGGCCCGACGCAGGCGCTCGGCGCGGCCGATGATCAGAAGACAGCGGGGCTCGCCGGCGGCGGCCTCGGGCGGGACGAACTCGAGTCGGGTACGCATGGGCGCAACCTACGCGGGGCCTCGGACGCTTTCAACCCGCCTCGAGCCCTCGGTGGGCGTCGCGCCGAGGCGTGCGCGTGCGCTATGACGGAGGGCATGCGCGCACACCCGACGTCGACCTCGATGCTGATGGCCGCCACGCTGCTGCTGGCCGGCGAGGCGCTGGCCGGGCCGGCGGGCTGGGCGGCGTTCCGGTCGCCCGCGTCGGGCCGCGCCGAGGCCATCGGCGGCTACGCGGGCGGCTGCCTCGTCGGCGCCGTGGCGCTGCCCGAGTCCGGGCCGGGCTTCACGTCGATCCGTCGCCACCGGCACCGCTTCTTCGGGCACCCGGCGCTGGCCGAGTTCGTCGAGCGCTTCGGCGAGGCGGTCGTGGCCGCGGGGCTCGATCCCGTGCTGGTGGGCGATCTGTCGCAGCCGCGCGGGGGTCGCATGCCCTCGGGGCATCGCAGCCACCAGGTGGGGCTGGACGCCGACGTGTGGTTCGGGCGGCCGGCGCCGAAGAAGCGGGCGCGCGACGGGAACTTCCCGACGCTGGTGGACGCCCGGCGCGAGCGCGTCGATCGAACGACGTTCGGGCCGCGACACGTGAAGCTGCTGCGCATGGCCGCCGAGGACGACGCGGTGGCGCGCATCTTCGTGAACTGGGTGATCAAGAAGGAGCTGTGCGCGACGGTCGAGGGCGACCGCCGCTGGCTGCGCAAGGTGCGCCCCTGGTTCGGCCACGATCGGCACTTCCACGTGCGGCTCGAGTGCCCCGAGGGCAGCCCCGAGTGCGCCTCGCAGGCGCCGATCCCGCCCGGGGACGGGTGCGGGCAGGAGACCTGGTTCTCGCGGGCCGAGGTGCTGGCGCGCAAGAAGGCCGCCGCCACCGCGAAGCCGCGGGCCCGGGGCGCGCGGCCGGGGCTGCCGCTGCGGTGCCGGCAGCTGCTGGCCGAGGGCGGCGGCGGCGGGAAGGCGAAGAAGGCTCGCGCGCGGGGCAAGGCGCGCCGCCCGCCCCCGCCGAAGTAGGGCCGGCGGCGGGCCGAGGCGAAGGCAGCGCGGTGGGTTCGGCGGGCCGCGCCGGGCGAGGCGCGTGGGGGTCGGCATGAGAACGGTGTTCGTGTTGTGCCTGGCGGCGCTGAGCGCGGCGGGCTGCGACGACGGGGCGGCGGGGAACGGGGCGTCCGGGACGACCGACGCGGTGATCCGACCGGACGTGGCCGTGGGCGACGCGCGGGCGGCCGACGCCGCGCCACGCGATGCCCTGGCCGAGGCCGGCGCCGCCGACGCGTCCCGACGGCGCGACGCGGGGCCGGCCGACGCGGGGCGCCGCGACGGGGCGCCGCCGGACGCCCTGTCGCCCGACGCCGATCCAGTCGACGCCGATCCAGCCGACGCCGCCGCGCCCGACGCCGAGCCGCCGGACGCCGGCGCGCCGCCCGACTGCCCGGCGCGCACGGCGCCGGACTACGCCTGCGACGTCGCCGATCCGCGGGGCACCTGCCCCGGCGGCATCTGCCTGTTCGGGGCCTGCATCGGGCCCGTCGTGGACGCGGCGCGCTGGGACGCCTGCGGCGACGGCGTCTGCGACGCCTGCGAGGGTGGCGGCTGCCCGGTCGACTGCGGGCCCGCCCCGCCGCCGCTCCCGCCCCGCCGCTACGACGCCTTCGAACAGACGATCACCGTTCAGGTGCACGGCTTCAGCGCGGTGAACGACGCCGAGTTCGACGACACGGTGTACGGCGCGGCGCGCAGCGCCGGGGGGCAAGGACGCGCGCTGAGGCTGTTCCGGCCCGATCTCGTCGACGGCGAGGCGCACCCCGAGGCGCCCGACCAGCTGATCGGCGTCGAATACTACGGCCGCCAGCCGCCCGACTGGATGACGCCCGACCAGATCGCGGCGGTCGACGCCTTCGATCCCGCCACCCACGAGGCGCTGCCGCGCTACGCCCACATCGTCGCGTTCTTCGTGCGGCATCGCATGGCGCTGTCGGGCGCCCGCTACGTGAACTTCGTGTGTCACTCGATGGGTTGCCACGTCATCCGCTACCTGCTCGAGCACGACCTCGAGGGGCTGGCCAGCGACGGCGTCGTGGCGCGGTGGTACACGGTGGCCGGCGTGCTGGCCGGGGCCCGGCTGGCGCGGCTGTTCGACAACCCCACGATCCGCGACGCGGCGACGCTGCTGGCGCTGAACACGAGCGATTTCGTGCACATGCACCCGGACTACGTGGTCGACAACGCGGCCGTCTGGGATCACCGGCCGCGCGAGGCCAACAGCCCCCTGCTGGCGGGCATCCTGATGCACCACACCGTGGGGACCGATCCGCGGGTGTCCGAGACGGCGAACATCGTTCGGCTGCTGGATCTGAACAACCCGGGCGACGAGCCCAACGATGGCATCATGTACACCCTCGACGAGTTCTTCCACGACCAGGCCGCCGAGGGGCGCTTCGTGGCGGCGGACGGTCGGCGGCTGCGGCCGACGCGCAGCCACCAGCACCTGGACCACTTCCTCATCAGCGACTCCGAGGCCACCGGGGCGCTGGGCGCGGCGGCCCTGTTCGGCGGGCGCAAGGTGTACCTGACGCTCGAGCGCGTCGAACTGCTCGACGACCGCGAGCAGGACGACGCCTTCGACTTCTCCGAAGAGGGCCAGCCCCCGGCCGAGCTGGCGGTCGAGGTCGAGGTCGCCTTCGACGGCGTGCGGGTGCACCAGCAGCACCTCGAGGATCGCTCGCCGGAGCTCGCGCGGATGGCCGAGGGCGAGGATCGCGTGCTCGACCTGCGGGTGTTCGAGGGGCCGGTGCCCGACGACCTCGACGCGCTCGACGTGCACCTCGAGCTGCTCGAGGTGGACGCCTACCCCCGCTTCGGGGTGCTGGAGTCACTGTTCGACGCACACGAGCGGCTGGTCGACTTCCGTGGGTCGGTGGCATTGCGCGACGACACGCTGATGCTCGAGAGCCAGTTCGTGCGGGCCGAGATCTCGGTGCGGGTGGTGCCCCTCTACTGAGGGTCTCGGCGCGCTCGCGGCCCACCCCCGGGCTCGCGGTCAGCTTCGTTTTTCTCGGTGCGACCCTGTATGCCCGTTGACTACACTTGCCAACCCTGCGTAAATGCCCGCTTATGCGGCCACTGCGCGGGTTTGCCGTGCGCGAAAGCAGCGACGGCGCTGCTTTCCTGGTAGGGTGACCCAGCCGCGAACGTCCAGGTCGGGGGACTCGATGGACCGCCGGAAATGCTTCTCTATCTTCCTCGTCGCGATGGCTACGACGCTGGCATCGGCCGGCGGCGCGCGGGCCGAGGCCCTGCAGGGCGATCCCGCGCTGCTGCTGCGGGCGCTCGACCGGGGGCTGGGCGCGGCGGCCTGGGGTGGCACCTCGCTGGCCAGGCTGGGCCCGATCCTGCAAACGGCCTGCGAGGACGGTGACGGCGACGGGCGGTGCGACGTCGACGACAACTGCCCGACCGTGCCGAACCTCTTCCAGCTCGACCAGGACGGCGACGGCGTAGGCGATGCCTGCGACAACTGCGCCCTCGACGCGAACCCCAATCAGCTCGACACCGACCGCGACCTGATCGGCGACGTCTGCGACAACTGCCCCTTCGTGGCCAACGGCCTCTTCGGCGGCGGGGGTGAGGGGGGGGGTCTGGGCGGACAGGCCGATCGGGACGGCGACGGCGTGGGCGACGCCTGCGACGCCTGCCCCGGGCTGATGGATCCCCTGCAGTCGGACGGCGACGGCGACGGCGCCGGCGACGTGTGCGACCTGTGTCCCCTCGTGCCCGATCCCGATCAGATGGACGCCGACGGCGACTTCGTGGGCGACGCCTGCGACAACTGCCCCGACGTGGCCAACGGCTTCACCGTGGGCGGCGGCGAGGGCGGCGTGCTGATGGGCCAGGACGACGCCGACGGCGACGGGGTGGGCGACGCCTGCGACGTCTGCCCCGACGTGGCGGATCCCGGCCAGGAGGACGCAGACGGCGACGGCATCGGCGACGCCTGCGACAACTGCCCGACCCGGGCCAACCCCCTGCAGACCGACGGCGACGGCGACCGCGTGGGCGACGCGTGCGACGTGTGCCCGACCGTGCGCGACTTCCTGCAGAGCGATCGCGACGGCGACGGCGTGGGCGACGTGTGCGACCTGTGCATCGACGCGCCGGATCCCGACCAGGCGGACGCCGACGGCGACAAGGTGGGGGACGCCTGCGACAACTGCGTCGACGTGGCCAACGGCTTCGACGGTGGCGGCATCGGCGAGGGCGGGGCGCTCGAGGGGCAGGAAGATCAGGACGGCGACGGGGTCGGCGACGTCTGCGACAACTGCCCCGAGGCCGCCAACCCGGATCAGGCGGACGCCGACGGCGACCTGGCCGGCGACGTGTGCGACGCGTGCCCGGGCGGCTGGATGGATCTCGACGGCGACGGCGCGCCCGACGCGTGCGATCTGTGCCCCGAGACGCCGGACGACGGCAGCGATCTGGACGACGACGGGGCGGGGGACGCCTGCGACGTGTGCCCGGGCGTGCCCGATCCGCTGCAGGAGGACGCCGACGGCGACCACGTGGGCGACGCCTGCGACAACTGCCCCGGTGTGGCGAACGGCTATGTCTACGACCCGGGCGACGGGACGGTGGACAACGGCGTCGGCGACGAGGGCGGCGTGCTGATCGGGCAGGAGGACGGCGACGGCGACGGCGTGGGCGACGCCTGCGACAACTGCCCCGGCGTGGCCAACCCCGACCAGACGGACGGCGACGGCGACGGGCTGGGCGACGCGTGTGACGGGTGCGTGGGCGGCACCGAGGATCGTGACGGCGACGGCGTGCCCGACGCGTGCGACGTGTGCCCGGACGTGGCCGACGATCAGGCGGACACGGACGCGGACGGCGTGGGCGACGCGTGCGACATCTGCCCGTCGGCGCCCGACGACCAGGCGGACAGCGATCACGATGGCTACGGCGACGCCTGCGACGTGTGCCCGCTGAAGGCGGATCCCCTGCAGGCGGACGTCGACGGCGACGGCGTCGGTGATCGCTGCGACAACTGCGTCGACACGCCCAACGGCTTCTACTTCGACCCCGCGGCGGGCGAGGGTGGCGCGCTGGTGGGGCAGGAGGACGGGGACGGCGATGGGCGGGGTGACGTCTGCGACAACTGCCCGGCGGATCCCAACTTCTCGCAGCGCGACATGGACGGCGACGGCGTCGGCGACATCTGCGACGCCTGCCCGCAGGGGGCGATCGACGGCGACGGCGACGGCGTCGCCGACGCGTGTGACAACTGCCCCGGGGTGGCGAACAGCGATCAGGCGGACGGGGACGGGGACGGGCTGGGCGACGCGTGCGACGGCTGCCCCGGCGGCACCGAGGACCGCGACGGTGATGGCACGCCGGACGCGTGCGATCCGTGTCCGGACGTCGCGGACGACGGGACGGACCTCGACGGCGATGGGGTGGGCGACGCCTGCGACCTGTGCCCGGGGACGCCCGACGCGCTGCAGCTGGACACCGACGGCGACGGGGTGGGCGACGCCTGCGACAACTGCCCCGAGGCGCCCAACGGCTTCGTGTCGGATGGCGGCATCGGGGGCGGTGAGGGCGGCGGCCTGACCGGCCAGGAGGACGGCGATGGCGACGGCGTGGGCGATGTCTGCGACAACTGTCCGGCCGACGCGAACAGCGATCAGGCGGACGGGGACGCGGACGGCGCGGGCGACGTGTGCGATTCGTGCCCGGGCGGCGCGGAGGATCGCGACGGCGACGGCACGCCCGACGCGTGCGACGTGTGCCCGGACGTGGCCGACGATCAGAGCGACGCCGACGGGGATGGGCTCGGCGACGCCTGCGACCTGTGCCCCGAGGTGGCGGATCCGACCAACGCGGACGCCGACGGCGATGGGGTGGGCGACGCCTGCGACAACTGCCCCGACGTCGAGAACGGCTTCGAGTTCGACCCGACGGGCGGTGAGGGCGGCACGCTGACGGGCCAGGAGGACGTCGACGGCGACGGCCTCGGCGACGTCTGCGACAACTGCCCCGAGACGGCGAACCCCGACCAGGCCGACACGGACGAGGACGGCGACGGCGACGTCTGCGACGCGTGCCCCCAGGGCAGCGTGGACGGCGACGGCGACGGCATCCCGGACGCCTGCGACAACTGCCCCGGCGTGGCGAACCCCGATCAGGCCGATCTGGACGGGGACGGCGCGGGTGACGTGTGCGACGGCTGCCCGGGCGGCACCGAGGACCGCGACGGCGACGGCACGCCCGACGCCTGCGATGTGTGCCCCGACGTGCCCGACGACCAGACCGATCTCGACGGCGACGGCGTCGGTGACCAGTGCGACCTCTGCCCCGGCACCGCGAACCCGCTGCAGCTGGACACGGACGGCGACGGGGTGGGCGACGCCTGCGACAACTGCCCGGAGGTGCCGAACGGCTTCGAGTCGGATGGCGGCATCGGGGGCGGTGAAGGTGGCGGCCTGACCGGGCAAGAGGACGGCGACGGCGATGGCCGGGGCGACGTCTGCGACAACTGCCCCGAGACGGCGAACCCCGACCAGACCGACACGGACGAGGACGGCGACGGCGACGTCTGCGACGCGTGCCCCGAGGGCAGCGTGGACGGCGACGGCGACGGCATCCCGGACGCCTGCGACAACTGCCCGGGCGTGGCCAACCCCGACCAGGCCGACCTGGACGGCGACGGCATCGGCGATGTCTGCGACAGCTGCCCCGGCGGCACCGAGGATCGCGACGGCGACGGCACGCCGGACGCCTGCGACCTGTGCCCGGACGTGGCGGACGATCAGACCGACTCGGACGGCGACGGGCTGGGCGACGCCTGCGACCTGTGCCCCGAGGTGGCCGATCCGACGAACGCGGACAGCGACGGCGACGGGGTGGGCGACGCCTGCGACAACTGCCCGGATGTGCCGAACGGCTACGAGCTCGACCCGACGGGCGGCGAGGGCGGCACGCTGACGGGCCAGGAGGACGGCGACGGCGATGGCCGGGGCGACGTCTGCGACAACTGCCCCGAGACGGCGAACCCCGACCAGACCGACACGGACGAGGACGGCGCCGGCGACGTGTGCGACAGCTGCCCCGAGGGCAGCGTGGACGGCGACGGCGACGGCATCCCGGACGCCTGCGACAACTGCCCGGGCGTGGCCAACCCCGACCAGGCCGACCTGGACGGCGACGGCATCGGCGATGTCTGCGACAGCTGCCCCGGCGGCACCGAGGATCGCGACGGCGACGGCACGCCGGACGCCTGCGACCTGTGCCCGGACGTGGCGGACGATCAGACCGACTCGGACGGCGACGGGCTGGGCGACGCCTGCGACCTGTGCCCCGAGGTGGCCGATCCGACGAACGCGGACAGCGACGGCGACGGGGTGGGCGACGCCTGCGACAACTGCCCGGATGTGCCGAACGGCTACGAGTTCGACCCGACGGGCGGTGAGGGCGGCACGCTGACGGGCCAGGAGGACGGCGACGAGGACGGCCTCGGCGACGTCTGCGACAACTGCCCCGAGACGCCGAACCCGGATCAGGCGGACGAGGACGAGGACGGCGTCGGCGACGTCTGCGACAGCTGCCCCGAGGGCAGCGTGGACGGCGACGGCGACGGCATCCCGGACGCCTGCGACAACTGCCCGGGCGTGGCGAACCCCGATCAGGCCGACATGGACCTCGACGGGATCGGCGACGTCTGCGACAGCTGCCCCGGCGGCACCGAGGATCGCGACGGTGACGGCACGCCGGACGCCTGCGACCTGTGCCCGGACGTGGCGGACGATCAGACCGACTCGGACGGCGACGGGCTGGGCGACGCCTGCGACCTGTGCCCCGAGGTGGCGGATCCGACGAACGCGGACAGCGACGGCGACGGGGTGGGCGACGCCTGCGACAACTGCCCGGACGTGCCGAACGGCTACGAGTTCGACCCGACGGGCGGCGAGGGCGGCACGCTGACGGGCCAGGAGGACGGCGACGAGGACGGCCTCGGCGACGTCTGCGACAACTGCCCCGAGACGCCGAACCCGGATCAGGCGGACGAGGACGAGGACGGCGTCGGCGACGTCTGCGACGAGTGCCCCGAGGGCAGCGAGGATCGCGACGGCGACGGCTACCCCGACGCCTGCGACAACTGCCGGACGTGGCGAACCCGGACCAGACGGACACGGACGGACGATGGTCAGATCGGCGACGCCTGCGACGCGCTGCCCCGAGGGCAGCGTGCGACCCGAGGGCAGCTGGCGACGGCGACGGCATCCCGGACGCCTGCGACAACTGCCGGGGTGGCGAACCCGGACCAGACGGACACGGACGGTGACGGTCAGGGCGACGCCTGCGACGCGTGCCCCGAGGGCAGCGAGGACGGCGACGGCGACGGTACCCCGACGCCTGCGACAACTGCCCGGCGGTCGCGAACCCCGACCAGACCGACACGGACGGCGACGGCGACGGCGACGCCTGCGACGCGTGCCCCGAGGGCAGCGTGGACGGCGACGGCGACGGCATCCCCGATGCCTGCGACAACTGCCCCGGCGTCGCGAACCCCGACCAGGCCGACCTGGACGGCGACGGCGTCGGCGACGTCTGCGACAGCTGCCCCGGCGGCACCGAGGATCGCGACGGCGACGGCACGCCGGACGCCTGCGACCTGTGCCCGGACGTGGCGGACGATCAGACCGACTCGGACGGCGACGGGCTGGGCGACGCCTGCGACCTGTGCCCCGAGGTGGCCGATCCGACGAACGCGGACAGCGACGGCGACGGGGTGGGCGACGCCTGCGACAACTGCCCCGACGTGCCGAACGGCTACGAGTTCGACCCGACGGGCGGCGAGGGCGGCACGCTGACGGGCCAGGAGGACGGCGACGAGGACGGCCTCGGCGACGTCTGCGACAACTGGCGACGCCGAACCCGGATCAGGCGGACGAGGACGAGGACGGCGTCGGCGACGCTCTGCGACGCGCTGCCCCGAGGGCAGCGCCGGCGACGGCGACGGGGCACCCTGACGCCTGCGACAACCGCCCGGACGTGGCGAACCCCGATCAGGCCGATATGGACCTCGACGGCGACGGTCAGGGCGACGTCTGCGACAGCTGCCCCGAGGGCAGCGTGGACGGCGACGGCGACCGGCATCGGACGGACGCCTGCGACTGCCCGGGGGTGGCGAACCCGACCAACTGCGGACGGCGACGGCGAACCCGGGGCACCAGGCGGACGACCGACGGACGTCGGCGACGGCGATGGGCGACGGCGACGCCTGCGACGACGCGTGCCCGAGGGCAGCGTGGACGGCGACGGCGACGGACGACGCCTGCGACAACTGCCCCCGGCGTCGCGAACCCCGACCAGGCCGATAGCGACGACGGACGGCGACGTCTGCGACGCTGCCCCTGGCAGGAGGATCGCGACGGCGACGGCAGCCCGACGCCTGCGACCAACTGGACGTGGCGGACGACCAGACCGACCGACGGCGACGGGCTGGCGACGCCTGCGACGTCTGCGCCTGCGACGAACGCTGCCCGGACGTGGCGGACGATCAGACCGACCCGACGGACGGCGACGGCTGTCAGACCGCAACGGGCCGAGGACGCCTGCGACCGCGACAACGGAGGCGAGGGCGACAGCGGCGACGGCGACGGGCGACGGCGACGGCGACGGGGCGACGCCTGCGACAACTGCCCGGGACGCCGAACCCCGACCAGGCCGACCGGACGAGGACGGCGTCGGCGACGTCTGCGACGCTGCCCCGAGGGCAGCGAGGACGGCGACGGCGACGGCATCCCTGACGTCTGCGACAACTGCCCGGCGGTCGCGAACCCCGACCAGACCGACACGGACGAGGACGGCGTCGGCGACGTCTGCGACAGCTGCCCCGAGGGCAGCGTGGACGGCGACGGCGACGGCATCCCCGACGCTTGCGACAACTGCCCCGGCGTGGCCAACCCCGATCAGGGATATGGACGACGGATCGGCGACGTCTGCGACAGCTGCCCCGAGGATCGCGACGGTGAGCGGCACGCCGGACGCCTGCGACCTGTGCCCGGACGTGGCGGACGATCAGACCGACTCGGACGGCGACGGGCTGGGCGACGCCTGCGACCTGTGCCCCGAGGTGGCCGATCCGACGAACGCGGACAGCGACGGCGACGGGGTGGGCGACGCCTGCGACAACTGCCCGGATGTGCCGAACGGCTACGAGTTCGACCCGACGGGCGGCGAGGGCGGCACGCTGACGGGCCAGGAGGACGGCGACGAGGACGGCCTCGGCGACGTCTGCGACAACTGCCCCGAGACGCCGAACCCGGATCAGGCGGACGAGGACGAGGACGGCGTCGGCGACGTCTGCGACGCGTGCCCCGAGGGCAGCGAGGATCGCGACGGCGACGGGTACCCCGACGCCTGCGACAACTGCCCGGACGTGGCGAACCCGGACCAGACGGACACGGACGGCGATGGTCAGGGCGACGCCTGCGACGCGTGCCCCGAGGGCAGCGTGGACGGCGACGGCGACGGCATCCCGGACGCCTGCGACAACTGCCCGGGGGTGGCGAACCCGGACCAGACGGACACGGACGGTGACGGTCAGGGCGACGCTTGCGACGCGTGCCCCGAGGGCAGCGAGGACGGCGACGGCGACGGGCACCCCGACGCCTGCGACAACTGCCCGGACGTGGCGAACCCGGACCAGGCGGACGAGGACGGCGACGGCGTCGGCGACGTCTGCGACAACTGCCCCGAGGACGAGAACCCGGGCCAGGAAGACGAGGACGAGGACGGCTTCGGCGACGCGTGCGACGTGTGCCCGGGGCCGACGGACGACACCGACGAGGACGGTGTGCCCGACGCCTGCGACAACTGCCCCGACGTGCCGAACCCGGATCAGACGGACACGGACGAGGACGGTGTGGGCGACGCGTGCGAGCCGGTCTGCGAGGGACCGGACAAGGACGGCGACGGCTTCCCGGACGTCTGCGACAACTGCCCCGACGTGCCGAACCCGGATCAGACGGACACGGACGAGGACGGTGTGGGCGACGCGTGCGAGCCGGTCTGCGAGGGGCCGGACAAGGACGGCGACGGCTACCCGGACGTCTGCGACAACTGCCCGAAGGACTGGAACCCCGACCAGACGGACACGGACGGCGACGGGGTGGGCGACGCCTGCGAGAAGCCGAAGTGCCACGGCCCGGACAAGGACGGCGACGGCTACCCGGACGTCTGCGACAACTGCCCGAAGGACTGGAACCCCGACCAGACGGACACGGACGGCGACGGGGTGGGCGACGCCTGCGAGAAGCCGAAGTGCCACGGCCCGGACAAGGACGGCGACGGCTACCCGGACGTCTGCGACAACTGCCCGAAGGACTGGAACCCCTGACCAGACGGACACGGACGGCGACGGGGTGGGCGACGCCTGCGAGAAGCCGAAGTGCCACGGCCCGGACAAGGACGGCGACGGCTACCCGGACGTCTGCGACAACTGCCCGAAGGACTGGAACCCCGACCAGGCGGACACGGACGGCGACGGGGTGGGCGACGCCTGCGAGAAGCCGAAGTGCCACGGCCCGGACAAGGACGGCGACGGCGTGCCGGACGTCTGTGACAACTGCCCGAAGGACTGGAACCCCGACCAGGCGGATGCGGACGAGGACGGGGTGGGCGACGCCTGCGAGAAGCCGAAGTGCCACGGCCCGGACAAGGACGGCGACGGCTACCCGGACGTCTGCGACAACTGCCCGAAGGACTGGAACCCCGACCAGGCGGATGCGGACGGCGACGGGGTGGGCGACGCCTGCGAGAAGCCGAAGTGCCACGGCCCGGACAAGGACGGCGACGGCTACGCGGACGTCTGCGACAACTGCCCGAAGGACTGGAACCCCGACCAGGCGGATGCGGACGAGGACGGGGTGGGCGACGCCTGCGAGAAGCCGAAGTGCCACGGCCCGGACAAGGACGGCGACGGCGTGCCCGACGCCTGCGACGTCTGCCCCAAGGACTGGGATCCCGATCAGAAGGACACCGACGGGGACGGGGTGGGCGACCTGTGCGAGAAGCCGAAGTGCCACGGGCCCGACAAGGACGGCGACGGCGTCCCGGACGTCTGCGACAACTGCTGGAAGACCTGGAACCCCGAGCAGATCGACAGCGACGGCGACGGCCGCGGTGACGCCTGTGGCAAGCCGGGCTGCAAGGGCCCCGACAAGGACGGCGACGGTGTGGCCGATCGCTGCGACGTGTGCCCGAAGATCTTCGACCCCGACCAGCTCGACACCGACGGCGACGGCCTCGGTGACGCCTGCGACAACTGCCCCGAGGTGCTGAACCCGGCGCAGTTCGACAGCGATCACGACGGGGTGGGCGACATCTGCCAGGACGGCTGCCGCGGCGCCGACGACGACGACGACGGCGTGCCCGACGACTGCGACAACTGCCCCGGCGTGAAGAACCCCGCGCAGGCCGACGGCGACGACGACGGCGTGGGCGACGCTTGCACGAAGTCGCCGCACCACAACCACCCGCCCACCGCGGTCGCCGCGCCGCACGGCGGCGTCTACGAGTGCACCGAGCCGCGCGGCGCGTTCGTCACGCTCGACGGGCGCGGCGCCTTCGACGCCGACGGCCAGCCGCTGACCTACGAGTGGAACCCGGGCGACGCGCTGGACGATCCCAGCGCGGTCACGCCGGCGGGCTGGTTCGGCCTGGGTCTGCACGCCGTCCAGCTGATCGTGGCCGATCCGCTCGGCTGGTGGGACGCCAGCACCGCCACCTTCTGGGTGGTCGACAGCACGCCGCCCGTCGTGCGCGCCGAGGCCCACCTGATGGACCTGTGCTCGGGCTGGGTGGTGTTCGACGCCTCGGCCTCGACCGACGCCTGCGGTGAGATCGAGTACACCTGGATCGTCGACGACGCGATGGTGGGCATGGGCGCGACCTACGAGGTCGAGCTGGCCCCCGGCCGCCACGGTGCCGTCGTCGAGGCCTGCGACACCTCGGGCAACTGCGCCCACGGCCTGGCCGTCGCGGTCGTCCCCGCCGACTGCCCCTGAGCGCCCCCCCATCGTCACCGACGTTCAGCTGAGCCCCGACGCGGCGCGGCGCTATCTGCTGGGGCAGATGGGGCTGCGCGCCGTCGTTCATCCGCCCGGGCCGGCCGGCCTTCGGTCGCTGCTCGCCGCGCGCCGCTGCATCCAGCTCGACCCCCTCGATCGCATCGGCACCAACGCTGATCTGGTCGCCATGGCCCGCGTCGACGGCGTCGGCCGCGGCGACGTCCACCGCCACCTGCAGCCGGGGCACGCCTTCGAGCACTTCGCCAAGGAGCGCTGCCTGCTGCCCGCCGAGGCCTTCCCGGCCTACCGCGGTCAGGCCGCCCAGACGCCCTGGTGGCGTCAGACCGACCGCATGAAGCGGCTGCCGGCGGGCGTGGTCGACGCCGTCCTCGCCGAGGTACGGGCGCGCGGGCCCGTCACCGCCGCCGATCTGTCCGATCACGGGGCGGTCGAGCCGATCGACTGGTCGGGGTGGAAGGGCACCGCCAAGGCCGCGACGATGGCCCTCGAGGTGCTGTGGACCCGCTGCCGCGTCGTCACCTGCGGCCGCAGCGGCCGGGGCCGCGTGTACGACGTGCCCGAGCGCGCCCTGCCCACCACACACGACGCCCCGGCGCCGCCCGACTTCGCGCGCTGGGCCGTGCTCGAGCGCGCCGAGGCGGCCGGCCTGCTGCCCACGGCGACCGGCCCGTGGTGGTCGATGCTGCGCGACGCGCGGAAGGCCGGCGTGCCCGAGCGGCTGGTGGCCGAGGGCGCGCTGGTGCGCGTGCAGGTCGAGGGCTCGCGCCGCACCTACTACGCCCCGGCCAACTTCCGCGAGCGCGTCTGGCCCGACGACGACGGCCGAATGCGCATCCTCGGCCCGCTGGATCCGCTGCTCTGGTGCCGGCCCCTGATCGCCCACCTTTTCGACTTCGAGTACGTCTGGGAGGTGTACGTGCCCGCCGCGAAGCGCCGCTGGGGGTACTACGTGGTGCCGCTGCTGCACCACGGCCGCCTGGTGGGTCGCTTCGAGGGCCGACACGTCGACGGGGAGGTCCTCGTCGAGCGGCTGTGGGTCGAGCCCGGCGCCGCCTTCGACGAGGCCGCCTTTTGCGCGGCCCTCGAGCGGCACGCGGCGGCCGGCTGAGCGAGGCGACCGGCGCGCGCCCTCGCGCGGCCGGGGAAGCCCGCTGCACTTCCGCCGCTGGCGCGCGCTGCGGTACCGTCCAGGCATGCGCCAGCCCATCGTCTCGCTCGTTGGTCTCGTCCTCACCGTCGCCGGCTGCGGCGGCGCCCCCTCATCGTCACCGGCAGCCGGGGGGGCGGCCCCGCCCCCCGCGGCCGCGGCCGAGGGCGTCGCCTTCGCGCCCCACGTCCCCGTGCAGTGGTCCGAAGACGGGGCGACGCTGATCGTCGGCGGCGCCTGGGCGCTCGACGTCGCGTCCGGCACCTGGCGGCGGCTGGCGCTGGGGCCCGGCGTCGACCTCGTGGCGGCCGGGCCCGCGGGCCGCGTGGCGCGCTTCGCGGACCGCGAGCTGCGCGTCGATGGCGACGCGCCGCGCGCCCTGGAGCGCTGGGTGGAGGCCGAGGGGGACGTCCACATGACCGGCTTCTTCCTGGACGCCGACTTCATGTACCTGCACCAGACGGCGCCCATCGCGGGTGCGTCGGCCTGCCGCATCCTGCACCTGCCCACGGGCGCGCTGGAGACGCCGGCGGCGTGCGTCGAGGGCGACTTCGCCGCGGTCTACCACCTGCAGCCGGGCACCGGGCAGCGGCTGGCGGTCCACAGCGCGGGTGAGGGTCACCCGGGCGTCAGGTTGGTGCGCTACGACCCGTCCGTGGGGCAGGCCGCGCTGCCGGCGCCGCCCCTCGACCTGTACCCGTCCGGTCCGCTGGAGGTGTCCTTCGACGTCGAGGGCGGCACGGCGTTCCTGGTCACGCCCTGCCGCCTGGGCGCGGGGGTCGAGCGCCCCTGCGTCGATCTGCCCGACGACGCGCCCTGGCGCGTGTGGCCGCTGGATCTCGAGTCGGGCGAGCTGGGGGCCAGCCTGGCCGAGGTGCCGGCCGGCGCCGTCGTCGATCCGCCCGGCGCGCGCGTGGCCTACGTGCGCCAAGGCAAGCTGTGCGTCCGCGCCCTGGCGGGGGGCGACGAGACGTGCCACGAGGCGCCGGCGGGGACGCGCATGGAGGCGGTGCGATGAGGCGGTCGACGGGTGGGTGGGCGGCGATCGTCCTGCTGGCCTTCGGGTGCGCCGACAGCGGCGGGGGCGGGGGCCCCACCGTCCTGCCCGGTCAGGGCGGCGCCCCCAGCGACTTCGACGGGGGCGGCGTGGGTCCGCCCGGCGCGGGCGGCGGCGGCGGGGTGATCATCCCCGCCATGGGCGGCGCGCCCGGCGCCGGCGGCCAACCCGGCGCGGGCGGCGAGCCCGGCGCGGGCGGCGAGCCGGGGGGCGAGCCCTGGTGCGACCCGAACGGCGTCGAGCGCTGCAACGACGACCTCGACAACAACTGCGATGGCCTGGTCGACGAGGGCTGCACCTGCACCCTGCCCGAGAAGCCGTGCTACTCGGGTGATCCCGCGACGCTGCTGGTGCCGGGCGCGGCCTGCCGCGAGGGCGTGCAGGCCTGCCAGCTCGAGTTCTACGGCCCGTGCGAGGGCGAGGTGCTGCCCTCGCCCGAGGTGTGCGACGGCATCGACAACGACTGCGACGGCGTGGTCGATCAGATCCCCGGCTGCCAGAACCTGCCGCCCCGCGCCATCTGCCCGCCCGACCAGGCGGGCTCGCCCCTGGCCAACTACGACTTCCAGGGGGGCTACGAGGATCCCGACGGCGATCCGATGGCGCGCGCCACCTGGCGCATCCTCGAGCAGCCCGCCGGCTCGACCTCGGAGCCGGCGCCGGCCGACGGCCTGCAGACGCGCATCTTCGCCGATCTGCAGGGCAGCTACGTGCTCGAGCTCGAGGTCGAGGACACGAACGGCGGCATCGGCCGCTGCACCACGCGCCTCGAGACCAGCAGCGAGGATCGCCTGCGCATCGAGCTGGTGTGGAACGTCAACGCGGTGGGCGACGCCTCGGACGTCGACCTGCACCTGAAGCGCGCGCCCAACGCGCAGTGGTTCGACGACGACGAGGCCGGCGACGACTGCTTCTTCGCCAACTGCGCCAT
Source organism: Myxococcales bacterium (assembly GCA_020633465.1). GTDB lineage: Bacteria > Myxococcota_A > Bradymonadia > UBA7976 > UBA1532 > JACKDN01. Next base: position 133,338 of record JACKDN010000019.1, read on the forward strand.
CTGCGACGACAGCGGCGACGAGCCCGGCTGCCGCGCCCAGATCGCCGCCTACAACAACGATCCCAACCGCAGCCCGCCGCCGCAGGTGCAGTGGAGCGCGCCCCTGGACGACGACGATCCCCGGCTGGACCTCGACGACGTCGAGGGCAACGGCCCCGAGAACATCAACATCCGTCGCCCGCGGGACGGCACCTACCGCCTCGGCGTCCACTACTGGGACGACGACGAGTTCGGCCCCTCGACGGTGACGGTCAAGGTGTTCTGCGGCGGCGAGCTGGCCCGCGCCTTCGACCCCCTCGTGCTGCAGGCCAACGGCACCTTCGGCAACCCGCAGACCGAGTTCTGGGAGGTGGCCGACATCGTCTGGCAGGGCGACACCTGCCAGGTGCGCGAGCTGGGCGCGCCCGGCTGCCGCGCCATCTGCACGCGCGCCGAGGCCGAGGCGGGCGGCTGCCCCCCGGGCCTCGAGCGCGGCCGCCCCTGCCCCTGAGCGAGCGATTCAGGCCTGCTGAAACGGGTAGATCGAGCCCAGCTGCAGCAGCTGGGTCAGCGCGTCGAGCGCGGCGCGCGTCTCGTCGAGCAGCGCCGGATCGGCCAGGTCGGCGGCGGTGAGGCGGTCGCGGTAGTGGGTGTCGATCCAGTCGTCGAGCTCGGCGAACAGGGCGTCGTCGAGGAACACCCGGCCGGTGACCGCGGCGCGCTCGTCGTCGGTCAGCGGCACCCGCAGGCGCAGGCAGGCCGGGCCCCCGCCGTTGTCCATCGACTCGTTCAGGTCGAGGTAGTGCACCGCGGTGACGGGGTTGTCGGCCGCCACCACGCGGTCGAGGTAGCGCTTCGCCGCGGCGTTCGCTTCGGACTCGGCGGGCGCGACGACGGCCATGCTGCCGCCGGGCAGCGTCACGAGCTGCGAGTTGAAGGGGTAGGCGGCCACGGCGTCGGCGACCGGCAGCTCGCGGGCGCTCGCCTGCACCCAGCGCAGATCGCTGCCCACGCGGGCCCGCAGGATGGCCTGCAGCGCGCCCGGCCGCACGAAGGCGTGCTCGTGCACCAGCAGCACCGGGCCGTTGCCCACGGCCAGCACGTCGGTGTGGAACGCGCCGGCGTCGATGCCGGCGGGGTGCTGCTGCCACAGCAGCGCGCCGTCGCCCAGCTGGTGCAGGCGCGCCAGCGCGGCGCTCGCCTCGCGCGTCTGCCGGGCCGGGTGCACCCTCGGCGCCTCGCCGCCCCCCCAGGTGCTGCGCCCCCAGGCCAAGAGGTGCACCGCGCCGGCCTCACCCTCGAGCCGCGTGTGGTTCGCGGCCCCCTCGTCGGCGAAGTGGGCCCCCGCCGGCAGCGGATCGTGCACGACGAAGCGCGCCGCGTCGGCGAAGATGGCCCGCAGCGTCCGCGTGGTCTGCGGGGCCTCGAGCGCGCGGTGGAACATCGCCGACAGGTTCGCCGGCGTCAGGTGCACCCGCCCGTCGGCCGCGTCGCGCGAGGGGGCCACCGTCGCCGCGTTGGCCGTCCACATGGCCGACGCGCTGCTGCACAGGCGCAGCAGGTGCCCCTCGTCGGCGGCGGCCGCGCGCCCCAGCACGGCGTCGTCGGCCCCCCCGAAGCCCAGCCGCCTCAGCGCGTCGATCGCCGGCCGGGGCTGCGGCGGCAGCACGGCCTGCCCCACGCCCAGGTCGGCCACGAACTTCATCTTGCGCAGCCCCTGCTTCGCCGCGCGGCGCGGGTTCGCCACCTTTCCGCGGTGCGCGGTGCTGGCCAGGTTGCCCGGGCTCAGACCCGCGTAGTTGTGCGTCGGGCCCACCAGGCCATCGAAGTTGTATTCGCGCATGGCATCGTCATCGCGCGGCGCCGGGGTCACGTCAAGGCGCGTCGCGTCGCGCGGGGGAGCGGGTTAGGATGCGCGCCATGGACGATCCCGTGACGACGACGACGCGGCCGTGGTGGGGCACCTTCCCCATCCTGCGCGGTCAGGGCCGCCGCTGGCGGGTGGGGCCCCTGACGTTGTGGATCGACAACCCGCCGGCCGAGTGGCGGGTGGCCTGGTGCACGACGCCCGAGCCCGAGGCGGACGCGCTGGAGGTGGCGGCGCCCATCGACGCGATGCCCGACGACGTGACGCTGCACCGGTTCGCCTCGCCGCGCGACGAGTCGGCGGTGCGCCTGGTGCCCCGCGCGCCCGACCGCCCGATGGTGGCGCGGCCCGAGATGCCCATCTCGGTGCTGGGCGGCGAGTCGGTCGATCTGTTCACGTCGGTGCCGGTGTGGGTGTGCGTCCAGACCGCCAAGGCCGACCGCTTCATGGTCGACCTGCCCACCTTCCGCGCCTCGGACACGTGGTTCGGGCCGTCCACGCGCGAGGGCGAGCTGTGCTACGCGATGCGCACCCGCGCCCGCCTGTCCCTGGACGGCCTGCCTCGGCCGGCCTGGCGCGCGCTGGTGAAGATCACCCTGCGCAACCACGGCGCGGACGCGCTGGCCATCGAGCGCATCAGCGTGCCGACCCCGTCCATGGCGGTCTTCGCGGCCGAGGACGGCGGGCTGTGGCTGCCCGGCCTGACCCTCGAGCGGGACGCCGACGGCGAGGTGGGCCGGCTGCGCGTCGACGCCGCGCCGCCCGCCGAGGCCGGGCCGACGAAGCCGGTGGGCGAGGCCCGGGACGCCGACCGCGCGAACGTGCTCGTGCGCACCCTCGGCTGGTTCTGGAGGTGAGCCGATGACCTGGATGGACGTCGCCAAGGTCGCCGGCCTGCTGGTGGTGGGCTTCGTGCTGGCGCGGCTGCTGAGCGCCGCCCTCGGGCGCGTGCTGGCGCCCCGCATGGGCGAGGGGCAGGCCAACACCTTCCGCCGCATCGCCCTCTACGCCCTCTACGCCCTGGTCGCCGTCAGCGTCCTGCGTCAGCTCGGCATCGATCTCACCGTGCTCCTGGGGGCCGCCGGTATCCTCACGGTCGCCGTCGGCTTCGCCTCGCAGACCGCCGCCTCGAACCTGATCAGCGGCCTCTTCCTGCTCGTCGAGCGCCCCTTCGTCGTGGGCGACGTGGTGCGCATCGGCGGCACGACCGGCGAGGTGATCGCCATCGACCTGCTGTCGTCGAAGATCCGCACCTTCGACAACCTGAAGGTGCGCGTGCCCAACGAGCAGCTGCTGAAGTCCGAGATCGTCAACCTGACCCACTTCCCCATCCGCCGCATCGACCTGCAGGTGGGCGTGGCCTACGACAGCGATCTCGATCAGGTGCGCGACGTGATGATGGACGTCGCCGCGAAGCACCCGCTGCTGCTCGACGAGCCCACGCCGCTGTTCATCTTCGTGGCCTTCGCCGACTCGGCGATCAACCTGCAGTTCTCGGTGTGGACGGCGCGGGCGAACTTCCTCGAGGCGAAGACCGCGCTGCACCTCGACCTGAAGAAGGCCTTCGACGCGCACGGCGTCGTCATCCCGTTCCCGCAGCGTACGGTGTCGGTGCTGGGCGGGGGGCCGGCGCTGCCCGTGGCGGTGCAGCAGCAGCCGGCCGAGCCGGCGCCTACTCCACCGGCCGCAGACCCGCCAGCAGAGTGATGTTGATCGGGCCCACCCGGATGGGCAGCCGGACGCGCAGGCGGTCGCCGTCGTAGTCGTAGTACAGCGCCTGGTCCGAGGGCAGGTCGCCGCAGGCGGCCTGCACGAAGAAGGCGCCGGGCGCGTTCTCCTGCAGCCGGGGCTCGCCGCTGAACGACAACGCCTGCACCTGATCGAAGGCGAGCCCGTTGGCCACCGCGTGCACGTTGGCCTCGCCGTCGAAGTAGAAGACGCCGTCGATCAGCGCCACCGCGCCGTACGCGGTGACGCTGCTGGCCTCGGGGTCGAGGGCGAACTGCCCGCCGAGGTTGAACGAGGGCACGAACACCTCGGCCTCGTCGAGCACGAACAGGCCCTCGGGGATGGGGCCGCCCACCAGCGCCGGCGGCGCGCCCTCGGACAGCAGGCTGCGCACGGCGGGCGCGTCGATGGCCTCGGCGCCGGGCGGCGCGCACGCGCCCGGGGTGTAGCGATCGCCGATGGGCGGCTGGTTCTGGTTGCAGTACGTGATGCTGGGCGGCGGCGAGACGTAGGCGAAGTTGAAGCACATCTCGTCGGCGGTGTTCGGGCCGAAGCTCAGGCGGCGGTCGTCCTCGTTGCGGTAGGTGCAGGTGGTGCGCAGCACGTCGCCCGCCTTCAGATCGACCGGCGTGGCGTAGATGTACTGGCTGTCGAACGACCAGCCGTCGAGCGTGATGACGCTGTCCTCGGCGCCGTCGGCGCGCTCGATGACCTGCTCGAAGGCCACGCCCTTCTCGTGCATGTGGGGGAAGCTGGCGACGATGCGCGTGTCGTCGGGCACGACGCACCAGCCGGTGGCCTGGCCGACGCTGCGGGCGGGCACCGAGAAGCCGATCGGGCCCAGCGTCAGGATCGACACCTCGGGCCCGTCGGGCGGGCCGTGGTAGATGCGCACGCCGCTCGAGTCGGCGACGTCGGCGTGGCCGGCCTCGTTGTTGTAGTGGATCTGCAGCGTCAGGCGCTGGCCGGGCTCGATGCGGATGCCGCCCTCGTCGAACTGCAGCGCGCCCTGGCCCGGCGCCCAGCCGTAGATGAGCGACAGCGGGTTGTCGTCGGCGCAGCGCCCGTGTTCGCCGGGCGAGCGGCCCTCGCCGCCGGGGATGAGGATCGTGTGGTGCAGCACGCGGTCGTCGTCGACGATCGTCTCGACGCGGCGGATGAAGCGCGGGGCGTCGACCGGGGCCTCGAAGGTGAAGCACTCGTAGCGGTCGCGCGTGTCGGGGCTGACGCGGAAGCCGTCGGCGCGCAGCTCGAAGAAGTCGCTGTCCGCGGGGGGCTGGCCCGGATCCTCGAGGATGGGGCGGTCGACGTCGAAGCCGCCGGGGTTGGGGCCGTCGGGCGGGGTGCCCATGTTCTCGCCGCAGGTGGCCCACTGCAGGATGGCCATGCGGGCCTCGGCGTCGGGCTGGGGCTGCGCCGGCGGGGGCATGGTGCCGGCGCGCAGGCGCGCGACGATGCGGTCGACGCGGCGCTGGCCCTCGCGGCCGAGGACGTCGCGGTCGTAGTCCAACAGCGAGAAGGGGGCGCCGAAGCGCGGCGACTCGCCGTGGCAGAGGCCGCACCACTGCTGGATCAGCGGCTTCACGTCGGCCTCGAAGGCCGCGCGGTCGGGCACGCAGGCGGGGGCGGGGGGCGCGCCGCCCGCGCCCGGCTCGCCGCCCGCGCCCAGCTCGCCGCCGGCGCTGGCAGGTTGGCCGCCCGCGCCGGGTTGGCCGCCGACCCCGGGTTGGCCGCCCGCGCCCGGCGCGCCGCCCATCGAGGGGGCCGCGGCGTCGGCGCCCGGCGCCGGATCGGCGGTGGGCTCGTCGGCGCCTTCGCAGCCGACCAGCGGGGCGAGGGCGAGCATCACAGCGAGGCCGTGCGTGCGCTTCATCGGGGCTCCCTGGGGGTGGCGTCGGATCAAGATAGCGGCAAAGGGGGGCCGTTCGGCAAGCGTTGACACCCCGTGCCGTCTTCGGGCGCCGGCCCGCGACGGGGCCACCCCCCACGCGACGACGACGCCGACGCGGAGGCTGGTGCATACTGCGCGCATGGACACCACACTCGAGATCGATCGCGAGGCGCTCGCGGCGCGCCGCGCCCGCGTGGCGGCGCACTGCGGCCGCCCCGCCCTGATCGCCGCCGGGGCGCCGCTGCCGCGCACCTACACTGCCAACACCTGGCCCTTCCGGGCGCACAGCCACTTCCTGTACCTGGTCGGGGCGCACCTGCCCGGCGCCTACCTGCTGCTGGACGACGATCCCGCGGTCTACGCGCCCGAGCCCCACGCCGACGACGCCCTCTGGCACGGCGCGGCGACCACCTTCGGCGATCTGGCCCTGTGGCTCGGCCTGCCCGTCCGCCCGCTGCACTTCCTCGAGGAGCGCCTGGGCCCGATGACCGCCACGCTGCCGCCGGCCGATCCGCGCACCTGCGACGCGCTGGCGGCGCTGCTCGGTCGGCCGGTGCGGCCCGAGACGGTGGCCCACGTCGACGAGGCCCTCGCCGACGCGATCATCGGCGCGCGCCTGGTGCACGACGCCTACGCGCAGCGCGGGCTGCGCGAGGCGGCCGAGGCGACCGCGGCGGCCCACCTGGCCGGCATGCGGGCCACGCACGCGGGCGTGCGCGCGTGGACGGTGAAGGCGGCGATGGAGGCCGAGCTGGCGCGCCGCGGCATGGGCACCGCCTACGGCAGCATCGTCACGCCGCACGGCGAGGTGCTGCACGACGAGGCCCACCACCACCTGCTGCACGACGGCGACCTGCTGCTGGCCGACGTGGGCGCCGAGACCCGCGGCGGCTGGGCCGGCGACGTCACCCGCACCTGGCCGGTCCGCGGGCGCTTCGAGGGCGCCCAGAAGGCGATCTACGAGGTGGTGCTCGCGGCGCAGGCGGCGGCGATCGACGCGGCGCAGCCCGGCGTCCGCTACCGCGACGTGCACCTGGCCGCGGCGCGCGCCCTCACCGAGGGCCTGGTCGCGCTGGGCATCCTGCGCGGCGACGTCGAGACGCTGGTGGCCGAGGACGTCTACGCCTGGTTCTTCCCCCACGGCGTGGGCCACCTGATCGGGCTCGACGTGCACGACATGGAGGATCTCGGCGACCGCGCGGGCTACGCGCCGGGCCTCGCGCGCAGCGACCGACCCTCGCTGCGCTACCTGCGCCTCGATCGCGATCTGGCGCCCGGCATGGCGGTCACCATCGAGCCGGGCTTCTATCAGGTGCCGGCGCTGCTGGCCCGCTGCGCCGATCCGCGGGTCGACCGCGGCCGGCTCGAGGCCTTCGGCAGCGTGCGCGGCGTCCGCATCGAGGACGACGTGCTGATCACGGCGCAGGGCAACGAGGTGCTCACCCGCGCGATCCCCAAGACCATCGCCGAGGTCGAGGCGACGGTCGGGGGCTGACTCAGGGGTTCGTCGGGAAGCCCAGCAGGCGCGTCGGCGCGGCGGGCAGCAGCCGCTCGGTCGGCAGCGCGCGGTCGGACACCCGCACCTCGCCGATGGCCTGCGCCGCGACGCTGACCGGCACCGCGATGCCGGGCCGGCAGCCGATGCACAGGGGCAGCGCCTGATCGACGACGCCCTCGGGCCCGACGCCGACGCTGGCGGCCCCCTCGAGATCGCGATCGAGCGCCAGCCGCGTCGTCGCGCCGCCGGCGCCGCGGTCGACCCACAGGGCGGCGTGGCGGGGCGCGGCGGGGGCCCCAGCCACCACCAGCGTGGTCTCGCCGAGGCGGCCGGTCAGCTGGCCCTGCGCCCAGCCGATCTCGAACAGCGGGCCGGTGCCGAAGCGGCCGATCGACGCGATGGGCGCGGCGACGTCGGGCGGGCCCGCGTCGGGCGCGGCGAAGCGCGCCTCGAGGGTCAGCGATCCGCGGTCGAGATCGACGGCGGGCACGTCGGGCACGATGACGCCGGCGCCGTTGGGCGCGAAGCGCCACGCCGCCCCGAGGTCGGGGTGCTGGTCCAGCGCGCTGGCCCCCTGCGCCGCGGGCGCGAAGGCCCCGTGCTGCCGGGCGGTCGAGATGTCGATCACCTGCGGGGGCCAGGCGTCGGGCCGCCACCAGCCCACCACGTCGGTCCGCGCCGACAGCAGGTCGTCCACGCGCGTGGCGGCGGGCCACGCGTCCCCGTTGCCCCAGGCGAGGCGATACGTCGGGTAGGTGGCCGGCGCCGAGGCGTCCGGCGGCGGCAGCGTGTCGACGAAGAACCGCACCCGCGGCAGGGGGTGGGCCCGCTTGTAGACGGCGTCCGCCGACAGGGCCCGTCCCCACACCACGACGTCGTCGGCGCTGCCGAGGCCCATCTGCCACGCGGTGGCGCCGTCGCGCTGGATCGCGAACAGCCGCCATGGGGCGCCGCCGTCGAAGTCGGCCGGCACCGTGCTGTCGGTGGCGCTGCCCACCGGCAGGCCGTCGACGAAGAGCGTGAAGCGGTCGCCGTCGCGCACCCCCGCGAGGTGATGCCAGTGGCCGTCGGCGATCGTGCGGTTGCCGCTCACCTCGACCCCCTCGGGCGAGGCGGCCGTCGGCGCGGCGCCGACGAAGCGGGGCACCCCCGCGGCCGAGAGCAGCAGCGCCGCGCCCCGATCGGGCTCGCCGTCCCCCGACACCGACCCCACCAGCACGGCCTGGGGGCCGACCCCTTGGACGGTGCCGGCGCGCAGCCAGAGCTCGAGCGTGAACTGCTCGCCCAGGCGCCACGTGCGCGGGCCGCTCGTGACGAGGCTGCCGGCGCCGAGCACCGACGCCGCCCCGCCGGGATCGCCGAACCGCCCCGTCGTCGCGCGCACGTTGCCCTCGACCTGGACGAGCTGCGTCTCGGCGCCGCGGTCGTAGGCCGGCCAGCCCGCGTCCATGGTCAGGTACAGCGCGTCGGCCGGCACGTCCTCGAGCCGATCGCCCAGGGGTCGGGCGCCGACCACCTCGAAGGGCAGGGCGCGGCCGTCCGCCAGCACGCGCAGATCGTCGGCGTCGCGCTGGGCGCCGGGCAGCAGGGGCGTGCCCCAGGGGCGGCGCGCCTGCATCAGCGAGCGCAGCTCGAGCGGGGAGAGCGGACGCCGCGTGAGCACGACGTCGGCCAGATCGCCCACGAGGGGATCCCCCGCGCCCACCGCCTCGCCCGCGCCGAGCACCAGCGCGTCGTCCCCCGTGTCGACGTCGCAGCGACCCTGCACCGCGCTGGGCGCGCCCGCGACGGCGCCGTCGACCGTCGTCCGCAGGACGCCGGCGTCGCGCTGGAAGGCGACGTGGTGCCACTGGCCGTCGGTGACCGAGACGGTGGCCACGCTCTGGCCGCAGACGCCGCTGCCGCCCTCCAGCGTGAGCGCGGGCACGCCCGTGTCGGCCAGCAGCTGGACGCGCACGCCGGCGCCGGCGGCGGCCACGCGCCGCGTGCCGAACACCGATCGGGTGGCCGACGCGTCGTCCGCCCGCACCCAGAAGGACAGGGTGAAGTCGAGCTCGCCCAGCCCGTTGGAGGCGCGCTCGTCGGCCAGATAGCCCGTGCCGGCGAAGCGCCGCGCGGTGCCGGCCCCGAAGGGCCCCACCGTGGGGATGGGGGCGGCGCCGTCGGGCAGCACCACGCTGGCGAACTGGTAGGCGTCCTCGACGGGGCCGCGGTCGGCCACCTCGGCGCCCAGGGTCACCGCGAACAGCACGTCGTCGTCCAGGTAGCCGCCCGCCACCAGCGGCACCTCGAGCAGCTCGCGGGCCCGATGCGCCTCGGCCTGCCCTGCCGGCGTCCCGGGCGGCCCGGCGGCCAGCGCGAGCGCCGCGCCCTGGCTGGTGGGGCTGCGGGCCACGCGGAAGCCGGTGGTCGGGAGGAACGAGTCGGGCACGCGCGGCGTGCCCATCGCCTCGTCCGGCGGGCCCAGCGGCGCCGTGGCGTAGCTGCCGCCCACCGTCAGGCCGGACGCGGCCCCGACGGACGCGGGGCGGCCGTCGCCCGGGCGGTCGATCAGGGCGGCCGCGTCGTCGGCCACCCACTCGGCCAGGTTGCCGTACAGATCGCACAGGCCTTGGGGCGAGTTGCCCGCGGGCGTCGAGCAGGGCCGGGCCAGCGCCTCGGCGCAGTCCGCGTGCACCGAGCGGGTGCAGGCGTCCGGCGCGTCGCCCCAGGGGCGGTCGGCGCCCACGCCCGCGCCGCTGGCGGCCTGCCACTCGGTGAGCGTCGGCAGCCGGCCGCCGACGAAGCGCGCGAACGCCTCGGCCTGGCTGCGGCTGACGCAGTTGAGCGGCGCGCTGTCGTCCCGCGGCTCGGCGTGCCAGGTGCAGTCGCTCGCGGCCATCGGCGGCGGCGTGCAGGCCCCGGCCTCGACGCAGGGGGCGTACTGGCCCACGGTGACCTCGGTCCGGCTGAGATCGAAGGCGCCGTAGGCGAAGGTCCGCGTCGTGCCGCCGGCGCGTTGCTCGAAGCCGCCGGCGGGGACGCGCAGCCAGCTGAAGGGCTGGGGCGTGGCGCAGGCCGAGCCGGCGGTCTGCCGGCGCGGCAGCGCGGGCAGCGCCGAGCGGCCGATGTAGATGAGCCCGTCCACCTGGTTGCGCCAGGTGTAGATCAGGTCGCCCTGCTCCTGGCGGATGCTGTGCACGTCGGCTTCGATCCGATGGCCGGGCGGGGCGATGTTCGTCGGATCGACCTCGGGGAAGCCGTTCCAGTTCAGGCGGGTGTGCAGCAGTTGCAGGGGCAGATCCGGCCGCACCTCGACGGTCACCAGCGCGTGCACCTTCTCGAGCGCGCCGTGCAGGCGCTGGCCTCGTACGCCCGCGAGGACGAACGAGATGCCCGCGGGCGCGCTGCGCACGGTGCGCTGCGCGGTCACGGTCCACACGTGCACGTCGCCGTCGTACTGGCCGCCGATCAAGAAGCCGCGGCCCGAGGTGGTCAGCGCGAACAGCCGCTCCATCCGGATCCGGTCCGAGCGGACGACGCGCTCGCCCGCCGCGTCCAGCAGGACGATCCAGGTGTGGGTCCCGTCGTGCGCCGCGGCCAGGTAGCCGTCGGCGCTGGCGACGATGCGCACGTCGAGGGCCACGCCGGGTGGCCCGAAGACCTGCTCGGTGAAGGTGCCCGGGCCGCCGCCGCCGTCCACCGGCGGCACCAGCACCGCCGTCTTGGGCGGGTTGGCGCTCGAGCCGTGCATCGCGAAGCCCGCGGGCCCCGCGGTCACCGCCTGATCGTTGGCGAAGGGCGTGATGTTGGGCAGGGGGATGCGGTTCCCCGCGCGACCGTCGACGTCGACGTCGATCACGTACACCTGCCCGTCGTCGATGGCGACCAGCGCGTAGCCGGCGAAGGTCGGGGCGATGGCCAGGCGGCTGGCGGACTGGCCGACCGCGCGCGGCACGCCCAGGGGTCGACCGGTGGCGTCCACCCGCTGCGTGCGGATGGGACCGGCGCCCTCGGCGGCGGCGATCCAGGCCAGCAGGTAGCCGTCTTCGCGCCGCGCCAGCACCGGGTTGCGGCCCGGGGCGAGCGCCCGGGCCATCACCGGCTCGCCCACGCCCTCGTCGGTCAGGCCATCGCAGTCGTCGTCGAGCTCGTTGCAGATCTCGTCCATCGCTTCGCCCAGCTCGACCTCGGTCAAGCAGGTGGGCTCGTCCTGCACGCAGCCGGTGACCGAGGGGGTGGCGCACCGGCCGAAGCCGACCTGACAGGCCACGCCGATGTACGGATCGTCGGCGAGGGCCTCGTCGATCCGGCCGTCGAAGTCGTTGTCCTGCCCGTCGCAGGCGTCCGGCATGACCTCGGCTTCGCAGCCGTTGGCCACCTCGCCGTCGGCGTCCGCGGTGCCGTCGGGGCAGTCGAGGGCACAGCCGGTGGCGCCGCACACCGGATCGCCGGTGTCCTCGAGGTCCGGCGACGGGCAGACCGTGCCACAGGCGCCACAGTTCGTCGGGTCCGAGGCGAGGTCGAAGGTCTCGTCGATCCGGTCATCGCAGTCGTCGTCCTGCTCGTTGCAGGTCTCGACGCCGACCGCGCAGCAGGCCTCGTCGGTCTCACCGTCGCAGTCGTCGTCGGCGCCGTTGCACAGCTCGCGCGAGGCCACGCAGCACCCGTCGTCGATGTCGCCGTCGCAGTCGTCGTCCCGACCGTTGCCGCAGATGTCGGGCAGCCCCTCGGCGAGACAGCGCACGACGCAGAGGCCCTCGAAGCACTCGGCGCCCGGATCGCAGCTGCCCCCGCCGCCCGGGCAGCAGCTGGCGCCCAGGTGGCCGCAGGGCGAGCACAAATCGTCCGGCCCGTCGCGGCAGTCGTCGTCGAGGCCGTTGCAGGGATCGCCGTCCAGGCAGGGGGCGGGGCAGGGCCACGCGGCCTCGCCCAGGGCGTGCTGGGTCTGAGCGTCGCGGCCCACGTAGTACAGCCGCGGCCCGGCCCCGCCCAGCACCAGGCTGGGCGCCGAGACGCGCGCCGCGTCGAACGCGCCGTCGGGGCCCGGCCCCAGCAGGCGGCGCCGACCGCCGGGGAAGCCCAGCGACGGATCGCCGTCCAGGGCGAACAGCCCGAGGCCGTCGGCGCCCACCAGCGTCAGGCGGTCGCCGGCGACGCGCAGCAGATCGACGGCGAGGGTGTTGTCGAGGCCTTCGACCGCGTCGCCGGGGACGAACAGCACGCCGTCCGGGCTGTGCACCGTCGACCAGCCCTCGGCCGAGCGCGCCAGCCCCTCGAAGCCGCGGGCGGTCAGCAGCAGCGCGAGGCGGTTGGCGCCGTCGAGGCCTTCGACGGGCCGGGCGCCGGTCAGCGACGCGCCGTCGCCCACCGCCGTCCACCAGCCCTGGCCGTCGCGCCAGAAGTATCGGATGTCCTCACCGACACGCACGACCTCGAAGGCGACCACGCCCGCGGTGCCGTCGCCCACCGGCGCCGGCGGCGTGGTCGATCCGAAGCCGTCCGGGGTGGTGGTGGTGGTCAGCACGCCGTCGGCCAGCCACCAGGCGCGCAGATGGCCGGACTGGCGCCGCACGCGGACGTCGAAGGGCACGCCGCCGCTCAGCCAGCCCCCGTCGACGCGCGCCAGCGGGCCGTCCGGCAGATCGTCGCCGCAGGCGGGCGCGCCGCCCATGCCGCCGACGCCGCCCACGCCGCCGACCCCGCCCATGCCGCCGATCCCGCCCATGCCGCCGATCCCGCCCATGCCGCCGGCGCCAGGCAGGCCGCCCAGGCCTGCCGACACCTCGGCAGGCCGCCGACGCCCGGCTCGCCGCCCATGCCGCTGACGCCCGGCTCGCCGCCGATGCCGCCGACGCCCGGATCGCCGCCGACGCCGCCGACGCCCGGATCGCCGCCGACGCCGCCGACGCCGGGGTCACCGCCCGCGCCGCCGACGCCCGGCTCGCCGCCCGCGCCGCCGCTGCCGCCGGCGCCCAGGTCGGCCGCCGCGTCGACGCTGACGTCGGGCGAGGCGTCGCCGCCGACGTCTGGCGCGAGCGCGTCCAGATCCGCGTCCCGCGGGGGGCCCGAGTCGCCGGGTCGGTCGCCGCCGGCGCCGAGGTCCGGCGTGACGTCGCCGTCGGCGGTGCCCTCACCGACCACGCAGCGCCCGGTGCCGGGATCGCAGCGTTGGCCCGGATCGCACCCCTCGCTGGCGGTGCACTCGATGTCGTCCAGCAGCTCGACGCAGCCCGCGCTGGCCAGGGCCGTGCCCAGCAGCAGCAACGCCCAGGCCACCCGCGTCCGTCGCGCGCCCATCAGAACCGCACCTGCGCCGCGGCGCCCGCCGGACCCCAGGGGCCCAGGCTGACCGTCGCGTCCTCGTCGTCCAGCAGCCACCACGCCAGCCCGCCTCCGACCGCGACCAGACCCACGCCCACGCCGGCCCAGCCCAGCCCCTGATACAGCCGCGCGTCGTCGTCCAGCCCCCGGGCCTCGTCGACCGAGCCCCCCTCGCTCAGCAGCGCGTCGCGGTCGTCGGCCGCGCCGAAGGCCTGCGCCAGCAGCACCGCGCCGGTGACGGTCACCGCGCCGCCGACGCCGACGACCGCCCAGGGCATCCACGCGCCGTCGTCGGGGGTGCGCGCCGCGCGCGGTCCGGGCGGCGGCGGCGGGGGCGGGGCGGCCTCGACGGGCACGAGGCGCAGCGTGAGCGCGCTGCGCTGCCCGGCGGCCAGGTCGAGGGTGCGCAGGGCCGTCTCGTGACCGTCCAGCACCACGCGCAGCGCGTGCTCGCCGGGGGCCAGGCGCACGGTCAGCGGCGTGCGCCCCGCCGCGGTGGTGGCGCCGTCGACGAACACCGCGGCCCCCAGCGGCTCGGTCGTCAGCACCAGCGTGCCCTGCTGGTCGGCCAGCCGCCGGTCGAGCGACACCACCAGCGCCTCGATCTCGGCCCGGTCGGCGGCCTCGGGGGCCAGCCGCAGGTACGCGCGGTAGTAGTCGGCCGCGTCGGCCAGGCGGCCCAGCCGCTCGCTGACGCGCCCCAGGTTGAAGGCCAGCTTGGGCGACTCGGGGAACAGATCGAAGGCGGTGCGGAACTCCTCCGCGGCGCCCTCGAGGTTGCCCTGGCGGTACAGGTTCCGGCCGGTCAGGTAGCGTTGCTCGGCCAGGGGCGGCGCGCCGGCCTCCAGGCTGGGCTGCTGGGCGAAGGCGGGCGGGCTCGCCCCCAGCAGCAGGGCGGTGAGCAGGCAGCGGCGAAACACGGCGTCTCCTCGGGCGCGGGGGCGCTCAATCCTGGCCCAGAGCGACCGGCGGGCACAACCGGTCGCCCGGCGGGCCGCTCGTCTCGTCGGTGTGGCGTTCGTTCACTGGCGCGTGGGCCCGCCCGCAGGGGGCGATCGCGTGGGCCAGGCCGGGTCAGCGCGCCTTCAGGAAGGCCTCCACCGCGGCGTTGTAGTCCGCCGGGCAGTCGAGCTGAACCGTGTGGCCGCAGCCGGGCAGCGTGATCAGCGTCGCGTCGGGGATGCGGTCGGCGCCGACGCGCATCACGTCCACGGTGGCGCCGGCGTGCAGGAAGCGGTTGGGGATCAGGCGGTCGGCGTCGCCGTGGACGATGAGGGTCGGCACCGTGACGTGCTCGAGGCTCTGCCGCACGAAGTCGTTCTCCAGCAGGCCGTGCACCGAGCGCACGTTGGCGTAGGCGTAGGCCTCGAAGTCGTCGTTCTTCGCGGTGCGCACGCGCTCCTCGATCAGCCACTCGAGGTCGTCGCGCCAGCGATCGAAGTTGTTCTCGCGGATGGCGCCCCAGATCGCGTGCTCGTCGGCCAGCGTCACCAGCGTCGTCGCGAAGACCTTGCGGAACCAGGCCTTCTCGCGGGCGCTGAAGGTCTCGAAGCCGGCGGGCGAGGTCAGCACCAGGGCCGAGAGCTGGTCGGGGTAGCGGATGGCGTAGGACAGGGCGGTCTGGCCGCCCATCGAGTGGCCGACGAGCACCGGCGCCGGGCCGCCGAGGTGCTGGCGCAGGGCCAGCACGACGTCGGCCATCGCCTCCATCGTGTAGGGGAAGCTGCCCGGCTTGTCCGACTTGCCGTAGCCCACCATGTCCAGCGCCACGACGCGATAGCCCAGCGCGGCGAAGTGGTTCAGCTGGGGCTGCCAGAACTTCAGGTACGAGCCCAGGCCGTGGACGAAGATCAGCGTCTTCGCGCCCTCGGGGTTCAGCTCGACGTAGGTGATCGTCGGCGTCGACTTCATGCGGTAGTGGGCCGCCACGCCATCGAGCGTCAAGTGCTCCTCGGGCCAGGCGGCGCCGTCGGGGCCGACGTAGGGCACCTCGGCGTAGGGCAGGGCGGGGGCGTCCGCGTAGGAGCGCACGCAGCCGGCGGCGCCCGAGCCGACGAGCAGCAGGAGGATCGTCGCGCGCATCGTGCCCTCCATCAGAACGCGTACCAGGTGAAGGTGGTGAAGGCGGCCCACGGATCGTCCTCCACCTGCGTGTTGTCGGCGTAGAAGTCGCCCTTCAGCAGGTAGCCGCCGTGCAGCCCGACGGTCATCAGGTAGCGCAGGTGCCAGCGCAGCTCGGCGTTCAGCTCGACGCCCATCTGCTTGCCGGGGTCGCGGCCGTCGTCGCGTGCGGGGGGATCTTCGTTGGCCATCGCCCAGCCCGCGCCCAGCTTCAGGTTCAGGCGGTCGGGGATGATGTCCCAGGCGCCCACGGCCAGGGCCGTCGTCAGGCCGTAGCCCTGGTTCGAGATGTCGGTCACCGCGCCGCTGTAGTTGCTGACCGTGCTGGTGAAGGGGAACAGCAGCAGCATCTCGTGATCGAACCAGACCGCGCCGGGCAGGCCGTAGTAGTTCAGCGTGAACGGGGCCTTGAACTCGTCGTCGCTCAGGTCGTCGTCGCCCCGCGCCCACAGCGCCTGCAGCTTGACCCGGTCGCCCGCCGTGCGGCCCCACTTGTAGACCACCTCGGCGTTGGCCGAGACGCCCATCAGGTCGACCTTCTCGAGCCGCTGGGTGTCGTCCTTCTCGCTCTCGAAGCTGCCCACGTTCAGCATCACGAAGCCCGACGCGGCCAGCCGCCCGGTGTGGAAGTCGAGGTTGTGTTGGGCGTTGAGGCCGACGTAGTGCACGTCGCCCACGGGCTGGTCGATGCGCAGCGGCGCCGTGCCGGTGTACGCCGCCAGCGCGCCGCTCGACGGGCCGCTGGGCACGAGGCCCTCGTAGGCGAAGGCGCGCCCCTGCGTCTCGTCGCTCAGGTGCCAGTAGCTGAGGCCCACGCGCGTGCCCGGCTGCACCTCGTAGGCGTAGTCCAGCGTGCCCAGCCAGGCATAGCTGAAGCGCGCGTCGCCCTCGGACGCCTTGTTCGGCTGGGCCGCGCCCATCGGAAGCAGGCTGACCTTGAAGCGCCCCCAGTCGGCGCGCCCGTACACACCGACGCCGGTGGCGTCGGTGCCCAGGTAGGTCAGCTTGTAGCCGCTGCGCACGACGCTGAACAGCGACGTGATGGCCGGGTTGTCGATGCTGTCGTAGACCGACTGCGTGCCCAGCACGACGCTCAGCGTGTACGGGTTGCGGGTGGGCGAGAGCGTCACGTTGACGTTCTTCGTCTGCAGGTTCACCTCGTCGGCGTTGAAGCCGCCGCCCTGGTTGTGCTGCAGCGCGTTCGCGGCGATGCCCCAGGTGTAGTCCACCTCGAACTGCGCGCGGAACGTGGCCAGGCCGTCGACGAAGTGCGGGGCGTAGGCGAAGACGGGGATCCAGCGCTGCTCGACGTAGTACGTCGTGCTGTCCTCGCCGGTGCGCACGCCGCTGCCGACGTTCTCACCGAGGCCGATGGGCCCCAGCGAGACGCCGCGCAGGCCCGCCGGATCGGCCAGCTGGTTGGTGGCCGTGAAGCGGGTGAAGAAGTAGTTGATCAGCGTGAACTCGGGCGGCGTCGGATCGGCCGCGCGATCCTCGGCGTCGAACCACGCGCCGTAATGCTGGCCGGGCGGGGCCGGCCGGGCGGCGGCGGTGCCGGTGGCCAGGGCCAGGGCGACGATCGGCGCTGCTGCAAGGGCTCGCATGGCGCGGCCTCCCACTCGACGAGGTCCGAGAACGTGGTCGTGGTCGGCTCCGAAGCCGGTGGCGAGCCGAGGCTCGCTCGGCTTCGACGACGACCACGACGACGACGAACCGGGCTGCGCCCGGGTTCGATCACTCCCCGATCTGGAACACCTGCACCGCGTCACCCGTGAACGGCATGCCGTTCAGGGTCACGGTCTGGTCGCCCACGCCGCCGTCGGCGCAGCGGTGACCGACCGCCTGATCCTTGAAGAACACCTCGAGCCACAGCTCGCTGCCGTCGGGGCTGACCGCGCCGCGCCCCTCCTGGCCGAAGCCCATGAACGTGAGCGTGATGTCGAAGCACTCGGCGTTGCCCTCGAGGTTCTCGATGACATAGCTGGTGGTCTGGAACATCAGCTCGACGCCGGCGGTGTCGCGATCGCACATGCCCACGTCGCCGTTCTCGGGCGCGTTCTCGAGCACGCCGGTGGTGGTGGTCAGGTTGAACGCGCCGCCCTGCACCGTCATCTCGATGCGGTGGTAGCACTGAGTGGCCTGGCCGAAGTTCACGTTCTCGTTGAAGCCGTTGGGATCGGTGGGGATGTCGTCGCCGGCCATCAGCAGCATCTTGCCGTCGAGGTAGGCTTCGAGCAGCGCGACCGTGCTGACGTCGGGGCCGGCCGGGGTGCCCCCCATGCCGCCCATGCCCGGCTCGCCGCCCGCGCCCGGGGTGCCGCCCGCGCTGGGCTCGCCGCCCGCGCCGGGGGTGCCGCCCGCGCCGGGATCGCCGCCCATGCCGGGCTCGCCGCCCGCGCCGGGGTGCCGCCCGCGCCGGGGTGCCGCCCGCGCCGGGGGCGCCGCCCATGCCCGCGTCGGCCGTGCCGTTGCCGCCGTCGTCGTCGTCGTCGCAGCCCAGCAGCGTCAGCGCGCCGCACAGGGCAAGGAAGGGGACCAGTCGGGTCGGGCGAAGGATGCTCATCGGTCGTTCTCCTCGGCGGGGCCGTCCGCGGCCCCGGGTCCACGCGCGCCGCGGCGCGCGAAAAGAAGCAGCAGCGAAGCCAGCGCCCAGAGCTCCCCAGGGGCCCGGCGTGGCCAGGGGCGGCGCGGCAGCCGGTG
Source organism: Myxococcales bacterium (assembly GCA_020633465.1). Lineage (GTDB taxonomy): Bacteria > Myxococcota_A > Bradymonadia > UBA7976 > UBA1532 > JACKDN01. The sequence goes on from JACKDN010000019.1 coordinate 151,425, forward strand.
GAGTCGTCGTCCTCGGTCGGCGTCGACGCGTCGCCCGCGCCGAAGTCGCCGCTCAGCGGCCCGCCGTCGAGCGGGGCGGCGGCGTCGCGGGCGGCGTCGGCAGAGGGCGCGGCGTCGGCGGGGGTGACGCGTCGGCGTGGGGGCGCGGCGTCGGCGCGCGGGCCTGCGTCCAAACGCCCGGCGTCCGCGGGCGCGGCGTCGGCGGGATCGGCGTCGGCCGGCCCCGCGTCCACCGGCGGCGCGGCGTCCGGCTCGACCCCCGCGTCCGGCGGTGGCGGCGGCGCGCACATCGGCGGCTCGCCCCCGCCGATGTTGGCCGCGTCCGCGTACCAGTCGCCCTCGGCGTCGCGGTACAGCGGAAACACGCCGTTCACGCCGTGCTGGTTCAGCAGATCGACGTAGGTGGCGTCGGCCGTGCCGTAGCCGTGGTCGTAGGTGGCGAAGCGCGGCACGTGATCGGTGATGTTGCCCTCGGCCACCTCCACCCAGCCGCCCTCGGCGAGGCCCACCGGATCGGCCCGCGTCTCGGCCCGCGCGCCCAGGTCGTCGACGGCGCGCGCCACCAGCGTGTGGCAGCCGGGCGCCAGCCCGCACACCCGGCCGGTGAACCCCTCGCCGGCGATCTGCGCGGCGGCCTCGCGCTCCGCCACGGCCAGCGTCACCTCGGCCACGGCGCCGTCGTCGCGCACCGTGCCCTGGGCCACGAGGCAGTCGCCCTCGGCCTCGACCGCGTCCAGCATCACGACGGGCGGCGCGTTGGCGCCGGGCGCGATCAGCGTGACGGCCGCGGCGGCCAGGGCAGGGGACTCGCCGCCGTCGACGTCCCGGGCGAGGGCGCGCGCGACGTAGGGCGTGCCGAAGTCCAGCCCGTCGAAGCGCGCCGTGAACGTCCCGTCCGCCGCCAGCGCCGCCGCCGTCGGCCGCGCGTCGTTCAGCGTGACCGTGACGCCGGCCAGGCGGGCCGCGGGCGTCGCCGCGCCGCGGACGTCGATCGCCGCGTTCGCCGCGTCGGGCGTGGCCTCGAGGCGCGTCACGCGCGGGGCCACGGGCGCCCGGTCGCCCCGCCGATCGTTCGCCACGAAGAACTGGCCGAGGAACGCGCCGAAGTCGAGCCCGCCGCCGTTCACGAAGGGCGCCGGCGCGACGCCCCCGCCGCCGGCCGGCCAGGCGTGATCCAGGTTGTTCATCTGCAGCAGCGCCACGCGGGGCCCAAAGGCGTCGGCCCAGACCGTGCCCTGGCCCGCCGGCGCCGCGCCGGGCAGCGCGGCGACGTCCACCGGCGCGGTGTCCGGCGCGTCGTACAGGGCCGCCGCCACCTGCGCGTTCAGCGGCCCGTAGCCCTGCGCCACGACGAAGTCGCGGTCGCCCACCACCACCGCGGTCAGCTGCGTCGCGAGGTGCGCGGCCTGGTCGCCCGCCAGCCGCGTGCACAGCGCGGTGGCGCGGGCGAGGTTCGTCGCCACCTGCCCGATCTCGACCTGCGAGGTGCCCACCGTCGGCCCGGCCGCGATGCCCACGCCCGCGTACACGTCCGGTGCCAGGCAGCCCATCACCATCGCCTGCGACGCGCCCGACGACAGCCCGGCGATCCAGACGCGATCCGGGTCGACGCCCAGCTCGGCGTCGTCGCGCAGCGCTGCGGTCATCGCCAGCAGCGGCCCGTTGTGCCGGTTCGCGCGGGTGTGCAGCTCGCCGTAGTAGTCCCAGCAGCCGGCGACGACGCCGCCGTTCGGCACGGCCGGCAGGGCGACCAGCGCGCCCTGGGCCTCGGCCGTCGCCTCGAGGTTGCCGCCGTTTTGCAGTGCAGCATTCTGCTGGCTGCAGCCGTGCAGCACGATCAGCAGGGGGCGCCCCGCGGCTGGCGCGGGCGCGGCCGGGGTGTACAGCCGCAGCGACACGCCGCCCGCTTGGGTCGCCGTCCACTCCTGCGCTGCGACAGCGGAAGGGAACAGGACGAGGGCGCTCAGGGCCAGGGCGGACGCGCGGGCGAGGGTGGGCATGCGGCTGCTCCGTGCCGTGCGGTCCCGGTGTAGCGCGCCGATTGCTGCGTTGCAACAAAAATGGTCGGCGCGGCGGGGCGCGCCTGGGTCGAGGTTCGGCCGGCGCCCAGGCTGGGCGTGCCGACCCGGTCAGTCTTCGGCGGGGCCGTCCGGCGGGGGCGTGGTGGGCGTCAACCGCACCAGACCGTAGCGGCGGGGCGCCGCGGTGGGCTCGGTGGGCTCGCTCGGCTCGGCGGCGGGGGTGGAGGCGGCGGCGTCGGCGTCGGCGTCCGCGAGCGCCTCGTCGGTGTGCACCACGACGGGCGGCGGCTTGGGCTTGGCCGCGGGCTTCGGCTTGGGGCGCGGCACGGGCCGCCGCCGGCGCAGGCGCTCCTCGGTGAGGTCGCAGTCGAAGCCGCTGAAGCCGTCCCAACGATTGCGTGCCACGCGTGAACCTCCCCGAACGCAGCGAGTGTAGCGCGCGGCACCGCGACCGCGAAACCGCGCGCGCGCCGCGTTATCGGTAGGGACGCCCCGGCGTGCCGAAGCCGCCCTCGCCGTACTCGTCCTCGCCAGCCAGCCACGCCGCGCCGTCGCGGTTGTCGGCGGCGGGCGCGGGCAGCTCGAGCGACTCGCCCGGGCGGCGGTCGGGCCAGGGCGCCATGTTGCCGTAGCGCACCTGATCGACCAGCGTGCCGTCGGCGTCGAACACCAGCACCGAGCCCGCCTCGTTGGGCAGGAACAGGTCGCCCATCAGGCCGTCGGCCCGCACGCCGCCGGCCTCGTTGCGGTTCAGGCTGCCCGCGATGACGTGATAGTCGCGGGCCGGCACCGAGCCCTCGAGATCGGCGCGGTTGCCCGCGCAGCTCTGCACGTACCAGCCGGTCAGGTCGACCGGGTTGGGGCCGGGGTTGTACAGCTCGACGAACTCGCGCGTGTCGTCCTGTCCCCGCGGATCCGGCTGGATCTCGCTGATGATCAGCCGTGACGACTCGCGGGCGTCGATCTCGACGGGGCACTCGGTCTCTTCGCACTTGTCGGGGATGCCCCCGCAGTCCACCGCGTCGATCGAGTCGTCGTTCAGCGGGAACAGCTTGTTGTGCTCGAAGCTGTAGTGCAGCACGCCGTCGAGCCGGCGCAGCACGTCGCGGCGGTTGGGCTCGTACGCGAACTCGGTGACGTCGTCCACGCGCAGGCCGCCGCTGACGACGAACATGCCGAAGTCCATCGGGCAGTCGGGGGCGGTGTCGTCGACGCGCACGTTGCGCACCTCGACGTGCACCGACTCGAGGGGCTCGGTCAGATCGCCCTCGTCGGCCAGCCGGCGGGGATCCTCGACGTAGACGGGCGGCGGCGGCTCGGCCATGCCCAGCACCTCGATGCCGTCGCGGTCGGGGATGAACTCGGTCAGCGTGAAGAACTCGATGACCTGGCCGGTGAGGCGCACGCGGGCGCCGCGCACGACACCCTCGGGCGGCGCCCGCTCGCCCATGAAGACGAACAGGCTGCCGTAGGCGCCGCCCTCGGGCTCGGCGGCGGTGAAGTCGTTGCGCAGGACGGCGGTGACGATCAGCTCGAGCTCGACGTCGCGGCCGGGCGCGCGGGTGGGCAGCTGCTCGAAGTCCGGGCAGCGCTCGTCGCGCAGGTCGTAGACGGTGACGTCGCCCCCGCGCTCGCTGCAGCGCGCGGCCAGGTCGATCGGCTGCTGGGCGGGGCGCTCGGGCAGCATCTCGCAGATGGGATCGAGGGGCGCGGCGTCCGCCTCGGGCCCGGCGTCGTCGCCGCCGCCCGGCCCCTGATCGCCGGGGGTCGGCCCGGCGTCGAGGTCGCGGCTTCCGCCGTCGCCGCCGGGCGGCGCGCCGTCGCCCGGGGGCGGGGCGCCCTCGTCGGGCAGCGCGGCGTCGACCTCGGCGTCGCCGATCAGGCGGCCGGCGTCCCCGGCGTCGAAGCGGAAGACGGGCGTATCGGGCCCGTCGGCGGTGCTGTCGTCGCAGCCAGAGGCGGCCAGCACCAGGGCGGTCAGCAGCAGGGGATTCGAGCTTCGCACGCGCGGACCCTAGGGGAAGTGGGGGGCCGGCGTCCACGCCTGCGACGGGGCGTGAACGCCGTGCGTCGATGTCCCTTTTGGTTTCGGTGGGTTGGGCGGCGAGCCCGGCGGGGCGGAACCCTCGACGCTCGCGCCGGGATGGGCCACGATGTGGCCCGAAACCGCCCCGGAGGCCCCCGTGCGCAGCCCGCTCGTCCTCGTCGTCCTGCTCGTCGCGTCCAGCGCGGCGGCCCAACAGCACAAGGTGTCGGCCCTGCTGGCCGCCGAGGGCCAGGCGGACGACGACCGCCCCGGCCACGGCATCGCGATGGTGGCCTGGGATCTCAGCGGGCTGTCCGGCGGCGCGGCGCTGGGGGTCGAGCTGAACACCGACACGCTGCGCGTGCGCTACGACGGCCTGCGGTTGTCGGACGCGGTGACGGTGGGCGCGCAGCTCACCGGCGAGCTGTTCATCGCCGGGTTGACGACCGACTACTGGCAGAACGGGCAGATGCGGCTCGACCGGACGTTCCGCAGCAGCTACGTGCAGGCGCAGGCCTGGATGAAGGCGCGGGTGGCGGCGCGCACGTACTTCGAGATCGAGGTCGGCGGGCGGCGGTGGTTCTTCGGCAGCAACGACGACACGGGGGCGGCGCTCGAGCTGCCGCCCGACGCGTGGGTCTTCGAGCCGCGGCTGCGCTACACGTGGTGGAACGCGCAGGACGACGCGGCCTGGCGCGACCGGCACCGCTTCTTCCCGCGGGTGCGCGGGCTGGCGCTGGGGGTCGAGATCGGCGTCGACGCGCGCAGCGACGTGCAGCCGTGGGGGGCGCGGGATCCCGAGGCCTTCGATCCGATCGACCCGCGCAACGAGCCGGGGCAGTTCGCGCTGCGCACGCGGCAATGGCTGATCGCCGGCTGGCAGGCGCACCCGATGCTGCGGCTGCAGGTCAGCGAGGAGGCGGGGGCGGCCAGCGGCGACGACGACGTGACGCGGCGGCGGCTGGGCGGGCTGAACCCGTACGTGGTGCGGGTGCCGGGCGTGCCCTGGGCGCACCACTTGGTGGACGACTACGCGCAGGGGCACCTGGGGGTGCACGTGAAGGTGGCGGGCGACGTGGAGATCGGCCCGACGGTGGCGGCGGCGGTGCTGACCGACATCGACCGGGTGGGCGAGCTGGACGACGCCGACGTCGAGTGGGGCGTGGGGTTGTTCGCCGACGCGCGGTTCGGCGCGTGGCAGGTGGACGTACGCGGCGGGTACTCGCCGTCGCTGAGCGATCGCAGCGACGAGGCGGCGTGGACGGCCTACGTCGGCGTCGGCTGGGCCACCGAATGAGGCGGGCGCTGCTGGCGCTGCTGCTGGTCGGGTGCGACGACGGCGGGGGCGCGATGACCGCGGACGCCCACGCCGGGCGCGACGCCGCGGGCGACGACGCTGCCGGAAGCGACGCCGCGGCCGACGCCGCCGCGGTCGACGCCGCCACGATCGACGCCGCCGCGCCCGACGCCTCACCGGACGCCGGCCCGGCCTGGGGACCGCGGGGCGTCGAGGGCCAGTGGTGGCCCGGCGATCTGCACGTGCACGCGACGGGCGCCAGCAACGACACGGGCGGTGACAGCCCGCCCGAGGCCATCGCCGCCAAGGCGCGCGAGCGCGGCCTGACATGGGTGGTGCTGACCGATCACAGCAACAGCACCGGCAGCGATCCGAGCACGCGCGACGAGGATCCCACGCTGTTCAACATGGGCCCCGAGTTCCCGTACTGGGACCGCGTGGCCGAGCTCGGCGGCCCCGACTTCGTGATGGTGGACGGCAACGAGGTCAGCCCGGTCGAGGACGAGCCGCCGGCGCCGCGCGGGCACATCGGCTGCGCCCCGCGCGACCGCGCCACGTTCGACCGGGACGTCGTGTTCGTCGATCGCCCCAAGGGCGAGGTCACCGGCGGCGAGGTGCTGGCGCAAGCGCTCGGCGCGGGCTGCTTCGCCACCGTGAACCACCCCTTCGGCCCGGCGCAGTGGATCGCCTACGACTGGACGTCGCGCGACTACGACGCGCTCGAGGTGTTCAACGGCGGCGCCGGCTACGATCGCGCCGACGCCAACGCGCTGAGGGCCTGGGCCTGCGACCACGCGCTGGGCAAGCGGACGACGCTGGTGGGCGGCAGCGACAACCACCGGGTGAACATCGAACCGCCCGGCACGGCCCTCGATCCGCCGCTGGGCCACCCCGCGACCTGGATCTTCGCGCCGCGCCTGGACTGGGAGGTGTTGGTGGGGGGCCTGACCGCCGGCCGCACCAGCGCCAGCGACACCGGCGCCCCGCTCGAGTTGGACGTCTACGACGCGCAACGCGCCTGGCTGGGCATGACCGGCGACGCCGTGCCCGCCGCCCGCGCCGCCTGGCTGCGCGTGCGCGGCCGCGCCGCCGACGAGCCCCAGCCCCGCCTGCTGCGCGTGTACCGCGTGCCCGCCGGCGCCTGCGCCGACCTCCGCACCGTCGGCGAGATGACCCCACCCGACGTCGCGTGGCAGCTGCTCGCCGAGCAGCCCGCCAGCCCCGGCCCGCTCGACGTCGCCCTCGAGGTGACCCTCACCCCCGGCGACACCCTCTTCGCCACCGTCGCGCCCGCCGACGCCGTCCTGCTGCACAACGGCGTCGCCCTCAGCGGCGCCCTCACCGCCGAGTGAGTCGCGGGGCCCCCAGCCACGGGGGTCGTGCCAAACTAACTAACTAATCTTCGTTGTTGTCCACTGTTTCGCCGACTGACCCTTCGGTGGTTGCCGGCGCCCGACTCATGGCTCGAAGCGCGGGACGCTCATGCGACGAGCTGCGGCGGCGAGGGCGGCGTCGAGGGTGGCGAGCGGGAGGCTCTCGCGCAGCGCCAGGTCGAGGTAGGAGGCGTCGTAGACCGACAGCTGGTGCTCGCGTGCGAGCGCGAGGACGTCGGTCAGCACGCGGGTCGGCGGATCGGGGACGACGCGGATGGGCAGGGCGCGGACGAGGTCGCGCACGCGCACCACCTCAGCGGCGTCGAGCCGCCCGCGGCGCTCCGCCACGGCCAGGACGTTCGCGAACTCGAGCGGCCAGATCGAGGGCGCGGCCGCCTGATCGGCGGCGAGCCGGGCGCCGACGGCGTCGGCGTACTGGGCCGACTCGTCGAGCAGCCAGGCGACCAGCACCGAGTTGTCGAGCACGAACCGCATCAATCGCGGCCCTCGTCGAGGAGCGAGCGGAGTTCGTCTGGCCGCAGGTGGCGGCCTCGACGAAAGGCTCGAATGGCGTCGATCGCCTGCTGGACCGAGAGCGGGCTGGCCGAGGGGGGCGGTGAGAGCACCGCGACCGGCACCCCATGTCGCGTGATGGTGATGCTCTCGCCGGCCGCCACCCGATCGAGCAATGAGGACAGGCGGGTCTTGGCTTCGTAGGCCCCGACTTCTCGCATGTTGGCCTCCGACCAGTGTGCGACCAGTCTAGCAGCCGTCACCGGACGCGGCAACGCGCGGCTCGCGACCGACACCGGGCCGCGCGCGACGGCGGGCGCCGAAAGGCGGATCCGCTGGCGAGGCTGCGCCTTGCTTGATGGGAACCCCCTCTCAGCCGCCCGTCCCCGCAGGATAGGCCTGACCCGGCGTCCCGCCGATGGCCAGCAGCGTGACGCCCTGGTCGTGCGTGACGAACTTGCGCCGGTGGCTGGGCCCCACGCGCACCATGTCGCCGGCCTCGATCGGGCGCTGTACGTCGTCCACGTGCAGGACGGCCGCGCCGTCGAGCACGATGTAGACCTCCTCCTGCCCGTCCTTCTGGTGGTCGTGCTCGGGGTAGGCACTGCAGCCGGCGTCCAGCTCGAGCACGTTCATGCCCCAGGCGGTGACGCCCAGCGCCTCGCGCGCGGCGCGGAAGCGGATGCCGGGAATGGCGTGAGGGCCGCTGTACGGCTCGATGTCGGTGATCGGCTTGATGACGATGTCGCTCATGGCTGCTCTCCAGTGGGGCAGGGAAAAGTGAAAGAACTAGGCTGGTTCGTTCGATAGTGTGGCACGACCCCCTTGGGCGACCCCCTTGGGGGACCGCCGGGGTCCGGGGTGGTCATCCGACGTGCTGGTCGAGCAGGATGGGGTTGCCGTCGGGATCGACCACGACGCAGCTGGCCGGGCCGCTGGTGCCCTCGTCGGCCTCGGTGGCGAACTCGAGCCCCTTGGCCTTCAGCTGCCGCTGCAGCTCGCGCACGTCGGTGAAGTCCTCGAGGGGCTGGGCGTTGTCGTCCCAGCCCGGGTTGAAGGTGAGGATGTTCTTCTCGAACATGCCCTGGAACAGCCCGATCGTGACGCCCCCCGGGTTGCGCAGGATGGCCCAGTTCTGGTCGGGCACACCGTGGAAGACCGAGAAGCCGAGCTTCTCGTAGAAGGCCATCGACGCCTTCAGATCCTTGACCGCCAGGCTGACCGAGAACGTCCCGAGCTGCATGTCTTCGCCTCCGTGGGTGGGATTGCCTGCCCGGCATAACACACGGTGCGACCGCGCGGAACGGCCGGTTGACCCCGCCCGGTCGACCCGCCAAGCTGCCCGCCGCGCAGGAGGTGACGATGCACGCCGTGTTCGAGAGTTTGGGGCTCCGCAGCCATCAGCCCGGGACGTGGATGGGGGAGTGGTCCGAGGACGAGGGGGCGCCGACCCTCGCGTCGGCCAACCCGGCGACGGACGCCATCCTGGGGCACGTGCGCGCGACGACGCCCGCCGAGTACGAGGCCCTGATGAACGTCGCGGTGAACGCTGCGGCGGCCTGGCGGCAGGTGCCCGCGCCGGGCCGCGGCGAGGCCGTGCGGCTGCTGGGCGAGGCGCTGCGCCGGCACAAGCAGGCGCTGGGCACGCTGGTGGCGCTCGAGAACGGCAAGATCCTGCAGGAGGGCCTGGGCGAGGTGCAGGAGATGATCGACATCGCGGACTTCGCGGTCGGTCAGTCGCGCATGCTGTACGGCAAGACCATGCACAGCGAGCGCCCCGAGCACCGCATGTACGAGCAGTGGCACCCGCTGGGCGTCGTCGGCGTGATCACCGCCTTCAACTTCCCGGTCGCCGTGTGGGCCTGGAACGCGTGCATCGCGGCCATCTGCGGCAACGTGACCGTCTGGAAGCCCTCGCCCAAGACGCCCCTGTGCGCCGTCGCGGTGCAGCACCTGTGCAACCGGGCGCTGGCCGAGGGCGGGTTCCCGCCGATCTTCTTGTCCTTCCACGACGCGGGCACCTCGCTGGCCGAGCGCTTCGTCGCCGACGCCCGCGTGAACCTGGTGTCGTTCACCGGCTCGTGCGCGGTGGGCCGCCAGGTGAACCAGGTGGTCGCCGGCCGCATGGGGCGCGCGCTGCTCGAGCTGGGCGGCAACAACGCGGTCCTCGTCGACGAGACCGCGAACCTGGACCTGGTCGTGCCCGCCGTCGTCTTCGGCGCCGTCGGCACGGCGGGCCAGCGCTGCACCACCACGCGGCGGCTGCTGGTGCACGCGGACGTCGCCGACGCCGTCGAGGCGAGGCTGACGAAGGCATACGGCCAGGTTCGGGTGGGGGATCCTCTCGACGAGGGCACGCTGATGGGCCCGCTGATCGACACGGCGTCGGTACACGCGTTCGAGGCGGCCGTCGACCGCGCGCGCGCGCTGGGCGGCGCGGTGCTGCACGGCGGCCGCCGCGTCGACCGGCCGGGCCACTTCGTGCAGCCGACGCTGGTGCGCGCCGAGGCCGACTGGGACATCGTCGCGCAGGAGACCTTCGCGCCCATCCTGTACGTGCTGCGCTGGCGGACGCTCGACGAGGCGATCGCGCTGCAGAACGCCGTACCGCAGGGGCTGTCGTCGGCCTACTTCACGACGGATCTGCGCCGCGCCGAGCGCTTCCTCGCCGCCACCGGCTCGGACTGCGGCATCGCCAACATCAACATCGGCACCAGCGGCGCCGAGATCGGCGGCGCCTTCGGGGGCGAGAAGGAGACCGGTGGCGGCCGCGAGGCGGGCTCGGACGCCTGGAAGCAGTACATGCGGCGGCAGACGACGACCATCAACTGGGGGTCGACGCTGCCGCTCGCGCAGGGCATCCGGTTCGATCTGTGAGTCAGTCGCCGTCGCCGGCCAGCAGGCGGTCGGCGTAGGCCCGCACGTCGGCCGGCCAGTCGGCGGTGCGCGCCGCGAAGCCCTCGCGGTCGCCGGCGTAGAGCGCGCGCGACGCCTCCTCGAAGCCGGGCAGATCGCCGGCGAGCGTCCACAGGAAGCGGTGCGCTCGGTCGACGCCTTCGCGGTGACCGCCCGAGCCGACGTCGGCCTTGATGGCGGCCTCGACCAGCCGGCGCAGGGTGGCCGAGGCCGAGCCCTTCTGCACCTCGAGCCACGCCCAGTGCCGCGGCAAGAGCGACACCTCGCGACCGACGACACCCAGGCGGGGGCGGCCGCGCCCCGCGCTGGGCGGCGCGTCTGGTTTGGGCCACAGCGGATGCCGCTCGAGCGCGGTCTGCGCGTCGGCGGCGGTGCCGGTGAGATCGAAGTCGACCGCGCGGCCGGTGCGGTCGTCGAACACCAGCACGCCGTCGTCGCCGCGCTCGGCGAAGCGGGCGTGCAGCGCGCCGACGACGTCGCGCACGGGGCCCTGGGCGACGATGTCGGTGCCGTGGAAGGCGGTACAGGTCCAGGTCATGGGGCGCTCCTTTTCATCCGGGTAAAACGCGTTCTGTTTTTACCCGGATGAAATTTGGGCGCCAAGCGGAATCGACCGCGGCCGCGTGGGGGGCGGGCGCGCGGCCCGCGTCACTCGCCGAAGCAGGCCCCCGCGAGGTCGCAGTCCGGCAGTGCCTCGTCGAGGCAGGCCCGCTCGGCGGGCGTCGACTCGGCGGTGCACCCGGCGGTGCACTGCGCGATCTCTTCGTCGATGCCCTCGCGCGGCACGTCGAAGCAGGCCGGCACCAGCGTGCGGCACAGGCGGGCGCAGTCGGCGCCGGCGTCGGGATCGGGCATGCCCCCGGCGTCGCACACCTCGAGATCGGCGCACTGGAAGTTGTCCGCCAGCACGCACGCCCGCTGCGCCGGCGTGGACTCGGCGACGCAGCCGGCCACGCACTCGGCCGGGGCCACCTCGTCGGCGAAGCACGCGACCAGCACGCCGCAGGCGTCGCGGCACTCGGCGGCGAGGGCCGGATCGGCGTCCTGCGCGGCCCGGCACGCGTCGATGGCGTCGCACGCCGGGCCGGCGTCGACGACGCAGGCGCGGAAGCCGGGCGTCCACTCGCGGACGCACTCGTCGAGGCAGACGCCGCGGTCGTCGCGATCCACGCACGCCTGGAGGTTGTCGCAGACCTCACCGCACACGCGCAGCGCGTCGACCGGGGGCTCGGGATCCTCGCCGCAGATCTCGGCGTCCTCGCACGCGACGGTCAGCCCGCAGATCAGCTGCGCCGGCGTGGGATCCTCGGCCGCGCACTGGCGGCCGCAGGCCGCGATGTCGTCTTCGGTCTGGGGGTCGCCCGGGACGCCGCCGGCGCACTCGAGCACGACGCGTCGGCAGACCGCGTCGCAGCTGACGGCCTCGGGCTCGCCGCGGCAGCTCTCGGCGAAGGGCGCGTCGAGGCCCGCCGCGAGCGCGATCACCCCGTCGCACGTGGCGAGCCCCTCGAGGGCGATCGCCAGCGCCTCGCGACCGGCGCAGCCCTCGTGGCAGCCCTGCACGAAGCGCAGGCGCGCCGTGGGATCCTCGAGCTGGATGCCCGGGCAGAGGTCGCCGGCGGCGCAGTCGGCGACCCGCTCGCAGGCGTCGAGACAGGCGTCCACGGGGGCGCCGCCTTGGCCGCCGAAGCCGCCGTCCCCACCGAAGCCGCCGTCCCCACCGAAGCCGCCGTCCCCACCGAAGCCACCCTGGCCGCCGAAGCCGCCGTCGCCGCCGAAGCCACCGTCGCCGCCAAAGCCACCCTCGCCGCCGAAGCCGCCGTCGCCGCCGAAGCCGCCGTCGCCGCCGAAGCCGCCCTGGCCGCCGATCCCGGCGTCGTTGCGCATGGTCGGGGGCGCGCCGCCGGCGCTGCTCTCGCCGCCGGCGCCCGGCAGCCCGCCGATGCCCGGCTGACCCCCGGCGGCCGGCGCGCCGCCCGCGCCCGGCGTCCCCCCGGCGCCCGGCGCGCCGCCCGCGCCGATCTGACCGCCCGCGCCGCCCTCACCGGACACCGCCGCGTCGTCGGTCGGCGCGTCGTCGCCGCTGCTCTCGATGCACCCCGCCGCGCACAGCGCCACCAGCGCCACGCTCAGCCATCCCGTCGTCCTGGTCATGTCGCTCGCTCCGAACGAAGATGTCGGCGCGCACGGTACCAGCGTCGCCCCGGTCACCGCGACGCCCACGCGCCCGGCGCATCACTCCCGGCGGAGGCACGCGATGACGCTCGACGAGGTGGTGCAGACGTCCGAGGACGTGGGCGCGACGCGCTCGCGCAAGCAGAAGATCCAGCGGCTGGCCGCGCTGCTCGCGGGGCGCACGCCCGACGCGCTGGCGCTGGCGGTCGGCTGGCTGGCCGGCGAGCCGCGGCAGGGCAAGGTGGGCGTGGGCTACGCCACCGCCGAGGCCGTGCGCGACACCCCGCCGGCCGCCGCCTCGTCGCTCACGGCCGCCGAGGTCGACGCCGCGCTCGATGATCTCACCGGCATCCAAGGGCCGGGCAGCACCGAGGCCCGCGCGTCCCGCCTGGCCGCGCTGCTGGCGCGCGCGACCGCGGCCGAGCAGCGCTTCCTGCTCGCGCTGCTGACCGGCGAGCTTCGCCAGGGCGCCCTCGAGGGGATCATGGCCGACGCGCTGGCCCAGGCGCTCGCCGTGCCGGCCGACGCCGTGCGCCGCGCCGCCATGTTCAGCGGCGATCTGGCCGCCGTCGCCCGCGCCGCGGCCGAGGGGGGCGAGCCGGCCCTGCGCCGCTTCGGCGTGAAGCTGTTCCGCCCCCTGCAGCCGATGCTCGCCTCGCCCGCCGACGACGTCGACGCCGCCCTCGAGCTGCTCGGCCGCGCGGCGCTCGAGTACAAGATGGACGGCGTGCGCGTGCAGGTACACCGGCAGGGCGAGCGCGTGCGCGTGTTCACCCGCGGCCTGAAGGACGTCACCAAAGCCGCGCCCGAGGTCGTCGAGCTCGCCCTCTCGCTGCCCGGCGACGCCCTGGTGCTCGACGGCGAGGTGCTGGCCCTCGATCCCGACGGCCGGCCGCGCCCCTTCCAGACCACCATGCGGCGCTTCGGCCGGCGCATCGAGTTCAAGACCGCCGAGCTGCGCGACGAGGTGCCCCTGACGCCCTTCTTCTTCGACGCCCTGCACCTGGACGGCGCCGATCTGGTGGACGCGCCCACCGCCGACCGCGTGGCCGCCCTCGCCGAGCGCGTGCCGCCCGCCCACCTGGTCCCGCGCGCGGTCGTCGACGACGCCGCCGCCGCCCAGGCCTTCCTGAAGCGAGCCATCGACGCCGGCCACGAAGGCATCATGGCCAAGCACCTCGAGGCCGGGTACGCCGCGGGCGGGCGGGGCAGCGCGTGGCTGAAGTTGAAGCCCACCTACACGCTCGACCTGGTGGTGCTGGCCGCCGAGTGGGGCAGCGGCCGCCGCAAGGGCTGGCTGAGCAACCTGCACCTGGGCGCGCGCGATCCCGACGGGGGCTTCGTGATGCTGGGCAAGACCTTCAAGGGGCTGACCGACGAGGTCCTCGCCTGGCAGACCGAACACATCCTCGCGCGCGAGACGGGCCGTGACGGTCACGTCGTCTTCTGCCGGCCCGAGCTGGTCGTCGAGATCGCCTTCAACGAGGTGCAGCAGAGCCCCAAGTACCCCGGCGGCATGGCGCTGCGCTTCGCCCGCGTCAAAGGCTACCGCCCCGACAAGACGGCCGCCGAGGCCGACTCGGTCGAGACGGTGCGCGCCATCTTCGAGGGGGCCGTCCGCCCGCTGGGATGAGCCCGGCGCCGGGCCGCCCGAACCTCGAGTGGGTGGCTGTCTTGTGTCTTATGTGTGTTTCGCGGGCCGTCGAACGCTGTGTAGTGGTGCGGCGCGCACCTGCCGTTCAGGCCAGCCGGGACGCCGGCCGAACCCTTCGGAGATCCTCTCCGGAGCGCCCCCATGGCTCGCCTCACTGCCCCCGCCTCGACCGGCTGGCGTGTGCTCGTCATCGACGACGACGCCGATCTGCTGACGACCACCCTCAGCCTGCTGCGCCGCGAGGGGCACGCGGTCGAGGGGTGCGCCGATCCGCTCGCCGGGGTCGAGAAGGTCCGCACCTGGCGGCCCCACCTCGTGCTGCTCGACTTCTACATGCCGCGCGCCACCGGCGCCGAGGTGTGCGCCGCCATCCGCGCCTTCGACCCGCTGGTGCAGCTGGTGCTGGTGACCGGCTACGCGGGCGAGCAGCCGGCGCGGCGCATGATGGCCGAGCTGGACATCCAGGGCTACCACGACAAGGCCGACGGCCCCGAGCGCCTGCTGGTGCAGGTGGACGCGGCGCTGAAGCAGGCGGCGACGCTGGGCCGCATCGAGGCGCAGCGGCGGCTGCTGCAGCAGGTGGTCGACGACACGCCCCGCCTGGCGCGGCTGCAGCCCGCCGAGTCGTTCTTCCGACAGGCCCTCGACACGGTCGGGCGGCTGCTGGGCGGCGTCGAGGGCGTCGTGGCGACGCGCAACAGCGGGCTGTTCCTGCTGCCGAGCGCGCGCGAAGCGATGAGCGTGCGGGTGGGCACGGGCCGCTTCGAGGGCGTCGAGCGGTTGGGGGATCTGCCCGCCGACCTCGCGACGCTGCTGCGGGCGACGCTGGACGACGATCTGCCGCGGCAGCACGGCGATCTGGTCACCGTGCCGCTGGCCACGCGGGACGGCGCGCGCGGGTGCATGGCGCTGGCCGGCGTCTCGCTGGTCGACGACGCCGTCGCCGCGGTGCGCATCGTGGCGGGCCTGGTGGCGCTGGCCTTCGAGAACCTGCGCCTGTACGAGCAGGCCACCAGCGATCACCTCACCGGCCTGCACAACCGCGCCTTCGGCGAGCGCCGGCTGAACGAGTACGTGACGCTCGCGGCGCGCAGCGGGCACCGCACGTCGGTGCTGCTGGTGGATCTGGATCACTTCAAGGCGATCAACGACGGCTTCGGTCACGCCGCGGGCGACGTGGCGCTGTGCGCCGTGGCGCGGGCGCTCGAGGCCACGTGTCGCGCGTCGGACATCTGCTGCCGGTTCGGCGGCGAAGAGTTCCTGATCGTGCTGCCCGAGACGGGGCTGCAGGCCGCGGCGCAGTGCGCCGAGCGGGTGCGCCGGGCGCTCGGCGAGGTCAGCCTGCGCTTCGAGGGGCAGCCGCTGGCGATCAGCGCCTCGATCGGCGTGGCCGAGGTGGGGCCGGACGAGCACTGGGCGCGGACGATCGAGCGGGCCGACGCCGCGCTGTACGCCGCGAAGCGCGCGGGGCGCGATCGCGTCTGCGTGGCGCGATGAACCGCGCGTCGCTCCGCCGCTGGTGCAGCGCGCCCGAGTCGGCGGCCCTGGTGCAGGCCAACCGCCACGGCACGCGCACCCTGCTCGACGCCATGGTGCGCCTGTTGCCGATCGTCAGCCTGACCTTCGGCCTCCGCCCCGAGGCGCGCTTCGCGCTGCTGGTGCCGGTGACGGTCGTGATGACGGCGCTGCTGTACGGCCTGGCGCGCCTGGCGCGGGCCGAGGCCGATCGGTCCGCGTGGCTGATGCAGGGCATGGTGCTGGTGGTGAACACCGGCTCGGCGGTGCTCGACGGGCACTTCGGCACGTACGTCGAGAACGACATGCTGGCGTTCGTGGTGGCGCTGGTGCCGGTCGGGTTCATGGCGCCGCGGCCGCTGCACGGGCTGCTGTTGGGCCTGCAGGCGGGGGTCGTCGTCGGGGTCGGCCACGCCGTCGCGGGCACCGTGGCGGCGCCGGGCCACAGCGGTGTCGCGGGCATGGCCCTCGGCGTGGGGATGATCGCGCTGTTCGCCGGGCGGCGGCAGCGGCGGGTGTTCGCGCGCCTGGCCGACGCGCACGAGCGGCTGCTGGCGGCCGATCGGCTGGCCCAGATCGGGCGCCGCGCCGCGACCATCGCGCACGACCTGAAGACCCCGCTGGCGGCGGCGCGCAACGCGTTGGCCGAGCAGCGAGCCTTGGTCGACGAGCTGCGCCGGAGCGTCGGCCACCCGCAGATCACCGACGACGATCTGCGGGCCATCGCGTCCGATCTGGGGCGGCAGGTCGAGCGCGCCGACGAGCTGGTCGAGCGCACGACGCGGTACGTCCACGGGCTGCGGGATCGGACGCGGCGGCTGGGCGAGGCGGGTGGGGTCGAGGACTTCGGGGTGACGGCGCGGATCGAGGCCGTCGTGCAGATGGTGGGGCACCGAGCCAAGGCGGCCGGCCTGTCCGTGCAGGTCGACGTCCAGCCGGCGGATCTGACGCTGCGCGGCGACGCGGGGCAGTTCGACCAGGTGGTGACCAACCTGATCGACAACGCGATCAACGCGTGCGGTGAGCACGGCGTCGGGGGCTGCGTGCGGATCACCGCGCGGGACGACGGCGCCGAGGGCGCGCGCCTGGTGGTCGAGGACGACGGGCCGGGCGTGCCGGTCGAGCTGCGCGAGACGATCTTCGAGCCGCTGTTCACCCGCCGGCCCAGCGGCGAGGGCACCGGCCTGGGGCTGTCCATCTGCCGCGACCTGATGCGCAGCG
>JACKDN010000002.1 GCA_020633465.1 Myxococcales bacterium
GACGCCGCGCCGGTGGCCGACGCCGAGCCGCGGATGGACGCCGCCCCCCCGGGCGAGGGCTGCGCGGCCTACGCGGGGCTCGACGGCGACGCGCTGCGCGACCGCCTGCACCGCGACGTCCAGTCGGCCTACGTGCCCATCGACCCGCAGGCCGACCTGGGCGGCAACCTCAACCGCTACACCACCGCGCGCCACTTCATGTTCACGCAGGTGGAGCGGCGCCCCGGCCCGGGCGGCCAGCAGGGCGTCGAGTGCGTCTACACCGGGCGCTTCGTGGCCACCGGCCCCGACGAGGAGCCCAACCACAACGACTTCAACGCCGAGCACGTCTGGCCGCGCTCGCGCATGGACGGCGATCGCGACAGCGTGCTGTTCAGCCACCACGAGAGCGACATCCACAACCTGTGGCCCAGCGACGCGGGGGCCAACAGCGCGCGCGGCAGCTTCCGGTTCGGGACGCCGGTGCGCGACCGCGTGCTCGACCACAGCCCCAGCGTGCTGGGCACCGACGCCAGCGGCGACACCGTCTTCGAGGTGCGCGCGGCCCGCCGCGGGGACATCGCGCGGACGGTCCTCTACTACTCGGTGCGCTGGGGGCTGGATCTGCCCGCCACCGAAGAGGCGACGGTGCGCGCCTGGCACGCGGAGGATCCGCCCGACGATCTCGAGCGGGGGCGCAACGACGCCGTCGAGGCGATCCAGGGCAACCGCAACCCCTTCATCGACTGCCCCGAGCTGGTCGAGCGGGTGGACGACTTCGAGGCGTTCCAGACCCTCGACGGCCCGCTGCCCGCGCCCTGACCTACTTCTTCCCCGGGCCGGAGGCGTCGTCCATGCCGCAGCGGGGCACGTCCCCCGGGCAGCTCGACGCCGCGTACACCGCCGCGCCGTCGTTGCCCTCGACGTAGCGCGCCATCAGGGTGTGGGCGCCCGCCTTCGGCTGGGTGCGGCCGAAGACGCGGAGAGGCAGCGCGCCGTCGGGGAAGACGACCTTGCCGCCCTCGATCGGCATCACGACGCGCGACCAGCGACCGGCCCGCGCCTTCAGCTCGGCCAGCGTCCCCACGGTCGGCGGCGCCGGCAGCCGGTCGGGCGCCGGCGCGTACGCCGTCTCACCGGGCGCCAGCTCGATCGTCTTCACCTCGACGTGCGTGCCCCCCACGGACTGGACGTGGGGCGGGTTCGAGTACGGCCGCCCGGTGAAGACGACGCGCTTGTCGGCGAAGGGCCAGAAGCGCGCATGGGGTCGGTAGGCGGCGATCCACGACGTCCCGTCGTCGAGCACCAGGGTCACCGCCTGCAGCCGCTTCCCGCCCGGCACCGGATCGATGACGCACCGCGCGGTGCGCGTCTCCACCGGCCGCTCGGCCGGCTCGGGCGCCGGCACCTCGCGCGGCACCCGCTCCGCGGCCACCCGCTCGAAGCTGTAGCCCCGCGCCGCCGGGTGGTAGCCCAACCGCTTGTTCGGCCGCAGGAAGGCCACGGTCGTCTCGCCCGCCTTCAGCACCGGGATCGG
>JACKDN010000020.1 GCA_020633465.1 Myxococcales bacterium
GACATCCTGCCCTTCCCCGAGGCGGAGGTGCCGTACTGGGTGACCAACGACGGCGACCTCGACAGCGCCGAGGAGGACGCCCAGGTGTTCTTCGCGGTGGTGCCGCGCCGGCTGGAGCAGCTGGAGACGCTGGACTACGCCCAGGAGGCCGGCAACGTGACCACGAACTTCCAGTCCAGCGGCGGCTTCGTGATGTACGTGGCCGGGGCCGACGTGCCGGCGGCGGACGTGGCCGCGGCGGTCGCCGACGACCTCGTGTTCGAGGTGGACGATCGCCCGCGCGCGGGTGACTTCGTGCTCACCATCGGCATGGTGCCGGCCTGCAGCGACGAGCTGGACAACGACAACGACGGGCTGATCGACGCGCTCGATCCCGGGTGCGCAGGCGCCGACGACGAGGACGAGGCCGGCCCCGAGCAGGGCGCCCCGCCCGCCGCCTGCGACAACCTGATCGACGACGACGCCGACGGCTGGACCGACTTCCCGTACGACCCGGGCTGCGAGACCATCGGCGACGACGACGAGACCGATCCGCTCGACCCCGCGCGGTGCGCGAACGGCGTGGACGACGACGGCGACGGGCTGACGGACTTCCCGCTCGACCCCGGCTGCCGCTCGCCGGTGGACGACGACGAGGACAACAACGGTGTCCTGCCGGCCTGCGCCAACACGCTGGACGACGACGGCGACGGCCGCGTCGACTTCCCCGACGATCCGAGCTGCCCGGCCGCCTTCGGCACCAGCGAGAACGGCCCCCCCGGGCGGCGCTGCAGCGACGGCGCCGACAACGACCTCGACGGCCTCATCGACCTGGCCGATCCCGGCTGCGAGTCGACGCGGGACGACGACGAGGCCGATCCCGACGGCGCGCCGGCGTGCGCCAACGGCGCCGACGACGACGCCGACGGCGCCACCGACTGGCCCGACGACGCGGGCTGCGCGGGCGCCGGCGACCTGTGCGAGCAGGAGGGCTTCGCGTTCTGCGACGGCGCCTGCATCGACGTGCAGGACGACGAGAACAACTGCGGTCGCTGCGGCCGGGTGTGCGAGGCGGGCGTCGAGTGCCTCGAGGGCGCGTGCGGCGGGCTGTTCTTCTACGAGGGCATCGGCCAGGACGTCCCCGAGATCGACCTCGACGGCTGGGAGATGTGCTACCAGGGCACCTACAACGAGTCGACCGAGCTCGCGCCCATCCTCGACGCGTGCAGCGGTAGCATGGTGGCCATCGGCTGCCGCATGGCCGGCGCCGAGGACTTCACGCTGCTGGCGATGGGCGAGACGGCCGAGGTGTTCTTCGACGTCGGCAACGCCAACGACGCCGTCAACAACCACAACGGGGTCGACTTCTACTACAGCCCGTCGCGCAGCATGGGCTTCGCGCCCGAGGGCGCGGGGGTCAACCGCAACAGCTGCGACACGGCCAACGTGATGCCCGAGCTGCGCATGTGCTGGCACACCAGCGGCGGTCGGCTGAACTCGGGGTGGCGCTGCGGCGCGACCACGGGCATCGGCAACGCGCAGTGGGAGCGGGTGATCTTCACCGCGGAGTGAGGTAGGGCGCGCGGCCCCCGCCGCCCCGTTGCATCGGCGGCGGGGGGCCGGGAGCCTGTTGCGCATCGAGGGGTCGAGCGGGGTGCGTCACCGAAAGCTCGGATCAAGGCGCGAGAGCATGACGATACCCGGCGGTATCGCCTTGCTCTCGCAACGCCGAGCCGAGCATTCGGGGGCGTGCACTTCGAAGTGCCCCGAATGTGCAACAGGCTCCTAGTCAGGATCGCGCCGTGCTCGCCCTTCTCGCCTTCCTGCTGACCACGGCCGGCGCCACGGCGCCCGACCTGCCGGCGTGTCCCGAGGCGGACGCGCTGGCCGCCTTCTCGCGCAAGGCCATCGACCCGCCACGGCGCGCGCCCGGTTGGGTGCCCGCGCCGGCGGCCGAGCGCGAGGCGCTGGCGGCGTCGATCGCCGCGGCCGCGAAGGGCGATCTCGGGGTCGCGAAGGCGCGGGCCGAGGCGGCGCGCTACACGCTGTGCGTGGGCACCGTGGGCGCCGATCCGGTGCTGCGCTGGACGCCGCCCGGCGGCAGCGGGCGCCCGCGGCTGATGGTGCGCACGGGGCCGGCCCTGCCCTACCAGGTGCAGGCGCCGCACGCGTTCTACGACAAGGGCACGCGGCGCCAGGCGGTGGCCATCTTCCGCGACGGCGGGGCGCGGGCGCTGCTGGTGAGCGGGGTGCATCGGTGCACGTCCAACAAGCCGTCCGGCTGCAGCGGCTATACGCTGGCCTGCGGGAAGCCGGCGCGCTATCCGGCCAGCGACATGGCGCACAACCTCGAGACGCAGTTCCAGGCGGCGCACCGGGCGCTGACCGCGGCGTGGCCCGGCGACGCGGTGGTGAACCTGCACGGGTTCGCCGAGCCGGGGGTGAGCGTGGGCGATGGGACGCGGGCGCCGATCGCGGCGGACGCGCCCGCCGCACGGGTGGCGGCCGAGCTGAAGGCGGCGCTGAAGAAGACGCGCGTGACGACGTGCAACGCGTGGCCGGGCGGACCCAAGCGCGCGACGCGGCGCTGCGGCACGCACAACGTGCAGGGGCGCGAGCTGAACGGCGCGCCGGACGCGTGCACCACCGAGGCCACGCGCGGCGGCGGCCGCTTCGTGCACCTCGAGCAGAGCGCCGCGGTGCGCAAGAAGGTGGCCGAGGTCACCGCGGCGCTGAAGCGCGCCTTCTCACCCCCTGCCGGCATCCCTCCCCCGAGCACGCCCTGACGGGGTATGCTGCGCCGTCCGTGCGAAGGAGCGCCCGACCGTGAAGAACCCCGCCTACGCCGAGTTCCAGGGCCTGCTGGCCGACACCCCCATGCGCCGCCTGCGCAAGCTGTGCCCACGCGACGACGTCGCGCTGTGGGCCAAGCTCGAGGGCACCAACCTGGGCGGCTCGGTGAAGGACCGCGCGGCGCTGGGGATGATCACGGCGGCCGAGGAGGCGGGGCTGCTGAGCGGCGGCAAGCCGCTGGTCGAGGCGACGAGCGGCAACACGGGCATCGCGCTGGCGATGATCGCGGCGCTGAAGAAGATCCCCATCACGCTGCTGATGCCCACCAACGCGACGCCCGAGCGGCGCGCCATCATGAAGGCGCACGGCGCCGAGGTGGTGCTGGTGGACGAGGGCATGGAGGCCGCGCGCGACCTCGCGCAAGCCATGCACGACGCGGGCACGCACGTGCAGCTGAACCAGTTCGCCAACCCCGCCAACCCGCAGATGCACTACGAGACGACCGGGCCCGAGGTGTGGAACGACACCGCGGGCAAGGTGACGCACTTCGTCAGCTCGATGGGCACGACGGGCACCATCATGGGCACGTCGCGCTACCTGAAGGAGCAGAACCCCGCGGTGCAGATCGTGGGGGTGCAGCCCGAGGACGGGTCGAAGATCCCGGGCATCCGGCGGTGGCCCGAGGCGTACCTGCCGAAGATCTTCGAGCCCGAGCGCGTGGACCGCACCATCGACGTCAGCGAGGCCGAAGCCGGCCGCATCACGCGGGCGCTGGCGCAGGAAGAGGGGCTGTTCGTCGGCCTGTCGTCCGGCGGCGCGTGCGCCGCGGCCCTGCAGGTGGCCGCCGAGGCGCCGGCGGGCAGCGTGATCGTCTTCATCGTGTGTGATCGCGGGGACAAGTACCTGTCGATGCCCGAGCTGTTCCCGGCTTGAACGGATGAGGGGGTTGGATCTCTGCGAGCGGCGCCGCGGTCGGGCGGCGGGGTGCTCCACTGGACGCCGCGCCAGGGCGGGCGCTCGCTCGACTGAAACAGGTGCAGCCTCCACCGGACAGACTGTCTCTCCGCCGCGCGCAAGCGCGCGGCAAGGGGGGCCTGCCGGCCACCCCTGTGACCCCCCGGCTGGCCGGCGCCCTTCGGGCGCACCTTCGCGATCCTCACGTCCTCGCCTCGCCCTGCGGGCATCGGCTGCGGGCGTTCGGTCGCTCAGGCACGTACTGCGGATGCAGCACGCCGGCCGGTCTCACCACGCCCGCACGCACGCGCCCCGTCGCGGGGCTTGGTGGGCCGCGGCGTGGTCCGTCGAACAGGGCAGCGTCCCGTCGCGCAGGCCTCGGTGCGCTCGACCGCAGGCCGCATCGCGCGTCGCCGTTGCCGTTGCCGTTGCCGTCGCCGTCGCCGTCGCCGAGACGGACATGGCCCGATCCTCACCCGACGGTCGATGACCGTGACCTCCGAGCCCTACGCCCTGCTCGGCGTCGACCCCGGCGCGCCCGACGACGCGGTGCGCGCCGCGTGGCTGCGGGCCGTGCAGGCTGCGCACCCGGACCGGGCCCACGTCGAGGGCGCGGCGGCGGTGGCCGAGGCCGAGGCGCAGACGAAGCGGCTGAACGAGGCGTACGCGGCGATCAAGCAGGCGCGCGCCGCCGGGGGGGCGCCGCGGAAGGCGGGGCTGGGGCGCGCGCGCGTCCGGCGGGGCGCGCGTGTGGTCGGCCACGGGGCCGGACGTGCCGGTCGACGCGCGAGACGCCATCCGGCGCGCCAAGGTGACGCTGGGGCACGCGCGGGACGTGACCGCGCGGTGGAAGCAGCACGACGCGGCGGCCAGCAAGGCGATGCGCGACGCCGACGAGGCCGCGCGCACGGCCACGCGCGCCGCGGGCCGCGCGGTCGAGGCCGCCACGGAGGCGATGGCCGCCGCGGCGCGTGGGCACGGTGTCGACCGACGCCGCCGGTGCGACGCTCGCGGCCGCCGCCGAGCGCGCGGCCGACGCCGCCGAGGCCGCGAACGCGAAGGCGCACCGCGCCTACGACGACGCCGCCGCGGCCGAGGTCCGGGAGCGCGAGGGCGACGCCGAGACGCGCACCCGCGCCGCCCAGACCCGCCAGCGCGCCCGCGACCGCGTCGCCAAGGCCGCCGACGACGCGGCCCGCGCCGCCGGCGACGCGAAGCGCGCCGCGACCGTCGATCCCACCGCCGCCGCCGAGGCCGTGCAAGCCGCCTGGGCCGCGGCGCAGGCCGAGGCCACCCGCGCGCAAGCCGCCGTCGACGAGGCCACCCGCGCCGCGGGCGAGGCCAAGAGCGCCGCCGAACGCTCCCTGGCCGCCGTCGAGCTGGCGCGCCGCGCCAGCAAGCGCATCGGCGACGCGGTGAAGAAGGCCCAGTCCGCCGTCGACAGCGCCATCGTCGCCGCCGCCACCGCCGCCGGCCTCGCCGAGTCGAGCTGCGCCAGGCGCCCACCGGCGAACGCATGGTCGAGCAGCGCGCGCGCGTCGAGGCCGAGGCGCTGAAGACGCAGGCCGCCGCCGTCGCGACCGCGCAGGCCAACGCCGACAGCGCCGCCCGCCGCGCGCCCGAGGCGCTCGACGCCGTGAAGAAGCGCGCCGCGAACGCCCGCGACGCCGCCGACGACGCGGTCGCCGGCCTGGAGCGCGCGCGCACCGCCGCCGCGGCCGCCCGCGAGCGCGCCGCCGCCGCGGGCGCCGAAGCCATCCGAACGGTGGAGGAGCAACTGACCGCCGCGGTGGACCGCGCGAACGCCGCCGCGCGCGACGCGCGAGCATGCGCGGAGGCGGTGCGGTAGGCCGGGCGCCCGCAAAGGCGGCGGTGCCGACCCGTTGCGCCCCCGCCTTCCGGCGCCCAGTCGGTCACTCAGTCATCGGGTCCTACTCTCCCTCGCACCCGTACTCGAGCATCACCGTCGTCGCCGGGCGCTGCTCCTCGAAGTTGACCCGATCGATCTGATCAACTTGGGTCAGGACGCCGTTGGCGTCGTAGTGGAAGGTGCGCTTCATCGCCGCGTCGGCCGCGTCGTACGTGATGCGGTCGACGACCTCGAGGCGCTCCAGTCGCCCGGCCTCGTCGCGGTGCAGCGACCACACCTGCGCGGGCGTCTCATCGTCGAAGTTGACGCGATCGATCACCGTCGCGCGGCACACCCCCGGCACGCCCAGGCCCACGGGCGCGCCGGTGTGGCCGGTGGAGCCGCACACGGCGCCCATGACCTCCAACCGCTGCTCCAGCGCGGCGACGCGCCGCTGCAGCTCGACGACCTCGTCCGGCGACGCAGCTTCGCCGCTGCCCACGCAGCCGGCCAACAGCGTCACCGCGACGGCCAGGACGCCACCCAGTTCGATTCGAGCTTCGCTTCGCATTGCCACCTCCCAATCAGGCTGCCCGCCGGAAGCCTCGCACGGTGAGGTCGTGGATGTCACGCGGTGCGTCGCGCCGGGCCGCGCTATCCGCGCACCAGCCCTCGCAGCGCCCCCACCCCGTACCCGCTCAGCCCGTGGCGCACCAGTCGCAGCTTCAATCCCGGCGAGACGGCGCCGAACACGCGCGTCATCGTGCGGGCCACCTGGGGCAGCGTCGCGGTGCCGGCCAGGTAGGCCGACCAATCGGCGCGGGAGACGGCGAAGAAGCCGTCGAAGAAGGCGCGTGTGCGGGCCAGGTCGAGGTCGAGCAGCACCTCCATGCCGAAGGTCAGCAGGGCCCACACGCGCCGGGCGTCGGCGGGCCAGACCGCGGCGTGCGCGGCGGCCGCGGCCTCGGCCGGAGCGTCGTGCGCGGCCAGCGCGGCGGCCAGCGCGGGGGCGCGGCGCAGGGCCGTCGCGAGCTGGTAGCCGGTGGCCGGGTGGACGAAGCCGGCGGCGCCGCCGAAGGGCACGACGCGCTGGTCGGCGGGGGGCAGCGGGACGCCCATCGGGATCCAGCAACGCTCGGTCTCGAGCACGCGCTTCACCCGCACGCCCAGCGCCGCGAGGCGGGCCTCCAGCAAGGGCCGGTGTTCGTCGATGGGGCGCGCGGGTCGCGCGCACAGCGTGGTCTCTTCGACGAAGACATGCCGGTCGTCGAAGGGCATCGCGTACAGGAACGTCGGCCGGCGCGGATCGCCGCCGGGCGCGTCGCCGAAGTCCATCAGGCGCATGGTGTCGAGCCCGAAGGGATGCGACTCGACCTCGAGCAGCCAGCCGAGCGCGGTCTGGAAGCCGGGGTCGCCGGCGGCGCGTTGCGCCAGCGCGGGCCGGTGGCCGCTGGCGTCCACGACGCAGCGCGCGCGCAGCGTTCGGCCGTCGGTGAGCGTCACCGTGGTGCCCGTCGCGTCGTGCGTCGCCGTCGCGCCGCGCCCGCTCCAGCGCGGCGCGTCGCCGAGGCGTTCCGCGAAGTGCGCCCTCAGCGCCTCACCGTCGACCAGCGCGTACCCGCGCCCCAACGAACGCGCGTGCGGCGGTCGCACGGTGACGGTCGCATCGCGCCAGGTGTGCCGCACCAGGTGGCCCACCCCCAGCTCGGCCAGCTCGTCGACCCACCCGCCGTAGTTCGCCGGCCACGCTTCGTCCAGCCGATCGCCGACCAGACCAACGCCCAGCCCGGCGTCGGCGCACGCGGCCGCCGCCGCGAACCCAGCCGGCCCGTCCCCGACGACCAGCACGTCCAGATTCGCCGACTGGCGCTGTGTCGCATCCCGCGGCCGATCAACCATCGGCGCTCAGCCCGAACCGGACGCCCCCACCGCCACAGCGCAGCGAGCCGACTCCCACGGTGCAACCGCCACGCTGAAAGCTGACAGCCGAGAGCTGACAGCCCCTCCAACCCACCGCAGGGCGCACCGAAGCCACCGGCCAGCCCATCCCCACGCCCCTCACTCAGGGCACCGTCCGCACGACGCTGTCCAGGGACGGCCGCTTGACGTCGCAGTCCTGCGCCGGCACGCCCGCCCACAGGAACGCGACGATCTCCTCCGCCTCGGGGTCGATGCCCAGCGTCGCGTAGGTGTCCGGGTGGCGCGTCACGCCGCCCGTCGACCACTTCGCGCCCAGGCCGCGCGCCGTGACGACGAGCTGGAAGTTCTGGATGGCGCACGCCACCGCGGCGTAGTCCTCGCGCGCTCGGAACGCATCGTCGCAGCGCACCTGGCTGACCACGACCAGCACCGCCGGGTTCATTAGCTTCCCGCGGATGGCGCCCACCTGCTCGGCGGTCAGCGACTTGCCCTCGCGCTTGATGGCCAGGCCGATGTCGGCGATGCGCGCCCGCGCCTCGGGCCCCACGCGCGTGAACCGCCAGGGCCAGGTCACCTTGTGGCAGGGCGCCTGGTGGGCGGCGCGCAGCGCGTCGTCGATGATGGCCTCGTCGATCGGCTCGGGCGCGTACTTGTGCGTCGTCGTGCGGTCGAGGATGGCGTCGAGAACGTCCATGCGAACTCCTGGTCGTCGACGCAGCATGATGCGCCAGCCGCCCCGGCGGATGCGCCCCTTGCACGCCGGGCAACGCAGGCCGACACTGCCCGCACGCCGGGAGGAAACCATGATCGTCGACCTGCGCTCGGACACCGTCACCCGCCCCACCGCCGCCATGCGGCAGGCCATGATGGACGCCCCGCTGGGCGACGACGTGCTGGGCGACGACCCCACGGTGCAGCGACTGGAGGCCGAGGCAGCGCGCCGCGCCGGCAAAGAGGCCGCCCTCTTCACCCCCTCGGGCACCATGGCCAACCAGCTCGCCATCCGCGGCTGGACGCAGCCCGGCGACGAGGTGCTGATGGAGGCCGGCGCGCACCCCTTCAACTACGAGGCGGGCGGCCCGGCGGTCATCGCGGGCGTGCAGATCCGCCCCATCGCCGCCGACCGCGGCCTGCTCGTCCCCGACGCCGTCTGGCCCTTCGTCCGCCCGCCCAACGACCACTTCGCGCCCGCCACGCTGCTGTGCGTCGAGAACACCGCCAACCGCGGCGGCGGCAGCGTCTACGCGCAGGCCACCCTCGACGCCCTGTGCGAGGGCGCGCACGCCCGCGGCCTGAAGGCCCACCTCGACGGCGCCCGCGCCTTCAACGCCGTCGTCGCCACCGGCGTCCCGCTCGACCGCCTCGCCGCCGGCTTCGACTCGATCAGCTTCTGCTTCTCCAAGGGCCTCGGCGCGCCCGTCGGCTCGGTCCTGTGCGGCCCCGCCGACTTCGTCGCCCGCGCGCGCCGGCACCGCAAGCTGCTCGGCGGCGGCATGCGCCAGGCCGGCCTGCTGGCCGCCGCCGCCCTGCACGCGCTCGACCACCACGTCGAGCGTCTGGCCGACGACCACCGCCGCGCCCGCACCCTGTACGACGGCCTGCGCGCCGCCGGCTACGACGTCGCCGAGCCCGCGACCAACATGGTGTACGTCACCCTCGACGCCGCCGAGCAGGCCGCCGCCCACCTCGACACCGAGGGCGTCCGCTGCCTCGCCGCCGGGCCTCGAGTCATTCGCCTGGTCACCCACCTCGACGTCGACGACGACGGCATCGCCCACGCGGTCGAGCGCTTCGCGGCGCTGCGCCGCGCTGCCTGAATCGGCGCGCGCCGGCCGGCTGGCCTGCGGTATGGTGGCGCCAGTCATGGATGCCATCGCCCGATGTTGCCTGCTCGCCCTGGCCGGCTTGGCCGTGGGCTGCGCGCGGCCGACGCCGGGCGACGACCCGGAGGCCGACGCTGGGACCGCGCCCGCCTGCGCTGAGCCATGGTCCCGGGACGACGGCTGCGCGCCCGCGCCCTTCGAGCCGGATCGCTGCGGGTCCGACCGCCTGACCCTCGCGGACGGCAGCTGCGGCAGCGCCTGGGTGTGCCCGGACGGCTGGGCGCGGGCGCCGGGGAGAGTCGAGTGTCTGCCGCCCGAGCCGGTCGACTGTCCAGAGGGGTCGTTCTGGGTGCCCGGCGGCTGCGTCGAGGCGCGTCCATGCCCCGAGGGGTGGATGCCGGCCTACGGCGGCTGCATGCCGGCGCCGTTGGCGCCCTGCGACGGGGAGCCGCTGCCGGGCGGTGGCTGCCTGAACCTGCCGCCGGTGGACGCGCGCGGGTGCGACGGGGTCGACGGCTTGCCGGCGGCGGGCGAGGCGTGTCGGCCTCTGCCGGTGGACGGGTGCAGTGAGGGTCCGTTCGAGGCTGACGCGTGGCCGGTCGGGACGGTGTTCGTGCGTGCGGGCGCGGCCGACGGGAACGGCTCGGCCGAGCGTCCGTTCGGAACGCTCGAGGCTGCGCTGGCGGTGGTGGGGCGTGGCGGCACCGTGGGCTTGGGCCCGGGACGCTACGCCGCGCCGACGCTGAACGACGCGGTGACTTTGCAGGGGCGTTGCGCGCGCGACGTGGTGCTGGAGGGCGCGCTGACCGCGGCGCTCGCGTCCGAGGTCACGCTGATCGATCTGGGCGTCGAGGGCACCATCGATGTCGAGGCAGACGCCCTGGCCATGTTGGAGCGCGTGCAGGTGGCCAACGTGACGGACCGGCCCGCGCTGCGGGTGGGGGGCGTCGCGCGCGCCACCGCGCTGCGGGTGTTGGGTCCCGGCGAGGGCGTGCGCGTCGTGCCAGGCGGTCGGCTGGACTGCGCGGGCTGCGTCGTGCACGGGACCGCGGAGACGGGCATCCAGATCGATCCCGGCGCCGAGGCGACACTCGAAGACGCCGTGGTCCTGCTCGTGGCCCCGGGCGAGCGTCCGTTCCGGGGGTTCGTGCATGTCGCGGGCAGCCTTCACGCGCGGGGCCTCACGGTCCTCGGCAGCCTCGGCCAGCACTTCGGCCGAGACGTCGTCGCGGTCAAGTCGGTCGGCGGGGAAGCGACGCTCGACCACGTCCGTGTCGCATCGATCCGCACCGGTCTGCTCGCCGAGGAAGGCGGCGACATCATCGCAACGGACCTCGTCGCGTCTCGAATGTCGACCAGCGGGGTCCAGGCGCAGAGTGGCGGCACGGTGCGGGGCGCGCGGTGGCGAATCGACGGGTCCGGTGATTCGGGCTCCGGTGGCATCACCACGTTCAGGGGCGGCCGGGTCGTCGCGGAGCAGGTCGACATTCGCTTCGAGCGGCAGCCTCTCTTTCTCGCGGGGCCGGCAAGCAGCACGTCACTGCGCGACACCCGACTGGACAGCTCCAGGCACGCCGATTTCGTGGTCGACGGAGCCGATCTCGTGCTGCAGCGCGCGCGCATCATCGAGGTCAGCCCCGTGGTCCTCGGGCGCGACCCGACAGAAACCAGCATCCGGTTCGAAGACGTCGAGCTGCTGGGCGCCGGACTCAGTCTGTGGCGGGCCGAGGCGCGCATCACCCGGGTGTCGATCGACCACCCCTTCGAGGACGGCATCGGTCTCATCGCGGGGGACAGCGTCTTGCGCCTGCGCGACGTCTTCGTCCGATCGTCCGGCGTGACGGTGCGGGCCAGCGGCGGATCGATCGACGCCGACGGCGTGACGGTCGTCGCGTCGCCCGTGGCGGCGCCTCAGACGCCGCCGTACGGCGCGGGCGTCGAGGTGATCGACGCCGACGGCGAGGTCGCGCACGTAGCGACGACGGGCACCTGGCATTACGGCGTCGCGGTGGCGCGATGGGAGGCCGAAGCGGCGCCGCAGGTCCGGCTGAGCGACATCCGCGTTCAGGGCGTGAGACCGGATCCATATGGCTTCTTCGTCAACGACCCCAAGCCCGCTGGCGTCCGCGTCCTGGACGCCTCGGTCAGCGTGGACCGGCTGAGCGTGACGGATGTCCCGGGTCCCGGCCTGCTGGTCAGCCGCGGCGGCAGCCTCACCGCGCGGCGCGTGGCGCTGCACGACACGGGGACCGAGCAGGACGACGACTTCGGCCGCGGCGGGCTGGTGGTGACCGAGGCCGGTCGCGCCTCAATCGAAGACCTCGACGTCCGACGCGCGCTCGGCTTCGGGGTGACGGTGGACGGGAGCGATCTGACGCTGGCCCGGGCTCACGTGTCCGACGTGCTGCCGCGCGCCGACGGGCCACCGCCCACCGCGGTGCTGAGCCTGGGTGGGCAGCTCGATCTGGCCGGCCTCGCGCTGGCGACGGACGGCGGCGCCGCCTTGGTGGCGCAGGGCGGAACGCTCACACTGGCCGACGGCGCGCTCCGCGGCGGCGGCATCGCGACCGTCGGCGAAGCCAGCGTCGACGTCGAGCGCGTGGCGGTGCGCGGCGGCGAGTCGCCGTCGCTGCTCGCGGCGGACGGCTCACAGGTGAGCGTTCGGAACCTGCTCCTCGCCGACGCCGCGGGTGGGATCGCCGCAGCGTCGGCCGCCGAAGTGACGCTCGAAGATGCGGTCATCGACCACCCGGCGGGCCCCGGCCTGACCGCCCATACCGCGAACGTGACGGCGCGCAACGTCGCGGTCACGGCGCCTGCCGAAGACGCGGCGTGCGCGTGGGCGACGGATCGGGCGGGGGTGACGCTCGAGGGCGCCCGCTTGGGGCAATGCGGCGCCGCGGGAGTCGCCACCCTGAACTCGACGGTGGTGGCGACGGACGTGCTGATCGAGGCCGGCGCGGGCCATGGCGCCGCCTGCGACGGCGGCGAGCTGTCCCTGACGACCTTCCGCGTCGAGCGAAACGCCGGCGCCGGCGTCGTCGCCCGTGACTGCGAGGCGACGCTCACCGACGGATGGCTGGTCGCGAACGGCGCGGCCTGGACCACCCATCCCGGCGGCGCGGCGCGCGCCGACGACGTGGCGCGGCGAGGCAACGAGGTGGACACCGCCGAGTGCCTCGAGGCGTGCGATCCCCTGCCATCTCCGCCCGCGGCGCCGACACCGCCGTTGGTCGAGCCGCTGGAGCGTTGGCCCCCGCCGCCCTGGTTCGGCGTTCCGGACGAGGACGAAAAGTAAGCAAACTACGCCGATTCGTCCGTTTGTTTGCCACGACCCCACCGGGCAGCGCCTGGGCGGCCGCATCCCTGGAGGCGAAGCCCGAGCGGAAAAAGTGTAAGAACTAGGCTGGTTCGGTCGAAAGTGTGGCACGACCCCCGAGGTTCTCCCGAGCCCCAGGCGCCGAAAAGTGAACGAAGTGGGCTGGTTCGGTCGAAAGTATGGCACGACCCCCGAGGTCCTCCCTGGGGGCGAGGGCGCGGGTCAGTCGGGCTGGAGGGCGGAGGGCAGGCTGGCGCGGAGGGCGTCGAGGCGGGCGCGGGCGGCTTCGACCTGGGCGTCGAGGCGGGCGAGGCGTTCGGCGTGCTCGCCCTCGGCGGCGCCGCCGGAGGCGCTGCGGTGGGCGTCGACCATGCGGGTCAGCGCGGTGGGCGCGACGCGGCCGAGTTCGATGAGACGCTCGGCGGCTTCGGGGCGGCCGGCGCGCAGCGCGGCTTGCAGGCGGCGCCGCAGCGCGTCGACCTCGTCTTCGATGCGGCGGGCGCGGGCGCGCAGCGCGTCGACGGCGTCGGCGTGCACCGGGCCGGAGGGCGTCCGGGGGCGCACCCGCGCGGGGACCAGCGACTCGGGCTCGATGTGCGGCACGGGCTCGAGCTCCATCGGCGCCGTCGGGCGGCGCACGCGCACCTTGGGCGCGGCGAGGTCCAGGGGCGGCAACGGCAGGGTGATCGGGCGCATGGCGACGGGCGGCGGTGACGAGAGCTGCGACACGGACGCTCCCCAGAGCGGTCGAACAATGGCGCCTATCTTAGGTAAGGAAGTTTGACATTTCCACCGACCGGTGCCGCCAGGCCCCCGCGGCGGTTGGACACCTCGCCCCCGGCGCGGGCATCATCGCCCGCATCGTCCCGCCCGGAGCCCCCATGTCGCGTCGCGTCCTGCTGCTGGTGCTCACCCTCGGCGCGCTGCCCGCCTGCGAGGCGCCGGAGCAGCCGCCGACCGCGACCGGCCAGCGCGCCGATCCCGTGGTCTACGGCGCGGACGACCGCACCGAGGTGTACGCCCACGACAACCGCGTCCTCCGCGATCTGGCGCGGCGCTCGGTGGCCGCCCTGGTGTCGGCCGACCAGCTCGTGCAGGTGGGTCCGAACGCCTGGCAGCCGGTCGGCCCGCCGATGGGCCTCGCCCTGGGCCTGTGCGACGGTGAGCCCTTCGCCGATCAGATCGCGGGCGCGCGCTGCAGCGGCACCCTGATCGCCCCGGACGTCTTCCTGACGGCGGGCCACTGCATCGACGCCCAGAGCTGCGCCGGGCAGCGCGTCGTCTTCGACTGGCTCTACGAGGCCGAGGGCCAGCTCGCCTCGATCGAGGACGCCGACGTGTACCGCTGCGCGGCCGTGCTGGCACATCGCCTGGACGCCCGCCTCGACTACGCGGTCGTCCAGCTCGACCGCCCGGTCGAAGGCGACCGGGTCCCCGCCGAGCTGCACCCGTCGCCCGACGGCCTGATGCCGGGCCAGGCGGCGACGCTCATCGGCTATCCCGGTGGCATTCCGGCCAAGATCGCGGACGGCGGCTTCGTCGTCTTCCGCGGCGCGCCGGCGCTCGACGCGTTCGAGGCGTCCGTCGACGCCTTCGGCGGCAACAGCGGCTCGGGCGTCTTCGATCGCCTCGGCGGCCTGATCGGCGTCCTCGTGGCCGGCCAGGAGGACTACCTCCGCCGGGGACGGTGCCTGACCGTGAACCGCCTGCCGGCCGAGCCCCCCGAAGCCGAGCAGGTGGTGTACCTCCACCGCGCCCTCGAGGGGCTGTGCGCCGCTCGCCCCGATCACGCCCTGTGCGACGACGGCGGCAGCAGCTGGTGCGACGCGTGCGACGCGGACGCCGACTGCCGCGCCGGCTGGCGCTGCGTGGGCACCTGTGTCGCGCCCTGCGCGGGGCCGGACGACTGCATCGCCGGGCACGTCTGCGCCGACGACGGGCTGTGCCGCCCGGGCGCCGATCTGGTGTGCCGCGCGGACGCCCGCCTCCGCGTGGACGCCTGCGAAGGCATCCAGACCCTCGAGCGCTGCGATCACGCGGCCCGCTGCCGCCCCGGCGGCTGCCTGCCGGTGCCGCCGGGCGAGACCTGCGCGGAGGCCACGCCCCTCGAGCCCGTGGCCCAGCGAATCGAGGTCGACCTCGGCGCGGGCTATACCCGCACGCGCCCCGACGCCTGCGGCGGGCCCGGGCCGGACGCTCACTTCGTGATCGAGGTCGACGCGCCCACGACGCTCACCGCGGCGGCGGACGGCGGCGCCCCGTCGCTGTCGCTGCGCGCCGGCTGCGATGCCGAGGTCGAGGCCTGCGTCCCCGCCGCCGAGGGACCCCTGCAGGTCGAGCTCACCCCCGGCGTGCCTTGGATCCTCACGGTGAGCGACGACGGCGAGCCGCTGCCGGCCCCGGTCAGCCTGCTCGTCCGCTTCGGCGAGCCCTGCGCCGACCTCTGCCAGCCCGGCGCGCGCCGCTGCGCCGACGCGGGGGCCGTCGAGACCTGCGTCGACGACGCCGCCGGCTGTGGCGCCTGGCGCGTCACCCAGCTGTGCGACGACGACGCGCCCTGCGACGACGGCGCCTGCCGGCCCCTGGCGCCGCCCGATCCCTGCGACGCGGCGGCCGAGATCGAGCCCCGCTCGTTCCGCCACCAGGGCCGCCTGGACAACCGGCTGGATCAGGTGCGCGGCGCCTGCGGCGGCGACGGGCCCGAGCGCCTGTTCCTGTTCACGGTGGACGAGCCGACCCGCCTGCGCGCCCAGGTCAGCGGCCTGGACGCCGTGCTCGACGTGCGCCGCGCCTGCCTGGGCCCCAGCCTGACCTGCAACGACGACGCGGATCCGCCCGGCGCTGGCGGCGCCCGCCTTCAAGTCGACCTCGAGCCGGGTGAGCACACGCTGGTGCTCGACAGCGTGGGCGATCCTGGCCCCGCCGAGTACGACCTGGTGGTGCGCTTCGAGCCCGTGCCGCCGCCGCCGCCGCCCGTGGACGCCGTGCCGCCGCCGCCGCCGCCGGTGGACGCGGGGCTGATGGTGGACGCGCAGCCCCCCCAGCGCGACGCCCGGCCCCCCCCGCCCGACGCTCTGCCTGCCGACGCCGCGCTGCAGGACGCCGCGCTGCAGGACGCCGCGCTGCAGGACGCCGCGCTGCAGGACGCCGCGCGGTCGCCGACCGCGGCCGACGCCGGCGACGCGGGGCCCGAGGGCGATCGCATCGTGGGTCGAGGCTGCGCCGCCGCGCCCGGCTCGCCCCCCGCCCCCGCGTTGCTGCTCGCGCTGCTGCTCGGCCTGGTCCGACGCCGCCGCTGACGTCGCGCGCCGCGCGTGGCACAGTGGGATCCTCGACCCCGGGGGTGCCCCATGCGCGTCGTCGCCGCGATCCTCGCCGTCCTGCTGTGCGCCTGCGGCGGCGCGCCGCCACCGGCCGCCAGCGCGCCCGCGTCGGCGCCAGCGGCCGCCGCCCCGTCCTTCGAGCCCCCGCCACCCCTCACCCGGCCGCGCTACCGCACCGGCAAGCTGTGGCCCAAGTACCGAGGCGAAGAGGTCGCCGGCGCGGTGTTCGAGACCGCGGTCGAGTACCTGGACGCCGCCCAGCGCGAGGCCTACCGGGTGCACGGGCGCGACGGCAAGCTGGTGGACGCCGCGGGCCGCCCGCTCGACGGAGGCCCGCCCGGCGAGGACGGCAAACCCCGCCGCGCGATCTACGCGATGGACGCCGCCGGCAACCTGTACGCGTCGTTCGACCACGGCAAGGGCCGCTTCCACCACTCGAGCTTCCTGGCCGGCGGGCCGGTCGCTTGCGCCGGCGAGATGGTGATCGAGGATGGCCGCGTCGTCGAGTTGACCAACATGAGCGGGCACTACCGCCCGCCCCCGTTCACGCTGGACGCGGTGCGCGAGCGGCTGGTCGAGATGGGCGTCGACGTCGAGGGCATGCGCGTGGCGCCCGTCGGCGCCGACGTAAAGCCCGGCGGGAAGTGAGTGTCTGTCAGCAAATCGTCCACCTGCTGCGCGAACCGCTGCATCCCGCTGGGCGGCGTTGCGGGGCCCCCAACATCGGGGGAAGCACGGCAAGTGCGTCCGCCAGATGTCGTGCACCCCCCCGCCTTGCCCAGCGGGCGCCGCGGTCCGCTCGCGACGGCGTCCGATTCACTGACAGCCTCTGACCGCTCCGGTCAACGCAGATCGCTGACGAAGCCGGTCTCGGGCACGTAGGGCACCCAGCGGCCGTCGAAGGGCCCGGTGAGCGCCAGCCGCAGCCGACCGTCGTGGTGCGGCGTGACCATCGCGTCGCCATCGAAGCGTTCGCCCTCGAGGCTCATGCGCAGCAGCGCGTCCGGACGCCACGACCAGCGGCCCCACCGATCGGGCAGCGGCTCGGCCATGTCGGGGTGGCTCCGCGTGCGCAGGCGCCCGTCGCGGTAGAACACCAGGAAGGTCTCGGGCGACTGCGCCTCGATGCGCACCCACACCCCCTCGAGGGTCGGCTGCCCCTTCTGCGCGGTGAGGGCCGCCATCTGCACGGGGCGGTCGCCGTCGAACAGCGTCAGCTCGGCCAGGCACACGTGCCGACCGCCGTGATCGTACACGCCGTCGATCTGCACCACCATCTGGCGCCCGGTGAAGGGCGGCGGCAGCGGCATCTCGAAGGGCTGGCCGTCGTCGGGCAGCACCACCTGCCATACGTAGTCCATGTTGGACAACGTCACGACGCGCGGACGGTTGGCCGGCGCGAAGGCCCCGAAGCGCACCGGATCACCCGCCGCGATGCGGATGCGGTCGACGCGCACCGGGCGGCTGAACTCGACCCCGATGCGCTCACCGAGGCCCAGCCCGTCGGCGCCGGCGCACCAGGCGGTGTCGTCGCGTCCGTCGAACAGATCGGTCGCGCCGTGCGACCAGGTGCCACTGCGCGCGCCCAGCTGGGAGGTCGCGTTGGCATAATCGATGGTGGGTGGGGCCGCCAGGGCAACGACCAACATGCCGAGCAGCATACGCGCCTCCTTTCGCCGACGCGCCCCGCCGGATGTGCGCCGGGAGGCGCGCCCGGATGGACTGCATCGACCGTTCCGGCCGGCGCCCGCCTGGCGCCGAGGCCCGCGTCACGCCTCCGTAGCGGCGCGCTCCCCGACCGGTGACCGGGGCACCTCGCGACGCAGCGTCCGACCGCGGGGCAGCACGGGACGGGCGATCGCCGCGCGTCCCCGGCCAGCTGGCCGGCACGGGCATTGCGGCAGGGTGCGTGACGTCGACGCAACGAACCCGAGAGAGGAGATGACATGCGTACCCCCGTGAACGTGCTACCGGAACAGACCGCCGAGTTCGAACGACTGACGATGATGAAGCCGTCCCTGGGCCGGCTGGCCCACCAGGACACCGACCAGCTGCGGGCCGAAGCCCGGACGTTGGGCGTCCCCGCCGCGCACCGGATGGATCGCGCGGCGCTCGTGGAGGCCATCACCCGGCGACTGTGATCCGCACATCAGCGGCCGACCGACCCTCAGGCGCATCCAACCCCGAGACCGCGACCTGCCCGGCGCCCGCGCCGGACCGACCGAGGAACGATCATGGCACCGGCGACACGTGAGCTGGAGCGAATGGGGCTGGCCCTCGAGCACGCCCCGGTCGGCATCCTGATGGTGAACCGCGGGGGTGTCATCACCCTCGCCAACCGCCACGCCGAGGCCCTGTTCGCTTACGACCCGGGCGCCCTCAAGGGGCAGCCCCTGGACGATCTGGTGCCGCACGGCCTCGGTGACGTGCACGCGCGCCACCGCGCGGCCTACTTCGAGCGCCCGGTCGCGCGCGCGATGGGCGCGGGGCGCGAGCTCTTCGGCCAGCGCAGCGACGGCACCAGCTTTCCGCTGGAGATCGGGCTGAGCCCGGTGCCGACGCTGGCCGGCACCATGGTCATGGCCGTCGTGGTCGACATCACCGAGCGCCGGTTGGCCGCCGAGGCGGCCGATCGGCACGCCCGCGAGCTCGAGCGGGTGAACGCCCACCTCAAGCGCAGCAACCAGGATCTGGAGGACTTCGCGTCGATCGTCTCGCACGATCTCAAGGCGCCCCTGCGCGCCATCCGTCTGATGGTCGAGCTGCTCGTCGAGGATCACGGCCCGCGCCTCGGCGACGAGGTGACCGGTGATCTGGACGAGATCGCCACCCGCGCCGAGCGCCTGCAGAACCTGATCGAGGGGCTGCTCAGCTGGACCCGCGCGGGTCAGCTGGCGCCGGACGCGGCGCCCATCGAGGTGGCGCCGGTCGTCGAGTCGGTGCTGTCCAACCTGCGGCTGCCCGACGGGGCCCAGGTGCTGATCGCCGACGACCTGCCATCGGTGCGCGTCGATCCGTTGATGCTGGGCCGTGTGTTTCACAACCTGATCGACAACGCGCTGACCCACTCCGACCACCCGGCCTCGGCGACCGTGCGCGTCGAGGGCGCGCGCGAGGGCGAGAACGTCTGTTTTCGGATCACCGACGATGGGCCCGGCATCCCCGCCCGCCAGCACGCGCGCGCCTTCCGGATGTTCCAGTCCCTGCGCCGCGGCCACGCGGGCGACGGCGTGGGCCTTGCCTTGGTTCGTCGAATCGTCGCACGGTGGGGGGGTGAGTGCTGGATCGAGCCGGCCCCCGGCCGCGGCGCCACCCTCACCTTCACGATCCCGGACGGGGAGTGAGCAGATGGCAAGCGACACCGTGCTGATCATCGACGACGACGAGATGGACACGCGGCTCGTGCAGCGGGCCCTCGAGCGGCAGCCTTCGCTGCGCGAGGTCGAGGTGTTCCACGACGCGGCGTCGGCCCTCGAGCGCCTGCGCAAGAGCGAGCTGCAGGCGCCGCTGTTCGTCCTGCTCGACCTGAACATGCCCGGCATGAACGGCTTCGAGTTCCTGGGCGCGATGAAGACCGACGACGCGATGGGGCTGACCCCGGTCGTCGTGTGGA
This sequence comes from Myxococcales bacterium, assembly GCA_020633465.1. Taxonomy (GTDB): domain Bacteria; phylum Myxococcota_A; class Bradymonadia; order UBA7976; family UBA1532; genus JACKDN01. The sequence goes on from JACKDN010000020.1 coordinate 19,574, forward strand.
CGACGAGCGACGCCCAGCAGGATCGCCGCGAGGCATACGCGCGCGGCGCCTCGGGCTACTTCGTCAAGCCCTCGCGTTTTCAGGAGATCGTCGACACCCTGGGCGTGGTCGACACCTATTGGACGCGCGCCCGCCGGCCCTGACCGCGCGTCCCGCGATCAGCGCGGGCTCACGAGCTCCTGGTTCACCAGGGGCCCATCCTCCAACAGCAGCTCGCCCGTGCCGAGGCCTTGGCCCGGCGCGGGCGGTGCGTCTTCGGCGTCGTCGGCCGCCTCGAGCGGCGGCGGGGTGGCGGGCTCGTCCTGCGCCTCGACGGGCGCGGCGGCGAGCGCGCGCGGCGCGTCGCGCGACGGTCGCCGGTCGGCGTCCGCCTCGTCGGATCGTGCGCGGCGTTCGGGCTCGGCGCGCCGCGCTCGCGCTCGGGCCTGGCCCGCGCGGCGCTCAGGCCCGCGCGCCGCTCGGGCTCGGCCTCCGCGCGCCGCTCGGGCTCGCCTCCGCGCGCCGCTCGGGCTCGCGCGCCGGCTCGGGCTCGGCCTCGCGCGCCACGCGATCCACCGCTGGGGTGGGCGGCGCCGCACACCAGTCCAGCGGCGTCGGGCCCGAGCACGCGGCCAGCGCGTCGTCCGGCCAGGAGGCCTCGGCGGGGGAGACGGGCGCCCGGGGCCCAGATCGGCGGCGTGACGCCCGGCGCCTCGGCCACCTGGATCGACGGCGGCAGCGGCGACGCCGACGGGGGACCGGCGCGCCGGGCGCCGTGAGGCGGCCGGCCAGCAGGCCGATCACGGCGGCCGCGGCCAGCAGCGCCGCGCGCGCGCACGAAGACACGCCCCGGGCTTCGGCGACCAGCCCTCTCGGGGATCGGCGCGCGCCTCCGCCGCCGCGGCGCGTCCTCGGGTCGGCGGGCGCGTCGTCGACGATCACCGGCGGCGCGCTGTCCGCCGGAGACCGGCCCGGCGCCTCGGCCAGCGCCAGCGGGCGCGCGGGCGCGGTCGGCGCCGCGACCGCGTCGGCGCGCGCGCCCAACGCGTCCAGGAGCGCGGCGCGGAAGGCCTGCATGTCGGGGTAGCGATCCTCGGGATCCAACGCCAGGGCGCGCAGCACCACGCCGGACAGCGTCTCGCTCACCAGCCCCGGGCGCAGCTCGGCCGGCGGCTTCACCGGCTTCGAGAGCTGCGCCTCGAGGGTCTCGAGGACGTCGCCCTTGCGGTACGGGTGACGCCCGGTCAGCAGCTGGTACAGCACCATCGCCAGGCCGTACTGATCGGCCCGCCCGTCCACGGCCTCGCCCATCGCCTGCTCGGGCGCCACGAAGCCGGGCGTCCCGACCGTCATCCCCTCGCCGGTCAGCGGGGGATCGTCGGGGCCGATCGCGATGCCGAAGTCGAGCAGCATGGTGCGCTCGTCCCGCGTCCACGCGTCGACGAGGGCGATGTTCTCGGGCTTGACGTCCCGATGCACGATGCCGGCCGCGTGCACCGCCGCCAAGGCCTCGCAGCAGGTGGCGATCAGGCGCACGGCGCGCGCCGCCGACAGGGGCGCCTCGTCGTCCACCAGGGTCTGCAGATCGGGGCCGTCGACGTACTCGAGGGCCACGAAGGGGCGGCCGTCGTCGCTGATGCCGAGATCGTGCACCTGCAGGACGCCGGGGTGCTTCAGGCGGGCCAGGAGGCGCGCCTCGCGGTGCAGCCACTCGAGGGCGGCGATGTCGTTCGCGCCGTCGGGGTGCAGCACCTTCAGCGCGACGTGGCGATCCAGACCCAGGTGGCGCGCGCGATAGACGCCCGCCATGCCGCCGGCGCCGAGGATCGACTCGAGGACGTAGGGGGTGCCCTTCAGGCGGCCGAGGCCGAAGGGACGAGACGGTGTGGGCGAACCGAACAGGGGCCAGGTCGTGGGCCGCGGAACCGGCGGCGGCGCGGTCGATGTCGCTTCGGGCATCCCCTCCCCCTGCTGCGAAGGCCGAACCGAACGAACCCTCTCATTACTCTCACAGCAACAACCTTGCCACAAGGCCGGCGAGCGGTTCCAGGCGCCCGGCCCGCGCGCCGGGCGGGCGTCTTGCCCCGCCGCTGGGGTGCGATGGGACACCGGGAAATCGGCTGGCGTCCCGCCCGCGGGACCGGGACAATGCGGCGCGAGGGTGGCCCGCAACGCGCGCGCCCGCCCCCGCCCGACGCCGGCCCGGAGCCTCGATGGATCCCGTCGCCCTCTACGTCATGGCCATCGCCGCGGGCGCCGTGGCGCTGTTCGTCGGCGAGTGGCTGCGGCTCGAGGCCGTCGCGATCCTGATCATCCTGTCGCTGGTGGTGGTGCCGGTGCGCCCCGACGGCGCGGGCGTCCTCGACGCCTCGACGGCGCTGGCCGGCCTGGGCAGCAGCGCCGTCGTGACGGTGGGCGGCATGTTCGTGCTGGCCGCGGCGCTGACCCGCACCGGCGCGCTGCTGGGCATCGTCCGCCGCCTGCGCGGCCTGAACCTGGGCGAAGGCGGGCTGACGCTGGCGACGATGCTGCTGGTGGCCTTGCTGTCGGCGTTCGTCAACAACACCGCGGTCGTCGCGATGTTCATCCCGGTGACCATCGACCTCGCGCGCAGCGCCGGCTTCGCGCCGTCCCGCCTGCTGATGCCGGTGTCCTTCGGCGCCATCCTGGGCGGCACGTGCACGCTGATCGGCACGTCGACCAACCTGATCGTCAACGATCTGGGCCAGAGCCACGGCATCGCCCCGATGGGCATGTTCGAGTTCTCGCGTCTGGGCATCCTGCTGGTGGCGGCCGGCGTCGGCGTGGTCGTGCTGTGGAGTCGGCGCTTCCTGCCGGCGCGCGACACGGTCACCGGCACGCTGCCGGCCGGCGCCGCGCTGGAGTACGTCACCGAGATCGAGCTGCGCGAGGGGTGCGCCCTGGCGGGCAAGCCGCTCGGCGAGGCGCTGGGCGAGCACGCCGACGCCATCGACGTGATGCAGCTGATCCGCGGCGAGCTGATCACCTGGCGGCCGGGGCCGGAGCGCGTGCTCCAGCACGGCGATCTATTGGTGGTGCGGGCGCCTCCGGGGCCCCTGCTGGCGCTGCGCCGCGCGCCCGGGGTGGTGCTGCTGCCCGATCCGCAGGTCGAGGGCGAGCCGGGGCGGGGCGAGACGCTGGCCGAGCTCATCGTGGCCCCCGGCTCGCGGTGGTTGGGCGCGACCCTGGCGGACGTGCGCATGTGGCAGACCGACCGCCTGCGCGTGCTGGCGGTGCAGCGGCACGGCGCGCACCTGCGCGAGGGCATCCAGAACCTGCCGCTGATGCTGGGCGACGTCCTGCTGGTGCAGGGCACGCCCGAGGCGGTGACGGCGATCACCCGGTCGCCCGACTTCCTGCTGATCGAGGCCGTCGACGCGCGCGTCGTGCGCGCGCACCGCGCCCGGCGGGCGCTGACGATCACCGCGGTGACGGTCGGCTGCATCGCCTTCCGCCCCATGCAGGCCCCGGTCTTCGCGCTCGGCGGCGCCCTGGCCTTCGTGCTGTCCGGCTGCCTCACCGCGCGCGAGGCCTGGCGGTCGGTCGAGATGCCCATCCTCATGCTGATCGCCGGCGCGCTGGCCCTGGGGCAGGCCATGGACGAGTCCGGCGCGGCCACCTGGCTGGCCACGACCGCGCTGGGGCCCCTCGACGGCGTCAGCGCGCCCGGCACCCGCGCGTGGATCGCGCTGTCGGCGCTGTACCTGCTGACGATGATGTTGACCGAGGCGATGACCAACAACGCCGCCGCCGCGCTCTTGACCCCCATCGCGCTGTCGCTGGCCGACTCGCTGGGCGCCGACGGCCGCCCCTTCCTCTTCGCCATCGCCTTCGCCGCGTCGGCCAGCTTCGTCACGCCCATCGGCTATCAGACCAACACGTTGGTCTACTCCACGGGCGGCTACACCTTCGGCGACTTCGCCCGCACCGGCGTGTGGGTCAGCCTGGTCTGCTGGATCACCGCCAGCGTCACCCTGCCCTTCGTCTGGCCCCTGTTCCCCGGATGAAGGACGCGGTCGAGGAGGCCGCCCGGGCGCTGCGGCGGCTGGCGCGGCTGGACGGGGTGCCGGTCGAGGCCGACGGCGCGCGGTGGCTGCTCGGCGGGGTGGCGCCGCGCGCGGCCGATCCGGGGGCCCTGGCGTTCGCGCTGACCGGCGACGCGTTGCCGGGGCCGGACGCGCTGGGGCGGCTGCTGGGGGCGCGCGAGGTGGTGCGGCTGGACGCGCGGCGGCTGGGGGCGGCGTCGCGCGCGCTGCGACAGTTGGCGCTGGCGCGCGATCTGCCGCGGTGGATCGCCGACGGGCACCCGGCGCTGCGACGCTGGCGGGGCGTCGATCTCGACGCGTGGCGGGCGGGGCGCGCTGCGCGGCTGGCCGCCCTGGCGACCGCGCCGGCCCTGGACGACGACCTGCCGGCGGACGTCCGCGGGCGCGCGCTGCTGCGGGTGCGGCGGCTGTACGGGCGCGGGGCGGCGGCGTCGGCGGCGCGGCTGTGGCCGGCGGTCGAGGTGCTGGCGGTGCCCCGGCGGGTGCTGCGCTGGGCGGCGCTGCTGGCCGGCGAGCCCGCGGCCGATCCGGACGAGCACCGGCTGGCGACCGCCCTGCGGGCCCTGCCGGGATCGGCGCGGCGCGTTGGGCGCCCTTCGCCCGCTGATGACCGCGGCGCCCGCGCCCCGGCCCGTGCCGCGGCGCGCGCTCGAGACGGCGGTCATCCGCGCCTGGCCCGATCGCCGCGCCGCGGCCCGCGCGATCGTCGACCTGTGGCGGGACGCGCTGCCGCCGCCGTCGGGCCTGTCTCTGACCGACGCCCGCGCCCGCCTGGCCCTCGTGCTGGCGCATCCGCGCGCCCGCTTCGAGGGGGCGCCGGCCGACGCCGGCACCGCGGCCTTTCAGCGGTGGGGCACGGTGCTCGAGGGTGTCGACGACGCCCGGGCCAGCGCGCTCTGGCCCGCCGTGACCGGCGCCGACTTCAGCGTCTGGCGCGCGATGGCCTGGAACCGCCTGCTGCGGACGGGTGAGGGCGCGCCGGCCGATCTCGCCCGCGCCCTGCGCCAGAACCTGGATCCCGACGATCTGACCGGCTTGCTGCGCGGCGGCCGCCTGCGCGCCTGGCTCGACGCGCGCGACGCGCTGGCGGCGACCGGGCTGCCGGCGCAGGTCAGCGACGCGGACTGGCTGCGCACGTTCTTCGTCCGCGAGCGCCGCTGGGGGCCGGACCTGCTGCTCGCGCTGCTGGGCGCGGCGCGCGACGCGGCCGACCGCGCCGTGGCCGTCGAGGCGCTGGGCGGGCCTTGGGCCGCCGGGCGCCCGCGGTGCAGGACGCCTTCGCCGCCTGGGGCACGCCGGCCCCGACGCGGGCGGCGCTGAGGTGGCGCGGGTGGCGGACGCGCTGGGCGTCGACGTCGATCGCCTGCGCGCGTACGCGCACCACCGCACGCTGGCGGGCGAGGCGACGCCCTGCCCGCCTGCTGCGCGCGCCGCTGGATCGCGCCGAGCGCGAGGCCGGCGAGGCGGCGTGGATCGAGGCCCGGCTGGCCGATCCCGATCTGCCTGAGGCGCGGCGGTCGGTGCTGGCGGCCTGCCGCGCGACGCTGCTGGACGCCGAGGGGGCCGCGGCCCGCCACGCCGCCGCGGTGCGGCAGGCGGTGCACACGCTGGATCGCGGGCTCGAGGTGGCGCGCCGCGCCAGCCTGGCCCGGGTGCTCGACGGCCTGGCCCGCGCCCTGCTGCGCGCCACCGGCGCGGCCGTGCCCGAGGGCCCGCTGCCCCCCGGCCTGTGGGACGCCCTGCTGCTGCTGCGCACCGAGGAGGCCGATCCGACGCTGGTGCGCGCGCTGCTGGACGACGTGCTGGCCGGCCGCGATCTGGCCGAGCGCCCGCCGAACCGGGCCTGGCTGAGCCGCGCGTCCTTCGACACCGCGCGCTGGCGGCGCGGGCTGCGCGCCGAGATCGAGGTGGCCGGCGAGCGCCTGGTGTTCGCGACCGAGCACGATCCGCTGGCCGCGCTGCGCATGGGCACCTTCTTCGACACCTGCCTGTCGCTGGACGGCGGCGTGAACGCGGCGAGCACGCTGACCAACGCGCTCGACGTGAACAAGCAGGTGATCTACGGGCGCCGGCAGGACGGCGTCGTCGTTGCGCGCAAGCTGATCGGGGCCACCGCGGACGGGCGGCTGGCCGGCTATCGGCTGTACGCGCAGGGCGACACCGAGGCCCTCGAGGCCGCGCTGGCGCCGGTGTGGGCCGACTTCGCGGCGGCCTGCGGGCTGCGGCCGAGCGACGACGCCACGCCCGAGAACCTACACGGCGGCTTCTGGTACGACGACGGCAACGTGCCCTGGTCGGGCGGCGCCGCCGGCGAGGCGGCCTACGTCGACGCCGCGCGCCGGGGCGACGTCGGCGCGCTGCGCCGCATGGCCCAGGACGGCCCGTGGCGCTGGCGCGCCGCCGCGTGGACCACGCTGCAGCGCCACCACCCCGAGGCCGCGCCGCCAGGCGATCCCGACGGCGACGGGCTCTGGATCGCGGGGCCGCTGGTGGCGGTGGGTCGCGTGGGCTGGGTGCGCCGCCTGCCGCGGCGCCGCCGCTTCGACGACGAGCTGCTGCACGCGCTGGTGGACCGGGGGCCGCCCGACGGCGACGCCGCCGAGGTGGTCGTCGCGCAGGTCGAGGCGATGGCGGCGCGGCCGGGGCGTCGATCGGACGCGTGCGCGCTGGTCCTCGGGGCGGGTTGGCGCGTCGCGGGGCCCGCGCGGGTGCTGCGCCTGATCGTGGCGCTGGACGCGTTGGTCGAGATCAGCGAGCGCGACGTGTCGCCCGGTGATCGCCGCGCGGCGATCGAGGCGTCGGCGCGGCGCGCGCTGCTGCCCCACGGGCGGACTCGGGCCGGCCCTGCGGCGGGCGCTGGTCGGCGGGGGCGCGGCGCGGCGGGCGGCCCTGCACGCGCTGGCCGCGCTGCTGCCGGCGGTCGCGCCGACGGTGCGCGCCACCTTCGACCCGGACGACGCGCTCGCGGCGCGGGCCCTGGGCGCGGTGGGCGACGCGCGCGACGGCCCGCGCCTGCTGGCCGCGTTGGAGGCCCACCCCGACGATCTGGATCGGCTGGTGGCGGTGGTCGACAGCGGCGACGCGGCGTCCATCGCGCGGGCCCGCGCGGTGTTCCGGCCGCCCGCCGATCCGGTGGCCTGGATGAAGGACGAGGCCGTCTGGCGTCGGGCGCGGCGCGCTGCGCCGGCCACCCTCGAGGCGCGCCTGCGCCGGGCCGCGCGGCGCGCGGCCGAGCACCCCGAGCTGCCCGTTCGCACGGCGACCCCCGCCATCGAGGCCCTGGTGCGCCTCGGGGCGGACGTCGACGACCTGCTCGCGCTGCTGCGCCCGCTGGATCCGACCAGCACCGACCACCTGGCGGCCGGGCTGCCCCGGCTGGCCGAGCGGGCCGCGGCGCCCCCGCCGCCGCCCCCGCCCACCCCGCTGCTCGACGGCTTCGTCGACGCCGAGCGGCTGCTGGCCTGGCTGGACGCGGGCGGGCACGCCGACGCGGTGTACGAGGTGCGGGGGCTGCACGAGGCCGGGCTGGTCTGGGCCCTGGCGATGATCGAGGACGCGCGGCGCGCGCCGGCGCTGCGCCGCCTGCTGCTGGATCTGGCCGAGCGGGGGCACCGCCTGGCCGTCAGTGTCGCCGACACAGCCCTGTGTCTGCTGCACCCCGACGAGGCCGAGCCGATCGCCGCCGAGGTCGTCGCGCGCTGGCCCGCCGACCGCCCGCTGCGCACGCTGGACGACGAGCCCCCTCAGAGCGCGCGGCTCCGGACGTGACGGCGCGGCGCGCCCGCGGTGAGGCCGGCGCGCCTCGGCCCGCGCGGCCCCGGTCGACCCCGCGCCGCGCGGCCCCGTCCCCGTCGAGGTTGTTCGCGTCCGCGGTGTGAGCCATGTTAGGCGTCCGCGTTCACTGACTCGGTGCGGAAGGAGGGCCCGCTGAGCGGTTTCGCCGGCAACGACCGCTTCGTGCTGCACCGCGCGCTGGGCTCGGGCGCGTTCGGCACGGTGTACGAGGCCTTCGACGTGCAGGCCGAGCGCACCGTGGCGCTGAAGACGCTGCACGCGCTGACCCCGGACACGCTGTACCGCTTCAAGCGCGAGTTCCGCGCGCTGAACGACCTCGAGCACCCCAACCTGGTGCGCCTGTACGACCTGCTGCAGGTGGACGGCACCTGGCTGTTCACCATGGAGCTCTTGCAGGGCGACACCTTCCTCGATTACGTGCGCCCCTTCGGCAAGCTGGACGTCGACCGCCTGCGGCGCGCGCTGGCCCAGCTGGCCGACGGCCTCGAGGCGCTGCACGCCACCGGCCACCTGCACCGCGACATCAAGCCCTCGAACGTGCTGGTCACCCGCGACGACGAGCGCCTGGTGCTGCTCGACTTCGGCCTGGTGACCGACGACGATCCGGGCGCGTCGCGCGACGGCCTGGGCGGCATCGTCGGCACGCCCGCCTACATGGCGCCCGAGCAGGCCGGCCAGCAGGCGCTGTCGCCGGCCGCGGACTGGTACGCGGTGGGCGCGATGTTGTTCGAGGCCCTCACCGGGCGCCCGCCCTTCGAGGGCAAGGCGATGAAGATCCTGGTCGACAAGATGCGCCAGGACGCCCCCGCCCCCGGCACCCTGCGCCGCGTACCCGCCGATCTGGACAACCTGTGTCAGGCGCTGTTGGCCCGCGCCCCCGACGAGCGCCCCGCCGCCCAGCGCGTGCGCGCCTGGGCGCTCGGCGCCGCGGTCGCCACGCCCGCGGCCTCGGTGGAGCAGGCCCCCATCTTCGTCGGCCGCGCCGACGAGCGCGCGGCCCTCGACGACGCCCTGGCCGACGCGCGCCGCGGCCGGCCGGCCATGGTGCACCTGGTGGGCCCCTCGGGGGTCGGCAAGAGCGCGTTGTTGCAGGCCTTTCTGCGCGACGCGCGCGAGTCGCCCCCCGCCCCGCTGGTGCTGCACGGCCGCTGCTACGCCCGCGAGTCGGTGCCCTACAAGGCCTTCGACGCCCTCATCGATCGACTGACCCGCCACCTGCTGACCCTGTCGGACACGGCCCTGATGCGGCTGGTGCCCGAGGACGTCGGTCCGCTGGTGCGCCTGTTCCCCGTCCTGGCCCGCGTGCCGCTGCTGTCGGCCGCCGATCCGCGCGACGGCCTCGATCCGGTGGCCCGCCGCCGCCACGCCTTCGCGGCCCTGCGCACCCTGTTCGTCCGTCTGGCCGCCGAGCAGCCGGTCATCGTCGCCCTCGACGACCTGCACTGGGCCGACGCCGACAGCGCGTTGCTGTTCGAGGACGTCTTCGCCGGCCCGGAGCGGCCGCCCGTGCTGATCGTCGGCAGCTACCGCGCGGCCGGCTACGAGCAGAACCCCTTCCTGGCCCGCTTCCGCTCGGCCGGCGGGCGCGTGGTGCGCATCACGCCGCTCGACGTCGACACCGGCGCGGCCCTCGCCCGGGCGCTGCTGGGCGCCGACGCCGATCCGGCCACGGCCCGCCGCATCGCCGAGCGCGCCGCCGGCCACCCGCTGCACATCGCCGAGCTGGCGCGGCACGCCGAGCCGACGGCCCAGAGCGAGGACACGCGGCTCGAGGCCGTGCTCACCCGGCGCTTCGACCGCCTGCCCGCCGCCGAGCGCCGCCTGCTCGAGCTGGCGGCCGTGGCGGGCGGCCCGCTGAGCCGCGCCGTCGCGGCCCGCGCCGCCGGCCTGTCGGACACCGTGGCCGGCGCCGCGCTGGACCGGCTGGTGGCCGACGAGCTGCTGCGCGCCGCGCCGCCCGACGCCGTCGAGGTGTTCCACGACTCGATCCGCATCGCCGTCACGACGGTGCTCGAGGCCCGCGCCTCGCAGGATCTTCACCAGCGCCTGGCCACGGCGCTGATCGAGCTGGACGCGCCGGGCGACGATCGCCTCGCGTACCACCTGCAGCGCGCCGGGCAGGCCCAGGACGCGGCGCCCTACGTGCTGCGGGCGGCCGAGCAGGCCACCCGCGCCCTGGCCTTCGACCGCGCCGTCGTCCTGTACGAGCGCGCCCTCGAGCTGGGGCGCGAGGTCGACGCCCGCGGTGTCCCCCTGCGCGAGCGGCTGGCCGACGCCCTCACCAACGCGGGTCGCTACGCCGACGCCGCCCGGGTGTACCTCGAGCTGGCCGCCCAGGCGCCGCCCGAGCGGGCGCTGACCTTGCGCGAGCGCGCGGCCGACCGCTTCCTGCGCTCGGGGCGCCTGACCGAGGGCCGCGGCGTGCTGAACGAGGTGTTGGCGGCCGTGGGCATGGCGCTGCCCGAGAGCCCGCTCGGCGCGTTGCTGTCGGTCGCCTGGCGGCGCCTGCGCCTGAAGCTGCGCGGCCTGCGGTTCCGCGCCCGCGACGCCGCCGCCATCCCCACCGCCGCCTTGCGCCGTGTGGACGTCGCCTTCAGCGTCGGCGAGGGCCTGGCCCCCATCGACCTGCTGCGCGGCGTCGACTTCCAGACGCGCAGCCTGCTCTTGGCCCTGAAGGCCGGCGACCCCTTCCGCGTGGCGCGCTCGATGGGCGTCGAGGCCGTGAGCCTGGCCACCCTGGGCCCCGCCGGCCGCCGCGAGAGCGCGCGCCTGGTCGAGCAGGCCCGCACCATCTGCCCCGACAACGCCGAGGTGGACGCCATCGGCCACGTCGCGGGCGTGCTGGCGGCGTGGCACTCGAACCGCTGGGCCGACGCCGTGGCCGGCGCCGAGCGCGCGCTGGCCGGGTTCGAGGCGCAGGGCGAGGGCAAGCAGTGGGAGCGCATGATGGCCGACATGTTCGGCATCGCGGCGCGCTGGTGGTTGGGCGATCTCATCGCCTTCCGCGCGATGGTGCGCGAGCGCGTGGCCGACGCCCGCGCCCGCGGCGAGCTGCTGGCCGAGCTGCACTACAGCAACGCCATGTTGTTCCCGCCGACGCTGCTGGACGGGGATCCCGAGCGCGCCGACCGCGAGATCGTCGACGTCCACAACCGCTGGCGCCAGCCGGTGGTGGGCCTGCCCGACTACTACGCGCTGCTGAGCCGCATGAACGTCGCGCTGTACAGGGGCCGCGGGCACGACGCCCTGGCGCTGGCCACCGCGGACGTGGATCGTCTGCGGCGCCTGGGCCTGCACCGCATCCCCATGCTGCAGCTGGCCCTGGTCGAGGTGCAGGCGCGCGCGACGCTCGCCGCGTGGTCGGAGGGGGGCGACTCCCAGAAGCTGGCCCGCGCCTTCGCGCGCCACCGCCGCGCCATCGGCCGGCTGCCGGTCCCCTGGGCCGAGGCGGCCGGCCTGCTGCTCGACGCTCAGCGCGCGGGGTTGGCGGGCGACGCGGCCGGCGCGCAGGCCGCCTACGCGGCGGCCGAGGCTGCCTTCGAGCGGCTGCAGATGCCGGTCTTCGCGCTGGCCGCGCGCGCCGCGGCGGGCGGCGAGGCGGGGCGCGCCGCGCTGGACGCGCTGCGCGCCCGCGGCGTCGCCGAGCCCTTGGCCTACGTCAGGATGCTGGTGCCGGCCGCCCGGACGGGCTGACGCGGAGAGGGTGGCGAGGCGGGGCGCCCGGCGGATCACCGGGCGCCCGACCGGGCCTCAGGGCAGGGCGCAGGCCGGGTTCACCTCACCCGGCGTGCCGTTGTCGCCCGCGCCGAACTGCACCGACGACGCGCACCAGTTGATGCCGAGGGCGTTGTCCGCCTGCTCGGGGTTCAACGACCCGTCCAGCTGCATCGAGCTGCCGTTGGGATCGGGGAAGGTGGCCCCGTTGTCGTAGGCCACGCGGTCGAGCTGCGTCTCACCCAGCGTCAGCTCGACCAGGTCCGAGCTGTTGCCCAGCTCGAGCTCGGGCACACGCAGGTCGCAGATGTAGCCGCCGTTGAAGTCCGGGAACTCGGGATCGAGCGTGTTCGAACGCCCGATCACGAAGTACTCCTGGAAGCCCAGCACGATGCCGTCGGGCAGGTTGATCGTCCGCTGGTTGTCGGTCAGCGCGATGCCGTCGAGGCTGAGCGGCCCCGGCGACGTGTTGTGGATCTCGACGTACTCGCCGAACTCGTCGGCCACGTTCGACGAGTTCTGCATGATCTCGGTGATCACCAGCTCGTTGCCCTGCGGCGAAGGCGCGTCGCCGACGAACAGGCGGCCGGCCAGCGCCGGCTCGAAGCCGTCGGCGCTGCCCGCCGGGCCCCGGTCGCACAGCGTCCAGGTCAGGCCGTTGTCGACCGAAACCCGGAACGCCCAGCTGTAGTGGCCCGGCTCGTCCGGCGCCACCGCCGTCCCGAAGTACTCGTCGTTGTTCGCGTCGTTCGGGTCGCCGGTCTGGCTGCCGTCCCAGCCGGGGTTCGGCGCCGCCGGGATCCACTGCCAGCCACCGTCCATCGGATCGCTCTCGAAGTCGCCCCAGCCGATCTGGGCCCGCACCACCGGGTTCGCGTCGCTCTGCGGCGAGGCGTCGGTGATGCCCTCCTCGTAGAACACGCCGAAGAGATCGATCTCGGCGCCCGGCATGGCGCGCGCGTGGACCGGGAACTGCGCCCGGCAGTAGTCCACGTCGTTGGGCTGCACGCCGCCGGGCAGGATGACCCGCAGGCGGTAGGCCTCGATGGCGCTGTCGTCGTTGAACTCGGTGACGACGGCCTCGTAGTTGCCAGCGGGGAGCTCGGCCTCCACCAGCGAACACACCCCATTGTCGCCGCCGTCGTCGTTCCCGGCGACCGACGCGCCGCGCAGGCCCGTGATCGGATCGACCGGGTAGACGGTGACGACGGTGTCGCCCGAGCAGCCACCCTGGGGCCCCGTCGTCTGGAGCGAAATCGGGCCGCCCTGCGGCAGCGCGAAGGCGAAGGCGTCGTCGCCGCCCAGGGCGACGCCGCCGCGGAACACACCGCCCAAGTTGACGTCGGCGAAGATGGCCAGGTCGAGCCGGTAGAAGTCGACCGCGTCGTTGTTGCCGAGGTCTCGGCTCTCCAGCACGTACCGCCCCGGGGCGAGCCCCGACCTGTTGATGAGCGAGCAGAAGGTGCCGCGATCATCATCGTTGCGCGCCACCTGCGTCCGCGTGCCGTCCTCGGCGATGCGGAACAGCGTCAACACCGTGTCCACGCCCGGGGGGCAGCCCAAGCCGATGCCGTTGCTCGTCAGCGCCACGACGGTCGAGACCTCCTCGATCGCGAAGAAGTAGGCGTCCCGTGAGCCCTCCGCGAAGCGCCCGTCGTTGGCGAAGCGCGAGTTGATGACGTCGAAGTTCTCGATGGAGCAGATCGCGTCACACCCGTCACCGCTGGCCGTGTTGCCGTCGTCGCACTGCTCCGACTCCTGGTTGACGAAGCCGTCGCCGCACTGCGGCTCCGCCTGGCAGGCGTCGTCGCAGCCGTCGCCGTTGTCGGTGTTGCCGTCGTCGCAGGTCTCGCCGGGGTTGACCAGGCCGTCGCCGCACTCGCCGCCGGGGAACTCGACCCGCAGCAGGTAGGGCGGCACGTCGCCGTCCGAGAAGCCGGTCACGATCACGGTGTAGGTGCCGGCGGTCAGGTTCTGGCCGATCTGCGAGCAGAAGCCGTTGGCCCCGCCGTCGTCGTTGCGCGCCACCTGGTTCCCGCCCTCGTCGAAGATCGTCAGGATCGTGTCGACCTCCTCGGGGCACTCGTCGTCGGGCCCGGTGGTGCGGAGCGTCACGTCGCTGTCGGCCGCGAGCTCGAGGCGGAAACGATCGTTGCCGTCCTCGGCGATGGCGCCCCGGAACAGGCCGCCGCCGCTCACGTCGGTCTCGAGCAGGAAGTCCAGGGTGTAGGCCGGCACCGCAGCGCCCTGGAAGCCGTTCACCTGAATCGTGTAGGTGCCGGGGCCGATGGGCGTCTCGAGCAGCGAGCAGAGCCCCCGGGCGTCACCGGCCGCGTCGTCGTTGGACGCCAGCTGGGTGCCGTCCACGGTGTACAGCCGGATCACGGTGTCGGCGGGGCAGCCCCCGGCGCCGTCCGACGTGCCGACCGCCAGATCGCCGTCGTCGTCCACCACGATCTGGAAGGTGTCCTCGGTGCCGGCCGCGATGCCGCCCGAGACGAAGTCCACCTGACCCACGCGAATCTCGAAGTCCTCCAACGTGCACGCCGCGTCGCAGCCGTCGTCGTTGTCGAGGTTGCCGTCGTCGCACTCCTCGGTGCCCTCGACGATCTCGTTGCCGCACTCCTGCTCGAAGGTGCACAGCGCGCTGCAGCCGTCGCCGTCCTCGGTGTTGCCGTCGTCGCACTGCTCGGGCGCGTCGACGAAGCCGTCGCCGCAGTCGGGCTCGCGCTGGCACTCGGCGTCGCAGCCGTCGCCGCCCTCGGCGTTGCCGTCGTCGCACTCCTCGCCCGGATCGACGGTGAAGTCGCCGCAGCCGGGGATGCGCTCGCAGGCGTTCGAGCAGAAGTCGTCGTCGACCTCGTTGCCGTCGTCGCACTCCTCGTTGGTGTTGATCAGGCCGTTGCCACACTCGCCCGGCAGCACCACCGACACGGTGTAGTCGGGGATGGCGCGGCCCAGGAAGCCGTTGACCACGACCTCGTAGGCGCCCGGCTGGAAGGTCTCGAGGATCACCGAGCATCGGGTGCCGCCGCCGTCGTCGTTGCGGAACACCTGCTCGCCCCGGCTGCCGTCCGCGCCGAGCGCGTACACCGTCATGATGGTGTCGTCCGGGCAACCGCCGGCGCCGTCGTTCGTCGACAGCTGCAGATCACCCTCGGCCGGCACGTTCAGCAGGTAGCTGTCGTCGCCCTCCTCGACGAAGCCACCGGCGTAGTTGCCGCCCTCGCTGATGTCCTGCGCCAGCAGGAAGGTGAACGTGTACCCGGGCACCGCCGACCCGCCGAGACCGGTCACTCGAATCGAGTAGTTGCCGGCTTCGATCTGGCCCTGGAGCAGCGAGCACAGGCCCTCGGCGCCGTCGTCGTTGTCGACCACCACCGTGCCCTCGTCGTCGAGCAGCTCGATGAACGTGTCGACGCCCGCCGGGCAGCCGCCCGCCCCGTCGCTGGTCAGCGCGCGGAGCACCGAGGGGCCGTCGACCGTGAACAGGAAGGTGTCCGACGAGCCCTCGGCGATGCGCAGCTCGCCGTCGGCGCGGCCGGTCACGATCGAGTAGTTCTCGCCCGAGCACGTCGCGTCGCAGCCGTCCCCGTTCTCGAGGTTGCCGTCGTCGCAGTCCTCGCCCGGATCGACCACCTCGTTGCCACACTCGAGCTGGCACTCGGCGTCGCAGCCGTCGCCCGCGTCGGTGTTGCCGTCGTCGCAGGTCTCGTCGCCGTCGACGAAGCCGTCGCCGCACAGGGGCTCGCGCTGGCACTCGGCGTCGCAGCCGTCGCCGCCCTCGGCGTTGCCGTCGTCGCACTCCTCGCCGGGATCGACGACGGTGTCGCCGCAGCCGGGCTGGCGCACGCACTGGTTGTTGCAGAAGTCGTCGTCGATGGCGTTGCCGTCGTCGCACTCCTCGCCGACGTCCGCCGTGCCGTCGCCGCACTCGCCGCTGAAGCGCACCTCGAGGCTGTAGGCCGGGATGGCGGCGCCGCCGAGACCCCGCACCCGGATCTCGTAGGCGCCCGCCTCGAGATCGGCCCCGATCAGCGAGCAGAGGGTCTCGCCGACCCCGTCGTCGTTGCTGAGCAGGGGCGCGCCGATCGCGTCGTCCTCGCCCAGCACGAAGAGATCCATGACCGTGTCGCCCGGGCAGCCGAAGAAGCCGTCCGAGGTCGAGAGCTCGACGCTGTCGGCCTCGTCCAGCACCAGGACGAAGCGATCGTCGCCGCCCGCGACGAAGCCGCTGGGGAACGGGCCGCCGGCGCTGACGTCTCGCGTCAGCCGCGTGGCCAGCTGGTAGGCGTCGATCGGCGCGCCGAGGAAGCCCTCGACCACGATGGTGTAGGTGCCCGCCGCGGGCAGGTCGAGGTCGACCATCGAGCAGCGGTTGAAGTCGTCGATGTCGTCGTTGGTGCCGATCTCGGCGCCCTCGTCGTCGAAGACGGTGAGGATGGTGTCGCCGCCGATCGGGCAGTCGCCAGCGCCGTCGCTGGTGCGGGCCTGCAGCCGCGCCGGGCCGTCGGCCGTGATGGTGAAGGTGTCGCTGCTCTCGAAGGCGAAGCCGGCCGACTGGATGACCGCGCGGCCGGTGATGATCTCGCCCTGCTCGAGCGTGCACGCGGTGTCGCAGCCGTCGCCGTTGGCGTCGTTGCCGTCGTCGCACTCCTCGCCCGCGTCGAGCTCGCCGTTGCCGCACTCGATCGTGCAGAGCGCGCTGCAGCCGTCGCCGCCCTCGAGGTTGCCGTCGTCGCAGGTCTCGTCGCCGTCGACGAAGCCGTCACCGCACATGGGCTCGCGCTGGCACTCCGCGTCGCAGCCGTCGCCGCCCTCGACGTTGCCGTCGTCGCACTGCTCGTCGAAGTCGATGATCCCGTCGCCGCAGCCCGGGATGCGCTCGCAGGCGTTGTTGCAGAAGTCGTCGTCGACCTGGTTGCCGTCGTCGCACTGCTCGCCCGCGTCGAGGGTGCCGTCGCCGCACTCGCCGGCGAAGCGGACGTCGAGCGCGTAGGCCTCGATGGGCGCGCCGTCGAAGGCGTCGACCCGGATCTCGTAGTCGCCGGCGGGCAGCATCTCGGTCACGCGCGAACAGCGGCCACCGTCGGCGTCGTCGTTGCGCGCCACCTCGGCCAGCGTGCCGTCCGGCGCGAGCGAGAAGACGGTGATGATCGTGTCGCCGGGGCAGCTGCCCTCGCCGTCGCTGGTGCGGAACTCGACGAGCTGCTCCTCGGCGTTGCGCAGCAGGAAGTGATCGCTGCCCTGCGGAGCGAAGGCGCCCGCGTAGCGGCCGCCGTCGGTGACGTCGGTGACCAGGCGGAAGCCGAAGGTGTAGGCCGGCAGCGCCGACGCGTCGACGCCGCGGACCACCAGGGTGTAGTCGCCGGCCGGGATGGCCACGTCGAGCAGCGAGCAGAGCGTCTGCCCCAGCCCGTCGTCGTCGAAGGCGACCTCGTCGCCCTGGCCGTCGAGCAGCGTCAGGGACGAGTCGGCCCCGACCGGGCAGCCCATCTCGCCGTCGCTGACCACGGCGCCGAGCAGGGCGTCGTCGTCGGCCGTGAAGCTGAAGGTGTCGGCGGCGTCGGCCGCCGTCCCCGCGCTGTCGATGGCCTGGCGGCCGCGGACGAGCGCGAACTGCTCGGTGGTGCAGGCCGAGTCGCAGCCGTCACCGCTGTCCTGGTTGCCGTCGTCGCACTCCTCGGTGCCCTCGATGAGGTTGTTGCCGCAGGTCTGCTCGAACTGGCAGTCGGCGTCGCAGCCGTCCTCGGCGTCGGTGTTGCCGTCGTCGCACTGCTCGCCGGCCTCGATCACGCCGTTGCCGCACTCGGGGCCGGGCGCGCCGCCCATGCCGCCCATGCCGCCCGCGCCACCCTGGCCGCCCATGGCCGCCCATGCCGCCCGCGCCGCCGCCCATGCCGCCCGCGCCGCCGCCCATGCCGCCCGCGCCGCCGCCCATACCGCCGGCGCCGCCGCCCATGCCGCCGGCGCCGCCGCCCATGCCGCCCGCGCCGCCGCCCATGCCGCCCGCGCCGCCGCCCATGCCGCCCGCGCGCCGCCGCCCATGCCGCCCGCGCCGCCGCCCATGCCGCCGACGCCGGGCTCACCGCCCATGCCGCCGACGCCACCCGCGCCGCCGCCCATGCCGCCGACGCCACCCGCGCCGCCGCCCATGCCGCCGACGCCGCGCCGCCGCCCATGCCGCCAGCGCCACCCGCGCCGCCGCCCATGCCGCCAGCGCCACCCGCGCCGCCGCCCATGCCGCCGGCGCCACCCGCCCGCCGCCCATGCCGCCGCCGCCCAGCGCCACCCACCCGCGCCGCCGCCCATGCCGCCGGCGCTGCCGCCTGCGCCACCTGCGCCGCCGCCCATACCGCCGGCGCCACCGCCCGCGCCACCCGCGCCACCCGCGCCGCCGCCCATGCCGCCCATGCCGGGCTCACCGCCCCCCATGCCGCCGGCGCCGCCACCCGCGCCGCCCGGACCGGGCTCGCCGCCCTGGCCCGACACGCGGTTGCAGAAGCCCTCGACGCACTGCTCGCCGGTGGGGCAGTCGGTGTCCTCGTCGCACGGCTGCTCGATGTTGCCGCCCTGCCCACCCTGACCGCCGGCGCCGCCGCCGCCCTGACCGGGCGTGGCGTCGGTGCCGCCGTCGGTGGAGTTGATCGGGTTGTCGTCGTCGCAGCCGAACGCGAAGAGCGACGCGGAGAGCGCGCAGATCAGCAGTCGGCGCGGATGGATGATGGATTTCACTGAGGCCCCCTCGGAAGCTCGAACGATTCAGCGCGCGCCGTGGGCGCACGCCTCCCCATGGGCCTTTCTAACCCGACCCGGTGGTGTCGAAGCAACCTGAAAGGGCAGCGCGACCGGCGGCCGCGGCTCCGCATCCGCGCGAGCGGATCAGCGGCTCACGGTCACCCGCAGGCCCCCGACGACGCGGCCTCCGGCGAGCGCGCGCCGCTGCCGGGCGCCCAGCCACGACGCGCCGGGGTACGGCGCGCCGGGCACCGTCACCACGACGGCCGCGTCCGGATCGGCGTCGTGCACGCGGCAGGGCAGCGCGCAGGTGGGCGCCGCGCGCACCTTGAACGCGCCCGGCCCGCCGATCCACGCGCGATGCGGCGGCAGCCACGCGCCCTTGGCGCCCACCGCCCACACGCCCCCGTCGGCCTCGACCAGCTCGAAGGGCGCGGGCACGCTGCCCTTGTCGCAGCGCAGCGCCCCCTCGACGTCGAAGGGGTACGCCCGCTCGTCGGCCAGCGCCTGCACCGCCGCGCTCGACGTGTCGCACGCCGCCAGGTTGAGGAAGTCGGCCACGTCGATGCCCGGCGCGCCCACGTCCACCCAGTCCCCGCCGCCGAAGCCCCGCACCAGCACGTCCATCAGGCCGTCCTCGCCCAGCTCGACCGCGTCGAAGGGCTCGGCCGCCGATGGGCCGTCGAAGGCGTCCCACACGAGCCCCGCCACCAGCTCCTCGCGCTGCTCACCCCGCGGCGTGTCGTCGGTGGTGCCGTACAGCACGTCGAGCGCCTCGCCGCCGACCGTCATCGCCTCGAAGTCGATGAAGCGCACGCTGTCGAGGAAGGTGTCGACGACGTGCGGCAGCCCGCGGACCAGCCCGGCGAAGAAGTAGGCGACGCCCTCGCCGTAGGCCAGCGCGGGGCTGACCAGCTGGTCGCGGTGCGAGCCGCCCGGTGAGTCGTCGGCGCTGAAGTGCGAGACGAAGTAGTGCCCCAGCTCGTGGAGGATGATCACGTCGTCGTACTCGTCGGGATCCTCGAGCTGACCCCCCAGGCTGATGGTGTCGCGGCTGTAGCAGCTGCCGCAGGCGAAGGCCTCGCCCTTCTGCCAGCGATACGTCAGCGGGGGCGAGGGCCGGTCGACGTGGGGGGCGACGAAGACGAAGGCGTCGCGCGCCACGTCCACGATGTTGAAGGCGCCGCCGATGGCGGCGTCGGCGGGCGCCAGCAGATCGACGGACACGGCGTCGGCGGGCTCGAAGGGCGCCGACTCGAGCGCGTACAGGTTGCCCGCGTCGCGATCGCGGGTGCGGGCGACGAAGCCGGCGTGGTGGATCTCGGCCAGCGCGCGCACCACGTGGGGTCCGCCGAGGGCCTCGAAGTCGAGCGCGAAGGCGCCGTCCGCGTCGGTCAGCCCCTCGGCCACCGGCGCGCCGTCGAGCACGCGCACGACCTGCACGACGACCTCGGCCGCGGGCCGGGGGACGATCTCGCCGGTGAAGCCGAGGGGGCCGAAGGGACGATCGGCGTAGCGGACGACGCCGGTGACGGCCGCCGGGCGGGCGGCGGCGCGCGGCCAGGTGCGCACCGCCAGCGTGTAGGCGTTGGCGGCGCCGCGATAGCCGTAGATCTCGATCCAGTAGTCGGTGGGCGCGGGGGCGAAGTCGGCCGCCACGCGCTCGACGTCGTCGCTGCCCTCGCTGATGGCCCGGGGCGGATCGGGCGCGGCGACGTCGAGCAGGCGCAGCTCGAGATCGCCGGCGGCGTCGTCGAAGGTGAGCACGGCCGAGACGGCGTGATCGGCGGGGACGCCGAGGCGGTACCACACCGAGCGGTTGCGACAGACGGCGCCCTGCATGGGGGCGTCGAGATCGACCGGCAGGGCCTCGTCGGGGCGATCGCCCGGGCAAGGGTCCGGGGGGCCGGCGTCGGGGGCCGCGTCGGACGCCGCGGCGTCGGACGGCGCCGCGTCGACGGTGACGCGCGCGTCGGGCGCCGCGTCCGGCCCGGCGTCCTCGATCGCCGCGTCCACCGCGTCCGCGTCCGGTCCGTCCGCGTCCGCCGCGCCCCCGGCGCCGCCCTGCCCACACCCTGCCAGCAGCAGGGCCGCCGCCCACCCGATCCACCGCACGCGCGCGCTCCCGTCCCCGATGTGCACGGCCGCGCCGGCGCTGCACGGCCCGTGCCGTGCGTCGACTGGCGGCCACCGTTGCCCCCGCGGCGTCCGTCTGCCACCGTGCCGCCGAACCACCGGAGATGACCCGATGACCGATCCCGAGAAGCCCGTCCTGTTCCACATGGTGCCCTCGCGGGGCATGGTCGCCCGCTGGATGCTCGAGGAGGTGGGCGTGCCCTACGACCTGCGCCTGCTCGACGGCAAGAAGGGCGAGAACCGCGCCGCCGACTACCTGGCGATCAACCCCATGGGCAAGGTGCCCGCCCTGCGCCACCGCGGCGTGCTGATCACCGAGAACCCGGCCATCTGCGCCTACCTGGCCGACGCCTTCCCCGCGGCCAACCTGGCGCCGGCCGTCGACGATCCGCGCCGGGGCACCTACTACCGCTGGCTGTTCTTCGCCCACGGCTGCGTCGAGCCGGCGGTCATCGACAAGGCCTTCGAGCGGCCGCCGGTGCAGCGCGGCGCGCTGGGCTACGGCACCTACGAGGACGTCTTCGACACGCTCGAGGCGGCGCTGGCGCCCGGGCCGTGGCTCTTGGGCGAGCACTTCACGGCGGCCGACGTGATCGTCGGCGGGCAGCTCGCCTGGGGGCTGCGCTTCGGCACGGTCGAGAAGCGGACGACCTTCGTCGAGTACGCGGCGCGGCTGGCCGAGCGCCCCGCGCACCAGCGGCAGACGGCCCTGGACGGCGCGCTGATCGCGGCCGCCGAAGAGGCCGCGCGCACCGCCTAGCGGTCTCGCGGGGCGCTGGCGGGGACGGCGCCTTCTTCGTCGGCGACGGGGACGACGAGATGCCCGCGGCCGTCGCCTCGCGGTGCGCGCACGCGCGGCCGCCGCCCGTCGGCGCTCGACCGCGCGCCGCGGCGTGGCGTCCACGGCGGCTTGTGGTAGCTTCCCCCGGATGCGCGCCCTGCCCTGCCCGATGCTGATCGCCGCGCTGCTGGCCGCCTGCGGCTCGCCGACGCCCCCGGAGGTGCGCCCGGCGCCCGCCGACACCACGCCGCCGCCGCCGCCCGTGGCCACGATCTGCCCCGAGCGCGGCACAGCGCCCGAGGATCTGCCCGGCGTCGAGCCGAAGCACCGCTCGCCGGCCTTCTGGCTCGAGCGCGGCGGCCTCGATCCCGACGCCGTGTTGATGACGCCGCAGGCCATCGCCGATCACGACGCGGCGCTGCGGGCGGCGCAGGACGACCTGCCCTTCGGCGTGTACGACCTGGCGGCGCCCTTGGACGTGCCCACGCTGCGGCACGATCTCGCCGAGCGCTTCGCCTGGCTGGCCAGCCGCTTCGACGACGGCAAGTACGTCGACGCGCAAGGGCAGGCGCTGGGGCCCGCCGCGCGCGCCGGCTTCGACGCGGCCGCCCTGCGCGACGGCCTGGTCGGCGCGGTGCACGTCGCCCTGGACGACGTGCAGATGCGCTGCGCGCCGACGCTGCGGCCCTTCTACACGCCCACGCTCGACCTGCGCTTCGACCGCAACCGCTGCAGCACGGTGCGCGCGCAGGCGCCCGTGCAGGTGATCAGCGACTGGCCGGGCGATCTGCTGCTCGTCCGCACCCGCTACGCCTACGGCTGGGTGCCCAAGGGCGCGCCCCTGTCGCCCGCGCTGTCGCCGCCCGAGCGCGACCGCTTCCTCGGGCCGGCCAAGGTGGTGCTGCGCGGGGCGCGCACGCTGGGCGCCGGCGCCGGGGCGGCGCAGGTGCCCGACGGCGCGCTGCTGCCGCTGGCCGAGGACGGCGGTGTGCTGTACGCGACCGCCGCCGGGGTGCAGCGCGCGCCGCCCCTGCCCCCGGACGCCGCCACCGACGTGCGCCGCCCGCTCACCCGCCGCGCGCTGCTCGAGGAGGCCTTCCGCTACCTCGAGACGCCCTACGGCTGGGGCGGCACCGACAGCGGCCGCGACTGCTCGCGCTTCCTGATGGACGTCTTCGGCGCGTTCGGCCTCGAGCTGCCGCGCCACTCGGCCGCGCAGGCCTTCGCCGGCACCTTCAGCGTCGACGTCGAGAAGGTGCCCAGCGAGCGCGAGCGCGCCCTGCTGATCGACGCGGCCGCCCAGCGCGGCGTCGTGCTGCTGCACTTCCCCGGGCACATCATGCTGTACCTCGGCCGCGCCGAGGACGGCCGGCCCATGGCCATCCACAGCTTCGCCGAGTACCTGGTGCCCTGCGCCGAGAAGGATCCGGTGCGGCCCGACGGCACCGAGACCCTGCTGACCGTCGACCGCATCCGGGTGACCGACCTCGAGCTCGGCCGCGGCACGTCGCGCAAGGCGTTCATCGAGCGGGTGACCCGCATCACGGTCATCGGCGGCTCGCCCGGCGTCGCGCTGCAGGGCGTGGCGCAGCTTCGGCCCGCCGCGCCGCCCGCCGTGCCCGAGCGCTGCACCGACAGCCAGGAGGTGGCCATCTTCCGGTCGCCCATGCGGCCGAAGTCGGGCGAACCGCTGCGCTTCGTCGCGACGCTGTCCGAGGATCCGGGCCCGGTGCGCCTCGACGTGATCGCGCCCTCGGGCGAGCGGCTGACCCCGCCGACGCGCCGTCTGGGCGGGCCGCCCTTCAGCTACGTCGTGCAGGTGGACGATCCGCAGCCGGGGCGCTACCGCGCCGTCTTCGGCGACGGCGGGCGCACGCTGGCCTGCTTCGCGGTGCGGGTCAGCCCCCGGCCGAAGCCCCTGGCGGCCGCCACCGAGGCCTGGCCGCTGCGCCGGTCGTGGGGCGAGGCGACCGAGAACCTCTACGCGGCCTGGGTGGAGTCGCTGTTCGACTACCCGGTGGACGAGGATCTCACCTGGACCAACCTGCAGACGCTGCTGCAGGATCCGCAGCGCAACCTGCTGTACGGGCATTACGGCGCGGGCGAAGAGAACGCGCTGCGGCTGGGCCCCGACTGCGCCGATCTGCCGTACCTGCTGCGCGCCTACTTCGCCTGGAAGCTGGGGCTGCCCTTCGGCTATCGCCAGTGCAACCGCGGGCGCGCCGGGCGGCCCCCGCGCTGCGGCGACGTGCACACGAACCTGATGAGCGCGCCGAAGGAGGATCCGGTCGACGCCTTCGGCTGGTTCGCCAACCGCAAGGTGCGCAGCGGGGTGCACTCGGCCAGCGGGCGCACGCACCCCGACGACGACGACACGGACTACTACCCGGTGCCGCTGACGCGCGCGGCCCTGCGCTCAGGCACGCTGTACGCCGATCCCTACGGCCACCTGCTGGTGGTGGCGAAGTGGGTGCACCAGGGCACCGAGAAGTACGGGGCGATGATCGCCGCCGACGCGCAGCCCGACGGCACGATCGGGCGGCGGCGCTTCTGGCGCGGCACCTTCCTGTTCTCGCCCGAGACCACCGACGTGGGCGCCGGGTTCAAGGCGTTCCGGCCGCTGGTGTACGACCGCGAGGCGGACGCGCTGACGGCGGTGCCCAACGCCGAGCTGACCGGCGCGAGCGGCGCGCCGCCCTACAGCACCCAGCAGTACGCGGTGACGGTGGACGACTTCTACGCGACGGTCGAGGGGCTCATCAACCCGCGGCCGCTGGATCCGCTGGCGATGCAGCGCTCGCTGGTGGACGCGCTGGACGAGGCGGTCGCGCGGCGGGTGGTCAGCGTGAACAACGGCGTCGAGTTCATGCAGCGGCGCGGCTGGAAGCCCATCGAGATGCCCAAGGGGTACGCGGTGTTCGAGACGGCGGGCCCGTGGGAGGACTTCTCGACGCCGGCGCGCGACATGCGCCTGCTGATCGCCATCGACACGGTGCTGCGGTTCGTCGAGACGGTGCAGCGGCACCCGGCGCGGTTCGGCCTGAAGGACGACGAGGTCGAGGAGGCGGCGCGGCGCATCACGGCGCAGCGCGACGCCGCGCTGAAGGCGAAGACGTTCACCTACACGCGCAGCGACGGCAGCGCCCAGACGCTGTCGCTGGCCGACATCACCGGCCGGCGCGAGGCCTTCGAGATGGCCTACAACCCGAGCGACTGCGTCGAGATCCGGTGGGCCGCGCCCGAGGGCAGCGCCGAGCGGGCCACCTGCCGGCAGCGCGCGCCCGCCGACCAGACGGCGCGCATGAAGAGCTATCGGTCGTGGTTCCAGGCGCGGCGCCGGCCGCCCCGCTGATCCCGAATCAGAGCGCCCCCGCGCGCTGGTAGATCACGCGCTCCCAGGTGCCGTCGTCGTTCAGCCACTGCGTGTCGCCGCACCGAAAGCCGCCCGCGTCGAGGTGCCAGCAGACGCGCTGGTCGCCCGCCGTGGTGTCGCAGTGGTTGCGGTTGACCTCGGCGCCCGCCGGGGCGAAGCCCCAGGCCCGCCCCTCGGTGAAGTACCAGGCCACCCCGTTGTGGGCGTGCGTCGCGTCGGCGGTGTCGGCGACCGGCCGCAGCACCTCGGCGCGCGTGCCCATCGCCGCCACGGTCAGCGCGCCGCGCCCCACCGGCCGGCAGCCGAGCAGCAGGACGTCCGCGTCACACTGGAAGCGCACCGCCTCTGGCGACACCACGTCGTCGTAGGTGTCCGACCAGCAGCGCTGGAAGCCGCCGGCGAGCACCTCGGCCTCGGGCACGTCGTTGCGCACCCCGGCCCACGAGGCGAGCTCACCCGGCGGGGGCGGATCGGGCTCGTCGTCCGGCGCGAAGACGGTCGTGGTCAGCGTGCCCCGCCCGCGCGCCGCGCCGTAGCCCTCGACGACGACGTGGTACCGGCCCGGCTGCAGCTCCACGTCGAGCTTGGACAGGGTGTCGCGGCCGCCGTCGTCGTCGCACAACAGGTCGGCCTCGCAGTCCTCCCGCACGCCCAGGATGGTGTCGAAGTCGGCCTGCGTCACCTCGATCACCAGGTGCGTCGTGCGGTCGAGGTCGAACGAGAAGATCTGCTCGGCGCTGTCGGCGCCGCACCCGTCGGGCAGGGCGTCGACGCGGTTCCGGGTGTCGAAGGGCGTGTCGCCGGCCAGGTTCAGGGGCGTCGCCTCACCGCAGCCCCGCACGACGCGCTCGCAGGCGCCCCAGGCGCCCCACTGGCCGTCGGCGCAGATCCGCCGCTGGGTGCCGCCCTCGCAGGCCCGCGTCTCTTCGTCGCCGCCCGCGCACACGGCCTCGCCCTCGCAGTCGCCCCACGGGCTCCACGCGCCGCCGTCGTCACAGCTGCGCCGCTGCTGCCCCCCGGCGCCGCAGCCGCGCGTCTCGAAGCTGCCGGCCTCGCAGTCGGGGTCGGGCCCCTCCGGGCACGCGGGGGCCTGACCCCACTGCCCGTCCACGCAGGTGCGCGCCACCACGCTGCCGTCGGGGCAGTCGAGCGGATCGCGCGCCCCGTCGACGCACGCGTCCTCGTCCACACAGGCGCCGGGGGCCGCCCACCGCCCGTCGGCGCAGGCCCGCTCCTGCAGGCCCCGGCCGTTCAGCCCGCAGGCCAGCTGCTCGGTGTCGCCGTCGGCGCAGGGCGCGTCGGGATCGATGCAGGCGCTCCACGCCGCCCAGACGCCGCCGACGCAGCGCCGCTCGCGCTCGCCCCCGGCCTCGCAGGTGCCCTGCTCGGAGGCGCCGTCCTCGCAATCCTCGGGGGGCGGCGGATCGATCACCCCGCCGTCGCCGCGGCGGGTGGGCGGCCGCCAGCCGCCTCGCCCCGCGTCGTCGGTCGCGCCGACGCCGGCGTCGTCGCCGCCGCCGGGCGACGCGCCGCACATGCACGCGCTGGCCCGCCCGTTCTCCTGGCAGATCGCCGTGCCCTGGCTGCCGTCGGGGCACCCGCAGACGCCCACCTGGCCCGGCACGCACGCCCCGCCCCCGCCGCCGCCCCCGCCGGGGATGCAGCCGCCGAGGAACACCACCATCGTCACCGTGAAGGCCGCTCTCATCGTCGCTCGTCTCCTGCCGCGTGATCCCGCGGCGCACGCCCGATCACGGGGACGCCGCACCTGAACCGCCCGATCACGCGCCGCCACGTCGAGGGCGGCGGCCGGCCCGGGCGCCCGCGCTCCATCGCAACCGGCGTGCCGCAATCGACGGCGCCGGCCACCCGCCGGGTGCGGCGGCGGGCGATTCGGGCTACCTTTCGCAGCGTGTCCACCCCGGCCCCCATTCGACTCGGCCCCTTCCACCTGTCCGGGCGCCTCGCGGCGGGCGGCTTCGGCGTCGTGTGGCGCGGCGAGCACGAGGGTGAGGGCCTGCCGGTCGCCGCGAAGGTGATGACCGGCGCCCGGGTGCGCCGGGCCCGCTACGCCGAGGCCTTCCGCAACGAGGTGCGCGCCGCCGCCGGCCTCGACCACCCGGGCATCGTGGCGGTGTACGACTACGGCGAGGTCGACGACGCCGCGGCCGCGGCGTCGTCTCACGCGCTGGCCGCCGGCAGCCCCTACCTGGTGATGGAGCTGGCCGAGCACGGCTCGCTGGCCGACCGCCCCGGCCCCTACCCCTGGCCGGTGGTGAAGGGCGTGCTGCAGTCGCTGCTGGCGTCGCTGGCCTACGCCCACGCGCGCGGCATCGTCCACCGGGACATGAAGCCGGGCAACGTGCTGGTGTCGGGGCCGGCGCACCGCCCCACCTTGAAGCTGGCCGACTTCGGCATCGCCTTCCCGATGCACGCCGACGTGGACGACGACGAGTCGACCGCGGCCACCGGCACGCCGCGCTACATGGCGCCCGAGCAGCTGCGCTCGGCCTGGCGCGACTTCGGCCCGTGGACCGATCTGTACGGCCTGGCCTGCGTCGCCTGGCAGCTGTTGACCGGTAGCCCCCCCTTCGTGCGGCCGGGGCCCCTGGCGCTGATGATGGCGCACCTGAAGGATCCGGTGCCCCCGCTCTCGCCGATGCTGGGCGCGCCGGCCGGCGTCGAGGACTGGCTGCGCGCGCTGCTCGAGAAGGATCCCGCGCGGCGGCCCCGCAGCGCGGCCGACGCGGCCCGGGCGCTGGACGCGCTGCCCGGCGATCCGGCGCCCCTGCCCCTGATCGACCCCGGCCCCGTGGCCGTCTCGCTCGAGCCCACGCTGGACGTGATCGGCGGCGACGATCCGACGCTGGTGGACACCACGCGGCCCCGCTTCGACGAGCCCCCGCCCGCGGGCCCCACCGAGACGACGATCCCGCTGTCGCCGATGCGCGCCGGCCCCATGCCCCCCTGGCGCCGCGACACCCCGTTGGTGCCGCCGGCCGCGCTGCGCGACGCGGGGCTGGGCCTCTTCGGGCTGCGCGGCCTGCCCCTGGTCGGCCGCGACGCCGAGCGCGACGCGCTGTGGGCGGCCCTGCGGGGCGCGTGCGACACGGGGCTGCCGGGCGTCATCGTGCTCGAGGGCGCGGCGGGCATCGGCAAGACGCGCCTGGGCACGTGGCTGGGCGAGCGCGCGCACGAGGTGGGCGCGGCGCGCCTGCTGCACGCCCACCACGCGGCCCAGCCCGGCCCGGGGGACGGCATCACGCCGATGCTGGCGCGCGCGCTGCGCACCGCCGGGCTGGCCGGCGACGCGCTGGTCGAGCGCGTGGCCCGCGCGCTCGAGGCCGCGCCCGCCGATCCGCTGGTGGTGGCGGTGGCGGCGCTGCTGGCCGGCGAGGTGACCGACGACACGTCCATCCGGGTGCGCCTGCAGAGCCCCGAGGAGCGCGGCGTCGTGGTGCGCCGCGCCCTGGCGCGCCTGGCCGTCGAGCGCGCGCTGGTCGTGCTGCTCGACGACGCGGTCTGGGCGCCCGACACGCTCGGCTTCGTCGAGCAGGCGATGGCGACCCAGCACCCCGCCCCCTTCCCGGTGCTGTTCGTGCTCACCGCCCGCAGCGAGGCCCTGCCCGAGCGCCCGGCCGCCGCCGCGCGGCTCGAGGCCCTGGCCCGCCCCCCGCGCGGCCGCCGCGTCGAGCTGGGCCCGCTGCCGGCCGACCACCAGCTGACGTTGGTGCGCGAGCTGCTGGGGCTCGAGACCGCCCTGGCGGCGCGCGTCGCCGAGCGCGCCGCCGGCAACCCGCAGTTCGCCGTGCAGGTGGTCGGCGACTGGGTCGAGCGCGGCCTCATCGTGCGGGGCGAGCAGGGCTATCGGCTGGCCGACGGGGCCGACGCCGAGCTGCCCGCCGACCTGCAGGCCGCCTGGGACGCCCGGGTCGAGCGCCTGCTGGCGGATCGTCCGCGGGGCGACGCGCTGGCGCTCGAGCTGGCCGCCGCGCTGGGCCCCGCGCCGGATCCCGTCGAGTGGTCGCAGGTGTGCGCGCGGGCCAACGCCCCGGCGACGCCGCAGCTGGTGGACGCGCTGCTGTCGGTGCGGCTGGCGCGCGCCCCCGACGAGGGCGCCCTGGGCTGGCGCTTCGCCCAGGGCATGTTCCGCGAGGCGCTGCTGCGTCGCGCGCGCCGGGCGGGCCGCGCGGCGGCGCACCACATGCGCTGCGCCGAGATGCTGGCGGCGTCCGGGGACAACGGGGGCGCCGACCGGCCCGAGCGGCTGGGGCGCCACCTGCTGGCCGCGGGCGATCCGGCGGCCGCCCTGGGGCCCCTGTTGGTGGCCGCGCGCCGCCACTTCGAGACGGGCGCCTACGCGCGGGCGCAGCTGTGCCTGGCCGAGCGCGAGGGCGCGCTGACCGCGCTGGCGGTGGGGCCCGGCGATCCCCGCCACGCCGAGGGCGCGCTGCTGCGCTGCTGGATCGATCGCTCGGTGGGCGACCGGGCCGCGGCCGAGCGCCGGCTGGCGGCGGTGGACGCGGCGGTCGACGGCGGCGCCTGGCCGGCGCTGCGCGCGCAGGTGGACTTCATGCGGGGGGTGCTGGCCTTCGCGGGCGGGCAGGTGGCCGCGGCGCGCCAGCCGCTGCGCGAGGCCGAGCGCGCCTTCGCGCGCCTGGGGGATCGCCCGCGGCTGGCGCACTGCCGCAGCGAGCTGGCCAAGGTGCTGGCGCAGGGCGGCGCGCTGGACGCCGCCACCGAGGCGCTGCAGGCGGCGCTGACCGACTTCGTCGATCTGGGCGACGCCCGGGGCGAGGCGCGCTGTCACCTGGGGCTGGCGGTGCTGGCACGAGCGCGCGGCGATCTGCCCGGCGTCGAGGCCGCGCTGGCCCGCGCGCGGGACGGCTTCGATCGGGCGGGCGCGCGGCTGGGCGTCGCCGAGAGCCTCAACCAGCTGGGCGACTGCGCGCGCCTGCAGGGCGACTCGGCCCACGCGGTGGATCTGTACCGCGAGGCCATCGAGCGGTTCGTCGAGCTCGAGGCCCCCAGCGTCGACATCGCCCGGGCCAACCTGGCGCTCGCCCTGATCGATCAGGGCGCCTGCGACGACGCCCGGGTGCACCTCGACGCCTGCGTCGACCGCTTCGCGCGGCGCGGCAACGGCGGCCTGGTGGGCGCGATGCGTGTGGTGCAGCTGTTGTGCGACGCGGACGCGGGCGACTGGGCGGGCTACGCCGCGCACCTCGACGAGGGGCGGCGGTTGCTGGCCGAGGCGGGCTATCACGATCTCGACGTGGCGCGCTCGGCCCGCGCCGCCGCCGAGAAGGCGGCCGGGCACCCGGAGCTGGTCGCCGCGACCTACACCCTGGCCCGCGCGCAGTACGCCGCGCTGGGGCGGCACGACGACGTGGCGGCCATCGACGCGCTCACTGCGGAGTGAAGCGCCAGGCGGCGGCGTAGAGGCGACCCTCTGGGCCGCGCCAACCCACCAACGCGATCAGCGGCGCGCCTTCGGCGGCGGCCTCGGCGTTGGCGTCGGCCAGCTGGGCGGCGTCCAGGTTCACCCGCACCTGCACGAAGGCGCCGTCGTCCGGCGCGGGGTGCCACACGCCGACCAGCCGCGGCCCCTCGGCCCCGTCGCGCGCGGTCAGCGACACCAGCCGCAGGCCGGCCTGCTCGTTCTGACCGTTCTGCGCCTCGAGGCCCTCGGGCGGCAGCTCGCTGCGATCCCAGGCGCTGTCGACCTGCTCCCAGTGCGTCGTGAAGCGCGTCTCGCCGCCGTGCTCGAGCACCACCTCGGTGACCGGGCGCCACCCCTGCGCGACGCGCTCCGCCGCGCGGGCCCGGTAGGCGGCGGCGTCGAGATCGACGTCGAGCACCCAGGCCGGCCCCTCGACCACCTCGAACAGGGCGGCGAAGCGCGAACCGCCGTCGGCGGCGATCCACCCGGTGATCGCGTAGGGCCGCTTGCCGGCGCCGCGCAGGTCGTCGGCCTGGGCGCGCAGATCGGCGGCGTCGACGCCGGTGATGGGCGTCCAGCTCGCGCCCGGCGGCGCCACGCGCAGGCCGAACCAGTCGCCGCCGACGCTCTGCACGTCGGCGGGGCGCTGGCCCTCGAGGCGAAGATCGGTCAGCGCGGCGGGCAGCGCGAAGCCGGGGATGCCGAAGCGCAGCCCGACGCCGGCGGGGCAGTCGACGTCCTCGTCGACGCGGCCGTCACAGTCGTCGTCCACGCCGTTGCAGGCCTCGATCAGGCCGGGTGAGCACGCCTCGCCGTCGAGGCAGTCGCCCGCCCCCCCGTGCAAGGCGTTGCAGGCGCCGAGCAGCAGCTGGGCGGTGCTGCAGGTGGGCTGGCACTCGAAGGTGTCCGCGTCGCATTCCATGTTGGGGCCGCGGGCCGGCGCGCTGCAGATGGTCGCGCCGCGATCGGACGGATCGCACACGACGGTGCCGGGGCAGTCGTCCACGCACGCGCCGCCCAGGTCGGGGAACGCCTCGTCCACCTTGCCGTCGCAGTCGTCGTCCACCGCGTTGCAGCGCTCGGCGCTGGGCCGGCAGCCGATGGTGGCCGGTACCATGTCGACGCTCAGCGGGTTGGGCGCCTCGGGGCGCTGGACCTCGGTGAACACCGTCAGCGCGCGCACATCGCCGTCCACCGACACCCAGCCGAGGCCCTCCAGCGTGGCCGGCGCGCCGTTGTCCTCGAGCGCGGCGATGTCGACCTGGCCGCCGTAGTAGGCGTCCGTGTTGGTCAACCGGATGCCCGTGCCCTGCGCGTCTCGCACCGCCAACCCTTCGATACGCAAGGCATTCTCGGCGCTGGGCCACCAGCGGGGGCTGCCCTGCACGACGAGGCCGTCGGCCAGCCCGGCCGAGGTGGGATCGACGCCGTCGATGGCGACGTCGACCAGCGTCGTGAACACGCCGGCCGCCCAGACGCCGGCGCCGTGGCTGGCCTCGACGCGCAGATCGCGCAGCTCGACGGCGGCCTCGACGCTGGCGATGCCCTGGAAGCCGCTGGCGCGGACCGTGCCGTCGTGCAACGTCAGACGCGGTCCGTCCAGCGGCGCGCCGCCGAGCGTCGCCAGCGCGCGCGACACGAGCACGCCGCGGCCCTCGTTGTCGTGCACGTCCAGGCCGCCCAGATCGCTGAGCACCACGAGGCTGCCGCCGGGCTGGTCGGCGTCGATGGCCTGGTGCTGCGCGACGAGCAGGCCGGCGGAGTCGGGGCCGGTGGTGCCGCTGATCTCGAGATCGCGGGCGCCCACCGCGTGGCCGGCCAGGCGGACGCCGAAGCCCGCGTTGTCGGCCACCTGCAGGTCGGCCAGCCAGCCGCGCGCGAACAGGTGGCGCTGCAGGACGTCGCTGGGCGCGTCGGTCTGCTCGAGGGCTTCGGGCAGCGCGCCGTCGGGGTTGGGGAACCACTCGAGCCCCGGGAACCAGTCGTCGGCGGGGGCCCACTCGAGGCCGGGGAACCACTCGAGGCCGGGGAACCACTCCAGCCCCGGGAACCACTCCAGGCCCGGGAACCACTCCAGCCCGGGGAACCACTCCAGCCCCGGGAACCACTCCAGCCCGGGGAAGGCGCGCAGGCCGTCGTCGCCCAGGTCGAGGGCGAAGAGGTCGACGCCGCCGCCGGCGTTGCCCTCGACGCGCGCGCCGTCGAGCGCGCTGCGGCAGGTGGCCCCCTCGAAGCCCGCGCCGGCGCTGCCCGCCAGGACGCTGCCGTCGGTGATCCACGCGCGCGACTGCACGCAGCGGACGCCCGCCGGGACCGCCGGGCCCAGCGCCTCGACGCCGTCCACGCGGCTGCCGGTGAGGTGCACGACGCCGTGGTCGGCGGCGACGCCCGCCCCCGCGACGTCGCGCACGAACGACCGCTCGACCAGCAGCAGACCGCTCATCGGACACACCGGCGAGCGGGCGTCGACGCAGTCGGCCCGCGCGGGCTCGGCGGTGCCCAGGACGACGCCCTGGCCGTCACCGGGGCCCAGCAGCGCGCCGTCCAGGCTGACGCGGCTGTCGAAGGCCGCGACGTGGCGCAGGCCGGCGCCGCGGATGGCCGAGTCGAAGAGGCCGGCGAGGCGCACCGTGGTGAACAGGACGCCGTCTTCGGCGGGATCCTCGATGCGGCTCTGGCGAACGACCGCCACCGCGACGTTCTCGGCCTGGACGCCGACGCGGCCGCCGACGAGGTGCAGGCGGTCGACCAGCAGGCTGGGCGTGCCGACGGCGGCCACGACCGGCTGATCGGCGGGGGCCGTGATGCGGGTGACGTCGGCGCCGGCGCCGACCAGCGCCAGCGCGCCGCGGGCGAGGACCGGGCCGTCGTAATCGCCGGCGGCGAGGAGGAGCACGGCGGGCGCGTCGCCCGCGGCGGCGAGCGCGGCGGCGAGGGTTGCGAAGGGGGCGTCGGCCGAGCCGTCGCCGCCCGGCCCCGCCGCGGCGTCGACGTGCAGGCGGGGCCAGTCGGGCAGGACGGGATCGGCGGCGTCCGGCGCGGCGAAGCGCTGGGTCGCGAAGGCGGTCTGGCCGGCCTGGGCCTCGCCCTCGCGCAGGGCGAAGGTGGCGATCCACTGGCTGCCCTCGGGGGGCATCACCATCGGCCCCGCGTCGCCGGGGGCCGCGGCGTCCGGGAGGTCGGCGTCGCCGCCGCCCGCGTCACCGACCCGCGCGTCCGGGCGGGCGGCGTCGGGGCGAGCGGCGTCCGGGCCGGCCGCGTCCGTCCCCAGGTCGAGCGCGCCCGCGTCGCCCGCCGCGTCGCCGCCCCCGCCGCCCACCGACGCGTCGTCGTCGCATCCGAGGACCGTCACGGCCGCCACCACGAGCGCCCACGCCCAACACCGCATCGCCACCCCCCCTGCTCTCCCGGCCAACGCGCCCGACGCCGCGGACAGTCCGGCCGAGGCGCACTGTGGCACGAGCCGCGCGGTCGTCGAAAGCGGCGGCGGCCGCGACCGCGGATCGGCGCGCCCTTCCGGCGCGGCTCGGTGTAGGCTCGCGCGGTCGCCCGCGCCGTGGGCCGCGCGCGACACCGACGCGGCGAGGAGCGCGCATGTCCGATCCCACCTGGCTGACGGTCCTGCCCCCGGTGCTGGCGATCGCGCTCGCGATCGGCACCCGCCAGGTCTACCTGTCGCTGTTCCTCGGCCTGTGGCTGGGCTACGGCCTGCTGGCCGACCTCGATCCCATCGCCGGGCTGACCGGCGCGCTCGACGCGTGCATCGCGGTGTTCGCCGACGCGGGCAACACGCGCGTGGTGGTGTTCTCGGCGATGGTCGGCGCGCTCATCGCGCTGACGCAGGCCTCGGGCGGGGTCGCCGGCTTCGTCGAGTGGATCGCGCGCCGCGAGCTGGTGACGACCCGGCGGCGGGCGGCGCTCCTGAGCTGGAGCATCGGGCTGGTGGTGTTCGTCGAGTCGTCGATGACCGCGTTGGTCAACGGCGCGGTGTGCCGTCCGCTGTTCGACCGGCTGAAGATGTCGCGCGAGAAGCTGGCCTACCTGTGCGATGCGACGGCGGCGCCGGTGTGCATCCTGATCCCGCTGAACGCCTGGGGCGCCTTCATCGCGAAGCAGCTCGACAACGAGGGCTTCGCCGATCCCGTGGCCACGTTGGTGGCGACGATGCCCTACAACCTGTACGCGTGGCTGGCGCTGGCGCTGGCGTTCGGGGTGGCCTGGACCGGGCGCGACGTGGGCCCGATGGCCAAGGCCGAGCGGCGCGCGCACGAAACCGGGCAGGTGCTGCGGCCGGGGGCCGAGCCGATGATCGGCGACGAGGTGACCGGCCTCGAGCCGCCCCCGGGGGCGCCGCGCCGCGCGCGCGACTTCGTCCTGCCCGTGGGCGCGATGGTGGTGATGATGCCCATCGGCCTGTACGTGACCGGCGACGGCGATCTGATGCGGGGCTCGGGCAGCACCTCGGTGTTCTGGGCGGTGCTGGTGGGGGTCGCGTTCGCGGCGGGGCTGTGGATGTCCTCGGGCGCGTCGCTGCGGCAGGTCACCGACGTGTTCTTCAAGGGTTTCGGCGGGTTGATGCCCCTCGCCGTGTTGATGGTGCTGGCCTTCGCGACGGGCGCGATGACCAAGGAGCTGGGCACCGGCGCCTACGTCAGCGAGCTGGCGAAGCAGGGGCTGAGCCCGGCGCTGGTGCCGGCGGTGCTGTTCCTGGTGGCCTGCTTCATCGCGTTCAGCACCGGCACGTCGTGGGGCACCTTCGCGATCATGATCCCCATCGCGGCGCCCCTGGCGCAGGCGACGCCGGGCAGCGAGGCGCTGCTCCTGGGCGCCGTGCTGGGTGGGGGCATCTTCGGGGATCACTGCTCGCCCATCTCGGACACGACGATCATCGCGTCGATGGCGGCGGGCAGCGATCACATCGACCACGTGAACACCCAGCTGCCCTACGCGCTGCTGGCGGGCGGCGTCGCGGTGGTGATCTACGCCGTGCTCGGGGCGCTGGGGTGAGGCTCACCGCGCTGGTCGCGGGGCTGGTGGACGCCGTTTCGGGCGACGCCGAGATCGATCACGCCACGCTCGACGTGACCGAGGTGCGCCCGGGCACGCTGTTCTGCGCGCGGCGGGCGTGGTGGGGCGACACGCACGCGCAGCTGGCCGAGGCGGCGGCGCGGGGGGCGAGCGCGCTGCTGGTGTCGCGGCGCGAGGGGCTGCCCCCGGGCGTGCCCTACGCCTTCGCCGAGGCCGAGGATCCCGCGCTGGGCCTGATCTGCGACCGGCTGCTGGGCGCGCCGACGCAGGGGCTGCGCGTGTACGGCGTCACCGGCACGAACGGCAAGACGTCGGTGGCCTGCCTGCTGACGCACGTGCTGGCCGCGCTGGGCGAGCGGCCGGCGCTGATGGGCACGCTGGGCTACCGCTTCGAGGACGACGAGGTCGAGGCCAGCAACACGACGCCGGACGCGCTGGTCATCCAGCGGTTCGCGGCGGACGCGAAGGCGCGCGGCGCCACGGCGTTGGTGCTCGAGGTGTCCAGCCACGCGCTGGCGCTGCGGCGGACCGCCGGGGTGGCCTTCGACAGCGTGGGCTTCACGAACCTGACGCGCGACCACTTGGACTTCCACGGGACGGTCGAGGCGTACGCGGCGGCGAAGCGGCGGCTGTTCGGCGAGGCGCTGCGCGAGGCGACGGCCCGCGGCAAGGCGCCCGGCGCGGCGGCGTGCGTGGACGATCCGATCGGCCCGACGATGCTGACGGCGGCGCCCGGGGCGACGCTCGCCGTGGCGCTCGACGGCGCGCCCGCGCCCGGACGCTGGGTGGTGCGCGCCGACGGTCCCCCCACGCTCGAGGGCACGGCCGCGGTGCTCGCGACGCCCGACGGCGAGGCCCGCGTGCGCCTGCCGCTGATCGGCCCCTACAACCTGAAGAACGCCGCGCTCGCGATCGCGATGACCGCGCCGACGCACCCCGGTCGTGAGGCCGAGGCCTGGGCCGCGCTGGCCGACTTCCCCGGCGTGCCCGGCCGCCTCGAGCGCGCCGCGCCCGACGTGTTCGTCGACTACGCACACACCCCCGACGCCGTCGAGCGCGCGTTGGCCGCGGTGCGCGCCTGCACCGACCGCCCGCTGACCGTGGTGCTGGGCTGCGGCGGCGACCGCGATCCCGGGAAGCGACCGCTGATGGCCGCCGCCGCGGCCGCCGGCGCCGACCACGTCGTCCTCACCGCCGACAACCCGCGCAGCGAGGATGCCGACACGATCCTCGACGCGATGACCGCCGGCCTGCCCCGCGGCGCGTCGGCAGAGCGCGTCGCCCGCCGCGACCACGCCATCGCCGCGGCGCTCGCCCGCGGCGGCGTGACGGTGATCGCGGGCAAGGGCCACGAGACCTACCAGGAGGTCGCCGGCCGCCGCTTCCGCTTCGA
Source organism: Myxococcales bacterium (assembly GCA_020633465.1). GTDB lineage: Bacteria > Myxococcota_A > Bradymonadia > UBA7976 > UBA1532 > JACKDN01. The sequence goes on from JACKDN010000020.1 coordinate 56,021, forward strand.
CGACCGCGCCGAGGCGCGCCGCCTGGCGCGCGCCGCCGCCGAGGGCGTCGCCCCCGACGACGCGCCACTGGCCTGGGGCGAGGCGGATCCCGTCGCCGCCGCCCGCGCCCGCCGCGACGGCCTGTGGATCGTGCGCACCCCGGAGAGCCGGTGGCCCGCCGCCCGCGCCGCCCTCGCCCCGCTGATCGGCGACGCCGTCGCCACCGACCCCGCCGAGGTCGCCCCCCGCCACCGCGTGCTGCTGGTCACCGACGGCCCCGCCGACCTCACCTGGGACGGCGCCCCCCTCGACTGGCCCGCCGCCCACGCCGCGCGCCCCGCCCCCGGCGCCCCCGCCGTGCCCCCCCGCCCCCACGTCCCGACGCTGGGCCGCTGACGCGGCCAGATACTGGACGCCCTGGACGGTCGAGACGCCTCGCCGGCGCCGGGCGATCCACCTAACCGACTGAAATCAAATGACTCGAACCGCTGGCACGACACCCGCTACGTCACCCGCCGAGCGCCCCCGTCGGAGCCACCCATGCCCTCACCCGAGCACGAAGCGCTGGTCGACCTGCTTCGGTTCCGTCCCGAGACCGCCTGCCGCCTCGTGACAGACGCCCTCGGCGTCCCCCTCCCGCGCGGCCGGCTGGTGACCGTGGGGGACAGCAACCTCTCGCAGCTCGCGCCCCCGCAGTTCTTCGCCGATCTGGTCGTACGCGTCGTCGACGACGCCGACCGGACGACGTTCGCGCTGGTCGTCGAGGCCCAGCTCCGACCGGATGCGCGCAAACGCTTCGCGTGGCCGGCCTACGTGGCCAACGCGCGGGTCATCTGGCATTGCCCGAGCACGGTCGCCGTCGTCGCGCCCGATCCGGCGGTCGCCGAGTGGGCCGCCGAGTCGATCCCGCTGGGCCCTGGCGGTGTCTTCACCCCCCTGGTCCTGGGCCCCGACGCCATCCCGCGAGTGACCGACCTGAACGTGGCCCGCGATGCCCCCGCCCTGGCGGTCCTCTCGGCGCTCGCCCACGGAAGTGCGCCAGGTGGCCTACCGACCGTGCTCGCGGGCGCGTTCGCCGCCGACGCCATCGCCGCGGAGGACGCGAACCGCGCCGCCGTCTACTATGATCTCGTGACAAGCCGGCTCGACGCCGCCGCCCTGAAGGCACTGGAGAGGATGATGGGCCTCGAGAACTACCGCTTCCAGTCCGAGTTCGCCCGCAAGTACTTCGGCCTCGGCAAGGCCGAGGGCAAGGCCGAGGGCGAAGCCGCGGCCCTGCTCACCGTCCTCGACGCGCGCGGATGGACCGTCCCCGACGACCGGCGCGCCGAGATCCTCGCCTGCGCCGATCCCGAGCGCCTCGCGACCTGGCTGCGCCGCGCCGTCACCGCCGACCTTCTCGAGGACGTGTTCCGCGACGACGCCTGACGGTCAGCCCTGCGCTTGCCAGCTCGGCCGCTCGGGCGTCCACCACACGCCGCCCTCGCCGCCGAGGTGGCGGCGGTCGTTGGCCATCATCGCCCGCACCGCGCCGTCGGCGTCGAGCCACACCCGGTTGATCGCCCCGTTCTCCTGCGCGGGTCCCTGCCCCAGGCCGGCCCAGGTCATGGCCATCGGCTCGCCCGCCAGGTGCGTCAGCGCGCCGCGCACGACGCCGCCGTGCGCCACGACCAGGACAGACCGCTGCTCCGCGTGCCGGAGCGTCTCGTCGAAGAACGCCCCCACCCGCGCCTGCACCGCGTTCCACGACTCACCGCCGTCCGGCGCGAAGTTCGCCAGATCGCCGTGCGCCTTCGCGGCCGCCAGCCAGTCGGTGCGCGTGGCGCCGTGCAAGGTGCCCATGTCGATCTCGCGCAGCGCGTCGTGAAAGGCCAGCGGCAGCGTCGCCGGCGCCTCGCCGGGGCCCGGCGGCGGTCGCTCGCACAGCATCAGGCTCATCGTCAGCACGGCCCGCTCGAGGGGCGAGCAGTGCACGGCCTCGAAGGGCTCGGCCGCCAACGCCCGGCCAGCCGCTCGGGCCTGCTCCATGCCCTCGGGCGTCAGCCGCCCGCGGCGCGGATCCTGCCCCTGCAGGGCGCCGCTGCGGTTCTCCCAGGTCTCGCCGTGGCGCACCAGCACCACGCACCGCCACGCCGGATCGATCGTCCTCATCGCCTCGCCGCCTTCAACTGCTCGAGCGTCAGCACGGGACAGTAGAGCCCGCGCGACCAGGTGCGCCACACGTGCCCGGTCTCCTCCCGCTCCTCGGGTGTCGTGAACGTGTACCCCACGCGGCGCACGCGCACGTACCGCGGCGGCGCGTCGGGGAAAGGTACGGCGCGCAGCAGCCCGAGCACGTCCGGCCGCCCCTCGAGCAGCGCCTGCACGAAGTCGACGAACCACCCGCCGCGACACCGCGGCGCCAGCGCCGCGAACCACATCTGCCAGTCCAGCCGCGGCATGTGCAGCCCCACCACCGGCCCCACGCGATCGAGCGCGTCCGGCTTGTAGCGGAACCCGTAGGCCTTCCACGTCTGCCCGTCGTCGCTGCCCTCGACCACCAGCTCGTCGCGCGTCGTGGTCATGGTCGCGAACAGGCCGTAGCCGTTGACGGTCGCGAAGGCGTCCAGCGGCTCGAACACCGTCTCGCGCACCTCGAGCGCGCCGAGCAGCAGCCGCTCGCCCAGGTCCGCCTCCCCCTTCTCCACCCGCTCGGCCGCGGCGCGCAGCGTGCCCCGCCCGACCATGTTCAGCATCTTCAGCGCGCTCAGCGGCAACAGCACCGCCGCCGCGACGGCACACACGATCCGCCAGCGACCCGGCGGCGGCACGCCCGCCGACTCGACCGCCTGCGCCCGCAGCCGCGCCGGCAGCGCTCGACGCAGCCACCGGTCGTCGAGCAGCGTCACGCTCAGCGCCACGGTCAGCAGGTTGAAGAAGCCATAGTTGCCGGTGAGCGCGATGCCCGCCATCAGCAGGGTGAAGGCGACGAACGCCGCCGGTCGATCACCCTTGGGCGAGCCGTCCACCCAGGTGGGCCGCCACGCGCCCAGCACGCGGTCGTCCAGCACCAGCGCGGCGCCCACGAACGCCGCCACGAACACCGGCCCGATCGACCCGCCCGTCGCCATCAGCCCGACGCCGGTGCCCGCCGCCAGCAACAGCAGCCGCCAGCCGCGCACGTCGAGGATCACCAGGAAGGGCGCCAGCAGCTCGCCGACGAAGGTGAGGATCACCCCGCCGTGCCGCGCCCACTCGGGCGCCGCGTGCGCGTACCAGGCCGCCGCGTGGGGCAGCGGCTGCGTCCAGTAGTGATAGTCGAGCGCGGTGCCGTCGGCCCAGGTGGGGTCGCCGCTGGTCAGCTTCACCACGCCCGACATCAGCATCACCTTGAACACCAGCAGCCGCATGACCCACAGCGACGCGGCCGAGGGCTCGTCCTGGGCGGCCAGCGGGCGCCACAGGCCGGCCGGCGCGTAGAAGATGGCCGCGAAGGTGGCCTCGATCAGCAGGATGTCCCACTGGAAGCGCAGGAAGGGGCCGCCGACGTGGAAGACGCTCAGGTACAGCAGCCAGAGCACGGCGCACAGCACGCGGGGCGCCACGCCGACCGCCAACAGCAGCCCGCCGACGACGCCCGCGGCGCCGAAGACGTGCAGCGCGGTGTCGCCGGCGCCCCACCACGCCAGGGTGGGCACCGTGGTGAACGCCCCCTCGCCCCGGGCCGACAGCACCCGGCCCATCTGCGCGAAGGTCTCGACGGCCGGGCTGATGCCGCCCTCGCCCACCAGCCCGTGCGCCTGCGCCCAGAAGCTGGCGAACGCGATCACGTGCACCGCGCCCAGCAGCGCGAAGAACACGCGCCGCTGCAGTCGATGGCCGGGCTGCCGCACGCTCATCGCCCCCCGCCGTTCACCACACCCACGTCACGCCGCGTCGCCACAGCGCGAACAGATCCATCGTCATCGCCACCGACCAATGGCACAGCGCCCCCAGCCAGAAGCTGCGGTGGTACAGCGCCAGCCCGCCGAGCACCAGCCCGGCGGCCACCGCCCCCAGCGTCTCGGCCAGCGGCTTGCCCAGGTGGCCCAGCACATAGGGCATCAGCATCAGGAACAGCGCGTTGCGCCCCAGCTGCTTCTCGGTGCCCAGCAGCAGCCAGCCGCGCCAGAAGGCCTCGCCCGACGCGTAGAACAGCACCATCGACGCCGCGTACAGCAGGAACACCTCGCCCTGGATGGTCCCGTCGATCAGCGCCCCCTTGCACCAGGGGTACTTGCGCAGGAAGACCGGCAGCGTGGACGCGTAGGCCACCGCGGGCACGACGATCGCGGTCAGGATCAGGTAGATCCACCACAGCCGGAACGCGCCCTTCACCTGATAGCCGAAGTCCCGGGGCCGCCAGCCCAGCGCCAGCCGCCCGGTGGCGATGGGCAGGACGATGCGGCACAGCACGCTGGCGCCGACGAAGAAGAAGAACGCGTACAGCCCCGGCAGCCCGCCCGGTGGCGGGCGCTCGCCGAAGAACAGGTGGTAGCTGCCCGGGCGCCCGTACAGCCAGAACACCGACAGGAACACCAGCATGCTGACGGTGACCACGACGGTCGCGCGCGTCAGCCGCCACGGCGCCACCCCGCGGGCCACCCACAGCGCACCGAAGAAGACGGCAGCCCCCACCCAGTAGAGCGCGGCCACCATCTCGGTCTTGCCGAAGTCGTAGCCCGCCTTGCGCAGCGCGTACCACGCCAGGCTGGCGCCTACGGTGTAGGCCAGCGTCACGCCCGCCGTCAGCGGGCTGAAGGGCACCTGGGCTCGTTCGTCCACCGCACGCCTCGTTGACGTCGTCGGTCCACGGGCGGACACTGCCCCCATGCAACTCGACAGTCAAAGCCTGCGCCGCCTGCGGGATCGCGTCGCGCTCTTCGTCGACTTCACCGACGCCGAGCTGGTGACGCTGCTGCGGCGCGGCGAGCGCCTGAACTTCGAGGACGGCGAGCGCGTGTTCCGCGAGGGCACGCCGGGCGACCGCATGTTCGTCATCGTCGCCGGGCACGTGCGCATCACGCGGCGTATGGGCCTCGACGATCCCGAGGACATCGCGGTGCTGGATCCCGGCGACTGCTTCGGCGAGATGGGCCTGATCGACACCGCCCCGCGCTCGGCCGACGCCACGGCCGAGGGCCCGGCCACGGTGCTGGCGTTGAGCGCCAAGGCGCTCGCCCGCGCGGACAGCGCGCTCTCGACCCGCCTGATGCGCAACTTCGCGTCCATCCTGGCCGCGCGCCTGCGCGGCGCGAACGAGCAGATCGCGCGGCTCACCGCCCGCGAGCGCGAGGTCAGCGCGCGGTTCAAGCAGCTCACCGGGCGCGTCGCGGCCACCGAGACGGGCCTGCGGGGGGTCGAGCTGAACCACGCCGATCTCGAGGGCGCGTCCCTGCGCGGCGCCGATCTGCGCGGCACGCTGCTGCACGACGCCCGGCTGCCCAAGGCCGACTTCCGCGAGGCCGACCTGCGCGGCGCCGACCTGCGCGGCGCCGACCTCAGCGGCGCCAACCTGTCCGACGCCGATCTGCGCTGCGCCGATCTGCGCGGCGCGCGCCTCAGCGCCGTCGACCTGAGCCGCGCCCAGATGGCTGGCGCCCTCAGCGAGCACTTCGGCGACCGCGAGGACGACGACGACGCCTGACGCCGCCCGGCGGCAAGGACCCCCACGATGCACCTCGACAGCCAGAGCCTGACCCGACTGCGCGACCGCATCGGCCTGTTCCACGGCTTCAGCGACGCCGATCTGATCGCCCTGCTGCGGCGGGCCGAGCGCCTGACGCTCGCCGACGGACAGCTCGTGTTCCGCGAGGGCACGCCGGGCAACAAGATGTTCGTCATCCTGGCCGGCGCGGTGCGCATCAGCCGGCGCCTGGGGCTCGAGCAGGCCGAGGTGATCGCCACCCTCGAGGGCGGCGACTGCTTCGGCGAGATGGGGCTGATCGACACCGCGCCGCGCTCGGCCGACGCGGCCGCGGTGGGCGAGACCGTCGTGCTGGGCCTGTCGGCCGAGGCCCTCGCCGACAGCGACGCGGCGCTCACCGCGCGGCTGTACCGGAACTTCGCCAGCATCCTCGCCGCCCGCGTGCGCGCCACCAACGAGCAGTTCGCGCGCGTCAACGCCCGCGAGCGCGAGTTGACGGGCCGCTTCAAAGAGCTGGCCGGGCGCCTCGGCGCCAGCCGCAACGGCCTGCGCGGCAGCGAGCTGAACCACGCCGATCTCGAGAGCGCGTCGCTGCGCGGGGCCGACCTGCGCGGCGCCCTGCTGCACGACGCCAACCTCGCGGGCGCCGACTTTCGCGAGGCCGATCTGCGCGGCGCCGACCTCCGCCAGGCCGACTTCGGCGGCGCCCGCCTCGACCACGCCGACTTCAGCGGCGCCGATCTGCGCGGCGCCCACTTCGAGAAGGTCGATCTGCGCCACGCCAACTTCGCCGGGGCCCGCATCCAGGCGCTGGGCGACACGCCCGAGACCGCGTAGGCCCCGCGGGGCGGCCGCTCAGGGTCGGTCGGGCGCGAGCACCCGGTCGTGCAGATTCACCTCGACGGCGCCCGGGGCGACGTCGATGCAGCCGACGTCCCAGAACTGATCCACCGTGTCCAGCTCCCGAGCGACCGTCACGATCGTGGTGTTCCCATCGAACACGCGCACCGTCGCGAGGGTGACGCCGAGCTCGCCGTCGGGCCCGCCGCGCGAGAAGACATGCACCCCGACGCAGTAGCCGCCGCCCAAGGGCGCCGTCTCCTCCGGCGTGTCGACGACGATCTCCTCGGGCCCGGGGCCAGCCAGCACGTCGGCCACCAACCAGGGATCGCCCGCCGGGCCGTCCGGGCCCCACGCCGGCGATGGGTTCTGCGTGTGGCAGTCCCAGGGGATCTGCAACCAGCCCGTCCCGAAGGGGTGCAGCAGGTGCAGGTCCAGGTTCACGCCCTCGGCGTCGAACGGCGACCGGTCCCCCTCGGTGAACCAGACGAGGGTGACGCGCAGCCGCGACAGCGGGGGGGCCAGCGCGGTCAGCGCCACGCGGGCGAGGGGCGCGGCGCAGCGACCCGCGCCGCCGTCGACGTGCAGCTCGAACGTGTAGTGGCCCGGCACGTCGGCGACGAATAGCGCGCCGGGGGTCGACGGATCGTCCGGCGGGCCGCCGCCCGAGGGGTCGCCCACATCGAAGTAGGACTCGACGACCCCCGCGGTCGATCCATCCGGCCGCTCGACCACGACCCACGCGTAGCGCACCCAACGCCTCGACTCGAAGTCGCGGAAGACCACGCCGCCGAGATCGACCAGCTCACCGGCGTCGACCTGCGACTCGACCACGCGCGGCTCACCCTCGGGGCACGCCGCCTCGCACGGCGTCCAGGGCGCCCAACCGGCGGGGCCGCAGAGACGCCCCTGGGTGCCCCCCTCGGGGCAGTCCCGCTCGACGCGAGCGCCCTCGGTACAGCCGGCGTCCGGGGTGGCCGCCGCGGCGTCCTCCCGCCACCACCCCACGTCGGGCCCCGCGTCGCGCGCCCCCTGGTCCGGCGGCCCCACGTCCGACGGTCCAGCGTCCGCGGCGCGCCCACCGTCCAGCCGCCGCGTCGGCCGATCGACCATGGGCTCCGGCGCGATCGTGGGCTCCGGCGCGTCCTTCACGCAGCCCACCGCCGCGACGAGGACGACCAGTCCCCACCACCCGCCGCGACGCCCGGCCATGCCGCACGCCTCCTTCGCGACCCGCCCCGGGCCGCGATCACGCGCTCGACCTCGGACCGCGCGCACGGTGCGGCCCGGCGCGCCGACCTCGGTGAGGGCGGTCGCTCCGCGAGATCGCGTCGCCGGGCGCGCGCCGCGGCGTCCCTCGGCGGGGCTCACGGGGTCGGCCCCGGCGTCTGCAGGTCGCCCCGCGCGTGCGCCACGAGCGCGTCGGGGGTGACCTCGACACACACCGGCGTCCAGAACTGGTCCACGATGTCCAGCACCTGCTCGGCCGAGAACAGCAGACCGTCGTCTTCGAAGACCTGCACGGTGGCGTGCGTGGGGCCCAGCTCGCCGTCGGGCGTCGTGAGCGAGAACACGTGCACGCCGACGCAGTAGCGCGCACCGAGCGGCCCGGTCTCCTCGGGCCACGGCAGGGTGATCACCTCGGGCTGGGCCCCGCCACGCTCGTCGGCGAAGAGCGCGGGATCGTGTCTCGGCCCCGGCTCACCCCAGTCCGGCGCCGGGTTCTCCCCGTAGCAGTCGGGGGGCGCCGAGAACCAGTTCCGTCCCGACGGGTGCAGCAGGTGGAGGTCGAGGTCCGCACCCTCGTCGTCATCGGGATCCGCGTCGCCGTCGGTCCTCCAGGCCAGGGTCACCCGCATGCGGGGCGTCGGCCGCGGGGTCGCCTGCAGGTGCAGCAGCGCGTGCGGCACCGCGCAGTTCGCCCGCCCGTCTCCGCCCACGAACAGCGCGATCACGTACCGCCCCGGCGGCCCGACGTACCACAGCGCCTCGGGCGTCTCGCGATCGTCCGGTGGCCCGCCGTTGGCCGGACGCATCGCGTCGTAGAAGTGGTCCACCGGTTGGTGGGGGGGTCCGCTGGGTCCCTCGAGCGCCACCCAGTCGTAGGGCCCGGACGGCCGCGGCGCGAAGGGCGCGAACACCAGACCGCTCAGCTCGACGACGTCGCCGTGGACGGCCTCGACTTCGATGGGCGAAGGGGCCGCGTCCGGGCACGGCGTCGGGCACGGCGTCCACGCCTCCCACCCCGCGGGCCCGCAGCGCCGCGACTGGGTGCCCCCCTCGGGGCAGTCGCGCTCGGCGCTGGCCCCCTCGCTGCAGCCGGCGTCCGGGCCGACCGCCGCCGCGTCGTCCGACCGGGCGTCGGCGCGCGACGCCGCGTCCGCCGCGCCGGCGTCGGGCCCCCGATCGGCAGACCCCGCGTCGACCGCGCGCCCGCCGTCCAACCGTCGCGTGTCCCGGTCGAGCGTCGGCTGCGCGTCCTCGACGCACCCCGCCGCCAGCAGCAGCGCGCCCATCGCCCACGCAGCCCGATGCCACCGCATGCCTCACCTCCGCGCGTCGCGCGGCCTCCCGAGGGACTCGCGCTCACGGATCAGACAACCGGAGTCATCCGCGGTGAGCCAGTGCAGAATCCTGCCCGATCAGGCGACGACCCATCCCGCGAGGCCGGCGGCGGCCAGCGTGAGCAGGCCGTCGGCCGCCTCGACCGCGTCGCCGCCGGCCAGCGCGACGGCGACGGCGTGAGCCAGCCGCGTGCGCTCGAGTCCCAGGGCGGCCACCGGGCGGCCATCGTCGGTCTCGTCCGGCTGCAGCCAGGCGCGCACCTCGGCCAGCAGGAACAGGTCGAGGAAGGACGGCAGCACGACGGCCACGCCCGGGCGCGGGCGCAGGGCGTCCACGTGCGCTTGCAGGTAGGCGCGCGCGCCGGCGTAGCGAGCGCCGGCGTCCAGCGCGTCCTCACCCGACGCCTGCTCGTCGGCGTCCGCGTCGTCGGCCAGGGCGGCCATCAAGAGCGCGCGCGCGGCGACCTCGGCGGGCGCGTCGGTGCCCTGCCCCGCCTGGAAGCGGGTGGCCCAGACGCGGCGGGCGGTCAGCGGGTCGACGCCGCCCGACGCCCAGGCCAGCTGAAGCGCCCAGGCGATTCGCCCGCAGCGCGGCGGGCTCAGGGCAGGCCGCGGGCAGCGCCGCGGCGTCGAGGGCCGCGTGGGCGACGGCGGCGGCGCGCGACCGGAAGGCCGCGTCGCCGCCCAGGCCCAGCATCCGGCGGGCCAGGCGGGCGCAGTGCAGGGCCTCGACGTCGTCGGGCGCGGCGCCTCGCCACGCCGCGCGCAGGGCCTCGACCTCGTCGGCCGCGACGCCCCCGAAGGCCGCCGCGACGCTGCGCACCCAGGCGCCGTGCAGCGCGGGCAGCCCGGCGGCCGCCGCGTCGGCGCGCCGCCACAGGGCGGCCGCCGGCACGCCCAGGCAGCGCGGATCCAGGTGGGGAAAGATCCGCTGGCCCAGGTCATCGTAGGCGTGCAGCAGCACGGCGCCGTCGCCCCCCGCGCGCACCACCGCGTCCAGCCGCGCGGGCGCGCCGGCCACGGCGCGCTTCGCCAGGTTCAGCCGCAGCGCGTCGGTGGGCGCGACGTCGACGGCGGCGCCCGCCGCGGTCCGCAGGCGCCCGCCTCGGCGTCGATCACGGTGAGATCCAGGCGCGTCGGCGTCGGCCCCAGCGCCTCACCGCGCGGCGCCTCGGCCGCCGGCACGGCGCCCTGCACCCGCGCCACGGTCGGCACGCGGTCGAAGGCCGGCCCGAACACGCGCGCGCCGGCGCGCTGGCCCACCGGGTGGTCGTCCAGGCGCACGACGCCATCCAGCACCGCGCCCAGCTCGACGCGATCCTGGAACAGCCGGCTCACCGCCCGCGCCCCCAGCGGATCCTCGGCGTCCAGGTCGCTCAGGTGATCGCGCAGCCACACCGTCGAGCCGTCCCCGACGTCGACGGCCTCGATCGACGCCCGCCCGCCCGACTCGAGCGTCAGCGCCACCGGGCGCACCACCGCCGTGGACGTCGAGACGGCGGGCGTCCAGCCGTGCCCCGCTTCGCCCTCGGCCTCGAGCGCGCGCTCGACCGCCAGCAGGGCGTGGCCGCGCCGGAACACCCGCAGCCAGGCGACGAAGCGCTGCAGCGCGTCCCAGGTGGCGGCGGCCCGCGCGCGCCGGATGCGCTCGTCGGGGGCCCGCCCGGTCGCCGCCCACCACGCCCCGAGCACGGTCAACCCCTCGACGGCGCTCGCCAGGCCCAGCAGCGCCGCGCGCTCGCTCAGCGTGGCCAGCGTCAGCGGCAGATCGGGATCGGGGAAGCCCACGCCCGCGACGTGCAGCTGGTCGACCAGCTCGGTCACCTGCCGCAGCCAGATCCGCAGCGGCGCGTCGTGGAGCACGGCGGCGCGCCGGTCGTCGGCGGGTGCACGGACGCCGCGGCCGACGCGCCGCCGCCAGTCGTCGGGCGTCGTCGCCGCCGCGTCGCTCGTGGCGCCAGCGAGGCCCGCACCACGGACGCGAGCGCGCGGCGCCGGTCGCTGCGCCTGGCCGGCGGCCAGACCAGGCCGCCGCGTCGGCGCCTCGCAGTCGCAGGGCCGTCGCGTCCCGGCTGCGCCGTCCTCCGTCCGCGCCGCGCCCTGCGCGCTCCCCGCACCCGCTTCAGCGGCTCGAGCCCCAGGTGCACCTCGTCCACCCGGCGCGTGCCCAGCGCCACCCCGGCCGGGTACAGCGCGGTCATCGGCTCGAACAGCAGCGCGCCGTCGCCGACGAACGCCCGCCCGAAGAGCGCCTCCGGGCGCGGCGGCGCGGGTCCGTCGGGGCGCGGCCCGTACAGCCGGCGCAGGTTCTCCACCAGCAGGTCCGTCCAGGGGCGCAGGGGCACCCGCAGCCCCACCCGCCGCCCCGCCGCGTCGGTCAGCCAGCCGCGCGCGACGCCGTGCTTGTCGTCGAAGGTCAGGGGCGCGCCGCTGGCCGGCGCGAAGCAGGCGAACACGGTCTGCGCGCCCCGCACCGGATCGGCGTCCGCCGCGCGCAGCCGGTCGAGCAGGTCGAGCGCGCCCTCCACCCGCCAGGGCGCGTAGGCCCGCGCGCCGCGGTAGGGCGCCGGCGCCACCTCGACCTCGGCGTGCAGCCCCAGCCGCCCGTCGGCGCTGCGCTTCGCCCGCGTCAGCGCCCACGCGCCGTGCGCCAGCTCGGCCAGCGTCAGATCCAACGCCGGCGCGGGCGGCGTGCGGTACAGCCGCAGCGGCTCGTCGCCGAAGTGCATCGTCGGCCGCGCGATCGACAGCGTCAGCGGCTCGGCCTCGTCGGGCGTCGCGCACAGCACGGTCACGCCGACGAAGCCCGTCTCGGTCACCCAGCCGCTCGCGCCCAGCGGCTGCACCTCGAGCGGCGCGTCGAGCACGCTGTACGTCCGGCGCGCCTCACCCAGCAGGTATCGCATGTCGGCGGGCAGCCGGTCTTCGGCCAGCGCCCGGCGCGTCGCCCGGTTCAGCAGCCAGGCCTCGTTCACCGCCGCCACCCACGCGCCCGCGGCGAAGCCCGGATCCCGCGCCAGGTAGCGCTCGGCCAACGTCGCCAGCGTCGCGAACCGCCGCTCGACGTGCACCATGCCGGCGTTGTGCGCCGTCGTCTCCATCGCCTTCAGCTGGGCCAGGCTGCTCGCGCTCACCCGCTGCAGCCCCTCGGCGCCCAGCCGCGCCAGCAGCGCGTCGACCGCGTCGACCGCGGCGTGCATCCGCTCGACCTGGTCGCGCACCCGCTTGGGCTGATCGTCCAGGGCGCTCACGCGATCACCCGCCCGACGTGCTCGGCCAGCGCGCGCGGGGTCATCGTCGCGACGAACCAGCCGCAGCCGGCCAGCTGCCGCGCGAACTGCTCGTCGGCCACCGGCCGGCAGTCGGCGTCCAGCGCGCTCAGCCCGATGCCCTTCACGCCGGCCTCGGCCAGCGACTTCGCCAGCGCCAGGCACTCGGCGCGCTCGCCCTGCAGCTGCCAGTCGCTCAGCAGCACCAGCAGCGTGCGCGCGGGCTCGACCACCTTGTCGGCGCAGTACCGCAGGGCCGGCGCCAGGCGCGTGCCGCCCCCGAGCTGACAGCTCATCAGCACCTCGACGGGGTCGTCGGCCAGGTGGCTGACGTCGACGACGCGGTGATCCCACAGCACCAGGTCGACGGTCACCGCGGGCAGCGACGCGAAGATGGCCGCCATCACCGCGGCGTGGATCAGGCTGTCGGTCATCGAGCCCGACTGGTCGACGGCGACGATGATGCGCCAGGGGCTGCGCTGGTGCTGGCGGTGGTGGAAGTCGACGCGGTCGACCACCAGGCGCGCGCGGTCGACGTCCCAGCGGCGCAGGTTGCGGCGGATGGTGCGGCGCCAGTCGATGTTGCGGTGGGTGCGCACGGGTGGCCGCCCGCCGGGCCGGCGCACGCCGTGCAGCGCCGGCCGGCACGTCGTCTCCAGCCGCGCCGCGATGCGCCGCACCACCTCGGCCACCAGGTCGCGCGCGGCGTCCAGCACCTCGCCCTTCATCAGGTGCTTGAACTGCAGGATGGCCTTCAGCATCCCCTCGTCGGGCTCGACGCGGCGCAGCACCTCGGCGTCGGTGACCAGCTCGTGCAGGCCGTAGCGCACCAGGGCGTCCTGCTCCATCACCTGCACGGCCTCGCGCGGGAACAGCGTGCGCACGCGGTTCAGCCACAGCGGCACGCTGAGCCCGTCGCCGCCGCCGGGCCCCGCGTGGCGGTGCGCGCGCGCGGCGTGCTCGCGGTCGTAGACGAAGGACAGCGGCACGTCCATCTGCCGCGCCTCGGCCACGAGGTCGGCCAGATCGCCGCCGCCCTGCCCGTCGCCGGCCACGCCCAAGCCGTCGTAGCCGAGCTGCTCGTCGGCGAAGCGCCCCAGCACCAGCCGCCAGCGCAGGGCCATCTCGACGCGGCGCGCCTCGTCGTCAGCGCCTGTCACAGCCACCCCTCGAGCGCCGCGCGCGCCTCGGCGTCCAGGGCGCCCGCCACCCGCGCCAACGCCGGCGGCACCGGTGCGTCCACGTCCTCGGGCTCGGCCAGCCCCACCAGCGTGCGCGCCCGCTCGGCGATGTGATCGATCTCGGTGGGGATGAAGCGCGTAAAGGCGCGGCGCAGGTCGGGCAGCGCGACCTTGAACACCTCCCAGTCCAGCGCGGCGAGCGCCTCACCCACCGCCGCCAGCAGGCGCGGGCTGCGCAGGAACACCCCGCGCGCGCTCTGGAACAGCCCGTCGAGGAAGCCGCCCGCCGCCCGCGCGTGCTCGGCCGTCCCACCCAGGTACGCGCGCAGCGCCGCCACGATGGTCGCCTCGCGCGCGGCACCGAAGCCGTACAGCACGCCGTAGGCCGCGCCCTCCACCGCCGGCCGCACCCCGTCCACCTGCACCAGCGTCCGCAGCCGCTCCACCAGCAGCCCGCGGTCCAGCGTCGCCGCCTCGAAGGTCAGCGCGACGCGCGTCAGCGCCTGCAGCCGGTCGAGCACCGGCGGCAGCGCCAGGTCGTCCAGGTGCGCCACGTTGGGCAGCACCAGCGCCGCCTTCGCGTACACCTGCTCGACCGTCGCCCGCACCCGCGCGTCGCCCTGCGTCGGCAGCGCGTCGGCGTAGGTGTGCAGCAGCACCAGGTGGCCCAGCGCGTCCACCAGCCGCACGAAGTCGGCGTCGGCCGCCAGCGCCGCCTCGACCGTGTCCAGCGCCCGCCCCACCTGCTCGTCGAGCATCATCTGCGCGCACCGCAGCAGCAGCGACGTCGCCTGCGCCGCGTCGTCGCGCGCCTCGGCCAGCGCCGACCGCAGCCGCGCGGCCGCCGCCTGCGCGACCGTGGCGCCGTCCGCCGCGCGGTCGACCAGCGCGTCGAACACCTCGTCCGAGAAGCGCACGCCCCAGGTCTCGGTGATCAAGTGCAGGTCGGTGCCGCGCACGGGATCCGGCCCGCGGTAGTGCGCGCCCTCGTGCCGCCAGCCCGCGTCGGGCAGCGCGTCGAACAGCGGCAGATCGATCCACGCGCAGCGGTGCAGGAACGCCGACTTCTCGCGGTGCTTGCGCTGCTTGTGCAGGTCGAGCCGCACCGCCTTGACCTCGCCGCTGGGGTCCAGCCGGTGCGCCTTCGCCTGCGCCTCGAAGTCGGCCACGATGGGCAGCACGCCCGCGCCGTCGCCCAGCCGCCCGTGCGCCGTGCCCACCAGCACCGCGCGCGCCAGCCGCTCGATGGTGGGCGAGGCCACGCGCCGGTCGCCCTTCACGTAGCCCGACTGCACCGCGTCCAGCAGGTCGAAGACCGTCGGCGCCGCGTTGCCGCGCAGGGTCGCCAGATCCCGCGCCGCCCGCCACGCCGCCACCGCGTCGGCCGTGCTCACCGCCTCGCCCGCGTCCCGCGCCCGGCGCATCACCTCGACCAGCAGGCGCTGCGCCGCGACCTCCCAGGGCGCCGCGTCGCCGGCCCCGCGCGCCGTCCACACCGCGTCCGCGTAGGCCGGCAAGCGCTCGAGCGAGTACAGCGCCGCCAGCGCGCGGAACGAGTACGGCGTCAGCAGGGTCTGCAGGTTCCGATCGGCGCGCGCGCTGGCCTTCTTGCCCTTCGTGAAGGGCAGCGCCACCGAGTGGAACGCCCCGGTCACCACCACCACCCGCCCCTCGGTGTGCGCCTTCAGCGCGCGGTCGACGTGGTACCGCATGTGCGCCTCGCGCAGCAGCGTCCCGTCGGCCGCCAGCGCCGGCGCGTCCACGCGGTCCGCCCGCGCGTAGCGCGCGCACCAGGCGAAGGTCAGCAGCCGCCGCACGAAGACGTCGGTGGGCAGGTCGAACCCGCCGACCTCGAAGTTGGCCTCCCAGAACTCACCGAAGCTGCGCCGCCGCTGCCGCGCCCGCAGCGCCTCGAAGTACTGGCTGGTGGCCAGGTGGTGGTCGTCCACCGCCTCGCTGGTGTGCCGCCCGCGCGCGTGGCCCTCGGGGATGCGCACGTTGAGCGGGATGTCGCAGAACCCGATCTCGGCGCCCACGCGCCGCCCGGTCACCAGCGCCACGTACTCCGGGCTGCACCGCGTCAGCGGCCACCACGCGCGGTAGCGCGCCGGCACGTCCTCGGCCGCGCTCAGCGTGCCGTTCAGCCCGTAGGTGTTCTTCTGGTCGACGTAGGCCGAGAAGATGGCCAGCGGCGGCTCGGTGCCCGGGTGCGTCAGCGTGTCGAGCAGCGCGTCCCCGTCGCTCGGCCCCTCGACCAGCACCGCCGCCGGCCGCACCGACTCGATCACCCGCTCGACGTGGTGCGCGCACGCCGCGCTGAAGTGCTTGACCGGAAACCAGACGATCCGCGGATCGTCCATCACCCGCGCGACGCCGCCGGCGACGTCGGCCAGGTCGGGGCCCTTCGCCCGCGCCACCTACGAGCTCAGGTGGCGCTTCGCCTCGAAGAACGCCTTCCAGCGGCCGATGTCCTTCGCCGCCCGCGCCTTCACCGCGACGTCCCAGTAGGCGCGCAGCACCTTCAGGTCGTCCGGCTCGTCCTTCACCACCGTGCCGGTCAGGTGAATCGCCACGTGCTCGGGCGTCACCGCCCCGTCGGCGAAGAAGCGCGCGTGCAGCGCCGAGTTCACGCCCACCGACACCGCCTCGGCCGTCGACATCACGCTCGACGCCCGGTCCAGCTTCACCCCGTCGGCCGTGCGCCCGCTGCGCACCTCGTGGAAGGTGGTCACCAGCAGCTCGAGCACGTCGTCCCCCAGCGTCACGTCCGCCGCGGGCCCGCCCGCCAACAGCTGCCCCACCTGCCCCCGCACGATGCGCAGCTCCTCCTCGAGCGTCGCCACCGGCGCCACCGTCTCGAAGTTGAACCGCCGCTTCAGCGCGCTCGACATCTCGTTGACGCCGCGGTCGCGCGTGTTCGCCGTCGCCACCACGTTGAAGCCCGGCTGCGCGAACACCACCCCGTCGTCGCCCTCGAGCTCGGGCACCATCAGCACCTTGTCGCTCAGCGCGCTCAGCAGCGTGTCCTGCACCTCGTGCGGCGCCCGCGTGATCTCCTCGAAGCGCACCACGCGCCCCTCGCGCATGCCCCGGTACAGCGGCGCCGGCACCAGCGCCCGCGGCGACGGCCCCTCGGCCAAGAGCAGCGCGTAGTTCCAGCCGTACTTGATCTGATCCTCGGTCAGCCCCGCCGTGCCCTGGATGGTCAGCAGGCTGTCGCCGCTGATCGCCGCCGCCAGGTGCTCGCTCAGCCAGCTCTTCGCGGTGCCCGGCTCGCCGATCAGCAGCAGGCCGCGGTCGCTGGCCAGCGTCACGATGGCCCGCTGTACCAGCACGTCGTCGCCGTAGAACTTGCGCGACACCACCACGTCGCCGTCGCCCACCGGCGCGTCGCCCGAGCCCAACACGAAGGTCTCGACCGCCTTGGGCGACAGCCGCCAGCCGACCGGTCGCGGCCGCGCGTCCGCCGCGGCCAACGCCGCCAGCTCGTCCGCCCAGCGTCGCTCCGCGGGCAGCCGCAGCGCGCCGCCGCTCATCCGCTGCCCTTGTTGAACACCCAACCCACCCAGGCGGCGCCGATGTAGGCGCCCAGGGCCGAGCCGATCGTGGCCATGGCGGCCACCAGCAGCACCCGGCTGAAGGGGTTCCGGTAGATGCCCTTCAGCGTCAGCACGTCTTCGTTCAGACGTTCGCAGTCCTCGACCGTCGGTTTGCGCAGCCACGCCTCGAGCAGCCCCACCACCATGCCGGCGCCGATGGTCGGGTTCAGCGACGTGATCGGCGAGGCGATCACCGCCGCGATCACCGACAGCGGCTTCGCCAGCGCGATGGCCGTCAACAGCCCCGCCATCACCGCGTTGGGGATGATCCACGCCTGCAGCATGTCGGTGAACGAGTCGCCCGAGTGCTTCGAGTAGCCCCACCAGAAGGCGCCCAGCATCAGCGCCGGGATGACCCACTTCAGCGCCTTCACCCAGCCCTTCGTCGGCGGGATCACCGACAGCAGGCCACGATCCGCGCGCTGGCCCTGGTAGCTGATCATGCCCTCGACGTGGCCCGCGCCCACCACCGCCACCACCGTCTCGCCGGGCGCGTCGTCCACCGCCGACATCAGGTACTTGTCGCGCTCGTCGATCAGCGGCCGCTGCACCTTGGGCATCTGCTCGGCGAACTGCTTCATCGTGTCCGACAGCGTGTCGCGGTCCTTCAGCTTCTCGAGATCCTCCTCGGTGATCTCCTCGCCGCCGAAGAACCCCTCGCCCAGGGCCCCGAGCACCTTCACCTTGTCGAAGAAGCCCAGGCTGGCCCAGGTGCGCTTCAGCGTCGCTTGGATGTCGCGGTCGGCCAGCACCAGCTCGGCCCCGACGTCCTCGGCCGCCTTCACCGCCTCTTTCAGCTCGGCGCCGGGCTCGACCCCCAGCTTCTCGCCCAGCCGGCGCTGGTAGGCCGAGAGCGTCAGATTCGCCAGCAAGAACAGCACCTTGCGGTCGCGAATCACCTGAAAGATGTCGAGCTTGCGCCAGCGGTCGGGGTCGAACATCGCGTTGAAGCGCGTGGCGCACAGCTCCACGCACACCGTGTCCGGGCGCACCGTCTCGATGGTGTGCCGGACCTCTTCGATGCTCTTCTTCGAGATGTGCGCCGTGCCCACCAGATAGACGGTGCGCCCGTCCTGCTGCAGCACGGTGACGTTGGGGCCGAGTTCCATGGCGCGCCAACCTAGACGACAGCGCTCGGAAGCGCCAGCGGAACGGCGCAGCGCCCGCGGGCGGGGCGACGATGCGATCAGGTGAGAGAGAAGCGGGGTCCCGGCCGGCGGTGCGCCGGCCGGGAGGCGGAGCCGGTCAGTTCTGCGGATCGACGATGTCGACGCAGATGGCCGGGTAGGCGCGCTCGTCGTTCAGGTCGGGGAACTGCGGCACCAGGCACTCGTTGTAGGTCTGGATGATCAGGCACGAGCGCGCGGGATCGTTGTAGTAGTCGAGCGCCTCGGCCAGGTCGCCGTTGTCGACCATCTCGAGGCCCACCGACTGCACCTGCCGCGCCCGCTGCGACACCGCCGTGTTGCGGCCGCAGGCGAACTCGACCCGCAGGATCGACAGCTCGATGCGGAACTTGATCGTCTCGACCATGCACGCCTGCCAGTTGCGGACGTACCCGCCCTTGCTGGCGATGGCGTCGAGCGCCTTGTTCAGCTCGACCGCCTTCAGCTCCATGTCCATCGCCTCTTCGTCGCTGACGCACTCCGCGCCCTCGGGGCACGGGTTGCGCACCGACTTGATCTGCAGCGTACGAATCTCGCCCAGCAGATCCTGCGCGGCCTGCACCTCGGCCCGCGCCGGGCCCAGGCGGCCCTGGTCGGCGCCGGACGTGATGTAGTCCTGCATGTCCTGCTCGTCGATGTCCTGCAGCACCCCGGCCAGCTCGGTGTTGAGCGCGTCGGCCAGGAAGGACCGCTGCACCGGATCGTTGCCCGGCGCCTCGGGCACGTTGAACCCACCGTCACCCGTGCACGGGTCGATGGCGTGCACCAACCAGAAGTAGGCCTCGTAGCCGTCCCGCAGCAGCTCCTGCGTCACGAAGGTCCGGTTCTGGCTGTGCGCGTCCTCGAAGAACCCGTCCCGCCCGAACTCGTCCGTGATCGACGCCAGGAACTGCCGCGCCCGCGCCATGCTCGGGTGCTGGTCGCCGGGCAGCCCCGGATCGTCCAGGATCGCCTGCTCCATGCGCGTCAGGTCGCGCATCACCTGCCGCGCCGCCGCCCACAGCTCGAGCCCGAAGTCGTAGCCGCTCTGGTGCGTCTCGACCAGCTTGTTGAGGATCGACTGCAGCGCCACCAGCGTCACGCCGCGGCGGTCGTAGTCCTCGCCCCACTCGCCGTTCGTGATCGCCCCGGACTGGCCCAGCTCGGCCATCGCGACCCGCGCCGGCACGGGCGCCCCCTGGTCGGCGATGCCCGCGTCGACCCGCTCGCCGATGAAGGTGATCAGCTCACCGGTCGTGATCTCGCGCACCTGGATGTTGATGGCGTCCACGATCTCCGAGTCGCCGTCCTGCACCCGCACGACGACGGTGTAGTCCCCGGCGTCGATGAACTGGTGCGTCACCGCGAACGCGTCCGCGCCCCGCGCGTCGACCACCCCGTCGTTGTCGAAGTCCCACTCGATCTGCGTGATCGGATCGTTGGGCGCGCCGGCCGTCGCGTTCACCCGGAACGCCATCGGGCGGATCTCGTAGGCGTCGTCCGGCGGCACGATGCCGTCGATGACGGGATCGACGTCCCGCACCTCGACGCGCACCACCACCGAGTGCTCCGAGTCCTCGTCGCGCACGGTCAGCGTCACGTTGTAGACGCCGTCGTCGGCGAAGGTGTGCTCGGGCCGGGCCTGGTTGGCGCCCACCGTGTTCGGCGTGCCGTCGCCCCAGTCCCACTCGTACTCGCGGATGGGGTCGGCCGCGCTGCCCGGGCGGCTGCCCGAGCCGTCGAGCTGCACCGCCACGCCCTGCGCCACCACGTACGGCCCGCCCGCGTTCGCGGTCGGATCCACGTCCGTCACCGTCACCCGGAAGTCCTCGACGTGCGTGGCGCCCAGCGAGTCGGTCACCCGCAGCCGCCCGTTGAACACGCCGTCCTCGTCGGTCGGGTACGCCACGACCGCGCCCTCGGCGTCGTACTCACCGTCGCCCTCGAAGTCCCACTCGTAGCGCGCGATCTGGTCGTTCGCCTCGGGCGGCCGCGACGCGTGGCCGTCCACCTGCAGCCCGCCGCCCTCGGCCACCACGTACGCGTTGTCCAGGTTCGGATCCGCGCTCGGGTGCCCCTCGGGCCGCGGCACCGACACCGGCGGCGCGTTCACCGTGAAGTTCAGGATCTGCTCGCGCGCCACGCCCTGGCAGTTGGCCACCGCGATGGTCATCGCGTAGTCGCCCGGCTGGTTGAGCACCGCGCCCTCGTCGTAGCCCTGCGAGGCGCCGCCGCCCACCGTGTAGTTCGCGGTCACGGCGTTCGCGCAGGCGTCCGGCCCGACGATGTCCCAGTTGATCGCCGCCTGCGCCACGAGCGCCCCGTCGGCCACGCCGTCGATGTCGAGGTCGACCTGCTCGGCCAGCAGGTAGCCCCGCTCGGCGAAGCCCTCGTTGCCGCAGGCGTCCGTCGCCGTCACCCGCAGCACCCGGCCGCAGCCGTCCTCGGCGACGGCCTCGTTCGTCACCGGCGCCGGATCCAGGTCGTCCTCGATGGTGATGACCGGCTCGGGCACCTGGTTCGGGCTGTAGCAGAGGCCATCGCCCAGCTGGTTGCCGATGGTCACGTCGGGCGGCGTGCGGTCGAAGGTCAGGCGACCGCCCGAGTCGACCTCGCCCGCGCCGTTGTTGTCGTCGGTCAGCGTCACGATGATGCGGTGGCGCCCCTCGGGCACCAGGTTCGCGTTGATCGTGATCGGCGGCTGCACCCGCACGGGCGTCCCGTTCGCGTTCGTCGCGATGTTCTCGCGCCGCGCCACCTGCTGACCGCCGATGGTCACCACCGCGGTCACCCGGTCGCCCTCGGGATCGCTCACCTCGAGCTCGAGGTCGAAGTTGCCCGCCCCGATGCAGATGTCGTCGTCGCTGCGCGGCGAGATGATCTCACCCTGCGGCGGCGCCTCGGCCTGCACCTCGATGTCCGCCTCGGCCGGCTGCGAGCACGCGCCCTCGGCGTCGCACACGATCAGCCGGACCGTCTGCGAGGTGTTCACCTGCCAGTTCGGGTTGCGGTAGGCGTCCACGATCGCGCCGGTGTAGTCCCGGCCGTTCGGGCTGCCCGCCACGCTGTTGTCGTCGTCGCCGTACAGGCCGTCGTTGTCGGTGTCCCACCGGTACTCGACGATCGTGTCGCAGGGCGCGTTCGGATCGCTCGAGCGGCGGCCGTCGAGGCGGACGGCGGCGAAGCCGTTGCCCACCGGGCCGGTGGAGTACGGGCCGCCCGCGTCGGCCACCGGCGGGTTGTTCTGCACGTCGATGGTGACCTGCACCTCGGTCGTGTCCGTCCGCCCGCTGGCGTCGGTCACCCGCAGGCCGGCGGTGACGAAGATGTTGCCGTTCTCGTCGGGCAGCGCCACCACCGGCTGCGTGAACCGCTGACCCATCGCGTCGTCGTACTGGCCGTCGCCGTCCAGATCCCACTCGTACGACACGATGTTGAAGCCCTGGCCCGCCGGGCCATCGGTGCCCGACTGCTCGGCGCTGAAGGTCACCTGCTGCTGGCAGTTCGCCCGGTTCGGGCTGGCCGTCGCCACCGCCGTCGGGCCGTTGACGATGCGCAGCGTCGCCACGCCGTCGCTCGTCACCCCGAAGCGGTCGGTCACCCGCACCCGCACCGTGTACTGGCCCACGCTGTCGAGCCCCAGCCCGGCCAGCTCGGCCGCCGTCAGGTCGACCGTCTGCCCGTTGTGGTCGAAGGTGCCGTCGTTGTCGACATCCCACTGGAAGCCGACGATCGCGTCGCCGCACGCCGTGTTCGGATCCGTCGACCCCGCGGCGTCCAGCCGCAGGTCGTCACCCAGCGCGATCGCGTAGGGGCCGACCACCGCGCCCGCCTGGTTGCGGAAGCCGCCGGCCACCGCCACCGGCGCCTGGTTGCCCAGGCTCACGTCGACCTCGATCTGCTGCCGGCCCACGTTGCCGTTGCTGTCCTCGACCTCGAGCCCCACCACGTGCGGCCCGTCGAACGAGAAGCTGTCGAAGGTGTGGTTGATCACCGGCCCGTTGGCGTCGTCGAACTGGCCGTCGTTGTCCAGATCCCAGCGCCACGCCACCACGTCCACCTCGGGGTGGCTGTGGTCCGACGCGCTCGCGTCGAGCGTCACCCGCGCGCCGCAGGCCGCGGGGTTCGGGTTCACCGTCGCCGCCGCCGTCGGGTTGACCGGGTGCACGGTGATGGTGGTGTCGTCCTCGCTGGTCAGCTGCGTCGTGTCCTCGACCTGCAGGCGCACGGCGTAGACGCCGGGCGCGTCGATGCCGAAGTCGGCCAGCTGATCGGCGGTCACGTCGACCACCGCCTCGGCCTTGTCACCGTCGGCGTCCTCGAACTGCAGCTCCGTCTGGAAGCCGTCGCCCTCGGCGTAGGTCAGGTCCCACCGGTACCAGCGCAGGAAGTCGCCGAACTCCGCCTCGTCCGGATCGAAGGACTGGCTCGCGTCCAGCCGCACGCCCTCGCCGAGCAGGATGTCGTACGCCTGCTCCGGCGGATCCGTCGGATCGGCGTCGGCCGTCGGCGGCGTCGGCGGCACCCGGTAGATCACCCGGTAGCGCACCTCGCCGGTGCGGCCGGTGCTGTCGGTCACGCGCAGGCGGATGAAGGTGTCGGGGATGTTGTTCGGGCCCGGCACCGGGTCGAACACCTTGATGAACTCGGCGACGGGGCGGTTGGCCACCTCGAAGGTGCCGTCGTCGTTCATGTCCCAGTCGTAGCGCACGATGTTGACGCCCGGCACCGGCGAGCGGCTCTCGCGCCCGTCGAGCTGCGTCCGCGAGAAGCCCGTCTGCAGGTTCACCGGCGACGGGTTCGGCGTCTGCACGACGACCGCCTCGGGATGGCCCGGAAGATCGTCACCTGCGTCGTCTGCGTCGAGGTGCGGCCGAAGGTGTCGGTCACCTGCAGGGTGACGGTGTTCGTGGGCAGGCCGGTGTTGCGATCGGCCGGCCAGTCCATCGCGGCGTCGAGCGTCGCCCACGCGATGGTCGGGTTCGCGCCCGTCGCGTCGGCCGGGCCGCCGAACTGCCCGTCGCCGTCGATGTCCCACTGGTAGCTGACGATGCGGTCGCCGCAGTTCTGGTTGGCGTCCGACGAGCCGCGGCCGTCGAGCACCAGGTCGTCGCCCTCGAGCACCACGTAGGCGTTCTGCGCGATGCGCGCCACCGGCGGCTGGTTGCCCTGGTCGACCACCACGTCGAAGGTGTCCTCGTCCGTGCGGCCCAGGTCGTCGGTCACCCGCAGCGTCACCGTGTAGGTGCCGAAGCGGTTGTAGCTGTAGTTGAAGACCGCCCCGCTGCCCTCGAAGCCCGCCTGCCCGTCCACGTTCCAGTCGTACTGCGCGATGGTCCGGTTCGGGTTCGGGTGGAAGCTCGCGTTGCCGTCGAACGACACCTGCTGCTGGCACGCCGCCGGGTTCGGGTTCGCCCGCCCCTCGGCCACCGGCTCGCGCGGGTAGATGGTCAGCGTGCCGTCCGCCGTCGCCGTCGCCCCCGCGGTGTCGCGCACCCGGATGCGGATGCGGTTCGCCTGCCCCCGGGGCAGCCCCGCCAGCTGCGCGAACTGCACCGTCGGCGTCGCGCCGTTCGCGTCGTCGAACTGCCCGTCGTTGTCCAGATCCCAGGTGATGGTCAGCTGATCACCGCAGCCGGTGTTGCCGTCGGTGCCGTTGCCGCGCAGCTCGAGGGCCTGGCCCTCTTCGATGGCGTAGTTGCCGCCGCTGGCCGCCGAGGGCGGCACGTTCTGCGCGCGGTTCACGCGCACGGTCACCGTGGTCGTCTTGCTCTGCCCCACCGAGTCGACCACGCGCAGCGTCGCGGTGTAGACGCCCTCGCGCTGGTAGGTGTGCTCGAAGCTGCCGGCGTCGCCCGTCTCGAAGTCGGGATCGGCGTTGGTGTCCCACCACAGGCCGTTCCGGTTGTCGACGTCCCACTGGTAGCTGATGATCCGGCCCGTCGAGCTCGGGTGGAACGACTCGCTGTGGTCGAACACCACCCGGCCGTTGTTGCCGCCGATGCAGCCCTCGGTCACCTCGGGCGGCGCCACCGTGCCGATGGCGATGGGCTTCGGGTTGAAGATCGTCGGCGTCAGCACCAGGCCGCCCATCGGCGCCGCCAGGCGGCCGCCGCCGTAGCTGCAGGTGACCGAGTGGTTCTCGCAGTAGTCGTCCTTGACCCGGCCGAAGACGTTGTAGCGGGCGTCGCGGGGTTGTTGACGTCCAGCTGCCGGTCCTGGGCGCGCACGTAGTAGGTGTTGTACTCGCGCGACCAGTCGTGGTTGCCCACCATGGTCAGCTCGGGCGTGCCGGTGCGGTAGCCCTTCTGGTGCGAGTACATGGCGTAGGTGCTGCCGCAGCGCGAGCCGTTCTTGTCGGTCGCGTTGTAGGCGGTCCAGCCGTACACCGAGTTCGTGTTGCCGCACAGATAGTCGCCGTTGCGCCACTGGCTGTCCTGCCAGTGGTGCCCGACGCTGCGCGCGGCCGTCCAGTTGGTGGAGGTGTAGGACAGGTAGCGGTCGTAGCGCGTCCGCAGGGCGCCGCGGCTGTAGCCCGAGTGCCCCGGGAAGGCGGTGTTGTTGTCGTTCGAGTTGAAGGTGTGAATGCCCAGCCAGCGGCTGGCCACGAAGGCGCCGCCGGTCAGCTTGAAGTCACCCTTGCTGCCGGTCGAGCGGTAGCCCGCGCCCCAGTCGCCGCGCTGGTTGTTCACCAGGTTGTCGGCGATGCGGTACTTGTGCCGGTTGTTGACGAACACGCCGTAGGGGCCGCCGGCCACCTCGGCCGACTCGAGGCCGATGTAGGCCCACTGCGTCGTCGAGCCGTCCGACTGGCTGCAGCTGCCGTTGCCGTTGAAGTTGCCATACAGCCAGCCGCCCTTGCCGCAGCCGCCGTCGATCTGCTGGGCGCCCAGCTTGTCCACGGCCTGCTGGATGTAATACTCCCAGGTCTGCCCCCGCAGGCCGCCGGTCTGCACCCGCGTGCCCGCCAGCGCCGGCAGCGTCGTCGACGCGCCGCCGAGGTTGATCCCCATCACGTAGACGTTGGTGCTGCCGAGGAAGTAGGCGCCGCGGTTGTCGGCCGTGCCGGCGATGCGGGCGCAGTTGCGCTCGGTGCCGTTGGGGTTGTAGCCGCAGGTGTTCGCCTCTTCGCCGGCCACGTTGAGGTTCTGGATGCCGCCGTTGTAGGCCATCCGGTTGAGGAACCGCATGGCCGTCTCGGCGTAGGGCGAGGCGCGCCACCGCGCGTCGTTGGCCTCGAGGAAGCCGTCCGGCACCGGCTGGCCGAGATCCTCGTAGGTGCCGGGCGGTAGGCCGGCAGGTTGCCGTTGATGACGTTCAGCCACAGCGACAGGCCCGTCGCGTGGACGTAGGCGTCGTCGGCCCGCATCTGCGAGTTGGTGCCCGAGATGCTGGCCTTGGTGCGGTGGATGTACCAGAGGGCCTCCTGGACGGCCATCTGCGACATGATGTCGAGCTGGTCGCGCGTCCAGTTGCGGGGGTCGGGCACCGGGCGGAAGTCGTAGACGAACATCCGGTACGTCGCGAACTTCTCGTTGTTGTTGCAGCGGTTGCGCACGCGCACGTTGATGTTGAGCCGGCTGTCGCGGTCGACGTTGGGCACCACGTAGGTGCGCCCGATGTCCTCGACCCAGCCGGTGGTGCCGTTGCGTGATCCGGTGAACGTGTAGTCGTTGTAGACGCCGTCGTTGTTGACGTCCCACGTCACGTCGTAGCCCGCGTTGCACGTCGCGTTGCGCACCACGCCCTTCAGCGTGATCTGGGCGCCCTCGTGCGCGGGATGAGGCAGCGTCGGGTTGCGCTGCGAGAACGGAATCAGGACGACCTCGTCCGCTTCCTGCTGCGCCCAGCCGACCGTAGGTGCGACGGCGCCAACGACCACTCCGAGCGCGATCACGCGCCAGCACGCATGGTGCATTCTTCCCCCCTCCTCAGCGTCGCGCCGCCCCCGAGCGGCACGCGAGCGCGATTCTCGACCGGTAGGACTCAAACCCCCCGAGCCATCGCCGACGCCGCGCGCGGCGTGGACAGGCTCGTTCCCGACCCTAGGTGACCAAGCAACGACGGTTCAATTTTCCGCGCCCGGCGAAGCGGTCGAATCCGGAGGGATCCCTTTGGGTACGTATATTTACGAGTGGCCGAAAATTCTCGACGAAGCGCCGGAATTCCCGACACGGGGGTGGCCGCGAAGCCAGGGCGCCCGCCGCGCGCGTCGCATGGAGGACGGGCGTCGCGCCCGGTCTTGCCCACCAGGCGGGCACGCGTTCAGCGGTCGGTGCGTCGGGCGAGGGAGGCGGCGGCCCGTCGGTGCGTCGGTCGCCGCGCAGGGCCGCAGGGGCCCGAGGAAGGGAGAGGGGCGGGCCGACCCGTCGTCGGTCGGCCCGCGCTGGCCGCTTACTGGCCCAGCTGATCGACGCAGTCGGCCGGGTAGGCGCGCTCGTCGTTCAGGTCGGGGAACTGCGGCACCAGGCACTCGTTGTAGGTCTGGATGATCAGGCACGAGCGCGCGGGATCGTTGTAGTAGTCGAGCGCCTCGGCCAGGTCGCCGTTGGCCACCATCTCGAGGCCCACCGACTGCACCTGCCGCGCCCGCTGCGACACCGCCGTGTTGCGGCCACAGGCGAACTCGACGCGCAGGATCGACAGCTCGATGCGGAACTTGATCGTCTCGACCATGCACGCCTGCCAGTTGCGGACGTACCCGCCCTTGCTGGCGATGGCGTCGAGCGCCTTGTTCAGCTGCACCGCCTGCAGCTCCATGTCCAGGGCCTCTTCGTCGCTGACGCACTCCGCGCCCTCGGGGCACGGGTTGCGCACCGACTTGGCCTGCAGGCCGCGAATCTGGCCCAGCAGATCCTGCGCGGCCAGCACCTCGGCCCGCGCCGGACCCTCGCGGCCCTCGTCGGTGCCCGCGGTCACGTAGTCCTGCATGTCCTGCTCGTCGATGTCGCGCAGGATGCCGGCCAGCTCGGTGTTGAGCGCGTCGGCCAGGAACGAGCGCTGCACCGGATCGTTGCCCGGGGCCGGGGGCACGTCGAAGCCACCGTCGCCCGTGCACGGGTCGATGGCGTGCACCAGCCAGAAGTAGGCCTCGTAGCCGTCCCGCAGCAGCTCCTGCGTCACGAACGTGCGGTTCTGGCTCTCGGCGTCGTCGCGGAAGCCGTCGCGCGCGAACTCGTCGGTGATGGCCGCCAGGAAGGTGCGCGCCTTCGCCATGCTGGGGTGCTGATCGTCCGGCAGGCCCGGGTCGTCGAGGATGGCCTGCTCCATGCGCGTCAGGTCGCGCATCACCTGCCGCGCCGCCGCCCACAGCTCGAGCCCGAAGTCGTAGCCGCTCTGGTGCGTCTCGACCAGCTTGTTCAGGATGGTCTGCAGCGCCACCAGCGTGACCCCGCGGCGGTCGTAATCCTCGCCCCACTCGCCGTTCGTGATCGCCCCGGACTGGTTCAGCTCGGCCATCGCGATGCGCGCCGGGACGGGCGCCGCCTGGTCGGCGATGCCCGCGTCGACCCGCTCGCCGATGAAGGTGATCAGCTCGCCGGTGGTGATCTCGCGCACCTGCACGTTGATGGCGTCCACGATCTCCGAGTCGCCGTCCTGCACCCGCACGACGACGGTGTAGTCCCCGGCGTCGATGAACTGGTGCGTCACCGCGAACGCGTCCGCGCCCCGCGCGTCGACCACCCCGTCGTTGTCGAAGTCCCACTCGATCTGCGTGATCGGATCGTTGGGCGCGCCGGCCGTCGCGTTCACCCGGAACGCCATCGGGCGGATCTCGTAGGTGTCGTCCGGCGGCACGATGCCGTCGATGACGGGATCGACGTCCCGCACCTCGACGCGCACCACCACCGAGTGCTCCGAGTCCTCGTCCCGCACGGTCAGCCGGACGTTGTAGACCCCGTCGTCGGCGAAGGTGTGCGTCGGCGTGGCCTGATCGGCGCCCACGGTGTCGGGCGTCCCGTCGTCCCAGCTCCACACGTACTCGCGGATGGGATCCGCCGCGCTGCCCGGCCGGCTGGCCCCGCCGTTCAGCTGCAGCGGCACGCCCTGGGCCACCACGTACGGGCCGGCCGCGTCGGCGGTCGGATCCACGTCGGTGACGGTGACCCGGAAGTCCGTCGTGTGCGTCGCGCCGATCGAGTCGGTGACGCGCAGCCGGCCGTTGAAGATGCCGTCCTCGTCGGTCGGGAACGCCGCCAGCTGGCCCTCGGCGTCGAACTGGCCGTCGCCGTTGAAGTCCCACTCGTAGCGGACCACCTGGTCGTTGTTCTCGGGGGGCAGCGACGCCCCGCCGTTGACCTGCAGCCCGGCGCCCTCGGCCACCACGTAGGCGTTGGCCAGGGCGGGATCCGCGTTCGGGTGGCCGTCGGGCCGCGGCACCGCGACCGGCGGCCGGTTGACCGTGAAGTTGAGGATCTGCTGCCGCGCCACGCCCTGGCAGTTCGCGACGCTGATCGTCATCGCGTAGTTGCCGGGCTGGTTCAGCATCGCGCCCTCGTTGTAGCCCTGCGACGCCCCGCCATCGACCGTGTAGTTGGCGGTGACGCTCTGCGCGCAGGCGTCCGGCCCCACGATGTCCCAGTTGATCGCCGCCTGCGCGACCAGCGCGCCGTCGGCCACGCCGTCGAGCTCGAGGTCGACGGCCTGCGCCAGCAGGTAGGCCCGCTCGGCCTGGCCCTCGTTGCCGCAGGCGTCCGTCGCCGTCACCCGCAGGATGCGGCCGCAGCCGTCCTCGAGGATCTCCTCGTTGGTCGCCGGGGCGGCGTCCAGCGTATCGGTGACGTTGAACTGCGCGTCGGGCACGCCGTTCGGGTTGTAGCAGACGTTCTGACCGGGCTGGTTGCCGAAGGTGACCTGCGGCGGCGTCCGGTCGAAGGTCAGCCGACCACCCGAGTCGGTCTCGGACGAGCCGCCGTTGTCGTCGGTCAGCGTCACGATGATGCGGTGGCGCCCCTCGGGCACCAGGTTCGCGTCGATCGTGATCGGCGGATCGACCACGACCGGGTTGCCGTTGGCGTTGGTCGGGATGT
This sequence comes from Myxococcales bacterium, assembly GCA_020633465.1. Taxonomy (GTDB): domain Bacteria; phylum Myxococcota_A; class Bradymonadia; order UBA7976; family UBA1532; genus JACKDN01. Next base: position 85,294 of record JACKDN010000020.1, read on the forward strand.
TCTCGCGCCGCGCCACCTGCTGGCCACCGATGGTCACCACGGCGGTCACGCGGTCGCCCTCGGGATCGCTCACCTGCAGGTCGAGCTGGAAGTTGCCCGCGCCGATGCAGACGTCGTCGTCGCTGCGCGGCGACAGCACCTCACCCTGCGGCGGCGCCTCGGCCTGCACCCGGATCTCGGTCTCGCCCACCTGCGAGCAGGCGCCCTCGGCGTCGCAGACGATCAGGTGCACGGTCTGCGTGGTGTTCACCTGCCAGTTGGGGTTGCGGTAGGCGTCGATGACGGCGCCGGTGTAGTCCCGGCCGTTCGGGCTGCCCGCCACGTTGTTGTCGTCGTCGCCGTACAGGCCGTCGTTGTCGGTGTCCCAGCGGTACTCGACGATCGTGTCGCAGGGCGCGTTCGGATCGGTCGAGCCGCGCGCGTCGAGGCGCACCGGCGCGTAGCCGTTGCCCACCGGGCCGGTGGTGTACGGGCCGCCGGCGTTGGCCACCGGCGGGTTGTTCTGCACGTCGATGGTCACCTGCACCTCGGTGGTGTCGGTGCGCCCGCTGGCGTCGGTCACCCGCAGGCCGGCGGTGACGAGGATGTCGCCGTTCTCGTCGGGCAGCGCCACCACGGCCTGGCTGAACCGCTGGCCCATCGCGTCGTCGTACTGGCCGTCGCCGTCCAGATCCCACTCGTACGACACGATGTTGAAGCCCTGGCCCGCCGGGCCATCGGTGCCCGACTGCTCGGCGCTGAAGGTCACCTGCTGCTGGCAGTTCGCGCGGTTCGGGCTGGCCGTCGCGCGCGCGGTCGGGCCGTTGACGATGCGCAGCGTCGCCACGCCGTCGCTGGTGACCCCGAAGCGGTCGGTCACCCGCAGGCGCACCGTGTACTGGCCGACGCTGTCGAGGCCGAGGCCCGCGAGCTCGGCCGCCGTCAGGTCGACGGTCTGGCCGTTGTGGTCGAAGGTGCCGTCGTTGTCGACATCCCACTGGTAGCTGACGATCGCGTCGCCGCACGCCGTGTTGGGATCGGCCGAGCCCGCGGCGTTCAGCCGCAGGTCGTCACCCAGCGCGATGGCGTAGGGGCCGGTGACCGCGCCCGCCTGGTTGCGGAAGCCGCCGGCCACCGCCACCGGCGCGCCGTTGCCGAGGGTCACGTCCACCTCGACCTGGCGCCGACCGACGTTGCCGTTGCTGTCCTCGACCTCGAGGCCGACGACGTGCGGGCCGTCGAACGAGAAGGTCGGGAAGGCGTGGTTGATCACCTCGCCGTTCGCGTCGTCGTACTGGCCGTCGTTGTCCAGGTCCCAGCGCCAGGCCACCACGTCCACCCCGGGGTGGCTGTGGTCCGAGGCGCTCGCGTCGAGCGTCACCAGGGCGCCGCAGGCCGCGGGGTTCGGGTTCACGGTCGCCGCCGCGGTCGGGTTGACCGGGTGCACGGTGATGGTGGTGTCGTCCTCGTTGGTCAGCTGGGTCGTGTCCTCGACCTGCAGCCGCACGTGGTAGACGCCGGGCGCGTCGACGCCGAAGCCGGCGAGCTGCTGCGCGGTCAGCTGCAGCACCGCCTCGGCCTTGTCGCCGTCGGCGTCCTGCACCTCGACGTCGCTCTGGAAGCCGTCACCCTCGACGTAGCTGAGATCCCAGCGGTACCAGCGCAGCGTGTCGCCGAACTCCGCCTCGTCGGGATCGAAGGACTGGCTCGCGTCCAGCGTGACGCCCTGGCCGAGCAGGATGTCGTAGGCCTGCTCGGGCGGATCGGTCGGATCCGCGTCGGCCGTCGGCTCGGTCGGCGGCACCCGGTAGATCACCCGGTAGCGCGTCTCGCCCGTGCGGCCCGTGCTGTCGGTCACGCGCAGGCGCACGAAGGTGGCCGGGATGTTGTCCGGGCCGGGCACCGGCTGGAAGACCTTGATGAAGTTGGTGACCGGCTGGTTGGCGACCTCGAAGGTGCCGTCGTCGTTGAGGTCCCAGTCGTGGCGCACGATGTTGACGCCCGGCACCGGCGACACGCTCTCGCGGCCGTCGAGCTGAGTGTTCGAGAAGCCCGTCTGCAGGTTGATCGGCGACGGGTTCGGGCGCTGGACGATCTCGGCGATGGGCACCGCGCGGAAGATGGTGACCTGCGCGGTGACCGTGCTGCTGCGGCCGAAGGTGTCGGTGACCCGCAGGGTGACCGTGTTGGTCGGCAGCCCCGTGTTGCGGTCGGCCGGCCAGTCCATGGCCGTCTGCAGCGCGTTCCAGTTGATGGTGGGGTTGGCCCCGGTGGCGTCCGCCGGCCCGCCGAACTGGCCGTCGCCGTCGATGTCCCACTGGTAGCTGACGATGCTGTCGCCGCAGTTGGTGTTGGCGTCCGACGAGCCGCGGCCGTCGAGCACCAGGTTGTCGCCCTCGAGCACCACGTAGGCGTTCTGGGCGATGCGCGCCACCGGCGGCTGGTTGCCCTGGTCGACCACCATGTCGAAGGTGTCGGTGTCGGTGCGGCCGAGGTCGTCGGTCACCCGCAGCGTCACCGTGTAGGTGCCGAAGCGGTTGTAGGTGTAGCGGAAGATGGCGCCGCTGCCCTCGAAGCCCGCCTGCCCGTCCACGTTCCAGTCGTACTGGGCGATGGTGCGGTTGGGGTTCGGGTGGACGCTGCCGTTGCCGTCGAAGGTGACCTCGGCGCGGCAGGCGGCGGGGTTTGGGTTCGCGCGGCCGTGGGCCTCGGGCTCCCGCGGGTAGATGGTCAGGGTGCCGTCGGCGGTGGCCGTCGCGCCGGCGGCGTCGCGCACGCGGATGCGGATGCGGTTCGCCTGCCCGCGGGGCAGCCCGGCGAGCTGCGCGAACTGCACCGTCGGGGTCGCGCCGTTCGCGTCGTCGAACGCGCCGTCGTTGTCCAGATCCCAGGTGATGGTCAGCTGATCACCGCAGCCGGTGTTGCCGTCGGTGCCGTTGCCGCGCAGCTCGAGGGCCTGACCCTCTTCGATGGCGTAGTTGCCGCCGCTGGCCGCCGAGGGCGGCACGTTCGCCGCCTGGTTCACGGTGACCGTCACCGTGGTCGTCTTGCTCTGGCCGACGTTGTCGACCACGCGCAGCGTCGCGGTGTAGACGCCGGCGCGCTGGTAGCGGTGCTCGAACGAGGCCTCGTCGTTGCCCTCGAAGTCGGGATCGGCGTTGGTCTCCCACCACAGGCCGTCGCGGTTGTCGACGTCCCACTGGTAGGCGATGATCCGGCCGTCGGCGCTGGGGTGGAACGACTCGCTGTGGTCGAACACGACCTCGCCGTTGTTGCCGCCGATGCAGCCCTCGGTGACCTGCGGCGGCTGCACGGCGCCGATGGCCACCGGCTTCGGGTTGAAGATGGTGGGCGTCAGCACCAGGCCGCCCATCGCGGCGCTCATGAAACCCGAGCCGTAGCCGCAGGTGACCGACCACTTCGTGCAGTAGGTGTCGTAGATGCGGCCGAACACGCTGTAGCTCGACAGCGGATCGTTGTCGGCCATCGCGCGGTCCATCGCGCGCAGGTAGTAGATGTTGAACTCGCGGAACCAGTCGTGGCCGCCGACCGTGGTCAGCTCCGGCGTGCCCGTGCGGTAGCCCTTCTGGCTCGAGTACATCGCGTAGGTGTTGCCGCAGCGGGGGCCGTCGGCGCTGCCCGTGTTCGGATCCCAGTTGTAGACCGAGTTCGTGTTGCCGCAGAGGTAGCTGCCCCGGTACCAGAGGCCGTCGTTCCAGCCGATCGAGCCCGACCGGTTGACCGACGTCCACTGGTTGGACATGAACGCGATGTATCGATCGTAGGCCGAGCGCAGCGAGCCGGCGGTCACGCCGCTGTGCGTCGCGTCGTTGTTGTTGAAGCGGAAGGGCCGGCTGTTGTCGTTGGCCGACATGTGGTGCACGCCCAGCCAGCGCGCCGCCACGAAGGCGCCGCCGGTCAGCTGCAGGTTCGACACGTTGTAGCTGCTGCGGTAGGCCGCGCCGCCGTCGCCGGTCTGGTTGTTGATGAGGTTGTCGGCGATTCGGTACTTGTGCCGGTTGTTGACGAAGACGCCGTAGGGGCCGCCGGCCACCTCGGCCGACTCCAGCGCGATGTAGGCCCACTGCGTGGTCGAGCCGTCCGAGTCGCCGCAGCCGCCGTTGCCGTTGATCTCGTGGTACAGCCAGCCGCCCTTGCCGCAGCCGCCGTCGATCTGGGCGTAGCCCATCCAGTCCACCATCTGCTGGACCGTCTGCTCCCAGATCCAGCCCTGCACGCCGCCGGTCTGCACCGGGGTGCCGTTCAGGGCCGGCAGCACCGTGGGCAGCGCGCCCGACATGATGCCGTTGGCGTAGAAGCTGGCGTGGCTGGTGTAGCCCATCGGCGTGTAGAGGCCACGGTTGTCGCTCGTGTTGGGCAGCCGGTTGCAGGTGCGCTCGGTGCCGTTGGGGTTGAGGCCGCAGGTGTTGGCCTCCTCACCCCCCGCGATGTTGGTCAGGTACGAGGTGTTGGTGATCGCGTTGGTGAGCCGCATCGCGGTCTCGGCGTAGGGCGTCGCGTTCCAGCGGGCCGTGTTCTCGGCCTCGAAGCCGGCGCGCGCCTGCTGGCCGTGCCAGTTGATCGTGTTCGGGGGATAGGCCGGCAGGTTGCCGTTGATCGTCATCAGCCACAGCGCCAGGCCGTTGGCGGCCTCATAGGGCATCTGGCCGGTGATGGTCGAGACGTTGCGGCTGCCGAACCGGCCCATCTGGCGGTGCAGGTACCAGAGGGTCTCCTGCACGCCCATGGCGGCCATGATCTCCAGCTGCTCGGTCGACCAGTTCCGGGGATCCGGGCTGGGGGTGAAGTCATAGACGAACATTCTGTACGTGCCGAACTTGTCCGGCTGGCCGGCGCAGCGCGGGTGGACCCGCACGTTGATGTTCAGCGACGAATCCCGCGGCACGCTCGGCACGCGATAGGTGCGCCCGGCTTCCCACACGTTCAGGGTGGTGCCTTCGGGCGCGACGGTCCGGGTCCAGTCGTTGTAGACACCGTCCCTGTTGACGTCCCACGTGACGTCGTAGCCCGCACCGCAGGTCGCGTTCCGGATCATCATTTTGAGGGTGACTTGTGCGCCCTCGTGTGCCGGATGTGGGAGCTCCGGGTTTCGCTGCGAGAAAGGAACGACCATCACCTGGTTCGCTTCCTGCGCGAAGGCCGAAGCCGGCGCCAGCATCAGCCCGAGCAGGGCCAGCGGCGCGATGCGCCTGGCGGTATTCTTCACGTGCACTCCCCCGAGTGATTCAAACGTACTGGAGCATTTCACCAGCACGGTAGCCGGAATGGTACCGAAGCGCGAAGGCCAACTTCCACTCGAAGTTGCACTCGGGTGGGGCCTTCGGCAACGCGCGGAATCGCTTGGGGAATCCGCGGGGCGATCAGCGTTCGCCCGGCGCGGGGGCGGCGCGCAGCTGCGCAGCCCTCGACCGCGCTGCCTCGGCGCCCCCTTCGTCCCCCTGCGCGGCGAGCACCTCGGCCCGCACCGCCCAAGCGCCCGCGTCGTCGGGCTCGAAGCGCACCGCGGCGTCGATGGCCTCGCGGGCCTGCGGCAGCTCGCCCGCGGCGAGGTGGATGCGCGCCATCAGCGTGGGCAGGCCCGGTAGGGGGACCCCCTCGCCGAGCAGCGCGACCCCCAGCTGCCGCGCCTCGACCATGCGCCCCAGCTCGACCTGCGCCTCGAGGACGCCCAGCCGCGCGATCGCCGCGCCGCGCCGGTCGGGCCCGGCCCGCCCCGCCGCCTCGGAGAAGGCGTCGAGGCTGGCCTTCCAGCGTCCGCGCTGCCGCTCGGCCTGCCCCAGGAAGAGCCAGCCCCGCAGGTCGGCGGGCTGCCACAGCGTGGCGGCGGTCAGCGCCTCGGCCGCGGCGTCCAGCTGCCCCGCCTCGAGCCGCAGCAGGCCCAGCCCGAACCAGGCCTCGCCCGACGACGGCTGGCGCCGCGTCGCCTGCTCCGCGGCGGCCAGCGCCGCCGGCAGCCGACCCAGATCGCGGAGCGCGCGGGCCCGCAGCGTCTCGACCTCGGCGTCCGCGCCGACGGCCGCCGCCCGCTCGAGCGCCGCCAGGCCCCCGGCCGCGTCCCCCGTCCCCAGGCGCGCCCCCGCGGTCAAGAGCGCCACTCTCCGATCGCCGGGCGCCAGCGCGAAGGCGCGCTCGGCGGCCTCGCGCTCGCCCGTCGCGTCGCCGGTCAACCGCCTGATCGCGGCCAGCTCGGTCCACCCGTCGACGCGCTCGGGCAGCGCCTTCAGCCCGGTGGTCAGCCAGCGCAGGGCCCGCTCGAGGTCGCGCGGCTGACCGTCCGAGCGCCAGGCCTCGGCGTAGGCCCGCCCGAGCAGGATCTGGTGATCGGGATCGGCGGGCTCGACCTCGGGCCGCGCCACCCACACGAGCGGCGAGTCGTTGTTCTTGGGCGTGCGGGTGCCGGGCTTCACGCGGATGAAGTGGTCGGTGGCCGAGACGTGCGGGATGTCGCGGGTGGCGCCGGCGTCCATGTGACACTCGGCGCAGTCCTCGCCGCCCGGCCCGGCGCAGGCGTGCATCTTCGCGTGGCCACCGTCGCCGTGGCAGTCGCGGCACGCGGCGGAGCGATCACGGGGGCTGGCCGGGTGCGGGGCGTGGCAGGTGGCGCAGGTCATCTGCGGCGTCTTCTGGGCGCACTCGCTCTGCGCGAGGCGCGCGAAGTGGTCGGTGGCGCCGAAGCCCTCGGTCGGGCGCTGGCGATCGAAGATGGCCACCACCTCGTGCAGCGGGCGGCCGGGCAGGTAGTCGCCCCAGCTGCGACCCGCGCGGAGCACCCGCGCGACGCCCGGGTAGTGGCAGAAGGCGCAGGCGTCGTCGGCGCGCGGCAGCGGATCGCCGTCGGGGCTGTGCACGGCGGCGTCACGCCCGTCGAGGCGGGCCTCGGCGTGCGCCCGGCCGTCGCCGTGGCAGCGGGCGCAGCCGAAGGGCCCGGCCGGCAAGCGCTCGAAGTGCACGTTCGAGCCCGGCCGCGTGGGCACCGGATCGCTGTGGCAGGCCACGCAGCCGGCGGGCACCGCGCGGAAGAGGCCCGGGTGCACCGCCAGCGCGTAGCCGGGGCTGAAGTCCCAGTCCTTCTTGCTGTGGTACCAGCTGAGCGGGGTCTGCAGCAGCTGATCCTCGGTGGCCCAGGCGTTGGTGTGCGCGTGGGCGCCGCTGCCGAAGACGAAGGCGATGGGGCGCGCGACGCTGTGGCCGGGCGCCGCCGTCTCGGTGACGACGCCGTCGGCGTAGGTGTAGGTGTAGCCGGTCGCGGGGTGCACCCGGGTGGCCGCCTTCGCCCGGACGGCGGCGGGCAGCTCGGCCACCGGCCGGAAGCTCTGCCCCATCTTCGAGGCGCGCCAGGCGTCGACCTGATCGGGGTGGCAGTCGGCGCAGGCCTCCTCGCTCCGGCGCAGGGCGGCCCAGTCCACCGGGGGCAGCGGCGCGGGCGCAGGCGCGGGCGCGGCTGGAGGCGGTGCGGGCGTCGGCGGCGGCGCCGGCGCCTCGGCGACGGGCCTGGCGTCGGCCCGCTCGGCCGACGCCGCCGGCGGCTTCGAGGCCTTGCAGCCCACCACCAGGGCGATCATCGCGCACCACCCGATCCCGCCCCGTCCGCGCATGCCGTCCTCCGCGCCGGCCGCCATTTTGGTGCATCGGGTGCCTTTTCGCCATCGGCGTCGCGGCCTATGCTGCGGCGATGCTGCCCTTCGACGAAGAGCGCGTGGTGGGGCCCGGCTGGCACGACCGGGTGTACGCCGTCGTGCGGCGCGTGCCCACCGGCCGCGTCACCACCTACGGCGACGTGGCGACCGTGCTGGGCTCGCCGCGGGTGGCGCGCCACGTCGGCTTCGCGCTCGCCGCGCTGAGCGACGACGTCCGGCCGCCGGTGCCCTGGCACCGGGTGATCAACGCGCAGGGGCGCATCAGCTCGAAGGGGGACGTGGTGCGCGCCGAGCGGCAGCGGCAGCTGCTGGCCGCCGAGGGCGTGCTGCTCGACGATCGCGGGCGCGTGGATCTGAAGCGGCTGCGCTTCGGCTTTCGCGAGCTCGACGACTGATCCGGATCAGTCGAGGGCCTCGCGCAGGGCCGGCAGCAGGGCGACCAGCGCCGTGGCCAGCTTCTTCGCGGCGTCCGGATGCCGGGCCTTCCACTCGGGGCTGGCGAAGAACACCGCGTCCACCTGCTGGGTGGCTACCGCGTCGTCCTGCAGGTGGGGGTAGGTGCCCTTCTCGAGGGTGGCCGGCCGGTAGACCACGCGCTTGTCGCGCCCCACCTTGCGCTGCAGCCGCTCGTCGGTCAGCCCCACCAGCTTCAGCTTGCCGCCGAAGCGCTCGTCGGCGGTGCGCAGGGTGCGGCCGCCCTTGCCGCTGACGAACAACATGCACTGCGCGCCCACGCCGTCGGTGATCTTCAGCAGCCCCTCGTCGACGCTCACCTCGGCCGACGTGACGGCCTCGTAGGCCTTGTGCAGGCGCTGCAGCAGGCTCCAGGTGATGTAGGTGCCCGATCCGTAGCTGTTGACCAGCACCTTCACCCGCGACGCCTTGGCGGGCTCGAAGCGATCGAAGTCGACCTCGGTGTTGCACAGCAGGTGCAGGTACTCGGGATAGAGCGTCGTGATGCGCTCCATCGTGAACTTCGTGTTGGGGTGCTCGAACTCGTAGAGGGCGTAGGCGTCGTCCTGCGCGATCACCGCGTCGCAGCGCCGCCGATCGGCGTGGATGGCCTCGAGGTTCTCCCAGCTGCCCGCCGTCTCGACGACCTCGACGGCCACCTGCCCCTTCAGCTTGGAGGCGATGGCCTCGCCCACGCGATGGTAGTTGTTGCCGGCCTTGCCGGTGCAGATGCGCAGCGGGGGCAGCCCGGCGCCGGCGTCCTTGGCCGGCGCGGCGGGCTGGGCGGCGGCGGTGGCCGCCCACAGCAACGAGAGCAGCGGGATGGCGGTGCGCATGGGTCGTCCTCGTGGGCCGGGGAGTGGGTCCAGTGATACGCAGGGTCGGGGCCGGGCGCAAACTCGCGGGCCCCGACGCGATCACCGCGCCCGCATTCAGCCGGCGGCCGCGGCCCCCCACGCGGCGAGGGCGTCCACCAGGCCGCCCATCGTGTAGCGCTCGGCCTCGACGGCGACGCGGAAGCCCGCCTGCCGCGCGGTCTCGGCGGTGATGGGGCCGATGCAGGCGGCCTGGGTGCGGGCCTGCAGGGCCGCCAGCGTGGGCGCGTCGAACAGGCGGCAGAAGTGGGTGACCGTGGACGACGCGGTGAAGGTGATCAGATCGGCCTCGCCCGCCGCAACCCGCGCGCGGACGGCGGGGTCGACCGCCGGTCCGACGGTGCGGTAGGCCGGCACCACGTCGACCTCGGCGCCGGCCGCGCGCAGGGTGTCGGGCAGCACCTCGCGGGCCACCTCGGCGCGCGGGATCAGCACGCGGCGGCCGCGCAGGCCGTCCACGTCCAGGGCCGCCAGCAGGCCCTCGGCGACGAACTCGCCCGGCACGACGTCGGCGACCAGACCCCGCGCGCGCAGGCGGCGGGCGGTGGCCGGGCCGATCACCGCGAGGCGAGCGGCGCCGAAGGCGCGGGGGTCGCGCCCGGCGGCGTACAGGGCGTCGAGGAAGTGATCGACGCCGTTGACGCTGGTGAAGACCACCAGATCGTAGGTGTGCAGCGCGGCCACCGCCGCCGCCATCGCCGGCGCGTCACCCGGCTCGAAGGCGATGGTGGGCAGGGGCAGCACCTCGGCGCCCAGCTCGAGCAGGCGCTCGGCCAGATCGGCCTGCTGGGCCTCGCTGCGGGTGACCACGACGCGGCGCCCGTGCAGGGGCCGGCGCTCGACCCAGGCGATGTGATCCCGCAGGCCCACCACCTCGCCGACGATGATGGTCAGCGGGGGCGCCAGATCCTCGGCCTCGGCGGTGTCGGCCACCTCGGCCAGCGTGGTGACCACCGTGCGCTGATCCGGCCGGGTGGCCCAGCGCACCAGGGCCACCGGCGTCGCGCCCGGCTTGCCGGCGCCCATCAGCGCGTCGGCCAGATCGCGCAGGCGCCGGCGGCCCATGTAGAAGACGATGGTGCTCATGCCCGCGAGGGCGGCCCAGTCGATCGCGTCCTCGTCGCGCTCGGCGCGCGGGTGCCCGGTGACGAAGGCCAGCGTCGAGCCGAAGCCGCGGTGGGTCACCGGGATGCCGGCGTAGGCGGCGCTGGCGACCGCCGCGGTGACGCCGGGCACCACCTCGAAGGGCACGCCGGCCGCCGACAGGGCCTCGGCCTCCTCGCCGCCGCGCCCGAAGACGAAGGGATCGCCGCCCTTCAAGCGGACGACGATCTGGCCGGCCTGCGCGCGCTCGACCAGCGCGGCGTTGATCTGATCCTGGGTGATGCGGTGGGGGCGCTCGCCGGCGGGGACGTGCTCGCAGTCGGGTCGGCAGTGCGCCAGCAGCGCCGGGTTGACCAGGTAGTCGTAGAGGACGGCGTCTGCCCGGGCGAGGACGTCCCGGCCGCGCAGGGTGAGCAGGCCGGGATCCCAGGGGCCCGCGCCCACCAGGTAGACGAAGCCTCGCCCCTGGGCCACGGCGGTCACCCGCGCAGCTCGGCCAGCACCTCGGCGCCGCCCGCGTCGAGCACGGCGCGGGCCACCTCGGCGCCGAGGCGCTCGGGATCGTCGCCCAGGGCGGTGTGCTCGAAGTAGGCGCTGCCGTCCGGCGCGCCGACGAAGGCGCGCAGGCGCAGGGTGCCCCGATCCGCCGTCGCGTAGCCGCCCACCGGCACCCGGCAGTCGCCCTCGACCGCGCGCAGGAAGGCGCGCTCGGCCGTCGTGCACGCGGCGGTGTCGGCGTGGTGCAGCGGGGCCAGCAGCTTCCGCGTCTCGGCGTCGTCGGCCCGGCACTCGATGGCCAGGGCCCCCTGCCCCACGGCGGGGATGAACACGTCGGGGTTCAGCGGGTTGAAGACGACGTCGTCGCGGCTGTCGGGCATGTCCAGCCGAAGCAGGCCGGCCCAGGCCAGCAGCACGCCGTCCATGCGGCGTTCGCCCTCTTCGTGCAGGCGGCCCACGCGGGTCTCGACCTTGCCGCGGATGGAGTGGATCGAGGCGTCCCCCCAGCGCCGCTGGGCCAGGCAGCTGCGCCGCAGGCTGGCGGTGCCGACGCGCGCCATCGGCGCCTCGTCGCCGGCGCGGCGCACCAGGCAGTCGCGCACGTCGCCGCGCACCGGGACCGCCGCGATCACCATGCCCTCGGGCAGCGCGGTCGGCATGTCCTTCATGCTGTGGACGGCGAGCTGGATCTCGTCGCCCTCGAGCCCCACCTCGAGCTCCTTGGTGAAGAGGCCCTTGCCGCCGATCTCGGCCAGGGGCCGGTCGAGGATGTGGTCGCCGGTGGTCTTGTAGATGACCAGCTCGGTCTCGATGGCGTCCCCGTGCGCCACCTTCAGGCGGGCGGCGACGTGCTCGGCCTGCCACAGCGCCAGGGCCGAGCCGCGGGTGCCGATGCGGATCTTCATGCGTCCTCCTCGTCCTCGAGGGCGAACAGGGCGCGCGCGGCGCGCACCAGCTCGTCGTCCCCCTCGGCCGCCGATCGCTTCAGGTTCATCTGAACGTCGTGCAGCAGCTTGTTCATCAGGCCGTCCGCCAGCACCTCGACGGCCTTGGCCTGCTTGGGATCCAGGTCGCCCAGCCGGCGCATCGCGCGCTCGAGCTCGGCCGCCTTCAGGGCGTCGGCCTTGCGCCGCAGGGCCACGATGGTGGGCTTGACGTCCATCACCGCCAGCTCGCGGAGGAAGCGCTCGGCCTCCTGCGCGACCAGCGCCTCGGCGGCCTCGGCCTCGCGCTGGCGGGTGGCCAGGTTCTCGTTGGCGATGCCGGTCAGATCGTCGACGTCGTAGCAGAAGACGTTGTCGAGGGCGTTGCAGGCGGGATCCACGTTGCGCGGGACGGCGATGTCGATCAGGAAGATGGGGCGGTACTTGCGGGCCTTCAGCGCGGCCTTCATGCCCTTCTTGTCGATCAGGTAGCCGCGCGCGCCGGTGCTGGTGACGACGATGTCGGCCTCGACCAGCAGCCGGGGCAGCTCGTCGAGCTCGCGCGGGTGGCCGCCGAGCGCCTCGGCCACCTTCTGCGCGCGCTCGATGCTGCGGTTGGCCACCCACAGCGAGTCGATGCCCGCGTTGACCAGGTGGCGGGCGGCCAGCTCGCCCATCTTGCCCGCGCCCACGAGCACCGCGGTGTGCGTCGACAGGTCGCCGAAGATCTGGCGGGCCAGGTCGACCGCGACGCTCGAGATCGAGACGACGTGGCGCCCGATGCCGGTCTGCGTGCGCACGCGCTTGGCGACCTTGAAGGCCCGCTCGACCGCGCGGTTCAAAGCCGGGCCGGTCAGGCCGCTGCCCCGACAGGCGTCGAAGGCCGTCTTCATCTGCCCCAGGATCTGCGGCTCGCCGACCACCATGCTGTCGAGGCTGGCGGCCACCCGGAACAGGTGGCGCACCGCCGAGGCGTCGTCGTGCGCGTAGACGTGCCGACGCACCGTCGACACGCGCGCGTTGCCGACGCTGGCCAGCACGTCGGCCAGGGCGTCGCTGTGCACCGTCGGATCGTCGGTGGTCGCGTACAGCTCGACGCGGTTGCAGGTGGACAGCACGAAGGACTCGCGGAAGCCGGCCTTGCGGGCCAGCCCGGCGGTGTCGGACAGGGCGTCCTCGGGGATGGCGAACCGCTCGCGCACCTGAACGGGCGCGGTGCGGTGCGACAAGCCGAGGACGACGAGCCGCGGCGGCAGCCCCATCAACCCAACCCCAGGCTGTACAAGACGACCACCGCCATCGCCACGGCGAGGCCCGCGGTCGTCGCCATCGCGGCCCGCGGCCCGCGCCAGCCGGCCACCAGCCGCGCCTGCAGCACGAAGCCGTAGATCACCCACGACACCACCGCCAGCACGTAGGACACCTTCAGCGTCCCCTCCCCCTCGCGCACCGCCTGCACGCTGCCGAGCAGCAGGGCCACGGTGTAGAAGGGGAAGCCGATGATGATGCTGCGCAGGGCCAGGCGGTCGAGCACCTGCAGCGGCGGCAGGCGGCTGCGCAGGCCGCTGCGCGACTTGCGCTTCAGCATGCGCTGCTGCAGCAGGTACACCAGCGAGACGGCGGTGGCGAAGCCGAAGGCGCTGACGCCCACGAAGGCCAGCGCGATGTGCACCCAGAGCAGCCAGTCGGCCACCGGCCCGCCGACGACGTGTGTGGGGTTGGCCACGAACAGGCCGAGGGTGGCGAGGATGGTGGCGAGCGCGGTGATGAAGCTGCCGAGGGCCTGCACCGGGTAGCGGCGCAGCAGGCCCAGGTACAGGATGCCCAGGCCCCAGGCCGACAGGCCCAGCCAGAGGCGGGTGCCGCCGGCGACGCCGGCCTCGAAGGCCCACCAGGCCAGCACGATGGTCCAGAAGCCGAGCGTCAGCCGCAGCGTCCAGCGCGCCAGCTCGCCGACGCCGGGCCGCGCCGTCCAGAGCGACGCGAGGTAACCGACGGTCGTGGCACCGTACGCGCCGGCGCCGATGGCGAAGAGTGTGTCCACCGCTCCCTCGTGCGGCCCGCTCCGGATCGGCCGCTTGTACCATGGGCGCCCGCGCGGCGCTACGCCCGCTCGGCCAACCGGCGGGCGCCCTCGGCGTCGCCGCGCAGCAGCAGCGCCAACAGCGGCCCGTCGGCCAGCGCGCGCACCCGGTCGCGCGCGATCGGCGGCGCCCGCGAGGCGCGCCCGCGCCTGGCCCACCAGCTGCGCGAAGGCGCCCCACGCGTCGGGCGCCGCGGCCTCGAGCGCCCGCCGCAGCGCGGCGGTCGCGGCCGGCGCCCCGCTGGTGAGCCCGATGGCCACCGGGCCCCGCCGGACCACGGCGGGCACGACCACGTCACCCGCGTCGGGCGCGTCGGCGCGGCCCACCAGCACCCCGGCGCGCGCGCGGCGGCCGCGGCGACCGCCGCGTTGACGTCGGGGGCGCGCAGGCGAAGGCGAGCAGGGCGCCGCGCAGGTGGGCGGGGTCGAAGGGCGCCGCGACGGCCTCGGTCACCGCCGGCGCGGCGGGCACGTCCGGCGCCACCCACCGCACCGTGGCGCCCGCGGCCCGCAGCGCCGCGACGCGCCGCCGGCCCACGGGTCCGGCGCCCACCACCAGCACCGTGCGGCCGGTCAGGCGCACGTGCAGGGGCAGCAGATCCGCGCGGATCGTCAGACCAGGCCCTGGACCAGGCTCTCGAGCTTGGCCAGCGGGTTCGGCGGCATGCCGGTCATCTGGTTGGCCACCTGGCCCTTGTGGAACACCATGATCGCGGGGATGCCGCGGATGCCGAGCTGGCCGGCGATCCGCTGGTTGTCGTCCACGTTGACCTTGGCCACCTTCAGCTTGCCGGCGTACTTGGTGGCCAGCGTCTCGACGTGGGGGGCGATCGCGCGGCAGGGGCCGCACCAGGGGGCCCAGAAGTCGACCAGCACCGGCAGGTCGCTCTCGAGCACCTCGCTCTGGAAGTCGGCGTCGCTCACGTTCACGTAGGCGCCCATGCGCTCTCTCCTTCTCGTTGTCTCGGAATCCGAAGTTCGGGCGGCCCCCGACGGCTGCATCGGGGACGCGATCAGAACACGGTACGTCGCAGGTTGATGTTCAGCAACAGGCCCAGCGCCGCCATGACGGTCAGCACCGACGTGCCCCCGTAGCTCATCAGGGGCAGCGTCACGCCGGTCACCGGCAACATGTTGAGCACCATGCCGATGTTCATCACCACGTGCCAGAAGATCAGGGCCCCGACGCCGACGGCGACGTGGCCCCCGAATTTGTCTCTCGCTTGAACCGCGCTGCGCAGCGCCGCGAGGATCAGGAACAGGTAGATGCCCAGCACCAGCGCGGCCCCCAGGAAGCCGTGCTCCTCGGCGAGGTGGGCGAAGACGAAGTCGGTGTGGTTCTCGGGCAGGAAGCCGCCCGCCACCTGGGTGCCGTCGCCGTGGCCCTTGCCGACCAGGCCGCCGCTGCCCACCGCCACGCGCGCCTGCCGCGCGTGCCAGCCCGCCCCGTGCATGTCGGCCTTGCCGTCCAGCAGCGTCAGCACGCGATCCTTCTGGTAGTCGCGCAGCACGAACGACCAGATCAGCGGCGCCGACAGCACCGTCACCAGCAGCACCGACAGCATCGCGCGCTTCTCGAAGCGCTCGTAGGCCAGCATCGAGCCGCCGATGAACAGCAGCATCAGCGTGTGGCCCAGATCGGGCTCCTGCAGCACCAGGAACATCGGCACGCCCAGCAAGAGGCCCACCGGGATCAGATCGCGCAGGGTATAGCCGCCGGGGCGCGGTACCCGCTGGAACCAGCTGGCCAGCGTGAGGATGATCGCCAGCTTGGCCAGCTCGGAGGGCTGGAAGCCGACGAAGCCCAGGTCGAGCCACCGGCGCGAGCCGTTGACCTCCTTGCCCACCGCCAGCACCAGCGCCAGCAGCAGCACGACGCCGCCGTAGAACACGGGCGCCATGCGCTGCAGGTTGCGGTAGTCGATCGCCGCGACCGCGGCCATCACCCCGAGGCCGATGACCAGCCAGTACAGGTGCTTGAGGTACACCGTCGTGCCGGTGGCCATCGAGGTGCTGTGCAGGTTGACGACGCTGACCGCCCCCAGCACCACCACCAGGCCCACCACCGTCCAGTCGATGCGCCCGACCGCGGCAGCGGCGCGGGTCATCGCGGCTTCGCCTCGTTTCGGGCGGTGGTGGTGAACACCTGCTCGATGCGCTGGTGGTAGGCCTCGATGATGCGGCGGGCCACCGGCGCGGCGTCCTTGCCGCCCGACCCCCCGTGCTCGAGGAACACCACGACCACCAGCTTCGGCGCCTCGTAGGGCGCGAAGGCGGCGAACCACGCGTGATCGCGATCCTGGAAGCGGTTGACCGCCTGGCGCATGTGGCCGCGCACGATCTTGCGCACCTGCGCGGTGCCCGTCTTGCCGGCCACCCGACCGCCGGCGACGGCCGCGAGGTGACCGGTGGCCAGCTCGGGATCGTTCACCGCCCGCTCGAGCGCCCGGTTCACCGCCAGGATGTGGTCCTCGTCGGCCTCGAGCGTGCCCACGGGCTTCGAGTCGTAGCGGCTGACCACGCGGCCGTCCTCGGTGCGGATGTGGTCGACCACCCGGGCGCGGTACAGCGTGCCGCCGTTGGCCAGCGCGCCGAAGGCCAGCGCCACCTGCAGCGGCGAGGTGCGCACGTCGCCCTGCCCGATGGCCGTCGACAGCGCCAGGCCGTGCTGGAAGCCGCCCTTCGTGTTGGCCTCGTGGTGGGCGCGGGTGGGCACGATGCCCGACTGCTCGCCGTTGATGCCCAGGCCCGGGCGCTCGCCGAAGCCGAAGCGCCGCGCGTAGGTGGCGAGGGTGTCGATGCCCAGCGCCTCGCCCAGCTTGTAGAAGTAGACGTCGGCCGAGGCGGCCATCGCGCCGTTCAGATCGACCGAGCCGTGCCCCGAGCGCTTGTGGCAGTGGAAGGTGCGGTTGCCGTACTCGTACGAGCCGGGGCTCTCGATGGGCTCCTCGGGGTCGAGGATGCCCTCCTCGAGCGCCGCGAGGGCGGTGACGACCTTGTAGACCGAGCCCGGGAAGTAGGCGTGGACGCTCTTGTCCAGCATCGGGTGGTAGGGGCTCTCGTCGACCTCGCGCTTGTGCTCGGTCGTCAGCCGGCCCGACCACAGGTTGGGGTCGAAGGACGGCTTGGACAGGATGCCCCGCACCGTGCCGTCGCGCGGATCGATGACGACCGCCGCGCCCGACTCGTAGTCGGCCAGGGCGTCGTGCAGGATGCGCTGCACCTCGATGTCGACGGTCAGCATGATGTCGTGCCCGCGCTCGGGCGGTCGCGACGACTGGATGGCGGCCATCGCCCGCTCGCCCCAGCCGTCGTCCTGCCGCGCGCCGCGGGCGTCGACCACGTAGCGCTCGAACCCGTCGCGGCCGGCCAGCACCGACTCGAAGCGGCGCTCGAGCCCGAAGCGGCCCAGCATCGAGTCCGCGCGGTAGCGCCCCTCGACGTCCTTCTCGAGCTCGCTGGCGGTGGGCTTGCCCAGGTAGCCGACCAGGTGGGCGCCGACGCGGCCCTCGGGGTACTCGCGCTGGTAGCGCACCCGGATGGACAGGCCGTCGACCCGCGCGCGCAGCGCCTCGGCCACCGCGACGCGCTTGCGGTCGATGTCGCGCTCGATGCGGATGGCGCGGAAGCGCCACATGCCCCGGGGCTCCTCGATGCGCTCGCGCAGGCGCACGAGGTCGAGCTCGTCGAGCTCGAGCACCTCGCGCAGGCCGGCGATGAGGCCGTCGAGATCCTTCACCTGGGCGGGCGTGACGTAGAGGTCGAAGCTGGGGCGGTTGACCGCCAGGACGCGGCCCTTGCGATCGTAGATGGTGCCGCGATCGGCGGGCAGCACCACGGTGCGCACGAAGTTGCGGGTGGACGCCGCCTCGAGCTCGTCGCCCTCGAGCAGCTGCAGGTGGCCCAGCCGGAGGAACAGCACCGCGAACGCACCGACCGCCACCAAGGTGAGGCGCCGCGCACGCGCGCGGTAACCGACGGCCGATGAATCGAGGTAGACGTCCGACATGCTGCCACTGGCGCCCGACGGGGCGTTTTCCCGGGGGTCCCGGGCAAAAAGTCGGGCCAACCTAGCAGATGCCGTCGGCCAGTCCAACCGGTTGCGCCACCCGCGCACCCCCGGGCGGCCACCCCCGGGCGGCGGGCCACCGGGCGCGGATCGCGCGCGCCCCCGGCCCGGGCGGCTCGCCCGCCCGCGACCCCTAGAGGACGTCGCTCTCCGGGCGCCGGATCAGCAACGCCTCGAGCCGGTCGATCACCGGAAAGGCCAGGGGCAGCAGCAGGGCCGTGAGGGTGACCTGGGGCACGATCAGCGCCCCGATGCGGGCGGCCAGCGGGGTGCCCGCGAGGAAGACGCGGCTCAGCAGCGCCAGCAGGAAGAGGCTGAGCACGCCGCCGAGCGCGCCCAAGAGCAGGTTGCCCAGCAGCCCCCGGAAGCGCACCTGATTGGCCAGCGCCGTCGCCCCATAGAAAAGCAGCAGGGCGTGCAGCATGTGCAGGCCGAGCGGGCTGCCCTTGAAGCCGTCGGCCAGCGCCCCCAGCAACGCCACGACGCCGACGCCGGCGCCCCCGCGGTGGGTGCCGACGTAGATGACGAGCACGGTCAGCAGATCCGGCGCCCACGCGTCCAGCGACAGGGCCTCGCGCAGGAACAGCTCGCCGCACAGCGCGGCCAGGCCCAACAGCAGGGGCAGCAGCACGCTCATGGCTCGGGCGCCTCGTAATCCTTGCCGTCGGCGGTGAGGCCGGTGGGGCCCAGCACGATGAAGACCTCGTCGAGGGCGCCGAGATCGACCAACGGGCGCACCGTCGCGTTCTGGAAGGGGCCCGACACGTCCCCGCCCACCGCCGCGACCTCGCCGACGACCAGCCCGCGCGGGTAGCGGCCGTCGTCGCCGGTGGTCAGCACGCGCTCGCCGCCGACCGCCTTCACCGAGCGCTGCAGGTACTCCAGCTTGGCCGCGTACCGATCCTGCTCGCCGGTGCCCACCGCCACGCCGCGCGCGCGGCTCTTCTCGAGCACGACGTCGATGGCGCTGCGCGGATCGGTCACCAGCAGCACCTCGGCGCGGCTGCCGGTCAGCGTGCGCACCTGCCCGACGACGCCGCCCGGGGCGATGACCGGCATGCCCTCGGTGATCGCGCCGTCGCCGACCTCGAGCTCGAGGCTCAGCACCCGGAAGTAGGCGCTGGTGCTGCGGGCCACCACCTTGGCGGCCCGCAGGCGGAGATCCTTGCGGCGATCACCCAGATCGAGCAGCCGGCGCAGGCGATCGTTCTCGGCCTGCAGATCGGCCGCCTGGGCCGCCTGGGCCTGCAGGGCGCGCAGCTTCGCCTGCAGGGCCTTGTTGTCCTCGCGCACGTCGCGCAGATCGGCGTAATCGAGCCAGACGCCGCGCACCGCGTGGCCGGCCGAGGTCGTCACCCCCTGCAGGGGGGCGAGCGCGGCGACCACCGCGCGCCCGATGGGGCCGGGGGCCTGCCCGCGCCGATCGAACTGCAGCAGGGCGAGGCTGAGCAGCACCAGCAGCACCCCGGCGATCCAGGGGCGCCGGGTGGGCGTCGACTTGCGCATTCAGCAGGAGGGCCGGCCGGGCGTCACGCCTCGACGGCCACGCTCTTGAGCAGCGAGATCTCGTCGAGCGCCTTGCCGCAGCCGAGCACCACCGCCGACAGGGGATCGTCGGCGATCATCACCGGCAGCCCGGTCTCTTCGCGCAGCAACATGTCGAGGCCCTTGAGCAGGGCCCCGCCGCCGGCGAGCACGATGCCCTTGTCGACGATGTCCGCGCTGAGCTCCGGCGGGGTGCGCTCGAGGGCCACCCGCACGGCGTCGATGATGGCGTTGATCGGCTCGGCGAGGGCCTCGCGGATCTCGTCCGAGGTGATGGTGAGCGTCTTCGGCAGGCCCGCGACCAGGTCGCGGCCCTTGACCTCCATGGTGGTCGTCTCGCCAGCGTCGAAGGCGTTGCCGATGTGGCACTTGATCTTCTCGGCCGTGGGCTCGCCCACCAGCAGGTTGTACTTGCGCTTCATGTGCTGGACGATCGCCTCGTCCATCTTGTCGCCGCCCACCCGCACCGACCGCGAGTACACGATGCCCGACAGCGAGATGACGGCGACCTCGGTGGTGCCGCCGCCGATGTCGACGATCATGTTGCCGCTCGGCTCGGTGATCGGCAGGCCGGCGCCGATGGCGGCCGCGATGGGCTCCTCGATCAGGTAGACCTCGCGGGCGCCGGCGATCTGGGCCGACTCGCGCACCGCCCGCTTCTCGACCTCGGTGATGCCGAAGGGCACGCCGATGATCACGCGGGGCTTCACCAGCGTGCTGCGCTGATGCGCGCGCGTGATGAAGTGGCGGATCATCGCCTCGGTGACGTCGAAGTCGGCGATGACGCCGTCCTTCATCGGCCGGATGGCGACGATGGTGCCGGGGGTGCGCCCCAGCATCTCCTTCGCCTCGCGCCCCACCGCCAGGACGCGGCGCACACCGCGGGTGTCCTTCTTGACGGCGACGACCGAGGGCTCGCACGAGACGATGCCCTTGCCGCGGGCGTAGATCAGCGTGTTGGCGGTCCCGAGATCGATCGCCAGGTCGTTGCTGAACATGCCGTAGATGTAGTCGAACAGCATGGGGTCGGCGTCTCGGACCGAGCAGAGGGCAAGTCGCGCCTCTATAGCAGACACCCCCTTGACGGGCAACCGGAAAGGCGGCCGGGCGGGTTGACCGAGGGGGGGCGCTGCCCTAGGATGCCGCGTTCCAAAAACACCCGAGCGGGCCATGCTGACTCAACTTCGAGACAAGTCGCAGAGCTTCCTGATCTTCGTCCTGTTCGGCATGCTGATCGTCGTCTTCATCTTCTTCTTCGGCCCGCAGGCCGAGGGCATCCGCCCCGGCGGCCCGCAGTCGAACATCGGGGGCTGGGCGGTCAAGATCGGCGACGAAGAGATCACGCAGCGCGAGGTCGAGATGGCCGTGCGCCGGCAGGCCCTGTTCGAGAGCGACGACCTCGACGAGGGCGAGCTGGCGCGGCTGCGCCGGCTGACCGCCGAGCAGGTGGCGGCGCGCGTCGCGCTCGAGCAGCGGGCGCGCAGCATGGGCATGGCGGTCACCGACAAGGAGCTGTCGAGCTACATCGTCGGCGAGGACAACCCCGACGCCCCGCTCTTCCGCGGCCGCGAGGGGGGGTTCGAGAAGGATCGCTACGTGTCGCAGGTGTCGCAGTCGCTGGGCGGCACCACCGAGCTGTACCGCAAGACCAAGGAGCGCGAGCTGGTCATCAAGCGGTACATGGCCTTCCTCGAGAGCCAGGTGAAGGTGTCCGAGGCCGAGGCGCGCGAGGCCTTCGAGCGCAGCAAGCGCACCTGGAACCTGGGCTTCGTGGTCGTCGATCCGGCCGACCACGCGCCCGAGGGCGCCGAGCCGACCGCCGACGAGGGCGCCGCCTACGCCAAGGCGCACCCCGACGAGGTGAAGGCGTGGTTCGAGGCGCACAAGAAGGAGTACGACCGCGAGAAGGAGATCCGCGTCCGCCGCATCCTGGTGCGCAAGCCCAAGGACGCCGACGAGGCGGCGCTGGCCGAGGCGAAGGCGAAGCTCGAGAAGCTGAAGGCGCGGGTCGAGGGCGGTGAGGACTTCGAGGCCGTCGCCAAGGAGGCGTCGGAGGGCTACTACAAGTCCTTCGGCGGCGACATGGGCTGGCAGGGCAAGGAGAACACCTCGCCGCCGGATTACGAGGTGTACGCCGCGCTCGAGCAGGGGAAGATCTCGGCCGTGAGGGAGTCGCCGATCGGCTTCTGGTTCGTGAAGGCCGAGGAGGTCAAGCCGGCCGTCCACAAGAAGCTCGACGAGGTGACCGACGAGATCGGCCTGAAGCTGGCCAAGGAGGATCGCCGCAAGGGCGCCGCGCGCGCGGTGGCCGAGGACATCCTGGCGCAGGTGAAGGCCGGCAAGACGCTCGAGCAGGCCGCGCCGCCCGTGGCCCCGCGGCCGGGCGCCGAGGAGGGCGAGGGCGCCGAGGGCGAGGACGCCGAGGGCGAGGGCGAGAGCAAGGCCCCCGAGAGCCCGGTGCAGACCACCGGCCCCTTCTCGGCCAACCGCCCGATGGCCGAGCGCATCCCCGGCATCGGCAAGAGCGAGGCGCTGGCCGCCCGCCTGAACGACCTGACCGAGGCGTCGCCGCTGGTCGACGAGGTGCTCGAGATCGAGGGCAAGTTCTACGTCGTGCGCCTGGTGGAGCGCTTCGAGCCCAGCGACGAGGACTTCGCCAAGGAGAAGGACAACTTCCTGCAGCGCCTGCGCATGGCGCGCGTGAACCAGCTGTTCGGGGGCTGGCAGCAGCTGCTCTTCGGCTCGGTGCGCCAGCGGGATCTGTTGCAGCGCTTCGGCGCCGGCGCCGCCATCGCCAGCCTGACGACGCTGCCCGAGACGGCGACGATCAACGAAGAGGCCTACCCGCCGGTGCCGGCCGCGCCCGCCCCGGTGATGCCCGGCCTGCCGCAGTAGGTCGTCCGGCAGGGCGACGACCCGTCGCCCCGCGCCCGCCCCGTCGCCCGCCCGTCGTCTCCGCGCGCGAGCCCGACCCCGGCGGCTCAGCCGGTGGCCAGCCGGCGCAGGCGATTCAGCTCCATCCGACCCAGGGTGCCGCTGCGCAGGAAGCGCATGCGCAGCGCCGCGGCCTCGCGCACCGCGCGCGACCGATCCATCACCGCGAAGTGGCGCACCAGGCGGTCGAGCGTCGCGGCCACCCGGCGGGCGTCGCCCTCGGCGTAGGCCCGGGCGACGTCCTCGACCCACGCGACGCCCTCGACGCGCTCCTGCGCGGCGCGCACCGCGGCCTCGACGGTGGCCGCCTCGGCCGGATCGAGGGTGCAGCCGTGCAGGCCGTCCACCTTGGCCGACGCGGCGTCGGTGCGGTGGCCGGCGGTCAACTCGAACAGCCGATAGCGCCCGATGCGGCGGCGCGGCAGGGTGCCGGTCAGCAGGAAGGTCGGGGCGTCGTCCCGGGCCAGCGGGCCGACCTCGAGGCGCACCGTGCGCTCGTCGGGCCCCAGGCGCAGGGTGCGCAGGAAGAGCGGGCGCGGCGCGACGCGGAACAGCCGCTGGGGCTGGAACAGCGAGGTCAACTTCAGCTCGAGCCGGACGTCCAGCAGGCGCTGAGCGCGCAGGGTGGCGAGCCGGCGCTCGAGCGCCTCGGCGCAGGCGACCGGCTCGGCCACGTCGGTCAGCATCACCTCGCCGCCGTCCAGGTTGGCCAGCCGCGTCAAGAGGCCCAGATCGGCGGTGGGATGGGCGCACAGGACGTCGATGCCGACGCTGCGCTCGTCGAGCTCGGCCGCGGCGGCCAGGATGTCCTCGTAGGACTCGGACAGGGGGCCGTGCACCGCGACCAGCAGGCGGGCCGCCGCGTCGGCGGGCCGGGCGGCCAGCGCGCGCGCGCCCTCGCGCAGGGCCTCGGCCAGCGAGCGGGCGTGGGGCAGCGTCTCGGCCGCCAGGGCGTCCGCGAGCAGGCGCGGCGGGCCGCCGCCCACCCACCGGGCGCGCTCGCTCGGCCCGCCCGCGTCCAGGGCCGCCGCGAGGGCTGCCCGCTGCTGGGACGCGGCGGTCCCGCGCACGGCGCCCACCTGGGCGAAGGCCCAGTGCAGCGGCGCCACCGGCCAGTCGTCGGCGGCGGCGTCCCGCACGGTCAAGAGGACGCCCACCTCGGTGCCGGGATCGGCGACCGAGCCCACCGGCGGGTTGATCAGCCAGGTGACGCCCAGGGGCGGTGCGTCGCGGGGGGCGTCGGTGCCCACTCAGTCGGCCTCCGGCGCGTCGAAGCGCAGCACGATGCAGGAGATGTTGTCGCCGCCGCCGCCGCGGTTGGCCAGCACCATCAGCTCGAAGGCGGCCCAGGGCGCGCCCGGCGCCTGCCGCACCCCCTCGAGGATGCGCGCCTCGGCGTCCTCCTCGTCGAAGCCGGCGTAATCGGGGATGCCGTCGCTGCACAGCACCAGCGTGTCGCCGGGCAGGACGGTCAGGGTGCGCACGTCCGGCTGCAGCGGCACCGGCACCAGGGCGCCCTCGGCGTCCTTCTCGAACTCGCCGACGCAGCGAATCAGGGCGTTGGCCGCCGGCACGCCGCGGGCCACCGTCGGGGGCCGGCCCATGCGGATCAGCTGCGTGGCCAGGTTGTGATCGACCATCAGCGAGCTGATGTGCCCGTCGCGCAGCAGATAGATGCGGCTGTCGCCGATCGACGCGAGCGTCACCCGGTTGGCGTCGAGCAGGGCGGTGACCGCGGTGGCGGCCATGATGCCCTCGGGCGGCCCCGGGAAGCGCGGATACTCGGCCCGCACCAGCTCGCCGATGCGGGCGTTGGCGGCGTCCATCATCCCGCGCAGCATGCCCTGGCGCGCGGCCTCGGCCTCGGGCAGGCGGGGGCTGGGATCGAGCGGCCGGCCGTCGAGGGTCTCGTCCAGATCCAGGGCGTCCCCGCGCTCGCCGCCGTCGCCGTCCACGAAGCGGCCGTGCACGATGCCCCGCCACAGCTCGAGGGCCTCGTCGCGCACGCAGCCGCTGGCGATGTCGCCCGTGCCGTACTCCGAGATGCTGACGCCGTCGCTGACCACGAACAGGCCCACCGCCGAGTCGGCGTGGTAGGCGAGGAACAGGTCGTCCTGGTTCTGGGGCGAGTACTGGCCCTTCAGGACGCCGATGTGCAGCTCGTGGCCCACGTCCAGCGACAGCACGCGCCGACCGGCCGCGCGCCGGGCGGCGACGGAGTCGAGGGCCACGTCGAGCGCCTCGAGCAGGGCGCCGGCGTCGGCGTAGCGCCGCGTGGGCAGGGGCGAGGTGGCGCGGCGGGCCACCGCCGCCAGCTCGGGCGGGACGTCCTCGTGGAACAGGTGCGGCGCCGGCAGCCGATCCTCGACGCCGCCGGCCTCGGCGAAGGGCGCGACGCGGGCGAGCGCGTAGTAGAGGGCCGCGCCGACGAAGAAGACGTCGGCGCGGGCGTCGACGACGCCGCCGCAGCGACCGTGCACCTCGGGCGCTGCGTACCCGCGCACCGCGCGGCGGCGACCGGGCGGGCGCGGCCCGTCGATCAGCTCGAAGGGCCGCTGGGGCTGGCGCAGGTAGCAGCGCCCCTCGTCGTCCACCAGCACCTCGCCGGGATCGGCGCCGCCGAGGAAACGGCCGCTCTGGTGCAAGGCGGCGAAGCGGCGCGCGAGCGGCAGCGCCCAGCGATGCACCAGGGTGACGGCGTCGGTCGACGCGGGATCGGCGAGCACCTCGGTCAGGCCCTCGGCGACGCTGGGGGCGTCGGGCAGGCGCGTGACCTGGACCAGCGCGTCGTCGGTGCGCAGCTCGAAGGTGGGCGGCAGGGCCAGATCACCCAGGGCGGCGCGCGCGTCCGCGCGGGCGGCCAGCACGCCGTCGGGATCACCGCGCCGCACCACCAGCACCTCGAAGCGGTGCCCCTCGGCGTCGTCGGCCAGGTAGCGCCAGGCGTGGGACTCACCGAAGAGGGGCGCGCGGATCTCGATGTGCTGCCCGTCGGCGTCGACCCCGTCGCCGACGCCCGGCCAGGGGGGCACGGGCGGCGCCGGTCGGGCCCGCTCGTAGCCGCAGTGAGGGCAGTACTTCCCCGGCACCGGGGCGCCGCAGGCCAGGCAGGGGCTCGCCGCCGCGCCGTCCGCGCGCACGTCGGACGTGGTGTCGGTCTCCGGTGCCCGAGCCACGGATCCTCCGCGCGGGTTGAGGTGCGGCGATGCTAAGTCAATCGACCGGCCCCATCAACCGGGACGGTCCCTCACCGATCACAGCCCGGTGATGGAGGGGCCGGCGCGGATGCTGCGCTCGAGATCGTCCAGCACGTCGGCGCGCGGGATGGTGAAGTGGAAGGCCGAGCCCTCGCCGAGCGTGCTCTCGACCCAGATGCGCCCCTCGTGCAGCCGGATCAGCTCCTTGCAGATGGGCAGCCCCAGGCCCGTGCCCTTCATGATCTGGGCGCCGCCCTCGCCGTCCGCCTGCCGGAACTTCTCGAAGACGCCGCCCAGATCGTCGGGCGCGATGCCCTTGCCGGTGTCGCGCACGGTGAAGCGCAGCACGTCCTCGTGCACCCGCACCTCGGCGGTGATGCGGCCCTCGGCGGTGAACTTGATCGCGTTGCTGAACAGGTTGACCAGCACCTGCGACAGGCGGTCGGCGTCCCCCCAGCCGGGCGGGCAGCCTTCGGGCACCTGCGCCTCGACGCGCAGCCCCTTGTCGCGCCAGAGGGCGGCCGTGGCGACGATGCCCCCCTGCACGAGTGCGCCGGCGTCCACCTCGCCCATCGTCAGGGTCAGCTTGCCCGCCTCGAGCTTGCTCAGGTCGAGCACGTCGTTGACCAGGCGCCCGAGGCGCTCGGCCTCGCTGTCCATCACCTGCATGTCCTCGAGCACCTTGCCGAAGGCCACGCGCACCTTGTGGGGGGCCGCCTCGAGGGCGGGCTGGACGAAGCGCACCAGGCGGCGCAGGTTCAGCTTGTTGAACCCCTTGAGCGAGGTCAGGGGGGTGCGCAGCTCGTGGCTGACCGCCGCCAGGAAGTTGGCCTTCAGATCCTCGAGCTGGCGCTCCTTGGTGACGTCGCGCTTGTGGTTGATGATCGCGCGCACCTCGCCGTTCTTGCCCAGCAGCGGGTAGGTGCTGATGCGGGTGATCGCGTTGCCGAAGACGCGGTGCTCGACGCTGACCGACTTGCGGCTGGCGTAGGTCTGCAGGGCCGGGCAGCCGTCGCACACGCTGTCGCGCATGCGGAAGGCGCGGTAGCAGCGGCGGCCGACGACGTCGCGCCCGAAGACCGCGCGCGCGGCGCGATTGGCCTGCATCACCTCGCCGTCGGGCGCCAGCACCGTGATGGGATCCTCCATGGCGTCGAACAGGTTCTGGAAGAACTGCCGCGACTCCTCGAGCCCGGCGTTGGCCTGCCGCAGCTGGTTCATCAGGCCCGCGACGGCGCTGGTGTCGCGCGCCACCAGCACCGTGCGCTCGGCGTCCGCGTCCTCGGCCTGCAGGTGCGCGCTCGACGTCAGCAGGGTGATCGCCGGGCCGTCGGCCGTGCCGAAGTCGACCTCGACGTTGTCGACGCCCGCGGTGCGCACCACCCGCGTCGCCCAGCCAGGCGGCTGGTTGCGCACGAGGCTGTCGACGTGCACGCCGGTCAGCGAGCCGTCGAGGCCCAGCAGGGTGGCGAAGTGGCGGTTGTGCAGCTCGATGACGCCGCGCGCGTCGAGCACGACCAGCGCCTCGGGCATGGCGTCGATGACGCGCTGCAGGAACCGGCGATCGACGCGGGCCTCGCGCGCGACGACCAGGTAGGCGGCCAGCTCGTTGAGCGCGCGATTGAGGCGCCCGATCTCGTCGCGCCGCTCGATGGCCAGCGTGCCCTCGAGCTCGCCGCGGGCGATCGCCTCGATGCGGCGCAGCAGCTCGGTGAGGGGCCGCGCCACCCGGCGGCGCGCGAACAGCACGGTGGCGGTGGTCAGCAGCAGGAGCGGCGCGCCGAGGGCGGCCAGCCCGACCCAGGGCGACACGACCCCCTGCACGCCCAGCCAGGCGATCAGCGCCGTGGCCGCGGGCACCAGCAGGGCGTACACACCGAGCAACAGATACAGCGCGCGGAACAGACCACCGCCGCGCGCCGGCGCGGGACCGTCGGTCACCTCAAATCTCGAAGTCCAGGTCGATGCCCAGCACCTCGGCCGCGCGCGCGATGATCTGATCGGGGTCGAAGGGCTTGGTCAGGTACTCGTGGGGCGCCTCGTCCGGCGCCAGGTCGGGCGCCTGCCCCTTCGCGGTCAGGATCACCACGTGGGTGCCCACAAGATCGGGATCCCGGCGCACGGCGCGGCACACCTGCAGGCCGTCCATGCGGGGCATCATCACGTCGAGCAGCATCAGCTCGGGCCGTAGGGCGCGCGCCTTCTCGAGCCCGACGACCCCGTCCTCGGCGAAGTGGATCTCGACGCCCTCGAGCTCGAGCTCCTCGAGCGTGCGGTGCAGCAGCAGCCGGATGTAGTTCTCGTCGTCGACGATCAGGATGCGTTTGCTCACGCGCCCTCCTGCTGCGGGGGATGATCGGCCAGCGGCAGGTGCACGGTGAACGTGCTGCCCTGCCCCTCTTCGCTCTGGACCTCGATGCGGCCCCCGTGATGCTCCACGATCGTGCGCACGAGCGCCAGTCCCAACCCGGTGCCTTCCTTTGTGTGCACGACATTCTCGACGCGATAGAACTTGTCGAAGATGTGCGGCAGCTGGGCCGCGCTGATGCCGATGCCCGTGTCGGCGATGGCCAGGTGGACCGCGCCGTCGGCCACCCACTGGCTGACCTGCACCCCGCCCCGGTCGGTGAACTTCAGCGCGTTGCCGACCAGATTGGTCAGCACCTGCGACAGCCGCGTGGCGTCGAAGCGCGCGAAGGCCCGGTCGATGAGCTCGAAGGCCAGCTCGAGCCCCTTGGCCCGTGCCTGGATGGCGAGCAGCGCCACCACCTGCTCGACCGTGCGCTCGACGGGCCGCACCTGCAAGTCGTAGTGCATGCGCCCCGCCATGATCTTCGACACGTCGAGGATGTCGTTGATGATCACGATGAGCTTGTCGGACTCGTCGTTGATGATGCCGACGAACTCGCGCTGCACCTCGGGCGGCATCTCGGCGTCGTCGAGGATGGTGGCCGCGAAGCCCTTGATGCTGGCCAGAGGCGTGCGCAGCTCGTGGCTCACGTTGCTGACGAAGTCGCTCTTCAGCTGATCGAGCGCCTTCAGCTCGTCGTTCAGCCGCTCGAGCTCGCGGTTCTGATCGATCAGCCCCTGGATGAGCTGGTTGTTCTCGATGGCGATGCCCGCCTGGCGCGCCACCGCCCGGATGAGCTTGTGATCGCTGGCGGTGAAGTCGCCGCGCCGCTTGTCGTAGACCGACACCTCACCCAGCCGCCCCTGCGGCGTCTCGATCGGCACGGTGATCTGCTGCTGGGGCTGGTCGGGGGCCCGCCCGTGGGCCGTGCCATCCTCGAGCACGATGCGCCCGGTCCGCGCGCGCACGATCTTGACGCTCTCGCGCAGCACGAGGCGGCAGATCTCGTCCCGCCCCAGGCACGCGTTGATCGAGTCCCCGATGCGGTACAGCAGGTTGACGTG
Organism: Myxococcales bacterium; assembly: GCA_020633465.1. Classification (GTDB taxonomy): domain Bacteria; phylum Myxococcota_A; class Bradymonadia; order UBA7976; family UBA1532; genus JACKDN01. The sequence continues at coordinate 114,026 of JACKDN010000020.1, forward strand.
CCGGTAGAGATCCAGCACCTCGGCCGACAGCTGCTCGACCTGCTTGCGCAGGCCGTCCACCTCGTCGGCCTCGGTGGGGTCGGGATCGATGGGCAGGCTCAGGGCGGGACGCTCAAGGATCGACGTGCACCGGCACCGAAGGGGGCGAGCGGCGCTTGGCGTCGCGATCCCACGCGATGACGTAGAAGCCGTAAGCGAAGCCGGGCGACAGGGCGACGTGGATGCGCGTCCGCGGCGTCGTCAGCTCGAACGAGCCGGCGGGCTCGAGCCCCTGCGCGGTGGCCTCGAAGCGCAGCCCGTGCACGACGTACTCGTCCGCGCCCTCGATCGCGTCCCACGCCAGCGTCACCCCCGACGCGTCGAACGCCTCGATGCGCAGATCGGGCTTGTCGAGGAAGCCGGTCTCGCGCCCGCACACCAGGCAGTCCTCGCCGAAGCGGGGCTCCCGCGGGGTGCCCTGCGGGGCCTCGCCCATCTCGCACAGCAGGCGGCAGCCGTCGTCGTCGCCGCAGCGCTCGGCGCAGGCCGCGGCGCCCGGGCGCGGCACCCGCGCGCGCCGCTCGGCGTCGGGCCGCTGCTTCAGCTTCACCGGCGACGAGCGCCGCGGCCGATAGTAGGTGTACGGCGGCGCCTCGGCCTTGTCGGGCGGCGCGCCCACCCCGAAGGTGGGGTTCGCGAACTCGGTGTCGATCGGCGGCGTCGATCCGGCCGAGAAGACCTCGGGCGCCGCCCCCCCGACGTCCGCCGGCGGCGCGCACCCGCCGAGCGCCATCCCGGCCATCAGCGCGACGCACCACCACCCCCCGGCGTGCATGCTTGCCCCCCCCATCGTCGCCTACCCCTCGTCCTCGGCCGGATCGGTCTCGGTCGCGCCGGTGTACACCGCGTAGATCCGGGCGTCGTCGGCGTCGACGGCCCGGCCCTCCATCTCGCGATACCGCGCGCGCACGAAGTCGAAGAGCTCCTCGCGGAACGCCTGCATGTCGTCGGGTCGCGCGCGGAACGTGAAGGTGCGGGCCGCCGCCGACCCGGGCTCGTCGCTCAGGAAGCGCCGCCGCACGGTCTCGGTGACCGCCTCGAGGTGCTCCTGCAGCGCGTCGATGCGGTGCTCCCAGCCGTCGGCGCTGTAGAGATCGTGATGACAGGCCACCACGCCGTAGCGCACCCGCCCGCCGTCGTCGACGGCCTCGATGCGGCCCTCGCGCACCAGCGCCTGGATGGCCAGGCGGGTGCTGTCGAACTCGTTGCAGTGGGGCAGCCGGTCGCCCAGCTCGTCCATGGTCATCGGACGCTGCCGCAGCAGATCCTCGACCCGGCGCATCAGGTTCGTCTCGGTCTCTTCGAAGTACCCGCCCTTGTTGAAGCGCGCCGACAGCGCCTTCACCGTGCGGGTGGACTTCCCGAAGATCAGCGAGATGAGGTTGATGGTGGCGTGCTTGCGCTTCGCCTCCCGCCACAGCGCCAAGGTCATCATGTCCTTGACGGTGTCGAGCGGGTAGTTGTGATCCACCGCCATCTTCACCGCGGGATAGAACGACGCGAAGAGGATGCGGAGCAGGTACTCCGGATAGGGGATGCGCTCGGGTGAGGTGTCGGAGACCTTCGGCTGCATGCGACCTCGTACTGCTGGCGCCGCGGAGTCACCCGCGACCGACGGGCCATCATAGCGACGACGCCAGGCGGATGCATCCACGGTCCCCCACGAAAGCGGGCGGCGGCCGGGCGAGCAAGGGCAAAAAGGTGCACCGCGCGGGACGCCGGGCGGGAGTTCGCGTTCGGTCCGGGCCGCGATTAGCATGGGCCGCGACCTGGGGGTGCGCCCGGCGCGACCCCCACCCCGGCGAGGAGGGCCCCATGAGCCGACCGGACCCCCACCAGATCGCGCGGCGCCCGATGGTGCGCGCCGGCGTCGGCGTCCCCCGGCACGCGACGCAGGCGCGCGCGGCGAGCGCGCTGTTCACGGCCGACGGCCGCCTCGACGTGGACGCGCTGCACCGCCTGGTCGAGCTCGCGCCCGCGGTCAGCGAGGGGCAGGCCTATCCCGGCCCGGGCGGCGGCGAGCAGTTCCTCGGCTCGACCGTGCTGACGCTGGATCCCGCCGCCGCGAAGCTGCCTCCCCTCGACGCGGACGGCCTCGCGCGCCTCGCCGACGCCCTCGCGCACGATCCGCGCGCGCGGCACGTGCTGCGCGACCGCGTGTACCGCGAGATGGCGCGGCTCTTGGGCCCCGACACCCCCGATGCCTTCGACTTCGGCGCCGCGCCGCGCGTCGAGGGCGACCGCGTGCACGTCGTCGGTGACTTCGAGGCCACCCTGGAGCGACGCGCGGTGACCGACGGACGCCCATGAACGATCTGCGCGAGCCGCGCGCCGATGTCGCGCCCGCCGCGACCGAGACGCTCTACACGGTGCACGACGTCGCCCGGCTGACCGGCGTGCGCGCCGATCAGCTGCGCCGCTGGGCCAAGAGCGGGCTCCTGCCCCCTCGCCGCCGCGACGGCAGCAACCTGTGGTACGGCTTCCCCGATCTGATCGCCGCCCGCACGGCCGTCGATCTGATCGATCGCGGGGTGACGACGCGGCAGGTGCGCGAGGCCGTCGAGGTGGTGCGGGCCTGGCGCCCCGACCTGAGCCAGCCCCTCGCGTCGCTGCGGGTGTACTCGGATCACGGCCGCCTGGTGGTGCGCCTCGACGACGCGCTGGTCGAGCCGCGGTCGGGCCAGGCCGTGCTGGCGCTGCCCCTGGGCGAGCTGGCCGAGGCGGCGCAGCGGGTAGGCGAGGTGGTGACGGTGGAGCCGGCGGCGCGCCCGCCGGACGCCGAGGGCTGGGTGGCGCGCGGGCTGGACGCCGAGGCCGAGGAGGATCTGGACGAGGCCGCCGCCTGCTACGCGCGGGCGCTGGCCCTCGAGCCGACGCACCCCGGGGCGCTGCTGAACCTGGGCAACGTGGCCTACCAGAGCGGGCAGCTGCGCGAGGCCTGCGAGCACTACCGGGCGGCGACCCAAGCCGATCCCGACTACGCCGAGGGCTGGTACAACCTGGCCAACGTGCTGGACGACCTGGGGCACCTCGACGCCGCCGCCCGCTGCTACGACGCGGCGCTCGATCTGGCGCCCGAGTTCGCCGACGCGCACTTCAACCTGGCGCTGCTGTGGGAGAAGTCGGGGGCGCGCGAGCGGGCGCGCACGCACTGGGCGCGCTTCCTCGAGCTGGTCAGCGAGGGCGACTCGGCCGATCTGGCGCGCAGCTTCCTGGCCGCGCGGGAGGACGAGGGGTGAAGCGCGCGCCCCGGCGCCGCGCCCCGACCGCCGCGCCCCGCCCCGCCCGCGGACGCGCGTTCGCGGGCGCGCGCGATTGCGGCCGCGTCTTTCGTCGTGCTAGGGTGCGGCCCGTTTTCGGGTGGCTCGGGCGCCCGGTCAATGGTCCCCCTGTCGACCGCTGGGCGGTCGGCCGTGACGCTGTCGGCCGTGACGCGGCGCGCGCACCGGCGGGGCCGCGGAACGGGTCGGCGCGAATCCCCCCCGGCCCACGCGACGCCGCGGGCGTCTGGAGAGTCGAAGGGCCGTGAAATCCTGCCCCAGCTGTCAGGCCGAGTTCGACGACGCCGCCGAGTTCTGTCCCTACGACGGGTCCAAGCTGGCCGCCGGCGGCGGTGAGGACGTCAGCCTGATCGGCCAGACCATCGCCGAGCAGTTCACCGTCGAGCGCAAGCTGGGCCAGGGCGCGGTGGGCACCGTCTACCGGGCCGAGGACACCCAGGGCCGGCGGCCCGTGGCCGTGAAGATCCTCAACCCCGGCATCGCGCCCGGCCACGAGGCCACGACGGCGCTGCTGGCGGACGTGCAGGCGGTGACGCGCCTGACGAACCCGAACATCGTGCCGACGCTCGCCCACGGGGTGCACGGCGATCGGTTCGTCTACCTGGTCGAGCCGCTGCTGGCCGGGCAGAGCCTGGCCCACCGCCTCGAGCAGGAGGGGCCGCTGCCGCCCGTCGCGGCGGTGCAGGTGGCGCAGCAGCTGCTGGCCGGGCTGGACGCGATGCACCGCGCCGACCTGCTGCACCTGGATCTGAAGCCGCAGAACATCTTCCTCATCCGCGATCCGCTGGGCATGGAGCGGGCGGTGATGGCCGGCGCGGGCACCTGGCGGGTGCTGGCGCTGGACGCCGCGCCGGTGCGGGCGTCGGGCACCTGCCTGGCGCGGCCCGAGTACGTGGCCCCGGAGATGGTGGGCGGGAAGGCGCTCGACGGGCGCACGGACCTCTATCTCTTGGGCATCGTGCTGTACGAGATGCTGTGCGGCCGGCCGCCCTTCCCGGGCACGAACTTCAAGACCACCGCGCGGCGGCACGCGCTCGAGAAGCCGCTCAGCCCGAAGCTGGTGCGGCCCCAGGCCGACATCGACGACGCGCTGGACGCGGTGGTGATGCGGCTGCTCGAGAAGCAGCCGGCGAAGCGCTTTGCGGCGGCGGTCGAGCTGGCCGAGGCGCTCGAGCCGCTGGGGGGTACGCCGGGGCCGCGCTTGCCGGCCACGTCGGCGACGCCGCAGCCCATCCGGCCGTCGACGGCGCCCGAGGGGTTGGACGCGGACGAGGCCGACGCGGCGGCGACGGTGCCCGAGGTGCGGGCGATCGAGGCGCTGGCGGCGGCCCAGCCGGAGCCCGAGCCGGAGCCGGAGCCGGAGCCCGAAGCGGAGCCGGAGCCGGAGCCCGAAGCGGAGACCGAGCCCGAAGCGGAGCCGGAGCCCGAGCCGGAGCCCGAAGCGGAGCCCGAGCCCGAGCCGGAGCCCGAAGCGGAGCCCGAGCCCGAGCCGGAGCCCGAAGCGGAGACCGAGCCCGAGCCGGAGCCCGAAGCGGAGCCCGAGCCCGAGCCGGAGCCCGAAGCGGAGCCCGAGCCCGAGCCGGAACCCGAGCCGGAACCCGAAGCGGAGCCCGAAGCGGAGCCCGAGCCGGAGCCGGAGCCCGAAGCGGAGCCCGAGCCGGAGCCGGAACCCGAAGCGGAGCCCGAACCGGAGCCCGAGCCCGAACCGGAACCGGAGCCCGAACCCGCGCCCGAGCCGGAACCGGAACCCGAGGCCGAGTCGAGCGACGACGGCGACGGCGAGGACGAGGACGACGAGGACGACGACGACGCCGCGGCGGCGGCGCCCAGCGCCAGCCGCGGACGTCGAGGCAAGAAGGGCCGCAGCAAGAACCGCAAGGGGCGCAAGGGCCGGCGCGGGGCGTCCACCGCGCCCACGATCGAGGCCGTCGCGACCAAGTCGGGCGTCGACGCCAAGGCGGCTGCGGCCGCCGCGCCGAAGGTCGACATCGGCAAGAAGGGCGCGACGGTCGCCGACGAGCAGCGGAGCGAGGGCGATGACCCGGGTGCGCGCGCCGAGGCCGCCTTCGGCGCCGCCCCGCTGCCGCTGCACCCGACGCCCTTCGAGCCCGCCGCGCCCGTCCCGTCGGTGAAGTCGGACGCGGACGTCGACGACTGGTTCGTCGAGACGACGGAGCAGCTCGAGAAGAAGCACGCCAGCCTGTCGGTGTACCACTTCCAGGACGAGGAGGAGCGCAGCATCTTCCCCTTCGTCCTGGCGGGCGTCGTCGCCGTGGTGGCGGTGCTGTTCATCTTCGTGCTGCGGGACGGCGGCGACGACGAGGCGGGCGCCGACGCGGCCGCCATCACCTCGGCGGCGCCCGATCGGGGCACGGCGGCGGCGATCAGCCCCCGGCCGGACGCCGCGCCGCCCGCGATCGACGCCGCCTCGCCGGCGGCGGACGCCGGCGGCACCGCGACCGACGCCGGCGCCACCGCGCGCCTGACGCGGCCGTCGACGCCGCGCCGGCGCCCGACGCGGCGGTGCCCCCACCGCGGCCCTCGAGCAGGCGGCCCGCGACGCCCTCGCGGCGCGCCGCTGGCAGGGCACGGACGACGCGTTGGTGCCGGTGCTGACGCGCCTGCGCGCGGCCGAGCCCAACAGCCGCACGGCGCGCCGCATCGCCGCGCAGGGCGCTCAGCAGCTGCTCAACGAGGCGCTCGCCCAGGCCCGAGCGGGCGACTACGACGGCGCGCGCGCCAACCTCACCGTCGCGCAGGCCATCTCGCCGGACGACGCGCAGGTGCGCCGGGCTCAGGCTACCGTCGAGGCCGCCGCCGACAAGGCCGCCGCCGACAAGGCTGCTGCCGACAAGGCTGCCGCCGACAAGGCCGCCGCCGACAAGGCTGCTGCCGACAAAGCGCGCTGCCGACAAGGCCGCTGCCGACAAGGCCGCCGCCGACAAGGCCGCCGCCGACAAGGCCGCCGCCGACAAGGCCGCCGCCGACAAGGCCGCCGCCGACAAGGCCGCTGCTGACAAGGCCGCTGCCGACAAGGCCGCCGCCGACAAGGCCGCCCGCGACAAGGCCGCCGCCGACAAGCTGGCCAGGGACAAGGCCGCCGCCGACAAGGCCGCCCGCGAGAAGGCCGCGGCCGACAAAGCGGCCGCCGACAAGGCCGCCGCCGACAAGGCCGCCGCCGAGAAGAAGCGCGCGGCCGCCGACGACAAGAAGGCCGAAGCCCGCAAGCTGATCGCCGACGGCAACCGGCAGGTCAGCGCCGCCGACTACGCCGCCGCCGAGAAGTCGTTCAAGGCCGCCCTCAAGGCGTACAGCCGCAGCTCGAGCGCGAACGCCGGCCTGGGCAAGGTGGCCTTCGAGCGGGGCGACTACGGCGAGGCGGTGCGCCACTACAACCGCGCGGTGCGCCTCGCCCCCCGCAACGGCGAGCACCGCGTCAACCTGGGCATGGCCTACTTCCGCCTGAAGCAGTACGCCGAGGCCAAGACCCAGTGGGAGCACGCCCTGTCGATCAACCCGAAGAACGACCGGGCCGCCAAGTACCTCGCGCTGGTCAAGAAGAAGCTCGGCGGCTGAGCCGAGCCGGCGCCTGCCCGCGGTCCACCGCCCCGCACTTCGGGGGGCGCGCCACCCCCACAACTGACTCGCCGTCGGCCACGACGACGCGCGGCGCCCGCGGCGCTCAGGCGTCCTCGGCGCTCAGACCATCGGTCCCAACGCCGGTTTCCACGACGCCCCGCCCAGGGCACGGCCCGCCTTCCTCCGTGATGGGGCCGCGGCGCTCGGACGGGGTGAAGCCGGCCGGCGTGCGGCATCCGCCGTACGTGCCTGAGCGACCGAGCCGCCCGCAGCCGATGCCCGAAGGGCGAGGCGAGGACGCGAGGATCGCGAAGGCGCGCCCGAAGGGCGCCGGCCAAGCCGGGGGGTCACAGGGGTGGCCGGCAGGCCCCCCTTGCCGCGCGCTTGCGCGCGGCGGAGAGACAGTCTGTCCGGTCGAGGCTGCACCTGCTCCAGGACGGCACCCGGACTTCAGGTGAAGGGGCCTGTCTCGTCAGCGGGAGCGTTCGGCCAGCGAGGTCTCGGTGGTGCAGGTCGCGGACCCGCCCAGCGACGCTCAGAAGCGGCCGCTCCACTGCAGCAGGGCGCCGCCGTCGGCCGTCGGGGCCACCGTCGGGGCGGCCGCGGGGGCGTCCTCGCGCAGGGCGTCGAGGATCAGCAGCGTGATGCCCGAGCCCAGGGCCGCCGCCCCGATGCCCAGCGCCGGGATGCCGATGCCCTTGGTGTTGTAGACGTTGGGGCACTCGCGCCGGCCGCGGCCGTCGGTGCAGGTGATCTCGCCGTCGAGGATCACCAGCCACACGCCCGCGCCGGCCGCCAGCGCGCCGCCGACCGTCAGGCCCCAGCCCACCCCGGTGAAGCCGCTGGTGTCCACCGGCGCCTTCGCCTCGGCGGCGGGGGGCGGCGTCGCGGGCTGCTCGAGGGGCGGCGCGACCGGCGGCGCCACGGCGGCGCCCGCCGTGGGGTCCAGCACCAGCGTGACCTTCAGCTTGATCGTCTGGTCGAGCGCCGACACCTGGCGCGTCGCGTCCAGGTACCCCTGCTTGCGCACCACGACGGTGTGCTTGCCCGGCTTCACCTGCAGCCCGATGGGCGTCTGCCCCACCTTCTTCTCGTCGAGCAGCACGTCGGCCCCGTCGGGCACCGACTCGACCTGCATCGACACCTTGTTCTCTTCGGGCGGCGGGGGCGGGGGCGGCGCCTTCGGCGGCGGCGCCTTCGCGGCCAGCGCCGGCGTCAGCGCCTTGACCGCCTTCGCCACCGAGCCCTTGACGTCGTCGGCCCCGCACAGCTCGCACACCTGCTTGGCCTTGGTCTGCTTGTCGTTGGCCGCGTCGTACAGGCTGAGCTCGACGGTGTAGATCTCGTCGTTGTTGACCACGGTGCCGGTCAACGCGAAGCGCGCCCCCGCGGCAAGGGCCAGCTTCTTGCCGCAGTCGGTGGCCTTGCACGTGCCGTCCACGCCGCTCTTCGAGCCCGCTTCGGCCGCCAGCAGCTTGCCCTTCCCGGACAGCGACTTGCGCAGCTCGGCGTCGAAGGTGGCGCCGACCGCGCTGGGCACGCCGGAGACGGCCAGGGGCGGCGCCGCGATGGTGGCGTCCTGGGCGAACGCCGGAGACGCCAGCAGCAGCGGCAACAGCAGGAACGGCAGTCGGTTCATGAATCCTCGGTGACGACGTCGGCCACGACCGCCGTGACGTTGTCCGAGCCGCCGGCGGCGAGCGCCAGGTCGACCAACGCGCGCGCGTCCGCGGCCGGCCGTCCGAGCTGTTGGAGTTGCCGGCGGATTGTCTCGTCATCGACCAGATCGGTCAAGCCGTCGGAGCACAACAGGTAGCGGTCGCGCAGGATGACCGTGTCGGTGGCGACGTCGACGTCGACGTTGGGCGACAGGCCCAGCGCGCGGACGATCACGTTCTTGTAGGGAAAGTGGGCGGCCTTCTCCGGGCCGATGACCCCCAGCCGCAGGTACTCGTTCAAGAGCGAGTGATCCTGCGTCAGGCGGGTCAACTCGCCGTCGCGCAAGCGGTAGATGCGGCTGTCGCCGACGTGCGCGCGGTGCAGGTGCCGCCCATCGAGCAGCATCGCCACCACCGTGGTGCCCATGCCCTTGCAGGCCGGGTGATCGGTCGCGAAGTCCAGCACCGCGCGGTTCGCCTCGCGCAGCACGCGCTCGAGGTGATCCATCGCGGGCGCGCGCCGGCGCAGCAGCGCGCGCAGTCGCCGGGGCTCGGGCAGCCCGTCCTCGAAGGCGCGGGCGAGCGTGCGCACCGTCAGCTCGCTGGCGACGTCGCCCGCCTCGTGGCCGCCCATGCCGTCGGCGACCGCCACCAGATCGGCCTGCTCGACCCACAGCCAGGCGTCCTCGTTGTGATCGCGCACCTTGCCCACGTCGGTCAGCGCCCCGACGTCCAACCGCAGGCGGGGCCTCACGCGCCCAACCGTTCGGCCAACGCGGCCACGCGCGGATCGGCCGGCGCCAGATCCCACAGCCGCCCCAGGTGCCCCCGCGCCACGCGGGCCAGCCCCAGCTTCCACAGCCGCTGCGCCACCCCCAGCCGCGCCTCGATGGCCGCGTCGAGCGCCTCGGCGTCGCCCGCCTCCAGCCGCGCCTCGGCCGCGCTCAGCGCCGCCAGCAGCTCCACCGCCTCGCGCAGCGGCCCCAGCCGCACCGGCTTCACCAGGTAGAAGTCGGCGCCGGCCCGCTCGGCCCGCCCCGCCGCCTCGGCGTCGTCCAGCGCGGTCAGCATCAGCACCGGCACGCGCCCCGGGTAGCGCAGCTTGAGGTAGCGCGTCGCCTCGAAGCCGTCGAGGCGCGGCATCATCGCGTCCATCACCACCAGCGCGGGCAGGTGGTTCTGGCTCACCAGGATGGCCTGCTGGCCGTTGACCACCCAGTCGACGGCGAAGCCGAGGTGCACCAGGTGCCGCTCGACCAGGTGCGCCGTCGCGTGATCGTCCTCCACCAGCAGCGCGCGCGGTCGCTCGTCCTCCGGCGCGCCCGGCGGCCCGTCGGGCTCGGCGTCTTCGCTCACCGCCCCCCCTTCCCCGCCGCCCAGGGCGGATGCAGCACCGGCGCCTTCTCCTTCTCGCGCTGGCTGCGCTGCAGCTCGATCTCCCGGAACAGCGTCGCCGGCGCCACCGTGCTGACCGGCACGTAGCCGCTCTCGGCCCCGCAGAAGCCGTTGAAGACGCCCATCTCGTCGCTCGTGGCGAGGATCTTCCCCACCGCGGTCAGCGGCGTGCCCACCATCTCGACGCCGCGCACCAGCGTCTCGGCCCCCGTCTCGGCGTCCACGCGGTACACCATGCGCGGCGTGCCCTTGAACGCCTGGTAGCCGTAGTTGCTGGTGTTGGTCGAGCCGCCGGTGATGTCGCGGATGATCAGCCCGTAGGGTTTGCCCTGCCGCTTGGCCTCGGCGATCAGCATCTTCTTCAGCTCGGCGCGCGGCACCGGCTTCGCCCCCTCGACGATCAGGTTGCCCATGCGCGCCACCGGCCGGTGCGTGCCCTGCGCGCGCCCGTGGCCGTTGCTCTGGCCCACGCCCTCGATGGGCGTGCGGCTGGTGAGGAAGGTCTCGAGCACGCCCGACCGCACCAGCACCACGTTCTGGGCGGGCACGCCCTGGTCGTCGAAGGCGTAGTGCCCGTTCAGGCTCAGCCCCGCGTGCGCCGCCTGCGTGGGATCGTCGCGCACCGTGATGAAGGGCGGCAGGATGCGCTGGCCCAGCTGGCCCGAGAACGTCTGCCCTTCCTCGTCGTCCTTCTGCCGCTCGCCCTCCAGCCGATGCCCCACCGTCTCGTGGAAGAAGACGCCGGTCGCCTCCGGCTCGAGGATGGCCGGCCCGGTGTAGGGATCGGCCACCGGGGCCGCCTGAAGCGCCTTCAGATCGGCGATCGACTGGTCGACCATCGCGCCCAGCGCCTTCGCGTCGGGCAGCTCGTCGGGCGTCTTGCCGTACAGCGTCTGCCCCTGCTCGAGCAGCAGCCCGTCGGGCGCGCGCGCGACCCCCTCGAAGGCCACCGAGTACAGCACGTGCTCGCGGATGAGGCGCGTGCCCTCGGTCGTGACGAGGAACACCCGCCGCTGCTCGGCGCTGAAGCGCACCGTGCCGTCGAGCAGGTGCTTGTCGCCGCGGAACTTCGCCGACAGCGCGCGGGCCGCGGCGCGCCAGGCGTCGCGATCGACGCTCAGCTGCTGGGGCGGATCGACGTGCTGCGCCGGCTCCACGCGGCTGAAGCTGGGGATGTCCTTCTCGACGCGGGTGACCTTGCGCGCCTGCTTGCGCAGGTAGGTGGACAGGGCCTGCTTGTACTGCTGGTCGGTCTGCAGCCACAGCATGGCGCGCAGGGCGGCCGGATCGTCGTCGAGCGGCGCGGTCTTCGTCGGGCGGAAGCCGGTCAGCTCGACGAAGCTCAGCTCGTCGTCGGTGGGGCTGCTGTCGAAGCGGTAGTCGCCCACGCGCACGTCGACGGCCACCTTGCGCTCGTGGCGGTCGTCGTCCTGCACCAGCGCGCCGAAGCGCGCCTCGACGACGATCGAGCGGGCGTCGACCAGGCGGTATCCGATGTAGTAAGGCGGCGGTTGATCGTCGATGCGCAGCTCGGCGCGGCTGCGGCCGAGCTCGGCGGCCATCGCGTCGAGCAGGGCGCGGCGCTGGTCGGCCTTGGCGGCCGACGCGGCGGCGGGCGCGAGCGGCGCGGCCAGCAGGGACAAGGCGAGGGACAGGTGCAGGCGCATCGGCGGCAACTCCAGGGGATACGGCAGGCGCGCGAGCGGCCCGCGGGTCAGGCTACTGGGACCCCAGCGCGCCGTCAAGGTTGCCCACGGTGAACAAATTCAGCGATTTCGAAGAGTTACACCGTACACCCGGCGAGTGGGTGGGGCGGCACGGGCTGCCGGTCGGTGCGGCCCTGTTCGACGCGGGCGGGCCGGCGACCGCGCCCGGGCGCTTCGCCGCGCTGGCCCTGCACCCGGCCGAGACGCTGACCTGGCGTGCGGGTGACGCCGGCGACCCCTTCGCGCTGCTCGAGGCGCTCGCCGGGCGGCGCCCGGCCGACTGGCGCGGAGGCCCCGGGCCCGAGCCGCTGGTGGCCTGCCTGCTGGGCTACGACCTGGGCCGCGTCGTCGAGCGCGTGCCCGCCCTCGCGCGCGAAGAGCGCCACCTGCCCGATCTGTGGGCGGCGCGCTACGACGCGGCGTGGATTCACGATCGGGCCACCGGGCGGGGCCACCTGGTCGGCACGCCCGCCGGGCAGGCCCGCCTCGCCGAGGCCCTGCGCGCCCCCCCGCCGCCCGCGCCAGCCGCGCGCGCCGGCGCCGCCGCCTGCGAGGCCGACTTCGCCACCTACGCCGCCGCCTTCGAGCGCGTGAAGGCGCACATCCTCGACGGCGACGTCTACCAGGTGAACCTGACGGTCCGCTTCCGCGCGCCGCTGACCCCCGGCGATCCCGGCGCCCTCTTCACCGCCCTGCACGCGCGCAGCCCCGTGCCCTTCGCCGCCGCCCTGCGCCCCGCGACCGACCGCGCCGTGCTCAGCGTCAGCCCCGAGCGCTTCCTCTGCTGGGACGCCGCCGGCCACGTCGAGACGCGCCCCATCAAGGGCACGCGCCCCCGCGGCGCCACCCCCGTCGCCGACGCCGCGCTCGCCGCCGAGCTGGCCGCCAGCCCCAAGGATCGCGCCGAGCACGTGATGATCGTCGACCTCGAGCGCAACGATCTGGGCCGCGTCTGCCGCACCGGCTCGGTGCACGTGCCCCGCCTCTGCGCCCCCGAGCCCTACGCCACCGTGCACCACCTGGTCAGCACCGTCGCGGGCGAGCTGCGCCCCGACGCCGGCCTGGCCGATCTGCTGCGCGCCACCTTCCCCGGCGGCAGCATCACCGGCGCCCCCAAGCTGCGCGCCATGGAGATCATCGAGGCCCTCGAGCCCACCCGGCGCGGCCCCTACTGCGGATCGATCGGCTACCTCGACGCGCGCGGCGGCGGCGATCTGAACATCGCCATCCGCACCGCCTGGGTGGCGGGCGACGCGCTCTACTATCAAGCGGGGGGCGGCGTGGTCGCCGACTCCGAGGCCCGCGCCGAGTGGGACGAGGCCTGGGTCAAGGCGCGCGCCTTCCTCGACGCGCTCGAGTGACGCGAGGCGGCGGCTACTGGAAGGACGACTTCTCGGCCTTCCACGGCCCGCCGTTGGCGTTGTCGTCGTCGAAGCCCCAGCGCCCCTCCATCACCTTCTGGTCGCGGCTGATGCGCAACCAGCCGCGCCCGCGCGCGGGGAAGATGGCCGCGACGGCGTTGCCGGGCTTGATCCACTCGACCCACAGGATGTCGCCCTCGATGGTGCCGCGCAGGGTGCCGTTGTGATCGGGCCCGCGCGGATCCTCGTAGCTGCCGGTGACCAGGTTCTTGCCCTGCTGCACCAGCTTCATGTCGCCGAACTCGCGGCTGTACCACGTGCCGCTCAGGTTCAGGTCGGGGATGGCGGGCCCCGGCTTCACCTCGGGCTTGGTCGGCGCCGAGCTGCAGCCCGTGCCGACCACGGCGAGGCCGGCGATGGCGAACAGGGCGAAAGCGACGAACGACCGGAGCATGAGACCTCCTCGGTGCGACGTGGACGGCCACGGTACACCCGCGTTGTTGCAAGGTCGCGGACTCAAATCAAGAAACGGCGCCCGGTCAGGCGGCCCCGCGCAGGGCGCGCACCAGCGCGTGGTGCAGCGCGTGACCGCCCCGGTAGGCCACCACCCGCGCCTGCAGCGGCCGCCCCAGAAGCGCCAGATCGCCCAGTAGATCCAACCACTTGTGGCGCGCCGGCTCGTCATCGAAGCGCAGCCCGCCGGGGTTGACCGGCTCGCCGGCGTCGTCGAACACCAGCGTGTTGGCCAGCGCCGCGCCCTTCGCCAGCCCGGCCTTCTCGAGGCGCGCGCGATCGCGCAGGAAGCCGAAGGTGCGCGCGGTCGAGGCCGCGGTGAACGCGCCCAGCGTCGCGTCGAAGCGCTGCCGCCCCAGCCCCCGATAGGCCACGTCCACCGCCAACGAAGGCACCTCGGCCGGCAGTGCGCGCACCCAGCGATCGCCGTCGCGCACCTCGACGGGCCCCCTCAGCACCAGCGGCTCGCGCTGTCCCTTCTGCTCGAGCGGCTCGAGCCCCTCGCGGAAGGGCCCCGCGCTGCCGTCGAGGATGGGCACCTCGCCCCCCTTCACTCGCACGTCGCAGTCGTCGATGCCCACGCCGGCCAGCGCCGCCAGCAGGTGCTCGACCGTGCGCACCGGCCCGTCGTCCGTGTCGATCGTCGTACACCACGCGCCGTCGATCACGTGCTCGATGGTGGCCGGTCGGCCGTTGATCCGGCGCCCGTGCCCCGACCTCGCCGGCGCCACGATCACCGCGCAGGGCAACCCCGAGTGCAGCCCCCGCCCCGCCCACGCCCGCTCGCTCCGCACCGTCGTCCGCATTGCACCGCCGCCTCGGTCGATGCACGATGGTGCCCCGAAGCCGGCCGCCCGCAAAGCCCATGCGCACCCTGCCCCTGATTCTGGCCTCCGCGGTCGCGCTCTGCGGCTGCGGCGAGGACGACGCGGCCGCGGTCGACGCCGGCGTCTCGTGCGAGCAGCCGGCCTTCGTCACCCTCGACGAGGCCTACGACGTCTTCACCTACGAGGCCAGCGCGCGGGCCGACGGCTCGGGCGCTTGCTCGGTGGCCGGCGCCCTGCCCCGCCACACCATCACCTGGGACGACGCGTCGGCCGCCTGCGCCGCCGAGGGCTGGCGCCTGTGCACCGCCGCCGAGCTGCGGCGCGCGTGCGCCGGGCCGCAGGGCAACGCCTTCACCTGGGGCAACACCTTCCGCGGCGGCGTCTGCAACCTGCGCGAGGCGTACACCCTGCCCGACGGCGACGGCCGCGCCGGGCCGGCCCCGTGCGGCGCCTTCCCCGACTGCGTCAGCGCCGAGGGCCTGCACGACCTGACCGGCAACCTGTGGGAGTGGGTGTCCGACGCGCCGCCGAGCGATCCGGCCGGCCACATCTACCAAGGGGCCGGCTGGAAGACGATCGCCCAGATGCACCACGACGAGAACCAGGCCTGCGACGCGCAGTCGACGCTGGTGGCCGCCTTCGCGACGACCTACGCGGACGATCACGTCGGCTTCCGCTGCTGCCGGGACGCGCGGTGACGGTGCAGGCCAACGAGACCCAGGTGCGCTTTCAGCTCCGGTGGCTGCTGCTGCTGATCTCGGTGGTGGTGCTGGTGCTGCTGCGCAACGACCGGCTGGCGCTGGCGTTGTACGTGGGCGCGGTGGTGCTGGCGGTGGCCGCGTGGGTGCTGATGGTGCCGCGGCGGGTGGCCGAGGCCGAGCGGCGCTTCCACCGCGAGGCGCTGCGCTGCCTGGCCAACGACGACTACCCCGGGCTGACGGCGCTGGCCGACAAGCAGTGGCTGCTGAAGCGCTTCGGGCGCAAGCACGTGCTGCCCGACACGCTGGGGCTGGCGGCGGCGGCCAGCGGCGATCACGCGGTGGCGCGGCGGCTGTACCTCGAGGCGCTGGGGCACGCGCCGCCCGAGGAGCGCGCGCGCATCGAGCTGAACCTGGCCGGCGAGGAGATGGCGCTGGGCCTGCTGGACGCGGCCGAGGGGCGGTACCGGTCGGTGCTGGCGCGGCGGCCGGATCAGAGCATGGCGCTGGCCAACCTGGGGCGCATCCTGCTGCAGAAGGGCGAAGAGCTGACCGAGGCCGCCGGGCTGCTGCGGCGGGCGGCGCCGCTGGCGGATCCGCGCGAGGCCGACGAGCTGCTGGCGCTGGCCGACGAGGCCGAGGCGCGCGCGGGCCGCCGGCGCGTGTGACCGGGTCGCAGCGACCCTCGGACCGCGTCTGCCGCGCCGCTCTCCGCTGACCCCGTGAGACCCTCCGCCGCGCGGGCGCGCGGCGATCATTCGATCACGGCACTCAGTGACATCACGCGCGACAACCGCACGTGATCACGCGTGATCACGCGACGAAAAATGTGGCACACGGTGCCAACGGCCTCCGCGACGTGGCACGCCCCTTGAACTAAGGGGGCCGCGAACCCGCACCACTCGCACCTTG
Organism: Myxococcales bacterium; assembly: GCA_020633465.1. Classification (GTDB taxonomy): domain Bacteria; phylum Myxococcota_A; class Bradymonadia; order UBA7976; family UBA1532; genus JACKDN01. Next base: position 129,995 of record JACKDN010000020.1, read on the forward strand.
GAGACCGACCCGATGCGCTTCACCCTCACCCGCTCGCTGCGCTGGCTCGCCGTCGCCGCGCTGGCCACCGGCTGCGCCGACGCGACCGACACCCCCGACGCCCCCGTCGACAACGACCCGCCCGTCTTCGCTGGCGTGGGCGTGAAGGCCGACGGCTTCGCCCTGGCCCCCGAGGGCTACGAGGCCGAGGCCATCCTGCGCGCGGCGAACACGTTGACGCTGGCCCAGCTCGACGACGACGCCGCGCTCGACGCGCGGGCCGCCCGCAACATCGTCGCCGCCCGCGACGCCAACGGCCCCTTCGACAGCGTCATCGCCCTCGACGACGTGCCCTACGTCGGCCAGCGCGCGTTCTCGCAGCTCTTGTCCTACGCCGAGCGCCAGGGCTGGATCGGCCACTGCGGCGACGGCGTGATCAACGGCGGCGAGGCCTGCGACGGCGGCGACGACTGCGACGCGAGCTGCGGCCTCGACGTCGCCGGCGGCCCCACCGGCGTCTTCGTGCACGGCGTCGAAGAGGGCACCTACGCCGCCCTCGGCCTGCTGGCGGCCGCCAACACGCTCGACCACGCGACGCTGGACGACGCCGTCGGCCTCGACGCCCGCGCCGCGCAGGCCATCGTCGACGACCGCCCCTTCGCCAACCTGGCCGACCTCGACGCCGCCAGCTACGTGGGCGAGCGCGCGTTCGGCAAGCTGGGCGCCTACGCGGCCGACCACGGCCTCGTGCCCGCCTGCGGCGACGGCGCGGTGCAGCCCGGCCTCGAGACCTGCGACGACGGCAACACCGCCGACGGCGACGGCTGCGACGCCACCTGCGGCGGCGAGGACAGCACGCCGCCCCCCGCCGGCGGCTACGACACCCCGGTGGTGCACGGCGTCCACGAGGGCACCTACGCCGCGCTCGGCATCCTGCGCGCCGCCAACCAGAGCGACCTGGCCACGCTCGACGACGTGATCGACCTCGACGTGCGCGCCGCCAAGGCCATCTTCTACGGCCGCCAGGCCAACGGTGAGTTCGGCAGCCTGGCCGACCTCGACGCCGCCAGCTACGTCGGCGCCGACGCCTTCGAGAAGCTGCTGGCCTACGCCCAGACCAACGCGCTGCTGCCCACCTGCGGCGACGGCGTCGTGCAGCCCGTCGAAGAGACCTGCGACGGCACGGCCGGCTGCGACGCCAGCTGCGAGCGCACCTTCCACTGCGGCGACGGCGTCGTCGAGGTGGGCGAGCAGTGCGACGACGGCAACGTCGACGCCGACGACGGCTGCAGCAACCTGTGCCAGTGGGAGATCGCGCGCTCGGACGGCAGCAACCGCACCTACGAGACCGCGCTCGAGATCGGCACCTACACGCACTTCACCGGCAACTTCAGCGCGCGCAGCGGGCACCACTACTGGACCTTCACCATCGACCGGCCGTCGCGCGTGTCGATCGACCTGATGGGCTACAGCCGCAACGAGCCCATCACGCGGGCGCAGTTCGAGGCGGGCGCCGTGCCCGGCGCGCCCAACCAGGGCGACGGCTGGAGCATCGGCGAGCACGACGTGCCCAACGCGTTCCACCAGAGCATCGCGTTCTGGCGCTGGTACTGGGACGATCGCTGCAGCAGCAGCGGCTGCAGCCTGCCCGACTACAACTCGGTGAAGAAGTACCAGAAGCTGGACGGCCCCGATTACACCCGGCAGCTCGCGCCCGGCACCTACTACATCGGCTTCCACACCGGCGCCGGCAACTCGAACTACAGCCCCTCGATGAGCTACCTGGGCCGCCTGATCATCGAGCCCACCGGCGACATCTGCGGCAACGGCGTGGTGGACGACGGCGAGGCCTGCGACGACGGCAACGCGATCGACGGCGACGGCTGCACCCGCGCCTGCGACCTCGAGACGCGCACCGAGAGCGAGCGCAACGACGACCTCGAGAGCGCCGATCCCCTCGACGCCTTCCGCCTGGTGCGCGGCACGAACACCGCCGGCGACGCCGACTGGTTCGTCTTCCACGTGGCCGACGGCTGGCTCGACGCGCGGCTGCGCGGCACCTGCCCCTTCGACGCCACCTTCGCGCTGTACGACGACGCGGGCGACCTGGTGGCCGAGGACGACGACGGCGCGGGCGGCTACTGCCCGGCGCTGGCCCTCGAGGGGCTGAGCGACGGCTACTACTACCTGCGCATCGCCCACGCCGACGCGCGTATCGCGGGCGGCGGGTACCTGATCGACATCCAGCGCTGACGCCCTGCCGGGCCGCCAGCGCCTCCTCGGCGCGCGCCGGCCCGTCCCCTTCTGGGGACGACGCCCACCTACGACTCGCCCGCCTCGGCCACCTCGGACAGCGTGCGCCCCGTCTTCACCGACTCGCTCTGGGTCGACGTCGGGTTGCGGCGCGCGTCCGCGGCGTCGTCCTTCATCTTCACCAGCAGCCAACGCTCGTCGTCGCCCGTCGCCACGCGGGTCAGGGCGTAGCCGCCGCGGATCTTCTCGCCCTCGAGCCACACCGACAGGTGCCCGTCGTCCAGGGCGCGGCGCACCGGGATCGTCTCGTCGTCGTCGTCCGTGGTGCGGTTCTCGTAGGTGCCGCGATCCCAGACGATGACCGCGCCGCCGCCGTACTGATCCTCGGGGATGGTGCCCTCGAAGTCGGCGTAGTCCAGCGGGTGATCCTCCGTCGGCACCGCCAGGCGCTTCTCGCGGGGATCGGTGGACGGACCCTTGGGCACCGCCCACGACTTCAGCACGCCGTCGGCCTCGAGGCGCAGGTCGTAGTGCAGCGTCGAGGCGTCGTGCTTCTGGATGACGAAGCGGGCCGTGTCGGTGTCGTCGGGCGAGGCGTCGGCGTCGTCGCCGCTGGGCTCGGGGGTGCGACCGAAGGATCGCTTGGCGTGGTAGTCGGTCAGATCGGATGGCATGGTCACGCTCCGCTCGCCGCGCGTCCCTCCGCGTCCTCGGCCTCGTCACCGCCCGGGGCGACCGACCGCAGCACGGTGGGATCGACGCTGAAGGTCTCGAAGGGCATCTCGACGTCGGCCCCGCGCAGGGCCTCGAACATCCGCTCGCGCAGCTCGACGCGCAGCGCGGTGTGCTGCCGCTCGTCGTCGATCCACGCCCGCAGCTGCACCGCGACGTTGTAGTCGTTCAGGGCCGTCACGACGACGGCCGGCGCCGGCTCGGTCAGGTAGCGGGCGTCGCCCTCGACCACCGCCAGCAGCAGCCGGCGCACCCGCCCGAGATCCTCGCCGGTGCCCACCGTCACGTCGACGTCCAAGCGCAGGTGCGGGAAGTTGGTGTAGGACGCCACCGTCGAGTTGACCACCGCGTTGTTGGGGATGGCCAGCATGCGCCCGTCGACCGTCACCACGCGGGTCGAGCGCATGGTGATGGCGTCCACGCGCCCGTAGTGGCCGTCGATCTCGACCAGATCACCCAGCACGAAGGGGCGATCCCAGAAGATGAAGATGCCGCTGATGATGTTCGACAGGGCGTCGCGCGCGGCGAAGCCGATGGTCAGGCCCAGGATCCCCAGGCTGGCGATGATCGACGCGGTGTCGATGCCCACCTGCCCCAGCGCGGCGACGGTGCCGACGGTCAGCAGGACGTACTTGGCGGTGGCCTCGATGAAGCTGCGCGCGGTGATGTCGGCCGCCGTGCGATGGGCGACCACCTTGATGGCGCGGTCGACGAGGCGCCAGAGGAGATAGAAGACGGCGAAGGTGGCGAGGGCGACCAGCAGGTCGGGCAGCTTGGCGCTCAGCCAGGCGGCGATGGCTTCGGGGCCGAAACGATCCGCCAGCCGATCGAGCACCTCGCCCATGACACCTCCCGTCCGTCGCGCGTCGATCGACGCGCTCGCCGAGTCGATTCGCCGAGCGGGCCAGCCGTCGCGCGCCGCTCGACCGGGCGCGCCGCCGATCCCTCTGCGTGGCGGACTGCATTCACGTCCGCCGCTCAGCCAGCCTCCGCCCCCGCCGCCCGCGCCACCAGCGCCGCGTAGCTGCTCGCGTCCTCGGCGGCCAGCGCCGCTGGGCAGTCCGCCAGCCACGCCGCCGCGAAGCGACACAGCGCCGCGCCTCGCCCGTCGTCGCGCGCCGTGATCTCGACCGCGAGCGTCCAGTGAGCGCGCTCCTCGACACGCAGATCGGTCAGCTCGGCCAGGAACGCGGGCGAGGGCGCAACCGGCAGCGGCACCTCGCGCCCGTCCAAGGCGAACGCCCGCCGGCGCCGCACCTTCGCGACCGCCAAGGTCGGCGCGGCCGCCGACGCCAGCGCCCGGCTGGGGCTGATGGGGCCGACGTCCTCGACGGACCACTTGGTCCAGCCCTCGACCACGCCGGCGGCGCGCCCCAACTCGACCGGCGCCGGCGGACCCACGCGGCCCTTCACCTCGAAGCGTCCGTCCCGCAGCTTGATGCCCAGCTCGTGCGCCGCGGGCAGCAGCAGGTAGTGATCGACGCGCTCCTCCGGCGCGTCTGCCGCGCCGAACCAGGCCCGCACGTCGCGCGGCGACGCGCCGCCGAACAGCCAACGCAGCTCCAGGGTGTCTTCGCGCAGGGTCGCCATGGTCGCCTCCTCGGGAGAGGGACGAGCGAGCAGGGTGTGGGGGTGCGGCAGGCCGCCTGGGGGTCAGCGATCGTCGGCATCGGAGGCTACGTGATCCCGTTGGGCCGCGGGCACCCCCGACCCGGGCCGCTTCACCCGGCGCCCCGCGACGCCAACGCGTTCTTCGCGCCTGTGGCGCCGCGGCTCACCAGTTTTCGAGGAAGGCACTCCGTGCCTCCCTCGAGCTCCCACCGGCCGGGCTCCGCCCTGGACCCGCCGGAGGTAGGACGACTGGGGAACGGTGCTGAAGTGCAGGTTCTTTGGCGCCGCGCCAGTTGACGGCCGCGGCGGCTCGCCGCCAAGCCCAGCCGACGGGTACTCGCACGATCGGGCGGCGGCGTCACCCTCTCGCGCCATTGCCCGCTCTGGGGCTGTGCGCTGGGCTCGACTCCGCGACGGCGGGGACTGCCCCCCATTTTCTGAAAAGAGGGCGGGCAAAGCCGCTCCTGAAACGGGCGACGCCGCCGCCCGATCATGACGCCCCGCGTCGGGGGCTTGCCCGCTCGCCGAGAAGCCTTGGTGGCAGGTGCTCGCCCCGAGCGCGGCGCTCGCGTGAGCGGCGGGCGGACGCTTCGGGCTCGACGGACGGCGGACGCGCAATGTGGGGTGATCGCCCATCGACATGGGCGCAGCGGTTGCTCCTCCCGCGGGGGATCTCCCAGCCAAGCGGCGGGACCTGAACGCTCCGGGCTCGGCTTGCCGAGTGGTCCTGACTTGCGGCGATGCTCACCGGCGGGCGGTGTATGTCGAGCGCGTCGGCTGCGCGGGGCGCGCGCGAGGGGTGCCTGATCCTGCGCCCCCGGCCCCCGCGGGACGCTGCGCTGTTGCCTGGGTTGGGTGCCCGCCATGCTGGGCTCCATGCTGAAGGTACGCGACTTCACAGGCTGCCCGGTGCTCGCCGCCGCTCTGCTGCTCGCCGGCTGCGCGCCTGCGCAGCAGCCCGTGGCGGTCGAGGACGCTGAGGCGCCGGACGACGGCTGGTACGCCGAGACGTTCGTCGGGCCGCCGCGCCCGTGCGGCGACCTGTTGTTCGTGGTCGGCGACGCGCCGAGCATGGCGCCCTGGCAGGACCGCTTGATCGGAGCGTTCGCCGACGTCGCGCCGCACCTCGAGGACGTCGACCTGCGGGTCGCCGTCATCTCGACGGCGTTCGACGACGACGCCGGCGGGGCGTTCCTCCTCCCGGCCGAGGCCCCCGCGCCGGCCTGCCGGGCGCTCGACGGCGCACCGCCGGTGCTGGCCTCGCCGGTACCGCCGGACCCTGCGTGGCTGGCCGACCGCTTCGCTTGCCTCGCCGCCGTCGGCGCCCGGCCCGACACACCCGAGCGCGGCCTCGAGGCGGTCACGCACGCGCTGCGCTGCGATGGGCCCAACGCCGCCTGGCTGGATCCCTGCGGCGGCCCGCCCGGCCGGTTCCTGCGCGCGGACGCCGGCCTGCTGATCATCGTCGTGAGCGACACCGACGACTGCGCCGACGACCCCGCGGCCTGCGCCGTGCCCGTCGACACGTATGCTCGCCAGCTCCACGCGCTCGCGCCCGATCCGAGCGCCACCTTCGTCTGGTCCTACGTGCCGCCCGGCACCGCCCCACGCTACGTAGCGTTCTCCGAACGCTCCCTGGATCCATGCGTCCCTGCCGAAGACGGCGACCTCACCGACGGCTGCGCCCTCACCGACGCCTTCACGCTCGACCGACTGAACTTCGCCGGCTGTGACTGCCTCTACGGCTCGTGCCTCGCGGCCACCCCCACCTGCGTCGCGGAGGACCGCGACTGTCAGCCCGAGGATCGGGTGCTGTCCCTCGACTGCACCACGGCGACCACGCGATGCGACCCCGCCGAGGTCGCCGCGTGGATCACCCAGGCCCCGACCTGCCCGAGCGGCGCGGCGCTCCGCCTCGCGGAGCCGCCGCCGGCGGACGCGAGGCTGCACGTACGCTATCGGTGAGACGGGCCCAACGGTCGGCCCGACGTCCCCGCTGCCATCGCTTCGTTCGCTGGCGCATCGGAACGGTGCGCCCCGCGCTCGGGCGCCGCGACTGGAGGGGAGGACGAGGGGTTGAGCGGCGACACCAGCAAGCTGGGCTTCAACGCCACGTGGTCGATGGCGGTCGGTGGCATGGTCGGCGGTGGCATCTTCTCCACGCTGGGTGTGGTGATCGGCATCGCCGGGCCGCTCGCGTGGCTCAGCTTCGTCGCCGCGGGCGTCATCGCCCTGGCCGCCGGCTACAGCTACGTGAGGCTGGCGGCGGCGTTTGGCGAGGGCGGCGGCGCCTTCACGTTCCTGCGCGAGATGAACGCCGAGGGCTTCGCGGGCAGCCTCTCGTGGGTGCTGATCGTCGGCTATGTGCTCACCGACGCGGTGTACGCGTTCACCTTCGGCCAGTACCTGGGCCACGTCGTCGGCCTGGGGCCCTGGTTCCCGCGCGCCGCGGCGGTGGCGATCGTCGCCCTCTTCATCGGCCTCAACCTGCGCGGCGTCGGCGCCGCCGGGGGCGTGGAGATCTTCCTGGTCTGGTTCAAGCTGGTCGCGCTCGTCGGCCTCGCCGCCTTCGGTCTGGCCCGCTGGTCTCCGCCCCTGCTGTCCCAGGGTGCGCCGGGCGGCGGCGTCATGGCGGCCCTGTTCGGGGCGGCCTCGGTGTTCATGGCCTTCGAGGGCTTTCAGCTGCTCGCCTACGACTACGACGACATCGAGCAGCCCCGGAAGACGCTCCCCCGAGCCGTGCTCAGCGCCATCATCGTGGTCATCGTGGTGTACGTCCTGGTCGCGCTGGGCACGGCGATGCTGGTGGGGGCGGGCCGCATCATCGAAGAGCAGGAGGTCGCGCTGGCCATCGCCGGCCGCGAGGCGCTCGGCACCACCGGCCTGGTCATCGTCACGGTGGCGGCGGCCTTCTCGACGGGCTTGGCCATCAACTCGACGCTGTTCAGCACGGCCCGCCTGGCGCACGAGGTGGCCCGCGACGGCGAGCTGCCCGCGGCCCTCGAGCACCGCAACGACGCCGACGTCCCGGACCGCGCGGTCATCGGTCTGGGCGCGGCCGCCGCGGTCCTCGCGGCGATCGGCGGTCTCGCGATGCTCGTCGAGGCGGCCAGCCTGGCCTTCCTGTTCACCTTCGCGGTGGTGTGCGGGCTGGCCTTCCGCGAGCGGGCCGGCCACCGCCTGTTCACGGGCTTCGGCGCCCTGGCCGCCGCCGCCGCGACGATCGCGCTGATCGTGCGGCTGGCGCGCGCGCATCCCTGGGCGCTCGCTTTCCTCGCGGCGCTGGTGCTGTCCGCTACGGTCGGGCGTCCCTGGCTGCTGAAGCACGTGCGCGCCGAGCCACGGGGCTGACCGGATCGGCCGAGGCGCCGACGCACCGCCCGGCGGGTTCAGCGCGGGCGGGTGCCCTTCGCTCCGCGGCGCACTTCGACGTCGCGCAGCGCCGAGATCAGGTACGGCAGATCGTCCAGACCGCCCTTCGACACGACGCCGTCGACGCCCCAGCGACAGATGGCCTCGGCGTAGCCCCTCGGCGAGAAGCTGGCCGAGGCGATGACGTGCGCGACGCCGGGCGCCAGCCGGCGCAGACCCGCCAGCGCGTCGAGCGCGTCGAAGCAGGGCCGGCAGTTGTCGCTGATCACCACGTCGGGCCGTTCGACCTCCAACCGCCGGAACAGCGCGCGATCGTCGCCGGTCGTCCAGGTGCGCGCGCCATACTCCCGGAAGATCCGCGCGTACGCCCGGCAGACCATTGGCTCGTCGTCCAGGATCCACAGGTCGAGATCCAAGCCCGGGACCGCCCGGGTCGAACGCCACGCGAGGGGATCGTGGGCGCCGACCTCCAGCGTGTTCAGACAGGCGTCCGAGCTGGGATGGAGGCGCGACCGGTCCAGCGCGGCGCGCGCGGCCTCCACGTCGCCGGCGCGACCCAGCGCCCGAGCGCGCAGCACGTCGGCGACGCCCCCGGGCACCCCCTCGGCCAGCCGCAGCGCGCCGGCCGGGTCGCCACGCCGCAGGGCGCGCCACGCGCTGGCCAGCGTCGCGCGCACGTCCCTTTCGGTCCAGAGATCGCTGGCGCGCGATGGCTTCGGGTGCGGCACGAGCACCTCCCTCCGAGAGAGGTCCAAAGCATGGCGCGCGCCGGTGTCTCTGACCAGCGAGCGCGCCCTGCGCGCCCGGCTGCGCGGGCGGCGAGGCCCGCCGAAGGTCGCGTGCCCGGACGGGCGACCCGGCCCGCGGGCACCCGGCCGCCCAGCGATTTCCCTGGCACCGGTTTCCCCGTCCCTGCACACTGGGCGGCCGCCGCAAGCGGGGTGAGGCTCCTCGGCGACGTCGACGGCGACGGCAACGGCAACGGCAACGGCATCGGCGACGCCGCGCGAACCGCGGGGCCGGGACACGGACGGCCCCTGAAAGCTTCGGTCGCCGCGGACCGCCGGTTCGTCAAGACCAGGCCGGCGAGCTCAGACCGAGAATCACACCCACAGCCGCCCCGCTCGCGGACTCGCCGCAGCAACCCGGGGCGTCCCCGGTTCACTGCTCCTACGCGTCCGTAGCCTCCGCGTCGAGCGCGTCTCGCGCCGCCCGGCTCGCCTCGGCGCTCTCCTCGTCACCCGCGGCGGCGTGGACCTCAGCGAGACGTCCGAGCACGGCCCGCAGCACGCCCCGAAAGTCGGGGACGTCGGGCCACCCGTCGTGCAGCGCCTGTGCGAGCGCTCTCGCTTCGTTCAGCGCCCCCAACGCACCGTTCACGTCGTCAGCGGCCGCAGCGCGCGCCCCCTCCTGCAGCAGGCACACCGCCAACTCACGGCGTAGCAAGGGCGACCCGGGGTCGAGCTCGACGACGGCACGCCGCGCCCCAATTGCCTCCGCAAGGAAAGAGCGAGCCCCCGCGGCGTCGCCGTCGGCCGAGCGCACCAGGGCCATGCGCTCCAGCGACACCGCCACGTCTCGCTGACACTCCGCGCTCCCCGGGTCCTGCGCTGCAAGCCGACGCGTTATCTCCAGCCCCTCCTCGTACGCCGCCAACGCTCGCCCACCATCCCCCGCTCGCACGTACACGTCGCCCAACTTCACCAGCGAGACCCACACGTCTCGCTGACACTCCGCGCTCCCCGCGTCCTGCGCTGCGAGCCGACGCCGAATCTCCAGCCCCTCTTCGTACGCCGCCAACGCTCGCGCACCATCCCCCGCTCGCTCGTACACGTCGCCCACGTTGTTCAGCGACACCGACACGTCTCGCTGACACTCCGCGCTCCCCGGGTCCTGCGCTGCAAGCCGACGCGCTATCTCCAGCCCCTCCTCGTACGCCCCCAACGCTCGCCCACCATCCCCCGCTCGCACGTACACGTGACCCAACTTCAGCAGCGACGCCCACACGTCTCGCTGACCCACCGCGCCCCCCGGGTCCTGCGCTGCAAGCCGACGCCGAATCTCCAGCCCCTCCTCGTACGCCGCCAACGCTCGCCCACCATCCCCCGCTCGCACGTACACGTCGCCCAACCTCTCCAGCGACACCGACACGTCTCGCTGACAGTTCGCGCTCCCCAGATCCTGCGCTGCAAGCCGACGCGCAATCTCAAGCCCCTCCTCGTAAGCCGCCAGCGCGGCGACACCGCTGCCGGCGATGACTGCCGCGTCGCCCAGCCTGGCAAGCGCGACCATCAGCAATCGATCCTCAGGCGGACTCGAAGGGAGCTTCCGGGCGAGCGCGACGACGCGCCGTCGACTTTGGACGCGTTCCTCGACCGTCAGCTCACGGTCACGAAATTCCGCAGCGCCGAAGGCGAACAGGGAGACGACGACGTCGGCGCCCGCTGCACCCTCGAACCAAGGCCTCAAATCCAGCGTCGTGACCAGGTCGCGCAGCGCGTCCCACCGTTGCAGCGCGACGGCCGGGCGCCGGGGGAGCTCCGCGGCGGCCGCCTCGACGCGCTGTTCCAACGCCCGTGCCACGCCTACGTACAGTCTGTTCCGGTCCTCCTCCCGCTCACCGCCCTCCAGGCGCCGGGCCACCTCCTCCCGCAGCCGCGGGTGCAGGCTGAAGCGCCCCGTGTCGGGCGCGTAGCGCGCAACGCGGAAGCGGGCCAGCCGGTCCAGCGCGCGGGTGGCGCGGCCCTCCGGCCAACCGAGCGTCAGCGCGACGATGGACGCGTCGGCGCCGCAGGGCGGCAGGACGCCGAGCGCCTCGAACACCGCGCGCTCGTCCTCACCCTGGTCGCTCAGGTTGCGGCTCAGCACCTGCGCCAGGCGCACGCCGTCGGCCCACGCAGCGCCGTACGTCCGGGCCATGTCTTCCAGGTAGCTGGCGGCGGTGCCGCCCTTGCTGACGGACTCGGCGGCCAGCTCGACCGCCAGCGGCAGGCCCTCCAGCAGTTCCACGAGCCGCTTTGCGGCGTCGGCGTCGGCCGGCGGTGGCGCGTCGGTCCCGTACGCGATGCGGCAGAAGAGCAACAGGGCTTCGGCCGCGTTCAGGTGGCCCAGCTTCACGCGCTGCGCGCCCGGCACCAGGTGGTCCACGCGCGTCGTCACGAGGGTGTTCCAGTCCGGCGCGGGCGCCAGGAGCTCGACGACCGAGCCATCGGACACGTCGTCGAGCACCAGCAGCCCGCCGTGGCCGGCGAGCTGCTCGCGGACCAGCGCCGCCAGCGCGTGGTCATCGAGATCGGCCAGCGCCTCGGCGTCCAGCGCGGGCACGGCGCGCACCAGCTGGCCCAACGCCAGCTTGGGGTCGCGATCGGGCCGATCCAACCACAGCACCGGCCGTTCGGCGCTCACCTCGAAGGCCACCTTTCGCGCCAGCTCGGACTTGCCCACGCCGCCCTCGCCCTCCAGGGCCTGCACAACCGCCGTGCCCGGCGTGCGCGTCAGGTGACGCAGACGCTCGAGCTCGGCTTCGCGCGCCGTGAAGTACCGGCGCGGCGGCTGCGGCAGCAGGCTGTGCACGGCGCACTCGGCCGCGCGCGTCGACTGCGCCACCGGCGCGGCGCGCTCCGGCGCGAGCCGGCGCCCGTAGTAGACCGGCAACACCCACTGCGGGTCCCGCTCGGACAGACGCGCGCGGGTCTGCGCGAAGGCCGTCTCGAGACACGTGCTGTGCGCCAGCTCGGTGAACAGCCGCTCCATGAACTGCAGCGCGAAGCCCACGACGACGGGCGCGCGGAAGCCGATGGCCGCGTGCGTCGCGCGGCGGGACAGTTCCTGCGCCATGCCGGTGGTCTCGGCGTTGCTGGTCGGCTGCGTCTCAGCGCTGCTGCAAGCGCACAGGATCACCGCGCGACACGGCGGCTTCAGCTCGTCGAGCCACATCTTCAGGTCGCTGCCCAGCAGCTCGCCACCAGCGAGCGCCAGCCGGCCGAAGTGCTCGGAGTCGGCTCGGCCGTGGGCCACGACGTACAGCAGGTCGGCGGGCTCTCGCAGCCGAGCCTCCAGCGCGGCGGGCGTCGCTTCCTCCAGGCAGTCCACCGTCCAGCCGAGCTTCCGAGCAGCCGCGGCCACCTGCGCCGCGTGCGCCTTCAGCTCGGCCACGGTCGGTGCGGGGCGCGCCGGATCGGCGGCCGTCACGATCAGCAGGCGCGCGCCGACCTCGAAACGGACCGGCGGCGCCTCGCCCTCGACGAGCACGCGTACCAGCCGCGGATCGGCCCGCTTCCACTCGTAGCGCCCACCCAGCGCGGCGCGGTTCGAGTACGCCAGCTCGAAGGGCAACAGCGCCAGCGCGGGGTCGTCTGCCTCGTCCGCCTCCAGCACGAGGCGCATCTGTCGCCCTGACTGCCCCGTCTCCTGCTCCAGCCGCCACAGGAAGTCGGCCAGGCCGTCCTGCCCCACCAGCCCGGTCCAGACGTGCTCGCCCACGGCGCGCAGGTCGGACGCGCCGAGCGGCTGCGGCGCCGCCGGCGACAGCGCGTGCAGCACGCTGGCCCAGTGGGCGTGGCCCAGCGTGGCGGGCGGATGGATGGCGGCGACGTCGCTGCGCTTGTCGTGATCGTCCAGCGGCGCCACGTACACGCGCCACTCGCCGTCCTTGCGTACGTTTACCCGGATGAAGACCTCGCGCGTCCTCACGCCAACCTCCCGTCATGCCAGCGCACCAGCCGCGCTTCGATCCCCTCGCCCACGCTCACCTCGACCGCGCTGCGCGGCGTGTGCGCGCTGGGTAACTCGCCGCGCTCGATCGCGTCGATGGCGGCCTCGATGTCGCCCTCGGGCAGCGGCGCCACCGGTGTCCAGGTGCCCGTGTTCAGGTAGCGGCGGGGCGCCAGCTCGCGGCCGGCGATGGAGCGCACGCCGTGGGTGTGCCCGGCGATCAGCAGGTCGAGGTTGGCCGGCAGGCTCGCCGGCGAGCCGGCCAGGACCTCGTCCGGCGCGTCCACGTCGAAGAAGCGGCTCGAGGCGCGCGCCCGCAGCAGCCACGCGCGCAGCAGCCAGCGCCAGAAGCCGCCGTGACCGGCCAGCGTCGCCACCTGCCCCTGCGGCCCGGGACGGGGCGGCGCATACAGCTCGGCGCCGGCGAGCTCGCTGAGCACCGCCTCGCGCTCGTCCTCCGGCAGAGCGGCCCGCAGCGCCGTCACGAAGTCGTCGAGCTCCGCCGGCGGCCCGGGCGCCGCCGCCTGCTCGGGGCCCAGCGTGTCCAACCCCGCGTGATGCCGCAGCATGCGCCACAGCAATCGCACGCCGATGCCCCACTCGTCCTTCAGGACCCGCGTCGCCAGCGTCCAGTCGAGGTACAACAGCAGCGGCAGCACCGAGCCCAGCTCGGGCTTCACCTGGTCCACCCACCCGTAAGACTCGCGCTTCAGCCGCCGCACCACCCGGTGCACCAGCTGCGAGCCCGGCGGCAGGGTGACGGGGCGCCTCGCGGCCACGGCCTCGACGAAGGCGCCACGGTCGATGAAGTTCGACGGATCCCACCGATCGCCGTGCACGATCCACGCGTCACCCGCCGCGGCCGGTATCCGGTAGCCCCACACCGGGCTGCGCCCAGGGGGCTCGTACAGCACGGTGTCGCCGCCGAGCCGCTGCGGCGCCAACCCAGTCCGCGCCGCGAACGCCGCACGCACGTCCGGCTGCAGCACCTCGGGATCGTGGTTGCCCGCCAGCAGCACCACGTTGTGGCCGCCAGCCGCCACCGCCCGCAGCCCGGCCAGGACGGGCGCATTGCCGGGGTGCGTCAGGATCGCCTCGAGGCGCGCCGCCGACTTCGAAGCGTCGAAGCCGTCGTAGTCCGCCAACATCAGGAAGTCGAAGGTGTCGCCCGCCAGCACCAGCGTCAGCGACGGCTGCGCCGCCAGGTGCGACAGCAGCGCGCCCAGCTCGATCTGGTCGCGAAAGGCCGCCCAAGCGTGGGGCACCGTCAGGTGGATGTCCGAGAGGACGACGTACCGCCCAGCCATGGTGCCCTCCGCGTGAATGCCTGCACCTCCCTTCGTACCGCAGGCCGGCGCCACACGGAACGCCCTTCTCCACCACCGCGGTCTCGACGAATCCCCTGGCACCACGGTCCGGACGCCCGCATCCTGCACCGGCATGGACGCCGCACCGCCGACCTCGTCGCCGCCGCGTCGGCGCGGGCTGCGCCTGGTGGGGCGCGCGCTGTTCCTCGGCGTCCTGGCCTTCGGAGGGTTCCTCGTCTTGCTCTTCGCGCTGCAGCGCCGAATGCTGTTCCCCACCGACCAGATCCCGCCGCCCGCGCCCGGGTTGGCGCGGCACGAGGGCCTGCAGCGCGTGGACGTGCGCCACGCCGACGGCGTGTCGGAGGGCTGGTTCCTGCCCGGCGAGGGCGTCACGGCCGAGGCGCCGGGGCCCGTCGTGATCTTCGGGCACGGCAACGGTGAGCTGATCGACTACGCGGCGCCGTGGGTCAGCCGGTATCGCGCCTGGGGTGTGTCGGTCGCGCTGCTGGAGTATCGGGGCTACGGGCGCTCGGACGGCTCGCCCAGCGAGGACGCCATCGTGGCCGACCTCGTCGGCTTCCACGGGCTGCTGACCGCGCGCCCGGACGTGGACGCGGCGCGGGTCGTCTACCACGGCCGATCGCTGGGGGGCGGCGCGCTGTGCGGGCTGGCGGCGACGCACCCGCCGCGCGCGATGATCCTCGAGTCGACCTTCCGCAGCGTCGCGCAGCGCGCCTGGGAGCTGTTCCGCGCGCCGCGCTTCCTCATCCGCGATCGCTTCGACAACGAGGCGGTGCTGGCGAAGCTGGACGCGCCGGTGCTCATCTTCCACGGCACCCACGACGAGCTGGTGCCGGTCGGGCACGGGCGCCGGCTGGCCGAGGTCGCGCCGAACGCTCGGCTGATCACCTTCGACTGCGGGCACAACGACCTGCCGCCGGACGAGGCGCGCTACTGGCGCGAGATCCGCGCGCACCTCGAGGCGTCCGGCGTACTGCCGCGCTGATCACAGGAGCTGGCGGGCCTTGATCTCGAGGTACCGGGTCATCAGCGCGGGCGTCAGGCCGCCGGCGGCGACGTCCAGCACCAGCGCGCCGCCGGCGCGCAGGGCGTCGAGCAGCGACGCGCGCCAGCTCAGCAGCTCGGCCGCGGCGGCGCGCGCGAACAGATCGCTCGATCCATCGGCCCCCGTCGCCATCGCTTCGACGTCCTGGTCGCGGAACACCACGCACAACACGAGGTGTCGGCGCCGCACGGCGCGCACGCTGCGCAGCAGCGCCTCGGCAGCGACCTCGTCGACCACCTGCGTGAACAGCACCACCAACGCTCGCTTCCGCACGCGCCGCGCGACGTGCTCGAAGGCGCGCGGCAGGTCGCTCTCCACCAACCGCGGGTGCACGTCGAACAGCGCGTCCACCACCCGGCGCACCGCCGCCCGGCCGTTGCGCGGCCCCACGAACGCGTCCAGCTGATCGGCGAACCCCAGCACGCCCACGTTGTCGCCGTTGCGCACCGCCACGTGCGCCAGCATCAGCGTCGCGTCCAGCGCGTGGTCGTAGAGCGATGCGCCCCCCACCGCGGCGGTCATCAGCCGGCCGCCGTCGAGCACGAACAGCAGGTCCTGGTTCTCTTCGACCTTGTAGGTGCGCACGATCAGGTCGCCGCGCCGCGCCGTCGCGCGCCAGTCCACCTGGCGGTAGGGATCGTCGCGCTGATACTCCCGCAGCCCGTCGAACTCGTTCTCGCCGCCCCGCCGACGCTGGGTGCGCCACCCCTGCAACGCTCGCCCTTGCCGCGCCAACAACTCGAAGGCCTGCACCGCTCGGATGTCGGGGTAGACTCGCACCGTGTCTTCGGCGGGCAGGCGCTGCTGGCGCGTCCACAGCCCCAGCGGGCTGCCGTGGCGCACGTGATGCGCGCCGAGCGTGTGCTGGCCTCGGCGGCGGGGCGTGATCCGGTAGGTCAGCGTCGCGTGGCCGCCGCCGGGCACCGTCGCCGTGGCCGGCAACCCCTCGACGTCCGCCTCGGCGAACACGTCGTCCACCACCGACACGGTGAGCGTTCGACCCACCCGCGCGTGCAGCGCCAACTCCACGACGCTCGGCCGCCCCAGCGACATGACCTGCGGCGCCCGCCGGCGCAGCCGCACGCGCGGGCGCCACGCCCAGACCGCGTCGATGAGCGCCACGACCAGGATCAGCGTGTCCGCGGCCAGCGTCGGCCACAGCAGCGTCGCGTCCAGCGCGCTCGTCGCCGCCAGCAGCGCGGGCACCGCGAGCAGCAACGCGAGACGCTTCGTGGGGATCAGCCTCATCTCGGCCCGAACTGCTCGTCCGCACGCCGTCGTGCGACGCCTCCGATCATCGCTGCACCGACGGCGCGGGCGCCTGCTCGAGGATCTCGGCCAGGCAGGCGGCCGCGCTGCGGCCCTCGAACTCGGCGTCCGGGTGCAGCACCAGCCGATGGCTCAGCACGGCCGGCGCGATGGACTTCAGATCGTCGGGCACGACGAAGGGCCGGCCGTCCAGCGCCGCGGCGGCCTGCGCGGCCGACAGCAGCGCGACGGCCGCGCGGGGTGAGGCGCCCACCTCGATGCCTCGGTGGCTGCGCGTGCGCCCGACGATGTCGACGACATAGGCCAACAGCGCGTCGTCCACGCGCACGCCGCGCGCCGCTCGCTGCAGCGCGCACACGCCGTCGGCCGACGTCACGGTCTGCAGCCCCGCCGCGTCCAGGTCGGCGGGGTCGAAGCCCGCCAGGTGGTCGCGCAGGATGCGCGTCTCGTCCTCGGGCCGGGGGTGACCCACCTCGACCCGCAGCAGGAAGCGATCGAGCTGCGCCTCGGGCAGCGGATAGGTGCCCTGGCTCTCGATGGGGTTCTGCGTGGCCACGACGATGAAGGGCGCGCCCAGCGGACGCGTGACGCCGTCGGCGCTGACGCTGCGATCCTGCATCGCCTCGAGCAGCGCCGACTGCGTCTTGGGCGTCGCGCGGTTGATCTCGTCGGCCAGCACGAGCTGAGTGAAGATGGGTCCCGGCACGAACGTGAAGCGGCCGGTCGCGCTGTCGAGCACGTTGCCGCCGGTCACGTCGCTGGGCATCAGATCGGGCGTGAACTGGATGCGCTTCGTGCCGCACCCCAGCACGCGCGACAGCGCCCGCACCAACAGCGTCTTGCCCAGACCGGGCACACCCTGGATCAGCACGTGGCCCCGCGCCAGCAGAGCGATCAGCACCTGCTCGACCACGTCGTCCTGGCCGTGCAACACACGGCCGACCTCGGCGCGGATGCGATCGACCGTCTCGGCGACGGCCTCGATGTCGGGGGCAGCGTCGGGGCTCATCGGGCTCCTCTCGTCGTCTCGTCCATCAGCGCCGCGAGGCGCTCGAGGGTCGCGCCGCTGGCCAGCGCGGCGTGCGGTGCGTCGTCGGCGTCCGCCGGGCGCGCGGCGGCGGCGGCCGCGGCCGAGCGCAGCAGATCGGTGACCTCGGCGCGGGCGCGCCCGGTGCGATCGGCGACGCGCGCGGCCAGCACGTCGAGCTCGAGGTCGCGCCCGTAGCGCGCCCGCAGGTGCTCGAGGGCCCAGGCGGCGTACACGTGCAGCGCGTGGGACGCCATCTGCGCGCGCGCGTACAGCCCGCCCAGCGCACGCACGTGCTCGGCGAAGGCCTGCCGGCTGTCCTCGGCGCGCTGCCGCGGCGCGCCGAAGCGCGCCCCCCGCGCCAGCGCGACGACGACGAACAACAGCAGCAGGTGCAGCGACAGCGGCAGCATCTCGGGCGTCGCGGCGGCGCCCAGCGCGGTCGTCGGCGTCGGGTCGTCGGTGTTGCGATCGATCAGCTCGATCCGCGACGGCTCGGGCAGGAACCACCCCTGGAACGCCACGTTGTCGTCCCAGGCCAGCGCGACGTTGGTGAACAGCGCGTCGTCGGCGAAGCAGATGAAGGAGCCATCGCCCACGATCTGCTCGGTCGCGTACAGGCTGCCGTCGGGCCAGGTGATCAGCGCGTGGCCGCCGAACTGCGGGACCTCGTCCAGCGTCGACCGGCGCGGCAGGTGGACGCTGCCCTCGCGGTAGCGTGCCAGGCCGGGCGCGGCGGGCCCCTCGCTGCGATCCGGGCACCACGGACGGGAGCGACCGTTCGCGAAGTCGGCGCCGCCCAACATCACCACCGTGCCGCCGGCCGACGCGAAGCGCGCCAACGCCCGGACCTCGTCGGGGTGCAGACGGGCCGTTGGCGTCAGGACGACCATGTCGGCCTCGGGTGAGCCGACGATGGGCACTGCGCGCCAGGTGCTGGTGTGGCCCGCGTCCGCCCACAGCGCGCGCAGGCCCGCCCGCCCGGACGGCGAGGTCGCCCAAGGCCAGGTCGTGTCGCAGCCGAGCAGGCCCACGACGAGCAGGCTCAGCGGGACCCACGCCGCGCGCCGCGCGCGGCTCACGACGCGCGCCCCAAGAGCGCCGGCAGGTCGGCGGTCGCCGCCTCGAAGCCGGCCTGCGTCGCCTGGCCCGCGCCGAACCGCACCCGCTCGACCTCGCGAAACAGTCGCCGCGCGGGGCCGCGCAGGGCCGGCGCCGCGCGCAGATCGCGCAGCACGTCGCCGTGGGTGCGGGCGACGCGCCGCTCGGACAGGCCGTCCCGCGTCAGGCGCGCCAGCACCGCCGCGTGCGCCGCGAAGCGCGCGGCTTCCACTCGCCCGCGCGGCGAAGTCGGCAGCCGCGCGAGCGAAGGCGTCGACGTCCGAGGGCGCGGCCGCCGGCGCGGCGCCGGCGCCCGGCGCGCGCGCCGGCGGCAGCGCCGGCGCGCTCTCGGGCAGCCGCTGGGCGGCCCGCTGGGTGCGCGCCACGACGACGACCAGCGCCAGCGCGCCGACGCCGATCACCATCCAGAACAGGGTCGCGCCCAACCCACGGAGCGCCGGCGGCGCCCAGGTCGAGTCCGGTCGCCGCCGCCGCGCGCCTTCGTCCCCGGCCCGGCGCGCCTGCGTGGACTCGTCGGCGTCCCGCGTCGCTGGCGGACGCTCGCTGGCCCGACGCTGCTGCAGGCGCCCCGGCGGCCCGATCACCTCGGCCTCGGCGCCGCGGCACGCCGCGTCCAACGCCGCGCAGCGCGAGCGATCGGGCACGGCGCACCACGCCTTCTCGTCCCGCGTCAGCGGATAGCCCTCGCCCTCGCACCACGCGAAGCCCTCGCCCGCCAGGGGCTGCGCCGGGCTCGCCAGCAAGACCAGCAGCAACAGCGCGCTCACCGCGCCGCCCGCGCCAGCGCCATGAAGCGAAGCTGCAGATCCCAGCCGTCGAGCCGCGTGCGCAAATCCAGGTAAGCCAGCATGCGCGCGGCGGTGACGAAGGGCACGGCCACGAACAGACCCGCCAGCGCCGACAACGAGACGCCGTCCGCCCACAGATCGCCGAAGGGCCGACCGACCTGCAGCACGTGCTCGAGCACCCCGCCCGCGAGCGCGTCGGCCAGCACCACCGCGGCGACGCGCACGCCGACCAGGGCGAGCACCATCGTCAAGGTCTGCACGACGCGGCGTTGGCCCAGACGGCGGCTGCGCGTCAGCGCGCGGCGCGCCCCATTGCCCTCGAGCAGCGACGTCTCGTGGACGAAGGCGGCCATCGCCCAGGTGCGCGGCGCCAACAGCAGCGTGACCGCGCCGAGCGCCATCCACAGGGCGCTCAGACAGAAGGCCGGGACGAACGACGGGGCCCGCGCCAGGGTCGCGGCGAGCACCGCGCGCACGCGGACCTCGCGCTCGAAGAGCAGGCGCGCGGCCGCGACGACGAAGGGCGCCTGCACCGCCGACGCGAGCGCCGCGGCCGCCACCCACGTGGTCTGCGCCGACCAGCCGGCGCCGAAGTAGAGCCAAGCGACCAGCGCGAGCGGCGGCACCAGCACCCACAGCGCCAGCCGCCACCACAGAGGCACCGCCACGGCCCCACCCCAGCGCACGGCGAGGTCGAGCACCTCGGCCATCGTGCGGGGGCGCAACACCACCGTCGCCTGTTCGAGCCTCATCGCCGACCACCCAGCGCCAGCCACAGACCCACGCCCAGCGCGAACGCCGCCCCGACGGCCCACTTCACGGGCGCCGGGATGGCCGACGGCGACCACCAGGCCTCGATGACCGCCGCCACCAGCAGCATCGCCGCCGCGCCCGCCACCAGCCGCACCAACTCCGGTCCGCGCGCCCGGACGGACGCGAACCGGCCGCGATCACCCGGCCGCAGCAGCGCGTCGCCCATGCTCAGCCCGGCCGCGCCCGCGATGACGATGGCCGTCAGCTCGAACGCGCCGTGCCCGCAGATGAAGGTGAGGATGTTGCGCCCGTGCCCCGCCAGCGCCACCCACGCCACCACGGTGCCCATGACGACGCCGTTGTAGACGAGGAAGAAGACGCTGCCGAGCCCGAACAGCAGCCCCGTCGCGAAGCAGCGGAAGGCGATGCCGACGTTGTTGTGGACGTAGAAGCCGGTCATGCCGGCGTTGGTGCCGGCGGCGCGCCCGTCCAACGGATCGGCGTAGCTCTGCGCCATCTGCTCGAGCACCAGGGGCGACACCATGCGCTGAGCGAAGCCGTCCCACACCAGCGTGGCGACGACGCTGACCACCAGGGGCACGAGGAAGAGCGCCGCGGCCCAGGCCAGCGCGCGACGTTGGCGGCGCAGAGCGCGCGGGAACGCGCGCAGCAGGTGATCGGCGAGGTCCACCACCCGCACCCGGCGGCTGCCGTACAGCGCGTCGTGCGCGCGGGCGGTGAGGCCATCGAGCCAGCCGACGAGATCGGCGCTCATGCCCGCCGAGCGCGCCCGCATCAGATCGGCGCACAGCGCGCGATACAAGGCGCCGAAGCGGGCGAGCTCGGCGCGGGGCTGACGGTGCAGCGCACGATCGTCGGTCAGCAACGCGTCGAGCGCCTTCCAATCGGCCTCGCGGGCCGCGACGAAGGCGTCCTGCCGCCCCGCCGGTCGCCGATGCAGGCTCGTCGGTCCCATGCGCGCCGGTCAGCCCACCGTGGCGCGGTGATACAGCAGCGCGAGGAAGCGCGAGGCGCTGCCATAGGTCAGCCCGCCCATGCGGGCGGCGAGCGCGGGCGCGATCAGGTCGGCCAGCTCGTCCTCCCGGGCCGGGCTGAGCGTACCCACGCGGCGCAGATAGTCTTCCAGGGCCCGCAGCTCGTCGGCGCTCAACGCCGGCCGGGGCGGCAGCGCGGCCAGCTCGGCGGCGGTGGGGGGTGGCTCGACGGCCACGCGATCATCGCTGCGCGCCCGTGACACCCGCACCACCAACGTGCCGGCCGCCTGATCACCCAACCGACGAAACTGGGGATCCAGCGCGCTCGCCAACGCGCCCAGCGCGTAGAACGCCGGCAGGTAATCGACGGCGCGCAGCAGGTTGCGCAGGACGCTGTCGACGAAGCCGATGGGTCGACCGTCCTGCTTCACCACGCGCAAGCCGAACACGCGTTTGCCCGGGCTGCGCCCGCTCCACAGCATCTCGAAGGCGACGAAGTAGCCCCACTCGAGCAGGAAGGCGGCCACCAGCAGCACCCCCACCGGCGCGTCGTCGCCGACCAGGCCGGTGCCGATCAGGCGCCAGAGCAACAGCACCACCGCGACACGGATCAACGCGTCGACGAGGAAGGCGGCGCCCCGCTGCGCCGGCCCGGCGAGGCGGTGGTCGAAGCGCACGTGCTCGGGCGCTTCGATGGTGGCCACGGTGTCGATCGGCGTCACTTCCAACGGGGCACGTCCACCACGCGCGTGCCCACCACGTAGTCGTGGAGGCAACGACGAGAGTCACCGAAGATGAGGAGCGCGTCCAGCAGCCCGACGAGCCCGCCCACGACCGGGATGGCGAACACGGCCTGGAAGATCCAGCTCCGGACGAACACGTCACGGATGAAGCCCACGCGGGTGCCATCCATGTGCACGATGCGCGACCCGACCATCCGCTTGCCGATCGTCTGGCCCGTCTTCGTCACCAGGTACGCCTGGTAGAGCCAAAGCGCCCCGATGGCCAGAAAGGGCACGCCGAAACCGAAGTCGCCGACGTCCGGCTCTCCCATCAACGGCACCACGAGGAAGGCGCTCAGGAGGAACGCGAAGTAGTACAGCAGGTTGTCGAGAAACGCGCCCGCGAAGCGCTTCCCACGCGAGGCATCGACGCCTCCGGTGAAGGTCGCTTTCAGCCCCCAGTCCGCGTCGTCGCTCGGCGGCGCGAATGGGTTCTGATCCTGATCGACTCGCATGTCCCGCATCGACTGCCCCTCGTCGAGCACGCCGCGCCCCCGGCCGGCGCGCGGCGCCGGCGCAGACCCCCGGTCGGATCGCACGCCCCGCGCGACCGACCGACCGTGAACGCTCACCTGCTCTGCTCGACCGCGACTGCGTTCGGTCCCCCGCGCCTCTGCGGATGGCCCTCAGCCCGGTGCCCCAGGCGAACGATATTCGACCGGGACGGCTCGGCCAAGGGTTTCGTCGCCGACGGTCGCGGGCGGGGCCCGTCAGACCGTGATGTTCAGGTGCGCGCCGGCCGTGACGTCCAGGTCGGCGCCGGTCACGACGCCGGCGGCGCGCGAGCAGAGGAAGACGATGGGGGCGGCGCACTCGGCGGGCGTGGGGATGCGGCGGGTGGCGCAGGCGTCCGCGAGGCGCTGGCGGGCCGCGGCGTCGGTGGCGGTGCGGCGGGCGAGGCGCTCGGTGTCGACGAAGCCGAGGGTGACCAGGTTGGCGGTCACGCCGTAGCGGCCGTAGTCGGCGGCGATGCCGCGCACCAGGCCGGCCAGGCCCGCCTTCGCCGCCGCGTAGGCGGTGCCACCGCGCACGCCCGTGCGCGCGGCCAGGCTGCCGAGGCACACGACTCGGCCGTACTGTTGCTGGATCATGCCGGGCAGCAGGCGGCGGCACAGCTCGGCGGCGGCGACGAGGTCGACGTCGAGGAACGCCCGCAGGTCAGCGGCGTCGACGGTGTGCAAGCGTCGTGGCGCGAACCAGGACGCGACGCTCCACACGAGGATCGCCGGCGCGCCCAGCCGCGTGGTCACCTCGGCCAGCGCCGCCTCGGTGGCCGCCGCGTCGGTGAGATCGGCCGCGACGCCGATCGCCTCGCCTCCGCGCTCGACGATGCCGCGCGCCGCCGCCTCGACCTCGTCGGCCGTGCGCGCGACCAACGCCACGCGCGCGCCCTCGGCTGCCAACGCCTCGGCCACCGCGCGCCCCAAACCCCGGCCCGCGCCCGCGACCAGCGCGACCTCGTCCTGCAGTCCCAACTCCATGCGCGCATGCTCGGCGCGGCGGCCGAGCAATGCAAGAGGGCGCACCGAAAGCTGGACGCGCCGCTCGGTCCCCAACACGACTGCGCCGACCGCGACGTCCCGCTCTGCGTCGCCGCGGTCCGAGCTCGGCCGTCGGCCGCGTCTCCACCGCGGCGTTCGAAACCCGTCATAGGCTGACAGCCCCTGGGACCGCCACCCCGTCCCGACCGCCAGCCCCCCGGAACATGCGCGCGTTGCATCGCGCCCCCCACGCCCTACAATGGCCGCCATGCCCGCCACCCGCATCGGCCCCATCGAAGGCGTCGGCGTCCTGGGCGCCGGCACGGCGTTTCCCCCGCGCACCTATGCCAACGAGGACGCCCTGCGCCTGCTGCCCGACGCGGCGGCGCGCGGGCCGGCGCGGCTGGCCTTCGCGGCGAAGGGGCTGACGCAGAGCATCGGCGTGGCCGAGCGCGCGTGGGCGCACCCGCCGGGCGCGCCGCTGGCACACGGGGACGAGCCGACGACGCTCGACCTGGCGCTGCAGGCGGGCCGCGCGGCGCTGGCCGACGCGGGCCTGGACGCCGCCGACTTGGGGCTGGTGCTCGTCGCGACCTCGACGCCGCATCGCATGACCTCGACGCTCGCCGTGCCGCTGGGCGCCGCGCTGGGCGCGCAGGCCGCCTGCATGGATACGCGCACGGGCTGCTCGGCGGGGCTGTTCGCGCTGGGCACGGCGGCCCTGTTCGTCGCGGCGGGCAGCGGGCCCGCGCTCATCGTCGGCACCGAGACCTTCTCGAAGGTGGTCCCGCCCGATCATCCCATGGGCCTGCTTTCGCTGGGCGACGGGGCGGGCGCGCTGGTGCTGGGGCGCAAGCCGGGCTCGGCGCTCGAGGGTCTGTTCCTGCGCAGCGATGGCAACCTGGGCGCGCTGATCGGCACCAGCGGTCCGCTGCCGCCCACGCCCGACGCCATCGAGGCCGGCGGTTATCAGTTGAGCGGCCAGCCCGAGGCGCTCGCCGCCGCGCTGCCCGAACGCTACCTCGAAGCGTTGGGCGCAGCGCTCGACACCGCCGGCCGCGCGCCGACTGACCTCGCCGCCTACGTGCCGCACCAGACCAGCGTGCCGCTGATCCGCGAGGTCGCCGCGTCCGCCGGCATCCCGGCCGACCGCGTGTGGACCGAGGGCGTCGGTCGCCACGCGAACATCGGCGCGGCGGGCTGGCTGGTCGCCTTCGCCGAGGCGCGCGCGGCCGGCCGCTTCGGCGACGGCGATCCCGTCGCCACGGCCTCGGTGGGCGGCGGCATGTCCTGGGCCGCCGCGGTGCTGCGTTGCTGAGCGGCCTGCTGGCGGACGGGCCGCGCCGACCCAGCGCGCCCGCGCTGATCGCCTCGGACGGGGCGAGCCTGAGCTACGACGCCCTGCGCGCCGAGATCCGCCGCCGTGCTGACTCACTGCCCGCCGGCCGCGCGGTGGGCGTCTGCGGCGCGACGCCCACCGAGACGCTGCTGGACGCGCTCGCGGTGCTGGCGGCCGGCGCGGTGCTGCTGCCGCTGGACGCGCGCGCTACCCCCGAGGATCACAACGCCATCGTCGCGCGTGTCGGCGCCGCGGGCATCCTCGGCGCTCCCTTGCGAGACGCGGCCCTGCTCGATCCGCGCGCCGCGCTGGTGCTGTCGACCTCGGGCTCGTCGGGCCGCCCCAAGGACGTCCTGCTCGGCCGCGACGGCCTGGTCGCCAACATCGAGGCGATCCTCGACTACCTGCCCGTGGCCGACCACCCGCGCACGGCCATCGTGCTGCCGCTGAACTACAGCTACGCGCTGGTGGGGCAGGCCCTGACGACGCTGGCCGTTGGCGGCACCGTCGTGCTGCTGAGCGATCTGAACTACCCCGCCCAGCAGGCCGAGCGCATGGCCGCGCTGCGCGTCGAAGGATTATCGTCCGTGCCCGCGTCGCTCCGGCTGCTGGCCGCCGCGAACGCTCCCCCGCTCGCCTACGTCGCTTCGGCCGGCGGCCCGCTGAGCGACGCCACGCGGCAGTCGATGGCCGAGGCGTGGCCCGACGCGCGCCGCTTCAATCAATACGGCCTGACCGAAGCGTCGCCGCGCGTGACCGCGTGCAGCGACGTCGAGGCGGCGTTCCACCGTGGCTCGGTGGGGCGCCCGCTGCGCGGCGTGCAGGTCGAGGCCGTCGACGGTGAGCTCGTCGTGCGCAGCCCCGCGGTGATGCTGGGGTACCTGAACGATCCCGAGGGCACCGCCGCCGCGCTCACCTCGCGCGGCCTACGCACCGGCGACCGCGGACACGTCGACGCCGACGGCTACGTCTTCGTCGAGGGCCGCGTGGACGATCTGGTGAAGATCGCCGGCGAGCGGGTCAGCCTCGACGCCGTCGCCGCCGCCGTTCGAACGCTCCCCGGCGTGCGCGACGCCGCCGTGGTGACGCTGCCCGACGCCCGCACCGATCTGCGCCTGGCTGCGCTGGTGGTGCTCGACGGCGACGCCGAGCTGCGCGCCGTGCGCCGGGCCGCCCGCGCCCTTCACCCGGCCCACCGCCCGACACTGTGGGCCGCCGCCGAAGCGCTGCCCACCAACGCACGCGCCAAGCTCGATCGCTCCGCCGTCCGCCGGCTGCTGGAGGCCACCCGATGACGCAGAACGACGTCCTACCCGCCGTGCGCGACCTGGTCGCCGACTACGCCGAGGTGGGGGACGACGCGGCGCCGCTCGACCTCGACTCGCTGTCGCTGATCCAGCTGACCGAGGATCTCGAGGATCGCTTCGGCTTCGTGGTCGCCGCGGACGACCTGGTGCCCGCGCACTTCGACAGCGTCGCGGCCATCGCGGCGTTCGTGCAGGGCAAGGTACAGCGATGAGGGTGCTGCGACCGGCGGCGCTGGGCCGCCCCGTGCGCCTCGCCGGCGTCGGCGCCTACCTGCCCGAGCGCGTCGTGACCAACGCGGATCTGGTGGCGGCCGGGGCGCCGCTCGACGCCGACGAGATGGTGCGGCTGAGCGGCATCCGGGAGCGTCGCTTCGTCGCGCCCGACCAGGCGACCAGCGATCTCGCCGCGGAGGCGGGCCGGCGCGCGTTGGCCGCGGCGGGCGTCTCACCGGACGCCGTCGACCGCCTGCTGGTGGGGACCGTCTCGCCCGACCACCCGAGCCCCGGCGCGGCCTGCCGCGTGCAGACGCTGCTGGGCCTGGGTACGGTGCCTTCGATGGATCTCACCGCCGCCTGCAGCAGCTTCCTGTACGCGCTCGACGCCGCCGCGCGCGCCGTGATGACGGGCGACGAGGCGGTGCTGGCGGTCGCCGCGGACGTGCGCAGCCGCTTCGTCGATCCCACCGACCGTGCCACCTGCGCGCTGTTCGGCGACGGCGCGGGCGCCGCGGTGGTGACGCCCCACGAGGACGCCGAGAGCGGCCTGCTGGCGATCGGTCTGCTGGCCGACGGAAAAGGCTACGACGCGGTGAAGATGCCCGCGGGTGGATCGCGGCGACCCATCGACGGGGACGCGCTGGCCGAGCGCGCGCAGTACGTCGAGATGCACAGCGGTCCTCAGGTGTATCTGGCCGCGGTCGAGGGCATGCTGGGCACGGCGAAGACGCTGCTGGAGGCCGTCGACCTGACCTTCGACGACATCGCTTACGTGGTGCCGCACCAGCCGAACAAGCGCATCCTCGACCGGATGGGCCGGCTGGCGGGCATCCCCGACGAGAAGGTCGTGAAGGTGATCGAGACGGTGGGCAACATCTCGGGGGCGACGGTGCCGGTCGCGCTCGACCATGTGCTGCGGTCGGGCGCGGTGCGGGCGGGCGACCGCCTGTTGTTGCTGGCCGCCGGCGCCGGCTACACCGCGGGCGCGGCGCTGCTGCGCGTGGACGAGGCGCTACTGGCGACGGTGGGGCGATGAGGGGGCAGGGAGCGATGCGACGCTGGGTGATGGTGGCCGCGCTGGCGGCCGCGGGCTGCGACGACGGCGGCGGTGCGGAGCGTTCGGACGCAGCGCCGAGCGATGGCGCGGTCGTGGACGCCGCGGTCGATCGGGGCACGGTCGACGCCGCGCCGATGGACGCCGCCACGGACGCGACCCCTTTGCAGGACGAGGGCGTGGCGCGGGACGCCGGGCCCGACGCGGACCCGGACGCCGCGCCCCCCGCGGCGGAGGCGGCGCGGCTGGAGGCCGGCGACGTCGCGCTCGTGGCCTTCGAGGACGGCGCGTTCGACCTGCGCTGGGCGGGTGAGACCCGCCTGCGCTTCGGTCCCGACGCCCTGCGCCTGGGCCTGGTCGACGCCGTCGCCGACGACTTCAACTACGACCCCTGGAACCTGTTCACCGGCCCGGTCACCTCGCACCCGCGCGGCCTGGACTGGCAGACGCCCACCGCCGCGGCCGTGGAACGCTCCGCCGACACGCTGACGCTGACGCTCACCTACCCCGCCGGCGACGCGACCTTGACGCTGCGCCTCGAGGGCGAGCGCATCGTCGCGCGCCTGCAGCCACCGGCAGGTGAGGTGGCCTACTTCCGGCTCGTGCCCACCGTCGACGCCGACGAGGACTTCTACGGCCTCGGCTCGGCGCTCGATCGCCCCAACCACCGCGGCAAGCGACTGGCGCTGCAGCTCGAGATCGACCTGTTCGTCGAGAGCGCCAACAACGAGGCCAACGTGCCTGTGCCGCTGCTGATCGGCACCCGCGGCTGGGGACTGTTCGTCGAGGACGATCACCCGATGGCCGTCGACGTCGCCGCCACCGACCCCACGCGCGTCGACTTCCAGGTGGGCACCGGCCCGGCGTCGAGCGACGGCCTGCGCTTCCACCTGTTCGCGGCCGCGCACCCGCTGGACGTGCTGAAGCCCTACTTCGAGGTGACCGGCTTCCCCAAGCTGCCCGCCACCTGGGCGCTGGGGCCGTGGCTGTGGCGCGACGAGAACCGCGACCAGGCCGAGGTCGAGTCGGACGTGCAGACCATGCGCGACCTCGATCTGGCGGCCACCGGCGTCTGGGTCGACCGCCCGTACGCCAGCGGCGTCAGCAGCTTCGACTTCCACCCGACGCAGTTTCCCGATCCGGCGGCGATGATCCAGCGCGCCCACGACCTCGGCTTCCGCTTCGCGCTGTGGCACACGGCCTACGTCGGCGAGGATCAGGCCGCCACCGCCGCGCTGCACGAAGAGGCCGAGGCCGGCGGCTACTACCCGCCGCAGACCGGACCCATCGTCAACAACTGGGGCCGGCCGGTCGACTACACGAACCCCGACGCATATGCCTGGTGGCAGGATCTCGTGCGCCGCTACACCGACCTGGGCGTCGAGGGCTTCAAGCTCGATTACGTGCAGGACGTCGTCGCCGGCCTGGGCCCGCGCCGGAACGTCTGGATCTTCGCCGACGGCAGCACCGAGCGCACGATGCACAAGCGTTACCAGGCGTTGTACCACCAGGTCTTCGCCGAGACGCTCCCACAGGAGGGACCCAGCGCCGGCGGCTTCCTGCTGACGCGCACGGGCGTGTACGGCGATCAGACCAACGGCGTGATCATCTGGCCCGGCGACCTGGACGCGACGATGGCGCGCCACAAGGACCGCGTGCAGGATCGCGACGGCAGCTCCTACAGCGCGACCGGCGGCCTGCCCGCCTCGATGGTGGACGGGCTGAGCCTGGCCGCGTCGGGCTTCGCGTTCTACGGCAGCGACACCGGCGGCTACCGCCACTGTCCGCCGGACAAAGAGACCTTCACGCGCTGGTTCCAGCAGACGGCGCTGTCGTCGGTCATGCAGATCGGCACGAGCTGCAACGACGTCGCCTGGGAGTTCGAGGACGCGAACGGCTTCGACGCCGAGATGCTCGACTGGTATCGCACCTACACCCGGCTGCACCTGCGGCTGTGGCCCTACGCGTGGACGCTGGCGAACGCGATGCTGACCGACGGGCGCCCGCTGCAGCGACCCTACGGCCTGCAGCACCCGGAGTTGGGGAAGCATCCGTGGGACACCTACTTCTTCGGCGACGACCTGCTGGTGGCGCCGGTGATGGAGCGCGACGCGCGCACGCGCACGGTGCCCTTCCCGCCCGGTGACTGGTTCGACTGGTGGACCGGCGCCCGCGTCGAGGGCGGCGCGGATCGCGAGATGGACGCGCCGCTCGGAACACTCCCGCTGTACCTCCGCGCCGGCGGCATCGTCCCGATGCTGCGGCCCACCATCGACACGCTGGCGCCCGTCGCCGATCCCGACGCGGTCGACAGCTTCGCCACCGAAGCCGGTCGCCTGTACGTGCGCCTGGCCGCGGGCCCGGCGAACGCTCTGACGCTTTACGACGGCACGCGCATCGCCCACGACGGCGCCGCGGTGAGCATCACGCCCGGCGACGTCTTCACCACCGGCGCCCAGCTCGAGATCGTCGGCCTCGACGCCCCCACCGTCGAGGGCGTGCCCGCCCTGCCCGACCGCGCCGCGCTCGAGGCGGCCGACCGCGGCTGGTGGTGGGACCCCGCCGGAACGCTCTACGTGCGCCTCGGCCCCGCCGACCGCGCCATCGACCTCCGCTGAGTCATCGAGAGGCACACCTCATGGAGCATCCGCCGCCCGCCGAGCTGACCGATCCCGACCTGATCGCGCTGCGCGACTTCGCCCTCGGCCTGCCCGACGCCGTCGAGACGCTGCCTTGGGGCGAGCGCGCGTGGGGCGTGCGCAAGAAGAACTTCGCGTTCTTTCATACGGGAGAGCACGGCGTCAGCCTCACCTGCAAGCTGCCCGAGAGCCGCTACGCCGTGGAGCACCTGCCCTACGTGAAGCCGGCCGGCTACAACCTGGGCAAGTCGGGCTGGATGACCGCGACCATCCCGCCCGGCGAGAAGGTGCCGGTCGACGAGCTGCTCGACTGGCTGGACGAGAGCTATCGGGCGGTCGCGCCGAAGACGCTGGTGAAGGCGCTGGACGCGCGGGAAACGTAGGCGCGGCGCTATGCCCGAATCAACACCACCGCCCGCCCGCCCGGCGTCTGCGCCGCCTCCACGACCGTGCGGTCGGCCAACGGCGGCGCGTCCGGCCGGCGATCGAAGATGACCAGCCAGCCGCGGTCGGCCCCCAGCCCCCCGAGGTAGCGGTCGAGCTGCCGAAGCCCGTCGTCGCGCGGATCCGGGCGCCCCGGCTTCCACACCTTCAGCTCGATGGGCAGCACAGTGTCACGGTGGCGCAGGCACAGGTCGAGGCGACCCGAGCCGATGGAATACTCGCGCTCGATCGAGCCACCCCCGTTCGCCACGCGGTGCAGGAAGGCCATCGTCACCAGGTGCGGGGCGATCTCGTGATAAGGCGCCGTCTTCATCAGCGGCTCGCCGTGGCGGCGCCAGAAGTCGACGAAGGCATCGAGCAGCGCGCCCTCGTCCAGCGCGCCCTTCGTCGTCAGCCAGACCGGGTCGAAGGTGGGCATCGACAGCGTCGCGGCGTCGGCCAGGGCGCGCGGGATGACCTCGGCGTACAGCGGGTTCGCGATGGCCAGGGAGCCGTGCGCGTCGCGCCGCGCCAGACCCAACTCGATGACGTAGCGGACGTCGTCGTCCGAGGCCTCGTCGATGACCCCGCCGGCCATGATCGGCTCGATCACCTTCCGGACGCGGGGCTCGCGCAGCCGCTCGACCAGGCTGTCCAAGTGGGTGTCGCGGCGCCGGATCAGTCGCTCGCGCGCAGCGTCGACCACCGATGCGTCCACGGGCGCCCCGTCCGGGACCAGCACCTCGACCGCCTCTCGCGCCAGCGCGTTGACCAGCCAGGGCTGGCCTCGGGTCAGCGTCCAGGCGCGCTCGATGGCGCCCTCGGTGAAGCACTGCCCCGTGTCGGCGGTGTGCTGCTGGTAGAGCTCGCCGATCTCGTCCCGATCGAAGTCCCGCAGCAAGAGGGATCCCGACGTCACGTTGAAAGGCGAGCCCGCGCCCCGCCGGCCCTGACCGCCCGACGCGACCAGATACTCCCGTACGTCCCGCATGCCGACCAGGCCGAGCGAAGCCGGAAAGGCGTTCGGGCGAAAGCTGAATCCGTCGCGCAGCTGGCTCAGCAGCGAGCCGAGCACCGGCGGCGCGAGCGCGTCGATCTCGTCGACGAAAAGCACCAAGGGTCGATCGGCCGCTCGCGCCCAGGTCAACAGCGCCCGCCCCACCCGACCGCCCGGCGACGCGGCCGGCCACGGCGGCGGCAGCAGGGCGGCGGGCAGCGACGCGAGCGCGGCGTCGGCCCAGGCCTCGAGCACCACCGGCTCGGCCTCCTCGATGCTCTCGAACCCACGGGCGCGCTCGACGGACACGCGCAGCGCACACACCGCGCCCTCGGCGGTGAGCTGCCGAGCGAGCGCCTCGATGGCCGTGGTCTTGCCCGTCTGTCGGGGCGCGTGCAGGACGAAGTACTGCTGTCCGTCGACGAACGACCGCACCGTGGGCAGGCGCCGCAGCGGGGGCAGCATGTAGTGCAGGTCGGGTCGGCAGGGGCCGCCGAGGTTGAAGCGTCGCGCCATCCCGGCAAGCTACCCGCGGGCCCGCGGGCGGTCAACGGGCGGACCGATGCGGCGTCGCGTCGGTCTACCGCGCGAAACACCCCGCGGGCAGCGCGGCGCAGCGGCCGCCTTCGCAGACCCCCGCCAGACAGTCGCGGCCTTCGGCGCAGGCTTCGCCGGGCTTGCCGGGCGCGGCGCAGACGCCGGCGGCGCAACGGTTGGCGGCGCAGGGGTTCTCGGCGTCGCAAGCGTCGCCGACGGGGTGGGCTTCGACGCAGACGCCGCCGACGCAGGCGGCCGCGTAGGGGCAGCTCGCGCCGGCGCCGCAGGCGTCGCCCAGGCCGGGGCGCGTGCGCGGGGCGCAGGTGCCGTCGACGCAGGCGATGCCGACGACGCAGCCGGCCTGACCACATGGCTCGCCGGGCACGGCGCGCGCGACGCAGGCGCCGTCGACGCAGGTGGCCTCGGGGCCGCAGCGCAGGTCGTCGTCGCAGGCCTCGCCGACGGCCGCCGCCGGCTCGCACGTCCCGCAGAAGTCGAGGCCCAGGCGGCAGGCGCTGCCCGGCTGGCAGACGAAGCTGTCGATGCCGGGCCCGCACACCGCGCCGACCGGCGAGTCGCCGACCCAGATGCGGCCGCAGGGGCCGTCGAGGTCGAACACCTGCGCTTCGCAGCGGACGATGTCGAGGTGCGCGGCGCACTCGGCCAGCGCCTCGGGCGCGTAGCGCAGGCGGCCGACGTCGACCAGCGACGCGTAGAGCGGCTCGTACAGCGCCTCGCAGTTGTCGGCGAAGCGGGCGCGGCAGTCGTCCATGTCCTCAGCCGCCATGCGGCCGCAGCGCAGGTAGAACGGGCAGAAGACCTCGACGGCCGACTCGCAATAGGTGCGGGGGTCGGCCGCGGGCGGCGCGGCATCCGCGGGCGGCGTCGCGTCGAGGAGCGGCGCAGCATCGAGCATCGGCGCCGCGTCGAGGATCGGCGCCGCGTCTCGGCGCGGGCCCCCGTCGCGCGCGACCCGGGCGTCGAGCATGGGCGACGCCGCGGCGTCTTCGGCCGCGGCGTCACCAGCGACCGCGTCCCGCGCGACCCCTGCGTCGGCCGGCGTGAACGGCGCGCCGTCCGCGGGGACCGCCGCGTCCACGCCTCGACCCACCCGAGCGTCACCGACCCGGACGCCGCCCTCGTCCCCGTCGTCACACCCCACGAAGGCGCACAGCGCCACGATGATCAGGCTTCGCATGGCGCGGCAGCATGGTGACCCGAGCGCACCGGATCAAGCGCCGGGCACCGCGTGTGCTTCGAACCCGTTGGTCCTCGGCCTTCATCTCCGTCGCGGCGTTTGGACCTT
The DNA here is from genome assembly GCA_020633465.1 of Myxococcales bacterium. GTDB lineage: Bacteria > Myxococcota_A > Bradymonadia > UBA7976 > UBA1532 > JACKDN01. The sequence continues at coordinate 163,063 of JACKDN010000020.1, forward strand.
CTGCTCAGTTGCCCGGCGCCCCGAGCTGGCAGAGCGGTTCCGTACTCGGCGCCGCGTACGGGGCGCGCCGGCCTGGACTCGACGAACCGGTGTTCCGCGGCGACCGAAGCTTTCAGGGGCCGCCCTTGTCCCGGCCCCGCACTTTGCGCGGCGTCTCCGTTGCCGTTGCCGTCGCCGTCGACGTCGCCGAGGAGCCTCACCCCGTTTGCGGCGGCCGGCCAGTCTGCCGGTCCTCGTTGCGCGGCCGACAGCCCGCTCGGACACGGCCCACGTTTCCAGCACGGGCGCGCTGGTCCGCGCGCTGCGACCCCCCGGCAGTTCGATCGAACCGAAGCGAGCCCGGCGACGGCGACGGCGACGTCAACGGCGACGTCAACGGCCTGCGACCGCTGTGATTCCGCGCAAGGTCACAGCAGCCGCAGCTCGGCCGCCTGATCACAGCGAGAATCACGCCCACTGCTGACAGCTGACAGCCGGCCGGACCGGCCACCAACGGCGCGTGAGCAGACGCGCCGGGCACCCTGGGGATTGATCCCGCGCGCCCCCCGCGGCCATGCTGCCCGCACCGAACGACTGTGGGGAGACGTACGATGACCCTTCTGAAGACGGCCGGGCTGAGCCTGGCGCTCGCGCTGGCGGTGGGCTGTACGAGTGACGGCGACGGCGGCGGCGGCGGCGACGCCGGGCCCTCCGGCGCGGGTGGCAACGGCGGCATCAACGGCGCGGGCGGCGCGCCGGGCGCCGGCGACCCCGGCGCGGGCGGCGTCCCGGGCGCGGTGGTGTCCCGGCGCGGGTGGTGTTCGGCGCGGGCGGCTGGCGCGGGCGGTGTGCCTGGCGCGGGCGGTGTGCTGGCCGCCGCGGCGTGCCGGGCGCGCGGCGACGCGGCGACCCGGCGCGGGCGATCCCGCGCGGGCGGCGATCCCGCGCGGGCGGCGATCGCAGGTGGCGTCAGCAGGCGGCGCCGGGCGTCGATCCCGCCGCAGACGGCACCTCAGCGACGCCGACGCCGACCACCTCTGCACCTGGAGAACGCGTTGCCCGGCTTCTCGAGCCGCCAGCTGCGACGGCGGGAGTTCGAGCGTGCACGCGGCAGCGCGGAGTTCGCATCGAAGACCTGCGACTTCGCGGACTGCCAGGCCACCGTCGCCAGGCCGAGGCAGCCTGCGCTTCGGGCGATCCTGCTCGTTCGAGTGGCCAGCGATGCGATCCGCTGTTGCGCGTGCTTCCCGAGGAAGAGTTCATGTGCGCCAACGGCGAGAGCATCCCGACTTCTGGCGCTGCGACGGTGAGGACGACTGCGGCGACGGCAGCGACGAGCCCGACGACTGCCCCGCGCCCTTCATGTGCCCCGGCGGCGACGAGATCCCCGCCAGCTGGGTGTGTGACGGCGAGGCGGACTGCGAGGGCGGCGAGGACGAGGCCAGCTGCGAGGGCTGACCCACGCGGGTCAAAGCCCCTCGAGCCACCCCACCAAGGCGGCGCGCTCGGCGGCGGGCAGGTCCAACCCGAAGGGGTGACCCGCCGCCGCCCGCGCGGGGTCGAGCAGCTCCTCGACCCCGCCGCGTACCCCACCCGACGCGAGCAACAGCATCCGATCGGCCACCCCGCGCAGCGAAGGCACGCGCCAGCGTCCCGTGCCGCGCTCCGGGCTGCGCGCCACAGCGTCCGCGGTGCCCACGTCGTCGATCGGCACCGGCGCACCGGCCAGTCCCTCCCCCGCATGGCAGCGCGCGCAGGTGGCGTCGAACACCGCGCGCCCGGCGCCATCGACCGGCGGCGGCAGGTCGTCGCCCATCGACCACAGGTACGCAGCCAGCGCGAACGCGACCGCGCGGGGTGGCCGCCAGGCCTCGCCGGTGCTGGTGATCATCAGCGTCTCGATGCGTACGGCCAGCGGCAGCAGGCCGTTGCGCACGGTCGCGGCCCGGTGCAGGTGCGTCTGGAAGCGGATGGGCCGCAGGTCGGGGAAGGCCGTCGGGTTGTCGACGCCGTCGCCGGTGACGTCGACGCGGCCGGGTCCCCAGCGGCCGCGCGGGGTACGGGCCTGCGCGGCGAGGTCGTAGACGGCGCCCAGATCGAAGGCCATGTTGGGGCGGCCGGCGACGCCGTCGCTGTGGCAGGTGGCGCAGGTGAGCGCCGGCTCGACGCGACCGCCGGGCACCTCGACCCACACCAGATGGCTCAGCCGACCGTCCGCGTCGGGGGTCAGTCCCACCGCGGCCGCGGCGTCCGCGTCGGCGAGGATCGACCGCAGCGCCGGCACCACCTGCGTCGGGAAGTGAGTGAAGGCCCGCGCGCCCAGCATCTCGATGCCGGCGCGGTCGGTCGGCAGCGCGTCGCCCTCCAGGCCACCCCACCAGTCGTCGAAGCCATCGGTCGGCGCGGGCGCGCCGAGATCGCGCACCGTGACGGGCCGCACGCGCGGCCGCCACGCCGTCAGCGCGCCCCAGCCGTCCGGCGTGTAGCGCGCCAGCCGCAGCGCCGAGTAGCCGTTGGTGGGATCGACCAACGACGCCTCGAGCGCCGCGCGCCCGACCGCCGGCTCGGCGACGAAGGCGAGGCCGTCCTCGACGAGCGGATCGGGCGCGTCGGGCGCCGCCGCCTCTTCGCAGGCCAGCGCCGCCAGCGCCAGCAGCAGAAGCGAGGCGCGCCGCACGACGCTCACCCGGCGCAGTGCGAGTCGCTGCACATCCACTTGCCGGCCGCCGGGTTGTAGGCGCAGTAGGCCGAGAAGCTGCCGCCGTCGCCGCAGTCGGTGTCGTCGACGCAGTCGTCTTCGGGCGTGTGGCAGTAATAGGCGACGACGCCGGTGTACTCACCGCAGTCGCCGAAGCTGGGCGAGCAATAGCCGCCCGGCCCGCAGTCGGCGTCGGTGCGGCAGTCGCCGCCGACGCACACGTTGAAGTCGCCGCGGAAGCCGCCCTCGCACTCGCACACGTTGTCGCAGTCGCTGTCGGCGAAGCAGCGATCGTAGCTGCAGTACCAGCCGTCGTGGCCGTTGCCGATGCACCGGCCGTTGTCGCCCTCGGTGCAGTCCTCGTGCGCGGTACAGCCGACGAAGTCGCCGCCTTGCTCGAGCGCCCAGTCGTCGATGAAGGGGCCGCTCGAATCGCGGAGGTCGTCGCACATCTCGGCCACCGGGCGGTGCTTCTCGGGCACGC